>CAVRXG010000004.1:0-34500 GCA_963725115.1 uncultured Acidobacteriaceae bacterium | reverse complement strand
CGAGATACCAAGGGATCACCAGCCGTGTTGATGAATGATGTCCGGAAAGAGACTTGTTCAGCAGCTGCTTCACGATTCCCTCCAATTTCGTAATGACTTTTCGCTTCCCGTTCTCGTTAATTATCAGTTTTGAGTCGAGTTGTCGTAGCAACTGCGATCCGAAATCTTTTAGTTTCTTCGGTCGCCCCGAAGGGTTTCCCGAGACTCCCTTTTTGAACTTACCGCTTTCCGGGGGTTTACCGTAGCCGACTTCGTAATCTTGTGTCATTCTATGGTTTCTCATGTTTTCATTCACCTTTCGCCTTTGTAGTCGCTGTGCCCTGACTTGCCTTGCGTGCTTCTCTGACCCCGAAGCTTTCTCCCGACTCAATGTGTAATGCCTCGCGTTTGGTGCGGCGCTGCCAGCGACGAATGACTGCGTCCACGTAAATTGGATCGAGTTCGAGGCCATAGCAGACGCGTCCCGTGCGTTCAGCGGCAATGACGGCAGTCCCTGAGCCAAGGAACGGGTCGAAAATCAATTCCCCTCGTCGAGTCGAATCCTTGATCGCATCGGCGATAAGGGCGACCGGTTTCGGCGTCGGGTGGAGGGCAAGCAAGTCGCCATCAGGGCCTGATCGAGAAAAGGTATTTGCCGAGGGGTATTTCCACACGTTAGTGCGATATCGGCCAAACTTCCCGAGCTGAATATTGTTGCGATGGGAGGCCTCGCCGTTCTTGAAGAGGAAGATCAGTTCATGTGCACTTCGATAGAAGCTTCCCATTCCAGCGTTGTTCTTCACCCAGACGCAGAGATTCTTCGGCTCCCCGTATACGAGTAGGCTGGCCGCGATGATCTGCCGGATGTGGCGGAAGTCCATGAAGTAATACGCGAGCGACCCGGGTTGGCTGCTCAGCATGGACAGCGTCATCACTTTGCCCAGGAACTCCGTAAACTCTCCGTCTGTCATCTCGCCCAAGGCCATGGCAAACTCCCGGTGACGAGTTCTCCCGAGACCGCTGGCGTGGCCGTCGATGACGACGTTATAGGGTGGATCGGTGATGAGCAGATCGGCCTTGGCTCCATCCAATAGCCGGTCATAGTTCTCTAAAATCAGCGAATCACCGCAGAGTACCCGGTGCTTTCCGAGCTGCCAAAGGTCGCCAGTGGCGGACACGGCCGAAGTTTCAATGGCCGGGAGACGATCGTCGGGATCCGGCTCATCGATGGCTTCAAGTCCGTCGATCAGCACATCGATCTCGGCCGTTTCAAATCCGGTGACCTCAAGATCGAAGTCCAGCTCCAATTCGGAGAGCACTTTAAGTTGTTCTCCCAGGAGCCGTTCATCCCATGAGGAGTTTTCGGTCAGACGGTTGTCAGCGATAAGGAATGCTTTGTATTGCATCTCCGAAAGGTGGGTCAGCTTGATGACTGGAACTGTCTTCCAGCCAAGTTCCTGCGCGGCGAGCAGCCTCCCATGCCCGGCAACGACGTTTAGCCGGTCATCAACAAGGATTGGAACATTAAAACCGAATGCCTTTATGCTGTGTGCAATTTGGTGCACCTGCTTGTAGGTGTGAACCCGCGGGTTCTGCGGGTGCGGCTTGAGAGACGTTGTGGGAAGGTAAGTCACTTCTAGAGCTGCTGTGGACGGTGCCATATCTACCTCTTTCTGTAACGAGCAGATTTATACATACCAATAACAATTCGAGCGCGGGCGAAATATTTCGTGCGCCTTTTCTCGCGGGCATGAATGCGCAGAAATTGGCATTAATGCGCAGGATTATTTCTTTGGGAGAACGCCGTCAACCCCTGCGAGACTACGCAATGTTTTCAAGGAATTGCGTGCGAAGCGTCACGAAGTGAGTAATCAACTTTTCGATATTATCTATAGCGCATGAACGGTAATTACTATTCTGGTACGCCGAGTCAGCCGAAGAATATCAGCTATATATTTTCGACTGTCAAGTAAACTCAAGTTGCGAGGTTTCCAAAAGCGATCAATGGCAGATTCGCTGAATGGCGTTACTGATATCGAGTTTGTACCCGGATTCGACTACCGAGAGATCGTCGGAAGACTGAAACCCGCGCTGCAGACATCCGAGAAACTTCGCGCCGCCGTTGCATATTGGTGCGTGGGCAATAAGGAATTGGGACCCAACCTATCGGAGCGCCTATCGGATAACGGTTTCCTCTGCGTCGACATCCATCTGCCAACCGATATTGATCGGCTGTGCCAGATGAAAATCGCTGGTGCGAACATTTACTTGTATCTACTTAACCCCAATCCTCAACCGGGCGAACTGAAATCGAAAGTTCCCCCTCACCTCCTGCATCCCAAGATCCTGCTCTTCGATTACTTGTCCGGCCCCTCTGAGCTCTGGGTTGGTAGCCACAATTGGACTGCCAGGGCGCTTACCGGTGTGAACATCGAGGCCTCCCTGAGAATTCGGCTTGCTGCTGAATGTGCCTTATATTCGGATGCGGTCAACTTCCTAGAGGCAATTCGAGCGAGATGCGTGCCGTTCGATGTGAATGCGGTCAGCTATTACAAATGGTTGCAGCAGATTGATCAAGAGGAGGAGATCTGGGTTCTCGAACTCCGAGGAATCCGATCCGCCATCGATAGTGAACAAAAGTTAACGGTCTTCGGGAGATCCGACGAAGATTATCGCAATCTGAGAAATGTCGACAAGAACATTGTTATCTCTCTTCTCGATGAGGCGTCGGGGCAAGAGATATTGTATGAGGCGGCAATTCGCGATACTGGCCGCCGCCCCGCGAAAGGAGGAGTTACTCTTGATGCGCGTCTGTATGCTTCGCACGATGGTTCGCCACGACCCAAAGTAGTGGGACCAAAGGTCCCAGATGCTGCACTCTTGGGTGCAGCTTCATCATGGGCGACTGTGGACATCGTTGAAGAACTCTTCGGGCGGACCCATGAAATTCCTCCCAGGGAGAGATGGGTCGCAGTTGAAGAAAACGCCAATCAACTCCCAATTCCGCCAGAACTCCGCCGGTGGTTCCCCAATCCACAGAAACCACTGCTTCAGAGGGCGGTCTCAAGATCCGAATATGAAGAACCCGGGATTGGGGAACGCGACAAAGAATTGCTTCTCGTTGATGAGGGACCAAAACTATTGCGGAAAAAAGTCGTGCGGGCGAAACGGCAAAACGGACAACCATTTACCTTGAAGAGTAAGCGACTTCCCGAAGGCGAATAGCGGAAATGTCAATTGCACGGTGGTGCTTCCGCACAACCCTGGTCCAGAGCGACTTAGACCCGCTTCAAACCGTTCATGGTCACGGCGAACCGGAAGCGGACGGTGTATAGGTGGTTTGGAAGGTCGTATCGCTTAGCCATTTCTTGAACGACGGATTATCACTGAATTGCTTGAAGAGTTCGGCGTGGTCCGAAAGCAGCGCCACGATCACCTCCTGAAGGGCCTTGTCGTGCTCAATGCGGGCGTTCTGCCGATCCGAATTCTTCATGGCATTTTGGTAGGCCTTGTCGGCAGAAACCTTCGCCGGAATCTCCTCTGCGATGACCTTGCGAATCTTGTCCCCGTCTTTCCAATCAACGTTCCCAAACTGCTCGTTGAATGTCTTGATGATGTTGGACAACCTGTCCATTTCCGGTTCCGGCTTGTGCCCCCCGCCGGCTGTCGGAACAGGCTCAATCTCAGCATCAGCGTCCTGAAGGGCAATCGTTTGCGATGTCTGCTTTTCCAAGCGGTAGCTAGCCGTTGCTGGCCATCTATCTCCTCATAGTGGTTTTTCTGATCCGTCGGCGAAACCAGCACGGTGCCGATAAAGTATTCCCGCGTCGCCCCTGCATCGATCTGCTCGTCTATGTCCTCGAGCAGTTGATACACCTCTTTATCCGTCCAGACGTATTCGCGCTGATAGTCCGGGATGATGTAGGAGCATTCCAGAAATGCCTCTGCGATGCTGTATTTGTGGTCTTCGATGCGGGCCATGTTCTTCCACCATCTTTCTCTAAATCGCGCTACAAAAAGCACGAACTGGTCACTGTGAGCTTCGGACCGGAGCCCAATCAAATTGCCCCTGTTGACAGTTTCGTTGGGGCTGGGTCTATTTCAGCACGTTGGATTCATCGTTCATGGGAGTGCGTAGATTTTAACGCCAGCGTCGCGCTAAGCTATTGATTATTTGGCCTTAGATCAATAGATGGCAAACATCAAGGTCGCATTGAGGGTTTCTCGAATGATGCCAAATCGCCAAGTCACTCGTCGACCTGGATTAGTACCAAGATTAGTACCAATATGTCGGCTTTGCATCAGCTTCCATGAGGTATGCGCCAGTCGAGCAGGGCACCCAGCGCTCCTAAGATCGGCATTGAATTCGAGAATCGCCGGAAATTTCCGACGTCCGAAGGACACTCGCCATTCCCGATCAGAGAATGGGGCCTATTTCCACCGGAATCCTGCAAGCGGAGAACTCTCTCCGGTGTCCTTCGAGGGCCGAAGCCTAGTTTTTCGCGGGGAAACACGGCAATGTGTGAGGAAAAGTCCCAAATCGCACAAATCTTGAGACTTTTTGGTGGACCTGGTCGGGATCGAACCGACGACCTCTTCCATGCCATGGAAGCGCGCTCCCAGCTGCGCCACAGGCCCACGTTTGGCAGGACAACTCTTCTATTGTCGCGGCTTGCAGCGGGTTCGTCAAACGCCAGGGCGGGCCGTTGAGCGGGGGGATCGGGATCGAACCGACGACCTTCCCGGCTACGCCGGGACGCGCTAGCGGGTTACTGCTTTGAGTCGATCAGCATTTGGATCGTGCGGTGAGATTTCCAGCTCTTCAATTGCCTTTCGCGGCGCCGTGCTTCCGCAATTGTGGCGAAATTCTCCTGATAGACAAGGATCCACGGGCCTCTGCCGCGAGTGGATGGCGTCCGTCCGCGCTGGTGCTCTGCCAATCGAGTCTTGGCATCCGCGGCTGATCCTATATAAAAGCGATCGCTGCTTTGACTTTGCAGGATGTAAACGGCTGGCATACCGAAAATTTGCTGGACGTGACTGGGATCGAACCTACGACCTTCCCGGCCGTGCCGGGACGCGCTCCCAGCTGCGCCACAGGCCCACGTTTGGCAGGACAACTCTTCTATTGTCGCGGCTTGCAGCGGGTTCGTCAAACGCCAGGCCGGGCCGTTGAGCGGGCGATCGGGATCGGCGCGCGAGCTCGACAGAAGCGGAGTTGTGCTCGCGCGATGAGCCTGAGACTAACTGGTCGACTTTTACCCGACTCCTGCCCCAGCCGCGCTCGACTGCTACTCGATTGGCGCGGCGAGAAGGAACACGTAAACCAGGAGGCCCACGCCAATCAGAGCCGGAATGGACCCGCTAAGATAGATCGCGGTCCCGGCAAGCAGCTCATGCAGGAAGATCATCACGCCAACTCCAACGCCAATGTTGATGAGGCCGCCGATCTTCAGACCCTCGCGGGCTTTGATCCGCTTGAGCCGCTCGTCGGCCTTCATCAGTTCGATGGCGGCCTGGGCGCCTTCGCCGGAGGCCTCGGTCACCCGACGGAGAGTCTCCGCTTTGTAGAACGCATCGCGTTCTTTGCGCTGGCTGTCGATCCAGTGGAGAACGCTAACGAATGCAAACACCACCAAAATGATGGCGACCGGAAACATAATTGCGAGCGTCTGGACGCTATTTCCTGTTCCTGGGAACATCTTTTCCTCCTTGCCGGGGATTTCCCCCTTGCGACTGGTACGACATGAAGGACCGGCGTTCGGTTGCAAAATCTCTCGAGAAAGATTCATCTAGAGAAAATGCAACCGGAAGCGGACGGGGATGGTCGTACAGGTTTGAGCAGGCTTGAACAGGCTTAGCCGGGCTTGGGCGGGATTGAGCCGGTTTGACCAGGCGAGTTCGAGGACGCTAAATAAAGTTTGAGCCGATCTGGATAGGAGCGCTTTTCGAGATGGCCGCAACGATGAGCGCCGAAGAGGACGTGGCCGATGTGGACCGTGTGCTGGCCGGCGAGGTGCAGGCCTTCGAAGGGATTGTTCGCCGCTGGCAGGGGCCGCTGGTGAACATGGCTTGGCGCTACTGCCGCGATCGGGGTCGCGCTGAAGAGATGGCTCAGGAAGCCTTTTTGCGCGCGTGGCGAGGGCTGGCGGGATGGAGGCGCGAGTCAAGCTTTTCGACGTGGCTGTTCGCGCTTGCGGCAAATGTGTTTCGCTCTGAGCTGCAGCGGTTTCCGGCGGTGAATGTGCCGTTGGAAGATGTGGCCGAGCCTGCCGGCCCCGCTACGCAGCACGATGGCCTAACCGAGAAACAAAGCCACGAAGCTGTGCGGAGAGCTGTGCTGGCGCTGCCGCAACGCTACCGCGAGCCGGTGGTGCTTTACTACTTTCATGAGATGGATGTGGCTGCCGCATCGCGCACGATGGGTTTGCCTGAGGGAACGGTAAAGGCACGGCTGGCGCGGGGCCGCGAGCTGCTTCGAAAAAGATTTCCGCACTTGAACGAACAAAATGCACCGCTGCTAGACGCTTCGCTTCAGTCTAAAAAGGAGGTGCTGCAATGAAACCCAATGTGAAACCGGAGACCGATGACGCCGCGATTAACCGAATTCTGACGGCTGAGGAGGAGTTGATTCCTTCGTCGGGCTTTCTGGCGGCGACGATGGAACGGGTGCGTGAAGAAGCAGCAATGCCCAAACCAATTCCCTTTCCGTGGCTGCGTGCGTTGCCCGGAATTGCACTGGGCGTTTCTCTTTTCGGCTGGGGCGGATTTGAAATGGTGCGCGCGGGCCTGAGATCTGCGCGAGAGATTCCGTTTGTGCAACCGCACTTGACCGCGGTGAATGTTCACGCGCTGGAGCCGGCCGGATGGGTCGCAGTCGCGCTTGTCGTTCCAATGCTTTCGTGGATTCTTTCGCGGCGAATCGCTGGGAGGTCGGGACTGCTCTAGGCTCGGGACTGCTCTAGGCCCGGCAACCGGCTTCAAGAGACGGCACATCCTGATGCTTGTACATGAGGAAGAACTCGCGGTGGCCAAGTTGCTCGGGTTTGCTGGGCTGGCCTGAGGCCACGTCCGCAATCAGATTCATCAGCTCTTCGGCAGCTTCGTCCATGGTCAGCTCGCCGCTCAAAATGCGGCCGGCATTGAAATCCATGTCTTCAATCATGTTTCGATAAGTGCGCTCATTGCCGGTGACCTTAATCAACGGCGCAACAGCGCTGCCGATCACGCTGCCGCGACCTGTAATGAAGAGCACGATCTGCGATCCGGCAGCGATCAGGTCCATGATGCCTTCGGTGTCGTTGGGGTTGGTGTAGCCGAATTGCATGAAGTGGTCGTCGGGCACCGAATCGAGCAGCCATAGGCCGGCGTGAGGGGGACGCTCAGAAACGCGGATCGCGCCCTGGATGGGCTGGCTGCCACCTTTGGCAAACGCGCCCATGCTTTTTTCTTCGATGGTGCTGAGTCCCCCGGCGAAATTCCCCGGCGCGACGGAGTATTGCCGGACGGCTTTGCAGTAACCGAGCGCTTTGTCGTACGTGCGGCCCAATTGCTGCGCGGCATCAGGCGAGGCTGCGCGCGAGATCATCAGATCGCGCAGCCCGATCATCTCGACGACCTCTTCGAAGATTGCTGTGCCGCCACGGTCGACAAGACGATCGAAGGCGCGGCCGACGACAGGATTGCCGGCAAGGCCCGAGGTTCCGTCAGACCCGCCACATTCGGCGCCAATGATCAGGTCGGCCCATGTCATTGGCGTTTTGATTGCGGCTTCATCGGCGCGCTTGCGCAGCGATGCAATCTTCTCCTTGCCCAGCGCAATGCTCAACCGCGTGCCGCCATGCTCCTGAATGAAGAACGACTCCGCGGGGCGGCGGGAGTTGCGGACTGCCTCGGCAATGCGGTGCGGCTGCGTATATTCGCAGCCGAGGCCGACGCAAAGCACGCCGCCAACGTTGGGGTGCGTGGCCAGCGCGAGCATGAGGCGGATTGCGTAGTCGTTGTCATAACAGCCGGGGAAACCGATTACGTGCACGTCCGCCTCGCCTTTGGCGATCTCCTGCGCAACGAAGCTCGCGCACTCGACCGTGTAGACGACGAGAAGATGATTGCGAATGCCCTTGCGGCCGTCGGGGCGAAGATAGCCTGCCCAACTGCGGTTATGCATAGGCGTTGTCTCCAGGTGCGCCGGTGTGGACGTCGAATGAACCCGAGCGCTCGTCGAGCTGGCTGCGGCAGTTGTGGAGATGAACCCATTCGCCTGCCTCAATGCGGCGCGTGGCCATTCCGATGACGACACCGAACTTACTGATTGACATGCCTTCGGCGATCGGCGCGAGCGCGATTTTGTGGCCAAGCTCGATCCTCTCGCGGGCAATGATGTTGCGCTTCCCTGCCGGGCCGACGATAGCTATGAGCGAAACCTCCGCGGCATCGCCGAGGAGCGTGGCGACATTGTCGGCGGCGTGAACCTGGAAAGCTGCGATAGCGGGATGATTCTTTTCCATCGACTAAACTCTACGCGCCCTTAACCCGTCTTAGTGAGTTTGACGCATTTTGCCTTGTGCTGCTACTGTTTTGTCGCGTGCCTGGCGCCAAACTGTTGCAGTTTTGCAAGTGTCGCGGCTGCCTGGCCGGAGTCGATTGCCTCGGCACCCATTGCGACGCCCTGTTTTAGATCGCCGGCCAAACTTGCGGCGACCAAAACCGCTGCGGCGTTAAGGAGGACGACGTCGCGACGTGCGCCCTGTGTGCCCGTGATCACGTCATAGAGCAGGTCCTTGTTGGTAGCCAGGTCGCCGCCAGTGAACTGATCGATGGTAGCGCGCGGCAGCCCGGCCATCTCTGGTGTGATGCGTGCGGCCTTGAGTTGGGGCTCGCCTTTTTCGTTCTCCTCAATGCGGGCAACGATGGATTCGCCAGTGGTGGTGAGCTCGTCGATGCCGTCAGTTCCATGGACAACGAAGGCGCGTTTGGCGCCCAGCATCACCAGCGTGCGGCCAACGAGCAAAACGCGGCTGGGGGCGAGCACTCCGATCACCTGCGTGCGCGCGTGTGCGGGATTGGTGAGCGGGCCTACCAAGTTGAAAATCGTACGGAAGCCGAGTGCGCGGCGGAGCGGGCCCAGAGCCTTCATTGCCGGATGATAGAGCGGCGCGAAGAGGAAGACGAAGCCTGTTTCGCGGAGACATTCGACGGCGAGTTCTGGCGAGAGCTCGATGGGAACGCCGAGGGCTTCAAGAACATCAGCTGCGCCACAGAGCGAAGTGATGGCGCGGTTGCCGTGTTTGGCGACGCGTGCTCCGGCGGCTGAGGCTACGAGGGCCGCAGCGCAGGAAATGTTGAAGGTTTGCGGGCCGCCACCGCCGGTGCCGACACAATCGACGAGCTCGTCGCGCTCGGCATCGGTGAACGGCAACGGTACGGAGTTCCGGCGCATCACGTCTACAAAGCCGGCCAGCTCGGGAGCCTGCTCGCCGCGCGTGGCGAGGACCGTCAACAGCGCAGCTGTTTCCACATCCGGCACGCTGCCGGCGAGGATCTCCTCAAGGACTTCGGCAGCCTGCTCACGGGTGAGCGCTGCGCCGTCCTCGGCCAGTGGCTTGAGCAGTTCTTTCAATTGCGCCATATCACTTCCATGGTAACGGCAAGCCCGCGATGTTCGCTCTGCGACCACGTTCGGTTTGGCGATGCTCGGTTTGCTTGGGCTTCGTGCGCCAAGATAGTATGGACCTGCAAGTTGAATTGTCGCGATGGCCCTGCATTTGAAGGCCTGCGCGCTGAAGCCTCTCAACGAACTCCAGCCTGGCGGACTCAATCCAAAGATGAAAATTCACGAGTATCAAGCAAAGGGAATTTTGGCGAAGTATGGCGTCGCCGTGCCCAAAGGCGAGGAAGCCGCGACCTTCGAGGAGGCCGTTGCTGTGGCGCGCAAGCTGTTTGCCGAGGGCGCGCCGGGCGTAGTGGTGAAGGCGCAAATTCACGCGGGAGGCCGAGGCAAAGGCGGCGGCGTGAAAGTGGCCAAGACACGCGAAGATGCCGAACTGCACAGCAAGAACATTCTGGGCATGACGCTGGTGACGCACCAGACCGGGCCGCAGGGGCAGAAGGTGCAGCGGCTGCTGATCGAAGAGACCGCGGCGATTGAGCGCGAGCTTTATCTGGGCATTGTGCTTGACCGGAACGAGGGCAAGCTGGTGTTTATGGCTTCGCAGGCCGGCGGCATGGAGATTGAAGAAGTCGCCGCGAAGACGCCCGAAGCTATTTTCAAAGAAACGATTGATCCGGCGGTTGGTTTTGGCGCGTGGCAGGCGCGCAAGCTGGCTTTTGCGCTGGGGCTGAAGCCTGCGCAGATCAATCACGCAGTCACTTTCTTCCAGAGCTTGTACAAAGCGTTCATTGAAGCGGACGCGTCGCTGTTGGAGATCAATCCATTCATCACGACGACCGACGGCGGGCTGTTCGCGCTCGACGCAAAGATGACCTTCGACGACAATGCGCTGTTTCGCCATCCCGACATCAAGGCGCTGCGCGATGTGGCCGAGGAGGATCCGCTGGAAGTTGAGGCGAGTAAATACGCGCTGAACTACATCAAGCTCGACGGGACGATTGCCTGCATGGTGAATGGCGCGGGCCTGGCGATGGCGACGATGGACATTATTCAGTATGCTGGCGGAAGCCCGGCGAACTTTCTGGATGTGGGCGGCGGCGCAACGCAGGAGCAAATTGAGCACGCGTTTGAGATTCTGCTCTCCGACAAAAACGTGAAGGCCATTTTCATCAATATATTTGGCGGCATTTTGCGCGTTGATCGGCTGGCGACAGGCGTGGTGGCTGCGGCGCGGAATCTGGAAGTAAAAGTTCCGATTGTGCTGCGGCTCGAGGGCACGAACGTGGAAGAGGGACGCAAGATTCTGAAGGAATCGGGATTGAATTTTCAAGTTGGCGCAACGATGAAAGAGGCAGCTGAAATGGTCGTAAGAGCAGCTTCTAGCTCCTAGCTTCTAGCCGCTAGCTCGAAACCGCCGCTCGGGGAGATGCTGTTTGTCACAAGATTTTCAGGACCTGATCGTTTGGCAGAGAGCAATGGAACTGAGTGAAGCTGTCTACAACTTCACCAAGACGTTTCCGAAGGAAGAGATATACGGACTAACTTCTCAGCTTCGCCGCGCCAGTATTTCGATTGCAAGCAACATCGCCGAGGGCCGGGGAAGGGCTACAGATCGGGACTTTAAGCAGTTTCTCAATATTGCACTGGGTTCAAATTACGAAGTTCACACGCAACTCTTACTTGCCGAGCGATTGAGAATTGGCAATGAAGAAATGCGAAAGAAAGCGGAATCCCTTTGCATTGAAACATCGAAGATGCTTGGGGCTTTCATTCAGTCTTTGAAAAGCTAGTGGCTAGCAGCTAGGAGCTGTTTCTCATGTCAGTATTGGTTGATAAAAATACGCGGCTGATTGTGCAGGGCATTACCGGCAAAGAAGGCACGTTCCACGCAAAGGGCTGCGCGGAGTACGGGACAAAAGTGGTTGGCGGAGTTACGCCGGGCAAGGGCGGGACGATAC
Source organism: uncultured Acidobacteriaceae bacterium (assembly GCA_963725115.1). Classification (GTDB taxonomy): domain Bacteria; phylum Acidobacteriota; class Terriglobia; order Terriglobales; family Acidobacteriaceae; genus Telmatobacter. The sequence continues at coordinate 22,953 of CAVRXG010000004.1, read as the reverse complement.
ACGAGGGTTGGCCGGTGTTCAACACCGTCGCTGACGCGGTTCGAGAGACGGGCGCGAACGCGACCATGATCTTTGTGCCGCCGCCGTTTGCCGCAGACGCGATTCTCGAGGCCGAGGACGCGGGGATTCCGCTGATTGTGTGCATCACCGAAGGGATTCCGACGCTCGACATGGTGAAAGTGTGGGCCAAACTGAAGACGTCGAAGTCGCGGCTGATTGGGCCGAATTGCCCGGGCGTGATTTCGCCGGGCAAGGCGAAGATCGGCATTATGCCGGGGCGGATTCACAAAGAAGGCTCGATTGGGATTGTTTCGCGCTCGGGCACGCTGACATACGAGGCCGTGCACCAGCTGACGCAACGCGGAATTGGGCAGTCGACGGCGATCGGCATCGGCGGCGATCCGATTATTGGCACGACGCATATCGATGCGCTGCGGTTGCTGAATGACGATCCGGAGACCGAAGCGATCATTATGATCGGCGAGATCGGCGGATCGGCGGAAGAAGCGGCGGCGGAGTTTGTGAAACAGCATGTGAAGAAGCCGGTGGTCGGTTTTATCGCCGGGCAGACCGCGCCTCCGGGGCGGCGCATGGGCCACGCAGGCGCGATCATCAGCGGCGGACAAGGGACGGCGGCCGACAAGATGAAGGCCATGACCGCAGCGGGCATTCACGTCGTGGTGTCGCCGGCCGAGATTGGCGCGACGCTGGCGAAGGTGATCGGCAAAGCGTGAGAAGCAGCTGCCAGCTTCCAGCCTCTAGCTTCTAGCTCATCGAGCGGAAGCTGAAGCCGTTGCGGGCACGCGTGCTGGTCGAGCCTAACTGGCGCCGCGGAAAATGACACGCGCCGCCTCTTCACCATTTCACGCCCGAAATCACAGAGAACACCAGACCACGAAAACCCGGGGCGTTTGGGGCCCAAAAGGGCCATTTTGCGCACGAAAATCAACAAAAATCGCAAAAAATCAATGTGGGTTTTGAGGCAGTTTTGCTGATTCTGAACAGGTTAGGTGTCGTTTTGCGCTAATTTGAGTGGAAAATCACTCCCTCTGTAGTTTCGGACCTCCTAAGGCAGTCTTTAGTGGGAGCGGTTAGTGGCTAGTTCCTCCCGGCCCCGGAGTTTCAACTTGCTTTCAGTATGCGCCGAAGGGGCGAAATGATCGGCAAACTGCGGGCGGGGAGAATTCGGCGTGGAATCAAGGGGATGCGGGAGGCCGAGGTGGCGGAGGGCTTGACATGCTTGGGGGCGGCGCGAAGGGCACAGGCTCCTCGCGTGGGCGGCTTCATTCTTGCCGACAACTCATGTGCTATTCGATCCGCGGATCGTGCGTTCACTGTGCCAGCCTGATTTAAAGTCGCACTGTGATTTCCTAAAAATTCGGTGCGAGCATCGAAGTCCGGCCTCTTCTCGGTCGTCATCCCACGCCCGAGCCGGCAAACAGAAAGTCCCAGGAAGTATCGAGATACAACCATCGTTGTGTGCTGAACCAACTGGTCGGCAATCCGGGGATATGCAGGAGTGTGTGTCCATCCGCGCAGATCAGCTCGGTTCCGTTCCAGGCCAAGAAGGTTCTGGATGCCAATCCAACTTGTGCCGGATTGATCACACGCCTGAGGCAGACAGGGCAACGATGACGCTGGTCCGAAAGCGCCCATCGCATTCCAAACAGAAAAACCGTGAAGGAAGTGAATAACTGTACATAGACTCCAGAGGGCGAGGACACCGAAGAATGCCAATAGGCTAAATCGACCGATGAATAGTAAGTGATCAGCATGATCAAAACAAACTTCATCCCGAGAAAGCCAAGCCGAATTGCTCTCCGAATCCAGGAAGGCGTGCGCGAGCTGAAGCTGTATTCCGCAAGTGAAACAGAGGCGATAGCGGGCAACGCAAAGAAGGCTAGAAGAACTCCGAACCAGTAGATATCTCCCGGTCCCGGCGTTTGTTCTTCAAGGGATTTTCCCATGAAATCGTGTTCCACTCTTCGCGAATCATAGAAAGCGATATTGACATGGCCGCCAGACATTTCCGATCTGCCGCTCCGCGTCAAATGGGCGACAACATATCCTCGACCGTTGGGACTAATCTCGGAGTCAGGTTTTAGTAACCATGCGTCGCTGTTTCCAGGAAGCCTCCAGGCATCGCCTGGCGCAATTCCCACGACCCGCGCAGGTCGCGACCCAACAAGTAGCACCGTGCCGACGATGTCTGGATTGGCCCCGAACTTTTGTCTCCACACTCGCTCGCTCAGAACCAGACGCGGCATATCGCTTCGTGCTTCCTCATTTGGCGCTCAGTAGTGCAGAGACCAACCTGCGACGGCGAAGAGATTCGAGCTGGCCTGGGCTATCTGCCACGTACCACCGAGCATGAGGGCCGAGCTCTATAGATTCTGCGGCGACGCGATAGAATGCAAACCCGTCGACATACCTCTGTCTACCCCGCTCCCAGATCCTGACCTGATCGATTGCCATCGTCGGAACCGAGTCATTGTTCGCTTTTTCATCCTGAATCAATATCGTTCCCGGCCTCACTTGGGCGCTTGAAAAATCGTGCACTGCACGAACGCCGGGCAAGAGAATCGAGAGGAGATAACCGACGAGCAGTAGGCCGCCGAGGCAGAAAAGGCATTGTGCGGCCGAACCGTGAAGCGGGACAAATCGCGGTTGATTCTGTCTCCAAAGGCGTCGAAGACATGCCGCGTCCTGAAATGCTCCAAAGCAGAATTCCGCGATTTCACGTTCAGCCCGCCACGAAACCGTACAAAAGGCGCCATTCGACCGCCGTGCATGCCATAGTTCCGATTCCCACTCCAAACGCCATTCCGCTCGTTGCCTTTCCGGTACAAGCAAGGACGCGCAACGCAAAAGCCCGCGATCGATCGCACGAAAAATCGGTTCCGCGGAGGGCGTCATAACGACTTCTCCTCTACACACGGGATCATGCGCTCGAGCAATGGATAGCGATTCCGAGATGCCTTAAGCGCCTCCGCGCCGGCCGCAGTCAGTTTGTAGTACTTGCGCGCCGGCCTCTGTTCGGTATCGGCAATGGATTGCCGCTCCCAGCGCGAGCAGATGAGCTTATCGCGTTCCAGACGCCGCATTGCCGGATAGACCGTCCCGCTCGGCAGGCCAGTCATCTCCATAATGCTGAAGCCGTAGACCAAACCGGCGTCGATCGCCTGCAAGATCATCGCCGCTGTGTGCGAAAGTTTTGCGTCCAGGGCCATGGCGAATTGTACCTATGTAGAGAACTACTTGACAATCCTGTATGCCGATTGCTACATAGGGGTAGGGTGATCTGTGCTGGAGCTCAAGAACCTCTACCGAAGCTTTCGAACCATTCCCGCCATCGAAGATGTCAGCTTCAAGGTCGGGCCCGGTGAGATCGTCGGTTTCCTAGGTCCGAATGGGGCCGGCAAATCGACGACGGTGAAGATCATTACCGGGATGCTGCGGCCGAATGAAGGGCGCGTGCTGTTCGAAGGTGAGGATATTAGCAAAGATATGGTCGCCTTCCGCAGCGTTCTTGGCTACGTACCGGAAGAGGCCCATCTTTATAGTTACCTCTCCGGATTGGAATATCTGCAGTTGGTGGGAAGACTGCGTGGACTTGACGAACCGCTGATTGAAGCAAAAGCGACCGGCCTGCTGAGGCTCTTGAATCTTGAGTCCTGGCAGTACTCGCCAATCTCCTCGTATTCGAAGGGGATGCGCCAGCGCGTACTGATTGCCGCCGCTCTGCTGCACGACCCCAAGCTTCTGATCTTCGACGAACCCCTGTCAGGCCTCGACGTTGTTTCAGCGCGGCTGTTTAAAGACCTGCTTGAGCTGCTCGCGGCACGGGGGAAAGCGATCCTCTACATTTCGCACGTGCTTGAAGTGGTCGAGCAAGTTTGCAATCGCGTCATCGTAATTGCGAAGGGAAGAATTTTGGCCGACGCGCGCCCCACCGATCTTGCGAACTTGATGAACCTGCCGAATTTAGAAAGCGTTTTTGCGCAACTCGTACAGCAGCAGGACACAAGGCGTATCGCGGAGCAGATGGTAGAGGTGATGCACATTGGCCATTCGTGAGGAATTCCAGCGGCTCTTCATGATGTCGGAGCCAGAAGCGCTCTCTTTGAACGCCCAGGCGGCGCTCGGCCAGGTGCAAGCTCCTCAGCGCAGCCAGTTCTCACTGCTTCTGCGTCATTTTCTTGAACGCTTTTTCAATCATGAAACCGCCTCGCCTGACGGAGACGCCAAAACTCGGCTGGTGCTGATTGCCTTCGCAGTTGGCCTTCCGGAAGTCGTTGTTACGTTGTATTTATGGCCCGTGTATCACCCCTTTCCCGGATGGCCGCCCGGTCGCAACTCTCACGGAGGGTCACCTCCATACTGGCTGCAGGTGAATCATCATTTGTTTTTTGTTATGTATTCGTTCGTCGCGATGGGCATTGCGACGGTGTTTGAGTGGGATCTGTTTTTCCCCGATCTACTCGATGTCTTTGTTTTGACGGCTTTGCCAATTCCCAATCGGCGGCTCTTTCTGGCGCGTGTTGCTGCTATCGGAATTCTGGTTGGCGGTTTCTTGTTCGATGCGAATGTAGTCGCGCCGTTCGTTCTTCCCGCCGCCATTGACCCGCCGAATCTGCCGCGATTTCTCGCGGGCCATATTCTGGCAGTGGCCTGCAGCGGATTGTACGCAGCTGTTCTTGTTTTGGCGCTGCAAGGCGCATTACTTTCTGTTCTCGGTGAACGGTTGTTCCGCAAGGTCGCTCTTTGGGTCCAGGGTCTGCTGATTACTGCACTTTTGATGCTTCTCCTGCTGTTTCCCGTGATCTCAGGTGCGGTACCTGTGATGCTCCGGTCGGGCAGCACATTTGCGTTATGCTTTCCGCCCTTCTGGTTTCTCGGCATCTACGAGCGGCTGATGGAAGGACCGTCGGCGATGCCTATCTATTCAAGGCTTGCACATATTGGATGCGTCGCTCTGCTGGCGACGACAGGCCTGGCGGCGCTTGCTTACCCAATCGCCTACATACGTAGAGTGCGGCAACTGGTTGAAGGCCCAGGAACGCATGCAAATCGAAATTGGGTCGCATCTCCTCTGCAAAAGCTCGCGCAGGTATCGTTGGTGCGAACTCCGCTCCGTCGCGCCGTCTTTCATTTCATCAGCCAAACGTTGCTGCGGGTCCCACGGTACCGCATCTATCTTGTTCTCTACGGTGGTGTCGGAGTCTCTGTGGTTGCCGCGTCGATTCTCCGGCTGGCAGTCGTGCACCAGCAGATTCACATGGAAATCTCTTCCGATGGCATCCGCGCGGCGGTTGGAATTGTCGCGTTTTGGACGATCGCGGGACTGCGCTTGGCATTCGTCTCTCCCGGGAATCAGCAAGGAAGCTGGGTGTTCCGCCTGGTCCACGGAAGACCTCCGCATTTTCCGGCGGCCATCGAACAGTTGCAGGCGACCAAGACCTGGGTGCTCTTGTGGGGGCTGGTCATCACCCTCGGAGCCTGCGTTGTATTTCGCATCTTTGCTCCGCTAGAACTTCTTACCTTTCCGGCAACATTGAGCCTGTTGCTCATTGGCGCGGGAATGTGCCTGCTGCTCACCGACATCTTTTTTCTGAACGTCAAAATCGTTCCCCTCACCGGCGAGCCAACCAGGGAGCAGCCCAACCTCGCCGCATCGCTGCTGAAGTACCTCGCATTCGCGCCCGCCGTGGCTTTGCTCCCGCTGATTGCGGAGCCCTGGATCGAGATGAGTGCGGCGCACTTGGTTCTGGCTGCGGTTGCGATCGCAGCGGGCCACATGGCGCTGTGTGCCCGTCATCGTACGATCGTCCGAGAACACTGCGACATGCCGGCACTTGAAGATGGCGAAGAAGATTTTCCGATGAGACTTGGCCTCCGCTATTAGAGCGTGCTATCCCCCCTGCCGCAGAAAGAAGCGGAAGGATGGGGCAGCTGGTGCGAGCGCAATCTTCGCTCGACTGTGTTCTGCCGGGGCTTGACTCTGTTCTGCCGGGCAAGCAAAGATTGCCTGCATGAATGTTGGCTGGTTGAGGATGCTGCGCGCGCATTTCGTTTTGGTTGGTGTTTTGCTTTGTGGTTTGGTGTTGTTCTCACCTGGCGCGGCGGCCGGGCAGGCGCGCGAGCAGGCGCTTAAACAGCCGCTGATTGGGGGAATGCCGCCTCTGCGGCTGGAACGCAAGGCAACCTCGCACGGTGCCAAGCGTGAGTTCACCTCGATTACTCTGCTGCCGGGGCGTGGGCTGAATACCTTTCAGATCACGGCGAATTTGCCGGGCAAGGGCGAGACAGAGCTGTTGCGGTCGCCGTCGCTGGATGTAGCGGCGCAAAAGCTGACCGGGCAAGGGGATGATGCTTTCGGCAACCTGAATCATTCTTTTGGCGGGGCGTTTCTGATTCCCTTTACCAGCCGCGCAGGCGGAGAACTCTCCGCGGATAAGAGCCTGGTGAACGTGGTGTGGCACGGGAAGACGATTCACTTGCCGAACGATTATCTCGGTCACTACAGCGTGCATGGCCTGCTGAACATGATGAAGACGGAGGACCTGCATGTGAGGAATACACGTGACGGGCAGACGCTGACTGCGGTGATTCATGCCGGTGACTTCAACGGATATTGGCTTTCAAAAACCGATGTGCACTTCAGAATCGCGCTGACGGGCGACGCGGTGGATATTCAGGTGACGGCGACAAACGTGGGCGATGAGGCGGAACCGATGGGGATGGGCTGGCATCCGTTTCTTCGCATATTGAGCGGGGATCGCGCGCAGGCACGCGTGCATTTGCCGGCAGATTTGTATGGCGTGGTGGACGCGATTGACGGCCGGCCCACGGGAGAGTTGAAGCCGGTGGAAGGAACGCCGAAGGATTATCGCTCGCCGCAGGGCGCGACGATGCCGGATGCCTCGACCTCGATTAACTTTTCAAAATTGACGCGGACTGGATTGGCCGGGGCGGGCGACAGCGGAAAGAGTATTGACGCGTGGCTCGCTGACCCTAAGGCAAACTATGCAATACGCGTGCGCGGGCTGTCTCCGGAGATTCGCACGCTGCACCTGTGGTCGGCGAAGGGCGACACGTTCTGCGCGATCGAAGAACAGTACAACTACATGGACGCGTTTGGCGCGGAGTGGAAGGGCATGGACACCGGCCTGGTGACGCTCAAGCCGCGTGAGTCTACGAGCTGGCATGTGAGGCTGGAACTTTTTGATCCGCCGAAAGTGCCGGGCGATAATGCGGCGAGCAAATAGGGGGGTCGAGTTTCAAGTTGCGGGGCGACGTCTCGCGACGCTGACGTTCTTACTGTGCCCCGGGCGTTCTTGCGGCTCTGGTGTTAATAGTTCTTTCAGAAATTGGAGGGCTGGGCGGGAATTGAACCCGCGAATACAGGTTTTGCAGACCCGCGCGTTAGCCACTTCGCCACCAGCCCCTTTGCGACAAACTCATTTCATGCTGCGGTTGCCTCCGGATTCTCAAATCTCCAAATCAGGCCAGGATATCTTGGACCATAAATAGAAAACCCACCTGCCAGTTCGATTTCTGGCGGTGGGTACATTGGAGAAGGCAGCTTGTCGAAGTGCTTTAGCCCAGCCATTTCCTCACGCCAGAATGTGAATGCGGACAGCAGATAGCTTTGCAACAACACATTTCAGCGTTAATGGGGGCAAATGACTTCATGGCCAGAATGTAACACAAGGGCTGCGGAGCAGCAACGCCGCGGGCGAATTTCACGCGGCGTTCACGGAACTTGACAGAGCTCGCTCGCGATCCCCGGTCCCCAAATGCGAGGGACCGGGGGCACCCATGATTTTGGTGAGTTGAAAAAGCGAGAGGCTACTCGGCGTTGAAGACGATGTCGAACAGCATCAGGCTGGCGGTGGTGAAGATGATGTCGTAGCCGAGGAGCATCTTGATCCAGAGGGTGGGGTCGCCATCGCCGGTGAGGATGTAGGTTGTGGCCTGGACCATGGCTTGAAGAGCGGGAATGAAAATGGGAAAGAGGATGAGGGAGAGAAGAAGCTCGCGGCTGCGGCTGCCGATGGCGAGCGCGGCGAAGAAGACCCCGTTGGCGACCAGAGCCCAGGTGCCGAGGGGAATAACGAGGGCCAACTGCCAGGGTTCGCCCGCGATGTGAAGGTTATAGAAGACGAAGAAAAAGGGCGCGAGGATGAGCTGGACGATAGAGACGAAGAGAAAGTTGGCGATGGTTTTGGCGAGGTAAAGCTCGGCACCGGTCGAAGGGACCATGCGCTGCGCGTCCATAACCTGATGGCGGATTTCGCGGGCCCAGGCCTGATTGAGAGCGCTGACCGAGGCGAACATGGTGGCCACGCAGAGGACTCCGCCGGCGATTTGCTGCGAGAATGCGCCGCGGGGATCGAAGGCGATGGAGAAGAGCACGACGACGAGGCCGGAGAAGAAAATCATGGAGATCATGGCGTCGAGGGCGCGCCACTCGATGCGGAGATCTTTGGCGAGATGAGTGAAGAGGGCGCGGGTCATGATTGGCCCTCGCGATTCGGGTTGTTGGGCGCAGGAGCCTGGTCTCCCACCCTTGTCGTCTCGCCGTGAGGGCGAGACGCTAGGGATGGGGCAACATCATTTTGGCTTGAAGATCGGCCCTCAAAATTCTGATTCGAAGATGGCGTAGCGGCTTTGGTGAGGTCGGCGGTTTGGACGGGCTGGCCGATTGCGGCGGCGGCGCGGAGATAGTCGTCGGGAGTGAGGATCAGTTGCGCGCCGCGCGTGCCGGCGGAGACGCTGATGCGGTGGAAAAGTATCAACGTCTCATCCACGAAAACTGGATACGGCTTTTTTGCGCCGAAGATGGTGACGCCCCCGCGGATGTAGCCGGTTAGGGGCTGCACATCTTTGAGCGGAGCCATTTCGGCTTTGCGCAAACCAGCTAAGCGCGACAATTTTTTGAAGTCGAGAGCGGCGTCGCCGGGGATGACGGCGAAGACGTATTCATGTGCGCCATCGGTGGTGAGCAGCGTTTTGAAGACCTGCTGGGCAGGCATGCCGATTTTTTTTGCGACGGTGATTGCCGACAGGTCTTCGGGATCGACTTCGTATTCGCGAAGCTCGAAGGGGATGTTGAGCGATTCAAGGAAGCGCGCGCCGTTGGTCTTCATGCGTTCGCCCTTTCTCGGGCCGCAAATAGGCTGATCGCATTCCGCGAAACGCATCCCTCAGGGCCTAAAGGCCCCATCGATTTTTCGGCGCTTTTGGCACGACTGAAGTCGTGCCCTGACACTTCGTGCTTCTCCGAAGAAATTGCTGTATCGCAGGGGCTAAAGCCCCTCCTTTTCCCTAGCGCTTTCGGCACGACTAAAGTCGTGCCCTGATACAGAGCTCCCTCCCAATACAAAGGGTGTCGTTGGCGTGAATCTCGCTTATCAATCACGCTGAGTCGCCTCCCGTAACTATGGATGCGACGCGGCCGGCGTGGAGAGTGATGACGAAGTCTGCGATGGGAGCGGCGAGCTCGCGCTGATGGGTCGTCAGAACAATTGTGCGATCGGACTGGCGGAAGCCGGCGAGGAGCGCGACCATCTGGCGCGCGCTTTCTACGTCCATGTTAGAAAAGGGCTCGTCGAGAAGGAGCAGCTCGGGGACGGAGAGCAGCACGCGGGCGAGCGAGGTGCGCTGGCGCATGCCTTGCGAATATTGGCCGACGAGGCGGTTGAGATCGGGGTCGAGGCCGACTTGGCGAAGCGCGTCGGCGGGCGTGAGGCAGGGGCGACCGGGATAAAGGCGGCTGAAGTAGCGGAGATTCTCCTCGGCGGTTAGCTCGTCATAGAGCATAGGCGCGTGGCTCATGTAGCCGATGCGGGCGCGGGCATTTTGGGGTTGAGATTCGCCGAAGACGCTGACCGTGCCGTGCGTGGGGCGAAGAAGGCCGGCAAGAATGCGCAGCAGCGTGGATTTTCCGGCGCCGTTTTCGCCGAGGAGAACGTAGCAGCGGCCCGGCTCGAAATCGAGCGAGACCTGGCGGAGAGCGGCAAAACTGCCGAAGAGCTTGGAGACTTGATTGAGCTGCGCGTTATGGAGTTTCGCGAGGTCGGGCCGGACGGGATCAGGGTGAATGGGATGGGTTGAGCGGCCGGCTTCTGGCGCGGGCGTCGTCATTCGGTTAGTTGGCGGCGGGCTGTGGGGAGCCGGCAGGCGCGTACGCGGGGGCCGATGCGGTGTTCGGTTTTGCGCCGGGCGAAGTGGCGGGCGTAGACGGAGTTGCTCCGGGCTGAGCCGGAGCATATTTGCTGGCGCATTTGGCCTGGAGCAGATTGGCGTGGAAGACGCCGTCGCGGCCATAGGTGCCGATTGCCAGAGCCTGCGCGTCGTCTTTGAAAGTGTCGGGCGGCGGCTCGGTTCCCCTGTAAGAAACATTGAGGAGACGGCCGCTGGGGGCTTTGGGATTGTGGCTCTCGTACTCGTTGAGGACGAAGCTTACATCGGTTCCCTTGGTCACGATAGAACCGGGCTGGACGAAGCCCTCGACGCGGAGATTGCTGTGGTAAGCCTTGTCTCCCATGCCGCCAAGCTCGGAGATGGTGACGTAGTAGCTCTTATTGGAGCTGTAGCCGGTATATGCCAGCCAGCCAATGGTGCAGAGGATTACGGCGACGGCGATGCCGATGCGGGCGCTTTGATAGGAAGGCTTCATGGGGCTCCAGCCTTAACGATACGAGCCGGAAGGTGTGGGGGTCAAGAAAGCCAGCTTCTAGCTCCTAGCTTCTAGCTGCTAGCTTTTCCGTGCTGAGGTTGGGGCTGAGGTTGGGACAGGCGAGGTCTTGGCAGAGGGGGGCGTAGGGGTGTTGGCTAACGCGGGTCAGTGGGCTGGAGCGGGCAGCGCAGATTTCGGCGGATCAGTCGCTGCGGCGGGCGTTTGCCTGGCGGCCGCAGTATGTGCGATTGAGAGCGCGTATGGGCCTTGGTGTGGTGATAATGAGCGGCAGAATGCTTGCCGCGATCAACATTGCTTCGATGGTTACGGAGACCATTGGAACCCCCGAGGAGTTCCCTCTTTAGTTGTTGCGCCCGTGCGAGCGGCTGCGACGGACTGTCGCCACGATTGGTGGCGAAAGAATTATCGCAACGAAGGACAAGGCAAGAAGCAAGTCAACCATGAAGGAAACTCTCTAATGCTTGCTGCCGCACATTCGTGCAAGACGGTCAGCTTGACTGGACAGTAGCGCCGCTGATTGACGATAGGGAATGGCTCGTCGGTGGGATGGGATGGCCTTTTGGCGGGAGAGGACCCGTAACCTCTTAATCTTGAGGAGATTGGCTGGGCAGAGGCATCTCCGGCCCGTCAAGAACGCTGTCGGCCTACGGCCCATGCGGGAAGATACTCAGTGAACTTCTTTGAGGTACTTTCTGGATTTGCTGCCGCGATTATTCCTTTGTCTACGGCCTCTAGGATCAGGCGAGAAACCATCGATCTTTGCTTTTCTGGCATCTTCAGCCGCTCACGAAGAGATTTGTTAGTCATACGAGAGCTAGATAGGTACTTCAAGAGCGCATGCTGGTAGCAAGCGTTTAGTCGCTCCGAGGCGGACATTTGCGAGAAGCTTTTCGGCGCAAATAGTGTCACCGTGAAGTGATCGGCTTCCTCTTCAAATTTGATCGGAGGAAGTCCAAAAAGTTCAACTTCCAATCCAGCGCGCATCAATCCTGAACCGCGTTGCTCGCAGATGTTATAAAGGCGAAATGCATTAGCAAGTTTTTCGTTGCGAGATTCCGGGTGGGTCCCAATGATCCGGTCAACTGTTTTTGACGGCAAGAGTTTACCTGGGCTCGTTATTTCGATTCTGTCATCGAAGATTGAAATGGTAGGTCTTGATCCTGTGATCGTGAAGTCTTGGTGTATTAACGCATTCGCAATAATTTCGCGCAGAGCCAACTCAGGATAGACTGGGACTTCTCTTCTCAACGCTTCCGCGATAATTTCGCTCTTCGGCAAAAGGTTTGCAACGAACGTAACGAGATTTTGGAATGAGAGCGCATATCCGCGTCGCCCCTTCTGATCGAGCAGCGCTTTGATTCGATTAGTCCCTTGATACTTGATGACCCGCGCCCCGTTCAGCCAATTCAGGGAACGTCGCTAGGTTTTCCGCAATTGAAATTGCGCCCAGATTTGTAACATATGCTCCCCCGGCATGATGCCTCTCTATAAATCCAGATTCCTGCATCCATTTAAGTCTTTCCTCCTCGGCTACTGGACCGTCCTTTTGCATCACTCGGAATAGCAGATCAAGCGCAAGCACTTCTAACACGCCGGTATCGCTCAGGAGTAGTGAAGCATGTGCGGTTTCCCACCTGAGAGTTCGACTATGAAGCATTAGTTGGCCAACTTCTTGTCTAGTTGCCTTGCGCGTTGTTGGTCCCGATCTGACACACGTATCGTCTATAGGTCTTCCGCGTCGGTGGACCGGCTTGGTGCTTGATTCAGGGATGTAGACCAGAAGAATGTCAGCACCTTTGAAGTTGAGTGCCGAGTGGTCGATTTGAAGAGGAGGTTCTACTGCTTCGCGTCCAAGATTTGCCAGACTGTTTGCAGTTGAATCCATTTCGGAAATGCTCATTCCAAGAGGAGTTGAATCTCGCCCAATTCCAAAAACCAAGAATCCTCCCCCGGGATGGTTGGCGAATGCCATCAGATGCTCAGCTAGCCTTTTCTTGTCTGCGGAGAGAACACTCTTCCAGTCAAGCTCAGTTGGCTCGATACAAGGAGGCGTCAGGCTTTCGGTGAGGAACTCTAAGGCTTTTTGAACCCAAGGCTTCATGCAAATTTCTCAGTCAATTAAGGAAGTACAGTCTCCTCAATAGCTTACGCCGCTTTGACGTTTTCAAGTCAATTAAAAAATTCTCACTATATTCTCGGGGGAGCGACCGGCTGATCAAAGAAATCGAGCGGATACGCGGCTTCAGTGCGCAGTTAACAGGGCTTTTGCGGCGCGGTCGAGGGCTTGCGTCAGCTCGGTCAACTGTTGCGCGGCGAGATTGGCGTTGCGGGAATCGATGGCTTCGTTGACGCCGGGGATTACGACGGCGGCGTATCCGGTGAGCTCGCCGGGAGCGTAGATGGTGTGGCGGTACCAGGGGCGGTTGGGAAGGCCTGCAGGCGAGAGCAGCGATGTTTCAGCCTGGCGGAGAGCGAGATTCAGCAGGACTAGATCGCCGTATGGAGCGGCTTGAAGCGCGTGGGCGCGCTGGGCGGCTGAGGCAAAGCGCGCCGCGGCGGCTTCGGCGGTGGTGAAGTCGAGAGAGCTGAGGCTTGTGCCAGGGCCCGTGTTAGGGCCGGCGTCGGCGGTTTTGCGTTTTGCCGCCTCGATGTAGGCGGAGATTTCGCGCGCGTAGGCGACGTAGTCGTATGGCAGCGCGTCGGCATCGGCCATGCGCATGGCTTCAAGGCCGAGAACGCGCGCCATCTCCTGCAAATAGAGAAAATCAGGATCGGCGTTTTTCTTGTACCAGGCCATGTCATCAAAGGCGGAGTGATACACGCCGTAAGGGCCGTCGGAGCCAACGTCTGTTGAGGGAACGCCGGCGTGTTGCAGGAAGGGCGTGAAGTCCGAACCGGAGCCGAGATCGCCGACATGGACCTCTTCGCCCTCGATGGGGGGAGCATTGGAGCCGCTGTGATCGTCGCTGCCGGGGCCCTTTTTGCGCCACTGAAGAAATACCGAGCCGCCGACCGGGCTGGAAACGGAGCGGGCGATGTCGCGGACAAAATCTTTGAGCGAGGGAACGGCGGAGGCGGAGAAATTGGGCCCGGAGACGGCAACATCGACGTTGAAATAGGCGACGGCATGGTCGAGGGCGTGGCCCTGCTGCTCAACCCATTCGGTAGAGCCCATGAGGCCTTCCTCCTCGGCGTCCCAACTACAGAAAATTATGGTGCGGCGCGGACGCCAGCCCTGATGAAGCAGAGCGCCGAGGCCGCGAACGGCTTCTAGCATGGAGGCGGTTCCGCTGGAGGGATCGACTGTGCCATAGACCCACGCGTCGCGATGATTGCCGACGATGACAGGCGAGTCGGGATCGACGGCGCCGGGAATTTTTCCGATGACATCCCAGATGATGCGGCGCTGGTAATCCTGCTGCGAGATGAGGTGAACTTTCACTCCGGCGGGACCGAGGTGATAAGGAAACGGCAGCGCACCTTGCCAGCCTTGCGGAACGCCGGGGCCTTTGAGCGCCTGCAATATCGGCGCGGCGTCATGAGAGCTGAGCGGAATGGAAATGATGCGCGGCTGGTTGCCGTCGGGGCCGGCGAAGTCTTTAATGCGGGCTGAGTCGGGCAAGTCGGGCGTAGAGGCGACGCCGGGAGTTTCAGGATCGCCGGAGTATTTGAAGAGATATTGAACGGAGCCGCGCTGCACGCCGGTGTCTGGCCGCCAGGGACCGGCGGGATAGGGATCGCCTTTGTAGTAGCCATCGTCTTGCGGATCGGAGTAGATGAGCACGGCGACTGCGCCGCGCTGCTCAGCTAAATAAACCTTTACGCCGCGGAAGTTGGTGCCGTAGCGGCACATGACGATTTTGCCGTGGACGTCGATGTGCTGCGCGGCGAGCGAATCGAAATCTTCAAGGCGGCAGTAGTTTGCGTAGACGACCTGGCCGGTGACGTCGCCGGAGCCGGAAGAGCTGTTATAAGGCATGACGATGCGCGGGTCGTCTTGTTGCGGATCGCCCCCCTTACCTTCGCTGCCGACGTGCTCGCGCGTGGGGCCGGTCATGAGCGGGTGGCCGGATTCGTCCCAGGCTTCAACGTGGACGACTTTGGGGTAGTCGAGGAGCACGCGATAGGGAACGATTTCGGTATCGAGGCCGGCTGCGCGGAATTTGCGCGCGACGAATTCGGCGGTTTTGTGGTCTTCCGGCGTTGCGGCCAAGTGTGGCTCGGCGGTAAGAGTGGTGAGGTCCTCGCCGGCGAGTTTTGGATCGGGCACGGCGAGGAATTTCTGCTCCTGTTGTGCTTCAGAGCTGAAGTCGGTAAAGCCGAAGCCGCCCTGCGGCACGGATTGGGCGGTGGATGGGCGCGATGAGCTGAGCGGCAGAGCGACAGCCACGAGAACAAACGGAATTGAGGCGCGCAAGTTCATGGAACGAACCCTTAATCGACGTGAGTTCTTAGAACTCATTACATTAACGCTGCTCGGCCGGTGAAGAAATCTTCCCTCGGGGGCTAAAGCCCAATTTTATGCGGCTCTTTCGGCACCCTTCGGCCCCGCTCAGGGCAAGCTTTGAAGCCGTGCCCCTTCAAAACATCTGCTGAACTAAGTTTACTCAAGCGACGGGTTGACCACAGTGCGAGCAACGACGCGCCGCCAACGGAATCTCGCTCAGACATTCCGGGCAGATTTTGGTGGTGGGAGCGGCGGGCTTCTTCATGCGCGCCTGCATCGCATTCATGGGCAGCACGATGGCGACATACACCACGGTGGCCACAATTAGAAATGAAACTGTGGCATTGAAAAAGTTGCCTACCTTGA
Organism: uncultured Acidobacteriaceae bacterium; assembly: GCA_963725115.1. Lineage (GTDB taxonomy): Bacteria > Acidobacteriota > Terriglobia > Terriglobales > Acidobacteriaceae > Telmatobacter. The sequence continues at coordinate 7,435 of CAVRXG010000004.1, read as the reverse complement.
TGAGGCCTCCGCCGACATGGATAACGACGCTGCTGAAGTCGGGCTTGCCGACGGTGGCGGCGATCAACGGGTTCAGGACGTCGGCAACCAGTGACGCGACGATGGCGTTGAAGGCTGCGCCGAGAATTACGGCGACTGCCAGGTCGACGACGTTACCGCGCAAGATGAAATCGCGAAATCCTTTGAGCATGTGTTCCTCCGAGCAATTTCGGGTTCAGCCGGTGGATTATGCAGCGGCGGGAAATTGACCGCGGTGAGTGCTGCCGGTTGAGCACTCTGCCATGCTACACGGGAGAGTGGCAGAAGTGCAGCGAAGTGTCATAGGGCAGTTTGAAGGAACCTTCCCTCGGGGGCTAAAGCCCCGATTCGTTGGACGCAATATTCGGCACGACTGAAGTCGTGCCCTGACACTTCGTGCTTACCTCCGGCAATCCGGGCGAAAGCCCCACTCCTTTTTCCTGCCGTATCGGCACGACTGAAGTCGTGCGCCTTCAAAGCGCATCCAGGCCGACCTTTACTCTTTCGCCGGATAAATTGTTACGGGGCGAAAAGCATGAGCACGATTGCGGCGAGAATCATGAGCTCGGAGTAAAGAAGGATGAGTACGCCGGCGTGGTAGAAGCTCCACTTGCGCTGGAGGCAGCGGGCGGTCTCAGCCATGCCCCATACGGCGACCAGCAAAGCGAGAATCTGCCAGTAGGAGCCGTGGAGGTTTTCTACATGCGGGAAGCCGGCGAGGTGCAGGCTGGCGGCAAATGCGCCGAGCGAGAGAAGAACGGCGCGGACGAGCGATTTTTGCCGCAAGCTGAAGATCGTGAGGAGATGTTGCACAACCCCTTCAATGTACGCCGCCTGCGCGGGGTGGGCGATTTGCGCGCATAAGAATGCCTCGCAAAAATGACGCTCGCCGCGGAGATTTTGCGCTAGAATTTCTGCGAAGACTTTGGGGAGTCTTTCGAGACAATGAGGGACAAACATCCATCGCTATACGTCTGCGCGGCGCTGTTGGTCTGCTGGCCTGCTCTTGCGTTCGCGCAGCTAGTGCCCGATCCGGGTGCTCCGCCGCAGACAAACGCTGCGCCGGCCGCGCAGGCGCCCGGGGACGGACAGGCACCGGCGGCTGCGCCAGAACAAGCACCGGCGGACGCGACCTCGCCGCCGACTCCGGCAAACGGGGCGCCGGATTCTCAGCCCGCTCTGCCGCCTCCTGGGCCGCCGACTGCTAGCTTTCTGAAACTGATTCCTCCTGACCAGCTCGCGTTCCTGAAGGACTACGACGGCCGAATGCCGAAGGAGGTCATGAAGGACAAGCGGTTCAAGCAACTGGAGAAGCAGATTCTGCCGGGGGCGCGCTATTTCTATCACTACGACAAAACGCTTTCAGAAGCGAAGGACGAGGTGATGGACAACGACCCGCTACCGATTACCGTGCGCGATGGCCGGTACGTGATGATTGCGAGCGCGGGCGGCGGCGACCAGCACATGTTGGGCCGCGGATTCATGTGGTTCGATATGCAGTCGGGCATTGGGCTGGGCGGCATCTATTTTCATCCGACCAACGGCGAGCCCTCGCCCACGTTGGCGATTTATTCAAAACAATTGACAGATACAGTGCTGAGCATGGGGCAGCTTCCGGACAGTTTCCTTGGCGATTTTTGGACATGGGCGAATGCAGCTCACGTGCATTACGTTTCGCCGCGCTACTTTATTCCCGCTGACGACCGGAAGTATGTGTTGATCCACGACGAGGATTATTGCGCGCATGGTGACGACGAGCGGCGGCCGGACGACTGCGAGGAGATGAATGCCGATGCCGCGGATATCGACATGGAGGCGGCCTACTTTATGCAGGAGACGGGCAACGCGCCGGATGCGACGGCGTACATGCTCAATCCTGACCAGATCGAGTGGCTTGCGGTGCGCGACAGAGAGTGTGGGCCGAATGGTTTGGAGTGCCGAATTCGCGTGACGCGAAGACGCACAGCCGCGATTATCGGGCATCCGCTGCCACCGGTGGGCGGGCGGCGGTAGTAGACGCAATTTCGGAATGCGGCAATTTTGAAATGCTGTGAATGGGGCTTAAGCAACGGGTGGTAGACTCGGTGAGCCTGCGCTGGGGTTCCCCAAAACTGAATTTCCAAAGCTGAATCTGCGGGTCTTAATTCCCGAGCAGAGCAAAAGAGGAGGTAGTTCTATGTCTGCAGGATCTCAAGCGGCACCGGTGGATCCCCGCCTGGTTTTCAACATGATGCAAGCGCACCAGCAGACGGCGGCTTTGAAGACGGCTATCGATCTGGATGTTTTCACGGCAGTGGGCGCTGGGCCGTGCGACGCGGCTTCGATCGCGCGCCACGCGAAGGCATCCGAGCGTGGCATCAGGATTTTGTGCGATTTTTTGGTGATCAACGGCGTTCTGGCGAAAGAGGACGGAAAGTACAGGCATACACCGACGAGCGGAGCTTTTCTCGATCCGCGATCGCCGGCATGCATGGCATCGGTGGCGCAATTCCTAAGTGCTCCGGCGCTGCTGGAGCCTTTTGCGCGGCTGACAGATGTGGTGCGCGACGGCCGAACGACTTTGGCGGGCGATGGCACCGTGGAGCCGGATAATCCGGTGTGGGTGGTGTTCGCGGAAAACATGGCACCGATGGCGGCGGCGATGGCAGGTCCTCTGGCTGCGGTGGTGCTCGACGGAGGCAATGGGCCAGTAAGCGGGCCGATGCGCGTGCTGGATATTGCCGCGGGGCACGGACTGTTTGGGATTGAGGTCGCGAAGCAGAACAAGCAGGCGCAAATTACGGGCCTGGATTGGGCCGCGGTGCTGCAGGTCGCGCTGAAGAATGCTGAGAAGGCCGGCGTGAAGGATCGCTACACGATGCTGCCGGGCAGCGCGTTTGATGTGGAGTTCGGCGGGCCGTATGACGTGGTGCTATTGACGAATTTTCTGCACCACTTTGACAAGCCGACGAATGTGGGGCTGCTGAAAAAAGTTCATGCGGCGCTGAGACCGGGAGGGCGCGTGGCGACGCTTGAGTTTGTGCCCAATGAGGATCGCGTGTCGCCGCCGATGCCCGCGGCGTTTGCCATGACGATGCTGACTTCAACGGCGGATGGCGACGCTTACACGCTGAGCGAGCTAAGCGCGATGTACGCGGAGGCTGGGTTCAAAGACGTGAAGGCGCATGCGATTCCGGCGCTCCCGCAGACGATTGTGGTGGGGACGGCGTAGGGACTTCGGGCGGGGCAACGTGATAGCGGAATGTGCTATCATTGTTATGATGTGCTTCGGGTCAATGGGTTAGGATTCTCCCGACATGAAGAAAGCACATCAGGCTACTCTGGATGCCATCTTTTCGCGCCCAACGAAGGCGAACATTCGCTGGGCTACGGTCGAATCGTTGATTCGCGCTTTGGGAGGCGAGATCAGCCAGCGTGAGGGCAGCCGAGTAGCTGCCCGATTGAACGGCGTCGTTGCCGTCTTTCATCGGCCTCATCCTCGACCGGAAACCAAAAAGGGAGCGGTTGAGGCTGTGCGGCAGTTTCTTCTCAACGCGGGGGTGAAGCCATGATGGAGTACAAAGGCTATGCGGCGGGGCCAATTGACTTCGATCCGGAGGGGAACACGTTCTCCGGAATCGTCACGGGCCTCAAGGATGTGATTCATTTTGAGGGGACGACTGCGCGGGAGCTCGCGCGAGCCTTTCGTGCAAGCATCGATAGTTATCTAAAATACTGCGAAGAGACCGGCCAGGAACCCGATCGCCCATTCAACGGAAAAATTCTGCTGCGGACTGATCCGGAGTTGCACCGCAAAGCCGCATTGCGAGCCGCAGTCGAAGGTGTGAGCCTGAACCGTTGGATTTCCCAACAGATCGAGAGCGCGCAGTAAATTAATGTGGTGGGCCGCCGCTGAATGAATTTGGTGAATCTAAAGCTTCGTCTGTCGGCGAAGTTACTTCGCGCTGCGGCGTGAGCGTACGGCGCCAGCCAGTTCGGCGAGCAGCGTGCGGGTTTCGTTCCAGTCGATGCACGCGTCGGTGATACTTTGGCCGTATACCAACTGCTGGCCGGGGACGAGCTTTTGCGCGCCGGCGACCAGATTGCTCTCGATCATTACTCCGATGATGTTGCGATTGCCTTGCGCGACTTGCGCGGCTACGTCTTTCGAGACGATGGCCTGGCGGCGGTAATCCTTACCGCTGTTGGCGTGGCTGAAGTCGATCATGATGCGGGGCGCGATGCCGGCGCTTTTCATGAGAGCAGCAGTTTCAGCGATGCAATCGGCGGTGTAGTTGACGGTTTTGCGGCCCCCGCGCAGGATGACGTGACAGTCAGGATTGCCTTTAGTGACGAAGATCGCCGACTGGCCGTGATGGGTGTGGCCGAGAAAGGTGTGCGAGCAGGCGGCGGAGACCACGGCGTCAACAGCCACCTGAACGTCGCCTGAGGTTGCATTCTTGAAGCCAACGGGACACGAAACGCCGGAGACAAGCTGGCGATGCACCTGGCTCTCGGAGGTGCGGGCACCGATGGCTCCCCAGCAGACGAGGCCGGCGATGTACTGCGGCGAGATCATGTCGAGAAATTCGGTTCCAGTGGGCACACCCATTTCTGCGAGGTCGAGCAGAAGGTGGCGCGCGAGACGCAGGCCGTCGTTGATTTGGTAGGTGCCGTCGAGGTGCGGATCGTTGATGAGCCCCTTCCAGCCGATGGTGGTGCGGGGCTTTTCAAAGTAGACGCGCATGACGATGCGCAGGTCGGCGGCGAACTCCCCGATTGCGCTTTTGAGCAGGTGGGCGTACTCGCGTGCCGCATCGGGATCGTGAATGGAACAGGGGCCGGCGAGGACGATGAGGCGGTCGTCTTCTTTGTTCAGAATTGAAATGATCTCGTTGCGCGCGTCGTAAATGGTGGACGACGCGGCTTCGGTGACGGGAAGCTCTTCCTCAAGAAAGACGGGAGGAAGAACGACCTTGGTCCATTGGATACGTAAGTCTTCAGTGGGATGAAACATGGGCTCTTTCTTGCGCTTTCTTCCAGGACTATACGGGCACGCGCACAGCGCGGCCCTCTAACGAATCTATCAGCAGTGATGGGATCAACAGCAAAAGGCAGTTGTCCGTTTGGAAGACCGATCCTCGGGGCAAGACGGTCCACGGAAAAGGTCGAAATTTGGAAGACGACCATCCCCCCCGCGGCTAAAGCCGGACTCAATTTGCAGCGTGTACGGCACGACTGAAGTCGTGCCCTGACACTTTGGGCTCTTCCTAAGCGGCTCGCCGGCGAGAGGCGAAGCACGGGGGGTTCATGCAAAGCTCGGCGGATCAGTGCAGAATTTCGTATGCGGCAATGCCGCCCGCTGCTACTCCGGCGCCAATAATGACGGGCACCAGAAGGTGGATATGATGCCGTGGCTCCGAGCCCTCGCCAATGTACTCTTTTGCGTTCGTCACGTGCGCGAGTTCTGAGTAGTAGTGCGTCTGGGTCTTGTTGCTGTCGGCGTCAGTGAATTGGAACGACGCGTCAGACAGTGGTCCCAGAGAGCCGAAGGTCTGGGAGCTGTCGCGGAACTGAAAGTCGAGAAATGTGCCTTGCCGATATTTGGTGAGGCGCTTTTCGATTCTTCGCGCGTGCTTGTCGAGCGGCGCGGAGGACTGCGCAGGCGCGAGTGTGGCTGCCGTGAGCAGTGCGAAGGCCGCAATTGCCGGAATGGCAAGAATGCGGATGGTGGACTTCGAGCGAAAAAGGCTGACAAAGCTGGTGATAACTCGGTTCATTCGATAGTTCATTGGGGGCGCCTCCAAAAAAACAGAAGACTGCAGAGCGGGTGGCTTGTTCAGCTTCGGGCAAGACAAGCACCTTGAGACAAAAACCAGTGGGTTACACGTTACCACTAAATTGGTTTCGCGAGCAGTGCCGCTGATGCCTTTGGTAATTAGACGAGGAAGGTGAGCAGGACGAGTAAAAGACTGGAGGCGAGTAGATAATTAACGGGTTTTCTTGCGGATGCGCCTGGCAATTCCCTCGGATCAAGGACCTGATCGCTGAGTGGGAACGTGGGCCGGGATGCCGTTAGGTAACCCGTTAGTGTCTTGACAGTAAACACCCTCGCTCCGTAAGATTAGGGAGACGGGGCGTGCGGGGTTTCCTTTACAAGTATAAGAAATATAAGCACTTAATGTGTGTATCTCCCGACGTTGCGCGGCGAAATGCTGCGCGCGAAAGAGGACGGAGCAGCCAAGATGGCAGATGCGACCAGAATGCCTGAAGCTCGACTGAGCCCGCGTGAGCGGCTGGTGTTGACGGCGATTATCGAGCTGTACATCGCGACTGGTGAGCCGGTGGCATCGCAGGCGGTTGCGCACTTCTTCGCCGACCGGGATGGGCTGAGCTCGGCGACTCTGCGAAACGTGATGGCAGCGCTGGGCGAGGCGGGACTTCTGGAGCAGGCTCATACGTCAGCCGGACGCATTCCAACGGCAGCTGCATTCCGCTATTACGTGGGGCAGATTACGCAGCCGGGACTCGCGCAGACTGGACGGGCCGTTGTGGGCCTTGGCGGCGGAAACGAGCCAGGAATCGCGGATTCGACGTTGAGCGAAGCGCGTCGCGAGCAGATTGAGGAGAGCTTTGCCGGCGTGTCCAGCAGCAACGATTACCTGGAGCGAACTTCGCATGTGCTGGCGCTGATCTCGAGCGGGTTGGGCGTGGCGCTGGCGAGCTCGACTGCAGGACAGGTGCTGGAGCACATTCATTTTTCGCGGCTATCGACGGGACGCGTGCTGGCGGTGCTGGTAACGCAGGCGGGTGCCGTTCAGGATCGCGTGCTGACGGTGGATCACGATTTGACGCCGGTGGAACTGGAGACGGCGGGCACCTATTTGAACGAGAACTTCCGTGGCTGGCCGATTGAGCGAATTCGGGCCGAGGTGGCGCGCCGCGTGGAGATGGAGCGCGAAGCATATCGCGAGTTGCTGACGTCAGTTGAAGAGCTGTGCCGCAAGGGCGCGCTGGCGGGTGACGAAGGCGGGCCGACGATTTTTGTGGAAGGGATTGCGAACCTGATCACCGCCGAGCAGGACCGCGAGCGGCTGCGGCAGATGCTGCTGGCGCTGGAAGCGAGACAGCGGCTGGTGGAGCTGCTGACCGCATACGTGGATGGCCGCCAGCAGGAGGTGCGCGTGGTGGTCGGGCTGGACGAGGCCTCGCCTGCCATGCAGGATCTGGTGCTGATTGGCGCGCCGGCGCGGCTGGGCGGAGGCAATCTGGGAACGGTGGCCGTGATCGCTCCCACGCGGATTCAATATCAGGAAATGATCCAGGCGGTCAGCTACATCGCGCGGCTTTCGGAGCGAATTTTGGACGTTCCGACAGCGTAGATGCGGGTGGCGTAAGTTCGGGTGGCGTAAGCGCGGCTTTCTCGGGCGGCGGACCT
>CAVRXG010000003.1:0-1027858 GCA_963725115.1 uncultured Acidobacteriaceae bacterium | reverse complement strand
ATCATGCGGTGAATGGGCCGCGCGCCAAGAGGAATGCTATCGACGCCTTCCAGGGTGGATTCTTCGCGATGATCGCGAATCCACTGCTGAGCGAAGCAGATAGGGATACGCACGCGTGAGCCACTGCCTATCGCGAGAGAAAAGATAGTAGTCCCAGACCGCTGCGGCGTTGCCGCCGGAGTTGTCCCACGCAGGCCAACCGCTGGTAGGAGGGAAGTCCCATTCGCCGTCGTCGTTGATTTCGTGGAATGCATGCTCGATGCTTTCGCGTGCAGGCTGCATGAAGCCGGCAACCTCCATGGCGCGCGCCTGAAAGTATTCGCCGCGGCCCCAATACTGACGGTAGACGGCGGGGCCATCGAGGGCCCATAGATCGCCGTTCGCATCGTATTCGGTGAGGATGAGGACGTACGCGATCGACGAGTAGTAGAAGTCAGTAAGCTCCTTCTGAGGGAATTCGACTTTGGTTCCGTGAGCCCACAGATCGTCCCACTGAGCGGTTGCTTTGGCGAGAAGAGTCTCGCCCGTGCCGCGCGAGAGTTCGGCGTTGCGCGAAACGGGCCACTCATAAGGCAGTTCGATCCAAATAGTTTTGTCGCCGTGAGCGGCGACGATAAGGCGCAGGGCCAGCGTGAGCCCGTTGTCTTCGGTGGTGACTGCGGCTCCGGCGGTTTCGGTGACGAGCGCGACATCTTCGCCGGCGCCGTTTTCGAGTATGTGGTTGACGACGTGGCCGGGAAGATTGCGCTCGCGGCCGCTGAGTTTGAGCACGACGTCGGCCAGAGAAGCGCCATCATTATGGAATGTGAGACGAACGACGTCGAGGCCTTTTACGCCGGAGGCAGCGGAGGGAATTTCGCCGGACTTTGCGTCGGGATCAACTGAGAAGGCGAGCTCTTCAAGCGAGAGATCACCGATGTGGGCCGCGGAAACGATGAAGGGATAGCGGCCACGATAGAGTTGCTGGCTGCCGATGACGAGAGCTTGAGAGCCGGCGAATGCCTGAATGGCGAGTTCGCCGTCCATCTGGCTGCTGAATCCAATCGGTGTATCGAGGGGCTTGCGCTTCAGGCTCCACTGCGACCACTTGAGATTGCCTTCTTTGTCGACGATGGTTTTGTGGCTGCCCATCGGAAGTCCGATCAGACTTTGCGCATCGGTGTTGGAGTAGCGGTGGTCGATGACCACCTGCGCATGAAGGAGGGCTGCGCCAAGCAGCAAGGCAACGCAAAGCGCAAATGATCGCCGAAGGGCCACAAGGATCCTCAAATTATTCAGCTTTGATGGTGGAGAAGACAACGATTTCTCCAGGTTGAATGACATTGTCGGTGCGAAAGGGCGAGACGGCGTTCTCTTCTTCAATGCCTGTGCGTTCGATCTCGGCCCATGGATGAGCGGCGCCCTGAATCGCAAGCCTGCGTGCCGTGGTGGAGCGATTGATTACGATGAGCGTTTCGTCGTTGGCGGCGGCGAATGCAGTCGCGAGCAGGTCGGGATCGCCGGTTTCGACGCCGACGCGCTTCATGCCCTTCAGAACATGCCGGCTGTATGCGCCGAGCACGCGGAGTTGAAAGCTGGTGGGTGCGGGAATCCAGCCTCGGGTGCGGTCGGGTGCGAGAAGCGAGCGTGAGCCGGCGAAAGTGGGCTGCTCCACGTCGAGCAGCGTCCAGCAATACATGAGGGCGATAGCGTCGAGTTCGGTCAGGTTCTTATGGTAGAGCTGGGCCACGGCAAAGGCGATTCGATACGACGGCTCCTGATAGTGAGGATCGTTGATGCAGATTTCCGTTGCGAGGAAAGGCTTGCCCGCCGCGGCATCATGCATCGCCTTCAGGCGCGTATCGTAGAGGTCGGGATTCGCGAGGAACTCCTGGAAGTCATACTCGTGCGTGGCGGAGTAGTCGATGGCGTTCCACGCTGCGGGATTGTTTTGGAGAGCCTTGGCGCGGTCGACGCCGAGGAACATGTAGCTTGCGTCGGCCATGTGGATGCGGGTCTGGGTGAATCCGGCTTTGTCGAGCTCGCGGCGCACGGCGAGCGCCATGGCGGCGGCAACTTCTGGCGGCTGATCGACTTCATTCTCAAGGCCGACGATGGCCGGTGCAGATCCCGTTGCGGCTCGCGCCTTTCGGCAATAGGCGACGACGATGCGCGCGTACTCGTCGGGATTCGCGGCTTGCTTGGTAAGTTTGGTCGAGGATGTGTCAGCGACGTGCGGATCGGAGTATGGAACCGTTGCCCAAGTGGGAAGCGCCCAAAGCTCGTAGATGAAGCTGCCTCCAAGCGCGAGAATGTGACGGCTATAGCCGAAGCTGGAGAGCTCGCTGTTAGGGAAGTTGTCGCCATAGTAGTGCGGAGAGGCGTCGCTGAGATCTTCGAGGTTGCTCAGGTCGGGCTTGAGCTCGGTTCCCATCGGGTATTCGCGAAACAGGAGCAGATTGTAGCTCTTGATGAACTGCCAGTATTGGCGCTTGCCTTCGTCGCTCAGCTCGGCGTACGCGGGAATGCTTGGGCTGCCGCCGAAGCCCAGCATCGTCTGATGAACTTCAGATGGGTTGATGACGATGGTCGCGTCGGTGATTCGGGGCTGGAGAAGGGAACCGTCGACGACCTGATGAGCTGTGCGCGAGGCGGCGAGCATGAGTTGATGGCGCGTAACGTCGAAGAGCATGGGCGCTTCAAGGATCTGCTGGCCGTTGATGAGCACGCGGACGGCGAGATGCGCGTCGGCGATGACGGTGAGCGTGCGTGCATCGCCTGTGTATTGGCGCTCGTCGTTGAAGATGGTCTTCTCGGGATAGTTTCCCTGGCCTTCATAGAGCGCCATTGAATCGTAGTAGCGTTCCGAAACGCGGACCTTGCTCGGGGTGAGCTCGACGGTGAAACCGGCGCGAGGGCCGGTGAAGATCCAGCGCAGCGTGGCGCGTTCGGGAATTGGCGCGTCGAGTGTGATGGTTCGCTCAAAGAGTGCGGGCAGATTTTCGTGGAAATACTTGCGGGCAATCTCATCGGGGTGGCCCCAGCCGGGGCCTTTAGGGCCATCGGAGATGAAGTGGAATGTGTCGGCGGGTTGCGATGAGGGTTGCGATGTTGAGGGCGGCGAAGGCGGAAGCTGGATCGCTTTCTGAGCGGACGCGACGGCGGCCGGAAGCAATAGAGCGAGGATCCCAATTAAGCTAGCGAAGCGCATTGCCCGATTATCCGCGTCGGCGGGCTTGCGGTGTCAAGGGCGGCTGACCTTAGCTCGAGTTTCTACACCGCAGCTGGCTGCACGTTAAGCGGCTAGGCGGAGTTGGCGAGTCTGCTTACCCAAGTGCGCTTGGGCCATGAATCGCACTTTGCGGGTTGGTAGTCTAAGAGATGTGAAGCACGAGCAAGAAACGCGTTTGCGGGTTGCGGCGATTGGATTTCTCAATCCCGCGCCTTTGATGTGGGACTTTGAACATCCGCCGCTCGATGAGACGCTGGCAAAACGCTACATCGTCGACCGCATGACGCCGGCCGAGTGCGCGGCGCGGCTGGCCGATGGGCGCGCCGACATCGGGCTGATTCCCATTGCTTCGCTGGCTACTACGCCGGGGCTGCGGATTCTGCCGGGATGCACGATCGCTTCAAAGGGCAACGTGCGGTCGCTGATCCTGGTGCATCGGGCGAAGCAGTCGCCGAGCAAGCTGCGCTCGGTGGCGGCCGATACGGCGAGCCGGACGACGCTCGCTTATGCGCGCATGATGTTTCACAAATGGGGCAATGCGGAGGTTCCGTTTTTGCCCATGGTGGCCGATCTGGACGCGATGCTGGAGCGCGCCGATGCGGCGATTCTCATTGGCGATCCGGCGCTGCTGGCGCTTGAAGAACGCAACAATCAATTCGAGCGCACCGGCGAAGAGCTTGTTTATCTCGACCTGGCCGAGGAGTGGCGTGCGCTGACCGGGCTTGCTTTTGTTTCGGCCGTTTGGTGTGTTGCGCCAACAGTTGGCATCGTTGCAGGCGGCAGCATCGTTTTGGACGAGAGTGTTGCTGCAAGATTTCATTCGCTCGCGCGATCATGGCCTGGCGAATATCGATGCGCTGGTGGCCGAGTGGTCGAAGCGATTTCCCATTCCCGAGGAGACGATTCGGACTTATCTGACGACCAACATTCACTACGTGCTCGACGAGGAGTGCGTGGAGGGGATGCGCGGGTTCTTCCGCATGGCGGCGGAGTACGGGATCTTGCCGAGCTATGAAGTAGTGATCGGTTCTCAGTAACAGTTTTCAGTCGCCGCCTGCGGCGCTGTCTGCTTTTTCGACGTCCGTCACGAAGAGAAGTAAGTCACGGACGTAGGCACGCCAGCGTAAAAGGGATTCTCCCAGCTCGTTCGACCGCCAGAGATAATCCCGCTGTCTGTTACGACCAGGTAAGGAGTACCCGGAAAAATTGCAACGACCGTGGCGGCGTCATTAAGCCGGGTTGTTGGCTCAGTGCTGTTATCTTCCGGTCCAATTTGTCGAGTTTTGCTCCCTGTTAGTCTCTCTCCAACTGTAGCGCTCCAATAATCTGAGTCATGCCGAAAGGTAATTGAATATACGCGTTGCGCCGGGACGGTGCGTCCGCATTTTTCTGCGATCTCCAAATACGCAGCATCTTGTTCGCTAGCGTCATAATGTGCTATCGGCGGAAGAAAAAATGCTGGTGCTTGAGCCATGTGTCCCCCGAATTTGCGAAAAGTCTGAGCCGGGTGGCCCAATTATCGATTTTAAGACGTTGGAAGGTATGAAGGCTTCGATCCGCGAGTATTCCTCCCGGAGAGCCGCTTTATGGGAAGCAATTTTTCGACGTTCAAGCGCGGCAAACTCGAAAACGTCAAGCCGCAGTGCTTCGCCCAGGCTGAGACCCGTCGCAGAGTGATCGTTTGTCGGGAATGATTATCAGGGATGGGAGCCGCGTAAGAAAATGTCGACGGATTTTCGCGCCTTTGCCGTCCATTCGTCCGTGGGGCCCACTGTGGAGAGGCCGTAGATGGCACGCATGAAGTAGGCGGAAGCTGGCGGCTGGTGAGGCTCCGGAACGGCATAGGCGATGCTTTCGGGTAGGGATCGGGCGGGCTATGCGACGCTATCAAAACGAGAGCGTTGGCGTCTCATGCGATAGCGGCCCACCTCACCTCATCTACCGCCCGCGGAGGATCCCTTGAAAATCCATCGCGTCCTGGGCCGGGTTTACGTCTTCTGCGTCTTTATCGGCGCGTTCACTGGAATCGCTCTTGCTACCGGCAGGCCAGGCTTGCCGGGAACCTCCATGCAGGCCGCCGCATGGATCGTCTGCACGACGGCCGCCTTCATCACCGCGCGCAACCGCCAAATCGTCGTGCATCGCCAGTGGATGGCCCGGTCTTATGCCGTTACATTTACCTTCGTCTCCAGCCGGGTGCTCAACCTGTGGCCGCGCTACTGGAGCCATCTTGGCGACACCTTCGCGGCCGTCGGCGTAATCGCCTTCACACTCGCGTCACTGCTTGTCGTTGACCTGGGAATGAACTGGCGCGAACTCACTACCCGTCGTGCCTGATCACGGTGCCAGGAAATACGCTGCGGCTCACTATTCACTTCTTGGGCGCGTCAAAACCGAAGCGCCGGTCCAGCCGATTTCAAGCTGTACCACTACACTAATGACAGCATTGGCGATGCAATGCCCAGCATGAGCGGTACAGTTCCAGCATATCGGATTAGAAGAAGCACATCGGGTCCGAAATAGGAGATTCCCGTTAGAGCGTCCAATCTGAATCGGGCTCCGTTGCAAGACGAAGTTCTCATCCTCGGCGGCGGAGTAGCAGGGTGTGCGGCTTCAATCAGGCTTGCTCGCAAGGGACGAGCGGTGACGCTGATCGAGCGCGAGCTCGCACCACGCCATAAAGTCTGCGGAGAATTCCTAAGCGGCGAGGCGCTTGAGGATCTGCACGACCTGGGCATCGATGTGGCCTCGCTTGGCGCCGTGCGGATCGATTCCGTTCGCCTTGCCGCTGCCGGGCGCGCCGCTGAAGCTCCGTTGCCTTTTCCCGCTGCCTCACTGACGCGCAAGTCGCTTGATACGGCGCTCATTGCCGAGGCAGTTGCAGCAGGGGTTCGCGTAGAGCGCGGACGCAGTGTGCAGGCGCTCGGCCGGACGACAAGCGATGCGTGGAGGGCTACGCTCGACGACGGCACCACGCGTGAGGCCCCGACGGTCTTTCTCGCGACTGGCAAGCACGATCTCCGCGGCCATACACGTCCAGAGGATCCGGAGCGATGGATCGCCTTCAAGATGTATTTTCGGCTAGCGCACGCGCAGGCGACTGAGTTGGCACGCGCATCTGAGCTGATGCTGTATCCCGGAGGCTATGGCGGTATCCAGCCGGTTGAGGGCGGCATTGCAAACCTCTGCTGGGTGGTGCAACAGAGTCATCTGGCTCGCGCGGGCTATCGCTGGGAGAATTTTCTCGCGAAGATGCAGCAGGACTGTCCACATCTCGCGATGAGGCTCGCAGGTGCGGAGCCGCTGCTTCTGAAGCCGATCGCGATCACGCATATTCCTTACGGTTACATCCGCCGCACAACGGAGAATGGTCTTTACTGCATCGGCGATCAGGCAGCGGTCATCCCCTCGTTCACCGGCGACGGCATATCGATAGCGTTGCACACTGCGCGTGGCGCCGTCGCTGCTTATCTTGCGGGCGAGCCGGCGCCAGTGTTCCAGGCCAAACTGCGGTCAGCATTGCGGATGCAGATGCGCCTTGCCGAGTTCGCCGCCGATGGCTTGAACAACGCACTTGCACGCGCGGTACTACCGTTTTGCCTGAGGGCCTGGCCCGGCGTGATGCGCGTGACGGCAAAGCTGACACGCGTTGCCCAGCACGCCGCCGTTGGTCAGCCGGCGGTCGCCGGCTAGAGCTAGACAATGCGAATCGCCGCGATTCGACGCTGCAGTAACTGTTAGTGGTTAGCTTAAGGAGAGATGCATTGAAATCCTTCGCAGCCCTCGCCCTGGCTTGCTTGATCGGTCCGACCGCGTTTGCGCAGCATCAGACTTTTGTCGTCAATCCCGATGCCAGCGAGGTCAAGATGACGCTGAATACAACCCACGAGGTTGTCATCGGCACCTTTCATATTCAATCCGGGTCGATTGAGTTTGACCGCAGCAATTCCAAGATGTCAGGTTCGGTGGTTGTCCTCGCCGGCAGCGGCAAGACCGGCAATGACAGTCGCGATAAAAAGATGTACAGGGACGTTCTGGAGGTTGAACAGCACGCAACCGTTTCTTTTGAGCCGAAGACCTATGCGGGCGCCATTGCATCTTCAGGCGATTCGACCATTCAGGTGGCGGGAATCTTTACACTGCTGGGAACGCCTCATGAAATCACTGTCCCCATGCTTGTACATCTTGAGGGCACGAGCGCGACCGCCAAGGCTCATTTTGTGGTGCCTTACGTCCAATTGGGACTGAAGAATCCGAGTTTTTTGGTTTGGAAAGCGGACGATGATGTTGCGATCGACCTCAACCTAACGGGTACGATCTCAAATTAGCCTAAGGTTGTTATCGCGGGTAAGTACGGGCTGAAGCCGCTACCCTTCAGGATGAGCTGCCCGAAATGGAAGGCGCTGTGCGACTCAGCGTGAGTCTAGCTTGGCGGTTGCTGGTTGTTTCTGTTGTCAGTGAGCTTCCAGTGGCGCGCCCAGATGATGAAGCAGACCATGAGGCCCAGAGCCACGACCCAGGCGGCGCCGTAGACCCACCAAAAATATGCGGCTGTTGGTGTTCATCAGCAAGGGAGCGGTGATGATGGCGCAGAACACGGCCATGAAGCCGAGCGTGAGAGCGAATTTCGACCAGCTCCAAGTGCCGTTGCGCTGCGCTCTGCGAATGCCGGTGACGGCGATGGTGAACACCAAGAGGACAATTCCGAGCCATACCATATGCGATGCGCTTTCTGATGCGGACTAAAAGGCGGGCTAGTTGGCTGACGCGGAATGCGCGCCGAAATTATTGCCCGGGCTGATTACTTTCGGCGGTTGCTTGCGCGGCGGCGGCTTGAGCGGCAGCACGGTGCTTGATCCACCATTTGATTTCATAGACGAACATCGCGATGGTCAGAACTCCGTCAAAGACGAGGGTCGCGATGAGCACCCATTTGTACTGCGGATGATTTTGATAAAAAACGGCGGCGGACACGCCGGTCGCGTAAAGGAAAATCACGTATCCGATGGCGACAGCATAATCGCCGGCGGAAAGCGACATTCCCTGACGCTTGTAATGACGAATGGTGAATACATCCCAGCAAACTTTGAAAAGCTCACCCATTTGGTGACTCCTGAATTGTCGCGCGACTTCCGATTGACGCGATTCTATCGTGCAGGCGTTGGGTTGAGACAGAAGAAAAAGGGCGATTGGCCGGTTAGTTTGACCGGAAGGTTGTGGGCGGAGGCTGTGGTAGGGCGCAAATTTGGATGAGTAAGGAATTAAATACCGGGCGCTTGCCTTCGGGCTCCAATCATGACAACCTTATGAGAAGCGGATAAGTTTTCAAGACGGAGGATTCTAGATCCCCATGCCCATACAAACCACTGAGAAGATCTGGCACAACGGCAACCTGATTCCCTGGGAGCAGGCCACGATTCACGTGATGAGCCACGTGATTCACTACGGCTCGAGCGTGTTCGAGGGAGTTCGCTGCTACGGGCAGCCGCACGGGTCGGCGGTCTTCCGGCTGCCGGAGCACATGCAGCGGCTGCTGGACTCGGCCAAGATCTACCGCATGGAGATTCCGTTCACGCTGGAGGAGCTTTGCGCGGGCGTGGTGGATACGATTGAGGCGAACGGCGTGGCGCCGTGCTACATCCGGCCGATCGTGCTGCGCGGCTACGGCGAGATCGGCGTGAACCCGAAGGGTTCGCCGATCGAGGTGTACATTGCGAATTTTCCGTGGGGCAAATACATTGCCGGGCACGGCGGCGCGGATGTGTGCATCTCAAGCTGGAACCGGCTGGCGCCGAACACGATGCCGGCGCTGGCCAAGGCCGGCGCGAATTACATGAACTCGCAGCTGATCCGCATGGAAGCCGAGGTGAACGGCTACCAGGAGGGAATCGCGCTGGATGTGAACGGCCTGGTGAGCGAGGGATCGGGCGAGAACATCTTTATTGTGCGCAACGGCGTGCTGTACACGCCGCCGCTGGCGCAACTCGGCGCTGTCGGGGATTACGCGCGACAGCGTGCTGACGATTGCGCGGCACCTGGGCTACACGGTGACCGAGCAGGCGATTCCGCGCGAGCTGCTGTACATTGCCGACGAGGTGTTCTTTACCGGCACGGCGGCGGAGGTTTCGCCGATCCGCTCGATCGACCGCATTGTGATTGGCGACGGAAAGCCGGGCGAGATTACGAAGAAGATCGCCGACGAGTTCTTCGGCATTGCCAACGGACTGAAGCCGGACCGGTTTGGCTGGCTGACGCCGGTGAAGGTGGACGCGAGCGAAGCGGTGACGGCGTAAAAGCAGGGAATAGGGAATAGGGAACGGGGAATAGGAAAAGCAAACCACAACGAGGGCCCTTCGGCGTGTGCCGGAGGGCCTTTTGTTTTTGGGAGCGATGCAGATGGGCGAAATGCGCGGCTGGTGCACGTCTCATGCGGCGAGCGCTGCGGGCGTTCGCGAATTATGATGAATCGAAGAGCCGCAGAAGTCAGAGGCAGGTTGCGAAGCCGCGCAATGCAGCTTGAAAGGAAGATTGCCGCCAAGTGAAACCCGACATGAGAGTTTCGTTCGCCGGGCTGGAGCTGGTGAATCCGGTGATCGCCGCCAGCGGCACCTTTGGCTACGGCATCGAATTTGAAGAGATCGTGTCGCTGGAGCGGCTGGGCGCGATTGTCACCAAAGGAATTTCGCTGGAGCCGATGGCGGGGCACGCTGCGCCGCGCATGGTGCAGACGGCGGCGGGGATGCTGAATGCGATCGGGCTGCAGAATGTGGGCGTGGAAGAGTTCATCGAGCGGAAGCTGCCGCCGATGAGCCGGTACCCGAGCTGCAAGGTGATCGTGAATGTGTTCGGGCACACGGTGAACGAGTACATCGCGGTGATCGACCGGCTGAACGATGCGGAGGGGATTGCGGCGTACGAGTTGAACGTATCGTGCCCGAACGTGCATGCGGGCGGAATGGCCTTTGGCGCGGATCCGTATGCGCTGGAAGAGCTGGTTGAGCGGACGAAGAGAGTAGCGATTCAGCCGCTGATTGTGAAGCTCTCGCCGAATGTGACATCGATT
Source organism: uncultured Acidobacteriaceae bacterium (assembly GCA_963725115.1). Classification (GTDB taxonomy): domain Bacteria; phylum Acidobacteriota; class Terriglobia; order Terriglobales; family Acidobacteriaceae; genus Telmatobacter. The sequence continues at coordinate 1,017,584 of CAVRXG010000003.1, read as the reverse complement.
GGGCAAATGGCGCGCAGTCTGCGAGGAGGCGGGAGCCGATGCGGTGAGCGTGGTGAATACGTTTCTGGCAATGTCGATCGATGCGGAGACGCGGCGGCCGCGGCTGAGCAATGTGACCGGGAGGGCTGTCAGGGCCGGCGATCAAGCCGATCGCGCTGCGCATGGTGTACGAGCGTGGCGCGGGCGGTGAAGATTCCGATTCTCGGGATGGGCGGAATTGTGACGCCGGAAGATGCGGTGGAGTTTATGCTGGCCGGCGCGACGGCGGTGCAGGTGGGCACGGCGAGCTTCGCCGATCCGCGCGCGACAGAGCGGCTGGCGACGGGCCTGGAATCGTGGTGCAAGAGCCACGATGTGGCGAAAGTGGCGAGCCTGACGGGCGCGCTGAAGACAGGGAATAGGGAGTAGCCGATTGCCTGGAAACGATAGGCAGAACCACTCGCTGCCGGGTTGATCAGAACGTAAAGTTCGTCTGGAAGATGATGGTGCGTGTTCCGGGAGTGGGGCTGCCGAATTGGCCGCCGGCGAGAGATTGCGTCTTGTTGAAGAGCGGCGAGAGCAGAACGCCGTTGGGCGTGCCCAGATTGACGATGTTGAAGACGTCGTTTGCGCCCGCGACGAGAGTGAGATTGTAGCGGCGCGGAGCAGCTGCATCGAGCCGGATGGAGGGGCCGCCGCTGCCGATGCCGCGATTACCGACGTTTCCGCCGCCGGGCGTGAAGGTCTGGCCTTCGCCCGCCGTTTTAATTCTTGGTCCGATGCCGAAGACCTTGCTGACGCGGACGTGAAGAATCGCGTTGGCCGGTCCCAATCCGACGCCGTAGGGAACGATGGGCTCATCTTTGCCGACGGGATCGGTGTCGAGGCAGCCGTATTGCGTGGTGATGACGCCAGGATCGCCGCACGTGCCGTAGGCCGGGCGCGCATTGAACTGATTGTTGCCGGTGAGGTCCTGGCCGATGGTGAGGTTGTAGGGCGTGCCGGATTGCGCGGCGAGAAGAGAGGCGAAGACGAAGCCATGCGGCGCGGTGTAGCTCTCGATCAAACAGAAATCGATTGCGGATGCCGAAGCTGGCGCGGCCGTAGTCGAAGCCGGGGTCCTGCGCAACGGATGGGAAAGAATTGATGCCCTGCGTGTCGCTTTTGGCTTCGTTGAGTACGTAGTTGCCGCTGAGCGTGAACTTCTTGAGCTGCATCGCCGAGGAGACGATGAGCTGATTCTGCCGGTAAAAACCGTCGGACTGGAACTGGTAGTTGTAAACCGACGGCGTGGGTCCGGTGATGGTGTAGTCGGAGATGTCGAAGGCGGGCGCAGTGACGTTGTTGGTCAGGTATTGATGCACGCCCTGCGTGTAGAGATAGGTGATGTTGCCGGTGATGTGCTTTGCGATCTGGCGGTCGACGCCGATGCCGCCCTGCATGTCGAGCGCGGCGTGGAAGTGCGGATCGACGGAGTGAAAAGTGGGAATGGATGAGCTGGTCGATAGTGAGGACAGAAGCGGGCTCAGCGGCGTTGGGGTTGTAGAAGCCCGGGATTGGCGACGGTGTAGCTCTTCTGATTGATGCGATTGTCGTGGATCGCCGTAATGATGTAAGGCTCGACGCCGGAGGTGAATGCGGTGGACATAATAAAGCGGTTGAAGAACCAGCCATAACCGCCTCGAATGACAGTTTTTGCGGGAGTTTTGCCGGGGTGGCCGGGCGTCCACGCGAAGGCGAGGCGCGGCGCCCAGTCAGCATGGTCGTGGATGTGGTTCTGGCGCCTCGTAGCGCAGGCCCAGGCCGAGAAGGAAGCTCCGGTTTACGCGCCAGTCGTCCTGCACGAAGAGCGAGCCATCGAAGAGAAGAACGCGCGCCAGTGGATTTTCAATGACGGTGGCGGAGTATTGCGAGGGAGTGTCCGCCTGGTAGGCGGCGACGTTGGCGAAAAGAAGTAGCTGCCGTTGGCGCCCGCGGTTGAGTAATTGGCATCGCGATAAGCGCGGGCGCGCGCGCCGAAGCGGAGAGTGTGCGGCCCGGCGGTTGCGGTGCCGTAATTCTGCAGCATGAAAACGTCTTGATGGTCGCGGAGTGCGCCTATGCCGTTGCCGCCGGTGGTGAAGGCTCCCTGCACGGTGACGGATGGAGTAGCAGGCGAATTGGACGTGCTGAGTTGTTGCCGATGCGACGCCAAAGGAAGCGCGGCTCCATGAGCAGGTGAGAGTTGATGACCCAGGTGTCGCCGATCTGCAATTCATTGCTCCAGTTCACGCTGCCGAGTGGCTTGCTCGGGGAGATTGAGCGCGCCCACTCCGTTGCCGTGCGCCGAGTAGCGGGCATATTGATCGCGGATGCTGATGAAGTTGTTCTTCGAGATCTGAAAATCGACGCGCGGGGTGAGGTTGAAGTAGTTCATCGGAGTCGGAAAGGCCTCGCTGAAGTTGGAGAGGGTTGCGGGATTGAGAGCATCGACGATAGATTGATTCTGGCGCGTGATGGTGAAGGCGTTGAAGAAGTAAGAAGCTGTTTTGGTGATGGGGCCGCTGATATTGCCCGAATAAGAGTACTGATAGTAGCTGGGCTGACCAGCCGAGGAACGGATTGGCGGTGTTGAGCGCGGAATCGGTGCCGAAGCCGCTGATGCTGCCCTGAAATTTCTGCGTGCCGGGCTTGGTGATGATCTCGATGCGGCCGTAGCCGATGCGATCGTATTCGGCGGAAAACGGATTTTGATTGACGCGGATTTCGAGGATGTCGGCTTTGGGCGGAATCTGGCCGCCTTCGAATCCGTCAATGTAGATTTGGCCGCCGTTGGGGCCGGCAGCAGGGCCGGCGAGCGCCTGCAATTCATTTTGCAGTTCTGTTGGGTCGTCGGAGAGCGCGTCGAGGGCGCTGCCCTTGAGGACGACTGGCGCCTGCGTTCTGATCGGGGCTGATGCCGACGGATTGCGTCTCGCTTTCGACCTGCACTTGCTGCTGTTCAACTGCGATGGCGAGCGGAAGATTCAGCTCTTTTGACTGGCCGGCGGTGAGGGTGACGTTTGGAATCGTGAGCGGCGCGAAGCCCGAAGCGGTGACAGAGATGGTGTAGGAGCCGGGAGCGAGGCCGCGGATGGCATATTGACCGTCGGCGCCGGATTGGGTCTGAATCGGCGCGACGGCCGGGCTGTTCCGCCAGTGAGCGAGATGGCCGCGCCGGGAATCACCGCGCCGCTGGGGTCAGTGACCTGGCCGTGAAGCGTGGCGGTTTGCGCCGCGGCGGCAACAGGCAGAAGCAGGGAAGCAGTAACCAGGCAAAGCGCAGCAAAACGCGAAAAGGGATTCATCTCCACCTTTGCAAAGCAAACAGACAAGATCGCAGTTGGACGTGCGTTACACAGCGTAATGTTACACACTGTAACAGTAAAATCTCAGCAGGTCAATAGGTTTTTTGAGGCAAGATTCTCTGGCGAATCGGATTCACTGCTGGTTAGACCTCCGATGAGCCGTTGAAGGAAAGCCGATTGAAATAGTTCTGTAACGAAGACCCTGCAACCAAGACGAGGAAGTGGCCTCGTGCGCTCAGAGGAAATGTACGCAAAGTTGATTGCGATGGTTCCAATGATTCCGCGGACTGTCTGAAGGTTTAGACACCGCAAACTCCGCGAATGTTCCCAAATGTGACGAACAAATGTGACGATCCCAAATGCGAAGAATTGGGGCGCAGTGAATCTCACATGTTGATTTGCGGAGTCGTGCCGTCGAAGTTCGTGAGCGGTGCCAGGCGGGCTGAGTTCGCGCGAGCGCAAGCAGCTAGAGTCGCTTGATGAAGGCGAGAGCTTCGGCGAGTTGCGGAAAGCGCGCTTCTTCGGCTTTGAACTCGCGGAGAGTGAACGCAGCGGCGCAGGCCGCGTGTCCTGACGGGATGCTTCAGGTGCAGCATCTCGTGGTAGAGCAGGTACTCGATTGCGTAGCGCGGGCTGGACGGGCGGTCGAAGACGCGGCTGACGACGATGGTGTTGTGGGCGGCGTCGTAGTGGCCGAGCGAGCGCTTGGCGTGGTGCTCGCTCCAGGTGAGGTCGGGGCGGCCGAGCAGCCCGCCGAAGAAGCGCATGTTGAGCGAGTCGAAGACCTCATCGAGATTGAAGAAGCGGCCCTCGGGGCCGAAGTAGCGCTTGCTGCCGCGCGCGTGGCGGATCAGCTCCGTTTGTCGCGTGACGGCGGCGCGAGGAGGAGAAGCGCTTGTAGCGCAGATTGTGCGCGGCGTCGATGGGCTTGCGATAGAGCTTGGCGAGAAGAATGTGCGCGATGGCGTGGAGGACGGACTCGGGCGCGCCTTCAAGCAGATCGGAGAGGCTGGCGAAAATTTCGCCCTCGCGCAGGCGGATGGTGGTGTTGAGCGAAGTGAAGCGGCGGAAGCGCACATGGATGGGCGGCATGGGCGCGCGCGGGCGAAGGGCGCGGTACTCGTGCTGAAAGATGGAGACGACGTCGGGGGACACGGAAAGCAGGATAACAGGGAGCGGCAGGGAGTGATTTCGGAACACTGCGTTCACTTCGGTTCGTAGCGGTCCTGGTTTTTTTCGTCGGGATGGGCTTTGAAGTAGGCGTCCTGATCGGTGCTGATTTGCTTGGCCTGATCGGAGAGATCGCTGACGCTGTCGAATGCCTCTTTGAGCGATAGTTCGAAGCCGGGCTCGCTGGGCAGAGCGTGCAGGATGGCTTGCCAGCGCGCGATGCCTTCGTTGAGCCCCTTGAGCGATTTGCGAATGTCGGCTTTGCGCTCGGAGTAGACGTCGAGGTTGTCGCCGAGCTCGTCGATGAGCGCGGCGAAGTCCTGCAAGCTCGCCGTCGAGGCGCTGGATGCGGGCGGTGGTGTGGGCGCGGGTTGATCAGCCCCTTGATGGTGTCGGAGTGCTCATCGAGAAACTTGACGTAAAGGTCGACGCGGGCGACGGGATCGATGCCGGCCTCGGCGATCTGATCCTGCTCGGCCGGGGTCAGCGGCTCGGTTTTTCTTTTTGCGCGTGGAGCGGCGCGGTCCGAAGAGCGAGACGATGAGCAACGAGACGGCGACCAGCGTGGCGACGACAAGCGAGATACGGATGGCGGCAAGATTGCGCATGGCGGCAGTGCTCCGGCGTGCAATTTAAGCATAGAGCGCGTCAGGCATCGTCGACGCAGAGGCTCTACGGCCGAGGTCGGCCGAGAGGCAGGCGTCACGGGGTGCTAGACGTGGCTCTTTGGAGTGAGACGCAACGAGAGGGATTCAGTTAGAAGAGCGGATGGACGATGGCGAGCGACGGCTGATCTACTTGCTGCGGAAGACCTGCATCATGGTCGCATTTTGCGCGTCGGTGACCTGGGCCAGGGTTTGCTGGAACAGCGGTCGGTCGTCGACGCTGCTGGCCTGAAGCATCTCGCTGAGGCGGAAGGCGGTGTGGCTGAGCATGAGCTCGGCGTTCTTGAGGCGCTTGTCGTTGTCGGTCACGGTGAGATGGATCTTTTTGCGCGATGCTCTGAATGTGCTGGAGCAGGCCGGCGGCCTTGGAGACATTGCCGGCCTGCATATTGGCGAATGCTCAACTCGGTCATCTGCTGCACGAGCTGCGGAGTAGAGGAAGCACTGTTCGCGCGGCTCGGCCTGACTGGCGCGAGCTTCGAGGGCTTCAAGAGTCTGCTGATCGGGAAGGGTATTGTCGTCAGAGGCGGCGCGCAGAGGCCCAACATTCAGGCTGAGCAGGAGGAACGCGGCGATGGGAACCACAGTCCGCATAGGGGAAACTCCTGTAACGCGGTTCTGCCCCCAAGTTGACCCTATAGTACGCACATTTCGCGACGAACCGCAAGAACTAAGATGCAGGATTTTGATGCGCCGGATAACTGATGTACCAAGATAGGAGTGAATTCCGGAAATGGATGGAGCGCGAAGGAGTGGGCTGGAGGCAGTGGGCTATTTCCGGGGCTGATTCTTCAAGCTATTTTTCGAGGATCAGGAGGCGCTGTTGAGCCTGCCACTCCTGGTTGGGATACTTGCCGCCGAGGCCGTGAGAAAGCGGTGGTAGTAGGCGGCGGCCTGGGTTTTCTGGTGCAGAGAGTCGTAGGCGGTGGCCCAGAGGAAGAGGGTTGAGGCGTTCTCCGGGACGTAGCGGGAGCGCATGGCCAGCGCGTGCAGGGTGACGTCGGGATGGCCGGTTTTTGAGGCGGCAAAGGCCAGCCCGCTCCAGCCGTCGGCGTTGGCGGGGTCGATTTGCGTGGCCTTGTCGAAGACGGCGTAGGCCTGATCGAGCTGGGCCTCGTGGATCAGGTTCTGGCCATGAGCGACGAGCAGTTCGGCATCGTCGGGCGCAGCGGCGAGCAGATGAACGAAGAGCTGATCGGAGCCGGCATAGTCGCCGGCGTCGGCGAGGACCGCGGCCAACATGCGGGTGATGGCTGGGTCGTCGGGGTGGGCGGCGTGCAGCTTTTGCAGCAGCGGCAGGGCCTCGGCTTTGTCCTGATCGGCGAGCACGGTGGCAAGCTGCGCGGTGAGCGTGGGGTCGTCGGGATTCTTCGCGAGCGCGGCGCGAAGCAGCGTCTCGGCGCTCGGGATACTCTTTGCGCAGGATGAGCAGATGCGCGAGGCCGGCGCTGGCAGGGGCGGAGTTTGGATCTTCGTCGAGGACGCGGCGATAGGCGGCAGCGGCGGCGTCGAACTGGCCGGTGCTTTCGGCGAGCCCGGCAGCGAGCAGCGTGTCGGAGGGCGTCTCCGGCGTGAGCTTGAGAGCCTCAAGCAGGTCGTTGGAGGCGTCGGCCGGATCGGAGTTGCTGATCGATGCGGGCCAGCGCGCGCCAGGCGCGGGCCTTGAGTGTGGGATCGGCAACGCCGGGGTCGAGAGTGGTGGCGGTGACAAGCTCGGGACGGGCGTCGGCCGGTTTGTTTTGGCGCGCGAGCAGAAGGCCGAGGGAGATGATGGGCTTCAAAGGATTTGGGATCGGCGGCGATGGCGCGGCGATAGAGAGCAGCGGCATCGTCGAGACGGTTTTGTGCGTCGGCAACGTAGCCGGCGTCGAAGAGGGCGCGCGCGTCGGAGGGATGGGCGGCGAGGTACGGATCGAGTTTGGCTTCGGCGGTTTTCCAGTCGGAGCTGGCGATGGCGGCTTCGGCGGCTGCGACTTCGGCGGCGATGGGCTGCGGAGCCGGGGTGGCTGCGGGTGAAGTTGGCGGGGTGGCAGGCTGAGACGGGGAGCCGGCGGATGACGAGGAATTCTGGGCGGAGGCTGGCAATGAGCCGGAGAGAACAGCAGCGAACAAGAGCGAAAAAAGCGAAGCGGATCACGCGGCGGGGCACGAGACGCAAAAGTGGCACAAAATGGGGCACAAAATCCCTCAAAGAACAGTTTAGCGAACAATTTCGCGGCCGGGGCGATGACGGAAGCCGGCTGAATGCCCGAGGGGCGGCCGACTATTTGACGCGCGGGATCGGAGCTCGGGTGCGGGATGCGGAGCGAGACAGGGGACAAGGCAGAATCGGGAAGCCGGCAGATACACGCGCGGAAATGCGAGCAAAATTGACCAGACCTGCGAGCGTAAGAAGACTCAAAGTGAGACAAAAGGCTCGAAGTCAATAAATAAGGTCAGGCAGGAGGTGGACCGTGTTCAAGCAATTTGAAAACCCGGAAGAGGCGAAGCTGGAAGACGAGACAGTTGCGGAGGAATCGGCGGACGAGAAGATACAGCGCGTGGCAGAAGAGGCAGCGAGCAAAGCCACAAAGACGGAACAAGAATTCGACAAGGATCACACGATATTTACAAACTGAACGGCACTGCATTTACAAACTGAGCCAGCGCTGCGGGACTTTGAACCCAGAAATGGAACCCAGAGAAATGGAACCCAGAACAAGGGAACCCAACGCGAGCAATCCGGAACGGGGCAATCCAGAAAGGCCAACCAGAAAAGCAGTCCAGAACGGCAAGCCGATACAGCTAGCCAGTACGAAGAACAAAGATGGTTACGGTAGCCGAAAGCTTTCGGGCGTTTGCAAACTTGGGTTGCTCATCGGTGCTTGCATAACCCACACGAACAGCGGTGGATAGCGGCGGAGATCACCTGAAAGATACATATTCACGACTCATTGTGAGCTGATGGCGAATGCAACTTCGAGCAATTGCAGGGCATCCTATTTTGCAGACAGGAGCGCTTTTGGGGAGCATTTCCACCAGCGCTCTTGTTCACTGTTTAGACCCTAAGACCAGCGCTACAACCACTGATGAGGTGAAGCGATGAACGTCACCAACATGCAGCACATCCCTCTGGCGTCTTCTTATTTGTGCCCGGATTGCAACTGCATAGGCAACTGTGCTGAGCAATGCCCGGCGTGTGCATCGCCTGTTCTATTGGCATTAGCTAATGTTCTCGACCGTAAGCCGGAAAGGGATTCAGCTGTTTCATATAACTACACATACAAGCCCGCGCCGCGGCGTGCGTTTCTCCTGACCTCGAGACCGAGAGTGGTTGGAACCCGCATACCAGCGCCTACACCTATAACCGCGCACATGACGGCGCGCGCAGGCACACATGCTCGCGTGGATGCTCCGTGGCAGATCGAAGAGCGTGGCGTCGAAGAGGGGATGTCGGCGTAGTTTTCTTGTCGGCGCAGGCGTAACGGGTATTCCAGCCCTCGCCGACGAATAAATTACAGGCTTACAACGCCGGCCCTTCAGCGGGCGGCGATCGGAATTTCTGCCGACGTCGACTCTACATGGGGCGCGCCCGTCAATTGCGACGCAGTTCCAAGTGCGTCGTAGGTTCCATGGTTGCTGCCCTCGTGTTCCCGCGCGCTGACGGAGCACGGTCCGAGAAGTGCTAATAACAAATAATTTGACCTGATCATCGGTAGGGCTCAAGCGTTGGGCGCAAGAGCCGAGCTTTCGCTCAGCTCTTGCGCGGCTGGGGGAGAGGAATTTGTGAGTGCGGCTTGCTTGAGCGGATGAAGCGGTTGCAGCGGATGAAGCGTTTTGAGGTATTGCCTGCGGACTGGTGGGGCTGCGCTATCACTAACCTACGCCAAACATTCAGCGACGGATGGTCAATTTCGCTCATCGTGTGGTGAAAAAGATTTTTGGCCTCGTGAATTTCAGATTAGACCGTTGCCGAGCAGAACGCAGACTGCCGCTACCACCCCTGCCTTGGGGTAGTGTTCTGAGACCGCGTAGCTGCCTCGATGCCCGCTGACCTTGGAAGAAACTATTAAGCAATCTTTCGCAGCGGCAACAAGCCGTGACTGACTCGATAGAGGGCTGTCGGCTCGCATACGTGGACAGATTCATAGCGAGTCAGTTCCCGCTCATGCTGGACCGTGGCTACTGTCGCCAAACACATGGTGCAAATTGAGTCGTGAGTTCCATCGACGTTGCGCCGATGCGGAAAACTCGGTTTAAACGGCAAAGGCATAATGCACTCCTCTCATACGCCAGGGTTTCCCGAGAATATTTATCTCGAATTCGGCTCGTCTGAGCAATTTTGCTCATCGTTTGGTGGAAAAACTTGTGGGTCCTGTGAATTTCAGATTAGAAATGCCGTCGAGCCGGCAGCGCAACGTACGGACTCAGCACAACGTCCGGTAAACCCTTATTCGTAATCGGCATCGTAATCAACAACCGGCGGCGCGAAAACCGCACGGCCATTTTTGATCAACGGTGTGTGCATCTACGGTGTGTGCTATGACTCCCCCAGAGCTCGCAAATCGCCTCCGCGCTATTGCAAAAGTCTCGAGCCCGCCTGGGGCCTGAGTCATGACGACCCGGATCTGCTCGCAGTGAAGCAACTGCTTCTTGTGAAGGTCGCCGTTCTGGAATCCCAAGGTAGCTGGAACGCGACGGACGAGGCGTCCCCGAACGACAACGTAGCGCACAGTTAAGACACCGCCCGCCGTCCGGAACGGGCTTGCGGCGCAATTTATAATAGAGAATGCACGGTTGCGTCCTGAGGCTCGCAGAGAGCACTGTGGCGCGGCCGGAACTATTGACCGGTGCTTTCTCTTTGAACGATGCCATCATCATCCGCAATGCGCGGACACACAACCTGAAAAATCTCTCCTGCGAGATACCTCACGGCAAGCTGACGGTGATCAGCGGCGTGTCGGGCTCGGGCAAGAGCTCGCTGGCCTTCGACACGATCTATGCCGAGGGGCAGCGGCGGTATGTGGAGTCGCTTTCGGCCTACGCGCGGCAGTTTCTGGAGCGGATTGAGAAGCCGGATGTGGACGAGATCGACGGAATGGCGCCGGCCATTGCCATCAAGCAGAAAAACACGACGCGCAATCCGCGGTCGACGGTGGCGACGGCGACGGAGATCTACGACTACCTGCGGCTGCTGTACGCGCGCTGCGGCGAGGTGCACTGCATTTATTGCGACGGGCTGGTGAAGCGCGACTCGGTGGACGAGGCGGTCGAGAAGGTTCTGGCGCTGGGCGAGGGAACGCGGCTGAATGTGCTGTTTCCGGCGATGAGCGCTGCAGAGCGCGCGGCGGAGCCGGAGCCAGTGACGCGAAGCATCGAAGCCGGGGCTGGGAAGGCTGCGGGACGCGCGGCGAAGTTGGCGGTGAAGTCAAATGGCAGAAGCGGGGCGGCGGCCAAGGCGAGCGAGGCGCTGCACGCGGAGGCGGTGAAGGCGCGACTGGCGGAGTTGCGGGCGAATGGGTTTAACCGGTTGTGGCAGCAGGGAAAGATCTTCGAGTTTTCGACGCCGGAGTCGCTGATCGATCTGGATCTTTCCGCTCCGCTGTTTGTTCTTTTGGACCGGATTGTTGTGAGTGCTGAGAATCGCCCGCGGATTGTGGATGCGGTAGAGACGGCGTATCGCGAAGCGGGCGAGGTGATTTTTGAAGAGGCGCCGCGACGAGAGGCGAGAAGCCGGCGGGCGAAGTCGCAACGAGCGTCGGCGGCTGCGGTTTTCCGGGGCGTATGAGTGCACGAATTGCCATCGGCCGGGGCGCGAGCCGGAGCCGCGACTGTTCAGCTTCAACAATCCGTTTGGCGCGTGCCCGCGCTGCCAGGGATTCGGCAACACGGTGGATTACGATCTGGGTCTGGTGATTCCCGATCAGGGGCTGACGCTGGCGGGCGGCGCGATCGATCCGTGGAACCGGCCGAAATATCGGCCGTGGTTTAGCGAGTTGCAAAAGCGCGCGGCGGAGCTGGGCGTGCCGCTGGATGTGCCGTGGCGCGAGATGACCGAAGCGGCGCGCGAGACGGTGCTGCGCGGCAAGCCTGCGCGGAAGGCAAAGATGGATTCGCCGGCGTGATGGGATTCTTTGCGCAGATGGAGCGCAAGAAGTACAAGCTGCACGTGCGCGTGATGCTGAGCAAGTATCGCGGCTACGCGGAGTGTCCGGATTGCCGCGGGCAGCGGCTGAGGGCCGAAGCGCGGGCGGTGCGCATCGAGGAATAAGAACATTTGCCAGGCTGACGGCGCTGACGATTGCGCAGGCGAAGGAGTTTTTCGACGCGCTGAAGCTTTCGCCGATGCAGGAGGAGATTGCGGGGCCGATTCTGATTGAGGTGCGGCAGCGGCTCGGGTTTTCTGGTGGCAGTGGGGCTGGAATATCTGACGCTGGACCGGCTGGCGTCGACCTTGAGCGGCGGCGAGGCGCAGCGGATTCAACTGGCGACTTCGCTGGGGTCGCGGCTGGTGGGCGCGCTGTATGTGCTGGATGAGCCGTCGATCGGATTGCACACGCGCGACACGGCGCGGCTGATTCACATTCTTGAAGAACTGCGCGATCTGGGAAACACGATTCTGGTGGTGGAGCACGACGCCGACATTTTGCGCGCGGCCGATCATCTGCTCGACCTGGGGCCGGGTGCGGGCGAGTTCGGCGGCAAGCTGCTGGCCGAAGGCGTGCTGGCGGAGATTGAGGCGAATCCGGCGTCGCTGACGGGGCGCTATTTGAGCGGAAAGATTGCGATTCCCGTGCCCACGCGGCGGCGCGCGCCGGGGCGCGAGAAGCTGGTGCTGCGCGGGGCGCGGGCCAATAATCTGCACGGGCTGGACGTGGAGATTCCGCTGGGAATGCTGGTTGCGGTGACGGGCGTTTCCGGGTCGGGCAAATCGACGCTGGTGCACCAGGTGCTTTATCGCGCGGTGGCGCGGGCGCTGGGGCAGACGGATGGCAGCGATCCGTCTGGAGTGTTTTCTTCGCTGAGCTGGCGTGGAGCGGCTGAACGACGTGGTGCTGGTGGATCAGACGCCGATCGGGCGAACGCCGCGCTCGAATCCGATCACCTACATCAAGGGATTCGATCTGGTGCGCGAGCTGTTTGCGGCGCAGCCGGAGGCGAAGCGGCTCTCGCTGACGCCGGGACATTTTTCGTTCAACGTGCCGGGCGGCCGCTGCAACACCTGCGAGGGCGACGGAACGGTGACGGTGGAGATGCAGTTCCTGGCCGACGTGGAGCTGCCCTGCGAGGACTGCAACGGCACGCGCTACCAGGCGAAGATTCTCGGCGTGCAGTACAAGGGCAAGAATATTCACGAAGTGCTGCAGATGACGGTGAAGGAGGCGCTGCGCTTCTTTGCCGGGCAGACCAGGCTGCTGGAAAAGCTGGCGGTGCTGGATGAGATCGGGCTGGGCTATTTGCGGCTGGGGCAGTCGGCGACGACGCTCTCAGGCGGCGAGGCGCAGCGCGTGAAGCTGGCTGCGCACCTGTCGGCGGTGCGCGCGGTGAATGCGACGGCGAAGCCATCGCAGGCCAGCCGCGTGCTCTACATTCTGGACGAGCCGACGACGGGACTGCACTTCGACGATGTGTCGAAGCTGCTGACGGCGTTTCGCAAGCTGATTGACGGCGGCGGATCGCTGATCGTGATCGAGCACAATCTGGACGTGATCAAGAGCGCGGATTGGGTGATCGATCTGGGGCCGGAGGGCGGCGAAGGCGGCGGACGCATTGTGGCGGAGGGACCGCCGGAGAAGATTGCGGCAATCTGCACTCGCACACGGGGAAGTGGCTGGCGCGGGTGCTCTAGAGAACCAGCCAATAGCGATAGCTAGAGTATAAATTCGGTGAGCGGCGCGGATTATTCAGAGCTGGCGGACGCCGCCGCGCGGCGCGAGAAGCACCAGCCGTTGCCGTGCAGCCAGCAGGATTCGTCTTTTTCGTGAGCATCGCAACGAAGAGAGCGCACGCTGGCGCCGTTATCGCGATTGAGTGCTCTGGGCAAGTTCGTCGCTGATCGACAGGATCGCGCGCTCCTTCAAAATCGACAAAGAAAACGGTGCCGCTGAGCGTGGCCGCGAAGAGATCGGCGCTCTTGCGGGTCAGGTATGCCATGGTTCCCGGGCCGCGCGTTGACGTGAGCGGGAAAAGAAGCTTGCCTTCGGGCTTGAGAGCGGCGAGCCACGCGGGGAGCGGATGCGTGGCGCCGGCGCTGACGACGATGACGTCGGCAGGATCGAATGGACCCCGCGCGCCGTCGGCATGGATGACGGTGACCTGCGGCCAGGGCTCGAGCGCGATGCGCGCGCGGGCTGCGAGGCCTCGTCGATTTCGATGGCGATGACTTTGCCGTGAGGGCCGGTGAGCTCGGCGAGGATGGCGGAGTAATAGCCGGCGCCGCAGCCGAGATGAAGAATGCGATCGCCGGGGTGGACGTCGAGCAGGCTGAGATGAAAGGCCCACAGGCTGGGCTGGCCATTGTTCAGGTGCTTGGCCGCGTCGAGCACGATGAGCGCATCGCGGTAGACGTTGCGGGGATCGGCGCTCTCGGTGAAGAACTGCGTTCCGCTGGTTTGAATCATCCATGGACCGGGGCCGACGAAGCGCTCGCGCGGGACAGTAGCAAAGGCGGCAAGAATTGCGGGCGAGGAGATGTGATTGACGCGGCACAACTCCTCGGCGTAAAAATGCCGCGCGGATTCGATCGGATCGATCTTCGGAAGGCTGCATCGCGTTGACCGGCGGCGCAGTTGTGGGATCGAGGAGAATCAGCGCCGCCTTACGCAGGGATTATAAGCGCGTGTGCTCCCGGATGAGCCCTCTCGAGCCGTCGCACGAACGGATTTGCCAACGGTGGGATGGATTCGGTAGAACCATGAAAGCCTTTTCATGCCGGCTGGTGATGGCGCAGAGAAACTCCAGTATCAAACGAGTCGCCGTTGCTCGATCTGCGAATTGATCTGGCGCGCATTCACGGGGAGGGGAGTCAACTTTGAGCATTTCTGTTGGGCCTGCCGGACAGAGCAAAGATGAATTGCGCGGCGACGATCGTGACGCACCGCTGATTCCGGCGGACCGGCTGGCGCCGTTCATCCTGGTCACCGCGCTTTTCTTTCTGTGGGGTGTGCCGAACAATTTCAACGACATTCTGATTCGCCAATTCATGAAGTCGTTCGAGATTAATCGGCTTCAGGCGGGACTGGTGCAGTTTGCTTTCTACATGGGCTACTTTTTGCTGGCCATGCCCGCTGCTCAATTTATGAAGCGGGCAGGCTACAAGGCTGGAATTCTTGTCGGCCTTTGTCTCTTCGGCGCGGGATGCATTCTGTTCTGGCCGGCCGCGGTCGTCGGGCGATATTGGTTTTTTCTCAGCGCGCTGTTTGTCATCGCCAGCGGGCTGGCATTTCTGGAGACTGCCGCTAGTCCTTTCACGTTGCAGATGGGGGATCCTCGCAGCGCGGCACGCCGGCTGAACTTTGCGCAGGCATTCAATCCGCTGGGAAGCATTACGGCGGTGCTGGTAGGGAGCCGATTCATTTTCTCCGGCATTGAGTTGAAACCCGCACAAGTAGTGGCGATGGAAGCGGCCGGGAAGTATCAGGCGTATTTGCGGTCGGAGACTCTGCGCGTCGTTACGCCGTATCTTGTACTTGGCGGCGTGGTGCTCTTCTGGGCAATCCTGATTGCGCGCACGCCGTTTCCGCATACGGGCCTCGACTACTCTCACGAGGCACAGGTCAGCGATCATTCTGAGCCCTTGTGGAAGCGGAAGCATTTTGTTTTTGCCGTGGTGGCGCAGTTTCTTTACGTTGGCGCGCAGGTCGGCACGTGGAGCTACATGATTCCGTATGTGATTTCCGCGACGGCAGTGGGTGAGCGCATCGCGGGTTATTGGCTTACGGGGGCGCTCGTGGCTTTTACGACAGGCCGTTTCTTTTCGGCGTGGCTGCTGCGTTTTGTGCCTGCCGCACATTTGCTTGGGACTTATGCAGTGCTCAACGCCGTCATCTGTGGCGTGGCTGTGTTTCGGCCGAGCTGGTTGGGCGTCTACTCGCTGGTGACTGTGAGTTTTCTGATGTCAACGATGTTTCCATCGATCTTTGCATTGGGAACGAAGGGACTGGGGACGCGAACCAAGACGGGCGCAGCGCTAATTGTGATGGCCATCATCGGCGGCGCTCTGATTACGCTTGCGATGGGAAGGGTCGCAGATCGCGTGAACATCGCGACGAGCTATCTGGTGCCCGCCGCGTGCTTCATTGGAATTGCTCTTTACGCTTGGCTGTTCTCGCAGACGAAGGCAGACGAGGCGGCGGCGTAGCTGGTTAGCAGTTCAGCGGACCTGTGATGCTTCGCGCGCGATTCTATTTCCGCGCTTCGGCCAGCACTTTCAGATAAGCGCGTGCAGTTTCGGTGATGGTATCGGCGTTTCCCGCGTCCACTGCGTCGAGATTGACGAGATCGCTGCCCACCCCGAGTGCGCGCGCTCCGGCTTTGATGAAGCTCGCGGCGGTATCGAGCGTGACGCCACCTGTGGGGATGAGCTTGAGATGAGGGAAGGGCGCGAGCAGCGACTTTAAATAGCTGGCTCCGCCGACAGCGGAGCAGGGAAAGATTTTGACGTAGTCTGCGCCCGCATCCCAGGCGGTAATGGCCTCAGTCGGCGTGAGGGCGCCGGGGCATGAG
Source organism: uncultured Acidobacteriaceae bacterium (assembly GCA_963725115.1). GTDB lineage: Bacteria > Acidobacteriota > Terriglobia > Terriglobales > Acidobacteriaceae > Telmatobacter. The sequence goes on along the minus strand of CAVRXG010000003.1, from coordinate 1,001,740 downwards.
ATTTTTTTGTTGGCTTTGGTTTTGGCGATCACTTCTGGGTGCAGGCTTGGGCTGACTACGAACTCAGCGCCTGCGTCAATGGTGGCCTGGGTTTGATCAGCGGTAGTAACTGTGCCCGAGCCGAGCAGAAGGTCTGAGCCATAAGCTTTCTGAAGTTCTTTGATCAGATCGATTGCGCCGGGAACCGTCATGGTGACTTCAACGACGGTGACGCCGCCGGCGAACATTGCATCAACGACGGCGCGGCCCTGGGCGACGCTTCTGGCGCGCAGAACGGGAATCAGGCCGACGCGCTCAATGATCTGTTGGGTGGTTTCGGACATGAGCTCCTCTGGCGGTGCAATGTCTAACGCGCGATACGCGCGGAGCCGCCTTTCATAAGGCGTTCAACCTCGGCAAGCGTGGCCATGCTGGTATCACCGGGAGTGGTCATTGCGAGCGCGCCGTGGGCTACTCCGCATTTGACTGCCCAGTCGATTCCTTTGCCGGCAAGCAAGCCGTAAATAAGACCGGAGGCGAAACTGTCACCGCCGCCGACACGATCGAGAATATCGATGTCACGCTGCGGAACGTGGATGATCTTGCCTTCGTAGAGCGCAATCGCGCCCCATCCGTTGCGGCTGGCCGAGTGAACAGTGCGCAGGGTGCTGGCGACGAGTTTCAGATTCTGATAGGCGGCTGCCACTTCGCGGAGCATTTCTTCATAGCCTGAGATGGGGAGCTCGGCAAAGTCCTCGCTGACGCCTTTGATAGCGATGCCGAGCATAGCGGAGAAATCTTCTTCGTTGCCGAGCAGGACATCGACTTTGCGTACGATGGCGCGATTCACCTCCTGCGCCTTGGCTTTGCCGCCGATCGACTTCCAGAGCGAGTCGCGGAAGTTGAGATCGTAGGAGATGGGCGTGGAGTATTTGCGCGCGGCATCCATAGCTTCGACGGTGACGTCGGCCGTAGAAGCGGAGAGCGCAGCAAAGATGCCACCTGTATGAAGCCAGCGCGCACCGTTTTGCGGACCCAGAATCGATTCCCAATTAAAGTCGCCCGGCTTGACCTGGCTGATGGCGGTGTGGCCGCGGTCAGAGCAGCCGGCAGCGGCGCGCACGCCAAAGCCACGCTCAGTAAAGTTGAGGCCGTTGCGAACAGTGCGGCCGACGCCATCGTACGGGACCCAGCGAATGAGCGAAGAATCGACGCCGCCCTGAAGGATGAAATCTTCCACGAGGCGGCCAACGGGGTTGTCGGCGAGCGCGGTTGCAATTGCGGCGCGCAGGCCGAAGCAGCGGCGCAGGCCGCGGGCGACGTTGTATTCACCCCCACCCTCCCACAGTTGAAATTGGCGCGCGGTGTGGACGCGGCCTTCACCGGGATCGAGGCGAAGCATGACTTCGCCGAGGCTGAGGCAGTCCCAGCGGCGTTTGGAATCGGGAATGGAAAGCGCGTTCATGGTCAACCAATACTTTAGCTCACTGCGGCGGGGACGGGCAGAGTACGCCAGAATGCAAGACCGCGGCAGGAGGCATCATATAGGCTAGGCTTGTTTGAAATTGCCAGGCGACGCCGGCGATTGCGCGGCGAGGAATAAGAGACCGGCGCGGGGCTGGAGGAACGATTGAAGGGGCAGGAACTTTTTGAGTTAGACGGGCGCGTCGCAGTTGTCATCGGCGGTACCACAGGCCTCGGCCGCGAGATCTCGCTGGGCTTTGCCGCCGCAGGAGCCGACGTTGTGGCCAGCTCGCGGGCAAAAGAACACGTCGACGAAGTGGCGAGGGCGATTGAAGTGCTGGGCCGGCGCACGTTGCGCGAGAAGTGCGACGTGCTGAACCGCGTATCGATCCAGCAATTGCACGATGCCGTGATAACTACGTTCGGCAAGGTTGACATTCTGGTGAATGCCGCGGGCATGGCCAAGAAAGTGCCCACGCTCGACGAGGACGAAGGCGAATGGCTGAAGATCATCGATACCAACCTGACTGGGACCATGCGCGCTTGCCAGATTTTTGGGCGCACGATGGTCAACGCGCACTACGGGCGAATCATCAACGTTGCGTCGTCGACGGCATTTCGCGGGTCGTTTCAGTTGGCGGCTTATGGCGCGAGCAAGAGCGCGGTGGCTTCGCTCACTCGGACGCTGGCAATTGAACTGGCGGAATCGGGCGTGAATGTGAACGCCATTGCGCCGGGCGTTTTTCCTACGGAGCTGAGCGCGCCGCTGGTGAAGGACACGCTACGCGGCGAGGAAATGTTGACGCGCACGCCGATGCATCGTTTTGGAAGGCCTCAAGAAGTTGTAGGTCCGGTGATTTTTCTGGCGTCGGAGGCAGCAGGATTCGTCACCGGCGAGGTGCTCGCGGTTGACGGCGGTTACCTTGCCAGCGGGGTGAACGTTTGAAGAACAGGGACTAGGGAATAGGGACTGGGGACTGATAAACACAGAGCAAGGCATCGACGAAGGCAGCAGTCAAGGTCGATGGTGAAGGGAAGCAATGGCGGAAGAGCGCAAGCTGCGAATGGGAATGGTGGGCGGCGGCCCGGGCGCGTTTATCGGCCCCGTGCACCGCCTTGCAGCAGAGCTGGATGGAAAGATCGAGCTGGTTGCGGGAGCATTTTCGCAGTCGGCGGAGCGCTCGCGTGAGGCGGGCGCGAAGTTTCATATCGATCCCGCGCGGGCCTATGCGAACTACGGCCAGATGATTGAAGCCGAAAGCAAGCGGAAAGACGGGATCGACTTTGTAGCCATCGTGACGCCGAATCACTTACATCTGCCCATTGCTATTGCGGCGCTGGATGCGGGAATTCCGGTGATGAGCGACAAGCCGGCGACAGCGACCTATGAAGGAGCGCTGAAGCTGGAAGCCGCAGTAGTGAAGGCGGGGCTGCCTTACGGGCTCACGCATACTTACGCGGGGTACCAGATGGTGCGCGAGGCGCGGGCGATGTGCGCGGCGTGCAAGTTGGGGAAGATTCGCAAAGTGGCTGTGGAATATTTTCAAGGATGGCTTAGCCGACCGATTGAAACGAGCGGACAGAAGCAGGCGGAGTGGAGAACCGATCCGGCGCGCAACGGACCCGGCGGGGCGATTGGCGACATCGGCACGCACGCTTTCCACCTGCTCGAATATGTGAGCGGGTTGGAGGTGACGGCGATCAACGCGACGCTGCGCTCGGTGGTGCCGGGGCGACGGCTGGATGACGATTGCAACGCGTTTGTGAAAATGAACAACGACGCGGCAGGCACGCTGGCTTGCTCGCAGGTTGCAGCGGGCGAAATGAACGAATTGCTCTTGCGCATCTATGGCGAGGATGGTTCGCTCGAATGGCGGCAGCAGGATCCGAATCGGCTGAAGGTGAAGTGGCTCGATAAGCCTGAAGAAATTCATCATGCGGCGACAAACTATTTGGGCGGCGATGCGCGAGCCGTGGCGAGGACTCCGGCGGGTCATCCGGAGGGGTATCTGGAAGCATTCGCGGTGCTCTATCGCGAATTTGCCGATGCGCTGGTTGCATGGAAGCAGGGGAAATCGAACTCGCTGCCGGCCACGTTGCCCGGCATTCGAGCGGGCGTGAGAGGAATGCGGTTTATGGAGCGCGCGATTGAGAGCAACCGCAGAAAAGGCTGGGTGGAGTTTTAGAGTGCAAGCTTCTAGCCGCTAGCTTCTAGCTACTAGCCTGGGTGTGCTGATGCGACGCGCCTCGATTGGGTGGATTAGCTCGAATCCCGACGGCCTGCAAAGGGTGAGATAGCGAAAGGCGATCCATAACGGAGAAATGCAATGAAGACGATCAAAGGACCGGGAATTTTTCTGGCGCAGTTTGCCGGCGACAAAGCGCCATACAACACGCTCGAAGGCTTGGCGAAGTGGGCAGCGGCGCACGGCTACGTCGGGATTCAGATTCCGAGCTGGGACGCGAGGCTCTTCGACCTTGAGCAGGCCGCCGAGAGCCTGGCGTATTGCGATGATGTGAAGGGCGTTGCGGCGAAGGCGGGGCTTGAGATCACCGAACTCTCGACGCATCTGCAAGGGCAACTGGTGGCGAGCCATCCGGCGTTCGACTCGCTGCTCGATGCGTTTACGCCTGCGGAGCTGCGCGGAAATGTAAAGGCGCGGACTGCGTGGGCGGTTGAGCAGTTGGGGTCGGCGGCAACAGCCAGCCGCAATCTGGGACTGAATGCGCACGCCACTTTTTCGGGCGCGCTGGCGTGGCCGTTTTTTTATCCGTGGCCGCAGAGACCGGCGGGACTGATCGACGAAGCGTTCAAGGAGTTGGGGCGGAGATGGCTCCCGATTTTGAATGCGTTCGATGAGGCGGGCGTGGATGTGTGCTTTGAGCTGCATCCCGGTGAGGACCTGCACGACGGCGCGACCTTCGAACACTTTCTCGGCATGGTGGGCGACCACACGCGCGCGAACATTTTGTACGACCCGAGCCACATGGTGCTACAGCAGATGGATTATCTGGCCTTTCTCGATCTTTATCACGATCGCGTGCGCGCGTTTCATGTGAAGGACGCGGAGTTCCGACCGAGCGGACGGTCGGGAGTTTATGGAGGCTATCAGAATTGGATCGACCGGCCGGGACGCTTTCGCTCGCTCGGCGATGGTGCAGATCGATTTCAGGCAGATCTTCAGCAAGATGGCGCAGTACAACTATACGGGCTGGGCTGTGGTGGAGTGGGAGTGCTGCATCAAGCATCCCGAGCAGGGCGCGGCGGAGGGCGCGGAGTTTGTGCGGGAGCGAATCATTCACGTCACCGATCGGGCATTCGATGATTTTGCGCGGCGGCCATGCGGATGCTGAGAGCAACCGGAAGATTTTGGGATTGTAAGAGCTGCGAAACAGGTCAATCAGAAATCCCCGTAGATTCGAAAATCGGCGAGGGCGTATTTCCCGGCGCAACAATGCCGTATTTCACGTCGAGAAAATCCTGAAGCGCTACAGGAAGAAGTGCGGCCAACTCTTGCCAGGTAAGGACCTTAAGGCGCACGCGCAGCGCGGCGCTTTTGACTGCGGCCATAACCTGAAACCATTCTTCGCGGAGATCGGGGCGGCGCGCGTCGTGAATGACGCAGAAGCTTGAGTCGCTGGCATAGGCTGCCAGCACGCTGCGGATGAGTTGATAGCCAGAGTATCCGGGCTCGCCGGGCGGACGAAAGACTGTGTCGATGCTGGAAGTAAGGGCGGGATCAGCGACGATGCTTTCAAATTCCTGCGAGTCATTTTCTGGAAATTCACTAGCCCGCAACCAGCGCGACGTGGGGATCTCTGTGCGAGGAAGACGGTCGCGATCGAAGACAGTGTCGAAGTCGCGATAGGCTTCGACGATCGCAGCGACGCGCGTTTGGAACCCGACTTCGGTGAGTTTTGCCTCGACCAGCAGGGAGCCAAGGCGCATATCGACCTCAGTGCGGTCGAACCGGCCATTTGCGAGCGGCACGCGAGCCTTCCAGCCGAAGATGGGAGCGGCTTCAGCATCCACGCCGAGTGCATGTCGCACTGCTGATGATTCCGCGACGCCGGGCGTACAGAAAACATTCATCAGCAACGCGTCAGAACTCATGGATGAGTCAAGCTCGCGCCAGCGGCGTGCGGGGTCGAGTTGCGGCTTTGGCAGCGATCGCGCCGCCTGGGCGTGGACCTTATCAAAGCGGCGCATCCAATCGGGATTTGCAGCGATGGCCGTATATGCAGCATCGAAGAAGTTGCCGTGGCGGCCGTTCTCAGGCTCGTAGACGACCACGGGCGCCGAACCGTAGCTCTCAACATGCGCGCGCCCGCGCGCGTAGATGCGGCTTCGGAGGGTCAACTCCTGCCGGAGCTGTGCTGCGTACAGACCTGGAAGCGTCACGTCAAAACGGGAACGTCGGCCACGCCGGCGACGCCGAAGACGCGCCGGTAGCGCTCGGCTTCTTTGGGATCGCCCAAAGCCTTGGAGTAGTTGTCGGAGAGCTTGACAGCTGGCCTGCCATCGACCTCGGCTGAGCTTGCACACGAGGCCGACGGGGTTGAATCCGTCGTTGTCCTGAGGATTGCAATTGCGAAAATCGTTGGTGAGCAGCGTGCCCCAGCCGGCGCTGAAGCGAATGCGGCGATCGGGAATCCAGCGGCGAGAATCCTGGAAGTCAGCTAGCGGAGTGGAAGTCGTCGGGCGTGGCGCCGTTGAGCAGCTCTCCGGCGAAATAGGCGTGCAGGCCGAGAATCTGCTCGACGTCGAGCGCGTCGCTGGCGATGAGGCGCTTCTGGCGCGGATCGGCGCCGTGGCGCTCAAGCCATGCGATGTATTCGTCGCCGGCCACGTAGGCGTCCTTGCTGTCGATGCGCTGGCCGGTCCAGTTGGTCACCCAGTCAGGAGCGTCGCGCAGAAACTGCGTGGTGCCGAATGTGTCGGGGAGCAAAATGAGCAATTCGCCCTGGTAGCTCTGCTGCCATAGCTCGAGCAGCGCGTACTGGGAGTTGCGCAGTTCCTCATCGTCGCGGGCCAGAGCGGCCATGGCCATGGGCAGCTCGTGGCCGTTGGTGCCGATGGCTTCAAGATCGTGCTTGTAGGCGAGATATGCGTTCGATGTTCCGGAGAAACAATCGCCGATGGTATCGCGCATGGAGTTGACGACGTACTCGTGCCACAGAAAACTGTGCCTGCGGCGCGTGCCGAAGTCGCTGATGCTAAGATCGGGAACTCCGCGCAGGCGTTCCATTTTTTCCCAGAGCCGGGTTTTGGCGCGCGCGTAAAGAATGTCGAGCTCGAATTCGCTCAGATGTCTTGAGCGCGGCGCGCGTCTTCAACTCGCCGATTTCAGAGAGAGCGTAAATCTCCCACATCGATGTTCCGGACCAGAGCCCTTCGAATTGAAGCTGCAGTTGGCCATCGTGGACGGAAAGCTCGAAGTCGGAGAGCTCGGAATTCGTGCTCGAGCCAGTCGAGAAATGCAGGCTCGAAGATTCCGCGGCGGCCATAGAAGGTGTTGCCGGCGAGCCAGACCAGCTCAGATTTGCGGAAGCGGAGACGCCGCGTGGCTTCGAGTTGCTCCCGCAATTGCTCGACGCTGACGATATCGCCGAGTTGCACGGAGGTGGTGCGATTGATGAGGGTGAATGTGGCGCGCGTCCGCGGAAAGTTCTTCCAGATGAACTGGAGCATGAGGAGCTTGTAGAAATCGGTGTCGAGCAGGGAGCGCGTAATGGGATCCATCTCCCAGTTATGGTCGTGCGCGCGCCTGGCGAAGTCGATAATCACGATGAATTTACTTTAAATGAGATGCGGGAAAGCGGGAAGCGAGGCTCTAGCCTTGGAATCTCGCGAATGGGGAAACTAGTAGCTTAGTTCCAGCACATTCACCGAGTAAGGCGCAAAAGTTTGGGTGAATTTCGGGCCCGCGACAGGAACTGTGCGACTGACCGGAACCAAGGCGTCAGGATGCGTGATGCTGTTGGTCGCGTTGGGTGTCTTGCCGCTCATGGTGGTGAGCGTGGCCTGCGGCCCGAGCTTCTTGACGCCAGCCAGTTCTAGACGCGAGCGGCTGCGCGGTCGAAGTTGCATTGACGATTTTGACGAAGAGCTTGTGCGTTGCGTCGTTGCGCGTGACGGATGCGAAGACGCGCGGCGGAGCGTTGGCGAGCGCTGCTGGAACGATTTCGGTTCCGAGGTGTGTGGAGAACATGACCTGCGTCCAGTAGCTTGGCGAGCCGTAGCTTGTGAGTGCGTCGTAGCCGATCAGGTCGGGAGCCCACTGCATGCCGCCGGGATTGACGTTGACGAAGAGCGGCGCGTAGCTGGACATGATGACCAGATCGCTGTTGCGTTCGAGTCCGGTGAGCCATGCAGCGTCGGCGAGCGCGGCTTCGAGGTTGGGCGTGGGGTCGCCCTCGCGCGTGGCCCACTCGCCGACAAAGATCTTTGGCCCGTTGCGGTCTGCGGCGTCGTAGTGGTGCGCCTCAGAAAATGACTGCGCGGCTGACATGTAGAAGTGCTCGTCAAGAACGTCGGGCGTCACGCCCTTCACCGGAGTGGTGGCGATGATCTGGAGATCGGGATAGCGCTGCTTGATGGCGTGATAAAACTGCGCGAAGCGGCCGTCGTAGGAGTGAGAGTGATCGAACTGATCCTCATTGCCGACTTCGATATAGTGCAGCGGGAACGGCGCGGGATGGCCGTCTTTCACGCGTTCGGCGCCCCATTTCGTATCTGCGCTGCCGGTGACGTACTCGATCTCGTCGAGCGCGTCCTGCACGTAAGGCTCGAGCGCGGGGCCGGGATCGACATGTTCACCGGCAAGGGAGTAGCCGGCATAGACGGCGAGCACGGGCTGCATCTTCAGGTCTTCGCACCACTCTAGAAATTCGAGCAGGCCCATGCCGTCAGACGAGCGATAGCGCCAGGGGCTCATGTGCGTGGGGCGGTCGACCCATGGGCCGATGGTTTTCTTCCAGTCAAAGCGATCAGCGATGTGGTCGCCTTCTAAATAATTGCCGCCGGGAAGGCGCAGGAATTTGGGCTGCATGACGGCCAGCTTATCCATAATGTCGATGCGATTGCCGTCTGCGCGATCGTGATAGGTGGGCGGAAAGAGCGAGATCAAGATTGAGCCAGATCGTCGCCGGCTGCGCAATGGTCAGGATGAAATGGTTGTTCGAGGAGGCGGCCACTTCGCCGGTTTTGAGGGTGAAGGTGAAGCGCTTCCACTCGCCAGTAAGGCCGGTGACGGTGGCTGAGGCAGCAACGATGCCGGTCTGATCGTTTTGCAACGCGACTGTGACGGGAATATCCGCGGCGTCTGTTTTGGCGTAAAAAGATCCGCTGTAAACGGTGTGCGGACGTACGGGAATGCCCCAGTAGCCGCCGTTCTCAACTCCGGCAGGCGATGCGGGCGAGGCTTTGGCCACCGTGACGCGAAGACTGCGCGGGAGCGCCTTGCTCAGGCCGTCGGAGTCGTCGGTGGAGACATTCACGATGGAGTCGCCGCGCGCGACCATTGGCCACAGCCGGAGCGCGTCCCAGGCCTGGCTGGGTGTGCGATCGCGAATCAACTCGTCATAGATTCCGCCGTCGTAGGAGTAGTTGATCTCCTCCGTCATGAGGCCGTAAAGCGTGGGACTGACCGTCGCGGTAGGATGATCAACCTGAATGGTGAGTGAGGGCGACTGCGCGTACATGCTGATGGGAAGAAGTGCCGAGGCCAAAAGTGCGGGGCAAGAAGCGCGGCGGCTGCGCGGAGATTATTCATAACCTCGCCATCCTACTGCGGCAACCTCAGTTTGACAATCTGGAAAACGCTTACATTTAACCCCGTCATTGGCCGAGCAAATGGGGGATTGGTTCTCGATGCTAGCCGGCAGTCTTTTCAATCGCCGCGGCAATCGCATTGAGCACGCTATCGGGAAGCGCCGGCATTGCGCCGGACTGCGATGCCAACCAACCGCCCCATCGGTTGCCGGCCTCATTTAAAGTGGCGAGATCCGCGCCACGCAGCATGTAATGCGTGATGGCGGCCGTGAACGCATCGCCGGCTCCGACTGCGTCGGCGACTTTGATAGGGAAGCCGTGATGCTCGTCCCATTCGTCGCGCGTGACAAGAATGCTGCCAAGTGCGCCACGCGTGATGGCAACCATCTGGAGCGCTGGAAACGCGGAGAGGAGCCGTTCTGCTGCGATACGCATCAGGTCTGCGCCTGCTTTTGGACTAGCGTCTGGGGCGTCGGCTTCAAAATCCGCATTCATTTCGAGCGGATCGAGATTGAGCGGACCAATATTGAGCAGGCTAAGCACCAGCGGCACTTCGGTTTCATTCATCTTGACCACCGATGCGAGCTCAAGCGACTCCTGCATTACTTCGGCAGAATAAAAGGGCGCGCGCAGGTTCACGTCGAAGACGCGAACACAGGAAGCGGAAGTATTCGCCACCAGGGTCTGAATGGTTTGGCGAGACTGCGGATTACGTTGCGCAAGCGAACCGAAGCAGATCGCATCGGCTCTTTCGACATTCTGAATCCATTCATCTGATAGGTCTAAGAAATCCCATGCGGCGGGCTGGTGGATGGTGTAACGCGGATCGTGTTCTTCAGTGTGGCCCTCAAAACTGACCGTGACGCGGCCAGTTTCGTGTATCGGATCTACCTGAAGGAGGCTCGTCTCGACTGGCATTGGACTGAGGCGGTCGATAGCTTGCCGGCCTAAGTCGTCACTGCCGATGCGGCTGAGGATTGCGGCACGGTTGCCCAGGCCGCCAACAATCACGGCGAAGTTAGCCGGCGCGCCACCGAGGCGCGTGGCATCTGGCAAAACATCCCAAAGCAGCTCGCCGATGCCGAGAATGAGATGAGGTTTTTTCATCTCTGAGATCCTACCCAGCGATAGATAGAACAATCTTCCCATCCGGGAGCTGCGTATTCCGCGCCGGGTTGGCGCTTGAGAATTGTCCGGTCGGCGACAGCATCCGCATGCGAACGGCGAATCTGGCCGTGAAAGAGCCGCTCGAATCCCGGCTCGCGCCTGAGCACGTTCTCCTGCTCGTTATTCACGTAAAGAATATCCAGTTGTCCCGCACGTTCGGCAAGAGTGCGGCTCCAGGCGCGCAGAAGGCGGCGCAGCACTGGCGCGCCAAAGGGATTGAAGAGAAACGCAACGCACGGTCCGGCAGGGATGGGGAAATCTGTCGCGTCGCGGCAAAACATGCGCATGGGTGCACGCGCGCGATCGGCGGCGCGCCATAGCGCAAGATTCCTGCGCGCGATGCGCGCCAGCGTGGGATGCAGCTCAACGCCGACGACGGCGCGAAAGGGATAATTGGCGGCGAGAAGCATGGCGCGTCCCATGCCGGCGCCGAGATCGATGAATGTGTACGCGTCGATTGGCGCGAGTGGCTTGCATCGTCGCCAACGCACGAGAATGCCTTGAAAGACAGAGGGCGCAACTGCGTAGTAAGCCGTGACGTGCCGGTCGTGGCGATGGCCCGAGCCGAGGTGCCGTCCCGCAACCAGGCCGCTGGTGCGAATGCCAAATTCCAGGTCGAAGGGATGGCGAATCAAGCCATCTTTTTGCGCCAGCCCGGGCAGCCGGCGATTGCCCGCGGTCGTTTTCTTTTCCACTTTGCCTGGCGCGCTCACGCTTGAACGTTAGCACAGCCTGCGCGGCGAGCCTTGTTCTTTCGTGAGCGGATTTTGTCTTGACTAGGTCGCAGCGCGTCTGCAAGACTGCGTGGGCACTTCGGCGCGCACTCGATTGCAAACGCAGCGCTCGCAAACGACGGTGCGAATTCTCTCAGCATCGACATGGAGGAAACGTGAAGATATTCCTTGCGGAACTGGTAGGCACATTCATTCTGGTGTTGTTTGGCGTTGGAACGGCGGTGATCGCCGGCGATAAGGTCGGCATTGTCGGCATCGCCGCCGCCTTCGGCCTGGCGCAGGTCGCGGCGATCTATGGACTCGGCCCCATCTCAGGCGGCCACGTGAACCCGGCGGTGAGCCTTGGCGTCTGGGTTGCCGGCGGAATCAAGCTCGGAGTGATGATCAGGTACTTGGTCGCGCAATTTCTGGGCGCGATTCTTGCGGCGTGGGTGGTACTGACAATTGCTGTGGGCAGCACGGGATACAGCCTTGCGGTGAACGGGCTCGGCCAGAACGGCTGGGGAATGGGCTATCAGGGCGGATATAACGAGCCTTCGGCCATTCTGTTTGAGTTTTTCGCGACCATGATCTTCGTGATCGTGATTCTGGGTGCGACGCAGAAGAGCGCGCCCACTGGATTTGCGGGACTGGCGATCGGCATTACGCTGATGGCGATTCACCTCCTCGGCATTCAAATTACCGGCGTGAGCGTGAATCCGGCGCGGAGCCTTGGGCCGGCAATTTTTGTACAGGGGCAGGCACTCAAACAATTGTGGCTGTTTTTGGTCTTTCCAAGCCTGGGTGGAATTGTTGCAGGCCTCTTCTTCCGGACGAAGTTGCTGGCGGCGGACTAATTTGGACAGAAGCTATGTGGGAAAAAATCGGGGAGCGGCCTTTTAGCGGCTGCTCCCCGAAGTATTTTGGCGCTGGCTGGAAAGTGCGGAGCGTGTATGAGAACTGCCCGACGGTTCAAGGTTGGGGCTACCAGGATTCGAAGCTATTGGGTTGTCGCGATAAATCGAAGCCGCACATAGTCGGCGGTCCATTGGCCGTCGTGCGCGCGTAAAACGGGTGCGAGCAGGGCCACGGTTTCTTCGACGACGGGATCGCGCAATTCCTCTGGCAGGGAATCGAGAGCGCCGCGGGAAAAGGTGTTCAACCAGCCGGCCATGCCGCTTGCAGGCAAGAAGCGTGGGGCGAGGGAAGTGAGCGATCTTCTGCACGGTAAATCCTTGACGCTCCAGACGGCTGCTGTACTCCTCGGCAGTGGGATAGTAATTGCCGCGGTCACCGAGAGAAGCAAATCCGTGGCGCGCGAGAACGGCGGCGAAGGCGGCGCGGATCGCGGCAATGTTGCCGTGGCCGCCCATTTCGGCGACGAAACGGCCGCCGGGGCGCAGAACGCGCCGCACTTGCGAGAGCATCTCGTCTTGTCCGCGGACCCAGTGCAGCACGGCGTTCGAAAAGACGGCGTCGAATACATGATCGGGATAGGGCAGTTTCTCGGCAGGTCCGTTGTCGGCTTCTACTCCTCGGGCGCGGGCGGCGGCTACCATCGCCGGTGAGGCGTCAATGCCGACGACACTCGCGCCGGAGGCAGCGATGCGCAGGGTGAGCTGGCCGTCGCCACAGCCGAGGTCGAGAATGCGTTCTCCGGGTTGCGGGGCGAGCCACTCGAGCACGCCTCCGGCCAGTTCGTGAACAAATGCGCCGTTGCGGCCGTAGGTTTCGGGGTTCCAGGTCTGCGGCATTTATTCTCTCCTGATTTTTCGATCGAATGACAGTGAGGCTTCCGGCAATCATTCGATTAGTCAAATGACGGTGAGGCGAAGGCCGGATGCGCGGGGAACGAGCACGTTAAGCTTTCCGTTCTTGAGATGGCCGGGTGTTGTTGATCGCGTGATATGAGCCTCACGGCTGTCGACTGATGGCGCGTGCAAAGTTTCGATCTCCACTGCTGCCGGATTTGGCAGCGCCGAAATCCAGGCTCGAGGGCAAGGTCGTTTTCCGTGTCTTTGTTCAGGACGATGACCGATGTTTGCCCGCCAGCGAGTTTCGCGGCGTAGGCCGAAGCGTTGACGCCAGCGGCTTGGAGCTTCGAAGTGAAATCGGTCTTGATGAGTGAACCGCCGCTAAACGAACCGACGAACTTGAGCCCGTAAGCAACCGGCTCCAAAATGTAGTCCGAACCGAACGATGCAATTGGCGCATAGTACGGGTGCGGATGCGATGCGATCTGTTCCGGCGTGGCGCCCTCGGCTTTGAGAACCTCGTCGCCGAACATGACTCCGCCAAGCCCGCTAGTGATAATTGGCGCGGTGCCGCCATGCAGATTGATGCCGGAATAATTGCTGGCGGCGAGAAGGAGCGAATAGTCGGCGGCCCACAGAGCTGCCGCAAAAACGTCGGAGACTCCGGGCTTGCCTCCGCGATAGCAAGTATTGCCTTCCGTCATTCGAACGCGGGCGCCCATCTTCGTGGCGGCCGCGGTAGCCCTGTCTGCAATGCTCTGGACTTTGGCCATACTGCGCAGCCTTGAGCAGGTTGGCGACTGTTGACGTCAGGATTGGATGGCGGGCCACCGCATAGTAATGATGCGAAAGCGTGGTGACGTGCGGAGGATTTTCGACCGGACCCCACGCGTCACCGATCTGCGTCAGCCAGGAAATATTGGAGGCGATGTCGGGCATCCCGAAGGCTGCGCGCGGCACTCGCGCGGCGACGGCGCGGGCGAGAACAAGCCACTCGGTTAAGTAAGTTGCCGCGGACCAAGTTTGGGGATCGCGCAGGTGGCGGCCAAACAAATCGACTTCATTGCCGATCTGGAAGTATTGCAAACGCGAGCCGAGCGTCTTTGACAACAAATTCGGCTTCGTCGGCGGCGCGCGCGGGAGTGTTGGTTCCCATGTTGATGCCGTAGAGACAGGTCCAGTCCGACTGCGTCAAGGAACGCGGCAAGATTGCGGATCGCTTCAGGCGTCACGGGATAGTAACTCGCCTTAGGCTCGCCCACAACTTCGCGCGTGTGCGGGTGCTCAGGCTCAGGTGAATCGGCCGTCGGCTTCCACCAGCCGAATTCGCCGGTATTGCCGCCGATCCGTAACACGGCATGCGTGGAAATCTGCCGGAACGCGCGAATCAAGCCGATGTTCTTCGCTGAAAAGAAGGATGGATCGGCGAGTTGTTCGACCTCGTAGGAGAGCCCCACAAAATCGGCGGGCATGTGGGGTCCAGTTGCTTCGGCGGGAATGACAAGGCTGGCCTGGATCGGCGTTCGATTTTGCGCGCGAAGGCGCGTGGCGGCAAGAGTGAGTGCGGTGGTCGAGAGAAAACTGCGCCGGGTTATTGTGCTCATGGCTATCGATTCACCAATCTTTCAGTAAGAACACCGCTGTCAATTTTAGAAGACAGAACAAGCTTAAACGGCAGAGCGGGTTTAAATCGACTGCACCGGCAAAAGCGTTAAGTCGTCGACGAGACCCACTTCCTTTTGCACGAAGGGCTCGCCGTAGCGAACGCCGGCAAGTAGCCCGTAGTGGCGCGCCTCGGCAAAGGTGCGTTCACGAATTTCTTCTTCCGGCACAAACAGGCCGGCGCCCGCGGATTGATTCGCATATTGCGAGCGGTAGGCCATCAGGGCCAGATGGCGTTGCTCGATGAACGGCGTGATGTCGACGATGAAACTCGGGCGCACATCGGCGTAGAGGCTGGCGTAGACAATCTTGAAGGGGCGATGCGGCGCGGCTCCGGTATCGATCTTCTTCAGGCCGGAAAGGAAGCAGGCTTCGGCGCCGATGGTCGCAGTGATGGCGTGATCGGGATGGCGTGCTTGCCAGTAGGGAAGGATGACGACGCGGGGCCGAAGTTGACGCAGGACGCGCACGATGGCGATGCGATTCTCAAGTGTGTTGGCCACGGCGCCATCAGTAAAGTCGAGCGCCTGACGCCAGCCAACGCCGAGGATGCGGGCGGCTTCCTCTGCCTCTCTGGCGCGGTCGTCGACGGTACCGCGAGTGCCGGCTTCGCCCCGAGTCAAATCCAGAATGGCCGTGCGCAAACCGCGCGCAGCCATGCGCAGCAGGGTTCCCCCGCAGGTCTGTTCTACGTCGTCGCGATGTGCGGCGATGGCGAGGATGTCGGCTTCGAAATCGACTGCCTCAGCAGGCATGGGGCTCAGTAAACGGTGTTGTCGGAGTCCGAGATCGCGTCCATATAGGCTACGTCGTAGGCGGTGCCGGTCACCGTGACGTATTGGTTGTTGATCGACGAGCCATCAGTGGTGGAGTAGATGTAGACCTGGCCGCCCTCCGCCGCGTACAGCTTATGCAGGCCGGTGACTGCGGCGATTCCGGTGGCGTTGCCCAGGTATGGCTCGAGCATGACAACAGAATTCGTCGAGGTGTTGTACATCGTCAGGCAGCCGTAGCCACTTGCCGGGTTGGTGGCATAGCGAACGCCGGTTGTGCAGCCGGTCATCGCGATCCACAGGGTATCGTCATCGGCCTCGATCATGCGGCTGGTTGCGCCGGGCTGGCCATCGCTGATCGGGGCGGTGTTACTGATGGTGAGATTGGCCAGGTTGAGCACGGTGAGATTGCCGGCAAAGAGAGTTTGATTCTGGATTGTCTGCGGCTGCTGGCCCACGACGTACATGGTGGAACCGTCGACAAGGGCGTTGCTCGCACCGCCGGAGATGGGAAGGTTTTTCATTGGAGCCGTGCTGGCGTTGGGGCACGATGACACCGCAGGAAGATTGCAGGGCAGCAGCCCGGATTGCTGGCCGAGAAGAAAGATGAGCGGCGCAATCGGCACCACAGAGATTGACGCCGTCGACCCTCCGCACTCGGGGCCGCAATTCAGGATATAGGCGGTGCTTCCATCCGTCGAGAAGACGGCCTTGATGGGGCGGTCAAAGGTGAGCGGGGCTCCATAGAAATTGCCGGTTGCGTCGGTGTGATCGGGGCTTTGCATCTGGAAAAGGCACCACGTGGGCGCGATTTGCGGCTCGCAGTCGACGGCGGCTTTTGGCCAGGTGGATGGTCCTCCAGAGTACGAGAGGGTCTGAGAAGTCGAGAGTTGCCGAGGATAGTATGCGTAGTTGGAGTTCTGGGCGAAGGCGAGCGCAACCGACCCTCCGGGGTTCACGCTCACGCGATACGCTCCGGGAAGGCTCAGCGGTGTCGAAGAGCCGACGTTCTGAGCGACTACCGTAAGAACATTCGAGGTCTGGCTGGCAGCAAAGGCATAAGCTCTGTTTCGCGTAAGGAATACGCTGGACGAACTACCATTCAGGCCGGCGACGGGGCCCGCCAGCTTCTCGGTTGAGTAGCCGATCATGTCGAAACTGCCATCGCCCGCGCCGTAAACTGCGCCGAGCTCTTCCTCAGGCATGTTCTGGATGGTAATTGGCAATGCACCACCATAGCCGGCGATAGAAAATGAGGCTGGCGTGCCATTAAAGCCGAAACGCGTGTCGTAAAACGCGTCCACGATTATAAGCGCTCCCTTGGAAAGGACGCCGGGATTCTGGACGGCGATCATAACGCGGTTAACCAATTTGCTGGGCGGCAAAACGCGGCCGTCAAAGTAAAGGGTCTTGCCACAACCTGCCAGCACTGCCGCCGCCAGCAAAGCAATGCCGGCGCTCAGGAGAAGACTTCTGTTCTTCAAAATTCCAACCCTCGGTTGATCGCGCGGAACAATCCGCAACGTCGACGAATAAATGGCGTTATTGGCACACGGAAAGGCCCAAAAAAGCGTTGACCCGAACCGGTTTCCACGCAGGCGATGACTATCGAAGTATAACAAAGCGGGCTGGCCCTTCCGCGCGTCGAGCCGGAACGCGGAAAGGCGTGCGCGAGAAGAGTTTGCGCGCGGCTTAAGGTGGATGAGCAAATGCCGGCCCGATGACGCAACCGGTGGATACAACCCTGCTGGCGATGCGGTAGCATGACAACAGAATGACGCGCTTTGCCGACATCTTTTCCGACCATCCGGTGCTTGCCGATGGCGCCATGGGCACGGTGCTCAGCGCGCGCGGCGTGTTTATCAACCGATGCTTCGATGAGTTGAACCTGTCTGATCCAAATCTGATTGTCGCGGTGCACGAAGAGTACCTGCAGGCGGGCGCTGAGATTCTTGAAACCAATACTTTCGGCGCGAACCGCTTTCGATTGACCCGGCATGGGTTGGGCGGCAAGGTGGAGGAGATCAATGCGGCGGGTGTGCGGCTGGCGCGCCAGGCGGTGGAGCGCTTGAAGGAGCGCAGTTCCGGCGACGCATGGGTTGCCGGCGCCGTTGGCCCACTGGGCGTGCGGCTGGAACCGCTGGGAAAGACCGGCCTGGACGAGGCTCGCGCAGCGTTTGCGGAGCAGATTGGAATTCTGTCGAAAAACGGAGTCGACCTGCTGATTATTGAGACCATGCCCGCGCTGAATGAAGCGCGAGAGGCGCTTGAGGCGGCAAAAGCAGTCGCTCCGGATCTTCCCGTGCTGGTGATGGTGACGGTGGACGATGAGGGGGAATGTCTCGATGGTTCCTCGGCCGCGCAGGCGGCAGCGTGGCTGACCGAGTGGGGCGCGGGAGCCGTGGGAGTGAATTGCTCGACCGGCCCAGCCACGGTGCTGACGGCAATTGAGGAGATGCGCAAGGCGACCACTCTGCCACTGGCAGCCATGCCCAACGCGGGCATGCCGCGGGCGGTCGAGGGACGGAATATTTATTTGTGCTCTCCCGAATACATGGCCAGCTTTGCGCGCAAGGCAATTGCAGCGGGGGTGCAGATGGTTGGCGGCTGCTGCGGCACCACGCCGAATCATATCCGCGCCATGCGATCGGCCATCCGGGCAATGGACGCGCAGACGCCGGTGGGCGGAGCCGGAACCGCGCCGGCAGTCAGCAAGGAGACGCCACCGTCGCCGCTGGCGCAACGCTCGCGCTTCGGCTCGCTGATCGCCGAAGGGAAGTTCGTCACCATGGTCGAGTTTGTGCCGCCGCGGGGCATCGACTGCGCCAAGGAGATCGAAGGCGCCGCATTGATGGCGCGGCTGGGCGTGGACGCGATCGATGTATACGATGCCGCGCAGGCGTCGGCGCGAATGAGCGGGCAGAGCCTCTGTGTCCAGATACAACAGCACACCGGGATAGAGACGATTCTGCATTACACCTGCCGCGATCGCAATTTGCTGTCGATCCAGTCGGATCTTCTGGGAGCCTCGTCGATCGGGCTGCGCAACATTCTTTGCGTAACCGGGGAGCCGCCCGCGCAGGGAAATTATCCTGATGCGTCTGCTGTCTTTGACGTAGACTCAATCGGTTTGGTAAACATCGCGCGGCGGCTGAATCACGGACTCGATATCGGATCGAACTACGATCGGCGCGAGCACGAATTTCACGATTGGAGTGGCGGCCAATCCCGGCGTACCGGACCTGGAGAACGAGCTTCGGCGGTTCGCTTACAAAGTAGAGGCGGGGGCCGAGTACGTGATCACGCAGGCGGTCTTCGATCTGCGCCTGCTTGAAGAATTTCTGGAGCGGACCAAAGAGCTGACAGGAAATGGCCGCATCCCGGTGATCGCCGGCATCTGGCCGCTGATCAGCTTGCGCAATGCGGAGTACATGAAGAACGATCTGCGCGTTGCGATGCCGGAGGAGATTATGCTGCGCATGGCGCAGGCGGATACGCCGGAAGCCGCGCGGGCTGAGGGAATCAAGAATCGCGCAGGAGATGCTCGCGGCGGTGCGGCCGCTGGTGCAAGGAGTGCAGGTGAGCGCGCCATTTGGAAACTATGAGGCTGCGGCGGAAGTGGTGGCCAGCGCGCTGCCGGCGGGAACGAACGCAAAGGGGTAAACAACATGCCGTCGTTTGAACAGTCGCTCAAGAAGCTGGAAACGATCGTCGAGCAATTGGAAAAAGGCGATCTGACGCTCGAAGACTCGCTGAAGCTCTTCGAACAGGGCGTTGGATTGTCGGCAGCCTGCAAGAAGGAATTGGATGCAGCCGAAGGCAAGGTGCAGATCCTGGTGAAGCAGCGCGACGGCTCGTCGAAGCCGGAGACGTTTTCGACGGACAAGTAGCTGGACGGCCGGCTCACGCGGCTGCCGCGTTGCTCAAATCTTATTTCCCAACCCAAGATTTATTTAGTTGAAGAATTTTTCAAGTGGGCGCCGATCTGCGCGGCAAATGCGAGCAGCGACTCGTCGGCGTCGCGGGCTGCGGCCAGCTGCATTCCGCCGTGCGCGCACGGAATGGCGACGGTGGGCACGCCGGCGAGGCTGAAGGGCGCGGTGTAGCGCAGCAGGCGGCTGCGGGTCTGGCTGTGGTCAGCGCCGGCGGCGAGGCGCGCCACTGGAATTGCGGGCAACAGGATCAGTTGATGCGCGGCGAAGATTTCGTCCATATGGGAGCGGAAGGTTGCGTGGCGCTGGCGCAAGGCAGAAATTTCGCTCGCAGTCAGGCTGGCGCCCCACTTCAGCCGGTCGCGAATGGCCGGCTCCTTTTCGAGGAAATCGGCGTGATCGAAGTTGCCGGCGTGCAGGCGCGCGGCTTCCGAGGCCTGGATCGGCGCGAAGATTTCGACGGCATCCGCCCACCATTCCGGATCGATGGTTCGGGCTTCGAGTCCAAGATCCTGAAGATCGCGAACGACTTCGTGAAAGCTGGCGACGACTTCAGGCTCGCAGTCGTGAAGAAAGCTGTCGGCGACGAAGGCGAAGCTGGTGAAGCGCGAGCGGCGGGTAATTGGCGGCGCACTTGAGCCGGCGCAAACGGCGCGGCGAAATACGGCGCGTCCTCAAGATCGCGAAAGAGCCAGCCCATCGTGTCGAATGATTCAGCCAGATGAGCGCCGCCGCGCCAATTGCCGCGGCCGATTGTGGCGCGATACCCGGCGAGGCCGCAGAGCGCAGCGGGCGCGCGCACCGAGCCGCCGGTGTCCGTTCCGATAGCTGCCACCGCGGAGCCCTCCTGCACGCTCGCCGCCGCGCCACTTGAAGAGCCGCCGGTGAGCGCGCCGGAGTCGCGAGGCTGAACGCAGTCGCCGTACTCGGGATTCTCGCCGGTTATTCCGTAGGCCAGCGGATGCAGGTGGGTCTTGCCGGTGATGACTGCTCCGGCAGCGCGCAACTGCTCCACAAGCCAGGAGTCGCGCGCGGCAATGCCATTCAGATCGCGATAGAAATGAATGCCGCAACTGGTGGGCGAGCCGGCAAGATCAAAGCAGTCCTTCACCGAAATCGGCAGACCCCAGAGCGCGGAGCGTCCGTCGCCGAAGGGGCCACCGCCCGGTCCGAAACTGATGGCGGCATCGACTCGACACGAGCAGCCTCTGCGCGCGTCCACTCTGCGTCCTGCCAGATGTAGGTATTGTGGCCGGCGTTCCGATTGCTGTTCGCGAGCGCGGTCTCGGCGAGTTGGGATGGAATTGTCAATCCAGCGGCAAGCGCAGTGCGGAGATCGCGGACGGTCCAAGAGGCAGCCATAAAGCCATTCTAGAAGCGCTGCCGCAGGCGCGGCGCAATTTCGAGTGCGCCCGAAGGAAGCCAAAAGCAAAGGGCGGCTGAATACCGGCCGCCCTCTGAATAGAAACCTTGCGCTAATTCGAAGTCCCAAGTGCAGCTATAAATCCCGGTGCAACTAGAAATCCAGATGCAGGGACATTTGAATCTGGCGCGGACTGCCGATGGCGTGCCTGGTGATGCCCAGACCCGCAGGGCAGTTGTAGAAGCCGTTGTTCACACCGGTGGGATCCGTCTGGCAGTTGTTGGTCGGCGCGGCCTGCGACGGATATCCGCCGGAGCCAGTTCCGACCTGATCCGGAACGTTGTTGAATGCCTGGTTTTGATTCACGTTGTTCTGCGGAATATCGAAGCTGGTTGTGTTGGTGAGGTTGTAAACGTCGAAGGTATAGCGCAGGTTCCATTGGTCATGGATCGGCAGCTCTTTGACCAGCGAGGCATCGGCGCGCCGCTGCCATGACTGGCGGAAGATGTTGCGCTCGCCGCTGGTGAAGTTGGTTTCGTAGGGATCGCCGGCGGGCACGCCCATCGTGCCTACCGGGATGAGCGGAAGGGTGAAGCAGCTTGGCTTCAGCGCCAGTTCCGATTGCTCCGGAGCGTTGGGATTGTAGAAGGCGCCGCTCGCGCCAGTCAGCGCATTCTTCCGCGTGCAGCCCGGAGCCAGCGGAACGATGGGATTGGTGATGCCGTTGAAAGTGCTGTAGTAGATGCTGCCAACTGCGCCGGAGTAGTCGATCACGCTGTACGGCTGGCCGCTCTGGATGACGGCAAGTGCCATGAAGCGACCAGCTGTCGAGAACCTTGCCCGCGAATGTGTCTGTCGCAAAGACCTTTGGCGACGTGTCGCCGTAGGTGAAGTTGAGCACGTGTGTGCGGTCGAAATCGGACGAGCCGTAGCCGCTGCGCAGATTCTTGGGATTGTTGCCGTTGTAGAAGAGGCCCAGGCCGCTTTGCTCATCGGTGGCGTGGGAGTAAGTG
The DNA here is from genome assembly GCA_963725115.1 of uncultured Acidobacteriaceae bacterium. GTDB lineage: Bacteria > Acidobacteriota > Terriglobia > Terriglobales > Acidobacteriaceae > Telmatobacter. Next base: position 980,146 of record CAVRXG010000003.1, on the reverse strand, counting down.
TAGGAGACGCCGGCCTGAAAGCCGTGGCTAAAGCGCTTTTCAAGGTGAGACTCGAGGGCGTTGTACGCTGCGATACCGGCCGCGGTGTAGGACTCGGACTCCGATGAGTAACCGATGTAGGGCACGCGCAGATCGACGTTGCCGCCCTCGTAGTTATTCAGCATGGGGCCGTAGGTGCAGTTGGCGTCGAGATTCACGCAGATCGGGTAAAAATGTGTTGGGGTCATAGCACCGTATATCCGTAGCTGTAATACTGCGTCGACCGAAGTGCCGTCCTGGAGAGCTTTTCCGCCTGGATTGATCGGATTGCCCGGAGTGGCGATCTGAGCCTGGTTAAAGGGCACGGGAATGATCTGATGGCGGCCGAGATTGCCCACGTAGCCGATCTTCGATCATGAGATCGTTGCGCGGCTGGTACTGAATGTTGAGCGTGAAGTTCATGCTGTAAGGCAGTTTGTTGGCGCGGTTGTAGACGCCGAGAATAAACGGCTGCTGGCGCGTTTGAGCCTGTCACGGTGCCGTCGATAATCTCCGCGGCGTTGGGCAGATAGTTGGAGATGTCGTGAGGCTGTGGGATTGACCGGACCGGGTCCCAGCGTCGCGCCCCATGGGGATGCGAGGGAATATTGCTCAGTGGGACTAGGAGTAGGAGGAGTGAAATAGTCGCCGCCGCAAATAGGAATGTAATTCAGGTAAAGGAAGGTCGGGTCGTTGGCCTGGAAGGATGAGGAATACGGGCAGTGCTGCTGGGTGACGAATGGAGGCGTCTGCGACAATGCCGAATGGGCCGCCCTCGACCTCGCCTGCCGCATATCCGGGCGAGAGATAAGTAAACAGCTCGCCGCGATCGTAGTAGAAGCCGCCGCCGGTGCGGACGACGATCTTCGAGTGGAACATCGACGGGCTGCCACGCGATGCCAAGCCGCGGAGCAATGCCCCACTGGCGGCCGGTGAGTGTGGTCTTGCTCACGCCCTTGGTTCCGTTGGCATTGTTGCCGGCGATGATGAAGCCGGAGCTGGTGATGGTGTCGGATGCGGCGTCGTAGCTGTATTGCGTGGGATCGAAGTTGAAAAGGTTGCCGTTTTTCTCTGTCAGTCCGCCGTTCCAGTCGTAGCGCACGCCGAGAGTGACGCTCAAGGTCGGAGTCGCCTGGAACTTGTCCTGGACGAAAGAGGCCGGTCTCGTTGGCGCGGTAGATAGCGATTGGCATTGCCCTGCAGAAAAGTAGAGGCCGTGAAGTTCTGCGTGGAGTAAGGCGTGACCCAGTTATCGAGGAAGGTGACAAAGTCAGGCGAGGCTACATTGCCCGTGCCGGTGCGACGATCGCGCAGGTTCAACTGCGTGTAGGACCAGCTGCCGCCGAAGCTGACCGCATGGCGTCCCTTGGCCCAGATGGCCGTGCCTGAAGGCATGATGCGGTTCTGGAACACGCCGGTATTCGAGCCCTGGTATTCCGCGTCGGGCCCGATGGACAGCGAAGGAGCCGTCAGGCCATAAAGCGGCCCGGTCGACGAGTCGTACTTGATCGCCGATCGCGTCGTTGATGGTGAATCCCGGGAAAGTAATTGCCGAATCGCCGGACTCATGCCGACTGGACGTCGGGCTGAACGGCTGGTCGTTTGTGGCGTAGGCCTTTTCGCGCAGAATGCCGACGGTCTCAGAGATGCTGAGGCGTTGAGCCGATGGTCTGAACGTTGTTGAGCGAACCGACCTGCGAGCCGGTATCCATGTGCGCGGTGAATCCCGGCACGTTGGAGTAGGCGTAGGGCGAGCTCGAGGGATCGTGCTGGTAGTAGTACTTTGCCGCGAGAACATCTTTGGCGCCCACGTTCCAGTCGAGATCGGCGACGGCCTGGTCGGAGATGAATCGCGACGTTCCGGGCAGGAATGCGTTGTAGGGCGAATAGACGTTGGGGTTGGCGTTGGGCAAGCGCGCTCGGAACCAGATAGTTTCCCGGCTCGCCGGGCAGCGCCGGCGTGGTGAACAGATTGTAAGCGACAGGATTTGAGCTTTGGCTGAAGCCGTTGAATGTGCCGCCAAACGTGGGGTCGAAACCCGACGACTGTTCGTAGCCAATATTGGTGGTCCAGTTGTTTTCGGCGACATCGGTCAGGTTTGCCGTACGCCGCGGTCCGGATTGAGCGGCCAGAATTCAAGCCCGGCGGAACATCGAGAAGCTCGTCGCCGGTCTCCTGGTCGGAGATGTGCAGGTGCTGATAGCCGACGAATCCAAAGAGCTTGTTCTTGATGATCGGTCCGCCGAAATCGCCGCCCGGCGATGTAGCGATGCAACTCGGGATTCTTGTCGGCTGCCGGAATGTTGTCGTCCTTCTTGAAGAAGAACGGCGCGGCATTGATCCAGTTGGTGCCGCGATGCGCGTAGACTCCGCCATGCAATCTGGTTGGTTCCCGACTTGGTGCTCATGTCGATGTGCGCGCCGCTGTCGGAGCCTTGCTGCGCGTCGTACATCGAGGCGTTGACGCGCACTTCCGCAATGGTCTCGGGCGCCGGCGTGGGGATGGCGTTGCCGATGGAAAGATAGACCGAGGACGCGCTGGGAATCACGCCGCCGGCCGCGTTGTTGGCCTGGCCGGTGTTGTTCGACCACGCGGAATGAATCCACCTGGCTGGTGCTCTTGCCGTTGAACAGATTGCTGGCGTCGACGCCATTCAGCAGCAATGCGTTGGACGTGTCGCGCTGGCCGTTGGCCCAGATGGGCGCGTTGCCGAGGCCGGAGTTGGCGCCGGTGCCGCCGGGCAATTCGGCATCAACGCCGGGCGAAAGAATAGCCAGCCCGGTGAAGCTGCCGGTGGGCAGGGGCACGTTGTCGATCTGCTGGGTTTCCATCACGTAGCCGTTGGTGGTGTCGACGGCGTTCATCAGCGGCGCGGCTTCCACTTCCACTGTCGTGCTGGCCTGGCCCACTTTGAGCGTCACGTTCAGCGTTGCCGTGCGGTCGGCCTCGCACCGTGATGTGCGGTGTCTTTTGCGCCTCGTAGCCGGCGGCGGAATAGGTGAGCGTATACGTGCCGATGGGCAGGTTCACAAAGGTGTAGGCGCCCAGCTCGTTGGTCTTGGTCGCGCGCGTCAGCGAGGTCTGTTCGTCGGTAAGCGAAACGGACGCGTTGGGAATAACGCCACCCGAGGCGTCAGTGACCTCGCCGGTGATTCCGCCGAGCGTCTGCTGTGCCGCCAGGAAACTGCTACACAACGCGATGGCCGCCGCGATAATCAGCAGCCCGGGAAAGGAGAATGGAGACACGCGCTTGAAAAGCTTCAAAAGACTGACCTCGAAATAGAAATTTCCCCCTGAAACCAGAAGGATTCTTGTGACTGGCCAACTAATTTTGAAATCTCGAGTTTCTTTGGCGTTGAAGTGACACGCAGGAAAGAAGTTGCCCGCGCGACCGGCGACTCCTGGAATGTTTTGATCCTGCTCGCGATGCAGGTTACGCGACATGTTAATTGCGGCGGTATAAAGTTCATCTAAAGAATTCCGAATGAGCGGGCAGGGAAAGGGACCGGTTTTCCACAACATATCTACGCGGCGATGCCTTTTCTTCGCCTGAACGCGTACCAGCCGAGACCCGACAGCGATGTAGCCGAGATAGAGATAGGGAATTCGCGCGTGAACGGCGTCCTCTGCGGAGTTGAGGTCGAAGATCGCGATGGTGAGGATGACGGCGACGGTGAAGACGCTGACGGCGGCCAGCACGATGGGAATGCTGGCCCAGTGCGCGCCGCGCGAAGGGAAGCGCGAGAGCGACGAGCGCGTACGCGGTGAGAAAGCCGAAGACAGAAAGCGAGCCCAGCAGGTCGTACATCGTGGAGCCTGTCTGCCTCGAGAGCGCCATGGCGGCTGTAGCGGCAAACATGAGCGCGGTGGACAGTATGACGGCAGTTGCCGGCGTGCCATGGCGCGGACTGGTGCGCTCGAAGCGCGGCGGGCAAGAGCCCATCGTGGGCCATGCGAAGCAGTACGCGCGCCGCCGCCGTGGCGCAGGCCAGCACGCAGGCAAACATGCTGATGAATGCGCCGCAGTCAATGGCCACGCCGAGCGGCGAGACGTCAGCTTTGGCGGCAAGCATGTGCAGCGGACTGGTGGAATTTGAGAGCGCCGCGGACTGGCCGCGAAACCCAAGCACCTCAGAGTACGCGCAGAGCATGAAGAAGACGCCGGCGAGCAGCGCGCATTGCAGAACGGCGCGCGGAATGGTGCGCAATGGATCGCGCGCTTCGTCGCCCAGCGTGGTCGCGCTCTCGAAGCCGACAAAGCTGAAGATGGAGAGCACCAGCGCGGGACCAAGGCCTTTGAATGAAATGCCCTGCAGCCGGAATTGACTGGTGTCGAGTTGAAGGCCGATGTGCACCGGAAGCAGAACGAGCACGATCACAATCAGGCCGACGGAGACGGCTTCAATCCACAGCATCACTTCGGCGGAAAGCTTGACGTCGCGGTAGGCGATGAATCCGGCGACAGCGCAGACCATCGCAAGCGTGGGAATGGCAGGCGGCGTCCAGTGGAAGAACTGCTGCGGAGAGGACGGTTGCGTAATAGAGCGCGCCGCCGGCAACCGAAGCGCCGGTGGCGAGATATGCGAGCAGCAATCCCCACGCGGCGGTGACGCCGAATGCCGGCGGCAGCGTGTTTGCGGTGTAGGTGTAGAGCGATCCTGGCGAAGCGCTCAGGCGCGCGAAGCGGCTGATGCAAAATCCAACCAGCAGCATGGACGCTGTGGCAAGAAGATAGACGAACCATGTGGCGTTTCCGGCGAGAGCGAAGACGAGCGGAATAGTGAGCGACGCGGATGTGCTGGGCGCCATGGCGGAAACGGACTGGGCGAGCGTTTCCACGGGGCCGAGGACGCCTGTGCGCAGGCCAAAGCTTTCGGCGCCGTCGCCCTGCGCAGACACGCTGCTTCCTGTGGTCGTTGTGCCGGTCACGGATCTGCCTTCCGCTTGCGAAGTGCTGCGTTAGCGCTCGATGGTGGCCTCGATCGTACCATGCGGCTCGTCGATGGGAACGAAGATGTGATTGGGATTGTCCAGGCCGAAGGCGGCTCAGATCGGCAAGCAGATGATGCAGGTTGGGCATGGAGAGATGAATGCGCGCGATCTCCGGCGCGGCGTCGAGCGCGGCTTTGCCCATGTCGAAGAGCGTGTGCTGCACGCTCATGCTGTTGTGCGCGGCAAATTTTTTGAGCAGCGCGGCGATGATGCGCGCGCGGACTTGTGCATAGTCCGGCGCGGCATGCCGCATAATCCCACGTGACCGTGGCGCATGTGCCGAGGATGCGGTCGGTGGCCGGCTTGAGCGTGGTCAGCTTGTCGTTGATGTAACCGGTGAAAGCCGATTTCGTGGTCTTCAGAATTGTCAATCCATCCACGCCGGACCTGATGGACCATTCGCGGCCTTGGTCGCGCACCGCGCGCACGGTCTGCAGTTCCGGGCCGCCCAGTTTGAATGTGGTTGGCTCGGGTGCGCCGTCGACGATCATTCGCTCCCAGGCTTGCTCTTCGATCTCGATCTGACGCCGGAGACTTGCGCATTGTTGGCGAGGAAATAATCGCCCAGTTCCATGGCGAAGGCTTCGATGGTCGCTGCCTTTGAGCTGCGCGCCACAAAATACACGGTGTTCTTCATCGTGTCGGTGGGCAGAACTTTGCTGTTGTCGGCCTCGGTGAAGCTGGCTTCGAAGTCGCCCTCGAGCATGACGTTCACGGTCCACTCGTTGAACTCATGACGGTCTTTCTGAGCGCGTGATGCGCGAGAGGCGCACGCGCGATTTTCCGTAGCGATTTTCCCCAAGTCTCGCCATTGTCGTCAGCTTCCTCGATAGGTTGTGTAGCTGTTGTCGCTCAACAAAAGGGGCAAGTGGTAGTGCGCATTGCCGTCGCAGTTGAAGGTGATGGCAATCTCCGGGTAGATGCTGGTCCGACCCAGTCGCGCAAAGTAAGCGCCAGTGTCGAAGGTGAGCCGATAAGCGCCAGACGCAGCATCGCGCGCCAGATCGCGGCAACGACCATCGGCATCGGTGATGCTGGCAGCGACTTCAATCCAGTCGCCGGGTGCGTCGTGCGCGCGCTCCGGCTGACTGGCGTTGGTTGAAGCCTCGATCCATCCGCCGCCCTCAAACCTCTCGAGCCGCACAGCGATGCCAGCCGCGGGCTTGCCCAGCACAGTATCCAACACATGCGTTGAAATGTTGCTCATTCGACCAACCACTTTCCTAAACGGATTTGCATAATCTGGCGTTGCTGTTCGGCCGCCTCGCGCAGCTCGGCTTCGCGATCGCTCGCCAAACGCCGTTTGAGAATTGTAAGCATCTCGTCGGCACTCTTGCCCGTCGCGCAAACAATGTAGGTGAAACCGAAGCGCTGTTCATAGAGATGATTGCCCTCGGCCAGCTCGGCCAGCACACGTTCGTTTGCGTCGTTGGCCGACGATTGTTCCTCGCGCGACCACGCTGCCGACTGTTCCGATGCATGAGCCGTGACAAGCGCAGGTTTGCGCTCGCCAATGCGCGGATGACATGCGAATGCCTCGAGCCAATCCGCTTCCTGCATCGTGCTCCAAACGCGATCGGCAGCTTCGCTCAATTCTGCCACGCTGGCGATGGGACGCAGTGCCACCATCGCCGCAGCCCATCGCTTCGATCCGCAACAGGCGATCATTGCTTCAAGAGCTTCGGATTCGCCGGTTACATTCCAGGCCGCAAGCGTGGCGTTCATGGCTGCGATCCTTCCTGGCGGAGTTGGAGCAGAAATTCGTCGAGGAGATTGGCTGCGACACGCTGCCGGTACTCGGCCGTGGAACGAATATCGTCGATGGGCTTCATTTCGGCGAGCAGTGCTTTTCGCGCGGATTGAATTGTGTCGGGCGTGACAGTTTGGCCAAGCAACGCCGCTTCGGTTTGCACAAGACGCATGGGAAATGGAGCCAGACTCGCTGCCCCGAGGCGAATCTCCGCGATCACTCCATTTTCAAGCAGCGCGGTCGCGCCGAGCGCGACTTTGGCGATGGCCATGGCGCGGCGTGTTCCAACTTTGCGCAGGTACTGCATGTGTTGCGCGAAACGGCGCGGCAGGTGAATCGCATAGAGCAATTCATCGGGCGCGAGACAGTTGCATTTGTAGGCCGTGTGAAATTCGGAGTAGGGAACTCGGCGGCGTCCGCGCACAGAGATGATCTCAATCTCCGCATCGTAGGCCAGCAGCGCAGGCGAAGAATCCGCGGCCGGCGAGCCGTTGACGAGATTGCCGCCGAGCGTGGCGCGCCCCTGGTTGGCAATGGAACCGATCCAGCTTGCGGCTTTGGCGAGCAAGGGTAAATCGGAGGCAATCACGGCGTGCCTGCGCAGATCGAGAAACGTAGCAGCCGCGCCGATAACGACACTCTGCGGCGTGACCTCAATCGTGCGCAGATCGGGAATGCCCCACAGATTGACCAGCTTCGGCGCGGTCAGGCGGCCTGCGGAAAATGCGACCATCAACTCCGTTCCGCCGGCAATCGGCGTCCATGTGCCGGGTTCGGCGGCGAGCAATTCAAGCACCGCGCCCAGTCTCGCCGGGCGCAACCAGTTCGTGCGTGGCGGCATTACCGCGCATGGTGAGTCTGCTCCTGCGCATCGCGCAACTGCGTGCTTGTTGAATCAGTTGCGAGGCGGCCATTTTCCGGTGAGATCGCCGCGGCGACCGACTCAAAGATGCGGATGAATCCCGTGCAGCGGCAGAGATTCCCGGCGAGCGCTTCGCGAATCTGGACGAGGCCGGGATGAGGATTCTGCTCGAGGAGTTGCGCGGCAGCCATCAGCATGCCGGGCGTGCAAATGCCGCACTGCGCGCCTCCGTGCTCGAGAAACGCTTTCTGCAAAGGATGCAGCTCTCCATTGAGAGCCAGGCCTTCCACTGTCTGAATGTCCGCGCCTTCGGCCTGCAACACCGGAACCAGGCAACTATTCACGAGCTCGCCATTCATGCGCACGGAACAGGAGCCGCACTCGCCCTCGCCGCAGCCCTCCTTGGTTCCGGTCAAATGCAAATCTTCGCGCAACACATCGAGCAGGCGCTTCATCGGAGGGACATTGACGATCCGGCTCTCGCCGTTCACATTAAACCTGATCGCGGGCCATCGTTCGCTCGGGGTTGCGCGTTGGCCCTTGCTCATCGCGCCGCCATCGCTTCGGTTGCGGCGAGTCCCGCGAAGAGATCTTCGGGCAGAAGCGGAATCGTGTTGAATGCTACGCCGGTTGCGTCGCGGATGGCATTCAGAATCGCGGGCGCGGGACCGTCGTGAGGCAATTCGCCGATGCCTTTCGCGCCGAATCCGCCATAGCGGAATGGAATCTGCTCGAAGTACACATGAATCGGCGGAACATCCTGAGCAGTGGGCATAATGTAGTTGGTCATCTGATTGTTGGCCATGCGGCCGTCTTGCCAGACGACTTTTTCGTAGAGCGCATAGCCAATGCCCTGCGCGATGCCGCCCTCGACCTGCCCGGCGGCCATCACCGGGTGAATGACGCGGCCCACTTCCTGCACGGCCCAGAAATCTTCAACCTCGGCGGAATAGGTGACGGTATCGACAGCGACCTGCGCCACATAAACGGCCCACGCATACGCGCCGTAGGCTTCGCCGTGATACTTCTGATCGTCCCAGACGATGCCAGGCGGCGCTTCGTAGCGGCACAGCGACACAACCTCGCCGTGCGTTTCGCGATAACGCTCGCAGGCGGCGAGAAACTCTGTCTGCGTGTAAGTTGCGCCGAGGCCGGCGTGCTCGCGCAGACGTGCGAGCAGTTGTGCGGCCGCGCGTTCGATAATGCGGCCGACCACCATCGACGTGCGCGAAGCGACCGTGGGCCCGCTGTTCGGGACGACGCCGGTGTCGGGAGAGGCCATCGAAACGGCGGCGTAGTCAATGCCCAGCGACTCGGCAGCAACTTGAGTGAGAACGGTGTTGGTGCCCTGGCCGAACTCCGTATTCGAGGCAAGCACGCGCACTTTGCCTTCGGGCGTGACGTCAATTCCGGCGAGCGAGTTTAAATACACTTCGCCCGAACCGGTAAAGCCGGAGCCGTGATAGAAGGCGGCAATACCCAAGCCGCGCTTGATCGGATTTTCAGGATTCTCGCGGGCAAACTGCGCGCGTTTGGCGTAATAATCGCTCTCCTTGAGCGCCCGATCGAGAAGCTGATCGAGAATTACCGGCTCGCGCATCAGCTGTTCGGTGGCGTTGGTGTCACCATCATGGAGAAAGTTTCTGCGCCGAAGCTCCACCGGGTCGATGCGCGAGGGCTGCGGCGATCTCATCCATGTGGCGCTCCATGGCGAAGATGGCTTGCGGCGCGCCGAATCCGCGAAACGCGCCGTATGGAATGAAGTTTGTTGCCCATGAAGTTGCACGCACGCGAATGTTGGGGCAGAGATAGGGACCGGTTGAGTGCAGCGTGGCGCGCGAGAGCACAGTGGACGAAAGCGTGGCATAAGCGCCGCCGTCGGTGGCGAGATCGATTTCCATCGCCAGCAGCTTGCCGTCGCGGTCAAGCGCCGTGCGATGGCGCACGCGCGAAGGATGACGCTTGGTGGTCGCGGCCAGATCTTCCATGCGGTCGTAGACCATCTTCACGGGATGGCCGCTCTTCATGGCGAGCAGCGCCGCGTGGCAGGCGATGATGGAGGGATAGTCTTCTTTGCCGCCGAAGGCGCCGCCGGTCTCGGTCTGGATGACGCGAATTTTGTCTTCGGGCAGATCGAAGACGGGACGCAGAGCCTTGAAAACGTAATAGGGGCACTGCAGCGAGCCCCACACCGTGACGCCGCTTTTCGCGCTGTACTCCGCGATCATGCCCTGGTTCTCGATGTAAAGATGTTCCTGCGCGCCGGTGCGGTACTCGCCCTCGACGATGTGCGCCGCGCGAGCCCATGCGGAATCTACGTCGCCTTTTTCGAGAAGAAAAGTCTTGAGCAAATTGTCCGCGCCCCAAACGATCACGTCCTGGCGCTCGCTCTCTTCGATGGTGAAGATGGCCGGCAGCGGTTCGTATTCGATGCTGCACCGCGCCGACAGCGTCACGCAGTTTGTGTTTGTCAGGATGCGCGAGGAGCAGGATCGCCTCTTCGCAATGATTCACTTTGCCGTCGGCCAGGCAGGGCTGATCGGCGACGATGAGCTGGATGCAATTCTCGCCGGGAATGTCGGCGGCAGTGACGATCGCGAACTCGCTCCAGTCGATGCGGCGGTCAAATGTAATGGAACGAATCAGCCCGCGAGGAATTCCACTGCGCACCGTGGCCCCGTGCCACATGCCTTCGCGCTCCATATCGTCGACGTAGCGCGCGCGGCCCATCAGCTTGTCCACGCCTTCCTTGCGGGGAACAGCGGCGCCAACGACGCGAGTTTGCGCAGGCGTGCTCATGATTGCCAAACCCGATGTTGCCCAACGGGTTGACGCATAGCATACAACGATGTGCCAGTTTCTTGAAATTGCGGGCGTTACGAAGCAAGCTCTGCCAACGTCCGCGATAGCACGTGTACGCCGCTGCCGATCCACTCTGGCGAGGCGTACTCGTCGGGCCGATGGCTGACTCCGCCGCGGCAGGGAATGAACAGCATGGCCACGGGCGCAATGCACGGAGACGAACGAGGAATCGTGGTAGGCGCGCGCAACCATTCGCTTGTACGTTTTGCCGGCCGCGATGGCCGATGCTTCAAGCGCGGCCAGAATCGCGAGGTCGCAGGTCGTCGGCGGGTCGGCGTTGATCAGCTCAGTGGTGATCTTGACGCCGCGGCGGGCGCTCACTTCTTCAGTTGCGGCGGCGAGCGAGGCGAGAACGCCGTCGCGCCGCGCGCGATCGATGTCGCGAACGTCGGTCGTGATCACCACGCGCGAAGGGACGCTGTTGACCGCGCCGGGAAACACATCGCAGATGCCCACAGTGCCGACGGTGTCGATCGCGCCGGTCGATTTTGCCGCGGATTCAAGCGCGAGGATCAGCTCGGCGGCCGCGGCCAACGCATCTTTGCGGCCCGGCATCAGCTTGCCGCCGGCGTGTCCGCCTTCGCCCTCGATCACGATGCGCTGGCTGGCGGGTGCGGCGATGTGCGTCACCAGGCCCACGTCGATTCCTTCCTGCTCGAGATAAGGGCCCTGCTCGATGTGCAACTCGACAAATTGATGAAAGCGGCCACGCGGCACAGCAACAGAGTCAAGCGGTCCGGCAAACCCAGCCTGCGTGCGCCATTCTTCAAGCCCGCGGCCTTCCTTGTCGCGCAGCGCGAGCGCCTGCTGCAGGAGTAAGCACGCTGGCCATCATGCGGCTGCCGAGGCAGCCGATGCCGAAGCGCGTCGGCTCTTCTGCGGTAAAAATTACGAGCTCGATGGAACGGCGCGGCTTGAAACCGAGTTTCTGCAAAACGCGAATCGCTTCAAGGCCGCCGAGCACGCCGACGCATCCGTCGTAGAGGCCGGCGTTGGGAATTGCGTCAATGTGCGAACCGGTGCCGATGGGCGCGAGCGCGGGATCGCTGCCTTCCCAGCGCGCGAATGTGTTGCCGATCGCATCTTCGCGGATTTTGAGCCCGGCAGCCTGGCAGAGGCCCTTTACATAAGCGCGCGCGCGCATGTCGGCCTCGCCGAAGACCACGCGCGTGACCACCGGCGGCTCAGATTCGGAGATCCGCCCCAGAGCCAACAACTCGGCGATCAAACCGTCGATCGTGAGTTGCGGGCGCGCCGTTGTCATTGCGCTTTGCTCCCAGAGGATGGCGACGCCAGTCTTTGTAGATGAGATATTTTGCCGGCCGTTTGCCGAGCGCGCCAAACCACTGCGGGCAGTAGGCGCGCATCCAGATGAAGTCGCCGGCATGAACGGGATACCACGAATCGCCGAGGCGATAGATGCCGCCGCCCTCGAGCATCAGCAGGCCGTGCTCCATCTTGTGAATCTCAACCATGGGGAGCGACGCGCCAGGTTCGTAGGTCAGGGTGTTCACGGCGAAGTCGTAGGCTGGCCCGTCGGGCATCAACGCGCGCACGCGCAATGCATCGTCGTCCAGCAGTGGCGCGGATCGTCATTGTGGCTTCATCGCCGATGACGATCTTTGGCGCGGCCGCGCCCGCATGAGGCTCGTAGATTTTCTCGATCAACGCCGCGCGCGCGATTCCCGTTGCGCGAACTGTGTGTGGCGCGCCTTGCGGCAGATAGGCGAAGCCGCCGGGCTTGAGAATATGCTTCTTGCCGCCAGCCTTGACTTCAAGCTTGCCGTCGAGAACATAAGAGAAATCGCTGCGCCGAAGCGGGAGCAAGCTCACCGCCGGCAACGAATTCGGCGGTCATTTGCGTAAAGCGCGCGCCCAATGGCGGCGCGGCGTGGATGATAAACTCCACTCCCTCGGCGCCGGGAAGCGGGGAGCGGATAAAAGTATCCGGTGTCTGCAGCAGATGGTCTGGCTTCAGGCTGCTGCGTGTTGATCCGAGATGATGCACAGTGCGACCTCGATTTCAAGAGTTGCAGAAAGTGTTGCGAAGAATTCCGAAGCTCGATTCTATCCGACCTCCGCGGCCAGCCGCTGTAGAAATTTAATGCCCACATTCAGCGCGGCCTCAACATCCTCTTCTCGAACCGTTTCGTCGGGATGATGGCTGATACCGCCGGGGCTGCGCAGAAAGAGCATCGTCGCGGGTACGCGAGCGGCCATCACCATGGCATCGTGCCCGGCGCCGCTGTTCATTTGCTTCGCGGGCAGGCCCGCGGCTGCTGATCGCGTCGACGAGATACGCTGTGAGCCGTTCATCCATCGGAACGGCTGGCTGATCCATTTGCTGTGTCTATTCGAGAGCGAGCCCGCGTTTTTCGGCGATGGCCTGCGCTCTCGCAAGAAGAGATTCCACGGCGGATTTGCGAGACGAATCGTCGGCGTGGCGAACGTCAAGGCTCGCGCGCGCAGTTCCGGCGATTACATTGGATGCGTTTGGTTCGACTTCGATTTTGCCCACGGTGGCGATCAGTCCGTCGGTGTTTCGAGCCGCGGATTCGACCGCGGTGATCCATTCAGCCGCGCCCGCCAAGGCATCGTGGCGCAGATGCATGGGAGTTGTGCCCGAGTGGTTGGCATGGCCACGAAATTCGAGGGTAAGGCGTGATTGGCCGACAATCGACGTGACCGCCGCGACAGAAAGGCCTTCGGATTCGAGCACCGGACCCTGTTCGATGTGCATCTCGACGAATCCGAGAACATCTGCATCGAGAGCTGCTTCGCCGATTTGGGCTGGGTCGAGCCCGAAGTCGCGGATTGCTTGTTCTAATGTGACGCCGTCCGCATCTTTGAGAGCCAACAGCGCGGGATCGAAGCGTCCGGCTACCGCGCGGCTGCCGAGGAAGGGAACTCCGAAGCGCACGCCCTCCTCTTCAGAGAAGGCGATGATTTCGATGGCCAGCGGCAATTTGAGCTCCTGCGCCAGTTGCACCCATTCCAGCGCGAGCGTTACGCCCAGCACTCCGTCAAATGCGCCCGCGTTGGGCACGGTGTCAATGTGCGAGCCGAGGATCAATCGCTTGCCCCGCGCGCCGGGCGGCTGCCACAGACCACGCAGATTGCCTGCCGCGTCGATGCGCACAGTCATGCCGAGAGATTCCATGCGGTTGCGCAGATGTGCGTGAACTTCGCGCACCGGCGGCGTCAAGAATCGCCGAGTCGTGCGGCCCGGCTCCTCGCTCATGGTTGCGATGCGCCTGCACTCGGCGATGGCCCGTTGCGCGCGTTCCGGCAAAGTGTGGTCGTTCACGCGCGCACCTGCTCTCTGCCGCGCGCCTCATCAGAAAACTCGCCTGCGCAAAAGATGCGCTCGCCGCGCAGCCAGGTTTCAACGACGCGCCCGCGAAGTTTCGCGCCGAGATAAGGCGAGAGCTTGTGGCGGAAGTGCAGATCGTCGGGCGTCACGGTCCAAGCTGCCTCGGGATCGAAGACCGCGAAGTCTGCATCGGCGCCGGGAGCGATTGCGCCTTTTCGTCCGGCCAGGCCCGCGAGTCGCGCGGGCGCTGCGGCCATCCATTCGCCAATACTCGGCTCGGCCAGCTTCAAGCCGCGTTGTTGCATTGCAGTCCACATTACCGGCAGAGCCAGGCCAAGGCTTGCGATTCCGCCCCACGCCTGGTCGAATCGGCCGGTTTCGCGGCGCTTCATCTCAGGCGGGCAGGGAGAATGATCGGTGGTCACCATGTCGATTTGGCCGTCTTCGAGCGCCTTCCAAAGTTTTTCGCGGTTGGCCGCGTCGCGGATCGGCGGCGCGCATTTGATATTCCGTCGCGCCGTCGGGAATCTCTTCCGCGGCAAACCATAAGTATTGCGCGCAAGTTTCGACGGTCACGGGCACGCCGCGCTCGCGAGCCGCGGCCAGCAGGGGCAATGCCTGCGCGCTGGATAAGTGGACGATGTGAACCGGAGTTTGGAATTCCTCGGCGAGCCGGATGAGCAGCGCGATCGCGTCAACTTCGGCAGCGTCGGGACGCGACGCCAGAAACGTCGAGTACTTGCGCCAGTCCGCGCCCGCTTCGTTCAGTTTCTTCGTTGCCGCGTCGACGGGGCCGGCGATTTCGGCGTGCGCCAGCAACGGCAAGCCCGTTCCGCGCAGCCGCGCCAAGCGCCAAGCGCAGATCGGCCTCATCCACCCATGCGAATCCGTCAATTCCGGAGTGAATGAGGAAGCATTTGAAGCCGGGCACGCCGGCGCGAGCCAAGCGGCTCAATCGCATCGGCGTTGCCGCGCACCACGCCGCCCCATGCCGCCCAGTCGACCCATGCATTTCCCTTTGCCGCAGTCCGCTTGGCTTCAAGTGCTTGCACATCTGTAGTTTCGGGCACACAGTTCAACGGCATGTCGACCAGCGTAGTCACTCCGCCGGCAGCCGCGGCCTTCGTGGCCGTCTCAAAGCCTTCCCATTCCGTGCGGCCCGGGTCGTTGATGTGAACGTGGGTGTCGACGAGGCCCGGCAGCAGCACTCGATCGCCAAAGTCGATGAAATCAGCGCCGGTCAGAAGATCGGGCGAAACATCATTCCAGCCGCGTACCGCGGAGATGCGCTCGCCGTCCACAATCACGGTGGCGGGCGCAAGACCCGCCGGCGTCAAAACGCGAGTGGAACGAAGTGCCTTTGTCATCCTGTATGTACTTTCGCTTTTTGGGGAGCCTGAGAGCAAGGGGCGAGTCAGCGAATTCAGTAATCGCCTTGCCCCCTCATTGATCGACAGGTCGAATCGGCCTTCGGATTGGGGCCGTTCGTGATCCGGGCAGCTCGCGTGCCGGGGACGCCGTTATCCGCGCAGCTTGGCCAGCAGATCCTGGGGATGCACAGGCTTGGCGAGGATATCGAATTCGTAGCCCTCGGTGCGCGCCTTCTCCAGCAGATCGGCGGTGGCGGCCTGGCCGGAAAACAGCAGAATCTTGATGCCGGGCAGCAGGGCGCGAATGCGGATGGCCGCATCGATTCCGTTCAGGTCGGCCATGATCACGTCGGAGATGAGCATGTCCGGCTGAAAGCTCTCGGCGAGCTCAAGGGCCTTTTCGCCCGAGTAGACCGCGCGAGCTTCAAATCCGCTTTGGTTCAGAATCATGGCAAGCGTGTCGGCAATTACCCGCTCGTCGTCGGCTACCAGCACTTTCGGTTTCGTCGAGTTCGGCATACGCTCCCGGGGGAACTGGGAAGTAAATATCTTGGCCCGGTCTTTCTGGTTCGGTCGCTCGCAGTATCCATTCGCGAGGGCTGGACCTATGCTCTCGTACAACTCGAGAATGGTACGCTTCATTAGTGTAATGCACGAGCATGCCATTTCTGGCCAGTCAAGCAGCTTCGGCCCGCAAATTTGTGCCTCCGAGCGGATCAGCCGGTTGATTGAGCGCGCCTCAAATTCATCTGCAAGCAAATGTTGACACTTATACTGGCGCGAGCGGATGCGAGTCCCGCCTGAATGCCCCGACCGGAGAACCGGAAATGCAGGACGCGGCAACCCCCAACGCGACCCCCAATGCGAGCACCACCGCGACGACTGGCGCGCTGCCGGCCGCTGAGGCCATCATCCGCGCGGAAAAAATTGAGAAATACTACGCGCAGCCCAGCCAGAATCGCATTCAGGTGATCTCGGCGACGGACCTGAGCATTGTGCCGGGCGAGATTCTGGCCTTGCTGGGCCCGTCTGGGTCAGGCAAATCGACCATGCTGCGCATGTTGACCGGGCTCTCCACGCCCACAGCGGGCCAGGTCTATTGGCATGGCAAGCCGATCAGCGAGGCCGAGATCAACGTCTCGATCGTCTTTCAAAGCTTCGCGCTGTTTCCCTGGCTCACGGTTCTTGAGAATGTTGAAGCCCCGCTGCAGGCGCGCGGAGTGTCGCCGGCCGAGCGCCGCGAACGCAGCATGAAGATGCTGGACGTGGTCGGCCTGGACGGGTTTGAGGCGGCTTATCCCAAGGAGCTTTCTGGCGGCATGCGGCAGCGCGTTGGATTCGCTCGCGCGCTGGTGGTTGAGCCGGAAGTTCTCTTCATGGATGAGCCGTTCTCGGCGCTCGACGTGCTGACGGCCGAGAACCTGCGCAGCGAACTGCTGGAGCTTTGGACCAAGAAGACCATGCCCACCAAGGCGGTCTTTCTGGTTACGCACAACATTGAGGAAGCCGTGCTGCTGGCCGATCGCATCGTGGTGCTGGGGCGAAATCCAGGCCACATCCGCACGGACTTTCCGGTGACGCTGCCGCAGCCGCGCGACCGCAAGTCGGCGGCCTTTACGCAATTGGTGGACTACATCTACAAGGTGCTTACGCAGCCGGATGTGGCGCCTGCCGGTGCGCCAGAGCAACTGGCCGAGCCGCGCGGGCGCGATCAGCGGCAGATGCACTACCAGATGCTGCCGCATGCGCGGCCGGGAGGCATTGCCGGCCTGCTCGAACTGCTGCTCGATCACGGCGGGCGCGACGATATCTATCGCCTCGCCGACGATCTGGCCTTTGAAATCGACGATCTGTTGCCCATCGTCGACGCTGCGCGATTGCTGGCGTTTCTCAAAGTCGAAGAGGGCGATGCGGCCATCACTCCCAGCGGCGAGGAGTTCGCGAACTCCGAAATCCTGCGCCAGAAAGAGCTGTTCCGCAACGCCGCGGTCGAGAATGTGCTCTTGCTGCGACAGATTCGCCGCGCGCTCGATTCCAAGAGCGACCACACCGTTCCCGAGGACTTCTTTCTCGACATGCTCGACGAGCAATTCAGCGAGGAGGAGAGCCAGCGGCAACTGGAGACCGCCGTGGCGTGGGGCCGCTACGCAGAATTGTTTGACTTCGATGCCGCGCGCCGCCGCTTTGTGCTGCCCGATGCGCTGGAAGAGAACTGCGCTGATCGAGGACGCGAAGTGAATTTCCAGCATCCCCTCGCGCGATCCCTCGTCATCGTCCGCAGAACGCCATTCCTCATCGATCTGGGAGTAGCGGCCTGCGCGCTGGCGCTGTTTTTCGCCATCGTCAGCACCGGCGTGTATTGGTTCCAAAAGCCCATCCCGGTCGTGCCCATTTCCAATTCCATCGGCGCACTGCCGCTCTACGCCTTCTACTCCATCGTGCGCATGGCCATCGCCTACGGTCTCAGCCTGTGCTTCGCCGTCTCCTACGGCTACATCGCGGCCTACAATCCTCGCATTGAGCCGTGGATGGTCGCGGTTCTCGACATTCTGCAATCGATTCCCGTGCTCAGCTTTCTGCCGCCTGTAGTGCTGGCCATGGTTTCGCTCGTTCCCGGCCATCAGCTGGGCATCGAGATGGCCGTCATTCTGCTCATCTTCACGGGCCAGGTGTGGAATCTCGCCTTCAGTTTTTATTCGTCGCTGAAAACCATTCCACGAGAGATGCTTGAAGCCTCGCGCATCTACCGCTTCTCCGGCTGGCAACGCTTTTGGCAACTTGAAATGCCGTTCTCGGCGATCGGCCTGGTGTGGAACTCGATCGTCTCCGTCGCCGGCGGCTGGTTCGCGCTGATCTTTTGCGAAACCTTCACCATGGGCACGCGCAACTTTCAACTGCCCGGCCTGGGAAGCTACATTCAGGCCGCGACCAACGCCGGCGATGTGCACGCTCTGCTGGCGGGCATTGCCACGGTGATTCTGATCGTGGTTGCCACCGATCAGCTGGTGTGGCGGCCGCTGATTGCGTGGAGCGACAAATTCAAGATGGAGCAGGTGGAGTCTGCCGAACAGGTCACCTCGCCGATTCTTGTCGCTGCTGCGCCGCTCGAGAATTCTCGACACACTTCCCGGCCGCATCTGGAATCGCGTTGAAGAGCCGATCTATCGGCGTCTGGCGAAATCAAAAGAGTGCAGAGTTGTGAAGCCGCTCGAGGAGACGAATTCAGGCAAGGTGTCGCCGGCGTTTTGGGCGCTCGCTTTTGCAGGTGCGGTCGCCGTCTGTTGGGCGGCAGCGCAAGCCATCGTCATGCTGAGTACTGTCACACTGGCCAGATCTGCGGCTCTTGCTCGAAGGCGCGGCGGCCACTTTCCTGCGCGTCAACGCGGCCTTGCTCATCTCGGCCGCATGGACCATTCCTGTTGGCGTGGCGATTGGCCTGAACCCGCGGCTGGCGCGGATTGTGCAGCCGCTGGCGCAGATACTGGCGTCGGTACCCGCCACAGCATTCTTTCCCATTTTGCTAATCGGATTGGTGAAGATCGGCGCCGGGCTGGGAATCGGATCGATCGCGTTGATGTTGCTCGGCACGCAGTGGTACATCCTGTTTAACGTGATCGCGGGAGCGATGGCGATTCCTTCGGATCTGCGCGAAGTCGCGTCGCTCTGCCGCTTTACTCGCTGGCAGCGATGGACCAAGCTCATTCTTCCCGGCATCTTTCCGTATTTATTACCGGGATGGTCACGGCATCCGGCGGCGCGTGGAACGCCTCCGTGATGGCCGAGTACTCGCATGTGCAAGGCCACACGCTTTCGACCATCGGCCTGGGCGCGCAGATTGACGCGGCCACCGACAGCGGGCGTTTCGCAATGCTGCTGCTGGCGACGATTCTCATTTCGCTGATGGTCGTCACGATGAACCGGCTGGTTTGGCGGCGGCTCTATCGCCTCGCCGAAACGCGGTTTAAACTCGAAGGCTAAGCGGTTCCAATTTAGCCGGCTTTAATTTATTCAGGGAATTCTGCCATGATTCGAGCAGGTCTGGTCGGTTTCGGCATGGCCGGGCGCGTATTTCACGCTCCGTTGCTTTCTTCCGTGGAAGGCCTGGAACTGGCTGCGGTTGTGGAGCGCAGTTCCAACAACGCTGCCGAACGCTATCCCGGAATCACGGTTTACCGCTCGCTTGAAGCGATGCTCGCCGACGCTTCGCTCGGCCTCTTCGTGGTGGCCACGCCGAACGGAACTCACTTCGCTATCGCAAAAGAGATTCTGCTGGCAGGGAAGAATGTCGTCGTCGACAAGCCGATGACGTTGACCTCGGCGGAGGCAGCCGAGCTTATTGCCCTTGCCAAAGAGAAAAAAGTGCTTCTTGCTCCATTCTTTAACCGCCGATGGGACAGCGACTTCCTGACGGTTCAGAAACTGCTGCGTGAGGGTTCGCTGGGTCGGCTTGTTGCGCTTGAGTCGCGATTGGATCGCTGGCGGCCTGCGCCTTTGACCGAGCGCTTTTGGAAAGAAAATCCAGAAGCCGGAGGCGGTACGTTGCTCGATCTGGGGCCGCACCTCGCCGATCAGGCGCTGGTGCTCTTCGGCAAGCCGGAGGCGGTCAGCGCCGAAGTCGTGCGCGAGAAAGATGAACGAGAAAATGGCGGACGGGGAGTAAACGACTCCATCACAATCCGTCTGCGCTATCCCGGTTTCACAGTTACGCTCGGCGCAAACAGCCTTTCGCTGCCTGCCGCGCCGCGCTTCCATTTGCGTGGAACCAAGGGCGGCTACTTGAAGAATGGTGTCGATCGGCAAGAGGCCGCGCTCAACAAAATCACGAAAATTGATGACCCAGCATGGGGCCAGGAGCAGGCGGCCAACTGGGGCCTGCTGTGCATCGGAATTGACGGCGGTTCCGTCAGCCGGCCCGTGCCGGCGCTGCCCGGCGACTATCGCCTTTACTACGCAGGTATTCGCGATGCAATGCTGGGGAAAGCACCTGCGCCGGTTACAGCAATTGACGCATGGCGCGCAGCGCGAGCGCTGGAGTGGGCCGCGGAAAGTTCAGAAAAGCGCTGCGAGGTTGCCTGCGATTGGAGCGGCGAGCCGAATTAAGAATGTCGGGAAAACCCGCGTTGACTCGTTACGCCCCACGGATGAGGCTCATAAACTGATTGATCTTGCCGTCGATTTCCTCAACTGAGGGGCCGAGATTCTGCAGGATGCAGACGCCGCTGAAAAAAGTCAGAATGAGGCCTGCGAGAGCGTCGTTGTCGGCGCGCCGCTGACCCGTCATTATGAGATTCTTGACCAGCTGCTGCTTCACTAACTCCAGGCTTCCTTGCATCAGCGTCCGCGCCTCAGTTGGAAGGTCAGAGAACTCCCGCATGGAGTTTATTGAAAAGCAACCCTTCTGCTTCCAGTGGCCCCAGTTGCCGTGAGCAATTTTCAGAAACTTCTCGATGTTCCCCCACCCGAGGGGTTTTTTCGTCAACGTCTCGGATTGCTGCAGTTCTTCAAAATAACGGCGAAGACTCTCTACGAATAGATCTTCTTTGTCCTGGAATTCCGCGTACAGGCCAGACTTATTGACGCGGGTTGCTTTTTCTAAATCCTGGACGGTGGTTTCGGCGAGTCCATGCTTCCAGAAGACCGGGACCGTCCGGTTGAGCACATCGTCGCGGCTGAACTTTTTGCGGCGCCCCATTGCAACATTATCGTCATTTTGTGGAAAAAGTGGCTTGCCTAATAAAGAACTAAATGGTTCAATATGAACCCAAGAGGAATTTCATGGCGAAGTTCGCCCTGCATTCAATGTGATCGGTTCAGTGCAAACCTGTTTCAAATTCGTCCGAGAGGGCCGGATCCTCTTTCGTCTCCAACTTCGAAAGTGGAGCAGTCAATCAGGGAGGAGTGTCGCGCTATGCCCATGATCGACGTGTACGCTGCCGCAGGAACATTTTCCGATAAGCACAAATTGGCTCAGGATCTAGCCAACGCAGTCATGAGGTGGGAGAAAGTTCCGCCGATCAATCTATTCAGGAAGAACACGGCGGCCTTTGTCCATGAGCTGCCGGCAGATGCAATTTCAAACGCGGCCGGCGACACCGGTTATGTGCGGGTGCAGGTACTCACTCCCGTTGGAGTATTGAACAGGGAAAAGCAGCTTGGCGTCGTGCGAGAACTGACGGACCTGGTCGCTGCTGCGGCAAAGGACCCGGCCCTCGTAGATAGAACCTGGGTACTGATCACGGAATCGCCCGATGGAGGCTGGGGAATCAACGGGCACGCAAACACGGGTGAGGATATCGTTGCCGCGGCACAAAGCGAGCTGAGAAAGCAAGGCACATCATAAGGGATTCGCTTCAGATCGAGGAGACCTTATTCAGCGAAGGGAAGCGACCATGACCGAGTTGGAGGACACATTGCCCGAGACTGTTCAGGAGAAAAACAAGACTCTGCTGATCAACGGATTTGAAACGCTATTCAATCGGCGAGATTTCAACCAGGCGGAGAAGATCTGGTCACCCGGCTATATCCAACACAGCGGCCACATTCCGCCCGGCAGAGAGGGGCTCTTTGGGCTTGTCAAGGCGTTCCCGGCTGACACCAGGTGGGATCACGGTATCATCATGGCGGAGGGCGACTTTGTGATGGTTCATAGCCGGTACTCAAATGGAGATGGTTCGGCCCTTATTGTCGTGGACATCGTGAAGATGAAAGACGGAATCTTCATGGAACATTGGGACGTCACGGAGGGGTCTGTCACAGAGGCTGAATCCAGGAGCAAGCGCCCGATGTTCGGCGACTCATGGCCGAAGCTGAGTTTCAAAGAGAGCAAGGTCGGCAGCGCCTGGTGAGGTTTCCATTTCGCCCGCAGGTATCAGCGTTGGGCATGAGCCGGCGTCCTGCGTCTCACACCCCCGGGAAATGGACTGGTTCGTCCGGCGGGCTGCTTCTGCTTCCTCAATGCCTGCCAATCAGTAACTCGCAACCAAAGGAGATCAAAATGAAATCAGCGCAAACAAAACCGAGCATCGTGTTCTGTCATGGGCTGTGGGCAGACGGCTCCTGCTTCAGCAAGCTAATCGGTCCTCTGCAGGCCGAGGGGCACGACTGCATTACGGCACAGTACGGTCTCAACTCAACGGAAGAGGACGTCGCCTTAACCAAAGCTGCGATCGGCCGGGTCAGCAGCCCAGTCATCCTTGTCGGCCACTCCTACGGTGGAACCGTCATTACCGGCGCCGGGACCGACGATCGCGTTGCCGGCCTGGTTTACATCTGCGCGCTCGCTCCGGACGAAGGCGAGACTTCGCAGACCCAGCAGGCCAATTTTCCACCGACACCGGTCTTCGCCCACATAGACGTCAAGGACGGTCGCATTTGGTTGCTTCCGGAAGGCATCGATGATTTCGCCGGCGATTTGCCCGCGCAAGAGAAGAAGCTCGTCTGGGCGACGCAGGGTGTTCCAAAACCCGATCTGTTCAACGCCAAAGCTGGGGGGACAGCGTGGAAATCAAAGCCCAGCTGGTACATCGTCGGCAAAAACGACCGCACGGTGCAGCCGGATCTTGAGCGCTTTTTCGCGAAACGCATGGGCGCAACCACCTACGAACTCGACAGCAGCCACGTGGCGATGCTCGCCCAACCGGAACGCGTCCTTGAGGTAATCCGGGCCGCGGTAACGGCCGTTCAAGAAACCCTGACTACAGCCTAGGCTCACCGGCAACCATGCAACTGAGCATCGCGATCTTAACAGTGACTCAGTCGGGCTGTGATCACCTCTCGCACAGCCCGGCTCAACAGTTGCGGCTGTCGGATTCAGATGCGCGGCGATTCAATCTGATCTCGTCCAAACCATTCGATGAGGTGCTTGCAGTGACTTAAGATGCGACAGGCCGTCTGGGCGTCTTATTGCCGGCTTGGTTCTTTCTCGATCAGCGGCACCCAAAAATGAAACCTGGCTCCGCCGCCGGAAGCGTTCGACGCTTCGATTCCTCCTCCGTGCGCGGCCAGAATGGCGCGCGTAATGGCGAGGCCCATGCCGGAACCTTTGCGCCGGCTGCTTCCGCGCTTGCCCCGATAAAACTTCTCAAAGATGAGCGGCAGATCCTGAGCATCGATGCCGGGTCCGTTATCTTCGACGTAGAAATCCAGACGTTCTTCGCTTCGTTCACTGATGAGCGTGACGCGCGAACCGGATGGCGTGTGGCTGGCCACATTCTCGAGCAGGTGTCGCAGCACGCGGCCAAGCAGGTGAGGATCGAACCAGGCCGGCTCATCACCTTGGGCCGGCTCATCTGCGTGAGCCAACCCGTCCGAAGATTCGGGACGAATGGTCACCTTGTGAGCCGCCAGAATTTTGCGCGATTCCTCAACGGCCTGATCGAGCAATGCGCGCGGATGCTGCGACGACATTTTCACCTGAACCACATTGGCGTCGATCTCGGCCATTTCCACTGCTTCGCCGATCAACAGGTCCAGGCGCTCCGCTTCCTCGTCGATGACTCGCACCATCTCAAGGCGGCCGGCTTCGTCCAGCCCCTCGCCTTCCAGCAGCGTGGTGGCTGCTGCACGGATGGACGTGAGTGGAGTGCGCAATTCGTGCGTCAGCGAATCGATCAGCGCCGTTCGCAGCCGGTCCGCCTCGCGCGCTGCTTCAATGCGCGTAGTGGCAGTCATGGCAATGGCGCGAGCCACGGCGATCGTAACCTGCCCGCTGATGGCGGTGGCCACTTCGAGCGAAAGCGAATTGGGCCGCCACGCCAGTGCGCCCACCGGCTTCAGCCCAAGACTGAGCGCCGTAGTCTGATAACCGTCAAAGGGAGTCATGGTGGGATTGAGACCCTGCGTTACTGCCTGCATGTGGAGCTGCACGCTGGCTGGAAGGCCGCTGGTTGAAGAAAAAAATCGATCGTAGTCGCTGACGTAAAGAATCACTCCCTCAAGCGCAAAGATGCGGCCAATCGCGCCCGGCAAATCGCGCAGCAGTTGGTCAGCGTCCTCAAAAAGCATCATCTCCTGGCTGAGGGCGTAGAGCCTTTCGACATCGGCCTGGCGTTGCTCCGCCCTTAGGGCTTGTTTTCGCGCGCGTTCCGAGAGCCGGCTGACCACCACGCAACTGATTGCGAACGAGACCATCGCCACCCAGGCCTGCGCGCCTTCAAGCCACAGCGTGTGCACGGGAGGCAGAAAGAAATAGTCAAAGCAGAGGGCGCAGAGAACCGCGGTGTAGATCGAGAGGGCGATTCCGGCTTGTGTGGCCCACCAAACCACCAGCACCAGAAACACCATTCCCGCTGTGGTAGAACTGGCGCCGAGCCACGCAAGCAGCAAGCGTGGTGAGCGCAGCCGTGGCGGTGGCCGCGATCCAGTAAAGAGCTTGCCTTGCATAGGCGGGTATGCTCATTGAGTTCTCCTCGGGAATCATACCTGCATATAGCTTCCTTATAAATGTCGCTCGACGATGATGTAAGCTTCGCATGGACGCAAGAAACAAGACATGCCGGGAAGAATTCTGGTTATAGACGACGAGCCGCAGATTACGCGAGTGCTGCGCGCCGCGCTTTCAGCGCAGGGATACGATGTTCGCACGGCCAATGAGCCGGAGGAGGGCCTGCGGGTCTTTCGCGACTGGGCGCCGGATCTGGTGATCACCGACCTGATGATGCCCACAATGAGCGGAGTCGAGGTCTGCCGCTCCATCCGCTCGCGGGGCACAACGCCGGTGCTGGTGTTGTCGGTTCGCGAGCACGAACGGTCAAAGGTGGAAGCGCTCGATGCGGGCGCCGACGACTATGTCACCAAGCCATTCAGCATTCAGGAGCTGCTGGCCCGGGTCAGAGCGCATCTGCGGCGCGCGCCGGAGCGCACCACCGCTGCACTGGAAACAGGCGACTTTGTGATTGACGTGCAGGCGCACACCATTACCGTCCAGGGCAAGCCCGTCCATCTCACGCCCAAGGAATTCGATCTGCTGCTGCACCTCGCTCGCAACGCCGGCAAGGTGATGACGCATCGCGCGCTGCTGACGGCGGTCTGGGGTGCGCAATCCGCGCATCAGCCCGAGTACCTGCGCGTCTTCGTCGGCCAGCTGCGCAAGAAGCTCGAGGGCGAAACCGGCCGCCAGTACATCCAAACCGAGCCGTGGGTGGGCTACCGATTCGTCCCCGAGGGCTGGAGCGGCAACGAAGAGTAACAAACGCCGCTCGTCTCGCATTGCGATTGCCATAATCTGCAATTGTTGATTCTCGGGGATTTGCCGCGCTCGCAAAAGCAATCCTTACGAATTCCTTAGGAAATCTTTTCGATTTTCAAAGCAGCACGACAGGCAGAATCGATTTCGGTTAAGCCGTTTGCCGACTGCGGACCGAGCGCTGGATTCCGCAGCGCGTGATCCTGGCTCGCAGCGCAAACGGCGCATCGGCGAAGCCGGATCCGGTTTTTCCATCGAACCATGTCCGGCCGGTTCCGGCGCCGAGCTGATAAAGGGGAGATCCCGAATGCAAGACGCATTGATGATGCTGTTCACCGTAATCTTTTTCGCCGTGGCGTTTCTCTACGTCAAGGCGTGCCAGAAGTTGAGGTAAGCCCATGCACATGAATTGGATCTCGGCAACCGGACTTATCCTCTCCATTCTCCTGATGGTTTATCTCACCGTCGCATTGCTGTTCCCGGAGAAATTCTGAAATGTCCGCAAACGGCTGGCTGCAATTCGCCATCTACTCTGTGATTCTGCTGCTATCGGTTCGCCCGGTCGGCACTTACATGGCGCGCGTGTTTGAGGGCGAGCGCACCTGGCTCGATCCAGTGCTTCGCCCATTTGAGCGGCTCATCTACAAGCTCTGCGGCGTAAACGCCGACAAGGAGATGAACTGGCGCGAGTACACCTTCGCCATGCTCGGCTTCTCGGCCGTGACCATGGTGCTCACCTACGCCATCGAGCGCTTGCAGATTCTATCTGCCCTGGAACCCGCAGCATCTGGCCGCCGTGGGAACCGATCTGGCCTTCAACACCGCCGCCAGCTTTACCACCAACACCAACTGGCAGTTCTACACGCCCGAATCGACCATGAGCTATCTCACCGAGATGGTCGGCCTGGCGACGCACAACTTCTGGTCGGCGGCGGCGGGCATCGTGGTGGCGGTGGCGCTGATTCGCGGCATCAAGCGGACCAGTTCGGCGACCATCGGCAACTTCTGGGTCGATATGACGCGGACGCTGCTCTACATCCTGACGCCGGCTTGCATCATCTACGCGCTGCTGCTGGTGTGGCAGGGCGTTCCGCAAAACTTGAGCGCGTACACACAGGCGCACACTCTCGAGCAGCCTTCCGTCACACAGACAATCGGCCAAGGGCCAGTCGCTTCGCAGGAAGCCATCAAGATGCTGGGCACCAACGGCGGCGGCTTCTTCAACGCCAACAGCGCCCATCCGTATGAGAATCCGACGCCGTTCTCGAACTACATGCAGATCCTGTCGATCTTTGTCATCGGCGCGGGCCTCACTTATACGCTGGGCCGCATGACCGGCTCGCCCGGCCACGGCTGGGCGGTCTTGTGCGGCGATGTATGTGCTGTTCGCGGCCGGCTTCGCCGTCTGCTACTGGGCCGAGGCGCATCCGTACAACATGATTCACGGCGCTCAGCAGGCGCGCACTGCAACCGCGCCCGGCGGCAACATGGAGGGCAAAGAAGTCCGCAACGGCATCGCCGAAAGCGCGCTCGTTCGCCACCATCACCACCGACGCCAGTTGCGGCGCGGTCAATAGCATGCACGACAGCTTCACTCCGCTCGGCGGCATGATTCCGCTCGTCAACATCATGCTCGGCGAAGTGGTCTTCGGCGGCGTCGGCGCCGGCATGTACGGCATGTTGATCTTCGTTGTGATCGCGGTCTTCATCGCCGGACTCATGGTGGGCCGCACGCCAGAGTACCTGGGCAAGAAGATCGAGTCCTACGACGTGAAGATGGCCATGCTCTACGCGCTCATCTTCCCGCTCATCATTCTCACCTTTGCGGCGATCTTCGTGCTGATTCCGCAGGGGCTCTCGGTCACCAACAACCCGGCCCGCATGGTTTCAGCGAGATTCTCTACTCGTTTGTCTCCGGCGCGGGCAACAACGGCTCGGCCTTCGCCGGCCTGGGTACGAACTGGTGGTACAACATCGCGATGGGCTTGGACATGCTCATCGGCCGATTCCTCATGATGATTCCGGCTGCTGGCGCTGGCCGGCAATCTGGCGCAGAAGAAGAGCGTTCCGCCGTCGCCCGGCACCTTCCCGGTGAATACGCCGCTGTTTGCCGTGCTGCTGGTCGGCGTGGTGCTGATCGTCGGCGCGCTCACATTCTTCCCGGCGCTGAGCCTGGGACCGATTCTGGAACACCTGCTGCTGCAGACGGGCAAAGTCTTTTAACCGCATTCATACCGCACCGAAGCGAAATTCGAACAGGCAAGAACGAGGCAAACGGACCGACATGGCTGAAAAAACGAGTCTTTGGAATACGCAGATCATGGCCCAGGCGGCTGTCGACAGCATTCGCAAGCTCGATCCGCGCTGGATGGTCAAGAACCCGGTGATGTTTGTGGTGGAAGTGGGCAGCGTGCTCACCTCGGCGCTGCTCATCGAGAACTTCCGCCATCACCCTGAGGCATTCGGCTTCAACCTGCAGATCACGCTCTGGCTGTGGTTCACGGTGCTGTTCGCCAACTTTGCCGAGGCCATGGCCGAGGGCCGCGGCAAGGCGCAGGCCGACACGCTGCGCAAGGCCAAGGGCGAGACCATCGCCAAGCGCTACAAGGCCGACGGCAGCTTTGAAGAGGTGGTCAGCGGAGTGCTTCGCGCCGGAGATGTGATTTACGTTGCGGCCGGCAACTACATCGCCGGCGACGGCGAAGTCATCGAGGGCGTGGCCTCGGTGGACGAGTCGGCCATCACCGGCGAATCGGCGCCGGTGATTCGCGAGGCCGGCGGCGACCGCTCGGCCGTGACCGGCGGCACGAAAGTTTTGTCGGACTGGATCAAGGTCAAGATCACATCCAATCCCGGCGAAACATTTCTCGATCGCATGATCGCGCTGGTCGAAGGCGCCACGCGCCAGAAGACGCCCAACGAGATCGCGCTCAGCATTCTGCTCTCCGGCCTCACCATCATCTTTCTTGCTGGCCGTGGTCACGCTGCAGCCGTTCGCCATTTACTCCAACGCGCCGCAAACGGTCTTCGTGCTGGTCTCGCTGCTGGTCTGCCTCATTCCCACGACCATCGGCGGGTTGCTCTCGGCCATCGGCATCGCCGGCATGGACCGGCTGGTGCAATACAACGTGCTGGCCATGAGCGGGCGCGCCGTTGAAGCCGCCGGCGACGTGAACACGCTGCTGCTCGACAAGACCGGCACCATCACGCTGGGCAATCGCCAGGCGACGGAGTTCATGCCCGCGCCGGACGTGAGCCAGGAGCGGCTGGCCAATGCCGCGCAGCTTGCGTCGCTTTCCGACGAGACGCCGGAAGGCCGCTCGATTGTTGTGCTGGCCAAGGAGAAATACAATCTGCGCGGCCGCGATCTGGGCGGCATTCACGCGGAGTTTGTTCCGTTTACCGCGCAGACGCGCATGAGCGGCGTGAATCTGCCGGGCACGCGCATCCGCAAAGGCTCGGTGGACGCGATCGCGCGCTTCCTTGAAGAGCAGGGCTCGTCGCTGCCGCAAAAGGTTCGCGAAAATGTGGAAGAGATTGCGCGCGCCGGCGGAACGCCGCTGGTGGTCGCGGAGAATGCATCGGCGCTGGGCGTCATTTATCTCAAGGACATCGTCAAGGGCGGCCTCAAGGAGCGGCTGGCGCGGCTGCGCGCCATGGGCATTCGCACCATCATGATCACCGGCGACAATCCGCTGACCGCGGCGGTGATTGCGCGCGAAGCCGGCGTGGACGACTTTCTGGCCGAAGCCAAGCCCAAAGACAAGATGGACCTGATCAAGCGCGAGCAGGGCAAGGGCAAGCTGGTGGCGATGACCGGCGACGGCACCAACGACGCGCCCGCGCTGGCGCAGGCCGACGTGGGCGTGGCCATGAACTCCGGCACGCAGGCCGCAAAAGAAGCCGGCAACATGGTCGATCTCGACTCGAATCCGACCAAGCTGATTGAGATTGTGGAGATCGGCAAGCAGTTGCTGATGACGCGCGGCGCGCTGACCACATTCTCCATCGCCAACGACGTGGCCAAGTACTTCGCCATCATTCCGGCCATGTTTGCCGGCGTCTTTCCGGTGCTGGGCGCGCTCAACATCATGTATCTGCATTCGCCGCAGTCGGCAATTCTGTCGGCGGTCATCTTCAACGCGGTCATTATCGTGGCGCTGATTCCGCTGGCGCTGAAGGGCGTGAAGTACGAGCCCAAGGCTGCCGATGTGCTGCTGCGCAACAACCTGCTCATCTACGGCGTTGGCGGCATCATCATTCCGTTTATCGGCATCAAGGCCATCGATCTGTGCCTGGTGGCACTGCACCTGGCGTAAGTGCGCGTGGCGCGCAAAGGAGATTGAACGTGCAGTACAGTTGCAGCTATTAACGAAGAGCTTGGCACTCGTGAAGGGCATCACACTACGCATGTGCAGGAGACCACGGTGAAGCATTCGGTGTGGGGCACGTCGATTCGCTTCACCATCGTCACCGCGGTGCTCTTCGGCCTGGGCTATCCGCTGCTGATGACCGGGCTGGCCAAGGTTCTATTTCCGCGCCAGGCCGACGGAAGCCTCATCGTGCGCAACGGCCAGGTGATCGGCTCCGAGCTTATCGCGCAGAGTTTCACCTCCGACAAGTACTTCCATCCGCGGCCCTCGGCCGCGGGCAATGGATACGACGCGACATCTTCCGGCGGCACGAATCTTGCGCAGTCGAACGCCAAGCTGCCGGCGCGCATGCAGGGCGACATCGACAAGCTGGCCGCGGAGAACCCTGGCAAGCCGGTTCCGATCGACATGGTGACCACTTCTGGCTTCGGGCCTCGATCCCGACATCACGCCGGACAATGCGTACTTCCAGGCGCCGCGCATTGCGAAAGCGCGCGGGCTGACAGAAGACGCTGTACGCAGCCTGATCGATCAGCACATTAAGGGGCGCACGCTGGGATTTCTCGGCGAGCCGCGCGTGAATGTGCTGGACCTGAATCTCGCGCTCGATGACACGTCGAAGTAATAGCGCCGAAAATAGGCGGCGGAATAGTTTTTTGGCAGCGCCTCCTGAAGCCAAATTCAGCGGGAAGAGCTAACCAGCTCCTCCCGCTTTTCTTTTTCACGCGCAGAGTTAAAGCGATGAAATGTTTGCAAGCGCCGCGCTGGTGGCCCGGCGGACGCTAAACGACTCTCCGCCCCTCCATCGCCCGCGCCATCGTCACTTCATCGGCGTATTCAATGTCGCTGCCGGCAGGGACGCCGGTGGCGATGCGCGTGATCCTTGCACCGGAAAGCTGCGCAACGCAGTTGCCAGCCAGTCGGCCGTGGCCTCGCCTTCGAGTGTTGGACTGGTGGCCAGAATCACTTCGTCCACTTCGCCGCGTTCCGCGCGGCGATCAGAGCCCTCGGCGCGCAACTGGTCGGGCCCCACGCCATGCAGCGGCGAGAGCGTTCCGTGCAGCACGTGGTAGACGCCCTGATACGTTTGCGTCCGCTCCACTGTTGCGATGTTCGTGGCTTCTTCCACCACGCAAACCAGGCGCTGGTTGCGCGTGGGGCTGGCGCAGTAGGCGCAGGGATCGATGTCGGTGACGTTGTTGCAGATGGAGCACAGGCGCAGGCTCGCCTTGAGCCCGCGCACCGCCTCGGCCAGCGAGGTGGCGTCGTCGTCGCTCGAACGCAGAATGTGGAATGCGTAACGCTGCGCGCTCTTGGTGCCCACGCCGGGCAGCTTCTTCAGTTCTTCAATGAGCCGGGCCATCGGCTCGGCATAGCGTGACAAGTTACTGCCTCCCTGAGATCTAGTCGAACCGTGCGCGATGCAGTGGTCTGTCGCGGGCCTTCGCCTACGCACCGTCGTTAAGTACCGCCCAGCCCCGGAATCTTCAGCCCGCCCAGCATTCCCTGCACGCTCGACTTGATGGCTTCATCTGCCTTGCGCCCGGCCTCATTCACCGCGCCGACGATCAGATCCTCCAGCATCTCCACGTCGGCCTGGCCGCCGCTCAGGCTCACCACCGCCGAGGGATCGATGTGAATCTTCAGCAGTTCCTTCTTGCCGTTCATGGTCGCGGTCACCGCGCCGCCGCCGCTCGAAGCCTCCACCACGGTCTCGCCCAGCTTGCGCTGAACCTCCTCCTGCATCTGGTTGGCCTGCGAAAGCATCTCCGAAATTTTGAGCGGATTGATCATCAAGCTTCTCCTCTTCGTGCGCTGCTTATTTCTGCCGCACTCACTTTTGTTCAGGCTGTTTCTGTCCCGATCACGACTGTCTCGTTCACTTCTGCCGCAAATCGACGACGCTGCGGACCTCGGCTTTGAAGATCTCCTGCGCCCGCTGTACCAATGGATGCGCGAGCGCCGCTTCCTGCACGCTGCCCACTGGCGCGACCGGCGGCGCGACTTCAGTAGTCGCCGTTCCTGCGCCGGTCGAAACCAGAAAACGGGCAGGCGCGCCGAGCCGCTGCAGCTCCTGACGAATCAGTTTTTCTGCCGCGGCGTTCACCGTCAGGCTGAGCATTTTCTTGCCCATGGCCGGCACGGAAACGCGGACCGCGCTAGCTGTCGAGCGTCCACGCGCCTGCGCCGAGCAATTGCGCAGCGGAGCTGTGGCCGGCGCCGGCAAGCGCAGACACGACCGCATCGCGTATGCCCTCAATCTTCAGATCACTTGATCCCAGACCGTTCGGCGTACTTATTTCCGACTCGGGCGCAATTGCCAGTGCGCCCTCGGTGAGATTCGCCGAAGCGGCGTAGCCGGACGGTTGGCTGGCGACGACAGGGAAGGGAGAAGTCTCGCGACTTGCAGATTCAGTTGTTCTTGCGGATGAATGGATTACGGCTGAATTCTCAACTGTTCCTTCCACTCTTAGCCCTGCGGCTCGAGCCCTGGTCGGTCCGCCGCTCCACAAGCTTTTCTCGCGCACAGGAGGGGCCGCAACGGGCGCACTCACTCCAACCGCCTTGGCGACGCTGCCGCCTGAATGTTGCCCGCCGGGCGTCGAGCCCGTCTGCACGCTTGTTCCGCTGGACACGCCGCTGAGCAACTCCTCAATGGGCAGCAGCCGCTGCGCATGAATCAGCTTGAGCAGTCCCAAGCTCCAAATGGAAGCGCTGTTCCTGGCGATAATTCAGGTCGTCAAAGGTGCGCAGCACGATTTGCAGATTGCGCGTCAGCTCTTCTTCGGTAAAGAGCAGCGCAGTGCGCGTTGCGCGCGCGCGTTCGTCGGCGGAGATTTGCAGCAGTTCGGTTTGCTCGCCGCCCAGCTTGGCCATCAGCGAGTTGCGCAGGTAGCGAACCATCTGCCGCGCCAGCGAAAGCGGACTGTGCCCGGCATTCACCAGCGAATTCATCTCTTCCATCAGCTCGGCGCTTTGGCCAGCGGCAACAGCTTCCAGCAGCCGCTCGAATACCGTGTTCGGCACCGCGCCCATCAGCTCGCGAATCTGCTCAGCGGAGAGTGCCGGCCGGCCGTCTTGAATCACAGGAGCCGATGCAATCGCCTGGTCCATGATCGAAAGCGCGTCGCGCATCGATCCGTCGCCGGCCTCGGCCAGCAGCGCCAGCGCATCGTCTTCGGCTGCCACTTTTTCCTCGCCTGCGATCATCCTCAACTGCGCCAGAATGTCGTCGAACTTGACCGCGTGAAAGCTGAAGTGCTGGCAGCGCGAGCGAATCGTCTGCGGAATGTTCTCGGGCTCGGTGGTCGCCATCATAAAGATGACGTGAGCCGGCGGCTCCTCCAGCGTTTTGAGCAGCGCATTGAAGGCAGCCTCGGTAATCTGGTGCGCCTCGTCGAGGATGTAGATTTTGTAGCGATCGCGCGACGGAGCGTAGCGCGCCGCATCGCGCAGCTCGCGAATCTCGTCGATGCCGCGATTGGTGGCCGCGTCAATCTCGATCACGTCGACGGCGTTGCCCTGGCGAATCTCGATGCAGGCGTCGCAGATGCCGCACGGCTCCGGCGTCGGTCGCTGCGGCGGTGCCAATCTCCGTTCGGCAATTCAGCGCCATGGCCAGAATGCGCGCGATGGTCGTTTTGCCGATGCCGCGATGGCCGGAAAAAATGTACCCGTGCGCGATGCGGTTCTGCTGCAAGCGCATTCAGCAGCGTGCGCGTCACGTGGTCCTGGCCGGCCACGTCGGCAAAGCGCTGCGGACGGTATTTTCTGGCCAGAACCTGGTAACCCATGCGAACCTGCGCCTCTTTTGTGCCTCGAAAATCCGAAGGCTCAGAGCTGATTGTATCGGTTCTGCCCCGTCAAAGTTTCCCAGATCGCCGCGGCATGGAAATCCTCTCGTCCTTGCAAATGTGCGATCCTTTTTAAGGATGGGTATTTGGCGCGAATCAGCGAGAATCGGCTCGGCCCGCGCCTGCCTCGGTAGCATTTGCGCCCGCACTTGCGTCCAATAGTTAGAGGGTTCTGAATGAAATCGCTTTTCGGCGTTGCGTTGCTATTGTCCTGCTTTGTAGCAGCATCGCTACCCCTCTGCGCGCAGGCACCGGAAAATGGCAGCGCTCCCGGCTCGGGCCAAAACCAGCCGGTGGCAAGCGGCCAGAATCAGCCGGCAGCCGGCGGACAAAATCCCCCGGCGAATTCCGCTCCAGCGCAGCAGCCCCCTCCCACAAATACGCAGACCAACTCCAATCCATTTCCTGAGGACACGACATCGGTTCCGATCATACCGACGCACGACACATCCGATTTGCCGCCGAGCGATGCCGGCAATTTAGGTTTGCCGATGCCTCCGGACGACGCCGACCCCATACGCAGTCCCGAAGATGCTGCTGCGGCCGCCGAGTCGAGCGGCAGCAGCTCAAGTTCGAGCCTCTCAGGGTTACGCGATTTGGCCCCGCCCGATGATGACACCGCGCAACATGGGAAACACAAAGGGAAAGATGAACAAGTGGTGCCGGAGCACCATGAGACCGCGGCCGAGGACGAAAGCGTCGGCAGCTATTATCTCGAGAACAAGGATTGGAAAGGCGCACTGTCGCGGTTTCAATCCGCTATGGTTTTGGATCCCGACAATCCGGATGTGTATTGGGGCCTGGCGGAATGCGAACGCCACACGGGAGACTTCGCCGAAGCGCGCGCCAATTATTTAAAGGTCAGGGAGTACGACCCGGGCAGTCGTCATGCCAAAGAGGCCGGTAAGGCGCTCGAGGATCCGGAGATTGCGAACGCGAAGCCGGACGCATCTGGCTCAACCTCACCCCAGCAGCATCAATAAAGACCGCTGGACCAAAGACGGATGGGCCAGAGAAGGCTGGACACAGGGAATTACTAAAACCCCGCCCAGCGCCGATACGCGTCGATCATCTGCTCGCCCCAAAAACTGCTCACGATTCCGCCCACGCAAAGAAATGTGCCCAGCGGCAGCTTGGTCACCGCCCAGCTTTCATTGTTCTTCGCGTCTGGACGGCAGAAGAAGTACAACCAGCGCGGCGATCGCGCCCAGCACCACGCCGATTGCAAATGAGAGCAGCGCTCCCGGAAGCCCGAGCCATGCGGCCAGCATCGCCATCAACTTCGCGTCGCCCAGGCCAATGCCCTCGCGCCTTCGCACCAACCAATAAATCCAGCGTATGAGCAGGATGAGGCCGGCGGCGGCAAGAATCGAAAGCAATCGTTGTCCCACGACAAGCCAAATGAAACGGCTCCGCAGCGCAAGTGCACCATAGAACGCGAATACACGCTTAGAGTTCACCGCGGCATACAGGAGAGTGGCCGCGAAGCCGAGCAGGGTTCCAGGAATCGTGATTTTATTTGGAAGCCAAAGACTCTCGAAATCCAGAACCGCAAGCGCAACCAGCAGCCACAGAAAAATCATCCGCGAAAGCGCGTAGATTGCCACCGCCCAAAGAAGATCAGAGGGCGCAAAGTCGGGGATGCTCGTTAAACTGCGCCACGCGACCCCCGCCCACAGCACTCCAACCGCCAGCTCCACCAGCGGATACCGCCAGCTAATCCACGCTCCGCAACTGCGGCAGCGTCCGCGCAGCGCAAGCCAACTCACAACCGGCACATTTTCCCACCAGACGAGCGGCCGCCCGCACCTCCGACAATGAGAGCGAGGCCTGACAATGCTCTCGCCCCGGGCCAGCGGCTCAGGCACACGTTCAGAAAGCTGCCGAAGGCCAGCCCGAGAAGCCCGGCGAAAATTGTTCCGAGGACGCGCGTCATGGAAGAGATTGAGTATACGGTGTTCAGTTTGTATGACGCGCGGATCGCCGCCGCCGCTCCGTGAAAGCTAAAACGGGCAAGCGAAAGAGGGGCGACCTAAAGTGGGCAAGCTAAACTGGAACTGAATGGACCTGCCGCCAGAGAGTTCCAGCGCGAAGGATTCCACGCCGCAAACCACCACTGATCCGGCGCGGGCGGCGGCATTGTTTGAGCAGTCCGTGGCCATCATGGCGCGCTTGCGCGCTCCCGGCGGCTGCCCCTGGGATCGCGAGCAATCCTTCGACTCCATCCGCAAGTACACGCTCGAAGAGGCCTACGAAGTCTTCGACGCCATCGAGCGCCGCGACTTCAATCATTTGTCTGAAGAACTCGGCGATCTGCTTCTTGCAGGTCCTCTTTTATTCGGAGATGGCGGCCAACGAAGGCCACTTCACGATTGCGGATGTGCTTGACCAGCTCAATCGCAAACTGATTCGCCGTCATCCTCATGTCTTCGGCGACGAAGCCTCGCGCGCCGCCGGCAACCGGGCAGATGTTGACGCTGCCGTCGAAGGCTCGTCAGCCGCCGTTCTGCGCAACTGGGAAGAGATCAAGGCTGCGGAAAAAGCCAGCTGCGACTGCAGCAGCGACGCGCCTTCGGCGCAAAAGCAACCGCAGTCGCGGCTCGACGGCGTTCTTCGCGCGCATGCCCGCGCTGGCTGAAGCCGCCAAGCTCGGCGCCAAGGCGCAGAAATCCGGCTTCGACTGGCCGAGCTGGCGCGAGCTGCTTCCCAAAGTCGCTGAAGAGACAGCGGAGCTTGAGAGCCGAAGCTGAATCGGACGAAACCGACTCAAATAGCCGGCCCGCAAGTCGGCTGTCGAGGCCGAGCTGGGAGACCTGCTGTTCACGGTCGTCAATCTTGGCCGGCATCTTGGCGTGGATGCGGAGATGGCATTGCGCAATTGCAATCTGCGTTTCCGCCGACGCTTTAGCGAAATGGAACGCGCTGCGCCGCGGCCGCTCGAAGATCTTTCGCCGCCGGAGCTGGAGGCGCTTTGGGAGCAGGCGAAAAAGAAGCTGGCGGACGTGCGCGCACGACGCGAGCCGCCGACAATCGGCGCACGAGGAAACGCGGGCGCGGCCCAATGCGCAAACCGGACCGCAAACATGATTGAGATTCGCAGCTGCGATGGATTCGACGAGATGGAGGCCTGCGTTCAGCTCCAGATCGAGACCTGGGGCTACGACGAAAGCGACGTCACTCCGCGCAAGACCTTCATGCTGGCGCAAAAGATTGGCGGCCAGGTCATCGGCGCTTTTGACAGCGAATCCGGCACCGAATCGTCTCAAAACCTCGTTGGTTTCGCCATGTCTTTGCCTGGAATCAAGCAGACTCAAAACGGGCCTCAGCCCTATCTCCACTCGCACATGCTGGCGGTCCGGCGCATCCCATCGCAATCGCGGCCTTGGCGAGCAACTCAAATGGGAACAACGCCGTGAGGCGCTTTCTCGCGGCATTCGCCGCATGGAGTGGACCTTCGATCCGCTCGTCATTTCAAATGCTTTCCTCAATATCCACAGGCTGGGAGCCATTTCCCGCGCCTATCTTGTGGATTTCTATGGTGTATCCTCATCTCGTCTGCAGGGTGGGCTGCCAACCGACCGGCTTTTGGCGGAGTGGGAGCTGGATTCCCCGCGAGTGGAGGCAATCCTCGCACGGCGCCCGGCAGCCGCACAAAGTATTCAAGAACGCATTCTGGTGCCAGCTCCAATCGACCGATGGAAGGCCAGCGAAGCAAGCCGCCCCAAGGCTCTCGCAGTCCAGCTAGAGATTCGGCAGAAGTTTCAGGCAGCATTTTCGCGGGGACTGGCGGTACTTGGTTTCTCTCGCGATGCGGAAGGAAACGGAGTCTATCGAACTGGGTTCCCTCACCCAGGCGGAATGAAGTCATGGTTCTACTTTTTCCAAGGAATACGAAACTTTATGAGACCAACTCTGTGAGACTGCTCTATGAGACCCATCTATGAGAATTGATGCGATCATCCTGCGCGAACTGCATATGCCGCTGGTGCGTCCTTTTGAAACCAGCTTTGGAGTCACCCGCAACCGCAGGATTGTGCTCGCCGAGATCCAGTCGGAAGGACTGAGCGGCTGGGGAGAATGCACCGCGGGAGAGCGCCCATATCTTCTCCGGCGAATCCACCGACACTGCCTGGCAGGTTCTTATTCAGGAGTTGGCGCCAATGCTGGCGGCCGAGTCGCCGGAGCACGGCGGCGATTGCCCGCGCATCTTCAACGCCGTGCGTGGCAACCAAATGGCCAAGGCCGCGCTTGAAAATGCAGTCTGGGACCTCGAGGCGCAGCGTGAAGGCGTCTCGCTTTCCGAGTTGCTGGGCGGCGTGCGCGAAAGCATTATCTGCGGCGTTTCCATCGGCATTCAGTCCTCGATTCCAGAGCTGCTTTCGGTCATCGAGCGCGAACTGGCCGCGGGCTATCAGCGCATCAAGCTCAAGTGCAAACCGGGTTGGGATGTTGAAGTTTTCGAGCGAGTGCGCAGCCGCTGGCCGGGCATCCTGCTCAGTTGCGACGCCAACTCAGCCTATCGCCTGCGCGATGAAGACCATCTTGCTTCGTTCGACGCATTCGATCTGCTCATGATTGAGCAGCCTCTCTGGCACGACGACTTCTACTTCCACTCCGTGCTGCAAAGACGCCTCAACACTCCCATCTGCCTCGACGAATCCATCCGCAACCGGCGCGACGCGCTGGCGGCCATCGAGATGGAGTCCTGCAAGATCATCAACGTCAAGCTGGGCCGTGTGGGCGGATTCTCTGAGGCCATTGCCGTGCACAACGCGGCCATGGAGCGCGGCATTCCTGTCTGGTGCGGCGGCATGCTTGAGTCCGGCGTCGGTCGTTCGCACAACATCGCGCTCTCTACCCTCGAAGGCTTCACGCTGCCGGGCGATGTCTCCGCCTCGGCGCGCTACTTTGCTGACGACATCATCGAGCCTGGAGTCACGGTCTCCGCGGAAGGCGAAATTGCGATTCCCGATTCTCCCGGCCGCGGCTACGAAGTGCGTACCGACCTGATCGAACGCCTCACCGCGCGCAAGGAGACCATCCGCGAGATGGCGATGGTGGCCTGAAGCGAGACCCGTAGTTCCGAGTCTTTACGTCGCCCGAGTTTTTGCGTCGACTGGCAGGAATGTGGCCTGCGGCGTTTCTCGTGAGGTCAAAGGACAGATTCGCACGTCCAATGGCACGCCGATGATTGCGTCAGAACTCCTTTCGGCTGAGCCGCGTATCCCATTCCGGCCCGTTTGCGTTCGCGGACCGCTACAATGACACAATCTGATTTGGAGGCGAGAACGATGAATCGATTCCGTTGTGCAGGCGCGTTGCTGCTTGCCGGCGCGCTGATGTTGGCGGTCCAGGGAAGGGTAATCCGCGCGCAAGGCGCGAGCACGGCATCAGCGCCGGAACCGAAGCCGGTGAAACTACTGCCCGGCTTTGCCAGGGAATTGATGGACCCATCGGCCGATGCATGCGTTAATTTCGTGCAATACGCGTGCGGTAACTTCTCCAAGCTTTATCCGATTCCGCCTGACAAGCCGGGCTATGACCCGTTTTTCGTAGTCGACGATTACACCAAGGCTGCTTTGCGCCAATTGCTCGACAGTGTGGCCTCAAAAAGCGCGCAGCACACGCCGAACGAGCAGAAAATCGGCGATTACTATGCAAGCTGCCTGGACGACGAAGCTATCAACGCCGCCGGCCTGAAGCCGCTCCAGCCCGAACTCGACCGCATCGCCGGTCTCACCGATAAAAAGCAGCTCACCGATCTGCTGGCACACTTCCAGCTGATCAACATTCGCTGCGTTTTTGGGCTTCGGCGAAGAGCAGGACTTCAAGGATGCAACGAGTGCGATTGCCGTTGTCGATCAGGGCGGTCTGGGCCTGCCCGAGCGCGACTATTATTTCCGCACCGGCGATGAAGCTGAAAAAACGCGCAAGGAATATGTGGCTCACGTGGCCAAAATGCTCACGCTGATCGGCGAGCCGAGCCGAT
The DNA here is from genome assembly GCA_963725115.1 of uncultured Acidobacteriaceae bacterium. GTDB lineage: Bacteria > Acidobacteriota > Terriglobia > Terriglobales > Acidobacteriaceae > Telmatobacter. The sequence continues at coordinate 940,578 of CAVRXG010000003.1, read as the reverse complement.
CAATCTGCCGCCGACGCCGCCAAAATCATGACTCTGGAAACTGCGCTGGCAAAAGTGTCGATGGACGTAACCTCGCGTCGCGATCCGGAAAAGGTCTATCATCCCATGCCTGTGGCGCAACTGGCCGCGCTCACGCCGGTCATCGATTGGAGTGAGTTCTTCGCGCGCACCGGAGTGCCGGGAATCGCCAGCTTGAACGTTGCCAATCCCGACTTCTTCAAGGGACTCGAAGCGGTAATCGATTCCACCGATCTCGACACCATCAAGGCCTATCTGCGCTGGCAGCTGGTGAATAGTGCCCCGCACTATGACCTGCCAAAGGCGATCGACGACGAGAATTTCGACTTTAGCGAACGTAAAATGGCCGGCCAGCCGGAACAGCGCCCGCGCTGGCAGCGCTGCGTGGAAGCTACCGATGGCGCCATGGGCGAGGCGGTCGGCGAGGTCTACGTTTCCTCGCAGTTTTCCGCCGCTCAAAAGGCGTACACGCTACAGATGGTCCAGGACATTGAAGAGGCCATGGACCATGAGCTCGACACCCAGGCGTGGATGAGCGACGAGACCCGCGCCAAAGCCAAGGCCAAGCTGCACATGGTGGCCAATAAGATCGGCTATCCCGATCACTGGCGTGACTACTCCAAGCTGACTATCGTGCGCGGCGAAGCGCTGGACAATGATTTCCGCGCGGCGGAATTCGAAAACAAACGTGAGTTGGCCAAGATCGGCAAGCCGGTAGATCGCAGCGAATGGTTCACCAGCCCGGCCACGGTGAACGCGTTCTACAACCCCACCATGAACGACATCAACTTTCCCGCTGGTTTCTTACAGGCTCCGATTTACGATCCCGACGCTACCGACTCCGAAAACTACGGGCACCTGGGATTTTTTGTCGGTCACGAGCTGACGCACGGCTTCGACGACCAGGGCAGCCAGTTTGACGGTTACGGAAATCTCAAGAACTGGTGGACCGCAGACGACCGCAAGAAATTCGACGCCATGACCGACTGCGAAGTGCAGGAATACGGAAATTTCACCGCCGTTGACGACATCAAGGTAAATGGCAAGCTGACGCTGGGCGAGAATACTGCGGACAACGGCGGTATTCGGCTTGCCTACATGGCGTTTCTGGCGGACGCGAAACGCAAGGGCATTGACTTGACCGCGAAGGACGACTACGGCTATACCCCGATCCAGCATTTCTTCCTGGCTTTTGGACAGGACTGGTGCGGCGGCTTTCGGCCCCAGCTTACACGGTTACTGGTGCAGACCGATCCCCACTCGCCCGACCCTATCCGCGCCAATGGAGTGATTCAGAATATGCCCGAGTTCGGCAAAGCATTCGGGTGCAAGGCGGGCCAACCGATGATGCCCGTGAATGCGTGCCACGTCTGGTGAGAATGGCGCTCCGAATATATTGGTCCTGAAGAAGAAAAGTAGCCCTACATTTTTGCCCGGAGGCAAATGAAATGAATAGACCTTTTCGCGCGGCAGCCTTTTTGCTGATCGGCATCACGATGTATTTCGCGCAGATTCCGGCCACGCATGCGCAAGCCGCACCAGCAGCTTCGGCGGAATCAACCAAACCCGTCAAGCTCTTACCCGGATACGATAAGGATCTTATCGACACTTCCGCCGATCCCTGCGTGAATTTCTGGCAATATGCTTGCGGAAACTTCACAAAGCTCTATCCCATTCCGCCCGACAAGAGCGGCTATGGCCCCGGCGCCATCGTCTTCGACTACACCCAGGACGTGCTGCATAAAATGCTCGACAAAGTCGCTGTACCCGGTGCGCAGCACACTGCAAATGAGCAAAAAATCGGTGACTACTACGGAAGCTGCATGAACGAGGATGCGATTTACGCCGACGGGCTGAAACCGCTGCAGCCGGAGCTCGACCGAATCTTCGCCTTGACCGACAAAAAGCAGCTCACCGCCCTCCTGGCCCACTACCAGATGATCAACGTGAATGCGTTTTTCGGTTACGGGGAGGAGCAGGACTTTAAAGATGCGCGAAAGCAGATCGCCGGGGTGTTTCAGGGTGGACTTGGATTGCCCGAGCGCGATTATTACTTCCGCACCGGCGATGCCGCGGAAAAAACGCGTAAGGAATATGTTGCGCACGTGACGAATATGCTGGCCCTGATGGGCGAGCCGGCTGACCAAGCCGCTGCCGACGCGCAGAAGATCATGACTTTGGAGACGGCTCTGGCCAATGTCTCGATGGACGTTACTTCCCAGCGCAATCCGAACAATATTTATCACCCGATGTCGGTGGCCAAGCTCGTTGAACTGACTCCTGAGATTGATTGGCCGCAGCTCTTCGCGGACACCGGCGTGGCGGGCATTACGGACTTGAACGTATCCAATCCGGACTTCTTCAAAGGCCTGCAGACCGTTCTTGAATCGACAGACCTCGATACGATCAAGACTTATCTGCGCTGGCAACTGATCAATTCCACGCCGAGTTATGCCCTGCCCAAGGCGATGGATGCAGAAGATTTCGATTTCTACACCCACAAGTTACGCGGGCAACCTGAACAGGCGGCTCGCTGGAAGCGGTGCGTGGAGGCAACAGACGGCGCGCTCGGCGAAGCGCTTGGTCAGGTTTATGTGGCCTCGCAATTCACGCCTGAAAATAAGGCCTTCACGCTGCAAATGGTGCGCGACATTGAAGGCGCAATGGACAAGGAGATCGGCGCGCAGGATTGGATGAGCCCGGAGACCAAAGCGAAGGCCGAGGCGAAGCTGCACATGGTTGCGGATAAGATTGGCTACCCCGATCACTGGCGCGATTACTCAACATTGAAGGTGGTCCGCGGAGACGCGATCGGGAATGCCTGGCGCGCGGCTGATTTTGAAAATAAACGGCAACTGGCAAAGATCGACAAGCCGGTTGACCGCGGCGAATGGCTCATAACTCCGGCAACAGTCGATGCCTATTACAACCCGCAGATGAACGACATCAATTTTCCCGCGGGCATTTTGCAATCGCCGCTCTACGATCCGAATGCTCGCGATGCGGAGAACTACGGCCACATCGGCGCCATCGTTGGCCACGAATTGACGCACGGCTTCGACGACGAAGGCAGCCAGTTCGACGGCAACGGCAATCTGTCAGACTGGTGGACGCCCGACGACCGGAAGAACTTTGACAAGATGACCGATTGCGAAGTGAGCGAATACGGCAGCTTTACCGCGGTGGATGATGTGAAACTCAACGGCAAGCTGACGCTGGGCGAAAATACAGCCGACAATGGCGGCCTGCGCCTGGCCTATGTTGCGTTTATGGAAGATGCCAAGCGCAAGAACATCGCACTCGACGCAAAGCAGGATGAATACACGCCCATGCAGCATTTCTTCCTGGCCTTCGCGCAGGATTGGTGCGGAGACACTCGTCCGGAACAGATCAGGCTGCAGGTGCAGACCGATCCGCACTCGCCGCGTAAATTCCGCACCAATGGTGTGATTGAGAATATGCCCGAATTCGGAAAGGCATTTGGATGCAAAGTGGGCCAGCCCATGGTGCCCGTGAATGCCTGCCACGTCTGGTGAACTCAGACAGAAGAAGTTGAGCTCGGACACAGGAAGGCAAACTCGGACACAAGAATGGGTGCCCCAGGTCCGGATTCTCGGACCTGGGATACCACGATCCCAAACTCAACTTGGTCATCCTGAGCGGAGACTGGCGCAAACGAGGCGGTAGCGATCTGCCTTCGCCGCGCTTGCGTCTCACGAATTCTTTCTGAGAAACTCTTCCACCTCGGCGCGCAACGGCATTGAAGCTGCCGCGCCTTTGCGCGTAACGCATATAGCCGCTGCCGCGTTGGCGAATCGCGCCGCCGTCCATGGATCTTTGCCTTCCAACAGCGCCACGGCAAACGCTCCGTTAAAGCAATCGCCCGCGGCAACCGTATCGATCGCGTTCACTTTGAATGGCTTCACCCATTCGGCTCTTCCGCCTGCGACGGCAACAAACGCGCCCTCAGCGCCGCGCTTGAGCACCACGCCGCGCAGGCCTTTTGCTAGCAAGCCTCTTCGCGCTTGTCTTCCGCGTCAGCGCCCTCGCCAACATAAAATGCCGCCTCAGTCTCGTTGGGTGTGAACCACGCGACTTGACCCCACACCGCCTCAGGCAATGCAGCGGCAGGTGCAGGGTCGAGCATCACCGGCACGCCAGCCCGCGCGCAAAAGTCGAGCGTATAGCTCAGCGTGTCCATGGGAATCTCAAGCTGGCACAAGACCATCCCTGCCGAGCGAATCAGCTCCGCGTGTCGGTCCACTGTCGCGCGATCCATCTTGCCATTTGCACCCGGAACCACCACGATCGCGTTCAGATCCATCGTCGGCCACGAACATCGGCGCCAGCCCTGAAGACCCGGCAACGTCGCGACATTCCGGCCGTCTCCACGCCCGCGCGCTTCAGATTCTCAATCAGCGCCGGCCCGTAGGCGTCGTCGCCGACTTTGGCCACCATCGCCACGGGATAGCCAAGCCGCGCCGCGGCTACTGCCTGATTCGCGCCCTTGCCGCCCGGCGTCGTTTCAAAGCCGGTCCCGATCAGCGTCTGCCCGATCGCAGGAATCCGCGGCGTGCGCGTCACCAGGTCCATGGTGATGCTGCCGACAATCACGATCGGCTTGCGCGTATTGCTTACGATCGGCTTGCGGGTTTCACTCATAGCGGAGTCTCAATACAGCGGAGCCAGCGCCACCGCGCCCAGCCCGACCAGAAAGAAAATGAACATCAGCACCAGAAACATTTTCGCTTGCCGCGGTGCGCCGGCGAACTCGCGCCACACAAACACGCCCCAGCACGCCGACACCATGGTCGCGCCCTGACCAATGCTATAAGAAACCGCCGGCCCCACCAGATGCGCGCCCGAAGCAAGAAAATTCGCCACGCCGCCCGTGCACCAGATCGCTCCGCCCAGCGCGCCCGCCAGATGCCAGCCCACGGGTGCGCGCCAGTAGTCTGCGCCATCCACCGGCTCTTTTCCGTCCAGCGGTTTCTTCATCAGCAGCCAGTTCGCGGGCACAGCGGAAATCAGCACGCCGATCATAAAGAACAGCGTCACCGCGTAGGGTCCGGGCGCGGCCATGCCCGGCTCGCCCTGCAACGCGCGCGCCACAAACGGATAAAAGCAGCCCATCAGCACGCCGCAAGCCAGGCTGATCACGATGCCGCGAGCCGTCGTCGCCTTGGCCGTGGCCTCGCGCTTGCGGTACGCCGCCGCGTCCAGAACGATGGCCACCACCACCAGCGCCACGCCGCCGAACAGCAGCAGCGGATTGCCCACCGGCTTGAGAACGTAATTCGAAATTGCGCCGATCACCAGCGCCAGTCCAATTCCGACAGGGAAGGCAACCGCCAGTCCGGCCACATCGATTGCGGCCACCAGCAGCAGATTCGCCACGTTGAAGATCGCGCCGCCCGCCATTGCATACAAAATCGGCGCCGCCGCTGTCTGCCTCACGTCGGCGAGAAACGGCGTTCCCGCGCTTCCGATGCTGCCCGCCGTCAGGCCCCAGAAGATCGCGCCCGCCGCCATTCCCAAAACGTAATCCCAATAGAAAAGCTGAAAGCGGTAGCCGGGGCAGAGCTTGAGCGTGTTGGCCCACGATCCCCAGCAGATCATGGTCAGAATCGTGAGGCCGAGCGCTGCCGGATACGTCTCCGGAAAAAGCATTTTGATTTCCTCCGCGCATCACGCGATCAGAAACGCGCGGCAAAGATGGAACCATAACACATCGGCGCTGCTATTGTTTAGCTGCGCAAGGATCGAAAGCGATTCTTGAAGGATTCGCGCCGTTCGGCCGGCACGTTCGCGGCTGCATCGTAGCGCTTATTGCTTTCGCCGCCTTCACCGCCTCAGTCAGCGCCGGAACCACCTCGAACAAATCGCCGACGATTCCGTAATCGGCCACTTCAAAGATCGGCGCGTCGGGATCTTTGTTGATGGCGACGATGCACTGCGAGCCTTTCATGCCGACGAGGTGCTGAATGGCGCCGGAGATTCCGACGGCGAGATAAAGCTTCGGCGCAACCGTCTGGCCCGAGCTGCCCACCTGCCGCTCCATCGGCAGCCAGCCGTTGTCGCAGATGGGCCGCGATGCAGCCAGCTCCGCGCCGAGCGCAGCGGCCAGCTCCTGCACCATCGGCAGATTCGCCGCGTCCTTGATGCCGCGTCCCACGCTCACGATGCGCTGCGCCGAGCCGAGATCGACTGTCTGCGCGGAGCCGCGAAAGGGCTCGCCGGGACGCGTGCGAATCTGCGCCGCATCAGATTTGGGGTGAAGAGTTCAATCGGCGCTTGAGTCGCTTTCGGCCCTGCGTCACTGTCCGCGCGAAACGCTCCCGCCTGCACCGAAACGAAGCACGGCCCATTGCCGTTGTGCCGGTAGCTGCCGTTCAGCCGCCCTTGCATGAGTTGCCGCGTAAAAACTGGTCCGTCTTCGATTCCCACCACGTCGCCGATCAGCACCTGGCCGATGCGGCAGGCCAGCGCCGGCGCATAATCGCGCACCTGATACGTGTGCGGAAAACCACTTGCGTGGGGTTCTCGTTTTGGATGAGTTGTTGCAAAGCAGCGCAAAAACCATCCGCCGTGTACTGCGCGAGCAACGGATGCTCTACGCGAACAACTTTGCCCACGGGCTTGGTCGCCGCTTCCGCGGCCAACTCTTCAGTCTGCGCGCCAATCACCACCGCTGTGATGTTCTCCGCTGGGCCGAGCCGCAGCGCAGCCGCAAGCGCTTCCCAGCTGGCGCGCTTGATCTTCCCATTACTCTCTTCCAAAACCAGAAGAATACTCATAGCACGCGCGCCTCCGTCTTCAGCTTTTCAACCAGCGCCGCCGCGGCTTCTTTGGCCGAGCCGGGCAAAATCTGCGTGGACTTCTGTTTGATTGGCGCGGAGATTTGTTCCAGAGTCACAACCGATGCGCTATCCACGCCGAGCTCCGCTGCATTCACAGTTCGCAGCTCTTTCGTCTTGGCGCGCTTGATGCCCATCAGCGTGGCGTAGCGCAGCTTGTTCCCGCCCGACTGCATCGTCAGCACCGCGGGCATCGGCAACTCGATCGACTGGAACCATCCCTCTTCGAGTTCGCGCTTCACCTTGAGGCCGGCGTCAGTCTTCTCCACGTGAAGAATCATGGTGGCGTGCGGCAGCCCAAGCAATTCGGCGACGATGACGCCGGTCTGGCCCAAGCCCACATCTTCCGACTGCAATCCGGTGAGCACAAGATCGGGATTCTCGGGTTTGATGGCCGCGGCCAGCAATCGCGCCACGCCCAGCGCATCGCGCGCGTTCAGGTCGTCGCAGACAATATGAATCGCGCGGTCTGCGCCCTTGGCCAGCGCTTCGCGAATCGTCGAGCCCACGCGCTCCGGCCCCGCGCTCAACACGATCACCTCGCCGCCGGCTTTTTCTTTGAGCTGCAGCGCCTCTTCGAGCGCGTAGGCATCCGGCTCGTTCATCGCCCACTGGAGCTCACGCTCTTCTATCCAATTCGCGCTCGGGGCGATGCGAACAGGCGCATCGCGATCCGGAACCTGCTTGATGGCGACGACGATCTTCATCTCTTGCGTTCCCTCGCGAGTCGCTGCAGTCATTCCGGCAACCCCCGCGCCGCAACTGCGCAATGTCCATCAGCTCCGGCGCGCCATCGCCCTTTGCGGCAAACGCATCCTGAAACATCGTATTGCAGAAGGGGCAGGCCGTGCCGACCACGCTCGCGCCTGTCGCGGCCAGCTCCTCCGCACGCACATGGCTCACGCGCTCGCCTTTTTCCTCGCCGAGAAAGACCAGCCCTCCGCCGGCGCCGCAGCAAAAACTGCGTTCATGCGAGCGCGGCGCTTCGACCAACTCTCCGGCCAGCGCGGCAACGCTCCGCGGCTCCTCGTAAACGCCGCGATAGCGCCCCAGATAGCACGGATCGTGGAAGACGATCTTCTCCTGGTTTTGGGCTGGCGGCAGTTGTCAACGAAGCGAGCCAGAAACTCGCTATGATGCTCCACTTCGGGCGGCGTGCCGTACGCCTTCCAATCTTCCTGAATCGTCCGCACGCAATGCGGACAGATCGTAATGATCTTCTTGACGCGATTTTGCGCCAGCGCCTCCAGGCCAGATTCCGCCAGTTGCTGAAAAAGCAAATCGTTGCCCAGCCGCCGCACCGGGTCGCCCGTGCACTTCTCCTTGCGCAGCACGCCGAAGCTCGCGCCGAGGTGTCGCATCACCTCGCACCAGCGCCACCACAATCTCGCGCCCTCGCGGATCGTACGCGCCCATGCAGCCGAGCCACAGGCAATACTCCTGCGTTCCGTCGAAGATCGGCAGCGCATTCTTCTCGACAAACTTGTCGCGCTCCGTCGCGCTCATTCCCAGCGCATTGCTGCCGCGCTCCAGCGCCAGAAACAACTTCGCCCCGTGATCGTCGTCCCATGCGCCCGTGTTCACCGCGCCGCGCCGCAGCCCAACGATGATCGGCACATGCTCGATGCCCACCGGGCACTGAAACTCGCATGCGCCGCACGTGGTGCACTCGAACACCGCCTCCTGCGCGTTGTATTTGCCCAGCAGCGGCTCCTCCGACGCGGGACCATATTCATTGAGATAGTCGCGGAGCCCCAGCACAATTTCCTTGGGGTTCAGCAGCTTGCCGGTATTGTTGGCCGGGCAATGCTCCATGCAGCGCCCGCACTCCACGCAGGAGTAGGCCTGCAGGCTCACCAGTTGCGTCAGATCCTTTCCCGCCACCAGCCCGAAGTCTTCGTCGTCCGCGAGCGGAGGAATCTCGGCAAATCCGCCCCGCGACAGAAAGATCGTAAACGGGCTCAAGAGCAAATGCAGATGCTTCGTGTGCGGAATCACCGGCAGAAAAGCCAGCAAGGTAATCGTGTGCGCCCACCACAGCGCCCGCGCGGCAGTGCTCGCACCGGGCACAAAGAACGCCGCCAGATACGTAACCATCAGCACGAAGATCAGCAGGGCGATCAGTCCCGACTCCCAGGAAACTTCGCCGAGCCACTTGGGCCGCGCGACGAATCGCCGCACAAACAACCCGAAGATGCCCACCGCGCAGGCCACAGCGAAGACTGCCGCGAAGTCGAAGTAGAATCGGCCGACTCGCCCCGCCGGATCGAGAAAGCCAAGCCCGAAAATCGTCGCGCAGTGATTCAGCGTGACCAGCGCGAAGGCGCAGAACGCCCAGAACACCAGCGCGTGGGCGAAGCCCACCAGCGGCCGCTCGCGGATGACCTTGGCCTGGAGCAGCACTTCCCAGACAAAATCGCGCACGCGCCTGCCGATAGGGAACAGATGAAAGTCTGGGTCCTTCTTCGAGTGCAGAATTTTGCTGAGAATCGGCCAGAATCGCCGGCAAAATCCGTAGACCGATGCGGCGGCCAACGCCAGAAACAGCAGTCTCTCCGTCGATGGAAAAACTCTGGGGCTCAGCCAAATCTGGGAGAAAAGCTGTCATGATCGAAGTGGATCGAATTGGAAAACGGATTCGTTGAACTCTAGCTGCCGAAGGCGCGGCCCCAGCAGAAGACTCGCAGGGTTGCAATAGTATCCTAGCTCGTGCGGCCCATCGATTGAGCCGCGCCACTCTTTTCCTGGGGAACAAACTTGGCCAAGTACGTCGTTACCGGCGCCGCAGGATTTATCGGTCGCTCCATCGCCGCGGCTCTGCTCGCGCGCGGTGAGTCGGTGCGCGGTGTCGATAGTTTCATCACCGGCAAGCGCGCCAACCTCGCCGGCCTCGAGGCGATGGAGTTCATCGAGGGCGACCTCGCCGATCCGGCATTCTGCGCCCAAGCCTGCGCGGGCGCCGAAGTCGTCTTTCACGAGGCAGCGCTGGCCAGTGTGCCGCGTTCAGTCGCCGATCCCGTAGCCACCAATCGCAACTGCGTTGATGCCACGCTGAATGTGCTGGTGGCCGCGCGCGCCGCCGGCGTCCGCCGCGTCATCTACGCCGGCTCTTCGTCGGTCTACGGCGATACGCCCACCATGCCCAAACGCGAGGACATGTTGCCCAATCCCATCAGTCCCTACGCGGTGGCCAAGCTGGCCGGCGAGCACTATCTAGCTGCCTTTACGCGTGTCTACGGGCTTGAGACCGTCACCCTGCGCTACTTCAATGTCTTCGGTCCCTTTCAAGACCCCACTTCGCACTACTCCGGCGTTCTGGCCATCTTTTGCCGCAAGTTGCTCGCCGGCGAGCAGCCGACCATCTACGGCGATGGCGAGCAGAGCCGCGACTTCACATTCATTGAGAATGTTGTCGCCGCCAATCTGCTGGCCGCATCCGCGCCCGCCGAAAAAGTCTCCGGCAAAATGATGAACGTGGCCACCGGAGCGGCCGTCACGCTCAACCAGGCCTTCGAAATTCTGAGCGAACTCACCGGCTACAAGGGCAAACCGAACTATGCTGAGCCGCGCTCCGGCGACATCCGGCACTCTCTGGCCGACATCAGCCGGGCGAGGGAACTGCTGGGCTACGTCCCGCTGGTCGATTTCCGCGAGGGCATTCGCCGCACCGCCGAGTGGTACAAGACCACGCCGAGCGCAGCTTAGGTCGTCGCCGCTGCCCGAAACTCTGCCACACCACTCTATAAGCTGGCTCTCACTCTCGCCTCGATTCTCTGCAGGCGCCACGCCTCTGGCCGCGTCGCGCCAGATCCGCCAAGTGCTCACAGTGTGACGGTCATCACACCGTACCTCGTATGCCATTGACTGAGGGCATTTGATGAACGAGACTATCTTGGAATTTCCCCAGAATAGCTGTTCGTTCTGAACGCCAGGGCCATCGCGTTTGCCCCTATAAGCTTGGGCGAAAGAGAGGCACATGGCGAGCACTCGCTGCGGTCTGCGGCGCGGAGGCATTGTGTCCCCGGTCGCAACTCTGCAGAAACGCAAGACGGTCTTCATCAATTTTCATGTTTATCTGCGTGCACGGATCCCTGCCGTTGAGGTTTCATTCCGTTGCCGAATGCTCTTTCGATTCACGAAGTTCATCTGGGCGATCCCGTAGCACCTACTCGGGCGAACACGGTCCGTCCCGCGTCCACCTCTCTGCGCCATCTTTGGCGCGTAGTCTGGCGTCGACGTTGGTTTGTTGCCACGATTGAAGCGGCGCTGCTCGTCGCCTGCATCCTCTACTGCCTCATCGCACCAAATCAGTATGAAGCGGCGGGACGCGTCGAGCTTCGCGCCGCGCCGGTCTCCTCTCTCAATTTGGATGGCGGTGATGTACAGGTTCCGACCTCCATTCTTTCCGCGCCCATCGCTTTGGAAACACTGGCCAGCGTTCTGCGCAGCGACCGGCTGGCCTGGCGCGTGATTGTCAGGTCTCAAGCTTTACGATGCACCCGGTTTTCGCGGCAACTTCGGCAGCCGCTTTCCAGGTTTCAATCCTGACAAGCCGACGCCTGACGCTCAGGCCTGGCTGCTCGACCGCTTCTCGCGCCGTCTCCATGTGCAATCGATGCCGCGCACAATGCTGGTAGAAATTCGCTTCCGCTCGCGCGACGCAGCGCTTTCGGCAGCTGTGGTTAACGCGCTCATCGACGCCTATGACGAGCAGCAGATCGAATCGCAGATTCAGGCTACGGCGCAGGCCTCAGGCTGGCTCAGCACTCAACTCGCCGACTTGAAAACCCGCGTGGACAGCGATCAGCAGCGTCTCGCGGATTTTGAAGATCAACACGGCATTGTGAGCACGCCCGAGGTGATGGCCAACGGCCAGCCCGGTGAAACCGAGCATAGTTCGGTGCTGCTCGAGATCGACGAGCTCAGCCGCCAGCTGGTCTCGGCTACGACGGACCGCATTCTCGCCGAGGCAGAATATCGCGCAGCTTCGCAGGGAGACCCGGAGACGGTCATTGCCTCCGATCCGCATTTGCAGGCCGACAACGCCAACTTCGCAACTGCGCTGCTCGAGCAGATTCACGCACGCCGCAGCGATCTTGAGCAGGAACAGGCGCAACTCAGCGCCGAACATGGGCCCGGTTTTCCGCGCGTCGTCGAAATCAACCGTCAATTGCAGGACCTCGACCGGCAGAAAAAAGCGGAGGACGCAAAACTGGTGGAGCGCTTTCACACGAATTGGCAGACCGCTCTCGATCGCGAGCAACTGGTGCGCAACAGCCTCGCGCAGGCCACCGATCAGGGCATGAAGCTGAACGAGGCTGCCACCGAATACGCCGTCATGCGCCAGGAGGCGAACGCCAGCCACGACTTGTATCTACGCGTGCAGGATAAAGCCGAGGAAGCAGGCCTCGCCGCCGGAGTGCGATCTTCAAACATCTCTGTCGTCGATTACGCGCGCCAGCCGGTGAAGCCCGTTGCTCCCGATCTGCCGCTTTATCTCGCCATCACGTTTTTCGTTGGGCTTTGGATTGCTGTTGGCGCTGCGCTCCTGCGTGAGTCGCTGCGCGAATCACTTAGTTACTCTGTAGGCCCTGTCGCTGGTCCGACTTTGCTCGTTCCCGTGATCCTTGCAATGTTCGCGTTGCCTGGCGCAAGCACATCGATTCGCGCGCAAGCACCTACGCCGAGTACATCGGGCCTTCCCGCCGGCGTTGCCAGCTTTCCGCAGACTGAGGACACCAGAAGTGTGCCCAATCCCAAAGATGCACCCGCAATCTGGAATGATGCTGGCGACGCAGTGTCGGTGACAGGCCAGCCCTCGGCGGCCGGCACGCAGCTTTCCGCTCCCATGCCCGCGCCCATCAGCCCCGGAGACTTTCTCGAGATCACCGAGTACCATACGCCGGAGTTTCGATCTTCGGTCCGCGTCTCAGCGGCCGGTACGGTTACGCTGCCTTTGATCGGCGACGTCAGGCTTGCAGGCCTGGACGAACAGGCTGCCGAGCACGCCATTGAGGCCGCGCTTGTGGCCAAGGGCATGCTCCTTCATCCGCTCGTTTCAGTGCTGGTCACTGCCTACGTCGGGCAGGACGTGAGCGTGCTCGGCGAAGTCACGCGCCCCGGCGTCTATCCCTACACCGTTCACCATCGCCTGCTCGACCTGATCTCTGCCGCGTCCGGTCTTTCGCCCAACGCGGGCCGCCTCGTGAATGTGTTTCATCAGGGCGATCCAAAGACTGCGCATGCGGTGGTGCTCGATCCCGGCGGAATCGATACTTCGACCGACCACAATCCCGAGCTGAGCCCCGGCGACACTGTGCAGGTGAGCCGCGCAGGTCTTGTCTACGTGGTCGGCGATGTGATCCGGCCCGGCGGATTCGCGGTTGATCCCGTGCAGGGGCTCACCGTGGTGCAGGCGCTCGCGCTCGCCTGGGGGCCGTCGCAGAACGCCGCGGTCGGAAAGGCTCTGCTCATCCGCGAGCAAAAAGGAGGCCGCACCATGATCGCTCTCAATCTTCAGCGAATGCTGCGCGGGCAAGATCCGGACCAGCCCGTGCAGGACCGCGACATTCTCTATGTTCCCGATTCCGTAGCTAAGAATCTGCTCAACCGGACCCTGGAATCCGCCATTCAGTCGACCATCGGCGTCACGATTTACTCCGCCCTGGTCTATTCGCAACGGTATTAAATGAGAAAAACCGCGTGGATTCTGCTGCTCCTTTTCGCCTTTACCATTCCGTGGGAGTACTCGCTCGATCTCGGCGGATTGCTCGGCAACGCGGCCCGCATCGCCGGTCTGCTGGTGCTTCTCGCCGCGGTTCCGGCAGTGCTGCAAGCGGGCAGCATGCGCACCCCCGGCGCGTTTTGGTGGATCACGCTCGCGCTCTTTCTCTGGTTCTGCTGTTCCTGTTTCTGGACCATCGATTCAGCTGCAACTCTGGAAAGCATTCGCGGCTACTTTCAGGAGATGATGATTGTCTGGCTGATCTGGGAGTTCGCCGACACTCCCGCCGATCTGCGCGCTCTGTTGCGCGCCACCGTTGCCGGCTCCTGGGTGCTGGCGCTTCTCACCCTCGCGGCATTCAGCTCGCCTGAAGCTATCGCCGCTGGTCAGATCCGATTTGCAGCCTACGGTCAGGACCCCAACGAAGTCGCTCGCTTTCTCGATCTCGGCTTTCCGCTCGCGGCTCTCCTCGTCAATTGCGAACAGCGCTGGCTTCCGCGCTCGATGGCGCTGGGCTTTTTCCCGCTCGGCCTCGTTGCCGTTGTGCTCACCGCGTCGCGTGAGGGTTTTCTGGCCGCTGTCGTCGCGCTCGTTGGCTCCGCGATTCTTCTTATGCGCGGCCGCGCCAGGCGCGTTGTCGCTGCCGCGTTCGTGCTTCCGCCGTTTCTCGCGGCGCTCTGGCTCATCGTTCCCGGCGCCACGCTGGCGCGTCTCGCCACCATCCCAGAGCAGCTCCAAACCGGCGACCTGAATCAGCGCTTCAACATCTGGTCTGCCGGCTGGAGCGCATTTGCTCGACGCGCCACTTCTCGGCACCGGCGCAGGCACATTTGTCGCCGCCGCGCATCTTTCTCCCATCGACACCGCGCACAACACCGCGCTCTCGATCGCCGTCAGCGGAGGGCTATGCGCGTTATTTCTGGCTGTTATCCTTTTCGCGCTCGCAGGTCGATTTGCTCTTCGCACCCGCGGCTCCTTGCGGCTGGCGCTGGTTACTTCGCTCATCGTCTGGGCGCTGACCTCGCTTGTCGCCACCGTCGAAGAGAACCGCACCACGTGGCTTGCTCTTCGCCATGATCGCCGTTGCCGGCCGCCTTGCCGCTGACGATCCCGACGGCCTCGATGACTGCTTCGCGTCTCGGCCGCTGCTGCCGCGCTCCTGAAGTGGCACAGCGATTTACGCCACAGCCGGAATCCTGAGGGACGCTTCCGCAGCCATGTCGATCGCCTCGCCAATCGCCGCGCCCACTCGAACATTCAGCATCAATCGCGCCATCTTCCGCGCCGCCATCTCAGTCGGAGCCGCGGGCATCTTCGTCAAGCTCCTCGCCACATTCAAGGAGATCGCCGTCGCCTCAGTCTATGGCCGATCCGACGCCATGGACGCATTTCTCGCCGCTGCGCTCATCCCCAGCCTGCTCGTCAACCTCATCTCGGAATCGATGAATCAGGCGCTCGTGCCCACGCTGGTCCGGGTGAGGGAACAGGAAGGCCACGACACGCGCCCAGCAGCTTCTGTCGAGTTCCATGCTTTGGATGTGCCTGCTCCTTGCCGCGGCCAGCGCCGCGATGGCTCTTTTCGCGCGCGGCTTCTTTCCGCTCATTGCCTCACACTTTGCCGCCCGCCAAGCTCACCCTCGCCATACACCTGTTCTATGTGCTCCTCCCGGTAGTCCTCATCACGGGAATCGCCACCAATTGCACCGCCGTTCTCAACACGCTCGACCGCTTCGCATTTCCGGCGCTCGCGCCCATGGTCATTTCGTTCGCCATTATTTTCGGAACGCTTGTATTCGGCGGTCGTTTGGGCATCTGGGCCATGGTCTACTCCACGCTCGCTGGATCGCTGCTGCACGCCATCATCGTCACCTGGATGATGCACAGACGCGGCTATCGCTTCCGCCTGCGCTGGCACGGCATGGATGAGCCAACGCGCGAGGTCGCCGGCCAGTACGGCCCAGTGCTGCTCTCGAGCGTGGTGTCTTCAGGAGGCCTGCTCGTCGATCAATCGATGGCTGCAATGCTCGTTGCCGGCAGCGTCTCGGCCCTGGTGTATGCCAATCGCTTCGTCAGCGTGGTGCTCACGTTGCTGGCTGGCGCGATCTCGACGGCCATCGTTCCTTATCTCTCGCGCATGATCGCCTGCCGCGACTGGGCCGGATGCCGCCACACGATTCGCACCTGGGTACGCCTTACTGCGCTTGTCTCAGTGCCCATCGCGGTTCTTCTGATTGCCGGCGCGCGCCCGCTCGTTCGTGTCGCGCTTCAACACGGACAGTTTGGCCCGCGCGATACGACCGTCGTCGCATCCGTGCTCGCCATGTACGCCATTCAGATTCCATTCTTCGTCATCAGCCGCGTCTACTACCGATTTATTGTCGCCATGCGCCGCACCGATCTGATCCTTTACTGCGGCATCATCAATCTCGGCCTCGACATCGTACTCAATCTTGTTCTCATGCGCTGGTTCGGAGTCGCCGGAATCGCGCTCGCCACTTCGCTCTGGACCGTGAGCACATTTTTCTATCTCTGGTACTGGAGCAGAAAACTTCTCGCGCAGGCTTTCGCCGCGGAGGCCGTCGCATGATTCCCGCACCGGCCGAATATCTGCTGCGCTGCGACGATCTTTGTCCGACGATGTCGGCTGAACGCTGGCGGCGCATCGAATCTCTGATCAAGGAGTTTCAGCTGCAGCCAATCCTGGCCGTCGTTCCGGACAACCGCGATCCCGAGCTTGAGGTCTCTCCACCCGATCCAGCCTTCTGGCAGCGCATGCGCGCACTCGAAGCTTCGGGAGCCGTCATCGGCCTGCACGGCTATCGCCACGTTTGCGCAAGCCGCGGTCGCAGCCTGCTCGGCATCACGCGCCGTTCTGAGTTTGCCGGCGTGCCTGCCGCAACCCAGCGCGCGTGGATCAGAGAAGGCCTGCGCATTCTGCGCGAGCACGGCCTCAATCCCAGAATCTGGGTCGCGCCCCGGCATGGATTCGATCGCCGCACTCTCGACGCGCTTCGCGCGGAAGGCATTGTTCTGGTCTCCGACGGCTTCGCCCGCATTCTGTTTCTGCGCGGCGGTCTCACCTGGATTCCTCAGCAGCTTTGGGGGCCCGTCAACAAACGGAAGGGCCTATGGACCATTTGCATTCACCCTAACACGACTTCTGACGCGGACATTGCTAACCTGCGTGCGTTTCTAACTGTCCACGCGGATCAATTCACCTCGGTTGATCGCGTACTTTTCCGCAATCAGCCCGCAACTTTGCCGATTGCCGAGCGCCTCTATGCAGATGCGGCACTCCGGCGGTTCAAAATGTCCCGCGCCGTCAGTCGCTTGCGCCAATTGACGTTCTTGCGGTCGAGCAGTTCCTCGTAGAGCCGTTCCCACCGGTCAAGCATAGACTCCAAACTGAACTCGGCGATCACCCGTTGGCGCGCGCGTTGGCCCATCGCGTTTCGCTCTACGGCCTGCATGCTCATTAATTTGGTCATCGCTTCACCCAGGCTATTAGCGTCTCCAGCCCGGGCCAGCCAGCCATTCACGCCGTCAATCAGCACCTCGCGCGTTCCCGGCACATCGGTGGCCACTGCGGGCACTCCGCAAGCGCCTGCCTCGAGCAACACCATCGGCAATCCTTCGTATCGAGACGACAAAACAAATCCATCGGCGGCCTGCATCAAGCGCTCAACATTCGGCTCGAAGCCCAGAAATCGCACGCGCTTTTCCAGCCCGAGTTGCGCCGACAGCCCAGCCAGGTCCGCCTCCAGCGGACCCGCGCCCAGAATCAGTAATCGTGCCGTCTGCGGTGCGCGCGCAAACGCCCTCAACAAGGTCGGATAATCCTTTACCGATTCCAGCCTGCCTGCGGCAATCCAGAGAAACTCATTGCGGAATCCGAGCAACTGCCGCATCGCGGATCGCGCCTGAGCATTCGGCTCCCAGGCCGCCACGTCAATTCCGTTGGCCAGAATCGAAAGTCGTTCCTCGCGCACCATCCCGGCAACCAGGTGGGAAGCAGCCGTTGCGTGGCTCACCGCCGTCACGTGATCGGGAAGCCAGCGGCTGCATGTGTAGCCGATGTGTCGCCCTCTCTTGCCTGTACTTGAACTGTGCAGCGTATCGATCACCACCGGCACCGGCGCAGCCACGCGCGACCATCGGCACAACCATGCGGCATGCGGCAGATGCGCGTGCAGCACGTCCGGTCGCTCGCGACTTAGCCAGCGATGGAAGCGAATCCATCCCCTCGGATCGGCGAGGCCTTTGCGCATTTCTAGGCTGGTGAACGTTACGCCGCAGTCGCGCAGTTCCGCTGCCGCCGCGCCTCCGCTGCCGGATAGCGCCACCACGCTGACTTGCCAACCGCGCCGGCGAAGCCCCTTGGCCAGCAGCATCGCCTGACGCTCGGCGCCGCCAATGCGGTCAAGGCCCGGGATCGAAACCGCAGCGTGGCCCGCCGTGTTTGTCATGGGCGCGTCCGTGCATGCGCGTCGATCAATTCCTCATACGCATCAATGGCTCGCTCGAACGCAAACTCATTCGACTGCCATCTCTTCCGAATGTCTGGATCGATAGGACGTTGGCGCCTCTGAACGGGAGACCAAAGCGCATACACAGCCGAACAGACGGCCGCCGATGCCATGGAAATGGCGATCAACGGAAGGGCCAGGGCACACAAAATCCCCGTAAGAGCAAAACCAAACCAAGGACGGAACAAGGCATTTCTCCGAGCGACACTGCTGCCGCGTCCCGGGCCGAATCCGGCGCCGGAGACTTTCAAAGGGTTTCGTGATAGTTCTCACTCGAATCGGCGCAGAGGGAAGGGAATCAGCCGCTGTAAATGCGGCCTCATCGTGCGCAGGAATCGAGACTACAGTTTATGAATGTTGTTGGCGGGAATCTTGCTCGACGGAGTGAGGTGGTGCTCTAAAAAATCAAGGCCCGGAATAACGGCCCGGCACGCCCAATCATTCCTCGTCTGAGTAAGCCCCTTCGACAACAGGAGAGTGATCCTTGAAACGGATCCTCTTTTGGGGTGTAGAAAAACTGTACAGAAACTGTACGGTGAGAAGACACCCGATTTGAAACAATGTCAAGAAATAACTCTTCAAAAAAAATGTTCCGTGATTAGAATCACTGCTGATCGAGAAATTGTCGCGAGGGGATTTCCGTATCTCGTTCAAGAGATTCATGCCGCGCAATTCCGGCTGTCGATGCAAAGAACGAATGACTGAATCGTTGTCCCGGCCGGACAGTCTCAAGAGCCGTGATGATCGTCACAGCAAGCGCATCCGCGGTGATCTCGGTGGCAACCCACGCGCCAGTCCGGCCGCGCAGCAAATCCACCACTCCACCCGATGCCGGCGTGGCCGCCAGAGGCAATCCGGCCGCGGCGGCCTCAAGCAGCGCGTTGGGCATGCCCTCGTGCCGCGACGGAAGCACGAAAAGCGTGGTGCTCGCGAAGTATTTATAGGGTTGATCGACGTGGCCGGCAAAGCAAACTGCTTTTTCTAATCCCAGCTCGCGGCAGAGCAACTTCAAAGTGGTTTCCTCCGGGCCCGCGCCGGCGAGAATTAAATGAGCTTCAGGAAATCGCTCGCGCACAACGACCAGCGCATTGAGCAACAGGTCGAAACCTTTCTCCGGCGAGAGCCTTCCCACTGCCAGCAATTGCGGGCCGGCGCCGCTCCGCACTGCAGGTTCATCCGCAGCCGCGCGGATTCCTGCAAAATCAACCGGATTCGGTAACACGGCGATTTGCTCATCGTCGATCCCGAGGGCCTGCGCCAGATCTTTCGCCATCGCTCCCGACTGGCAGATCACATGATCGGAGTTTCGATAAAGCAATCGATAAAGCAGGCGCATGAATCCGGGCAAGCGGCCAAACTCCAGAACCGATGTCAGCGGTTGCATTCTGGCGCACCAGCACCGACGTTCTGGGCGGAAACAGCGGCCGCAGCAGCAGCACCAGGAAGCTGACCTCGAGCTGCTCCTGTGAGCACCACCGAGGGTCGAAGCCGCCAAATCAGGCGCAGTAACGGAAACGCCCCGGCACGCGCCCGCCTCGCGCCCAGCGCGTGCAGGGTTACCCAGTGCGGGAATCGTTGTTCCCACCACTATTCCGCTTGCCCTACGAGACCCAAATGGACTTCATACTTCTGCTGCGAAAGATCGCGCGCCAGCAGTGCCATCACATGTTCGGCCCCGCCGCCGCCTAAATGAGAAAGAAGCAGCAGGATTCTTGTTCGTCGCGCCATCGGTTTCCTGAGAGGAAACTCATTCTCGCTGAATGTTGCGCGTTTGACGTGTGTTCAGTATCACTGCTTGTTTCTTAAATTGCTCTAATCTTAGATTTACAAATTGATACATTTGCCTTCGTTCTCAGCCAGAATCTGCCGATCGCCTTTCACATTTTGGGGAAGCTTTTGAAAGCGTGTGCGCTTCATGGCAGATTCTGCGACATTGTCCGTCCTCGCTCCTCCGCATGTTGACGAGCGGCCCACCATGGTCGTCGGCGTAACGAGTCAGGAATCGTGCCTGATTCTCGGAGCGCGCCTGCGTGTGCTGCGCCGCGCCGGATTCCGCGTTGTCCTGGTCTGCAGCCCCGGCCCGCTGCGTGGACAGCACCGCCGCGAGCGCAGGCGTGGAGCGAGCCGCGATCCCCATGCGCCGCACCATTGCTCCCGCCGCTGACCTGTTGGCGTTGCTTCGGCTCTGGTGGCTTCTCGGCAGACGCAAACCCGACTTAGTGGAATTCGGCACACCGAAGGCTGGCTTGCTGGGCACTCTCGCCGCGTGGCTGCGCGGCGTGCCCAGGCGCGTCTACATGCTGCGCGGACTCAAGCTCGAAAGATCCAGCGGATTCAAGCGCTGGATTCTGCTCGCTGCTGAGCGCGTCGCATGCGCCTGCGCGCACGTCGTGCTCTGCAACAGCGCGAGCCTTCGCGCGGAGGCGTTGGCGCTACGCCTCGCTCCCGCAGCCAAATTGCTGGTGCTGGGGGAGGGAAGCAGCAACGGCGTAGATGTCGAGCGCTTCTCGCCCGGACCAAGCTGATGTCCGCGAAAAATTCGGCATTCCGCGTGCGACTCCGGTCGTCGGATTTGTCGGCCGATTCACGCGCGATAAGGGCCTGCCGGAACTCATTGAGGCCTTCGATCTGATTCTGCTCGCAGAGCCCGCAACGCATCTTCTGCTCGTGGGTTGGTTCGACGCTGCAGAAGACGCGCTCGATGCCGGGGTTCGCGACCGCATCCTCAGCCACCCACGCATCCATTGCACCGGATTCGTCGCCGACACTGCGCCTTATTACCGCGCCATGGACGTGATGGTTCTTCCCACGTGGCGCGAGGGATTTCCCAATGCTGTTCTGGAGGCTGCGGCCACAGGAATTCCTGTCGTCACCACCGAATCCACCGGCGCCCGCGACGCAGTCGTGGCCGAAGTGACAGGCCTTCTCATTCCGCCCGGCTATCCTGAGGCAATTTATGAATCGGTGATCAAGCTCCTGCGCGATCCTGAGCGCCGTCTCCGCATGGGCCGGGCAGCGCGCGCCTGGGTAATGGAGCATTACTCAGAAGAACGCGTTCTCGGGCTGACTGCGGACTATTACATGAGCTTGGTGGAAGCAGGACTCGCAGCGCAGCAGCTAACAGCCTAATCTTCCGCCAACCGACCTTGGAGCTCATCGCCGCCTGCGTGCACCAAAGCCGACGCATTTATTTTTCAGCGGCCTCGCTGTCACCGCCAAACAGATCGGGCTGTTCGCCGGCGAATTTTGCCGCTTCGGCGCGCTTCCGCCCAGCAGCCCCGATCAGACTCAGCACTTCCAGCGATTGAATTGCCAGCCGAGGCACATAAATGCGCTGCGTGTTCGACCGCGTATCCGGCGGAGTGAGCAGCAAGCCGGCGCCTTCAACCAGGCTGCGATCATTGCCCGCCAATCCCTCAAGCTCGTCGCCGTCATTCAGGGTCAGCCGCATCCACAGGCCGGCCGTCCGCGGCCGCAGAGAGAATCGCTTACGCACCAGCCGCTCAGGGTCGGCTTGGTCCGCAGCGCCGGCAGGCAAGGCGCGCACGTAGCAAACCCACTTCACCTGCTCCCATCCCATCCGGACAACTTTGCCGGTCAGGTCCAGAATCTCCAGCTCCGGCTTCGTCTGCCCGAAGTCGGCGCCTGCGTAGCCGGCCAGCCAGTCGCGGGAGAACTTGCGCACTATGACGGGTTTGCGTGCTGAGGCCATCGCTCTGGATTGTCGCACGAGCCGCACAAA
The DNA here is from genome assembly GCA_963725115.1 of uncultured Acidobacteriaceae bacterium. Lineage (GTDB taxonomy): Bacteria > Acidobacteriota > Terriglobia > Terriglobales > Acidobacteriaceae > Telmatobacter. Next base: position 918,711 of record CAVRXG010000003.1, on the reverse strand, counting down.
TGCAGCGACCGCCCGTTATTGCACCTTCTGGCTACCCAGCTGGCCGTCCTGATCCCGACCAACCTCGATTCCCACACCGGAAAAGTTGCAAGACCTGTCAAGGCTGACTAGTCTTCCACGGCAACTTGTGTTAATGTTTCTGTTTGCAAGCATCTACGAATCGCGCCATAACGGCAACATCATCAGGCACTTGGGCTGCGGTCCAGACGGCGGAATCAGGTTAAAGCATGCCCGACTATATCTACCTCCTGGAGAACCGGCTCTCGGCCGACCAGCGCCACGCTCTCGCGCAGTTACGAACCGCCGCGCGCGAGGCCGGCACCATTCTTTTTCTCACCGGAGACGCCGTCCGCGACCTGACCAGCGGCCATGCGGTCCGCGAGCTCGAGGTCGCTTTTCACGGAAACGCCCTTAAGCTCAAGAAACCATTGGAGAAGCTGGGCGGAAAGCTCTGGGGAGAAGACGAGCTTTTCGCGCAGCCTTTACCTGTGTTTTCCCGGCACCGTGCGCGTCAACGTAGTCAGCACCCACCGCCTCGAGTATCCCAAGCCCGGCAAGCCCGTCTTTCACCCCGCCTCCATCCACGAAGACCTGCGCCGCCGCGACTTCACCGTCAACTCCATGGCCATCTCCCTCAACGAGGGATCGTACGGCCTTCTGATGGACCCGCTGAACGGCGCCGCCGACATTGAATTGCGCGCCTTGCGCCTCGTTTCGAATTACGGATTCATCGAAGATCCCGCGCTCCTGATTCGGGCCACGCGCTACCGTGCCCGCCTGGGCTGGGAGATGGATCCCAGAACCCAGGCCCGCTACGACAACGCCAAGACCGAGGGCGTCATCGAGTATCTTTCCGACCACGCGCGCAGGGAGGAGCTGGAGCAGATCGGCCACGAGGAAGACGGCCTGAAAGTTCTTCGCGCGCTCGAAGCGGAAGGCTGGATGAAGGTCCTCTTTCCGGCCTGGACCTCCGCCAGGGCCGACGAAGCCAAGCTGACCGCGCTTCACGATCTGGCTGTGCAGTTGCTGGTGCAGGGCATTCATCCCGACATGTCCGCCGCCCAGATGCAGCTGCTCACCGCCAAAGTGCCGCCCCGCGACCTTTCCGCGCTCAAGAAATCTCTGCTTCGGCCTGGCTTTGTCGAAGAGTGGAACAAGCTGGATTCGCTGGCCTCAGGGTTCGCCAAAACGCTGCTGTCGAAGCAAAATGCCAAGCCCTCGGCAACCTTCAAGCTTTTCACGAGCTATGATCCAGAAGCGATTCTTTGGCTTGGCTTTACAAGCAAGGACAAAGCCGTTCAGGAGCGCTATAACAACTTCCTGAAGGTCTGGCCGGAGGCTCGTCAGCGCATCCCGCACCTGCTCATGCAGGAGATGCGCATCACCCCCGAGTTGCCCATCTACGCCGACGTTTCACAGAAGATCTTCCTTGAGCTGATCGATGGCAAGCTGACCACGCCGGAGGAGATGCGCGCCTTCCTGGAGCCATATTCGCCGCCCGCGCCACCGCCGCAGGTCACCATCAAGCGCTCTCGCGCGAAACGCGCCGGAGCCAGAATCAAGGAAGCTGCATTGGAGGATGAAGAGTCCGAAGATGCGTTGCCCGAAGAGGATCTGGACTCCATGGGCGGCGACGATGAAGAGCTGGACCTCGCGCATTCTGCCCAAGGGCGCGTCTGCGGGCGGAATCGACGACGATCTGGACGCCGACGAAGACGAAGATCTGGATGGCGACGACGCACCGCCGTCCTCCAAAAAGCTCGCCGGCAAAAAGGGACAAAAGCCTGCGCCTGCCGGCAAGCCCGCACCTGCAGGAAAGCCCGGCGCCTGTCTGGAAAGTCTAGCCCCGCTGCGAAAGCTGGACCTGCGGCCAAACCGTCCGCGCCGCTCGTTCCGGCGAAAGCTGCACCGGCAAAACCCGCGCCCGCAAAGGCCCAGCCAATTGCAGCCCCCGCGATTGCATCGTCAAAGAAGTCCGCGACTGCTCCGGCGGCCACCAAGGCAACCAAGCCAAGCGCCAAACCGCAGCCGCAGCCAAAGCGCCAGCCGCCAAGCCTGCAAAAGCCGCCGCCAAAGCGCCGGCCAAGAAAGCCGCTCCGGCCAAAGCCTGCTGCGCCCAAGGCCAAGCCGAAGCCGCCCGCCAAACCCGCCAAAAAGGCTCCCGCAAAGCCCTCAAAGCCGGCAGGGAAGAAGCCTGCTGCTAAGAAACCGAAGAAGCGCTAACCGTTCGGCAGGCAGTCTGCCACCGTGAGCGTCCGCGCCCCAAGAGATGCATTATCGCTTGAGCCCACTTGCGCTTTCCGGCCCTTCGCTGTCCAGCCGCGCAAATTCATCATCGCGCTGGCAATCGTCCGCTGATCCGGGCTATGCAGTTTGAGATGCAACCGCTGTCCAACCCCTTTAGGGTGATCGGCGCCGGTCCTGACGACATTTCCATCCGAGAGGTGGGAAGCCTGTATCGAAACCGGGCACAAATTCAGCTTCGGGAAGGCGCGCGTAGTCGGGCTTGCCTTACCGTCGGGCCCGATGAGGGTCGTTGTTTGACTGCCCGCGAGACCATAGCTAACACCATAGCTGGCGTTCTGCGCCGCAAGCCCAAGGGGCGCAATGAGGAAGAACCAGCCAATAAAACCGGCAAGTTTCACCGATTGCCTCCCTTCCAAACCCACATTCATTGTCCATCCATTCCAGCCCCTTGTCCACAGGTAACCAACCATCTGCGACCCGATCTGGCCCCCCACCCAAATTCATCAAACGTTTGCATTCCTTTTGCCTGATTGTTTTACTCTGTTCTTGGTTCCCGGCGGTCAAATGTGTCCCCGCAACTCAACGGGCCGCGGGACGAGGACTGACGGTTTTGAGCCAATCCGTATTTGTTCTGGAAGACGAAGCCGATATAGCCCGGCTGGTGCAACATCATCTTGAGGCGGCAGGTTTTGAGGCCCGTCTCTTTCACACCCCCACCAATCTCATTCCCGACGCCGAGCGCAAGCCTCCCGCGCTCTTTCTCCTCGACATCATGGTTCCCGGCGGCGATGGGCTTGATGTCTGCCGACGCCTGCGCAACCACGCCGGACTTTCCACCATCCCCATCATCTTCCTCACCGCGCGCGCCGGCGAAAACGACCGCGTCCTCGGCCTCGATCTGGGAGCCGACGACTACATCACCAAGCCGTTTTCCACGCGTGAGCTGGTGGCTCGAGTCAAGGCCGTGCTGCGCCGTTTCGAGCGGCCCACATCGCCCTCCACCATCAGCTTTGAAGAAGTGATTATCGACGCGGGCGCAATGCAGTTGAAGGTTCGCGGCGAGCTCACCACCACCACTGCGACAGAGTTTCGCCTTCTCGACTATCTCGCGCGCCATCCCGGCCGCGTCTTCAGCCGCGACCACCTTCTCGACGCGGTCTGGGGCGACGCGCGCTTTGTCACTCCGCGATCGGTCGATGTTTATGTGCGCCGCATCCGTGAGAAAATCGAGATCGACCCGGAGAATCCGCGCTATCTTAAAACCGTGCGCGGCGCCGGCTATCGTTTCGAACTGCCGAAAGGCGAATAAGAACGAGCCTCGAGCTTTTAGCACCGCGGCTTTTAGCTTTCGTCCGCGGAGCTGCCAGCGATCTTCGAGCTCGCGCGATGCCAGAGCCAGTAGCTAGAGGCTGAAAGCTAGAAGCTGCCTTTCATGACCTCCAAAGTATTTGTCAGGCTGTTCGGACTTTTTGTCGTCCTCCTCGTGCTCTACACGTTGGTCATCGAGTTTGCCTTTCACGGTTTTGTGCAACACACGAGTGGCTCGACGCTTGCGCGTGCTTGGCGGCGAAGCCCTCTGGGCTGGTCTCATTGCGCTGGCCGTGGCCATTCCTCTGGCCGCGTTCATTTCCCGCCGCATCTCCGTTCGCTTCCGTAGTGTTGTCACCTTCGCCCGCCGCATTGCCGACGGCGATTTGACCGCGCGCATCGATGCAATTCCCATCGAACCCGGCCCGTTTACCGGCATCGACGCGCTCTCCTCGATGGAAGCCGCTCTCAACGAAACCGCCGTGCGGCTGGGCAGGGATTTTGCCGAGCTCGAAAGCGGACGCGACGAACTGGCCGTCATGCTCGATTCCATGCAGGAGGCGGTCGTCGCCATCACCTCCGCCGGATCAGTGCGCTGGTCGAACGCCGTCATGCAGCGCATCGCCGGATCGCAACTCGTGCCGGGCCGTCCGCTGGTTCACTTTGTCCGCGATCCCGAGCTGCTGGCCTGCGTGCGCGGCGCTCTTGAACGCCGCGAGCTCTGCGTGGGCCGCGCCAGCCTTCTTGCGCCGGGACAGGTCTTCGAGGTCAACGCTGCTCCACTGCCTGCGGGCGGCGCGCTTATCGTTCTGCATGACGTCACCAGCATTGAGACCGCGCAAAAATCTCGCCGCGAATTTGTCGCCAACGTCAGCCACGAGTTGCGCACCCCGCTCACTTCCATTCAGGGCTACGTGGAGACGCTGATCGAGGATCCCAATCCCAGTTCTGAAATCACGCTCGAATTCCTCGGCGTCATTCTCAAGAACACTAGCCGCATGAGCCGCCTCACCGAGGATTTGCTCGCCCTCGCCAGTGTCGAAAGTCCCGACTACAAGCTCTCCCTTCAGCCTGTCCGCGCCAATGTGCTCTTGCAGGATGCAATCGACTCCATCGGCGGCATTGTGGTCGACTCCGGCGTAAAGCTCCAATCCGCGGGCGCGCCCGACTGCGCTCGTCATGGCCGATCCAGATGCGATGCACCAGGTCTTCGGCAACCTCATGGAGAACGCGCTCAAGTACGCGAGATCCGGCAAGCGCATTCGCGCCTCGGCGCGCCTGCTCGCCTCCGAGGTCGAGTTCACCATTCAGGACTTCGGGCCCGGCATTGCCTCAGAACATCTCGAGCGCATCTTCGAGCGCTTCTATCGCATCGACAAAGCCCGCTCGCGCGAGTCCGGAGGCACGGGCCTCGGTCTCGCCATCGTCAAGCACATCGTGCTGGCCCACGGCGGACGCATCTGGGCTGAAAGCGAGCTCGGCAACGGCGCTTCGTTCCACTTCACGCTGCCGCTGGCGCCCGTGCCGCAAACTGTCCCGCAGCCGGCGCAGCAGCCAGCCTCACCCGCAACCGTCTGAAGCGCGACGGAATAACGGTAACGCAGCCGACTCCGCTTGCGCCTTGACAGTTCCTGCTTCTGTCCGCCTTGTCCTATTCCCTATTGGCTATTCCCTTTTCCCTGCATTTTCAACTCCCCGTAACATTCCACATGGACAATAAAGCTCGGCAGGAAATCAGAAAGGGAGCATATCTCGTGAAGAAATCGTTGCTTGTCGTTGCGTTGTTCGTGTGCGCGCTAAGTGCCGCCCAGGCTCAAAAGATTACAGCCGCCGGCGCCACGTTTCCCTACCCCATCTACTCCAAGTGGTTCAGCGAGTACAGCGCTGCGCATCCCGGTGTCCAAATCAACTATCAGTCCATCGGTTCAGGTGGCGGAATTCAGCAAGTCACCAACGGCGTAGTCGACTTTGGCGCATCTGACATGCCTATGACCGATGCCGCGCTGGCCGCTTCCAAGGTCAAGCTCGTTCACATTCCCACAGTGCTCGGCGCTGTCGTTCCCATCTTCAACGTCTCCGGCGTCACCAGTCTTCGCTTCAGTCCCGACGTGCTCGCCGACATTTACCTGTCCAAGATCACCACCTGGAATGACCCGCGCATCGCCAAGGACAATCCGGGCGTGAATCTGCCCGGTGATCGGATCATCGTCATCCATCGTTCCGATGGCAGCGGGACCACCTTCATCTGGACCGACTACCTCAGCAAGGTCAGCCAGGATTGGGCGAGCGGCCCGAGCAAGGGCACCGCGATCAATTGGCCGACGGGCGTTGGCGGCAAAGGCAACGAGGGCGTGGCAGCGCAGGTGCGCGAGTTTCCCGGCGCCATCGGCTATGTCGAGCTGATTTACGCACTCCAGAACCACATCGACTTCGGCTCCATCAAGAATGCATCCGGCAACTGGGTCAAGGCCTCGATCGATGGCGTGACGGCCGCGGCGGCCACGGCGAAGATCCCTCCTGACTATCGCGTCTCCATCACCAACGCTCCGGGCGCCAACTCCTATCCGATTTCGAGCTTCACTTATCTGCTCATCCCCACGCATCCCACCGACATGGCGAAGGAAAAGGTCATCAAGGACATGCTTAGTTGGTGCATCAACTCAGGCGAGGAGGAGGTTTCATCGCTCTCTTACGCGCCACTGCCTGACAGCCTGAAGCAGAAGGTTCTTCAAACCATCTACGCCCTGCCGTAGCGAGGGCCCTCCCGTAGCAAACAGCGAGGAGTTCGGCGTCCGCCGGGCTCCTCGTCCGTCCCATTGCGAGCGATCGCAATTCTGCGTTTCCTCTTTGTCTTCGAGATGGCCTCACGCGCCCGCATTTTGCGCTTGGCAACCCCGGCAGAGTTTCCTACCATAGCTTCATGCGAAGTTCAGGCCGGCTATTCATCGCCATCGCGATGTTCCTGTTGCCCGCATCATCGATTCCGCAAGACCATCCCGATCAGCCCGACCATCAGGACGACAACAATCCTCCTCCCTCGCACCGTTTCGATGGGCAATGGCTGACCACCGTATCCTGCGACCCCTCGCGCGGAGCCCTCGGCTTCTCATATCAGTTCATGAGCGTGGTTAAGCACGGTGACTTTGACGGCCTGCACGGCACCGACGGTCAACCCGGCTTCCTGCACATAAAAGGGCCGATCTTTGACGACGGCACCGGCAAGCTCTATGCCAATGGCATGACCGGCTCTAAAGAATTTGTCCCCGGAACCGACACGCCCAGAGGCACCGAATTCGGCTACCACATACGGTCCCATTTCGATAAGAGACATGGAGAGGGAACTCGCATCGAGGGCCGCGCCTGCACTATCGAGTTCGAAAAGCAGTAAGCGGGGAACAGAATCGACCGGCTTGGCCGATGCTCTCCGATCAGCCGTCCCTGCTCCCCGTACCTGCTATTTGCTACACTCTCCAAGGCCCGGATATTCCGATTGCCCCGCTCGCAAGTTCAACACAATGACCCCATCGCCCATCTCCACGATCAACGACGTCTTCATTCGCATCGCCGCGGCTGCCAATCCCCGCGCCGTCTTGTGGCAAGACGAGCTCAGCCAGTGGCATCCGATCTCCTCTGACCAGATGTATCAGCGCGTCCATGCGCTGGCTACCGCGTTGCTTCGTCTCGGCGCGAAAAAGGGCGATCGCATCGCCCTTATCAGCGAGAATCGCTGGGAGTGGGCCGTGACCGATTTCGCCGTCCTCGCGATCGGCGCGGCAGATGTACCGCTCTATCCCACACTCACGGGCGAGCAGATCGCCGAGCAGATTCGCGACGCCGATTGCCGTATCGCCTTTGTCTCCACACGCCAGCAGTTCGACAAGCTTCAATCCGTGCGCGCGCAAACTCCGCTGCAGACCATCGTGATTTTCGACTCGCCCGCGCCCAGCGGCGCCATCGCCTTGAGCGAGCTGCTCGCCGACGCCGACTCCCTCGGCACACAGCGCGACCCCGTCTTCGACGGCCTCGTTCGCTCGGCTGAACCCGGCGATCTCGCCACCCTCATCTACACCTCCGGAACCACGGGTGAGCCCAAGGGTGTCGCTCTCACTCACGGCAACATCGCGGCCAACCAGAACTTGGCGGCTGTCGATTTCGGCTTCAATTCCACTGACGCCTGCATATCCTTCCTGCCGCTCTCGCACGTCACCGCGCGCGCCCTTGATTACGTCATGTACAACCACGGCGCGCAGGTCGCCTATTGCACTCAGTTCGACAAGCTGCCGCAGGCCATGCGCGAAATCCGGCCCACGGTCATCGTCGGCGTTCCGCGCGTCTACGAGAAAATCCGCCAGGCCGTCGAGCAAAAATCCTCGCAATCGCCGGTCAAAAAGCGCCTGCTTGCCTGGGCCCTGGACCAGGGCGCGCGCTTCGCCGATACGGTCTATGACGGGCGCCAACCCAACTCGCTCGTGTGGAAGCTCTCGAACAAGCTCGTCTACTCCAAAGTCCGCGAAGCTTTCGGAGGGCGCGTCAGAATCTTCATCTCCGGCGGCGCGCCGCTCGGCATCGACACCGCCCGCTGGTTCGCTTCTGCCGGAATCGCTGTTTGGGAAGGCTACGGCCTCACCGAAACTTCGCCGGTGATCGCGCTGAATACGCCCCTCAAACGACGCATTGGCTCCGTCGGGCCACCGCTGCCCAACATCGAGCTGAAGTTTGCCGAAGACGGCGAGTTGCTGGTTCGCGGGCCTTCGGTTTTCTCCGGTTACTGGCACAAGCCTGCCGCCACTGCCGAGTGCCTCGACGCAGATGGATGGTTTCGCACCGGCGACATCGCCCATCTCGACGCCGATAGCTTTCTCTTTATCACCGATCGCAAGAAGGAACTGCTGAAGACCTCGGGCGGCAAGCTTGTCGCTCCGCAGCCTATTGAGAACAAGCTCAAGAACAATGTGCTGGTGGCGCAGGCCGCGTTAGTCGGTGATCGCCACAAGTTCGTCTGCGTCCTTATCGCGCCCAACTTCGCTGCACTGGAAGAATGGGCCGGCCGCAACGGAGTTTCTACCCCGACGCGTTCCGAACTCGTCGCCGACCCACGCGTCATCGCGCTCTACGCCGAAATTGTCCGCGCGGTGAACGGCACGCTGGCCAACTTTGAAACCCTCAAGCGTTTCCGCATCGTCGCCGATGAATGGACGCAGGATTCCGGAGAACTCACGCCATCGATGAAGATCAAGCGTCGCGTCCTTATGACTAAGTACGCGGCGGTAATCGACGAACTATACGCCGACGAAGCAACCGCCCGCGGCGAGTCGGCTGACTGAGCGGCCCGATCCCGATGCCCTCAGGGCTTCGCCCGTGCCAAATTCGCTGCACGGCTCTGAAAAACGGCGCGCCCCACGCGCCCACTCCCAGCACCGCGCCGAAAATAATTACGGCATCGATGCTCAGCCGGCCCTGGCGGCTCCAGTAGGCATCGGGCTCCAGGCTTAGCCACAGGGCAAATTCGTCCAGCGTGAGCGCCGCGCCCACACCGTAGCTCACGGCCATCAGCCGGCCAAAGAAAATCGACATCGGCGAGTGCGACCACCCCAGGTCGAGCAGCCAGCCGTATCCGACCAATAGCAGAATCAAAATGCCCCACACCAGATGGTGAATGTGCATTCCGCGCACCACCACCCACTGCATGCGGCTCTCGTGATGCGCGATTCGGTGAACCAGCAGGCGCACCCCGGCGAAGGTAATCAGGAACGCGAAGGACGCAATGAACATGCGCTGCCGCGGCCGGTCGGGAATCGTGGCGCGGATGAGGTAGCCTAGCCGCGTGAGCTGCAACAGCACCAGCAGCACAACCACTACCAGACCGATAAATGCCAGCAGGAATCCAGCGCCGCTTTCGGGCATACCCTATTGAACCACTCGGCCGCGCACTGCGAACACCGAAAATCGAATTGCGGCGTCGAGGCCGAATGAGCGGCCAAACTCCGCCAACCCCGCTCCCTTGCTCCTTCGTTCCCGTGCTCCTTTGTTCCCTCGGTCCCTGTTCTTGAGGCGATTCCCATTGACAGCGCCGCGATACACTGTTGTTTGCATCAAGACCGGCGATTAGAGTTCTTGTCGGGCGTTTGTTTCTGAGAACTGCGAACTGTGAACTACGAACTGCATTTCTGAGGAGATTTCACGATGCGAGTTGCTTTGTTGACCGGTGGCGGCGATTGCCCCGGATTGAATGCTGTCATTTATGCGGCTGTGAGGAAGGGCATCAACCACTACGGAGACGTGTTCATCGGCTTCCTGAACGGCTGGCGCGGAGTGCTCGATAACAACTTCATTCCGCTCACGCTCGAGAATATTGACGGCATCCAGTTGCGCGGCGGCACCATCCTGCACTCTTCGCGCACCAACGTGAAGAAGATTCCCGGCGGCATCGACAAAGTGCAGGAAGTCTTGAAGGCTAACAAGATTGACGCGCTCATCGCGCTCGGTGGCGACGACACGCAATCCGTCACGCTCTTCCTGAGCGACAACGGCGTCAACGCCGTCGGCGTGCCCAAGACCATCGACAACGACATCAGCGGCACCGACCAGACCTTCGGCTACGACACCGCGGTCATGATCGCCACCGAGGCCGTCGATCGCATCCACACCACCGCCGACTCGCACAACCGCGTCATCGTCATTGAAGTCATGGGCCGTGACGCAGGCTGGATCGCTTACGCCTCCGGAGTTGCAGGCGGCGCTCACGTCATTCTCGTTCCCGAGAAGGAAATCGACATCGAACACGTCTGCGCGCTGCTGAAGTACAACTACGATCACGGCAAGCATTACGGCGTCGTCGTGGTCGCCGAAGGCTGCCATCTGCCTGAGGTGGGCCAGGTAACCGGCTCGCAGCAAGTCGACTCCTTCGGCCACGTGCGCCTCTCCGGCATCGGCGAAGCGCTCGCCGAGCTCATCGAGAAAAAAACCGGCTATGAAACCCGCTCTGTAAATCTCGGCCATACCCAGCGCGGCGGAGTTCCTACGGCCTATGACCGCGTTCTCGCGCAACGCTACGGCCTGCACGCCATCGAAATGGTGCACGAGAAAAAGTGGGGCCGCATCGCGGTCCTTCACGGCCTCGACGTCACCGACATTCCCATCAAGGATGCCATCGCCACCAACCGCCGCCTCGACCAGCGTTTCTTTGACGTGATCGCCGATCTTGAAGCCAAGGTCTAGTGTGTCGAGCGATGAATTTGAAATTAGCGGGCCGCTTTCGAGCGGCCTGCGGCGCCTCTGAAGGGTTCGGCTTCGCGTACCGGAGACATCGGAGAATCAACCGCGACAACCGCCCAACATGGCAAACGCTGACCGCTATCTATGAATTACCGCCTCTACCAACCCGCCGACTTCGCCGCTCTCTTTGCCGTCGAAGAGCTGTGTTTCGACGCGCCCTTCCGTTTCAGCCGCGTCTTGATGCGCAAGCTGATCGCCAATCCCAACTCCGCGACCTGGATTGCCGAGACCTCAACCGCCGAAGAGAATATCGCGAAAGAAAATTTCGCCGAAGATAATAGAAAATTAGCCGGCTTTGCCATCGTGGATTGGGCGACCGTGCCCAAAGGTACCGTCGCATACATCCAGACGATCGAAGTAAATCCCGCCTCGCGCCGCAAGAGCATCGCCAGCGAACTGCTGCGCCTATCAGAGGTTTCTGCACAAGTCGTTGGCGCAACCGCCATCTGGCTGCACGTTGACGTGGAGAATACTGCGGCCATGCGCCTCTATCAAGGCCGCGGCTACGCGCGCAAGGGCAGGGAAGAGCACTTCTACGCGCGCAATCGCGCCGCGTTCATTTACGCCAAATCTCTGGCAGCCGCGTCGGGAGCGAAGCCGCCTTCTTAGCCTCAGGCTTCTCCGCATCCCGACTCCGCTATTAGCTGCACTCCGTCGTTCACTGCCCGCTGACCGCGTTCTTGATGAACGCCGCCACGTTGTCGTGAAGCTGCTTCACGCACTCATCGCGCACGTAGACCATGTGTCCCGACTCGTACCACGCGTAGCTGATGTTCTTCGCCAGCGACTGCGGAATGGGCAGGTGCTTTTCTTCATACTGCGCCGCGAAAAACGGCGTCGCCAGATCGTAATAGCCGCCATTCACCAGAACCTTCAATCGCGGGTTGGTCTTCATCGCCTCCGCCAGATCCGAACTCACATTCACTGATAACGCATTGCCGTTATGAGTCCAGATCCATGCCGCGTTCGCCGTATACAGCAGCGGCTGGTAGGTCTGCCCATCGCCGTATTTCAGATCCCGGCGAACGTATTGATTGAAAAGCGCTACATACGCGGACGAGATTGCCGACGACTGCGGGTCGTACTCCGCGCCCTCGCTCAGAGGATCGAGGTTCGGCCCGGAAAATCGCGAATCGAGCCGCCCCGTCGTCAAATCATCGGAATCCTGCAGGTTCTTCTCAAACTCCGGACCGGTCACTCGCAGGTTGGCCTTGAGCAGGTAATCGACCGGCAATCCGATATACTCATGCAGTCTTTTCTGCGACCTGCTGTTTCTCTTCGGCGCTCACATCGGTGCCCAGCGCCAGCGCATGCGAGTACGGGCCCATCGCGAAGTCTTCCACTTCCTTCAAAAACGGCTCAAGCGCAGCCGGCTGATTCGGCAGCTTCTTGTGGTACCACGCCGTCGCCGCAAAAGTCGGCAGGCCCAGCTCGTACGGCAAATCCACCCCCGGATTATTCGTGGGCTGGTCGATATCGGTTGTGAAATTGAAAATCTGCGACAGCAGCACCACACCGTTAATGTCGATCGTGAATTTGTTCTCCAGCAGATCGGCCAGCACCGCCGACCGCGTCGTCCCGTAGCTCTCGCCAAAGATGAATTTGGCCGAGTTCCACCGTCCGTACTTCGAAATGAAGCGCTGAATAAACCGCGCATACGCGTTGGCGTCGCCATCGATGCCCCAGAATGCCTTGCCGGGATCCTTTCCCATCAGCTGTCCAAAGCCCGTGCCAGGCGCGTCAATAAACACCAGATCGCTCACGTCGAGCAGGGAATACGGATTGTCGACCATTGTGTATGGCGCCGCCGGCAGGTGCGTGTCGCCGGCCGTGACAACGTGCTTGGGCCCGAGCGACCCCATATGCAGCCACACCGTCGAGCTGCCCGGCCCGCCGTTGTAGAAAAATGTGATGGGGCGGTCCTCGGCCTTCACGCCTGTCTTGAAGTAGGCCACGTAAAACATTCGCGCCACGGCAGTTTCATCCTTCGGATCCTTGGGCGCGTTAAGCGCGAGCTGGCTTCCAGGCTGCGGCTTTCCGTCCGCTCCAAGCTGCGCGTCCTGGTCGTCAGTTGAGCCGACCGTAATCGTCCCGGCAACGGCCGTATACGCGATGTGCTGCCCACCAACATCAATCGAGCCTTGCGTTGTGGAATCCGCAGGCGGAGCGGCCGTATCGGCAGGTTTGTCCGTGGTAGCAGTTACGGTCGCGGTCAGCGTGGACTTCGCGGCTGTCTTATCGTCCTGTGCGCGAGTCGAGAAAGAAAAAATCAAAGCGCAGAAAATCAGCGACGCCGCACCAAGCAGGGCGCCAGACCGGCGGGTGAATACATTCATTGTGGGCTCTCCATAAAAGGGAAATCAGCAATATGTCAGTATAAAGCGCGTGCCTTGGGCTTAGTCCTCGATCAAAGTCTCCGCCACCCGATGAGCAGTTGCCTGACCTCGGTTGCAATCCACCGATCACCGTCCTGTCGCCCTTGATCACAGTTCCTCTCTAGTCGTTAGTTCTGGCTGATTCTTAGTTCTGCCTGATTCTCGCCCGTGGTTCCGGTTTCCTCTCTGCGGAACGGGCAGTTGCTATCCTGACTTGGAGCGCGTTCGAGGCGGACGCCATCCAGAAACCATGTATTCACCAAAATTCAATCGTGTCGACGATCGCGGCATTCTGATTGAAGCCATGCAGGCATATTCGTTCGCCACGCTGTTCGGTCCAACATCTTCCACGCCTGGGCCCGACGGTCCAATGCCAGCAACTCCCGCATCGCCGGAGCATACCGGTGCCGTCGCAACCCACCTTCCGCTCATCGTTAAAGATGAAGGCGAGCACGGCCTCATCGAAGGCCATTTCGCCAAGGCCAATACCCATTGGCAGTCGCTGGCCGGGCGCGAGACTCTCGTCGTCTTCCATGGGCCGCACAGCTACGTGTCTCCGACCCTTTACACGGAGGAGCTTTCAGTGCCGACCTGGAACTACATCGCTGTTCACGCCTACGGCACGCTTTCGCTCGTCGAAGATGAACCCGGCAAACTGGCTCTGCTCACCGATCTCATCGCGGGCAATGAGCCCGCCTACCTCGACCGCTGGCGCACATTGCCGGGGGGCTTTCGTCGCACCATGCTCGCCGGCATTATGGGCTTTCGTATTCCCATCGCACGCATCGAGAGGTAAATTCAAACTGAGCCAGAACCGCAATCCCCAAGAGCGCAAAAATGTCCACGCCGCCCAGTCGGCAGGCACACCAGACGAGCAGGCTCTGGCGCAGTGGATGGAGCGCTTGCTGGGCCAGAACGGCCCGTAACGGCGTCTCTCGACCACGGCCAGCACGTGGTCCAGCACGCATTACGACGCGAGCCCCACACGCGTCCCGCGAATCCATCATTTGTTATACTTGCAGGTGTAGGAATTCGTGCGGAAGTGGTGAAATTGGCAGACACACCATCTTGAGGGGGTGGCGCCGAAAGGCATAGGGGTTCAAGTCCCCTCTTCCGCACCATAAGAGTTTCGTGTCAGGGTTTTCGCGTCACGATTCTCGTGTCAAGATTTTCGTTTCAAGATTTTCGCGTCAAGATTCTCGCGTACGGGCCGATCGCGTCAGCTCAGGCTTCCGGAACGCATGGAAAGCAGATTAAGAAATGCAGATTCTCTTCTATTTCGTCATCACGCTGCACATACTCGTGTGCTTCTTCCTGATCGGTGTCGTTCTGCTGCAACAGGGCCGCTCTGCCGATCTCGCCGGCGCATTCGGCGGCCAGGGTTCGCAGACCGCATTCGGACCGCGCGCCGCAGCCAACGTGCTCACGCGCCTGACCACCTGGTCGGCCATCATCTTCATGTGCACGTCGATCGGCCTTGTAGTCCTCTTCGTGCGCTCTTCCAACGCGCACTCGGTGCTCGAGGGCGGCCCTCGGCGCCGGCCAGCGCTCCTGCCAAGTCCGGCAAGTAAGTCGGTTGTGGTGACGCCGTCATACTGGCCTTGGCGCCAGCACTTTGCCGTTCCTGACCTCGCACGGACCCTCGGTACCTATTCCCTATTGGCTACTCCGTGCTCCCTGCCTTTTTACACCGGCGGCATCGCGTCCACCACCGGCACGCCCGCCGGCGGCGTGAAGTGAAAAGTCTCGGCCGGAATCTCCGCGCCGGGCTGCTCGTCGGTGAATGTGAACCGCGTGATCGCGCCGTCAGCCTCTTCCACTTCAATCGCGGTAATCGCGCCCATCGGGCGTCACCGTCAGCGTCAGCCGCGTCACGCGTTTTTCCTGGCCTTTCGGCTGGCCGGTCAGGGTAAAGCAGCCGTTGGGTGCCGGGGCCATCGTCAGCCCGGTCAGTTCCTTTTCCAGTTGCGTGTGCCCCAGCAGAAATCGCAGCGGCGAGCGCAGATCGTCCAGCTCGCTCGCCGGAATGCGCTGCACCTGCGCGTCTCCCTGCGCATAGAACAACGCATACTTGCCGTCCAGCAGAAATATCTTTCCCGGAGGAGAGCTGTACTGCCACATCATGCGCCCGGGCTTCCGCAGAAAAAGCGTGCCGCTTTCCGTCCGCGTCATTCCCAGTCCCGCATAGCTCTCGCTGAACCCGGCCTTCAGCGATTGCAACCGATCGTAGTGCTGGTCGACTCGCTGCGCCAGTTCATGCGCGGAAGGAAGATTTTGTTGTGCGGGAATCGTTGGGGCAAAAAACAAAACGGCGGCCACTGCAATGCCGCCATTCAGGGTCAATCTACTCTGAGTCAGTCTAAGCAAGCTCATTGGCCAAGCGTCTGCGTGCAGTTCACGCCGCCGGTCGGATCAAACTTGATCTGGTCAGTCTCGTCATCGCAATAGCCGCGGTCGCCCGTCTTGCCAACGCTCTGTGGTTTCGCGATCGCAGTGAAGCTGTTGAAGCGGTCGACATTGTTACTCGTCACCTTGTCGCCGCACGCAATGCTGAACTCGTATCCCTGCTTGAACCCTGATGCCAAGTCCGACGGCAGCAGTTGCGCGCTCGTAGGCGTGGGCGGACCGGAGTGCGGATCTCCGCCAAGCGCCGCCAGAGTGCAGGCGTATCCATTCGCAGGGTACGACTCCTCGTACATCATCTGCGCCTGCACAATCTTTTGCAGTGAGTTGACGGCAGACAAGGCATTCGCTCTCTTGGTGTAGACGCTGATGCTGGCGATGGCCAGCAGAGAAAGAATCGCAATAATCGCCATCACGATCAGCAATTCCATCAAGGTGAAGCCATTGGGCGTGGCAAACTGGGGGTACGTGGACGGCGCGCGCGATTGCGGCAACAATACGAAGACTTGCGGATCATGGATTTCCCAGAGCCTCGTGAAACAGGCCGGCTTTCACCGGCCATCTGTCAAGATGCTACAACGTACAGACGCGATTGGGAAATGAATCGCTCGAAATGCAGCTTCTAGCCGTTAGCTCTTCCAGCCTAATGAACCGCACAGATGATCCTGAGCGAAGCAACGGCGGAAGAACCTTAAGGGTTCCGCACTCACGCCGATCCCGACTGTAGCCAGCTAGGAGCTAGAAGCTGCTTCTTCAGCACACCAGCCGCGATCGGCTCAGCTTCACGCCGTCCAGCCGCCCCAGCAGCGTCACCGCGATGCGCTCCGGCTCGAACAGGCGCTGCGCCATCGTCTGCACCTGAGCCGCATCCACCTCGTCAATGCGCGCGATGATTTCGTCGACCGAGTAGAACTGCTGGAAGTACATCTCCTGGCGAGCCAGGTTCGCCATGCGCGCGTTCGAGCTTTCCAGGCCCATCAGAATATTGCCCTTCAGTTGGTCCTTGGCGCGCGTCAGCTCTTCGTCGCTGATCGGGATCTCCTTCAGGTTGCGGAACTCGGCCAGAATCAGGTCCACCACTTCCAGCGCCTTGCCCGCCGAAGTGCCCGCGTAAACGCAGAAGTTGCCCGTGTCGCGGTAGGGGCTCAGGTCGGAGTAAACCGAATAAGCCAATCCGCGCTCCTCGCGAATGGTCTGAAACAGCCTGCGAGCTCATGCCGCCGCCCAGCACCGTGTTCAGAATCGACGTCGCATAGCGGTTGTCATCCGTAACCGTCGGCGCGGGAACTCCCAGGCAAATCTGCACCTGCTCCAGCGCCTTCTTGTTGCGCAGAATAATGCGAGCGCTCGGCTCCGGCGCGGAAAGCTCTTGCGGCGCCTCGCCGCCTTCGAGCGCGGAAAACTTCTCCGCCACGGCTGCCACAAACTGATCGTGGTCCAGGTTGCCGGCCGCGGAGAACACCATATTTCCGCCGTGGAACCGGTCGCCGTGGTAGCCGAAAAGCTGTTGCTGGCCAAACCGCCCCACCGTCTCCGTCGTTCCCAGAATCGGCTTGCCCAGC
Organism: uncultured Acidobacteriaceae bacterium; assembly: GCA_963725115.1. Taxonomy (GTDB): domain Bacteria; phylum Acidobacteriota; class Terriglobia; order Terriglobales; family Acidobacteriaceae; genus Telmatobacter. The sequence goes on along the minus strand of CAVRXG010000003.1, from coordinate 901,541 downwards.
GGATGACCCTTCCAGAAGCTCTGCGTGAACAACTCGTGCACCAGCACGTCGGGATTGTCTTCGTCGATCTTGATCTCTTCCAGAATCACGCCGCGCTCGCGCTCAATGTCGGGCAGCGCAAAGGTCGGATTCAGCACCATGTCCGTCAGCACGTCCAGCGCAATGGGAACATGGTCTGAGAGCGACTTCACGTTGAAGCAGATGGTTTCCTTGCTGGTGAAGGCGTCCAGGTTTCCGCCGATCGAATCCATCTCGCGCGCGATGCGCTGCGCCGAGCGCGACTTGCGTGCCCTTGAAGAGCATGTGCTCAACAAAATGCGAGATGCCGTTCAGCTCCGCGCTTTCGCAGCGCGAGCCGGACTTGATCCACACGCCCATCGCCACAGAACGCAAATGCTCCATGCGCTCGGTCAGCACAATCAGGCCATTCGGCAATACAGTGCGGCGAAGATTTCGCTCAGCGTTCATCGGTCATCCTGTGGAAATTCGATTGTAGGTCATCTGCTCCTGCCCGCCCCGCACGGGGATTCAAGCAGGTCTAAAACGTCGCGCCACGCCGGCGCCTCATCAATTCATCGGCCAATCCGCGGCGGCCCAACGGCCCAGCGGCTATGATTCTCTGAGTTGGCCTCAGCCGTGCCCAAAAATCCTCAACCAACTCGTTCCTATAGACGCTGCCGCCCCGGCCAGTGAGAGCCACACGTCTCTATTCGGATTAGATGCCCAAGCCCTCGCGACGGTTCTAGTCGAAGAGGGAGAACCAGTTTGGAGGGCAGAGCAAATCGCTGAAGCCATGTATTCTCAGTATATTACAGACATTTCCTCGATTACTACATTGTCTTTGGACTCTGCGCCAAAGACTGGCCGCGAAAGGCTGGCAAATCGGCCGCCCAGTGATCGCACAAAGCCTTCCAATCTACTGACGGAACAGAGCGCTATCTCGTTCAATGTCAACCCGCCGATTCCAGCGAGTCCCCGAAAGGCCCCGCGACGGTAGAAACGGTCTGGATGCCCGAAGGCGACGACGGCGAAGCCGGCGACGGACAGCGGGACCGGCGACGGAAAAGACTGGCGCCGCGCCACCATCTGCGTCTCCAGCCAGGTCGGTTGCGCCGTCAACTGCCAGTTCTGCCTCACCGCCAAACTCGGCCTGCAGCGCAACCTCACGCGCGGGCGAAATCGCCGGCCAGGTCGTCGCAGTCCTCGATCGCCACGCCGTCCGCGTGGGCCGCGATCGCGTCAATCTGGTCTTCATGGGCATGGGCGAGCCGTTCCTCAACTACGACAACTTCATGGCCGCCGTGCGCCTGCTCGTTCGCGAAGTCGGCCTCAGCCCGCAGCGCATGACCGTCTCCACCTCCGGCATCGTTCCCGGCATTCGAGCGATTCGCACAGGAACCGCCCGACGTCCGCCCCAAGCTGGCCATCAGCCTCAACGCGCCCAACGACGAAATTCGCGCCGAGATCATGCCCATCAATCGCAAGTGGCCCATCGCGGAAGTGATCGACGCTGTGCGCCGCATTCCGCTGCGCCCGCGCGAGCGCATCACCTTCGAATATGTTCTGCTCGGCGGCGTCACCGACCGCCCGGAGCACGCCCGCGAACTTGCGCGCCTCGTGCGCCGCACCGGCCTGCCGGCGAAAGTAAATCTGATCGCCTGGAATCCCGGCCCCGGCATCGCCTACGAAATGCCCAACGCCGAGTCGGTCGAAGAGTTTCAAGCGGACATTGGCGGGGGAGGGAATTCCGGTCTACCTGCGCCAGCCGCGCGGCCGCGACATCTTCGCCGCCTGCGGCCAGCTCAAGCGCACCGTCGAAGCCTGAAAGTAAAGCCAACCCCTGGCAGTCGCGGCCAACCAGCGTGTCGCGCGAACGCATTTACTGGCTCGGCGGCATCGCCATCGGCTGCACGCTCCCGCAGTCCGCTCCCTTGTAGGTCGATGTCGACTGCATCGTCATGTCGATCGGCCGGCTGTTCTGTCCCGACTGCATGGTTCCCGTGATGTGCACGGATGATCTTGGTCGTGTTGGCGTCAACGAAAGTTGTCTCCATCGTGCCTGTCGCGTTCATCTGGCCGGTGCAAACCATTGTCGCGCTCATGCCGTCAGACCTCATCGACATGTTCGTTATCTTGCAATTCGCCGCGCGGCGGATTCGAGTACGGGCTGCCGTATTTATCGATCATGGCCTGCGTCACGCAAACCTGCGAGGTGTGCGGCGCAAACGGCGATGCCGGCATCGTCATGCCCGGCGGCAACTGCGTTCCCGGAGGCATCTGTGGCATCTGCGGCATGCCGGCCATGTTGATCTGGCTCGTCACTTCCCACAGGCCCGCCTTTCGCTGCGACTGGCTCCAGGCCAGCGCGGTCAGCGCTACGCCGCAACAGCCCACGATCGTCCAAACTCGGCTCTTGTTCATACATCCTCCTCGTCGCGCAGGCGAATGCAGCGCGCTCTTCGACTCTACCCCAAGCCATCTTTGCCTGAAAAGAGTTTCTTATTGAGGATTTTGTGAATGTCCGGCCTGCTCCAACGCCACCTCAAGCACGGCATCGGCTACGCGGCTCGCCATGTGGCGCACCACCGTATCTTCGCTGGCAAAGTTGCCGGCGATGCAGCGCACTCCCAGCGCCTCGATGCGCTCAATATCGGGCACGATCGGCGCAGCGCCCTCGGCCGCGTATCGCGCCAGCGTCTCCGGCGAAAACTGCCCCGTATTCACGACCGCGTAGTCGAAGATCTGCGTCCGCGTGTGCTCGTAGATGCGCTCGATGTGCTCGGAGGCGGTCAGGTTCAGGCTCTCGTTGGCCTGCGTCATCAGGTTGCAGATAAAAACGCGCACGCCGCGAGCGCGCGCCCAGCGCCGCTGGAATTCCGTCCACCAGCAGATTGGTAATCAGCGAAGTGTACAGCGAGCCCGGCCCCACCGTAATCAGGTCTGCGCGCTCGATGGCTTCCAGCGTCTCCGGCAGCGGCGCCGGATTCGGCGGATCGAGCGTCAGCTCCACAATGCGCCGCTTGCTGGCCGTGATGTTGGTCTCGCCGCGCACCACCGTGCCGTCGTCCATGCTCGCCACCAGCGTGGCGTTGGCCGTCGTCGCCGGATAGATGCGCCCCCGCGTGGCCAGAATCTTCGACGCCAGTTGCACGGCCTGCGCAAAGTCTCCCGTGATCTCGGTCAGCGCCGCCACAAACAGGTTGCCGAAGTTGTGCCCCTTCAGCTCATTGCCGCCGCGAAAGCGATGCGTGAACAGCCGCGACAGCAAATCTTCTTCCTCGCTCAGCGCCACCATGCAGTTGCGCAGGTCGCCCGGCGGCAGCATGTTGAAGTCCTGGCGCAACCGGCCCGACGAGCCGCCATCGTCGGTCACCGTCACCACTGCCGCCAGATCGGAGATGGCCTTGGTTTCGTCGGAAGTTTGGCCCGGCGCCGAAACGTGCCTGCGCAGGCCGCGCAACAGCGTGGAGAGCCCCGTTCCGCCGCCGATAGCCACGACGCGCAGTCCATGTGCGGGCGACGAGGCTCCGTGCGCCGGTTTCGGCGGTCGCTCGCGCTGGCCGTCAGTCTTGGCTGAATTCAATAGGAGCCCTACGGAACTTCAGGATAAAGCAATTCGGTGAAGCGCGGATCGTCCACCATATTCTGGAAGTCGTTATCGACGCGCGCCTGCAGCCGGTTCTTGGGATTCAGCTCAATGGCCCGCGCCAGATTGTTCAGGCAATCCTGCACGCGCCCGGTAATCGCTTCCAGCACCGCCAGCCCGTAGAACGCGTAGTCGGCGTCGGGATGGCCAGTCAGAATGCTGTCCGAACTGCTCGCGCGCTTCCTCGTAGTAGCCGGTATTCAGCTGCGAGATGGCGTAGTCGTAGTGCTCCTCGGGCGTCAGGAACGAGAGGCTGCCCTTTTCCATCTGCCGGCGGCAGGTGGTGATGTACATCCGGCACCGGTCCTGAAGCTCCACCGGCGCTTCCGGAAGCAATTTCTCCAGAATGCCCAGCGCCTTCTCGTACTTGCCCTGCTGCAGCAGTTGCACGGCGGCTTGATAGTGCTGAACGGCCGCTTCATTTGCGGCCCGAGCCCGGCCGTCTTGCTTGCCGGCCGCTACTGTTATCTTCTTGCGGCTGGGAGCCGCGGATCGTGCCTCTTGCGTCATGATTTTTCCAGTGGCGCGCATTCCTTACCCGCAGGCATCCTGAGATCACCGAGCGGAGAACCATTGTGGGGGAACAACGCTGCTTGGGCCATGTTTATACGCAGAACCCCTCGCTGAGTCAATGGGGGTATTCAAATGTGCAGTTCTTGGGTCTTGATGGCTGCGAATACTTGACCCAGGAATACTTGACCCAGATGGTAGCAGTTACTTGACCCTCGCGGTTGCAGTTACTTAACTTTGGCCGATCCGGTTTTGCCCCCGGTTTTGCCATAGATCGCCGGGTTCAGCGTCGGGATCGTTGTACATCTTCAACTGCCGGTAAAGCTTGAAGCGCCGCGTTGCCGCCGAGTGTCTCCTGCCAAAGCGCATCGAGACATCCTGCCAGATCGGCGCGCTGCTCTTCCAGAATCGCAAGCCGCTCCGGATTGCGCTCCGCATGGCCCGCCGGCGCATCCTTCCGCTCCGCCTCTTCTCGCGTGTGATAGATCTTCAGCGCCAAAATCGACAGCCGGTCGATCATCATTCCCGGCGACTCTGAATTCAGCGGGGCATCGGGATTGGGCAGTCCTCGCGCCTTCAACCAATCCTGAACCGCACGGTCCAGCTCTTCGATCAGATCGTTGCGCTGCTGATTCGTCCGGTCGATCCGCCGCTTCACCTGCGCAATCTGCGCGTCGCTTGCGCCCGGCGCGCGCGCCTCATCCTCAATGTGCCACAAATCGAAATTCGCTCGATGCTGCCGCGCCACGAGCATCAACCATGCGCTGCCCGTGTCGCTTCGACTGCCGCTCTCGTTTGCGGGGGCAGGGAACGCACCGTCCGCTCCGACATCTGCTCCGTGCCACTCCCGCGTCAGCCGATCCTGCAGCGCAACAATCTCCGTCGCCGAAACCATCGATCTCTGTCCTCTTCCGATCTTTCCATCCAATCTTATCCGGTGCCGGCTTCATCCTCGCCACTTGATCCCTGCGGCTTCATTCCCGCTGATCCGTTAAAGACAGGCGACGATCGCGAGTGCAAGTCGCGCCCGTTCCGCGCGTCCTCGCCAAACCTATGCGCTGCCGGAACTTCAATAAAGAGGAGGGGGACGCGGTCAAGCGTGGTGAGCTCGCTGGGATTCGAACCCAGGACCCACGCCTTAAAAGGGCGTTGCTCTACCAACTGAGCTACGAGCTCGCATTCAGACCGCTCTCTCAAAACTACCACAAGGTCACCGACCCACCTTGTTCGGCCCGTGGCCATGGGGCAGGGAATCGGCGCAGGGACCGGGGCTGAGACCCGAAGTAGAGAATTGACGAACTCGAATCCGTCTCCCTCGTCTATTCAGCCTACGGAAAATCGCATCCAAACAGATCTCACAGCACTTGTGAAATCATTTTCAGTTTGGTAACCAGAGCCGCTGATACGATGGTACCGATGGATTATTGGAAAGCGATTACGAATGGGCGATAAGTACTCGTATCACTCAGAAAATGAGGCGTTTCTCACATTTTCGATGGCTTGAAAGTGTTAGCGCGGCGACCGTGCAAGTGTTATTGTTCCGGCGACCTCGGCGACACTAAGATTGACGGTAAGGATTCATCCGCCATTCGGGTTTGCGGTCCCGGTGTTCCGTATCGCAACAGCCGGCATTTGGGGTCAGCATCGACAAAGAATCGATCCAGAAGAATCGTCCAGCTGAGTTGTACAAATACGTGTTTTCGATGCCGCTTTTTTAGAGAATCCAAATGTCGAGTGGGAATTTCTTCAAGAAAATGCCATCTTGCAATTTTTGAACGGCGACGCCAACAAGTGAATTGGAAACGCTTTAGACCTTGGATAAATTATGACGGATCATAAAGGGCAACCCGACCCGAATGAGACCCCGGAAGATGTTGCGTCGCTTTACTCCTGGGCCAATTTGCACGGCGCAAAGTATCGCGACTTTTCCGCCTCGCGGGCGCAGACTCGCGAGAAGGCCCGTCTGCGCGTTGAGCAGGCCATGGAAGAGCAACATCAACGCGCGCAACTGAGCCCCGAGCCGAAGCGCGGCAATGGCGACACGCGCCACGAAGATGTGCGCAAAGACGATGAAGTCGCTCCGAAAACTCCTGCGTCGCAGCCCTCATTGCATTCGTGGCGGCCAATTCAAGCAGGCGGAACGCTTCCCGATCGGCCAAACCCCGACCGGCCGCACCCTGACCGTCCCAATCTCGATCGTCTGAATCCGGACCGGCCGAGTCCAGACAGGCAACAAGCCGAACATCCCGTCCGAGAAGATCTTGCCTCGGCTCTTCGCGGTTTGGCTGTGCCTCCTTCCTATCGGTCGGCGAGCCAGGCTCCGCACGCGCCAATGCGGGAAGAAAATTTCCCGCTGCACCGCAATCCCCGGCCCGCCGAAACTGCGGAAAATGCCGGCCGGCCCGCATGGCTCACGCCCGAGAGAACAGAATCGTCGAGTCCTGCCAATCTTCCGCCGGCCCCTGAAGACACATTGCAGGGATCGCGCGAGCGCCTGGCCACGCGTTGGTTTGCGCTGCGCGGAGTTCTTGAAGGCAGTGCGCCGCCCGCGCAAGCTGCTCCGGCTCCCGTTGCCGCGCGTCCTCCGGTGATGGCCATCTTCTCGCTTGCCGGTGGCGTTGGCAAAACCAGCCTTGTAGCCACGCTGGGTCGCGCGCTGTCTGCCCGTGGCGAGCGCGTTCTGCTCGTCGATACCGCGGCCTATGGCTTGCTCCCATTCTTCTTCGGCGCCGGCGATCAGCGCCCCGGAATGTTGCGCACCTTCAGCCCTCCGGCTGCCAGCGGCGACGCGCCCATTCAGATGATCACGCTCGATCCCGAGAATTTCGGCCCGGAGACGGCGCCGCAGGAAGCTCTCACCGCGGAAATCTCCAAGCATGCGCGCGGCGTGGGCCGCGTCATCATCGATCTGGCCACCGCCTCCGGCGCCACCACGCGCCGCATCATGCGTCTTGTCGCCGCAGATTCTCGTCCCGCTCATTCCGGACATGAACTCCGTGGTCAGCGTCAGCTCGATTGACGCTTTCTTCGATCACAACGGCGGCGTGGCCGGCCACGCACTCTCTGCCGCATTACGTCCTCAACCAGTTTGATTCCTCGCTCCCGCTGCATCTCGACGTGCGCGAGGTGCTCCGCGAGCAGTTGGGCGATCGTCTGCTTCCGTTTGCGCTGCGCCGCGCTCCCGCTGTCAGCGAGGCGCTGGCCGAAGGCATGACCGTCATGGACTATGCGCCCAACTCCGCCGTGGCCGAGGACTTTGCCAGCCTCGCGGGATGGGTCAAGAGCCTTTCCGCCGCTGCAACCACGACCTTCCGAGGGGTACGCTGGAGCGAGCGATGACGCCCGTCCGGGGTCTGGCAGGATATCGGCGCCGGCGAAAATCTGCTTCACCAGAATTCTGCGCTTTCTCTTTCTCATCGTCGCCGCAGCCATCCTCGTCTTTCTGGCAACGTCTGCCGCTCAACTGGAGCAGCAGGCGGTTCTCGGTCTGCTGAGCCTTCTCGTGGCGCTGGTCATGGCGCGCAGCTCTGACTCCTATCTCATCACTCTCACCCTCATGATGCTGTCCATGTTCTGTACCTTTCGCTACGGATACTGGCGCGTCGCGCAGGTCATTCGCTTCTTTCAAGACCCCGCCAATCACTGGGGCGCACTCGACGCATTTTTTATCCTCTGCCTGCTTCTTGCCGAGGCATACGCATTCGTCATTCTCTTTCTCGGCTACTTCCAGACCATCTGGCCGCTGCGCCGCGCTCCGGTGTCGCTGCCCGAGAATCCCGAGGACTGGCCCGACATCGACGTCCTCATTCCCACCTTCAACGAGCCTCTCGACGTCGTCCGCTTCACCGCCTTCGGCGCGCTCAACATGGATTGGCCCGCCGACAAACTCCACGTCTACATCCTCGACGACGGCCGCCGCAAGGAATTTGAGCAATTCGCCTTCGAGGCCGGCATCGGCTACAGGACCCGGCCCGACAATCAATTTGCCAAGGCCGGCAACATCAACGCCGCGCTCAAAACGATCACTTCGCCGCTGGTGGCCGTCTTCGATTCCGATCATGTTCCTACGCGCAGTTTTCTGCAGATGACCGTCGGCTGGTTTCTTGCGCGACCCCAAACTGGCCGTGATGCAAACGCCCGCATCACTTCTATTCTCCCGATCCCTTCGAGCGCAATCTTAAGCAGTTTCACATCATTCCCAACGAAGGCGAGCTATTCTACGGCGTCGTTCAGGATGGCAACGATTTCTGGAACTCCTCCTTCTTTTGCGGCTCCTGCGCGGTGCTGCGCCGCGCGGCTCTCGATGAGATTGGCGGCATCGCCGGCGAAACCGTCACCGAAGATGCGCACACCTCACTGCGCATGCAGATGGCCGGCTGGAACACGGCCTACATCAACATTCCTCAGGCTGCGGGCCTCGCCACCGAGCGACTCTCCGCCCACGTCGGCCAGCGCATCCGCTGGGCGCGCGGCATGATTCAGGTCCTGCGCACCGAAAATCCGCTCTTTGCTCCCGGCCTCACATTCCCCCAGCGCCTCTGCTACTTCAACGCCGTTGGGCATTTTCTTTATGCCGTGCCGCGCCTCATCTTTCTCACCGCGCCGCTCATCTATCTGCTTTTCGGCCGCACCAACATTCCCGGCTTTTGGGCCGCCATTCTCGCCTACGCACTGCCGCATCTCATCCTCTCGAACGTCACCAATTCGCGCATTCAGGGCGAGCACCGCAACTCTTTCTGGAACGATATCTACGAGACGGTTCTGTCGCCCTACATTCTGTTCCCAACTTTGATGGCGCTCATCAACCCAAAGCTGGGCAAATTCAACGTCACCGCGAAAGGCGGCGTAGTCAAGCGCACCTTCTTTGACTCGCGCATCGCCCATCCGTTCCTCATCATGCTCGCGCTCAATCTCGCTGGGCTTGCGATTGCCATTCCGCGTTTCTTCATCTGGGACGCCTCGCGCCGCGGCACGGTGCTCATGAACGTTCTCTGGTGCTGCTTCAACGTCGTCATTCTCGGAGTTTGTATTTCGGTCGCGCGCGAGCTCATGCAACGCCGTACCACCGTGCGTCTCAATATCGCCACGCCGCTCATTGTCAGGCTGCCCGATGGAAGAACAATTGCCACCGAAACCATTGACATGTCCAACGGCGGCGCCGGCATCCGCCTCGCTGGGCAAATCAATCTCGCGCCTGACGCAATGGTCCATCTGGCTTTTCCGCAATCTCCGAAGCCGAACGCCCTGCATGCCGCCGTGGTCTCGTTGGAAGGATCGGAGTTGCGCGTTCGTTTCGATGATCTGTCGATCGCCGAACAGGAGGTTCTCACCTTACAGCTTTACTCCCGCGCTGATTCCTGGCTCGGATGGGGTGAGTCCCGCGAAAACGACAAAGTGCTGCGCTCGCTCGGCCACATCTTCAAGATCTCCATGCGTGGCCTCATGGCAACCGTGTTTACCCTCTTTGGCCGCGATGACCTCGCCGCCCGCCGTAAGTCGAATCCGCTTTCCATCGTCCCATCGGGAATGATCCTGCTTCTCGCCGGGCTGCTTATTCTCGGAGCACCAACTACCCGCGCACAATCGCCGCTTCTGGCTCCTCACTCCGCCGGCGCAGCCAGCACGGCTAACCCCGCCAGCCCCGCTAACTCCACTAATCCTACTAACTCCAATAATCCCGCCAATCCTGCCAACACCGCTAGCCCCGCTGTTTTACCCGGCCAGTATCACGACTTATTCACCCTCGCCGACGCCGGCTCGACACAGATCGAGCTGCACTCCACCGATCGCCGTCACAACATCTACTTCACGCTGCCGCAGTCGCACGTCGCCCGCACCGCAACCACTCACGTTTATTACGCATTTTCTCCGTCGCTGATTCCGCAATTAAGCCATCTCAAGCTCATCCTGAACGGAACGCTCTTCGCCACCATTCAGCCCATCGCGGGCAAATTCGGCGGCTCCGACGGCAGCGACACAGAGGCCGACTTCGACATTCCTCCTGAGCTGCTCGTCCACTCGAACACGCTCACCATCGAGTTCATCGGCCACTACACCACGGGCTGCGAAGATCCCACCAACACTTCGTTGTGGGCGCGCGTCGATCGCAACACCTCTCTCGACATTCGAGGCGACCTGCTTCCGCTCGCTGACGATCTCAAACAACTTCCCGCTCCATTCGTCGATCCGGCCGCCATTCAGCCGCTCAGCATTCCCATCGTCTTTCCCAGTCAGCCCTCATTCAAAGCGATTCAAGCCGCGGGCATCGTCGCCAGCTACTTCGGCCTCGTCTCTGCCGACCGCCCGGTGCGTTTCCCCGTGGGCATCGGAGCCATTCCGCCGGGCAACGCCATCGTCATCGCCGAGAACGCCGCCGGCCTCGACGCCGGTCTGAATCTTTCCGCCATCACCGGGCCGACCGTGGCCATGCGTACCAATCCGAACGATCCCTACAGCAAAATTCTCATCATTACTGGCGCGAACGCAGACGACGCCGTTATTGCCGCTCAGGCCCTCGCGCTGCATAGTGGGTTGCTCAACGGCGCTCAGACGTCTATCAGCAATTTTGTGCTTCCCGCGAAACAAGCGCCTGACGCCGCGCCGCGCTGGGCGCGCACTGACCAGACGATTCCACTCGTCACCGCCGGCGAATTGCAAGGAGACGGCGCCGCCGCGCTCAATACCTATTTCCGCATTCCTCCCGACCTGTACTTCGAGTCTGGAAACGATAGCGCGCGGCTGCATCTCGCTTATCGCTACAACTCCATCCCCATCGGCGCCGACTCCAGCTTGCAAGTGCGCCTTAACAGCGCGTTCCTCGGCTCCGTTCCGCTCTCCCCTGGTCAAGACACGTCGCGCACCGCGCAGACTGACGTCGCCGTTCCCGTCAACAGCCTGCGCCCGTTCTCGAATACTCTTTCGTTTGATTACACTTTTCAACTGGCCCATAAACAGAATTGCGATGACGGCACACCCATCAATCTGCAGGGCGCAATTCTTCAAGATTCCTATCTCGACCTGCGCGGCTACCCGCATTGGACGCCGCTGCCCAATCTCGAAATCTTCGCGAACGCCGGATTCCCGTTCACGCGCTTCGCTGACCTGAGCGAAACCACCGTCGTCCTGCCGCCTGCACCCACGCCGCAGGAGATCGAGACCTTCATCACGCTCATGGGCCACTTCGGCCGCCAGACCGGCTCTCCCGGTCTGCGCGTAGTGGTGGCCGGACCCGACGCTCTGCAAAACGGGGCTGCGACTGACTTCCTGATCATCGGCGCGGGAGACGACCAGCCCGCATTCTCGAAACTCGGCAGTCATCTTCCTGTCTCGCTCGGTGGGGAGCAGGTTCACGTCGCGGCCCCGGCCCAGATTCCGAACCCGGCCCACGACATTCGGGGATTCTTCGTCTCGCTTCTCCATCGTGCATGGTCGAAACTTCACCCTGGCAACCAAGCCGACCCAGGCGACCTCACTGCCGGCGGCACGCCCGACGCGGTCATCGAAGGCATCGAATCTCCTTACGACATCGGCGGCAACCGCAGCATCGTCGCCATCCACCTCAAGGACGGCTCAACCTTCGAGCCGTTCATGAGCACGTTCCTCGATGTCCAGCAATCCAGCGACATCTCCGGCTCCGTCGCCGTTCTCCATGGAACCGAATTCCGGTCGTCCCGTGTCAGCGCGCAGGTCTATTACGTGGGACGCTTGCCCTGGTGGATTCAATTGCGTCTCCTGGTTGCGGCGTATCCCTGGCTGATCGCGATCGTCGTTGTCGTCCTCGCGCTTCTGCTTGCCATCTGGACCCGCCAATGGCTGCGCGCAAAGGCCAGAGCACGCCTCACCCAGATCGAAGACTAGCCCGGGAGCAATCCGTCGTGCCCCCAGCCAATTTCGCGGATGATAGAGACATGGACGACCCGAAGCCCGAAAAAATGTCGAAAGCGGGATGGATATTCTGGACACTCTTCTATGTGTCTATGTTTTTCAATTGGTGGCTTTGGCAATTCTTCGGGCATACGCGACCTACTGCTCCGGACCCATCCCACGGAAGAATCTACTGCATCAGCAATCACGGCGGTCGTATACCTGAATCTGCTGGAATACTGCGCGGCTTTTGCTCATTGGGTTTTGGTGCCCATTGTCATCTTCGCAATAATCGTTTGGCGCTTTATCGCGCTGTTCGCCAAAAAACCTGAGAAAATGACTGATGTTCAACCTCCTCGCTGATTAAGAACCATCCGCAATGCCATTTCTGCAATGAGCGCACGGCCCCCGGGCCCACGCGCGCCGCTAGTGGCAAAATAAGTGCAGCGCACGGTTGCGCGTCAATCGCCGTCGGCTTAAGCGACAGCGGGTAGACGAGGAGGAAACATAATGAGCGCGCCAGCAACGAAATTCTACAAAGGCACCTCTCGAGTAGGATTCATCGGCCTTGGCCTCATGGGAAGCCGCTTGACGCTGCGCTTGAATTCTACCGGCTGGTGTATTCAGGCCTGGAACCGCAGTTCAGCGCGGGCGCAGGAGATCGGCAAGCAGGGAATTGTCATTGCGCCGTCGATTGCCGATCTCGTCGCTCATTCGGATCTGATTCTTTCCTCCCTTACAAATGATGAAGCTGTCCGGTCCGTCTATCTTGACAAGGGCGGCGTCCTGTCCGTCGCCAGCCCGGGAACCGTGATTCTTGAAATGAGCACGATCTCGCCGGATCTGTCGCGCGAGCTACACCAGCAGGCCCAGACGAAAGGCCTGGCGTTGCTCGATGTGGCCATCTCCGGGTCCACGCCAGCCGTCGAAGCCGGAACCATTACGCTTCTCGCCGGCGGCGAAAAGGAGTCCTTCGAGCGATGCGTTCCCATCTTCGAGTCCATTGCCAAACAATGGTTCTTGATTGGACCGGGGGCTTCAGGCGTTCAAATGAAATTGGTCGTCAACCTTCTGCTCGGTCTTGATATGGAGGCAATCGCGGAGGCCGTCTCACTCGGTGAGCATCTTCAAATCGATCGCGATGTTCTGCTCGACGTTCTTTCAAAGACGGCGGTCGTCGCCCCTGCGTTTGTGGGAAAATTCCGCAAGATCAGAGACGGCGACTACTCACCTGAGTTCCCGTTGCGGCTTGCGAGCAAAGATCTCGATCTGGTGATGGACGCCGCAAAAGCGACCGGCGCTGATTTGCCTGCGGCCGCTGTCGCTCAGTCCGTACTTGCGTCCAACGTCGCCGCAAGCGGCAACCTTGACCTGTCCGCCATAGTGCCGTCGGTTCTCGGTCGAGTGCGGAGCTCCTGAACGACAATAAGGCCCCCCGCGAGGTCACCTTACCGCGCTTCTAACAAGTCAGCCGTATCTTCCCTAAACCTCTCAACCCAAGAACGATTCGGGGCTGGTGCCCTCAATTGAACGGCAGGATCGACCGGTCCTTCCGCCGCACTCGAGAGTGAGATTTGTTGCGCCAGTGGTCAAAGTAGTTCAAGTTTATTAATTATTATCATTGACAATATTAATAATATTGATTATCGTGCTGGAATTGGCCCAGAAATCGGCCTTGCTCAATGCCCACCGAGCCCAAATCCGCCTCCGACTGGCAAGACCTGCTCCGCATCGCGCAGGGCAGCGAACTCATCATTGAACGCGTCCGGATCCCCGAGAAGCAGATCACCGTCGAAGGCCAATTCACCCTGCCCGAACTCGCCCGCCTCAGCCTTGAAGACCAGGTCTTCGTCGTCGCCTTCATCCGCTCGCACGGCACCATCAAGGTCATGGAGCAGACCTTCGGCGTCAGCTATCCCACCATCAAAGCGCGCCTCAACCGCATCGCCAGCCAGCTTGAATTCGTCGAAATCAATCCCTCCTCATCGCCCACCGACGTGCTTCAGCAACTGAACACCGGCGAAATCTCCCCCGCCGACGCCATCCGCGCACTGGAGGCCCTCAAATGATTCCCAATGTCGCCGTTCTCGAAATCGAAAGCCCGCACTTCCACATGCCGCGGCTGTGGATCCCGCTCATCCTTCTCTGGATTCCGCTATTGCTTGTCCTGCTGCTCATCTCGCCAGTCCTTTTCATCGTCGTCTGCGCCATAAGCATGACGACCGGCGTCGGCCCGTTTCGCGTCGTCCGCATCTTCTGGGACATCCTATCCAGCCTCCGCGGCACCGACGTGCGTGTCACATCGAACGGCAACAAAGTCCTTGTCCGGATTTTGTAGCCCTTTGTACCGCCGGCCTCTGGCCGGCTGTCGTGCGGGCGTCCCCGCCCGCACAAAAAGGAACAGCAAGACCCATAAGTTCGAACAGCTTTTGAATTCAACCTGGAGAACCGCCATGAATGAAAATCGCCGTCAAATCCTGGAAATGTTAGCCGCCGGCAAGATCACCGCGGATGAAGCCGAGCAACTGATCGCCGCTCTCGAACCCACCTCCGCCGCTCAGCAGGCGAGTTCACCGGCCGCATCGCCGGCTCCAACGGCTGGCCAAACAGCGATAAAGATGCGCCCGTCAAAGCACGCCTGAAATACCTTCGCGTCCTGGTCGAGTCGACCGAAAAGGGCGGCCCAACGACGGTCAACGTCCGCGTGCCCATGCAGCTTCTTCGCGCCGGCGTGCGCCTGGCCAGCCTCATTCCTCAGCAGGCCCACGAGCAGTTTGACGCGACCCTGAGCAAGCACGGCGTTCCGCTGACGCTGTCGCAAATCAAGCCGGAGAATCTCGAGGAGCTGATCGACCACCTCGAAGATCTGAGCGTCGACGTCGACGCCAAAGAAGAAAAAGCCAAGGTCCGCGTCTTCTGCGAATAGGTTGACGAGGGCTCAAGTGCTACGGCCTGCCGCAGCGGCTTCTGCATCGGCACCACCTGCACGGTCACGTCGCGCACCTCTGACAGAAACCGGTTCAGCACCGAGCCGCGCAGCAGAATATCCCAGCGCGAGCGCGCCGGCTGCCCGAAGACCACGTGCGAGATGTTCTCCTGCTGCGCAAATCGGATCAGCGCATCGGAGACATTGCGGTCGGTGAGCTGAAACCACCTTCGCGCCCAGGTCGCGCGCCATGCGCTGTACTCCTCCAGCCGCTGATAGCGCCTCCGGATCGCTGTGGCCCTTGTCGTCGGGCCGGCGTCACATACACCGCGTACCAGTTGGTCGCCAGGCGGCCGGCAATGCGCGCGCCAACGCGCAGCAGCCGCTCCGTGCCCGGCCGCGTGCTCAGGCACACCATCACCTTCTCCGGAATCGGCGCCTGTTCCAGGCCCTGCGTGCGCCGATATTCCGACGCGCGGTTGCTCACCTGCTCCGCCGTGGTGCGCAGCGACAGCTCGCGCAGCATGTTCAGGTTGCCCTTGCGGAAAAAGTTGGCCAGCGACTGCTCCACCTTTTCCGGAGCGTAGATTTTGCCCTGCCCGCAGCCGGGTGCGCAGCTCGTCCACGGTGATGTCGATGTTCACCACTTCGTCGGCGCGCTTGAAAAAGCTGTCCGGAACCGTCTCGCGAATGGTCGTGTTGGCCGAGCGGTTGACGGCGTCGTTCAGCGTCTCCAGGTGCTGGATGTTCACCGCGGTCATCACGTTGATGCCCGCGTCCAGCAGCTCCAGCACGTCTTCGTAGCGCTTGCGATTCTTGCTGCCGGGCACGTTGGTGTGGGCCAGCTCGTCCACCACCACCGTCTGCGGATGCCGCGCGATGATCGCGTCCACATCCATCTCTTTCAGGTTCACGCCGCGATAGGGAATCACCTTCTGCGGAACCATCTCGAGATCGCGAATCTGCGCTTCGGTCTCCTTGCGCCCGTGCGTTTCCACCAGGCCGATCACCACATCCACGCCTGCTGGTGCGCATCAGGTTGGCGTCGTTCAGCATGTGGTAGGTTTTGCCCACGCCCGGCGCCGCGCCAATGTAGATGCGCAGTTTGGCCGGCTCCTGGCTTTTTTTCGAGAACGAATCTCGGCCATCGCTCAGCCCACCTCGACAGGATGGTGGACTTCTTTTGCCACGGCGACCGGAAGCGTGAAGCGGAATGTCGATCCATGGCCCAGCCGGCTCTCCACGGCGATCTGGCCGCCCAGAGACTCCACCAGCCGCCGCACCAGCGCCAGGCCCAGCCCCGTGCCTTGCTCTGAAAATGTATTGAAACGGTCGAAGATCGTGCTCAGCCGCTCCGCCTCAATGCCGCGGCCGGTGTCGCGCACGCTGAACTGCACAAAGTTCTTGATCTCTTCGGCGGCCAGAAGAATCTCGCCGTCCTCCGGCGTGTAGCGCAGTGCATTCGACAGCAGGTTGTCCAGAATCGAGCGCAACGCGCGCCGGTCGGCCTGCACCGCTGCCAGGTCGGCATAGGCGCTCACCTCCACGCGGATGTGCTTCCTCGCCGCCTCGTCGCAGTAGCGGTCGCGCGCCTCATTCAAGGCCTGCAGCGGGCGAATCCGCTCCAGCTTCAGCTCGCGCTTGCCGGTGTCCAGCTCCGCCACTTCAATCAGGTCGGCCATCAAATCGTCCAGCGTCTCCGCTTCTTTGCTGGCTGAGGCCACCAGTTCGGTCTGCAGCGGGGTCATCTCGCCCGCTGAATCCCTGGGCCAGCGCGTAGAGTCCGCGCCGCAACTGCAGCAGCGGATCGCGCAGCTTGCGGCTGGCCACCGCGATAAACTGCGTCTTGAAGCGGTCGGTGTCCTGCAGGCTGGTCACGTCTTCAAGCGTCGTCACCGCGCCCAGCAGCCTGCCCTCGGAGTCGCGCATGGGCGTGGTGCGCAGCCGGTAGCTGCGTTCCTGCTTGCCGATGCGCATCGGCAGCATCGAAGCTTCGCCCTCGGTCGCCACTGCCTTTTGCATCGAAACTGCGTCGCGGATCGCGCTCAGAATTTTGTCGCCGCCCGGCGTATTCGCCAGCGCCATGCGATCGCTTGCGGCCTCGCCCAGCAACTCCGCCGCTGCCTGGATTCACCTTCAGCACGTGGCCCTTGCCGTCGGTCACGATGATGGGCTCAAAGATCGATTGCAGCACCGCGTCGGAAAGTTGAAACTCCATCTGCCGGCGTCCGGCCTCGGTGTCGCGCAGCTCGCGCAGCCGCACCGCAATCCGGCTCAGCTCGCTGGCAATCACGCCAAAGCTGTCGCGGCTGCTCCACTCCACGCGGTGTTCCAGATTTCCCTGTGCAATGCGTTGCGCATCGCGCGCCAGCGTCTCGATGGGCCTCAGCACAAAATAGATGGTTGCCGCCGCGATCAGCGAACACGGCCACAGCCACTGCATAGCCCAGATGAAGCTGCCCGGCCGCCGCCAGCGCTTTGTGCGTGACTGCGACCAGACCCACCGTCAGGCAGGCGAGGAGCACACAGCCGAGAATCAATCGCTGGGTAAGGTTAAGCATGTTCGGTGTCCGCGGCGGAGAATGGTGACAACCCCATTCTCGCGGATGCAGCCGCAACCTGCAAAGCCCGCAGTTTGCGCCGTCTCATTTATCCTCACGGAATCTGGCAGACCGCCAGTTGGTCGTTGTGCCAACGGCAGTCAAGGCCGCCTGGCTGCGGGTAGTTCACCAGCACCCAATCCACGCCGAATTCCGCCTTCAGCCGCTCGAAGTCCGCGAGCTTGAAGTTCTGCCAGCCCGCCGCAGCCTCCACCTGGCGCACCCACACCGGACCCAACTCCGGCACCATCGTTGCCACCGCCGCATCCTTCACCGCATCGGCCAGTTGGCTGCGCTCGGCCAGTGCGCGAAAGCTGTGATAATCCTCGCCGGGCGCTTCCATGTAATGCGGATCGAGCGCGAAATACGCGTTCTCCGGCGTATTCGTGCGGATCCACGCAAAAGCCTGCAGCCATGCATTGCTCGGCTGCGCGGCCCGGCAGCTCCAGATGCGGGCTGGCGGCAAACTCCGCTCGCTGCCATGCAAACATGCTTCCGTTGGCGATCAGCAGAAACACCGCCCAGCGCCACGCGCTCCGCTGCAACACAAATTTCCCCAGCAGACATCCGGCCATCATCACCATCACGAAATAAAGCAAGTGAAGGAAGCGCATGGGCTGCAACGGCGTCAACCGCACCAGCGAGGCCGGCCAGAGCATGGCCATCGCCAAAACCTGCTGGAACACGCCATAGATAAGCGCGGCCGCGGCAAATCGCGCCAGCATTAACTCTCCGCGCCTGCTCGCCAAGCGCCACAGCAACCAGAAAAGCAACAAAGGAGCCAGCGCTCCCAGCCACTCGTACCAGGTCCACTTGTGCAGGTAAAAGTACGGCCGCGTTTCCAGAGCCTTGCGCCAGCTTGAGTCCGCCGGCTTCGAAGATCCACCCCAGCGGCACGACCGCGGCCATTGAAGTTCGCAACGCGAGCACGCGCTCGCGCACTCGCTCCAGCAAGACCAACGAGAGGATCACGCAAAACGAAATTCCCATCGCTGCCATCAGTGGATGCAGCAGAAGGGCGACCAGCAGCAGCGCCGCCGCCTGCCATCGTCTTCCATCCAGAATTCGCCAGATCGCCAGCAGGATCATCGCCGTCGCCAGTGCGCGCGGATGCAGATACTGGTCGACCATGTAGAGCGCGGTTCCAGTTACGGGCAGCGTAAACATGGCCGCCACCATTGCGACTCCGCCCCATCGCGCGTGTTCTTCGTGAAACAGCCGATTCGCAATCTTCTTCACTGCCCAGAGAATCAGAAACAGCGCGGCCCATTGCCACAGCAGCTCCGCCCACGCCAGCGGCATCCGCGTCCAGCGGACAAAGTGCGCCATCCATCCGTCGAAGACAGTCGCTTGCATTTGCAGCCGGAAGAAATTTGAGTTGTAAGGGTATAGAGCCGGGATTCAGGTCAGCTTTGACAGCGGCTAAATAGACTCCATCGTCCTCAAGGCCGGGATGGTAGCCCATCACCAGAAAACCGAGCACCGTAAAAAGCAGGACTCCTAAAAGCTCAAATGGAATGCGCGTGCGTGCTCGCCGTGAGCTTCCGATCTCTTCCAAAACAGGTGCAACGCAATACGCCACATCGCATAGCATACCGTGCGAAAGCGGCTCGACAGTTGCAGCACCTCAATGCGGCGACGGTCAGGCTGAGTTGTTCTTAGGAAAATGCGCCCTGCGCAGAGACCGGGCACGGAGCGCCTTTCGTGGTGTCGCCTTAGATGTGCGGCAGCAACGAGCGCAGCAACAGAAAGCCGCCCACGCCCGCGAAGAACACCAGCGCCATGCGGATGCCCGGCTCGCGATTCACCTCTGGCACCAGGTCTGTGGCGGCCACGTAAAGCGCAACGCCCGCCGAAACCGGCAGTCCATACGGAACCCAGCGCGGCACCAGCTGAATCACCAGCACGCCCACAATCGTGGCGGCAGCCAGCCCCACCGCGGACCAGAATGCCGTCGCACGGCTTCGCCCGCTCGCCATCATCACGCTGGCCATGGTGAATCCTTCCGGCGCCTTGTGCAGCAGAATGGCGAGAAAGATCAGCCAGCCCAGCCAATTCGAAAGCGCGAATCCCGATCCGATGGCCACTCCATCGAACAGCGCATGCACGCTCAGGCCGCCCAGCACCGAGTAGCCCGTGCGCGCGGAGACGAATTCGTGGCCGTGCGTCTCCTCGCCGAAGTGGAAATGCGCGTTGATCGTGTGCTCCAGCAGATGCACCGCGCAATAGCCGGCCATGATCAGCGCCGGCCCCAGCCGCGCATTCAGCACGCAGGCTCTCCGGCGTCATCTCCAGCAGCGCCGTGGCCATCAGGAATCCCGCGCCCAGCGCGACAAAGTAGCGCAGATAGTGCTCCACGCCGCGCGCGCGCACCAGCACCAACCCGCCGGCCACATCGGCCAGCGCGGCAATCGTCCCGAGAATGAGTGAAGTCGTGAGCATCCATTCACACCATCAAACCGACGAAGACAGCGCCCTCAATACTGAGATCCCGATCCGTGCAACCTTCAGCTAGCAGCTAGGAGCTAGAAGCTGATAGCTGCATTACCCGCTATGCCGGATGTGCATCACGTCGCCGTCCTGCACCACGTACTCCTTGCCTTCCAGGCGCAGCGTGCCCTTGGCGCGCGCCGCAGCCTCTGATCCCGCCTCCAGCAGGGCATCCCAGCGAATGGTTTCTGCGCGGATGAAATGATGCTCCAGGTCGGAATGAATCGCGCCCGCCGCCTGCGGCGCTTTCGATCCCGCCGGCACCGTCCATGCGCGGCACTCGTCCTCGCCCGCTGTAAAAAAACTGATCAGCCCCAGCAGCTCATAGCTCTTCCGGATCAGCCGCACCAGCCCGCTTTCGTGCAGGCCATAGCTCTCCAGAAAATCCGCAGCCTCGGCGTCGTCCATATCCGCCAGTTCCGCCTCGACCTTGCCGCAGATCGCCATCGCACCCGCATTTGCCCGATTGGCAATCTCATCCAGCTTGTAGCGGCTCACCGCCTGCTCCAGATCGGCGCCGAGCGTCGAGCTTTCACCGATATTAAGTACATACAGAATAGGCTTTTGCGACAAGAACATAAAGCCACGAATCAGCTTTTTCTCGTCCGCCGTCATCTCCATGGCGCGCAAGGGAATTTCCTTTTCCAGCGATTCTTTTGATCGCACCAGCAGCGCCTGTTCCCGCTCCAACTCGCCGGTGCGCCCCTTCTTCAAATCTTTTTCTACGCGCTCCATGCGCTTCTCAACCTGTCTCAGGTCGCTCAACATCAAATCGAATTCAACATTTCTTGCGTCGCGCAGTGGATCGATCGGGCCTACCTGGGCGACTGCATCGTTCTCGAATGCTCGCAGCACGTGGATCAGTGCGTCCACATTGCGCAGGCTGGTCAGGTACGCCGTCTCTTTCAGCGCTTCCTGCCCGATCCCCGCAACGTCAACGAATTCCACCGCCGCGAACGTCGTCTTCTTGGGCGAGTAAAGAGCCGACAACTTGTCCAGCCGCTCATCGGGCACGCGCGCCACGCCAATGTGCGCCTCGCGCGGATTCGCGCGCCCATGCTCGTCGACCTTGGCTTTAGTCAGAATTTTGAAGAGCGAAGTCTTGCCCACCTGTGGCAGGCCGATAATGCCGGTTTTCATAGTCGTTCCATTGTGGAGTTTTCCGAAGTGCTGTAGACCGGAAGCACACACTGAAGTGGCTTTTCCATCAAGAAAAAAGTCCCCTTTCATCGTCTCTCGAAATAGTCATACGTGTATGTTCTCGAAAATGCTCTCAGCGCCGCCCGTGTGAGTTTATGCGCAGCAGGGCCGAGTGCTCAAGCCTTTCCGATGATACAGGAAGCACTCGCGCGCCGTTCCGCGCCGGCATTGGCGATGTGTGCATCGAAATTAGGATCGCTTCGGGTTCTTGCGCCGCACAAACTTGAGCCCCGTCAAAACCGGCGACACCGACGCAACTTTAACGTCGACAATTCCCGCAGCCAGTCCCGTTTCGCGCACATCCGACTCGTTGATTGCATGACCGGGTCCCTTGCGATACACAATCCAGATCGGCACGCCGCTGCCCGTGCGCTTCGCCGCCGTCTTGAACGCGCGCGCCAGCTCGGCAGCCGTATTCACGCGCGCCACAATCACATCAGCTCCCCCACCCGCGCCTTTGCTCGCCACGCGCCTCGCTTCAGCCAGCGCGCTTTCAAGCGCCCGTCATCAATCTCGCCAATCATCCAAATTGTCGATTCCGGCGTGATCCCGAGCTTCTTGGCGAGGCTCGGCGGCGGAGCCAGAATCGCTTTCACCCATTTTTCCGCCGTCTTCGTGTCGAGCTTCAGCGTTACGACGTCGCGGCCAAATTTGAATCGCAGCGCGCCGCCCTCAGCGCGCAACTGCCGAAGCTCGGGAAAGGGAAGTCGTCGCCGGATTTCGCCGCGCAGAATCAACTCCGGAGGCTCAATCAGCGCTTTCACGCGCGCCATTTCGCCATTCCATTCGCACATGCAAGTTGCTTCGCGCCCCATCTTCGACTGACCTCCGCTCAATCAAGTCTCAGGCCCGCGTCGTCTCCGCTCTCGCCATCAGCACCACCGTCGCCAGCCCGAGCAGCAGAATCGCCTCCTCAACAACCACGCTTCGATTGTGCAGCTTGTTGAAATCCGCGGTGGTCGCATCGTCAGCGTTGGTCGGTCTCAATGCTGCCTCCGGCAGCGATTCGATCGCGCTCCATCGCGGGAATAATTCCAAATTGCGAGTAGACCGTGAAAGCGATCATCAGAACGATCAGCGCCATCGGCGCCAGCATTGCGCGCGGTTTGTAAGATTCCCAACGCCGGAGCCAGTGCCATCACGGCCAGCGCCACCATGCCCGAAACCAATCCCATCTCATGCAGGATGCGAAGCAATTCGCCAACAATGGTTCCTGCTGTATGAGTGTCGGGCTGCAGCGCGCCAAATGTGACGATCGGCAACGATCGGGAAAAATACTTCCGCGCCCAACCAGACGATAAGAGACAAAGAAAGCAGCGTGCGAAGAAGGGTCTTCATTGAGGAAGGATACAGGAGGCAATAGCCGTGAATAGCGGACAGTAGATTGAGATAAGCGCCTGCCGGCCAACGGCTCGGTTTACTCGCTCGCTTCGGCCAACCGACCACTAATCACTGACCACTACTCACTGCTTTTTCAGCGCCCGCTTCAGCACTGTCTCCAGCGCCGCTTTTTGCTCGGCGTATTCGGCCGGCGCCAGCGTGCCGGAAATCTTCTCGCTCTCCAGGGCGAACAGCTCTTCTTTGAGCGCATTCAGCAGCGCGGCATTCTTCGCGGCAGGCGAGGCGCCCGCCACACTCGACGCGGAGTAAGCCGGCGACGCTCCAGCAGACGCCACCGAGCCCGTGTCCGAAGTTGCACTCGCGCCAGTCAACGGAGTGGGAGGTCTGCGCAGCAGAAACGCCGCCGCAGCCGCCAGCAACAACGCCAGCCCGCCAAGAATCCACCATCTGTACTTCGTCAGTGGATCGGGCGTATTGATAGGCTCGCCGAGGCCGCCGCCCGGCCCGCTTCCTGGTCCGCTTGCCGGTGCGCCTGCTTGCGGGCCGCCGCCATCGCCGCCCTGACCGCCCTGCCCATTCTGATCGTCGCGCGCGAACGACCCCGTGCCGGAGACCGAAAATTCAAGTGCTTTTCCGGGAGCAACATTCCGCGCCAGAAAAGTCTGCACCGAGGGATCCTGTGGCGAAGACTCGAATGCCGCTCCGCTTCCGCCTGTAAACGTCATCGCTTTCGGCAGCACGATCCATACGGTATCGGCAGGCAGCGTGACCTGCGAGTGGAAACTATACTTCCCGCTGCCGTAGGGCACATCGTATTGAACCTGAAACAGCGTGCCCTTGCCGTCCTCATCGGGCTGGATTGGAAAATCAAATGCGTAATGGCCCTTCGCCCCGTCGGGATTGAGCTTCACGCTGGTTGGCAGGCTGCTCGCGCCCGGCCGCTGCGCCGAGGCATCGCCGACCACCGCATCGGTTGGCAAAATCACCTCGAACGATTGCTTGCTCCACTGCGTGCGCGGCGGCGAGCTGGCGTTGTGAATGTCATAGCGCTCCACCACGCGAAGCTGTCCGTTGTCGGTCTCGATTCCGGTCACATGTTCGGAGATGGTCACGCCATCCACCTTCGCAGCCACGTCGTAGACCGAGATGTCGCCATTTCCGCCACCCTGCGGCGCGGCGATAAAGTACTCAGCGCCCTGATGCACCACGCGAATCAGGTAAGGAACCTGGCCCGGCAGATTCAGCGAATAGTGGCCCTGCGCGTTGGTCGTCGCATGGCCAATTTCGCTCATGCCTGACATCGGCTCAAGCAGCGTTACCGCATCGCCCACCGCGGGCTTGTTGGTGGTCTTGTCGGTCACCGTTCCGCTCACAGTGGCCGCCTGCGCCATTGCGCAGGTGAGCAAAAAGCTCAAACCGAAAATGCATGCTCCAAATCGTTTCAAAATCATTTCCTGTCGACGTCCTTCATCTTCGTGTTCAAACAAATTCCTGCGCCCAGGTCGTTATTTCCTGGGTACCGGTAATTTTCACGCCTGTTGCAATTGATCGATCTCGGCCATCAACTCCGCGGTTTCGCGTTCGAGTTGGCCTCGCTGCGACAGCGAAATCCTCTTCAGGATACTTGCCCGCGCGATATTCAAAGTTCAAATCGCGCAGGTTCTCATAAAGCTGTTCCTTGCGCTCCAGCAGAAAGTCGAGTCGCGTTTTCTGCTTTTGGCTTGCGAAGCTGTTCTCCGGCCAGAACGTGTACAGGAAGAGCGCGAACAGGAGAAGCACTCCGGCAATCAGGCCATCAGTTTCCGTCATCGCTCAAAATCCTCCGTCAAAATCCGTTCATCGCTGCCGGTCTCCCGGCGAATGCGATCCAGCCGTTCCTGCTCCGCTGGGTCCGTGGCCTGGGCCACGGTTCCCGTCGCCTCGCGCGCGCCGCTCAAATCCCAATCCGCCCCAGCGCCGGATCAGCAGAATCGTGCCCAGCAGCGCCGCCGCAAACACCGCGAAGGGCGCGACCCACGCCACCAGATCGAATCCCTTCGTCGTTGGCGCAGCCAGAACGGTGGCTCCGTACTTGGCCACGAACTCATCCATCACCTGCTGATCGGTCATGCCCGCCGCAATGTCCGTCATCAGCTCTGACAATTCCTTATCGCGGTCCGGGCATCCCACGTGATCGCATTCGCCCAGCAATTGCGCGCATCCGCACTGGCACATCAGTTGGTGGCTCAGCGTATTCTGCCGTGAGCTTGGCGTGTCCGCGGCCAGCGAGAAGCAGATGGCCACGGCAAGCAGACTAGCTTCCACTGCTCTCATCCAAGAGGTAAAAGCACGTGATTGCCGGAAGCGCCATCAGTCGCCTCCCTTGAGTGCGGGAGTCATAGGCGGCGCCTTGTGTTGCGGGAACGCGCACAGCAGCGGTCGCCGGCGACAGGTTTGGAACCAGCGCCATGAATGTGCCGAACACGATGATCACCAGGCCAAACCAGATCCATCCCACCAGCGGATTAAGAAACGCCTTGATAATCGGCTGGCCGGTATCCGGATTCGTGCCCTCATACACCACATAAAGATCCCACTCGGGAACCGAATGAATCGCCACCATGGTCTGCGGCTGACCGCTGGCAAGGTAGAAGCGCCTCTCCGGCGTCATCTGGAAAACTTTCTTGCCGCCCTGCTGACACATCGAGCACCGCGTAGTCCGAGTTGTAGTTCGAGTTGGAATCCTGCGTGAAGCCCGTGCAGACCAGCGTGTAGGGTCCGATGCTCATTTGGCAGTGCAGGCCCATTTCGCTTTCGATGCTGCGGTTGAAGGCCGACCCAGCCAGCCCGATCACAACCACCACCACGCCGATGTGAATGATGTAGCCGCCGTATCGGCGCGTGTTGCGCCGCGTCAGCAGCCATGTGGCCGCAAAGAGATTGCGGCCGGTCTGCCGCGAGATCACGCCGGCGCCGCGCAGAAACTCCGCCGTAATCGCGGTCAGCACCGCCGCCGCCACTGAAAATGCCACCATCGCATAGAAGCTGCCCGTGTCGAGCGCGCCGTCTTTCCACGGCCGCACGCCCACGGCGAGGCAGACAATCACCGTGGCCCAAAGCGCAATCGATCGGCAGCACAAAGTTCCGCTTGATGGCCTTGAATGAGTTGAGCGCCACGGCAGCAGCGGACCCACGCCGGTCAGAAACAGAAGAAACAGTCCGATCGGCACAGCCACGCGGTTATAAAACGGAGCGCCCACCGTCACCTTGGTGCCTTGCACGTATTCCGAAATGATCGGGAACAGCGTGCCCCACAAAATCACAAAGCAGGCCGTCAGCAGCACCAGATTGTTGAAGAGAAAGCTCGACTCGCGGCTCACCAGCGATTCCATGTGGTGCTCGGTCTTCAAGTGCCCGCGCTGCAAAATGTAAGTGAAGATGCAAACCGCCAGCACGATGCCCATGAAGACAATGAACCATGTGCCGATGGACGATTGCGCAAATGCGTGCACCGAGCTCACCAGGCCGGCGCGAGTCAGCAGCGTGCCCAGCATGGTGAGCAGAAATGTGGAGAAGATCAGCCACACATTCCAGCTCTTCATCATGCCTTTGCGCTCCTGCATCATCACCGAGTGCAGAAAGGCAGTTCCCGTCAGCCACGGCATGAAGCTCGCATTCTCCACCGGGTCCCAGCCCCAGTAGCCGCCCCAGCCCAGCACCGCATAGGCCCAGTGCATGCCGAGAAAGATGCCGCAGGTCAAAAACAGCCACGTCACCATGGTCCAGATGCGCGTGATCCTTGATCCACTTCTCGCCGGGATAGCGCATCATCAGCGCGCCCAGCGCAAAAGCAAACGGCACCGAGAAGCCGACATAGCCCAGGTAAAGCATCGGCGGATGAATCACCATCTCCGGATACTGCAGCAGGGGATTGAGCCCATTGCCGTCGGCAGGAACCGGAGTCACTCCGGCTACGTAACCCGGCAGCAGCGCGAACGGAGGCGCGGCAAAAACCAGCACCGACAGAAAGAACACCTGAATGCCGGCGAGAATCGTGCCCGCATAGGCGTAGAGCTTCACATCCGTCTTGTGCGTCAGCCGAAGAACAAAGCCATACGTTCCCAGCAGCCACGCCCACAGCAGCAGTGAGCCTTCCTGGCCGCTCCAGAGCGCCGCAAATTTGTACGGAATCGGCAGCGCCCGGTTGGAGTGTTCAAGGATGTAAGTAATGGAGAAATCGTTGGTAAAGACCGACCAGATGAGAGCAAAAGCAGCTCCGGTCACGGCCACAAAACCGGCAATTCCGGCTCGGCGCGCGGTGTCGGCCAGCCGCTCCGGCGAGATTCGCGCCGGCTGCCCGGTGGCAATCAGCCGCAACGCCACCGCTCCGGCCAGAAGATTGTAGGCGGCCAGAACTAAAGCGATAAGAAGACAAAAACTGCCAAACGTGGCCATGAGTGCTCCACGATGATTGTCGCATGTAGGTGCGGACCGTGTGCCCACCCAACGGACGAGCTTGTTCTCCAACCCTGATAGGAGTTTTGCGTGTGAGTTGGCTCACACGAGGTGAAACGTCCAAGCCACGTTGATTGCAACATTGATTGGGTTTGCTGATTAGGCGACGGCGTTCTTGTATTCGGCGAGGAGCTGGCCCGTAACCGCCAGCATCTTGTCGCCGCCGACGGGCCGGGGCAGGAAGACAACGCGATCGTCTTTATAGTCGGAGGGTGCCGCGCCGCCCGCGCCAAGAACCAGCACCGGCAAGTCCGGCTTCCGCGATGCGCAATTCGGCCACGAATGCTGGCCCGCCGATTCCCGGCGTGTGGTGCCCTGTGATGACTAAGCCGAGCTTGGTCGGCAAACTCAGGCTGCTCGATAAGGCAAAGCGCCTCGGCCGCATCGGTCACGCGGTGCACGTTGCCGAAATGCCGGCCGAGAACCGACATCATCAAAGATGCTTGCAGGGGATCGTCGTCAACGATAAGAATATTTGTCATCTGGCCCTGATGGCGCATTCAGCCCGCGTGAAATGCCTGAGAATCTTACTATCTCGCTGGCTAAGATGACAAGTAAACGTTTGCGGTTGCCTGTAGGCAATTCGCGCTTACGTTACTAAAGAGGCCCGTACCAAAGTTACCCGAAGAGAAATTCCTTCTCGCGCAGCTCCTTGATGCTGTCGCGCAGGCGTGCGGCCTTCTCGAACTCGAACTTCTTCGCCGCCTCGCGCATCTCGGTCTCGAGCTTGGCAATATAGGCGTCCAGCTCGGCCTGCGTATTGAATTCCGGAATGCCTGCCGTCTCTTCCTCCTCGACGTCGCCGTACTCGGCCTTCAGAATGTGCGCCAGTCCCATCTCCACCTGGCTGATGATCGACTGCGGCGTGATGCCGTTCTCCTCGTTGTATGCGCGCTGAATCGCGCGGCGGCGATCCGTCTCGTCCATCGCCCGGCGCATCGAGTCGGTGATCCTGTCCGCGTAGAGAATCGCCCTGCCTTCGCAGGTGCCGCGCCGCCCGGCCCATGGTCTGGATCAGCGACCCGGCCGAGCGCAGAAAGCCTTCCTTGTCCGCATCGAGAATCGCCACCAGCGAAACCTCGGGCAGATCGAGCCCCTCGCGCAGCAGGTTGATGCCGATCAGCACGTCGAACTCGCCCTTGCGCAGGCCGGCCAGCAGCTTCACGCGCTCCAGCGTCTCAATCTCGGAGTGCATGTAGCGGCAGCGCACGCCCACCTCGGTGTAGTAGCCGGCCAGGTCTTCGGCCATGCGCTTGGTCAGCGTGGTCACCAGCACGCGCTCGTTGCGCTTGGCCCGGTCGCGAATCTCCGCCAGCAGATCGTCGATCTGGCCCTTCACCGGGCGAATCTCGACCTCGGGATCGACCAGGCCCGTCGGCCGAATCACCTGCTCGACGACCACGCCAGCCGACCGCGTCAACTCATACGGTCCCGGCGTGGCCGAAACATAAATCGTCTGATGAACGCGGTTCTCAAACTCGTCGAACTTGAGCGGCCGGTTGTCCATCGCCGAGGGCAAGCGGAATCCGTAGTCGACAAGAGTTTGCTTGCGGCTGCGGTCGCCGTGCCACATGCCGTGCACCTGCGGAATCGTCGCGTGGCTCTCGTCCACAAAGAGCAGAAAGTCGCGCGGGAAGTAGTCGAGCAGCGTGGGCGGCGGCTCGCCCGGCAGGCGCCCGCTGAAGTGCCGCGAGTAGTTCTCAATGCCGTGGCAGTAGCCCATCGACTTGATCATCTCCAGATCGAAGCGCGTGCGCTGGTGAACGCGCTGCGCCTCCACCATGCGGCCCTCCGACTCGAGATGCGCCACCCACTCGTTCAGCTCGGTCACGATCGAGTCGATGGCCTCGGCCTTGCGCTCCGGCTGCACCACGTAATGGCTCTTGGGATAGATGGGCAGCCGCGAATACTTCTGCTTCACCGTGCCGAAGAGCGGATCGATCTGCGACAGCGATTCGATCTCGTCGCCGAACATCTCAATGCGATAGGCGTTCTCGTCGTAAGTAGGGAAGACCTCGATCACGTCGCCGCGCACGCGAAAAGTCCCGCGCCGGAAGTCCGTGTCGTTGCGCTCGTAGAGAATCTCCACCAGCCGCCGCGTAATGTCTTTGCGGCTGATCTGCTGGCCCTTCTCGAGCAGCAGCAACATTCCGTAGTAGGCCTCAGGCGAGCCCAGGCCGTAGATGCAGCTCACCGAGCTCACAATGATCGCGTCGCGCCGCTCGAACAGGCTGCGCGTAGCCGAGAGCCGCAGCTTGTCCAGCTCTTCGTTGATCGTGGCTTCCTTCTCGATGTAGAGATCGCCGGCGGGAATGTACGCCTCCGGCTGGTAGTAGTCGTAGTAGCTGACGAAGTACTCGACCGCATTCGAAGGGAAGAACTGCTTGAACTCGTGATAAAGCTGCGCGGCCAGCGTCTTGTTGTGCGCCAGAATCAGCGCCGGCCGGTTGGACTGCTCGATGACCTTGGCCATGGTGAAGGTCTTGCCCGAGCCGGTCACGCCCAGCAGCACCTGGTGCTTCTCGCCGCCCCAAGCCCCTCCATAAGCTGGTCGATGGCGCGCGGCTGATCGCCCCTCGGCTTGTAGCTGGTCACGAGCTGAAAGTCCATGATTTGATTATACCGAAATGGCGAAGATCAGGCGAAACGTCATGCGCCGGCTTTTGCACTGTCACGCATTGTTTACGCCTGCTATCATCAAGCGCCGCAACGCGCTCCCCACGCCAGGAGACAACTGTCCAAATTCACGTGATTAAGGAGTCAACCTTTATGGCAGAAGGCGCCAAGGGCACTGCGAGCGATGTTTATGTCCTCGGAACCGGCGAGGCGGCGGCAGACCGGTTGCGGCTGCTCGATGAGATCTATGGACCGTCAACCCGCAAACTGCTTCTCGATGCCGGACTCGGCCCGGGAACGCGCGCCCTGGACCTGGCATGCGGCATCGGCGCGGTTTCCTGCTGGATGGCAACACAGGTCGGGCCCATGGGCTCGGTCGTCGCGGCAGACGTCAATCCGGATCAGCTTGTCGTCTCCAAATGGCATTGCGCCAAATGTGACCATCTCCCTATCGACTACATCGAAGCCAGCGCCTATGCCACCGGATTTCCCGATGAAAGCTTCGACCTCGTGCACATGCGGCTCCTGCTTTGCCATCTCACCGAGCCCCAAAAAGTCCTTCGCGAAGCGCATCGGCTCCTTCGCCCCGGCGGTGCCCTCGTCTGCCAGGATATTCGGATATCGAGCGTCTTCAGCTCCGTCAAATCTCCCGCAATCGCACGCTCCATTGAGATCGGTCAGGCGGTGGGAGACGCATTGGGCGTTAGTTATGACTACGGAGCCCGGATGCCAGCCGACGCGGCGCATGCCGGCTTTCAATCCGTCCAGGTTCGCCTTGAGCAGCCGGTCTATTTTCGCGGCCCGGAAAAGCGCCTCTGGGAGCTTACCCTCGCCGAGGCTTCGGCTGTCATTTATCGCAATGAGATCGCAACCCCTGCCGAGATGAACGGCATGCTTGATGAATTGCGCGCGCTAGCCGAAGACGAATCAGTCTTGATCGCGCAGTGGCTTAGCCCCGGAATCATCGCCCGGAAGTGACCAGCCGAGCGCCCCCGTCTCTCGCATTTGGGAACCGGGGAACAGCAGTCGCCGACGATCACGACCCGCATGCCGCAGACTCACGCGGTCTTGGCCAGCGTGCGCATCACAAACTGCGGGTCAGCGGCGATGAGGGTAAGAAGCGCACGAGCGGCGGCTTCGGGCTGGCGGCGGCCGGACTCCCAATGACGAATCGCATCCACGGACAGGCCAAAACGATCCGCGAAACGTTCCTGGCTCAGGCGCAGGCGCTTGCGAATGCCGCGCACGTCAACGGTCTCAGGCAGGGTGACCTTGTATCCCTTGCGCTTCCCGTCCATGTACGCGCGGGCTTCCGCCGTTCCCTGGGCCATCTCTTCAAACAATTTGCTCATCGCGTCCCCCTGTAATCGGCAAAGAAGCGCTTCGCCATCTTTGCCAGCGCATTCTGTTCGGCCTTGCTCAAATTGCCCTTCTCTGACTTCGCATACACCGTGATGAGGAAGATCGGAAGATCTTCACCGCCGTACAGATAAATGACTCGCGCGCCGCCGCGTTTGCCCATGCCGGCTCGTGCATAGCGCAGCTTGCGATATCCTCCGGTGCCAGGCATCAGGTCTCCGGCCTCTGGGTCCGCGGCAATAGTGAGAACGATTTCCTCCTGCTCCGCATCGTTATAGAAAGCCTCGGCAGCACGCAGGTACGTCGGCGTTTCGACCACCGTTTGCACATTAATATACTATGCCATTGGCATGGTCCCGTCAACCAAGAAACGCTGCGAGAAGCCTTGTAGACTGATCCCATGACCAAGCGCATAGGGGTGCATCTGGGGACGGCGGGCGGGGCGTCGAATGCCGTCGAATTCGCTCGACAGATTGGCGCCAATACCTTCCAGATTTTCTCGGCGAGTCCTCGCATGTGGCGCGCGCCGAAAGTCGACCCTGAACAGGCCAAGCGAATGCGCGAGCTCCGGGCGAAGCTCGACGTTGGGCCGTTGGTCATCCACACCAGCTACCTGGTGAACGTATGCAGCCAGTCGAATGAGGTTCGAGAAAAGAGCATTGCGGCTTTTCATGGCGAGATTGAGCGGGCGCTTGCCTGGGGCGCGGAGTATCTCGTGCTGCACCCGGGCTCATGGAAGGGGCTCACGCGCGATGAAGGCTTGAGGCTTGCCGCGGACTCGATCGAGCGCGCCATCGACGGGCTACCGGTGCAGGGTACCGGCTTCCACATTCTGATTGAAAACACGGCGGGCGCAGAGTTTTCGCTTGGCGGCAGCTTTGAGCAGGTGGCCGAGCTAGTCACGCGGCTGAAGAACCATGCGCCGGTGGCCGTCTGCCTCGACACTTGCCACACGCATGTTTCCGGTTACGACATGGTGAGCGCCGAGGGCTACGAGGCAACGATGAAGCAGGCCGGCGCGACGGTCGGCTTCGATGCGGTGCGCGTGTGGCACTGCAATGACGCCAAAGCCGAGCGCGGATCGAAGCTCGACCGCCACGAGCACATCGGCGAGGGAACAATGGGCCTCGAGCCATTCCGGCGCCTGCTGAACGATCCTCGCTTCGCGCATTGCGCCTTCATCGCGGAGACGCCGGTCGACGAAGAGGGTGACGAAGAGCGAAATGTGCGGGCGCTGAAGCGGCTTGTTCAATCTTCGTAAACTTCGCGTCGGTGGCCGACTGTAAGCACGAGAACCACGAGTCGATGTTCCTCAATGCGACAGATGAGCCGGTAATCGCCTACGCGATAGCGCCAAAGTCCGGCGAGATTCATCCGGAGAGGTTTGCCAAATTGACGAGGATCAGACGACCCGACGACTCGTTCGCGCAGATAGCGCAGAATGTCTTTTTGCGTTTTGACATCTAGTTTGCGCAGCTCGCGCCGGGCGCGGTCGTCGAATTCAACGGCCCACACTAGCCTGACTGATTTTAATCCTGATGCGACCATGCCTAGCGTTTCCGGTCGAGGCCCTTTTCCAATTCATCCAGGGTCCAGCGACGGGTAGGATTCTCAAGGCGGTAGAGAGCGGTGTAGGTATCTTCGATCTCGTCGAGGTGCGTGGTGAGCGCCTGGCGGACATAGAAGCTCTTGGGCCGGCCTGTCAGTTTTGCAAGCTTTTCGAGCCGTGATTCAAGAGCTTCGGGAATGCGAGCAGCCAACATAGATGAGCCTCGTATAACGCGTCATACAAATTATACACTGCGCTCGTTTCTAGATCAACCCTCCATGGCACGCGAGCGTACGGGATTGACGCGCTCCGCCGTTTACACTTGAGAGTGATGGCGGACGAAAAAGAAAACCGTTACGATCCGGCAACGATCGAGCAAAAATGGCAGCAGCGCTGGGCTGCTGACCCCGCGCTCTACGCGGCCGAGCCGGCTTCGAGCAACAAGCCCAAGTACTACGTGCTGGAAATGCTGCCGTATCCCAGCGGCCAGCTGCACATGGGCCACGTGCGCAACTACGCCATCGGCGATGCGCTGGCGCGGCAGATGTGGATGCGCGGCTACAACGTGCTGCACCCGATGGGCTGGGACGCGTTCGGGCTGCCGGCAGAGAATGCCGCGCTCAAGAATAACACGCCGCCGCGCGAGTGGACGCTGGCCAACATCGCCGCCATGAAGCGGCAGTTTGAGCGCCTGGGCATGGGATTTGACTGGGCCACCGAAGTCACCACCTGCCTGCCCGACTACTACCGCTGGAACCAGTGGTTCTTTTTGCGCATGTACGAAAAGGGCCTGGCCTATCGCAAGAAGAGCAAAGTGAACTGGTGCCCGGAGTGCGCCACCGTGCTTGCCAACGAGCAGGTGATCGACGGCTGCTGCTGGCGGCACGAAGACACAAAGGTAGAGCAGCGCGACCTGGACGCAGTGGTTCTTCCGCATCACCGCCTACGCCCAGGAGTTGCTCGACGACCTCGACAAGCTGGACGGCTGGCCGGAAAAAGTGCGCACCATGCAGCGCAACTGGATCGGGCGCAGCGAGGGCACTGAGGTTGATTTCTTGCTCGAAGACATTGACCCGGCTGCGGA
Source organism: uncultured Acidobacteriaceae bacterium (assembly GCA_963725115.1). Lineage (GTDB taxonomy): Bacteria > Acidobacteriota > Terriglobia > Terriglobales > Acidobacteriaceae > Telmatobacter. The sequence goes on along the minus strand of CAVRXG010000003.1, from coordinate 867,863 downwards.
GAAAAAGCGCATTCGCGTCTTCACCACGCGCGTCGACACGATCTTTGGCGCGACCAGCCTGCAGTTGGCGCCCGAGCATCCGCTGGTCGCGGAGTTCTGTGCGGCCGATTCCGGCTTAAAGACACCAGATAGACGAGCTACTCGCCGAGCAGAAGAAGGCAAGGGAAACGGGCGATCTGGGCGCGATCGAAAAACACGGCATACCGACGGGCAAGTTCGCCATCAATCCCTATAACGGCGAGCGAGATCCCGATCTGGGTGGCGAATTACGTCCTGATGGACTACGGCACCGGCGCCATCATGAGCGTGCCGGCGCACGACGAACGCGATTTTGAATTCGCGACGAAATACGCGATCGAAATTCGACAGGTGATCAAGCCCGTCCAAGACGAGGACGGAGCGAAGCTCTCCCGTTCATCTCCGAAGACGGCGTGCTGGTCAACTCCGGCGAATATGACGGACTAACGCTGCGTCCAAGCCACAGAGCAACTCCAAAAGGCTGCGGCGCGCAGCGCATTTGGCGAAGCAAAGGTCATCTTCCGCCTGAAGGATTGGGGCGTGAGCCGGCAACGCTATTGGGGCACGCCGATTCCCATGATTTACTGCGAGCGCGACGGTCTGGTTCCTGTGCCGGACGATCAAGTTGCCGGTGCTTTTGCCGGACAAGATCGAGATCACGCAGCAGGGCGGTTCGCCGCTGGCGCGCGTGCCGTCGTTCGTGAACACCACTTGCCCCAAATGCGGCGGACCGGCCAAACGCGAGACCGACACCATGGACACGTTCGTCGATTCGAGCTGGTACTTCTATCGCTACACCGACGCGAAGAACTCGAAAGCGCCATTCGATCCGGCGATTGTGCAAGTATTGGTTTCCCATCGACCAATACATCGGCGGCGTGGAGCACGCCATTCTGCATCTGATCTACTCGCGCTTCTGGACCAAGGTGATGCGCGACCTCGGCCTGGTCGAAAACGACGAGCCAGTCGAGCGCCTCTTCACGCAGGGCATGGTCATCAAGGACGGCGCGAAGATGTCGAAGTCGAAGGGCAACGTAGTCTCGCCCGACGACATGGTGGCGCGCTACGGCGCAGATTCGGCCCGCATGTATTCGCTTTTCGCAGCGCCGCCCGACCGCGATCTCGACTGGCAGGAGGACGGCGTCGCCGGAGTGAGCCGTTTCCTCGGCCGCGTGTGGCGGATCGTCACGAAATATGCGCCCATCGCGCGTGCTTCCGGCACCGCACAGATCTCATCCGAAACGCAAAACGGCGCGAGCCGGCTGCTGCAGAAAGCTGCACCAGACCATCGCCAAAATCACGCTCGACTTCGAAGGCCGCTGGCACTTCAATACTGACGTTGCGGCGATCATGGAGCTGGTCAACGAAATGCAGAATGCTGACGCGCAATTCGCCGCGGGAGAAATTCCTGCGCCGGTGGTGCGCGAGCTGCTCCGCACGCTCGTCCTGCTGCTTGCGCCGTTCGCGCCGTTTCTTGCGGCGGAGCTTTGGGAGGAACTTGGCGGCGAGGGCGCTGTTCTTCGCGCACCATGGCCCAAGAGCGATCCAGCACTGGCCAAAGAAGACGAGATCGAGATTCCGGTGCAGATCAACGGCAAACTGGTCACCGTGGTCCGCGTCGCGGCAGACACAGATTCCAAGTCGATCGAGGCCGCGGCCCTGGCCAACGAAAAAGTTCGCGACCGCATTGCCGGCAAAACTGTGGTCAAAGTGATCGTCGTTCCCGGCAGGGCCGTCAACCTGGTAGTGAAGTGAAGGCAGCTTTCCGTGGCGAACGTTCACGGCAACGCCCCTGTGCGCGGAACGCAGTTGCTGGTCGAGCACATGAGCGAAGTGTTCCGGCGTCCATCGCTCGTCGCCATTGAAATTGCCTGGCGCTGGCTCTTCGGAATTCCGTTTCTTCTCGTCTGCTGGAATCAAGGCCAACAAATTCTCGCCGCATTTCCGCTCGAGGTCTCCGGCGTCGGCTCGCTCGATACCCGGAATCCATGGGTCGCCTCCGTCCAACTCTGCAATATCGCCGCGTTCTATGTGCCGCATGTGCTCGTCGTCTTGCGCTGGCTGCTACCCTCAGCCGCGCTGGCCTGGGCAGTCGTCTCAGGCGTGGGCCGCAATCTCCTGCTCATGCGCATGGAACCCGGCGTGTCGCGTTTCGCCCCTTCACGATGATCGTACTGCAAGGCGCATGGCTAGCGCTGCTCGGCCTCACCCTCTGGGGCTGGTTCGTCTGCATGCAGTGGGCGGCCGCAACGCACATCACCGCTAGCGCCGAGCCGGACCTCGTCGGCTATTTCGTCTGGGCGATCGTTCTCGCGCTTGCCTTCTTCACCGCGTTCGCGCTCACCAGTTGGGTGTTTTCGATTGCGCCAATTCTCGCGTTGCTGGAAAAGCGCTCCACGCTTTCGGCTTTAGGGCAAAGTTTCAGGCTGGGCAAGGCATTCACCAGCAAGCTCGCCGAGATCAACCTGGTTCTGGGAATCGTTAAGCTGGCTCTGCTGGTGGTGGCCATGGTCTTTTCGGCCGCGCCACTGCCGTTCGCCGACGAGTTAGGCCCCGGAGCGCATGCACTTCGTTGCGGCCGCTTCAGGAATATTCTTCCTGGTTGCAAACGATTTTTTCCAGGTGGTCCGGCTCAAAGCGTTCGTTGAATTCTGGAAGATTTTCCGCGGTCAAGCCGCGCACTGAGCAGCCGTCTTACTTGCTCGCACCCGCTTGCGCGGCCTCGTCCTTGAGGAACGCATCGCTCAGCGTCTTCTTGTCGCGCGCAATCGGCAATAAAGTCGGATAAAACTGCACGAATGTTGTGTCGACCGCGCCGTGGGCTTCGTGGCAGGTGTAGCAGGAAGCTTCCTTGGGGAATCAGCTTCCCATTTCCGCTGGGCGAATTGAACGCGAAAAACGCCCATTTGCCGGGAAAACGCGCCTCGTCTTTAACGTGGACCGCGAAGCCCATTACGCTCGTAGCTTTGATAGTGGCCGCTCTGATTAATCGAACCCTTGCTTTCTGCTCCCCGCGACTCCAGCACCATAACCGTTTTGTCTGGCCAGGTTCCAGTCGCCACAAAGCTTCGATACGCCTCTGGATTCACAAACACGTTGTCGAACATGATCATGCCGCGCGGCTCCGGCGAGTAAGTCATGCCGAGACCGGAACTCAAATAAATCCATTCGCGATAATTGGGCACAGGCAACATGTCGCCGTTGGCTGCGTATGCCGGCGCCGGTACCGCGGCAGCGGCCACGACCGCCGGAGATTGCCCATAAGTTTGGAAGAATGTGCAGGCGGCGGCGAGGAGACAAGCCGCAGCTCCAAGAACGAGAACCTTGGGAAGGGAACGACCGCTCATAGCGCGACTATACGCTACGATCTCACCAACCGGTTCCTTTGGCTATATAGACCCCGGCGTGCGCGGAGACTTAGAACAGCTTCAACTGGATAACCAGATACTTCTTCGGATCCTCGCGCATGCCCTTTGATGAGCTGCTGCGCCTGGTCCGCGGTCTGATCCAGGTGATCGTAGAGCGAGCGGTTTTTCACCAGCGCGCCGGCCGTGCCCTGGCCCGCGTTGATACCTTTTGTGATCTCGTCGAGGTTGGTCAAAGTTTCGTCCAACTTCCTCGCAAATTCCGGATCCTTCACCAGCTTGCCCAGCGAGCCTTTGCCCGAGTTGATCTGAGCCGTCAACTGGTTTGCATTGGCCGCGGCAGCGCTCAGGTTGTTATAGAGCGTCTCGTCCTTCAGCAGCTTGCCTACTGTGCCTTTGCCCGCATCCAGATCGCGCAGTGATGCCATTCAGATGGTCGACCGTCGAATTCAGCTTGGTATAAAGCGTGTTGTCGTTCACCAGTTCGCCTATAGTGCCTTTGCCCTGGGCGATGGCAGCCGATAACGGTCTGGAGGTTGTCGGCAATGGACACAATCTTCCTGGCCAGCGCCGGATCGTTGAGGAACTCGCCCGCCGTGCCGTGTCCATGATTGAGGGTGTCAATCAGGGTCTCGATCTTGTGCACAAGCACGTTGACTTCCTGAATGGAAACCTGGCTGGTGTTGATGACCGACTGAATTGTTGGAGAACCGGATTGCTGGAGTTCGGCGCCGGTGGCCACCGGCGGCCCTGTGGCATGGGTGGAATCGATGTCGAGGTAGCTATCGCCCAGTACGCCTGCCGCCTGAATGGAAGCCAGCGAATCGGTGTGCAGGTCGTATACGTACTTCTCGCCCACTTCCATCGTCACTTCGACGGGATTGGGATTCCGCCGAGGCACCACGCGCATCTTGGTGACGTTGCCGATGGTGACGCCCTCAAGCGACACGACAGCACCATTCTTGAGCCCGCCGGCGTTGGGAAAGTAACAGCGCAGAACGATCCTGCGCGCGAACAGGCCGCCCGGACGAGGAGGTCATGAGAAAGATGATGGCGATCAGAATTGCGAGAGCCGTCAGAACCAGCGCTCCCACCTTCAGTTGCGACCACTGAATCTCTTTGCGGCTTGGCACGTTACTCCTCTTGAGCAACCCAGCGGATCAACGCCTTGAGAATACCAGAACGGGCGCGCTTAGGGCCTGCTAACAGACCCTATCGCCCGTCTTCAAGCAAGACGCTGGCCACGGCAATCTGAGAGGTATGGGTCAGCGACAGGGCGGAGCGGACAACGCCCAATCGCCCGGCAATCTGCGCGGCGCGGCCATGAAACCGCAGGCTGGGCTTTCCGCTCAGCTCGCGCACCACCTCAATCTCCAGCCAGTTCACTCCAAAGCTGATTCCAGTGCCCAGCGCCTTGGCCGCCGCTTCCTTGGCGGCAAAGCGGGCGGCAAAGCTCTCCGCCGAATTCCGCTTGCGCAGGCAATAGGCCTGCTCCGCCTCGAGGTAGACGCGGTTCAAAAAACGCGCCGCCGAAGCGATCGATGGAGTGTTGAATGCGCCCAATCTCGACCACGTCAATTCCGGAACCGGCGATCATCTTGTTTATCAAGCTACAACATTCGTGCCCGCGCGCGCTCACCAGCCCCTTCACCAGCCCTCGATCTGCGACGGCCTAATCCCAGGTCGCGTCGGTACTGCCAGACCGATTGCCGCCGGCAACTTTTACACGATCATTGCAAGAAAGTGTGTCAAAAGCGGTCACGCTCCGTTCCACTCCGCGACAGATGTCGTCCACAGCCGCCCGTTTCCGATAAACAGCCCGTGAAGCAAAATAAGCTCGGTATGAGACATGAGGCAGCCCATGAACGTTCCCTGGGCCATGCAGATGAAAGCTGTCTCCACTGAGGAGCCGTCGCGACTGGTTCAGTCGCTCACCGGCGCCATCCTCGGCTGTGGCGGCTGGGTATTGAGCCGCGGCGCGAACAATACGGGCAAGGTCAACATGCTCTTCGAATTTGAGCGCCTGGCATGCATCGATATCTACACTTTGCTCATCGCCGCCGGCCTCGAGCTCAGCCAGACCGGGCACATCCGATTGACCGAGCTTTGCCAATGCACGCGCAGCCAGCAACGAGATTGCGGCACGGAGATCGCCAGCGTCGATCTGGAAATTCAAACATTCTCCCCGGATTTCGTCGAAGAGGCGCAGATGTTGTGGCCGGCCTAGCGCCTGTCTCTGCAGGACCTGTTTCGATCCGTTTAGAACCGTCCCTAAACCTGCCCGTCACCCCGCCTCAACCTGCCTCAACAAGCCCATACCGCCGCTGCCACGCGTCCTTCAGTCTTGCCCACACACGCGCACGCTCAGCCTCAGTAACCGCGGCATCGGGACGCAGAGCAAATTGCGCCGCCTCCTGTTTGGCCAGCTCCAGCAACTGCCGGTCGCGCAGGAGATTCGCCACGCGAAAATCCGGCAAGCCCGCCTGCCGCGTTCCGAAAAACTCGCCCGGCCCGCGCTGCCTGAGATCAAGCTCGGCCAGCTCGAATCCATCCTGCGTGCTGCACCATGGCATTCAGCCGCTCCTCGCCGAGATCGGAAATCCGCTCGCCGGTCATCAGGATGCAATAGCTTTTTTGCGCGCCGCGGCCCACGCGCCCGCGCAGCTGGTGCAACTGCGCCAGCCCGAACCGCTCCGCGTGCTCCACCACCATCACCGTCGCGTTGGCCACATCCACGCCGACCTCGATGACCGTAGTCGAAACCAGCACGTCGATCTCGCCGCGCTGGAAGCGGCGCATGATCACTTCTTTCTCGTCGGCGTCGAGCCGCCCATGCAGCAGCCCGACGCGCAGGCCGGCTAAGGGTCCTTTGCGCAGTTTTTCGTGCATTTCGACAGCGGATCTGAGCCCCGACTTCGCGCTTGGTGCTCGCTTCTTGCGCCAGTCCCGGAAAAAGCTCCGGCGGTTTTGCCGGCTTTCTTGGCGGGCTGTCGACGCCGTGCGGAACCGCGGCTACTTGCGCCTCGTCGCGCGAAAAATCCAGCTCCGGCTGGTCGTCTCTTCGCCCCCTCAATCACCGGGTAGACGATGTAAGCCTGCCGGCCCTTGCGCCACCTGCTTGCGCACGAAATCCCACACCTCATCAGCTCGCTCGCCGGCCACGCGGCGCGTGACGATGGGCATGCGCCCCGGCGGCAGCTCGTCGAGAATGCTCAGGTCCAGGTCGCCGTAAAGCGAAAGCGCCAGCGTGCGCGGAATGGGCGTAGCCGTCATCACCAGCACGTCGGGCTCAGGCTGATTGGGTTTCTTCATCAGCTTGAAGCGCTGCACCACGCCGAAGCGATGCTGCTCGTCGACCACAACCAGGCCCAGCCGGTCGAACTCCACTTTTTCTTCGATCAGCGCGTGCGTTCCGATGACCAGGTTCGCGTCGCCGCGATTGATCAGCCCGCGGTTGGTTCGCTTGCGGTCTTCGTCGAGCGAGCCGGTGAGCAGCACAATGCGCGGCTTGCGGCTGGAGCGCTCCAGCAGTTTGCGCGCCGCGAGAAAATGCTGCGTGGCCAGAATCTCCGTAGGCGCCATCAGCGCCGCCTGGTAGCCGTTTTCCATGGCCACCAGCATCGCCTGAAAAGCCACAATCGTTTTGCCCGAGCCCACATCGCCCTGCAGCAGCCGCCGCATCGGGCTGGGCGCGCGCATGTCGGTCACAATCTCCGCCAGCGCCCGTTTTTGCGCCGTCGTGGGATGAAAGGGAAGCACCTCGCGAATCGCCTCGCGCACCTTGTCGTTGGTGGCGAATGCGATGCCTTTGCGCTCCTTCATGCGCCGCCGCTTCAGCTCCAGACCCAAGCTCCAGAAAGAACAGCTCCTCGAAGATCAGTCGCCGGTGAGCCGGAGTCGAGAAGCTCTGCAACTGCGCGAGCGGCGTACCCTCCGGCGGAAAGTGAACCTCGCGCAGCGCCGATTCGCGATCCGGCAAGTTCAGCCGCTCCAGCATCGCCTGCGGCAGGCACTCCGGCACAGCGCCGCGCATCGCTTCCAGCAGATTGAAGATCACCTTGCGCTGCCAGCGCGAGGCCAGTCTGCTGCCGCCGAGCGACTCATACACCGGCGTGATGCGCCCCACTTCAAGCATCTGCGTCTCGGCGTCGTCGCTCGCGTCGGGCAGAATTTCGAACTGCGGCTGGATCATTTTGAAGTTGCTGGTTGAGCGCGACGGCTCGACCTTGCCGTAGACCGCGACCGTTTGTCCGGCCTGAAATTTCCCGTTGAGATACGGCGCATTAAACCAGACGCACTTGAGCACATGGCGGCCCTGCCCGAGGGTCAATTCGAAGAGCGGCGCGCGGCGCGTGCGCAGCAGCGCCGAGTTGCGCACCTCGGCGATCACGCTGGCCACTTCGCCCGGCTTCAACTCATCAAGGCTGAGCGGATTCTGCCGGTCCTCATAGCGAAAGGGAAGATGATAGAGCAGATCCTCAGCGGTCTGAATGTCTTTTTCGGCGAGCATCTTCGCGACAGTCGGACCGACGCCGCGCACATACTGCACTTGATCGCTGAGGGTGGGCACAATCTGGATGCTAAATTGCCCAGACGGCGAAGGTCATCTCCCCGTCAGCGAATGTTGCTGGAGAGCAATCCTCGAATGGTTTCGCGATTTCCGTCCTCGATCGCGAGAATTGCTGCGCCGTCCTTTCCCGTGACGAGGAAAACGGTCTTTCCTTCCATCCACTTGGTGTAGCTCGACCAAGGAATAAATGTGGACGTGCCAGTCCTAAGTGTGACCCTGATGCCATCCCCATCCAAAGAGAGGCTCTCGATCCGAGCAGTTGATACACGGAGCGAGTTTGACACCCTTGCATTCCAGCGGTACCAGGAGTAACCCACTAAAGCTCCGCACACCGCTACCAGTAGAGCTGTTAGGTCCCATCGAGGCGCCCGTCCGTGGGCCATCTGGTTTACGTCTACGGCAATGACCGCTACGCAGATGAAGGTCGCGTACCAATTTGCAATGGCAAATTTGAACCAAAAGTTCTTTGGTCGAGACAAGCTGATGGCCTCTTGAATCTCGCCGGAAGTAGATGCAGTCCGAACCTGCATGAGCGGTCGCCTCTTTGATGTCAATTCCGTGGTCGACGCAATTATATCGATGGCCCCATCTGTCAGCTAAGCCTTCAGTTGAACCCCAGCACCGGATGCGGCAAATACGGCTCTTCGAGCGCCTTAATCTCCTCGGCGGTCAGCTTTACGGACAGCGCCGCTACAGCGTCCTCGAGATGATTCGGCTTCGTTGCGCCGACAATCGGTGCGGTCACGCCCGGCTTCGACAGCAGCCACGCGAGTGCCACCTGCGCGCGCGGAATCCCGCGCTTCTCAGCAATTTCGCCCAGCCGATCGACGACTGCATGGTCGGCTTCTTCGGTCTTCGAATACAAGCTTTTGCCGAATACGTCGCTCTCGGAGCGCGTAGTGGCCTCGGAGTTCCAGGGACGCGTCAGCCGTCCGCGAGCCAGAGGGCTCCAGGGAATGACGCCGATGCCTTCAGCCCGGCAGAGCCCCATCATCTCGCGTTCTTCTTCCCGGTAGAGAAGGTTATAGTGATTCTGCATCGACACGAAGCGCGTCCATCCGCGCAGGTCGGCGATGTAAAGCGCCTGGGCAAACTGCCACGCATACATTGACGACGCGCCGATGTAGCGCACCTTGCCCGCCTTCACCACATCGTGCAGTGCCTCAAGCGTCTCCTCGATGGGCGTCTCGTAGTCCCAGCGGTGCGTCTGGTACAGGTCGACGTAATCGGTCTCGAGCCGCTTCAGACTCTGGTCGAGTTCAAACAAAATCGCCTTGCGCGAAAGGCCCTTTCCGTTCGGCTCCTCGCGCATCACGCCCTGTGCCTTTGGTTGCGATCACCACCGCTTCGCGCCGCGTGTTGGCCTTCAGAAAGCGGCCCAGCACCGCTTCGCTTTCGCCGCTTGAGTAGACATTAGCGGTGTCAAAGAAATTGATGCCGAGATCAAGTGCCTGGCGCAAAAACGGCTGGCTCTCGGCTTCGCTCAGCGCCCATGCGTGACGGCCCGGCAGCAGCTTTGCCAGTAGCCGGGGTCCCGTAGGTCATGCATCCGAGACAAATGCGGGAAACTTTCAGTCCTGTCCGGCCAAGATTCACGTATTCCATATCTGCTCCTAATTTCCATGCCTGCTGCTGTCTGAATTTTAATGGGCCGTGCCGCTCCTGCTCAGTCGACTGGCGCCAAATTGGGCCTGCGCGAGACCGAGATTGGGCCAATTCTGGAACATATCTGGAACAGAGTACTTTCGTGCATTGCGCTGCCGTCATCAAAGTGGTTCGATTGAAGCAGCACGCATCTCGTCGGACAACTTTTCTACCCGGAAAAGGGTCTAAAATTGCAGTTGTAGGGCAGATTTGTATCTTGAGGTCCACCGTAGGCTCCGGCGCTTACGGAAAAGTGAAAATGTGCGTCTAACTGAGCGCGCGCCGCGGGGATTGCAAGTAAGGATTCAGCCGGAAGAGCAGCAAGATTGGCCAGAGAGGCGCCGACCAAATTGACACAAAGTCCCCCAAAGACGTCGGAGCCGCAAGAGCACCTCGCGCGTCGCCTGAAAAGCCGCGTCCGAAGCTGCGTCAAGGAAATCCACATCAAATTCAATCTGCTTCGCCGTCGGCCCACTTTACTTCGGCACTGGCCGTCTCGCATGCTCGGCGTCGCCGTAGTTCCCGTTCTCATTTTTCTAGCGGGCTGCGGCGGATCGTTATTGAGCACGGGCACTTCATCCAACGGCACACTCTCGGTCTCGCATCCGACGGTGTCCATTGACACCAACTGCACCGGCTGCAACGCCACCAACAATTCCGGGACGGCCTTCGAGCAGTTCAGCGCACACTGACCGGCGGAGGCGCCGCTAGCGTGACCTGGGCGGTGAGCGGCGGCGATTCCAACTCTGGCGCTGGAACAATTTCTACGAGCGGCCAATACACTCCGCCGCCCTATCTGACCGCCGACAGCGTAAAGGTGACGGTGACAGCGACTCTCGCCTCCGGCTCCGGTACGGGCACAACAGCCAGCGCCTCCATAACAGTGACGCCCGGATTCCTCGAGCCGCTTTCGCCCGAAAATGTTGCCCTCGGGACCACCGGAACCGTCGTCGTCACCGGCTACATTGCCGAAGCCGGCGGCAGCACAGGCATCACCTACTCAACCTCAAGCAGCGCGACCGGAAGCGGCAGTGGGCAAGGTTCGCTGGGCACAACCAGCTGCACGCGGAGCTCAAGCGAGTTTACTCACTGCTCCGTCACTTACTCGGCGCCGGCAACGATCTCGGCCACGGCTTCCACCTACGTAATTGGCACAGTTGGCTCATCGTCCTCGAAAACTTCAATGCAGGTCCTGTTGAATACCGCAGGAATCTCCAGCAATCCCGCCACGCACCAGGTGCAGTTGACGACGCCGATCCTGCTCGGCAGCTCCGGCGGCAACAACAACGACTACGACACGCAAGGCAATCAGATTCAGGATTGCTGCGGCGGAACGCTGGGCGCTTTGATCCAGAACAGCGGCGGAACGCAGTACATTCTGAGCTGCAATCACGTGCTGGCGCGCAGCGATCAGGCCGCTGTCGGCGAGATTATCGTGCAGCCGGGGCTGATCGACAACAACTGCACGCCCAACGGAGACGGCGCAGGAACCACGCCGGTAGGCGTTCTGACCGCATGGCTCCCGCTTAGCTCAAATACGACCAACGCCGATGCGGCCATCGCGCAGGTGAACTCGGGCGCAGTCAGCTCCACCGGCGCAATTCTGGAATTGGGCCTGCCCGGAGCGGGCGGCGTGCTGGCTGCGGCGCCTCCAGGCATCTCTTCGACGGGCGGCAAAGGCGAAAACCCAACCGTCAATATGACCGTTGCCAAGAGCGGGCGGACCACCGGACTGACCTGCGCCAACATTTCGGCAGTCAACCTTTCAGTGGAAGTCAGCTACTTCACGAACTGCGAGGAAACCGAGCCCTACCTGACCAAGACCTATCACCAATCAGATCGCTGTTGAAGCCAACCAGTTCAGCGACGCGGGCGACTCGGGATCGCTTGTAGTTGACGCCAGCGACGCCGAGCCCGTCGGATTGTTCTTTGCCGGCGGTGAGACAAACACAGGCGTGGGCGAGGGCATTGCAAATCCGGTATCCGCGGTTCTGTCTGAGCTCGGCACGCAGGAGGGAACCTCCTACACATTTGTCGGCACCACGGACCACCCGGTTAGCTGCCTGAACTACGGCAACGCCACGGCCACCGCGGCACAGGCCACCACACTCACAGACGCGCAAAGCGCGCTCGCCCAGCAGGCTCTTGCGCAGGCGCGCATGCTCGTCAATCCTTCCGCCGGAATTCTGGGCGTCGCCACCGGCAAGAGCAGCGACCACGCCGGTGAGGCGACCGTCATTCTCTACGTCGACCAGAATATGAATGTGACTGCCCCGCAGATGGTCAACGGCGTCCGCACTGAAGTGATTCCAACCACTGCGCAAGCTTTGGCAGCAGGCGTCGTTCCACAAGCCGCCGTATCAGCGGACGCGACCGAGCCCAGCGCACTTCCGGCGCTCAGCTCCATCGTGCTCAACCAGGCCATCGCCGCCAAGGAGCAAGTTGCGCAGAGCCTGATGAAACAGAATCCAGCTTTCTTCGGCATCGGCGTCGGCCAGAGCCTCGACAATCCCAGGGAAGCAGCGATGGTCATCTATGTAGACCGCACGCAGGTTCCGGCCACGCTCCCGGCCACGATCAACGGCCTTCGCACGCGGTACGTGATTATGAATCGCCTGCACGTCACGCGGTCGTATCTCGGCGGGCAGATTCGCCAGCAGAGCCACTGTATGGCGCGCCCGCGCGCAGGCCAAACCAACAGTCTCGATCTGCTGGGTAAGCCACGGCTGAGAGATCTCAATCTTCAATGAAAAAACGGCCGCCCGAAGGCGGCCGTTTCGTTTCTACCCCGAACCAGCCCTAGTTCACAGGCCTGGCTTTGCCATCCTTCAAGCTCTGATCAATGATCGAACCCATCTTTTCGTGATTCTCGTCCGCGATGCGCCCCATCTCCGCGCCCATCTGGCTCATCTGTTGGTTAAACTGGCCCATCTCGGCGTTGAACTTGGTCATATCGATATTCACGTCGACTTTCACTTCCGACTCGATCAGCCGCCGCTGGATTGCCGAAATCTCGCGCTGGACTTGCTGCAACTCCTCGCGCGGAACAGTGGCGCCTTGCTTGGCGGTCAAGCTAGCTACTGATGCGTTTAATTCGGCCATCTCTTTGGATAAGTCCGGCGCAGGAATGTTGGCAGCGGTCTCGCGCTCTTTTCGCGCTTGTTCCCGCACATCCTTGCCGGCATCGCGATACTGTTCACCGAGAGCGCGCATTTTGTCGCCTTGATCCTGCATCGCCTTATTCATGTCTTCAATCTGGCTTACGGTCGCGGGATCGTCGACGATGTAGTACTTGCCGTCGTGGCGAAACAGCAGAAAGTGTCCATGAGCGACGCTGCGCGCCTTCTCGACTTCGGCTTCCATCTCGCCGCCAGTATTCCCGCAGAATCGCGTATCGGTTCCGGGGTCGCCGACGATTGCGTAGGCATCGCCGTCGGCCCAGCAGGACGCGTGGCCTTCGAAGCCTTTCAGGTAAAGTCTTACCGCCGGTATCTTCAGAGGCTCAACATTAACGACGATAGGCCGCATGGGCGGAATCGGCGGAACAACAACTTGAACTGCATCTTGAGATTCAGCAGGCGGAAGTGGCGGAGCCGGCGCAGGCTCCGGTGCAGGAGACGCGCTCGGCGCAACGTCAGGAGATGGTGCTGCCGCGGGTGCAGGTGACGGAGCCTGTTGTGGAGGAGCAGGCGCCTGGTCGGAAGACTGTTCAGCGACCTGTGTGGCGTTGGATTGGCCCATGTACGACGCTGGTGCAGCAGGCGCGGCCGCAGCAGTCCGATCAGAAGATTGCATTGAAGGCGCTGCTGTCGATTGAGGGGCCTGAGCAGCTTCCACGCGAACCATTGCAGTGGCTGCAATCAGCGCAATCGGGAGCACAAGTGCCAGCAGCGCGCGCCGCCCGCCCGAAAATGCAAGACGGAAGCTCGAATCGTTCAACAGACGTTCAATGCGATTAGACAAATTTCTCGAGTGTGCCATTGCGACTCCTGTAACGAGGGTTGGGCGCGGCTGAGCCGCGAATTCAAGTAGAAGCTGGGCGTACGCAGACGGGCTGCTCGCCGCATCAAGGCCGGCGCGGTCGCTGATGGCCTCGCCCAGTTCGGAGAGCTTGCGCTTGAGCCACCAACCCAGCGGGCTAAACCAGGTCAGGCTGGCATAGAGTTCCGCAATCATCTGCAAATAGAAGTCGCGCTGCGTTACGTGAGAGCGTTCGTGAGCTACGACCACGCGCAGCTTTTCCCCGTCCCACTCCGCGTAGTCCGCTGGCAACAGAATGCCCGAACCAAAGTTGACCGGCGAACCAATCCGCTCGCTTGAGCGCACATGAATTGAGTCGGGCAGATCTAAATTCGTCAGCGTTGCCACAGGTTTTGCATCCATCCAGATTCGGAGCGACGAAGCCAAGCCCAAGAGAAGCCTGAAGAGCAGTGCAGCGCATACGCCGATGTAGAGAATCCAGGCAATCGCGAGAACGCGGCCTTTGGTGCTCAACTGTCCGATCTGCGCGGCAATTTGCGCTTTGCGACCAGTCGCAGGTTGAGCTGCAGGCCCGGCAGGGCTTTGAGCAAGAGCCGTTGAACTTGGTGCCGCCTCAATTTTGTTGACTGGCGTCGAATGAACCCGATCGGATGAGCGAACCCGATCTGCAAAACGAGCCCGATTGGCTCTGCGAATCTGGCCAGCTGGGGCAGGGAAGGCTTCTCGTACCTCAGAGTGCGGCCGAGCAATCGTCCCCGGCTCGCCAGAAAACGAAATGGCAGCAACAGGAGCCGGCGGCGAAGGTTGCGCCAAGAATCGCATGTCGACCGGCGCCGGCCCCGCCATTTTCTGGAGAGATGGAATCGGCAGATTCACAGCAGCCCAAGCAGGCACCAACTGCCAGCGCATCAGCAACGGCATGGCCAGCGCCGCAACCAGCATCAATCCCCACGCGGCCTTCTGCGCCGGCACATTCTTCACGCGCAACAGACGCAGCCCGGCCCAGACTGCAAACGCCGCGATCAGCGCGCGCAATGTGGCCTCAAGCAGCACGGTGAATTCGGATGGAATCATGGCTTCCCCTCCTTCTTGCGCGAGCTTTTCTTCGCGCCGGCCGTTCCCTGAGCTGTGGCAATGCGCTCTGCAAGGCGCTTCAGCTCGCCCCGGTCCAGCACCTTCGAATCGACCATGCCGACCAGCAGCGCCTCGACGGATCCGGCGCAGAACCAGTCCACGATGCGTTTGACGGCGCGGCCCGCCACCCGCTGCGGCGACTCCGCAGGCGAGTAGACAAATGTTCGGTCTTCAATGGAGTGCGACAGGTAGCCCTTCTCTTCGAGACGCCGCAATACCGTGCGAATCGTCGATTCCTTGAGCGGGCGTCCGAGTTCCTCGCGCACCTGCTCGGCTGTCAGGTTGCCGAGACGCCAAACCAGGAGCAGCACGCTACGTTCCAGTTCGCCGAGATCGGCGGGATCGTGATCGAATCGTGTGTTACCAGTCATAGTGTTACCAACAGTAGCACACAAAACCCAAGAGCCGTCAAGGGGCAAAGCAAAAATATTTTCTAATTGTCGAATTTACGGTTTAAAGCTGGGCTGTCGGGGATTGAGTCCCGCCCAACCAATCTTCTCCGAATAAAAGTACTAGTCAGCCGCAGAAGTCAGGGTGCCCTTCCGTCCCGAGTCGTTGCTCTTCGATCCTGGGTCGTTGCTTTTCAGTCCGGGATCGTCAGGAATGAAAACCTCAAAGACAGTTCCCGAATCTGTCCGCGCGGGGCCCTCTGCGGGCATCGCGCTGCGGCTGCGCACGCGCACCGTCCCATGATGCTTCAGCACGATCTCATGGCTTACCCACAGTCCCAGCCCGGTTCCCGTCACTTCCTTTGTGGTGAAAAACGCCTCGAAGATATGCTCGCGCACATCCGGCTCCATGCCTGCGCCCGTGTCGGCCACCGTAAAACGAATTCCGCTCTGCTCGGGATTTCTCCAGTCGCGTGAGCGCCGTGCCCGCACCACTATCCGTCCGCCGACGCTGCTGGCGTCGATCGAGTTTCCCACCAGGTTGGCGAAAACCTGGCGGATCTCGCCGGCAAAACAAAATAGCGTGAGCCCGGCCTCGTAGTCGCGCTCCACATGAAGATCAAGCGCATTGATCCGGCTCTGATAGAGATTCAACACCGAGTCCAACAGCTCCTCCACAGTGACTCGTCCGGGCTGTGTGGGCTGGCGGTAGAAGCGCAGCGTCTGTTGCGTGATCTCAGCAATGCGGCGCACTTCATACTCGGCCATCGTCACGTATTGCTTCGCCGTATCCGGAAGATCGTTGTAACTTGCGCAGCAGGAAGAGCAGGTTGGTAATGGCCTCAAGCGGATTGTTGATCTCGTGCGCGATGGAAGCGGCCAGGCGTCCGGTTACAGCCAGCTTTTCACTGCGGCGCAGAGCCTCTTCGCTGCGCTTGCGTTCGCTGGCGTCGAGCGCGATAATTCCCACCCAGCGCACCTGGTTCGGTGTGGTCCGCACCGGGTAAGCGCTGATCAGCCAGGTCCACGGCCGGCGCGGTTTGCCGCCTACGCCGCTCAGCTCCAGATTGCGCACCGCTTCCTCGTCTGAAAAAACACGTCGCACTGCGCCCTCCATCTCTGTGGCCACTTCTCTTGGCAGCAAGTCCGTCAAAGTGCGGCCCAGATGACGGCTGACGGCGATTCCCGTCAGGTCCGCGAAGATCTGGTTGACGCGCACCAAGCGCCCATGGTCGGTCGACAAATGCCAGTCCGATGGGCGCATTCGCCAGCATGGAATCGAGCAGGGAAAGCGTGTCGTTCAACCCCGCCCGCTGCTCGGCCAGTGAGGCAACCATGCGATTGAAGGTCTCAATCAAATCGCCGATCTCGTTGTGAACGCGCACCGGCAGCGGAAAACGGCTACTGTCTTCCGGTGCGTTCATCAAGTCGGTAGCGCCGTGATGAAGTAGCGCCAGCGGCTGCGTAATGGTGCTGCCCATCAGCAGTACCAGCAGCGCCGAAGCCACGATCCAGATGACGCCGAAGACCAGCGTGTCCCGCTGAATTGCTGCCAATTGCTGTCGAGCGGCGCTCTCGTCGAACTCCACCCACGCGTAGCCGCGCAGCTGGCCGTCCGTAACGATCGCGCTTACGCCTTCCCAACGATTTCCCGGCAATGTAAATATCAGATCGCCTTCGCGCTTTACCTCAGGAATCTGTGCCAACTCCTCAGGCTCCAGCACCGTCTGATCCGCATCGCCTTTGCTCACGAAGAGTACGTTCCCGGCCGGATCGGTGACTTTGGCCAAAGCAATATTGGGCGACTTGCCGACAGTCCGTACCGCAACATCAATCCATCCGGGGCTTTGCTGTTTCAAGCGCCTCGGCGATCTGTGACGACAGCGCCTTCGATTCGTAAGTAAGCCAGGATTGCGCGCGAGCATACACGCGGCTCTTTTGCTGCCGCGTGAGCAATGCGGCAAACAGGCTGATGGAGAGGATCTCCAGCAACAGCAGGCCGGCCAGCATCTGCCAGCGAATCGATCGAGGCCACCAGCGAATCCGCATGGATCTACTCCCTGAGACTCAAAACAGAACCTAGTCTATCGAATTGACTGCGGCAACCGAATCGCGTGCTTCTTCTTGCGGCTTTATTTTCGAAACCAGCGACGCCGCGATCTGCTTTCCGTGAAAGCGTCCGTTCTCGATGAAGATCTCGCTGGTGCGCGAGCCGGCCACAATCACTCCTGCCAGATAGATGCCGGGAACGTTGCTTTCGAGCGTCTCCGGATTGCAGACCGGCAACCGGTCCTTGCCCTCGAATCGCACTCCCAGCCGCTTCGAGAAACGTGAAATCGGGATGGTAGCCGGTCATGGCGAAGACAAAATCGTTGGCGCAGCGTCTCGCGGCCCGTGGGAGTATCCACCACCACCGCGTCGGGCGTGATCTCCACAACCTGCGGTCGAAAAGTAGGCCTTGATCTCGCCGTCCTTGATGCGGTTTTCGATGTCCGGCTTGATCCAGTACTTCACGTGTGGCGTGCATCCCCGGTCCGCGGTAAATGAGCGTGACGCGCGCGCCGCTGCGCCACAGTTCAAGGGCGGCAATGGCCGCGGAGTTCTTGCCGCCGATGACTGCCACGTCCATGCCGTAATACGGATGCGGATCGTGATAGTAGTGGATGAACCTTGCTCAAAGTCTCGCCGGGAATGTCCATCCAATTGGGCAGGTCGTAGTAGCCGGTGGAGATGGCCAGTTTGCGCGCGTTGAGTTTTCCCGGCCGGCCGAATCGGTCCGCAGTGTGCACGGTGAATGCGCCATCGCTTCCGGTCACGCTCTCCACGCGGTGGTACTGGTGCACGTCCAGCTGGTAGTAGGCCGCCACCTGGCGGTAGTACTCCAGCGCCTCGCCGCGCGTGGGCTTGGCATTCGTGCTGGGGAAGGGAATTCCGCCGATCTCGAGCCGCTCCGAGGTGGTGAAGAACGTCATGTGCGCCGGATAGTGAAAGATCGAATTGCAAACGCAGCCCTTATCCACCAGCGCCACGCGAAAGCCCGCCTTTTGCGCCTCGATGGCGGTAGCCAGCCCGGTTGGGCCCGCGCCCACCACAAGGAGATCGACGACAGAATTCCGCGCCGCGTCCGATTGCCTGCTCGCTCATATTTCTAGATTAGGCCATGCGGCTGGCGAACTGGAATATGAAGCCCTGTCAAACAAAAGAGGTCAAACAAAAAGCTCCAGCCGCAGCCGGAGCTTTTCTTGAAAACGATTGGCAGTTTTTCCCAGGCCAGATTTCTTAAGCCAGCGCCACACGGGTTGCAACATCGAAACCGCGGGCGCGACCACCGGAGCCGTTGCCGCGTGCGACGGGGCGTGACCATTGCGCGCGTAAGGCGATGGACAAAGTGATAGGGCGGCCACGGACCTGAAAGCTGCATCTGGCACTCGCGCATCATGGCGCTGGTGGTAGCAAATTTGTTCTGGTAGCGCTCCACGCACTTGCGGTCGATCAGATGAGCGATGTCGAGCATCATCTTGCCGTTATCCATCAGCCGGCAGCTCACTTCCTCATCGAGAGGCAGGAACAGCCGGTGCATCTGGAAGCTGACCGCGCGCGCCCGCGTCTGCCGCTCGCGCGCCCGCGAGGCATTCTCGCGCAGGTTGGTCAGATACTCGCGGCCCACGCCTTCGGCGGCCAGATGCTTCTCAATCTCGCGGCCGCAACAGTCGTCGACGAAGATCTTCAGGTGCATCTCGGTCTTGCCGCGCAGCTTGTCGATATTGCCGAGAAACTGGCGCTGATTGGAGCGGATGGACTTGCGCAGCGACTCGTCGTCGTTGAAGACCGTGCCGAAGCGGAAGGGAAGAACCGTGGAGTGCTGAAAGCAGTCGGCGATCACTCGCGCGTGGTCGACGCCCGACTTCTGGTTGAAGGTTTCCTGGGGGTTGTGCTCGCTCACGATCACCGCGAGATCGCTCGCCGGATAAAGGAAAACCTGATTGCCACTGACTCCAAAAACCGATTCCAACGGAACCGGTTTGCGATGGCGGGCTAAAGCTGGAAAAGCTTGTTTTTCACCGATGCAGTAGGCATACCATGCCATGACGAGACACTCCGTCCGCGTGCGCCACAACCGTCAGACGCCGCTAGTTGATGAAGCTCTGTGAACCTGGGAAAAACTGCATGCATAGTGGCTGCAAGGCAGGAACTTGGTTGCGGCCTCCCCAAACAGACCGAATACTAGTCCTCTGAAAATACGACTGGCAATACCTCTCTTGGAAAAGATTGGGGTCTTTGCGCCTTGTGCAAAACTGGTATTCACTAAATCAAAATAGCTATTCGTCCTGTGAACTTTTTAAGACAATGCGCTATAAAGGGCTGAAATGAGGCAGTTTGGGCCAGCAATTGCAAGTCGGCGCTTACTGCTCTGTTGCACATCGGATTGTGCTGATCTATCTCATTCCTGATTTTCCACAACGGCTGGTGAGGCTTGCAGCGCTGCCGGTTCCGGCAGACACCACCAATTCCTGCCGAAGCAGACGGGGAACAGAAGGGCTGAGAACGAGGTTTATTTCGCCCGAGGCAGCCTATGAATTAATTAGGCACCGAAGATTCGAACAAATCCAACAATTCTGCGTCTTTCTGGTCGACCGTCCTTAGAAGGAGGTGTTTGAATCGATACTTCCTCTGGTTCCGCGTTACGGCAGCTCATCGAGGGTCATGTGCGCACTCTGATTTGTCCCGCGGTGTTAGTTGTTGCAGCCCTCACGCCCGCCGTACCGGTCGCTCTCGCGCAATCGAATGCCCTGTCGCCTATAACTTCATCTAGCAAGCCACTCGCCTTTACCATCGTCTCCATCAAGCGGCACGGAAACGATTCGGTGGAAGGAGGAAAGGAGGGCTGCTACATCGACAGCTGCCATTTCGTCGATAGGCCGCTGCTCGCCTTCATCATGGTTGCTTACAATCTCTCTCAGAAGCCGATCCACGGCGATCCACTGGCGGGAGACTCCGACCTCTTCGACCTGGATGCCAAAATCGATCCCTCCGCTCTGCCCACTACGCCGCTCGCCTCACGCCAGCTCGCTGACATGCTGCAGCCCGTGCTCGCCGACCGCTTCCAACTCCGCGTCCATCATGAGACACGCATCCTCCCCGTTTACAACATCGTCCTCGCAAAAAGTGGTTTGAAAATGAAGAAATCCGCGTCTCCCGGAAACTGTTACCACACTTCCGTGGGCAGCGGCTTACGCGTCGAACGCGATTGCACTATGAACGACATTAAAAACATCCTCGAAGATCCATCAGGCCGCTACGTCATCGACAAGACGGGCCTTTCCGGCCGCTATGATTTCGAGCTCCACTGGACGCCCGACGACACGCCAGCCGATTCGGCGCTCGACGGCGGTCCCTCCATCTTCACCGCTGTGCAGGAGCAGCTCGGCCTCAAGCTCGAGTCCGCCAAGGCCCCGCTCGATGTTCTTGTCATCGACTCTGCCGAACAACCTAGTCCCAACTAAACCGCCAAATCCCTGAATGAGGCTTTGGCCTCATCGAATCATCGATTCGAGATGGCACACTCTAGTAAACTCAACGGCAGAATGCTTGCTTCTCTCCGCGCCTTTCATCGCACCCCGTCCGCATCAACTCTTATTGCACTTCTGCCCATGCTTCTCGCGGGATCCACCGCAATCTGCCCGCGCGCATCAGCCCAGGGAACCCACCTTTGGCAGCAATCGCAGATGGGCGAGTTTGAAAAGGGCACACCCGACGGGATTTCTATCGAGAGCGACGGCCACCTGCGCCAGGGGCCAGGACTAACCGAACTCGTGACCACTCCTTCGACGTTCGTGTGGTCGCTGGCAGTCGACAAAAAAGGAACCGTCTATGCCGGAACAGGTTCGCCGGCAACAGTGCTGCGCCTGGGCAGACAAACCGGGCGACAAACCTTTTACGTTGCTTCGAGACGAGAGACCTGAGCATTCAGGCGTTGCGCTTCGGTCCCGACGGCGCGATCTATGCAGCAACCGTGCCGGGCGGCAAAGTCTACAAGCTCAATCCCGACGCCACGACCAAGCTGGATGAATCCAACGCACCTGTCGTCTTCGACGCAGCCAAGGCGGACGCAACGACCAGCGACTCTAAAACAACTTCTTCAGAGCCGAGCACGCAATCCCATTACATCTGGGATTTGACCTTCGATTCCACGGGTCGCCTCTACATCGCGACCGGCAATCCCGGAGCGGTCTATCGCGTCGATCCGGCCAAACTAGATCCCGCCAAGCCTGGCGCTGCACCCGAGTTGTTTTTCAAAAGCGACGAAGCGCACATTCGCACTCTCGCCTGGGACGCCAAGGGCAACCTCATCGCAGGCTCTGACGGCTCCGGCCTTGTTTATCGCATCAATGTTGAAGGACCGGGGGCGCAAGGCAAAGGCTACGTGCTCTTCGAAGCTCCGCGGCGCGAGATTACATCCATTGCCATCGGCGCTAACGGAACCATCTACGCCGCATGCGTGGGCGACAAGAGCCGCAATCCGCTGCCTCCGCTACCGGTGCAGGGAATGTCCTCCGTCACGATCACTGTGGTTCAGCCGCAGTCACTGCAAGCCGCCAATGCCAGCGCGTCCGTACCGGAAGGAACCGAAATCTTTGCTTTGACCGAAGGTCAGGCGCCACGCGCGCTCTGGTCCAGCAAGGATTCCATCGTCTATCAACTCGTCGCCCGGCCCGACGGCCTGCTCGCGCTCAGCGGCAATCGCGGACAGATTTACCGCATCCAGGACGACGGCAGCTATGCCGACATCGCTCATCTGCAGGCACAACAAGGTCTGAGCCTGGCCTCCGCACCGGGCGCCGAGAGCCTTTACATCGGTACAGGAAATATCGGCAAGGTATTCGAGTTGGGCGCAGCAGCGACGCACGAGTACGCAAGCGACGTTCTCGATGCCGGCGCCTTCGCCCGCTTCGGCCGCGTCGAAATCGAGCCCGGATCCACCGGCTATGACATCCTGACCCGCACCGGCAATGTAGAGCAGCCAGTGCGCGGCTGGAGCGATTGGCAGCCACTTACAGACAGCTCCGTCGCCTCGCCTCCCGGTCGTTTTCTCCAGTGGAAGGCGGTGCTGCACGCAGGCGGCGTTCTCGGCAGCGTTGGCGTCAACTATCTGCCGGTAAACTCCGCGCCCGTGGTCGACGACCTGGTCGTGGTTCCCGGTGCGCGCATCAATCCGCAGGCAAGCTTCTCGCAGAACCAAAACGTCAGCATCACATTCCCATCATCGGGCCAGAACTCGACGGTTTCTTTTGACGCAAACTCTTCGAGCCAGCCCCTCCAGGCGACGAAGGATCGCACCGCTGTGACCGTTCGCTGGGCAGCGCACGACGACGATGGTGACTCGCTGATCTATTCGCTTTTCCTGCGCAGCGATGGCGACACCGCCTGGTGGCCACTGAAGAAAAAGATTAAAGATCAGGCCTACAGCTTTGACGCCACGTTGATTCCCGACGGCGGCTACCGCATCAAAGTCGTCGCATCCGATGCGCCATCGCACTCGCCGGGCGATGCACTTACGGGCGAAAAAGTCAGCGATCGATTCGTGATTGACACAACGCCGCCGGTCGTCTCGGCAATCAAGACTGAGCCGGGTCCGATCACCTGCCCGCTACCCGCCTGCCCGATGCCCGTCATTGTCAATTTTGATGCGGACGATGCAGCCTCCCCCATCGCTCGCGCTGAATACTCGCTCGACGCAGGATCATGGCAAGCCATCGATCCGGTGGACAAACTGTCGGACTCGAAGCACGAGCACTACAGCTTCAGCTTTGGCTTGCCTGACGACGGCGAAAAGCACGTCGAGCATCTCATCACAGTGCGCGTCTATGATCGCTACGACAATGTGGGCGTGGCCAAAACGATCTATCCCGCACAGGCACAGTAGGCGCCATGCGATTTGAACTTTATGTGGCGGCGCGGTACCTCAAAGCCAAGCGGCGGCAGGCCGTCGTCGGCGTCGTCACCGCCATCTCCGTCGCCGGAGTCACCGCGGGCGTTGCGGCGCTCATCATCGCGCTCGCCATCACCAACGGCATGCGCCACGACTTGCAGGACAAGCTGATCGGCTCCAGCGCGCACGTGCAGTTGATGCAGGTGGACGGAATGGGAATTTCCGATTGGCAATCGCTCCTCGCGCGTCTGCGAAAAGTCCCGCATGTCGTCGCCGCCTCGCCTGGATTGTTCGAGCAGGTGCTCGTGGCTCGCGGCGCGCGCGATGGTGGCGCGCTGATTGAAGGTATCCTGCCCGACGATGAGCGAACCGTGAGCGATCTGCTCTCCAAGGCCACGCCCGGCGCAGTGCAGGCGCTCGAACCGCAACCGCCCCGCAGTCGCTCGCAATCGCACCCGCCGACCGCAACCACGCTCAGCACCCGCAAAATGCCGAACTGCCGCCGATCGTTCTCGGCAGCGATCTGGCCGACACCATCGGCGCCGCAATCGGCGATTCGGTCATCATCATCAGCCCTCAGGGCGAGATGACGCCGATGGGCCTGATTCCGAAATATGTGCGCTTTCGGCTCGCCGGAACCTTTCACTCCGGCTTCTATCAATACGACGACCAGATGGGTTTTCTGCGCCTCGCCGACGCGCAGCGCCTCTTCGACGAGCCGGATCTGCTTTCGGTCATCAGCTTCAAAGTCGACAACCTCAATAATGCGCCGCAGATTGCTCACGACATTGAAGCGGCCGCGGGCAAGGGCTACATGACGACCAACTGGACCGACAAGAATCGCGAGCTCTTCCGCGCGCTCAAGCTCGAACAGATCGTTACGTTCATTGTGATCGCGCTCATCGTGATGGTGGCCGCGCTCAATATTCTTATCGCGCTCACCATGATGGTGATGGAAAAGACGCGCGACATTGCTGTGATGATGAGCTTCGGCGTCGACTCCCGGCCAGGTGCGGCGCATCTTTCTTCTTCAGGGCCTTCTCATCAGCGTCGTCGGCACCGTTCTCGGCCTCGCGCTCGGCTATTTAGCCTCGTGGGCCGGCGGCCACTATCACTTCATCCACCTGTCCGCCGACGTCTACTCCATCGACACGCTGCCCTTTGCGCCGCGCATCCTCGATGGCGTAATTGTGTCGATTGTGTCGATCGGAATCTCGCTGCTGGCCACGCTGTATCCATCGTCGTCGGCCGCGCGCGTGCTGCCGGCCGAGGCGCTGCGCTACGAATAAGCCTCTTTGATTCAACAGGTTTGACAATGTGTCACATTTTGTGTCACATTGTACTTATGATGAGCATCACCTTGCGCCAGCTGCGCGATACCAAGCAAGTGAAAACCTGGCTTCGCGCTGGCGTACACATAGAGGTCCGAGAGCGTGATGAAGTCATCGCCGACCTTGTCCCCAGAACGCCACCGAAACCTCCGGTAGAGTGGCCCGACTTCGAAGCCCGCGCAAAGGCAATCTTCGGTGACCGCGTCCTCAACATCGTGGACGACATGATCGAGGAGAGGAATAGCCGCTATTAATGGTTTGCGTTGACAGCAGCTTCCTCGCCTCTCTATACGCGCAGGAAACCCATTCTTCCGAGGCTCATCGCCGCATTGCACAAAAGCCTGAGGCGTGCATTACGCCATTGAACCGGGCAGAAGTGGCGCACGCGTTCCATTACCAGATCTTCCGATCGCACATCACTGCAATCCAAGCCAGGCGAGCCTGGAATCAATTCGAGCAGGATTGCGCGCGGCAAGTTTGGAAAATGGTCGAGCTGCCGCAAGCGACGTGGGAGACTTGCATCGACCTCGCAAAGAAGTACGGCCCCTCGCTCGGTATTCGCACTCTTGACTCTCTTCACGTCGCATGCGCACTGGAATTAGGGGCCGACAAATTCTGGACCTTCGACGAACGCCAGGCAAAACTCGCAGAAGCAGTTGGCCTCGATGTCGGTATCTAAATGACGGCAGGCCCGCATCGCCTCACTGCGGCGTAATGATCCCACCCAACGCGTGCCGCCGCGGCAGCACAATGCCGCGATGATCCACTTCAGCCTTTACACCCGCCGCGCCAGATTCAGCCAAACTTCGCCGCTCGACCAACGCGCCCCCGCAGGCCGGGCACCAGTCCGCTTGCGTCTCTTCGGCAAGCACCGCGTGGCATTGACTGCAAATCCGCTCCATAGCTACGAGATTACCGGATTGGGACCGCTCCCGGCATCCGCCGCGAATCTTCCTCCAACCTCCCGGTAAACTTAATGCATGCACCCTCCCCCGCGCCTCATCGCCATTGACGTGGATGGCACGCTGCTGCCGACCAATTCCCAAATCATCAGCGAGCGCAACGCGCGGGCGCTGCGGGCCGCGCAGGAGGCGGGAATCACTGTCGTCATCGCCACTGGCCGTCGTCCGGCATACACCGTTCCTTTACTGGCAAACCTCGGCCTGCGAGCGGATACGCCCCTCATCGCGTCCAATGGTGCAGTGCTCTCTACGTTGGGTGGTGGCGTCATCGACAGGTGCCACATGCCGTCCCGGGTCGCGCGCGGCCTCTGCGGAGTGCTTCGCCCGTTCGGTTCTGTCGTCTTCACATTCGACCGTCCGGGGCGCGGTGAGCTGGTCCTGGAAGATCTTGAAGCCGCGCACGGCCGCATCGCGATGTGGGTTGAGACCAACCGCAACGCGATTGAAGTGGTCAAGCCGCTTGAACTGGCGTTGGTCGATGGCGACGATCCCGTTCAGGGCATGGCAGCGGGAACGATAAACGAAATGAGAGAGGCAGAAAAGGCGTTGAAGGCAAGCGAGTGGAGCGCGGAATGTGAGAGCGTGCGCACCGAGTATCCTGCGCGCGACATCTCGATCCTCGATCTGCTGCCGCCCGGCGTATCGAAAGGATGGGCGCTGGAGCGACTGGCCGCGCGCCTCGGCGTCGATCGCAAGGAGACCATGGCCATCGGCGACAACTGGAACGATTTGGGTATGCTGGAGTGGGCAGGGCAGGGAATCGTCATGGCAAATGCCGCAGAGGAGTTGCGCACGCTGGCAAAGACCCGCGGATGGAAGCTGGCGCCGTCGAACGATGAAGACGGCGTGGCCGTAGTTCTTGAAGCAGCGCTGGCCAAATTGGTTTCGGCAAAAGCCGGATTGGCACCGGCACAAATATGAACAGGGAACTCCATTGTCGGCAAACGAAGTGCGGAGAAATGTCTCTCGCACGAAGAATGTTTTTCGCGCTCACATCAATCGCGGCGCTCATTTGTCTGCCGTCCGCATCTCGCGCAGCCGAGCTCGTGAACCTCAGCGATGGATACGTCCAGCAGTGCGACCATCATGCTCTCGTCGACGGCCGCATCCGGGTTTACCTCAGCGCGGGAGAAGATGACTACATCGACTACAAGCCCGTCCAAGTCGCCTCCATCGAGACAGTTCCCGATCCGCCCGCTGGCCGTTTCGTCTGCCCCCGTCACTGGGACCCAAACGCACGCGGCGCTCACGCCCGGCGACCTGCGCGAGATGCTCACAAAAGCCGGAGCCGATCACAATCTCGACGTAGATCTGCTGGCCAGCGTGGTCAAAGCCGAGAGCGACGGCAACGCTCGCGCCATGAGCCGCGCCGGCGCGCAGGGCCTGATGCAGCTGATGCCGGGAACCGCAGCAGGCCTCGGCGTCAAAGACAGTTTTCAGCCCGACGAAAATGTGCGTGGCGGCTCAACTTATCTCGACGCTCTGCTCACGAAATATCACGACAATCTCGCGCTGGCGCTGGCCGCGTACAACGCCGGTCCCGATGCCGTCGACAAATATCACGGCATTCCGCCCTATCATGAAACTCAGGCTTACGTCGCGTACGTGATTCACGAATTCAATCGCCGCGTTCTCGCGCGCGAGGCCGAGGCTCGCCGCACTGCTGCCAGTGCGAAGGCCTCAACAGATCGGCCGGCGCAAATCCGATAGCAAATCCAGCCATCTTCACCAGTCGTTCACAATCTTTCCTGCCGTTGACTCCGCGTGGGCGCAAATCGAAATTCCGCGCAGTCCCGAAGCCATGCGCGTGAGAACATACCAACAGACCATGATCAAGAACTGCCTGACGGAGAACGCGTGAAGAAGAGCCGATGGATTCTGGGTCTGGTTCTGCTGTTGATGCTTGCCGTTCTGTTTCTGTGGGCCCGAACGCGAATTCACTTCGACTTCCACCTATTCGCCGCGCAAGTCGCCCTCGCCGATTGGCGCAAGATCGCCCTCGCTGCCGGTTGCATCTACATTGCCTTTGCGTTCCGCGCAGTGCGCTGGGCCCTGCTCATGCGGCACAACAAAAAAGTTCCGCTCTTCTCGCTCCTGGGAGCCCAGCTCATGGGTTTCACCGCCGTCGCGCTCATTGGCCGCGTCGCCGATCCTGTTCGCCCATACCTGGTAGCCAGAAAGACCGGCGAGCCACTGAGTTCACAAATCGCGGTCTATATTGTCGAGCGCTTGTTGGACGCCGGTTCCATGGCCCTGATTTTTTCCATCGCCATGATCTGGATTCCCAGCGACCAGATCCTGAATGCAACCGCGCGCAGCGGCGCTCTCGCTCATCTGGCGCCGAACCATCCAATTCTGGCGGTGTTCGTGGCTCGATACGGAGGATTGCTGCTCACGCTGCTTGGCACATTGTTTCTTTTTGCCGTGCGCCTCGCGGGCAACGGTGTCGCCACATTCTTCGAGCGCAGCCTCGGATTGATTTCGAAAAATCTCGGCCGCGCCGCAGCGGACAAGATCCGAATGTTTCACGCCGGCCTTGACACCATGCGCTCCAGGTCAGACTTCGCGTCGGTGGCCGCGCTGTCCATCGTCATGTGGGCCATCATCGCCGCGGCGTATTTTGAGACCTGCAGCGCATTTGTGGCCAGCCCGCAGCTGGCTTCCGTTACTCCTGCACAGTGCGTTCTGCTCATGGTTGCCAGCGGAACCGCGAGCATCATTCAGCTTCCGGTTATCGGCTGGTTTTCCCAAATCGGACTTGTCGCAATTGCGCTCACCGGAATCTTCCACGCCGATGCCGAAGCTGCCACCGCCTGCGCCGCTACAATTCTGGTTGCGACATTTCTCTCGGTCGTTCCGGCGGGCCTGATATGGGCCCATATCGATCACGTCAGTCTGCGCAAGGTGACGGTAGAGAGCGAACACGCCGGGGAAGAGCTGGCCGCAAAAGAAGAAACCGGCGCGACGCCGGCCGAAATCCATCCCGAGCCGGCCCCCACGCTGAAACAGTCTGATTAAATCAGACCGCGCGAAAATATTCCCGTGCCTCACGCCGGAAGAGAAAATAGGCAATCAGCAAAAGCAGCGCGCTGTGAATCACAAGCCCATGCATCAGATCAAGCGCGCTGATGATGACATGCGTCGCAATCCATAGAAGCGCCAGCCATCGCGCCCAATTCTGCCCGCGGAGCATGAACACTCCAGCAACAATTGCCGCGGCGCCAAGAACTGTAATCCACACCACCTCGTTCAACGCCGGTCTCTGCACCCTGAATTCCGCAAAATGCGCGGCGGTGCTAAGCACACCCACAACGATATAAAGCCAGCCGAGAATCGTAATCGAGATCGGGCGCTTCTTTGCCTGGTCGATGGCCACTGAACTGTCTCCCGTTTCGCATTTACTTCAATTCAGTCCGGGGAATTGCCCCGCCTGCCTGCTGCGCGGCACCGCTCAGCCGCCGAGAGTACTGAATCGTCTCCGGTCCCACCGCGCCGCCCGTCATCACCATGCTCATCGCCTGTTCCATGGTCAGGTCCGTCTCGATCACCCGATCCACGGGAAGTATCTGCAGAAATGCCGATGTGGGATTGATGGCATTCGGCACCAGCACCGCTGCCAGCGGCTGTCCGCTTCCCGCATCGGTCATCGTACGCGTCAGAAATCCAATACTCTTTTGACCAGCAATCGGGAAGTCGATCAGCACCACGCGCTGGCTCGCGTCCTTCTTTGACATCATCGTGTCCAGCAGTTGCCGCACCGATGTGTAGACCTTGGCCACAAACGGCAGCCGTTCAAGCAAAGACTCGAACAGCCCGAATGCCTGCCTGCCGACAACGAGCGAAGTAATCCGCCCCACGACATAAAGCACAACCAGCGTTAGCAAAATGGCCAGCGCCGGCTGAATCCAAGGATGGCGCGACCATGCGTCGGGAAGATACACCGCCAGCAAATGCACAGCCGGCAATCCCGCATTAGCCAGCTCGTTCAGCAGAAAGCTGAAGATCAGGTAAGTGACGAAGAGCGGGCCGATGGTGATAATGCCGGCGAGAATACTTCGCTGCACGCTGCGCAGCGCGCGGGTCGCATGTGCTTTCACTCAATTGTCCTCGTTTCGTGCCCCGTTTCGTGTCCTCGTCTCGAGCATACGCTCGGCTGCGTTCGCCGCGGAATTCCGCCCAGCCACATAAAATTGCAGTTCCGAACCGGCGCTACATGAGCTATATATTCGGAAAATTGCAGTTCCAAACCGACTCTAAATGAGCTATATATGAGGACTGCCTCATGCGAAGGCAGAAGGATACCTATGAGCGAACCTGAGCAAGTCGAATCGATTGACAGGGAGCGCGTGTCTGATCGGGATCGCGTTTCCGACCGGCTACGCATCCCTGACCGGCAACGCGTGTCCGACGGGGAGCCCTTTTCTCCCCGGTCCGCCGCGCCGCCCTCTCGAGTCATTGGTTCGCCGTTGCCCATGGGTTCCGGCAGGCTTCCCGCAGGTCGTCCCGGCCCAGGCAGCCGCGTTCAATCCAATCCTCCCGGCCGCGCACTTCCAGCGTCAACAAGCTCTGGCTCAACAGGTGGGGAAGAGCCCTCCGGCATGCAGCGCGCCATGAATGCAGTTCGCGCCGTGATGCCGGTGGTGCAGCGCCTGCTGCCCTTGCTTGAAGGCAACGTGCTCACGGCAATCTCGAATGTGCTCGCGCCGCGCCCGCCTGCGCCGCCGCCCGCGCCCAAGGTCGATCTTGCGCCGCTCGAGAGCGGCCTCACCGAGCTTCAAACGCAGCATCGCGGCCTGCGCGATCAGGTCATCGAGCAGAACGCCACGCTCAAGCGCGTTGAAGATCAATTGGAATTCGTGCGCGAAGCCACTGACCGCAACACGCTCGAGCAGCAGGAGCTCCTGGAAGACTTAAAGCTCTTCAGCCGCAAGGTCAAGATATTCGCCGCAATCGGAATCGGAATGCTGGTGATTGGCATTGTTCTCAACCTGCTTCTGTTCCTGCACATCCAGCGCGTTCTGCCGTAACACTCTAGCAACGCCTCTCCGAGAGGGAACAGGCTTGCAACCAGCGTGTCCACGCCGCCGCTATTCCGGTTACTTGGGCCGACCGAAAAACAACACGTAGCCGTCAGGATCGCGAATCTCAAAGCCGCGCAGGCCGTCGCTAGTGTCCTTGATCGGCGCGCTCAAATCTACGCCGCGGCAGGACAGCTCGGCGGCATACGCATCGGGGTCCTCAACGTAAACAAACGCATCCAGGCGCAAGTGAAGATGGCGGGTGCAGTTCGGCTGCGGCAACACGTTTTTCTCCGCCTTCACGAAAAGCTGCGCTGTGTCGCGGCCAACGATGGCGAAAAACGGATCCGCATCCGATTCCTGGAATCGGTTCTCAAATCCAAGCCTGTCTTTGTAAAAAGCAATTGTGCGATCGACGTTCGTGACGATGAAGCACGGGGAAATCGTTCCCAATTTTGCCAGGGACATCAGCGTCGGGCCTCCAGCCGCAGGCTGCGCTTCAAAGCTCCAGCACAGTGTCCTCAATCGCCAGCCTGACATTGCCGTCGGACTTGGCCAGCCGTCGCACCGCTTCGGGCTTGTCCACTTTGGCTCTCAGCATCACCAGCGCCACCGGCACGCTGCGCCCGGCGCTCTTGATCGTATCCACCGCGGTCGCTCGATCAATATTGCAGGCCGACATCAGAATGCGAATTCCGCGCTCCACCAGCTTTGAGTTCTGCATGTGCACGTTCACCATCAGGTTCTCGTACACATAGCCCAGCCGCGTCATTGCGCCCGTCGTAATCATGTTCAGAATCATCTTTTGCGCGGTGCCGGCCTTCATGCGCGTGGAACCGGAAACCACTTCGGGGCCGACATCGGCCACGACCACGATGTCGGCCGCTTCCGACAATGGCGATCCCTAGATTGCAAGTCACAGCGGCGGTGTGCGCTCCGCGAGCGCGTGCGTAAGCCACGGCCGCTACCACATAAGGAGTGCGACCCGAAGCCGATACGCCAACCACTACATCCTTGCGCGTGGGGCGCCGGCGAGCAATGTCCCGCTGGCCCAGCTCTTCGGAATCTTCATTTACTTCGACTGCCGACGCCAGAGCCTTTGGTCCGCCAGCCATGATGTATTGCACTTGACCTGGCGCGCTCGAATAAGTGGGAGGACACTCCGATGAATCCAGCGCAGCAATCCGCCCGCTGGAACCGGCGCCGACGTAAATCAGTCGGCCGCCATCGCGCAGGCTTCGCGCCACCTGATCGATCACCTGAGCGATCTCGGGGATAGCCTTCTTTACCGCCGCTGCAATCTTCGCATCTTCATGGTTGATGATGCGTGCAATCTCCAGCGCGGATTTTGTGTCGAGTCCCTGAGAAGCCTCGTTCTGGCTCTCGGTAGTAAGTTGCTGAAGCAGGTTGGCCTGGTCGTTTTGATTGTCCCTGGTTCGGGAGCCGGCCACTTCCTGCAACGTTGTGATCGGTAACATCGCGTCTGACCCCAACATTGATTGTACCTATAAAACTGTGCAAGCCCGTACACAAATTTAGTCACGCCGTAGCCGCTTCAGTAACCGTCAGTCCTTACCTCGAGCTCTTACTTTTGGAGAGCTTCGCGCAGCGCGTCATGAAAGGCCGGCCGTACCTCGCGAATCATCTGATTCTTTCGATCGGGCCAGGTGCGATTGGTGAGCAAAACAATCGCTACAGCGGCATCCAAATCGATCCATAATGAACAGCCGCTGAAAGCCAGGTGCCCAATCGAACGGGCCGAGAAATGCTTCCCCGCCGACGAAATCGCCGACGGAGTATCCCACCCCAGCGCACATGAGCTTCCCTCCGGCGGTTGTCGCTGGGTAAATTGTTTCAAGACGTCCGGATCGAATAAATAGTGCCCTCTGTCTGGACACATTGCCTGCATTAGCGCCTGCATTTGTATTGAAAATTGCATCCGCGAAATCGCAAAAGATCCGCAATATTGGAGAAGATCCCAGCGTTTCCGGCCACGCCCCCCAGCACCCACGCATTCTCATCCTGCACCTCGCCCTGAATCAGGCGATGGCGAAACCAAGTGTCTTCTTCCGTCGGCGGAATCGACTTCCGCAGCGCCGGGGCAGGGCAGAATCCAGTCGCATCCATCCCCAGTGGGGCAAAGACCTCGCGCCTGACCCATGAATCCAGAGGCTCGCGCATTCGCACTTCCAGCGCCTTGCCGAGCAGGATGAATCCCGGATCGGAATACTCAGCCCGCACCCCCGGCTCGGCCTCCAGCGGCAACTCCAGGCAAGCCTGGATCAGCGCCGCCGGCGTTGTTGCCTCTCGAAACAGCTCAACATAGCCGGGCAGTCCCGAATTGTGCGCCAGCAAATGCTTCAGCGTCACCCGGCGTGCCGGATCTCCACTGGCGCGACCGGCCACAAACCCCGGCAGCAGCTCGCCCAGCGGCGTTTCAAGGTCGACCTCCCCGCGCTGCACAAGCAACATCGCCGCAGCCGTGGTCGCCACCACCTTGGTGACGCTGGCCACGTCATACACTGTGTCCGCCGTTACCAACGGCGAAGCCGGATCGTAGGTGAATCGCCCCAGACCGTCCTTAACCACAACTTCACCGCCGGCCAGCACGCCAAAGGCGCACCCTGGGAAGGCGCGCGCCGCGATGGCATCTTCCAGCACGCGATATGCCGCGCGAAAGCGCCCGGATTCCCGGCCACTACCTGAGTTGGAAAATTGAGCTGGCGATGCCATTGCTATCTCGCATGTTAACCCGCACGCAGGCTTCCTGACCCACATCGGACACTTTTCGTGCACAGGCAGTGCAGAGTCGGGCTATCCTTGTCTGCGGGAGTTCCGTCTATCCATCAGGGTGCAGGTCATCGGCCAGAATTCAGAATAAGGAGTGCGGCATGTCCTCGGCGCTTAAGGTGCGTTCGACAGCAATTCCGGTGAGCCTTGCCGTCGCGGGCACGTTCTTGGCGAGTCTGGTCTTAGCGAGTCTCGTCAGCGCCAGCCCAATCGTCTGCTTCGCTCAAACCCCATCTTCACCCCAGCCGGCGTCCGGCGCACCCGCACCCACAGCGTCGCAACCCGCCAGCCCAGCAGACTCAAACGCGCCCGCCGCGACTCCTGTATCCCAAGTAACGCAACCAACCGCTCCAACTGATGCCGCATCACTGGCCACGCCAGACGCCGAGCCAGTCAGTCTCACTGCCACCACCCCCGCCAAAAAGATCTACACCGTGCCCGCCGGAACCAAGGTTTTGCTGGAGCTGCGTAGCGCCGTAGACACCAAGTCCGCCAAGCCCGGTGATGGCGTATACCTCTCGTCAACCTTCCCGGTCGTCGTCGGCAACCGCGTCATGATCCCCAACGGCGTCTACGTGCAGGGCATGGTCGATCGCGTGCAGCGCGGCGGCCTCCGCGCCAAGGCACAACTCGACATGCACTTCACCTCCATCATCTTCCCCAACGGCTCTGTGGTTGAGATTCCCGGCGTCGTCGACAGCGTGCCCGGCTCAAGAGATCAAAAGGTCGTGAACGACGGCGAGGGAACCATCCAGCAGAACGGCGACAAGGGCCGCAACGCCGGCAAGACAGCCGAAATCGCCCTGCCAACTGGCGCAGGCGTAGGCACAATCGGCGGCGCGGCGGCCGGTCATCCGATTGAGGGTGGTCTCGCCGGCCTCGGCGCCGGGCTCGCCACTGTCGGCATCGTTTCGCTCTTCACGCGCAACGCCGACCTCTTCATTCCCCGAGGCACGCAGGTCGAAATGGTTCTGCAGCGCCCCCTGATGCTTGAAGAAGCGAATCTTGCCGGAGTCTCCGATCCGGGAACCGCGCCCGAACTGGTTCCGGCCGCCAATCAGCCGAAACCGATTACCAGCCATCGTCCGCGCATCATGTGCCCGCCCGGAAGCCTCGGCTGCGAATAAGGCAAGCCTCAGCCGCTCTCCGCCTGCATGGGCGCAGAGTTCGCCTTGGATTTCTGGTTCTGATTGCTGGTTTGTTTCCCTAAATAAGTCTTGCGTTTGGTGCCACTGCCCCCGCGCGCATCAGCACGCAGCTTCCACCCTGATCGCATCTGTAATGCACCAGGGAATGGTAGCTTTCCCACGATGTCGCGTAGCTCGCGGCAACCGTGGTCCCCAGGACGAATGTCCTGCCATCGCTGGCCTCGAGCGTCCCATCCGTTGCGTCGAAGTCTGCCACCGTTAGATCGCCTTCGGTGTAAATGGCGGCAGGTTTCGCAGCGGCGTCAAGGCCGGATTGAGCGCCACCCAAAGCAGTTGAGGCAGCCACCAGGGCGCTGGCCGATCCTTGCCGAACGGGTTTGGCAACGGGAATCGCGATTGGCTTCGCAACATGCCATTCCTTCCCGGCCAGCCGAAAGATTGCAGGCTTCACGGCGTCTGGCGTTTTGTTCAGAGCAATCTGTACCGTGTTCGGCACATGCGCATTCGCGATCGGCCGAGTTTGCGACGGACTGAACGGTATCGGCGGCCGGTTGCACGACGGGCGCGGGTTGAGCGTTCATGGCAACGCTGGTCGCGGCGACAGTGCTCGCCGGATTGGCCTGAGCCGAATCGCTCGACGCAGCCACTGTGTTATTTGGAGCATTTACCAAAGCCAGCGCTAACCCCGCCGTCGAACCCACCGACACACCGATGGCGACGCCGAGGAAGGGCACTATCAGCCGCGAAAACGAGAATGGCGAAGTCGCCGGAAGTGGAAGTTTGGGTACTGGTACCAAGGCAACTTGGGGGGATTCGATGAGGGAAGCCATAGTCCTCCGTGAGATTGTGGCGCTGAAGGATTTTCTTTGGGGTCCGAGTACTACAGTCATTGAACTATTTCCGCAGGTACTCATCAATCCACCTAAAGGGTCATTACTAAACTGTCATGCGTCTGGAGTCCGCGCCGGCCGCTCTCTCCCGCATTCGCCACAACCACCGGATGTCAGCCGCGCGCGTTCGCATTCCACCCTCCGGCCAAAGCATTGTTCTTTCCCTTATGGTTCGCACTTATTACTTCGCGGGTGCGACGCACGTGCAAGACAGCGCGGTTCCGAGTATTCTGGATTCAGATGCATACCGGTTTTATTCCCAATCAGGATCACGATTCCGGCCCCGAAGCTGATCTGGCCTCCGAATCCACTGCAACAAAGCAGTCCGCCGAACCCTCGCCAGTTCCGGCGCAGTCAACGCAGGCGCAGCCGCCCCCGGCACCCGAGTCTGCCGGCATCCTGCTTTGGGTGCGCGATCTGCTCATCTCCGCCGTGGCATCGGTCCTCATCATCACTCTTTCTCTATCAGCCGGTGCGCGTCGAAGGCACCAGCATGTTGCCGCGCCTCGAAGACAGCGACCGGCTCTTCATCAACAAATTCGTCTATCACGTCTCGGCCATCGAGCGCGGCGACGTGGTGGTCTTTCACTATCCGCGCGATCCGGAGAAGAGCTACATCAAGCGTGTAATCGCACTGCCCGGCGACGACCTCCGCATCGATCAGGGCCACGTCTGGGTCAACGGCAAGCTCCTCAGCGAGCCCTACGTCCCGGCGGAATATCAGGACGATCGCTCCATGGCCGAAATGACGTGCCGCCGGATGAGTACTTCATGATGGGCGACCATCGCTCCATCTCCTCCGACAGCCGCGACTTCGGCCCCGTCGAGCGCTCTCTCATCTACGGCAAGGCCGTCTTCGTCTACTGGCCGACCCGCGATGTCGGCGTAGTCCACTAGAAAGCGTGCACAGCTCGATGGCGTTGTAGCGCCGGCGTCCCGCCGGCTGTCGTGCGGGCGTCCCCGCCCGAACCCGTGGAAAACCCGACCAAATCGATCCGGACAAACCTGCTAAAATCGATTGAATCCACTCCTCGGAGAGGCAATGCAGGCGATTCTCGCGCTCGAAGACGGGCGCATCTTCCGCGGCCACGGCCATGGACACCCGGGCGAATGCCAGGGCGAAGTCGTTTTTAATACATCTCTTACCGGTTACCAGGAAATCGCCACCGATCCCTCCTACGCCGGCCAGATCGTCGTTCTCACCAACCCCCAAATCGGCAACTACGGCACCAATCGCGCCGACAACGAGGCCGCGAAGCCCTACATTGAGGGCCTGATCGTCCGCGAGTTCTCCGCCATCAGCTCCAACTGGCGCTCCGAGCAGGTCACCGACGAGTACATGGAGCGCTACGCCGTCCCGGTCCTGGCCGAAATCGACACCCGCGCCCTGGTCCGCCATCTGCGCACCCGCGGCGTCATGCGCGGCGTCATCTCGACGACTGAGTCCAATCCCGACGTGCTCGTCCAAAAGGCCAGAAACATCCGCAAGATGGACGGCACCGACCTGGCCAGAGTCGTCTCCACCAAGACCAGCTACGAGTTCGACGCCGCCGATCCGCGCAACCAGACGGGCGAGCCGCTGCTTGTCCGAGGGCTTCACCCACAAGCCGAAGGCCGAAAGAACAAATCTTCAATGTAGTAGCTTATGATTTTGGCATCAAGCAAAACATTCTGCGCATGTTAACGCGCGAAGGATGCCGCGTGACGGTGGTCCCGGCCGAAACCACGGCCGAAGACGTGCTCGCGCTCAAGCCCGACGGCGTCTTCCTCTCGAACGGCCCCGGCGACCCCGAGCCGGTCGACTATGCCGTCCGCGCCATCCGCAAGATGATGGGCCGCGTGCCGGTCTTTGGCATCTGCCTAGGCCACCAGCTCTGCGGCCTGGCCCTCGGCGGCCGCACCTACAAGCTCAAGTTCGGCCACCACGGCGGCAACCATCCGGTGCGCAACAACGCCACCGGCAAAGTCGAGATCACCGCCCACAACCACAACTTCGCCGTCGATCCCGACTCGATCAACGCCAACGAAGTCGAGCTGACCCACGTCGACCTGAACGACCAGACGCTCGAAGGCCTGCGCCACAAGACGCTGCCGCTCTTCAGCGTCCAGTACCACCCTGAAGCCGCTCCCGGCCCGCACGACTCGCACTACCTGTTCCGCGACTTCCGCCAGATGATGGAGGAGTGGAAGGGATGAAGCCCGCGATGCAGAACAGTTTCGGCAATTCACAAACAGCGGGGCTTTTGGCTCCGCTGTTTTTTGGAGCATTTCTGCACTCATGGTGCCGGTCCTCGTTCCTGGCACGCTCAAATTGCGCATTCGCAGGGAATAGTCGACTGCGTATACGCCCGGTCAGACGTGATCTGTCTCGCGCGTTCACGGGACAGGTATGTCGACCCGATTCGGCAATCCGTTGTGCCCGGTGCAGTCGGTGACTCGCTCGATCAATGACAGCAAAGTCCAACGCTGCAGACAAAGACCAGACAGCGAAGGACGCATTTCGAGATCAGCTCGCTTCGCCCGGCCAGTATTCATTTAAGCAGCATGCCCAAGGTGTATCTCAGACGTAGCGCAGACTGAGTTGATCGTCGGCGAAGAATCAGTTGGCCTTCGCACAGCCGAGACAATCTCTGCGTAATCCTGGACATGAGACTGGTGCGGATTGCGCATCGGTGACTCACAAGTCAAAAGGAATTCCGACAAACCATCAGCAGAACAAAATACAAGATCAGAGGAATCGCACAAGAAAATGCCACGCAGAAATGACATTCAGAAGATCCTCGTAATCGGCTCCGGCCCGATCGTCATCGGCCAGTCGGCCGAGTTCGACTACTCCGGCACGCAGGCCTGCAAAGCCCTCAAGCAGGAGGGCTACGAAGTGGTGCTGGTCAACTCGAACCCGGCCACCATCATGACCGATCCCGAGCTGGCCGACCGCACCTACATCGAGCCGCTCACCCACGAGTACGTCGAAGAAATCATCCGCATTGAAGCGGAAATGCTCGCCGCGAATCCGAAGTCCGGCAAGTTCGCGCTGCTGCCGACCGTCGGCGGCCAGACCGCGCTCAATCTCGCCGTCGATCTGGCCGACACCGGCGTTCTCGACCGCTACAACGTCGAGCTGATCGGCGCCAAGCTCGAAGCCATCAAGAAGGCCGAAGACCGTCTGCTCTTCAAAGACGCGATGATCCGCATCGGCCTCGAAGTTCCGCGCTCCGCGCTCGTCAACAACCTGCGCGACGGCCTCGACTTCGCCAGCAAGCTCGGCTTTCCCGGTCCTCATTCGTCCCAGCTTCACCCTCGGCGGCACCGGCGGCGGCATCGCCTACAACCGCGAAGAGCTGATGGAGATCCTCGCCCGCGGCCTCGATCTCTCGCCGGTCCACGAGTGCCTGCTCGAAGAAAGCGTCCTCGGCTGGAAGGAATTCGAGCTCGAGGTGATGCGCGACCTCGCCGACAACGTCATCATCATCTGCTCCATTGAAAATTTCGATCCCATGGGCGTGCACACCGGCGACTCCATCACCGTCGCCCCCGCGCAAACCCTCACCGACCGCGAATACCAGAAGATGCGCGACGCGGCCATCGCCGTCATGCGCGAGATCGGCGTCGAAACCGGCGGCTCGAACGTGCAGTTCGCCGTCAATCCGCTCGACGGCCGCATGACCGTCATCGAGATGAACCCGCGCGTCTCGCGCTCCTCGGCGCTGGCGTCGAAGGCCACCGGCTTTCCGATCGCCAAAATCGCCGCCAAGCTCGCCGTCGGCTACACGCTCGACGAAATTCCCAACGACATCACGCGCAAAACGCCGGCCTGCTTCGAGCCGACCATCGACTACGTCGTCGTCAAGATTCCCAAGTGGCAGTTCGAAAAATTTCCCGGCGCCGACGACACGCTCGGGCCCGCAGATGAAGTCCGTCGGCGAAGTGATGGCCATCGGCCGCACCTTCAAAGAAGCGCTGATGAAGGCCTGGCGCGCGCTTGAAACCGGCAAGAAGACCGGCGCGGAAATCCTGGAGCCGCGCCGCCTGACGCAGAT
This sequence comes from uncultured Acidobacteriaceae bacterium, assembly GCA_963725115.1. Lineage (GTDB taxonomy): Bacteria > Acidobacteriota > Terriglobia > Terriglobales > Acidobacteriaceae > Telmatobacter. The sequence continues at coordinate 828,653 of CAVRXG010000003.1, read as the reverse complement.
GCTGGTCACGCCGCGGCCGGAGCGCCTCGGCTACATCCGCTTCGCCTTCGAGCGCGGCATGAGCGTGCGCGAAGTTGCGCGCCTCACCGGCATGGATCCCTGGTTCCTGCATCAGATCCGCGAAATCACGCTGGCGCAGATGGCGATCGCGCAAACCACTCCAGAAGATATAAGCGCGGAAGCACCTGCGCCAGCTCAAGCGCCTCGGCCTCAGCGACGAGCGCATCGCCACCGAGTGGAAGCTCGAAGGCCACGACGGCATCAGCAGGTGAGGGAACTGCGCGAAGGGCAGGGAATTCGCCCCGTCTTCAAGCTCGTCGACACCTGCGCCGCCGAGTTCGAATCGATGACGCCCTACCTCTACTCCACCTACGAAGAAGAGGACGAAGCGCCGCCGACCACAAACGCCGAAGATCATCATTCTCGGCTCCGGTCCCAATCGCATCGGCCAGGGCATCGAGTTCGACTACTGCTGCTGCCACGCCGCCTTCGCGCTCAAAGACGATGGCTACGAGACCATCATGGTCAACTGCAATCCTGAGACCGTCTCCACCGACTACGACACCAGCGACCGCCTCTACTTTGAGCCGCTCGTGCTTGAAGACGTGCTCGCCGTCTACAACCACGAAGCGCAATCCGGCGCAAAGATCGGCATGATCGTGCAGTTCGGCGGGCAGACGCCGCTCAATCTCGCGCAGCGCCTGCGCGCCGCCGGCGTGCCCATCATCGGCACCTCGCCCGAATCCATCGATCTCGCCGAAGACCGCAAGCAATTCGGCAAGCTGCTCGAAGATCTGAAGATTCCGCAGCCGCGCGGCGGCACGGCCACCAGCGTCGAGGAGGCGCTCGCCGTCGGCGAACAAATCGGCTATCCGGTCCTCGTCCGCCCCAGCTACGTGCTCGGCGGCCGCGCCATGGTCATCGCCTACGACGCCGAAGCCGTCAGCGCGCTACATGCGCCAGGCCGTCGAATATTCGCAGGAGCGCCCCGTCCTCATCGATCACTTCCTCGAGAACGCCATCGAAGTCGACGTCGACGCGCTCTGCGATTCGAAAGATGTGCTCATCGCCGGCATCATGCAGCACATTGAAGAGGCCGGCATTCACTCCGGCGACTCCTCCTGCGTGCTGCCCGCCGTCGGCATCCGCGAGTCGACGCTCGAAATCCTGCGCACCTACACGCGCAAGCTGGCGCTCGCGCTCAAAGTCGTCGGCCTGGTCAATCTGCAGTTCGCCATTCAGCGCGACGCTCAGGGCAACGACCACGTCTACGTCATCGAAGTCAATCCGCGCGCCTCGCGCACCGTTCCTTATGTCTCCAAGGCCACCGGCATTCCGCTGGCCAAAATCGCCGCGCGCCTCATGACCGGCCGCAAGCTGCGCGAACTGCTGCCGAGCGAACTCGCCTCCGGCAAAGATCTCGGAACCGGCGCGCACTACTACGTCAAATCGCCGGTCTTCCCCTGGTCAAAGTTTGCCGGCGTCGACACCGTTCTCGGCCCGGAGATGAAATCGACCGGCGAAGTGATGGGCGTCGCCTCCACCTTCGGCGAGGCCTTCGCCAAGGCGCAGCTCTCCGCCGGCCAGATTGCTGCCCACCGGCGGCACGGTCTTCTTCACCGTCAACGATCACGACAAGCAGGCCGTCATTCCGCTCGCGCGCCGCTACGTCGATCTCGGCTTCAAAATCGTCGCCACCGAAGGCACCGCCAACGTGCTCGAAGGCGCGGGCCTCATCGTCGAGCGCGTCTTCAAAGTGGAAGAGGGCCGGCCCAATGCCGTCGACCTCATCAAGGGAGACCGCATTCAGCTCATCGTCAACACGCCGCGCGGCCAGGACGCGATCTTCGACGAGAAGGCCATTCGCCGCGCCGCCGTCCTGGCGCGCATTCCCACCATCACCACGCTCGCCGCCGCCCAGGCCGCGGCCGAAGGCATCGCCGCCATGCAGAAGCATTCCGTCAACGTCTACGCATTGCAGGCGCTGCACTCGGCCAACGGCCGCTGAATCGCCGCGGAAGTGCAGTGCGACAAGGCCCGTTCATCAAACCGGATAATCGAAGAAGGGAAGCGCGGGTTCTACAATAAACCCATGCTGCTCGAAGGCATCTTCGCCCCCGTCACCACGCCGTTTTACCCCGACGAGCGCATCTATTTCCGCAAGATCGAAGCCAACATGGCGCGCTACTCGCGCAGCCTGCTGGCAGGAATGGTGGTTCTTGGCTCAACCGGCGAGGCCGTCGCGCTCGACGATGCGGAAACTCGCGACGTGCTCCGCGCCTCCGTCGATGCCACCGCGCCTGAAAAAGTTCTCATCGCCGGCGTCGGCCGCGAAAGCGTCCACGCAACCCTCGAGCTGGCCGAGTTCGCGGCCACTCTCAACTACGACGCCGTCCTCGTACGCCCGCCCAGCTACTACGCAATCAGATTTCGCCGGCGGCCATCCTTCACTACTTCCGCAGCATTGCCGACCGCTCGCCGCTGCCGGTTGTGCTCTACAACATTCCCAAGTTCGTCCCCACGCAAATGTCGCCCGAGCTGATCGGCGAACTCGCCCAGCACCCAAACATCATCGGCATCAAGGATTCGAGCGGCAACGTGGACCGGATTCGCGACACCGTCGCCGCCACTCAAAACGCCGCTCGCCGCACGGTCGAGGTGACGCAGGTCTTCGAGGCTGCCACTGCGCGCATGTTGGCTCCGCATCGCGAACCTAAATCCGATCGCCGCCCCGAATCTCGTATCGAACCTCACTCCGAAGCCTCCGCCACATTCGTCTCCGCCGGCGACCTGGCCAGCGGAGTAGCAGCTGTCGCCACAGCCCCGCCTGCCGCCCCAGTCAAGACCCGCAACAGGGAAGTCGGCTTTCAGGTTCTCACCGGCTCCGAACGGTCCATCCTCGCGTCGCTCGAGGCCGGCGCCTCGGGCGCCATCGTCGCATTTGCCACCTTCGCTCCCCAGGCCACCCAGGAGATTTATCTCGCCTGGAAGGACCATGACCTGAAGCTCGCGGAAGAAAAGCAGCAGCGCATCCACGCCGCCGGCGCAAGAATCCTGGGAGCGTTCGGTCTGGCAGGAATCAAGTACGCCTGCGACTTCAACGGCTACTACGGCGGCCATCCCCGGTCCCCGATTCTGCCGCTCACCGCAGAGCAAAAGGCTGAAATTGAGGGATTGCTGGTGGAAATCCGGAACTAATCTGCGGATATCTCATGTCTGATAACAGATATTCTGTATACTGAGCTTCGGAAACGGCCAATTGCCCTATTTTATGCGCCCGAAGCTAACCCCCGGACTCCAAACGCGAGCCATTGCGAACCATGGTTCTACCCTGCTCTGGCACCGCAGGAATATGGACCGTTCAGTGATAACCTCTTGCATCATGCGAGAGACGGCACACGATATGAATATTCGCTGGGTTTTTTGGGCCATGAGGGGGCTGGTTCTCCTAGCCATGGTTGTCGCAGTCGTCATGGTTCGCTATGGGAAGTCATGGTCCCAGCGGTTGTCCGGAATTCGTGGGCGCGATTGGCCAACGGTTTCTGCATTGGTCGATCTCGTCACTGTCGTCGAGCAAACCGGCGATGCCGGCCACGGAGAGCGCACGATTGGGTATCTCGCCACGCTCACTTACTTCTACCGCAATCCTGAGCTGCAGACTGGGGATTATTGCCGCATGTTCAGCACCAAAGAAGAGGGTGATCGCTGGGCTGCGTCTTTCAAAGGCCGCAATGTGATGGTTCACGTCGACCCGCGTGATCCGTCACATTCTGTGTTGCGCGCTGAAGAACTCCAGCCAGGATAAGGTCCACTCTGCAAGGTCTGGCTGGATTACATCTTGTAGCGGCCGAGGTCCTCGTCGTTCAGCCCTTCGAGCCACCCGCGCAGTTGTTCCGCAGTCGGCCCTTCAGGCGGCCCGCTGGTGTTCAGCTTTGCGGTCTCCATCACCTTGTCTGCAACGTATATCGGGCAGTCAGCGCGTAGAGCCAGTGCAATGGCATCCGATGGTCGCGCATCAACCGCAACCTGCTCATCTCCCTGCCGAAGCCACAGAACCGCATAAAAAGTATCGTCTTTAAGTTCTGTAATTACAACTCGCTCCAGCTCGCCATTCAAGTGACGCACGAGATTTCGAGTCAGGTCGTGCGTCATCGGTCGAGCGGCACTCATCTTCTCGATTTCGAGCGCAATCGCGTTCGCCTCAAAGATGCCCACCCAGATCGGCATGACTGCTTCTGAACCCACATCCTTCAGCACCACAATCGGCATATTTGTGGAGGGGTCCATCATCAAGCCCCGAATCCGCACTTCAATATCCATCCGTTCCCTCTTCGGACTTCTACTTTATTAGACTGCTTCGCCAACCAGGCTGTTAGGAAACGCCCCCGTGACTCGCACACTCAGGTAACTTCCCGGCGCCGGTGCAATGGGCTGCGTCCAGGTAATATTCACCGGCTTGTTCTGCGTGCTGCGCGCAGAAATCTGTCCCCGCTGCGAAATCGCCCCCTCGACCATTACCTCAATAACTTCCCCGATCTGCTTGGAATAATTGGCTCTTTGAATCTCCCGCTGCCTTTCAAGCAGCACTTGAAGCCGCTTGCCTTTTTCCTCGTCCGGCACCGTGTCGATCATCGTCAGCGACGGCGTATTCGGCCGCGCCGAATACTTGAAAGCGAAGACGCAATCGTACTGCACTTCGCCCAGCAGATTCATCGTCTGGATAAAATCGTCGTCCGTCTCGCCCGGAAATCCAACAATAATATCCGTCGAAAGCGAAATCGTGCCGCTTCGCCGCCTTGATCCACGCGATCCGCTCCAGATACCACTCCGGCGTGTACTCGCGCGCCATTCGCTTGAGCACCGTCGCCGATCCCGACTGTATCGGCAAGTGAACGTGGTCGCAAAGCGTCGGCACCCGGTCGATCACCTCAACGATGTCCCGAGTAAAATCCCGCGGATGGCTGGTGGTAAAACGCACGCGCCTGATGCCGCGAACCTCGCCCACCGCAGCCAGCAACTCCGCGAAGCGTCGACTTCCCTTCCGGATCGCGGTAGCTGTTCACGTTCTGGCCCAGCAGTTGAATCTCCGTGTAGCCCAGGTCGGCAATCCGCCGCGCCTCCTCGAGCACCGAGCTGGACGTGCGGCTTCGCTCCTTGCCCCTGCGTGTACGGCACCACGCAGTAGGAGCAGAATTTGTCGCACCCTTCAATGATCGTGATGTATCCGCGATAAGGATTCTGCCGCGCCGTGAATTCCGTCTCAAAGGTCTCGTCCGTCTGCCGGTCATCGAGGCCGGTGATGCGCGTTTCGCCCGCTTCCAGCCGCGCCAGCATCTCCGGCAATTTGCGATACGAGGCCGAACCCGACACGAGCGACACATACGGCGCGCGCTCGAAGATCTTTTCGCCCTCCTGCTGCGCCACGCAGCCCAGCACGCCAAACCGCTTCCCCTGCTTGTGCAGCTTCTTGTAGTCGTTCAGGCGATTGAACACCTTCTGCTCCGCCTTGTCGCGGATGGAACAGGTGTTGTAGAGGATCAGCCCGGCGTCTTCCTCCAACTCCACCTGCCGGTATCCCTGCTGGCGCAGCGTGCCGATCACCTTTTCGGAGTCATGGGCGTTCATCTGGCAGCCGAACGTCTCGAGATAGAATGTTTTTTCGGTTGCCATAGCTAGGTTCAGTATACGGCGAACCCGCTCTCACAAGCGATTCTGGACAGCTGGGCGGTTTGAAGGGTTCGGCTTCAGTTGAAGGGTACGGGCTTCAGCCCGTACATAAACAGACCGGATGATTCTGGGCTTTAGCCCGCGAGGGAATTATCTTCCAAACCAACGCACAACCCGATCCTAGATAGTGGACAAGTTTAGGTGCGTTTTGAAAGGGCACGACTTCAGTCGTGCCGTAACGGGTGAACACAAAAGTGTGGGCTTTAGCCCCTGATGGAACGTCCCTTTTAAACTGATTTCCGCTTCTCTTCCTTAATGCGCTTGCTGATCGCGCAGGCCCGTATGCAAATACGCCACCACCGCGTCCATCTGTTCCTTCGTCATCTGATATTCAAACGGCGGCATCATTCCCTTCCCGGTCATCAACACTTGCTCAACCTCCGCATCACGTCGCCGGCTCGCCATCCGGCAATGTGTTCCTGTTAAACACGCCATGCAAATTCGGCGGAACCTTCTTCAGGCCCAGATCGTTTTTTTCGTGGCAGTGCGCACAGCCAATGTCATAGAGATGCTTGCCTTCTGCTTGCTGGGGCGTGAGCGTCGGCACCGGCCGGCAACCCGCTACGCCGGCAAAAGCAGCTAACAGCAGACACTCGCGAACGCGATTTCTCGACGCTCGATTCGGAAACCTCGCGGATGAGTCGTACTTCATGCTTACGCATTTTGCACTCTGAGCCGTCCGCAGCCAAGCACAGAGTCAAGCCGCCCGGGCGCGTAGGTGGCCTACCGCAATCCACCACAATTTGGCCTCAGATTCGAGACCTGCGGATTACGCCTGCATCGCGGCGGGGTTTGCAGATCTGTCTTAGAGCACAAGGAAATCGTCTTATTCGTATGAGTGAGCCACGTAACTGAGGCCCTACTTATAGGGATTGGTTTTGCAGCGATTCCCCCTAGTCTCCAACAGCATTTAAGCCGATTCCCTGCACGATCTATGCGGGGTGACTTCTGCCCGGAATGCTTGTGGCGACCCCGTTTCATGACCGAGGCACAGCAAGCCCGGAATTCTTGTGGCGCACTGCTCCGACGATGGCCATCTTGGCGGCCTAGCTATTGGTTGCTTCGCCGCAGAAATTCGAACTGAGACACTACCACGCAAACGTTGAACCCGCCTCGAATTCTCAATAAGAACACCAGCCGCCTACCAATTATCCTGAATCCATGACGCTTCCCTCGCTGGACCAAATTCGCGACGCACAGAAGCTGATCTATCAGCACATGCTGCCCACTCCGCAATACAGTTGGCCGCTGATCAATCAGCGGCTCGGCGCCGAAGCCTGGATCAAGCACGAGAACCACACTCCGATCGGAGCGTTCAAGCTGCGCAGCGCCTTGGTCTACGCCGCGTGGCTCAAGCAAACCCAGCCTGAACTCGCCGGCATCGTTGCGGCCACGCGCGGAAACTTCGGCCAGGGAGCGGCCATGGCGGCCCGTCTGCTCGGAATGAAAGCTGTCATCGTTGTTCCGCATGGCAACAGCCCCGAGAAGAATCGCGCGATGCATGCGCAAGGCGCGGAGCTGGTCGAGCATGGCCGCGACTTTCAGGAGGCGCTTGAATTCGCCAGTACGCTGGCCGGCGAACGCGGCTACGCAAAATTCGAGTCATTCCACGAGCAGCTCGTCCGCGGCGCTGCCACTTTTGCGCTGGAGCTTTTTCAGTCAGCGCCCAAACTGGACGTTGTATACGTCCCAATCGGGATGGGCTCGTCGATCTGCGGCGTCGTGGCCGCGCGCAATGCCCTCAATCTCTCCACCGAGATCATCGGCGTCACAGCCGTCGCGAACGCTGCCACCGCCAACAGCTTCAGGCAACGGAAACTTGTCGAAGCGCCCGCCAATTCCGAGATCGCCGACGGTCTCGCCTGCCGCAGGCCCAATCAAGATGCGTTGGATATCATCTTTGCTCACGTGCCGCGCATCGTCGAAGTCTCTGAAGCCGAGATCGCCGACGCGATGTCTATCTATCTTCAGGACACGCACAATATTGCCGAAGGCGCCGGAGCCGCTGCCCTTGCAGCCGCGCTGAAGGAGAAATCATCTCTCCGGGGCAAACGCGCCGGCATTATTCTCACGGGAGGAAATGTCGACCGTGAACTGTATGTCGCCGTGCTCACCGGCGCGTTCCCAAACGGCGCGTCCCAAACCCCCGCATTCCAAAATCGTCCATTCCAATCAACGAGCGTCCCAGCCAGCGAGGCCGGCGTGACAGAGCGCCACGAAAACCTCACTCCCCTCGCCCATTCGGCCAGCAACCGATGCTTCGGTTGCGGCCCGGCGAATCCGAGCGGGCTCCGCCTTGAATTCCTGCTCGCGGACGATGGCTCGGTCGTCAGCCTTCCTGTCGTCACCAACGCTTTCGAAGGCCATCCCGGCTACCTGCACGGCGGCGTCATCGCCACGCTGCTCGATGAAGCCATGAGCAAAGCAGTTCGTGCCCAGGGCAGCACTTCGATGACGAGAAAAATCGAGATCGACTACCTTCGTCCCGTTCCCAGTGGATCGCAGCTTCGCATCGAAGGCCGCGTCGTCCGCAATGAGCCGCGCAAGCATTGGGCCGAAGCCCGCATCTTGAATGAGAACGGAATCGTCCTCGCCGAGGCTAAAGGGTTGTTCATTGAAGTTCGCTCATCACCTAAAAGCTAAGGACCCTCATCGAGCTTCGGAAGTCTCCGACGCTTTCAGTCCGGCTTCTCAGTCCCCCGCTCCTAGTCGCCCGCCATTAATCCATCGACAAGCCAAAGTCGATCTCGCGCGTCGTCAGCACCGGATTGTCGCCGGCAAGAATCATGCCGCGTTCCAGCACATGCTCCAGTTCCCGCACATTGCCCGGCCAGTCGTGAGCGGCAAGTTTGGCTCGCGCGCCTTCGTCCACGCGCTTCATCGGCGCATCCCGGCCGAGCTTGCCGAGAAAGTGCTCGATCAGCAGCGGGAGATCCTGCGCATGCTCTGAGAGCGCGGGCGTGCGGATGAGGAAGACCGCCAGCCTGTAATAGAGGTCGGAGCGGAAGCCGCCGCTTTGCGCCTGCGACGCCAGCGGCCGATGCGACGCGGCAATAATGCGCACATCCACCCTCACCGTTTCGTTGTCTCCCACCCGCTGCAGCTCTCCGCACTCCACAAAGCGCAGCAGCTTCGATTGCAGCCCCAGCGGCATCTCGCCAATCTCGTCCAGAAACAGCGTTCCCCCGTTGGCAGATTCGATGCGCCCGATGCGGCCCTGCACGGCCCCGGTAAACGCGCCTCGCGTGTGCCCAAACAGTTCCGCTTCCAGCAGCGCTTCAGGGATAGCCGCGCAATTGATCGCCACCATCGGCTTGCGGCTGCGCGGCGAAAGCCGGTGCAGCGCCTCGGCAACCAGCTCTTTGCCCGAGCCCGTCGGCCCCTCAATCAGCACCGGCGTCAAACGCGGAGCCACAAGGCGCACGCGCCGGCTGACCTCGAGCATGCACGCCGCATTGCCCACCAGCGTCGGCAGCCGCTCCGCAATGCTCGGCTCCGCGGCGGGCTCCAGCAAACCAGAGCGGATGGGGACAGTCTTCGGCGCGCCTGCCGCAAGGCTCGCGGCCGCCGGTGCCGCAGGGCGCACAAATCCGGCTGCGTCTGTCGTCGCGAGGGGCTCCCCGGATCGCATCGGCTTCGGCAGCTCCACCACGCTTCGCGAAGCGTTCATCGCAGGAGCCGCGTTCCATGCCGTCGTGTCATTCTCCTGGCTGCTGCGCAGCGCGTAAAGCAGTTCCTGCCGGTAAGGTCCGCTGGGGCTCTCCTCGGCGCTCGACGCTGCCGCCGTCAACACATCGACTCCGGGAAATCCTCCTCTGAAATCGCTTAAAAACTCGTTCAGATCGAGATCCGGCAGCCACGAATCGACAATGAGCGCCTCAGGCAGCGACGCTTCGGCCTCCGCCCATGCCTCTGCGCCTCCCGACGCTTCGCGAACCTGCCAGCGCAGGCCTGTAAGAATTTGCGTCAGCCGCTGCCGAAAGCTGCGATCGGCGCTCGCGACCAGCGCCGTGCGCTGCCGTGTGCGCGGTTGTGTGGGCAGACCGGGAAGAACAGGAACAGGAAAAGCATGCATGAATGTTCTCCTTCTAGCGCTGCAAATCAATCAAAGAATCGTGAAACAAATCGGCGCACCAATAAATCGAGCTGCGTTAGCGCGCGATGACCGCCGGAGGTATCGAAGCGGTCTCGGCCGGCGATGCCGCAATAGTCGCGGCAAGTGGAGCGCCCACGGTCTCAGGAACTGATAGCTCAGATTCCGGCGGGACCATGTAACCGTGCCCGCGCACCGTCCGGATCACGCGGCCCGGCGGCGGATCCTCCAGCTTGCGGCGAAGATAGTTCACGTACACGTCGACGATGTTCGTGGTCTGCGTCGGCTCCATATTCCACACCGAATCCAGCAGGTCCACGCGCGACACGCATTCGCCGCGGTTGAGCATCAGATGCTCCAGCAGCGCAAACTCCTTGTTGGTCAAAACAATCAACCGTCCCGCCGCGGTGCGCCGTGTGCTCAAGCCGGTCCAGTTCCAGATCGCCCGCGCGCAGTTGCAGCCTGGTCTCCCGCTTGCGCCTCAGCAGCGCCCGGCACGCGTGCGCGCAGTTCGTGCAGGCTGAAGGGCTTGGTCATCAGGTCGTCGGCGCCGTGGTCCAGGCAGCGTACGCGCGTGTCCACTTCCTGCCGCCCCGTCAGCACCAGCACCGGCAGATTCTGCATCCAGCAGGCGAATCTCGTCCAGCACCTGCTCGCCATCCTTCACCGGCATGTTCAGATCGAGAATCGTCAGATCGGGCATCTCCTGCCGAAATGCCTCCACGGCAGCCGCGCCATCGTAGGCCAGGTGAACGCGATGTCCATCGGCCTCCAGACCGCGGCTTAGAAACAGTCCCAATGCCTTGTCGTCTTCGGCTATGAGTAATCTCATGAGAGCCTTTCCATTAATCCGATCTCGGCCTTCAATCTGTGCCCTGCTCTTTCTTGCAAATTCTTTTCCGGCTGCTCTCTCGTTATCGCTGGCCCAGTGAGCCGCGGCGAGCAAGGCACTACTCAACATTCCCGTGTGGAAGAAAGGAACACAATGAAGAAGATTTGAAAATGAGAGCCGATTGCAGAAAGGGGCCGCTGGAAATTCAGCGTCCTTTAATGGGTGAGTGAGCTCTGACGTGTGACCAACATCACACCCAATTCGCAGATGCTCAGAACAACCTCGCTCAGAACGATCTCGATCGATCGCACCGAAAACGCGCGCCGCGAGCCCAGGCGACGAATTGACGCGCAACTTGACGCGGCCTGCTTTGCCCCGTACTGTTTTGTTGTTGAATGTGAATCGGCGTCCGCTCGGGGCAGAAGATATCGCCTGCCTCAATCGGAAAGCAAATGAGGAAATCCCACTTTAATCCCGGCCACTGGGTCTAGGATTGTCCCAGGATTTGCACATTTTCCACCGCTTTCGCCGGGAATTAACTCGTTTAATTCGTTTAAATTCAAGCGGTAAAGTTACCAAAGTGTATACTGTCGCCTTGAGAGTCCTACAAAAGCGCTATCGCCCTTTCTTTAGAAATAGCCGATGCTGTCGTTAATACAGATAGATAGAAGCGCGGCGCAACGCACGCGCACGAATGGAGTTCCTTGGTTGACTGGAGCAAACTACCCGATTTGGGAGCCGTCGCGCTCCTCACCTTGGCTTTCGCATCTGTCGCACGGCATGCGCGCGCATCGGTTTCCGCCATCTGGCTCACCGGCTGGCTTCTGATTGCCGTTCATTTCGCCGCATTCATGTTTCTCGGCGCTCCGGGATACTGGGCTGACCTCGCGACCTTTGTCGGCCTCGCTGCTCTCGTTGCTGCCGGCGTTCTATTTATGTGGGCGGCTGTTCCTCATCGCGCACAACAGCCCTCCAGCCGCTGGATGCTCATTGCCCTTCTGACGACCTATACGCTCTATTTCGGACTTCTTGTCATCGACCCGATCGCATCCTGGGCTCTGACTCCCGTTGCAATCATGATCGGGGCCTTGCCGCTCGCCATTTCCCTTTTGACCTTGGGCAGCTTCACGCATCCTCTGCGTTGGACCCTCGTCGGCCTCAACCTTGCACTCTCAGTTTTTCTGTTGATCTTCCAGCATCAACCCGACATCGGCCCATCGCTGGCCTTTTCGGCGGTGCTGTTCACCGTTTATCTTGGCTGCGCCATCCATTTCTGGTTCACCTACAGGCGCGCAACCGCGGGAGCCTTCATCACCATCGCCGCCTTCTTCGCCTGGGCTTGCGTTTTCGTTGCCGGACCGTGCATCGCCTATTACTTTCCCAACCTCCATCTCGAAAACGAAGTCTGGAATCTGCCCAAGTACGTCGTCGCAGTGGGCATGATCATGCTTCTTCTCGAGGATCAACTCGAGCACAACAAATACCTGGCTCTGCATGACGAACTGACCGGCCTTCCCAACCGCCGCCTCTTTCAGGACCGTCTGGTCGGCTCCATTGAGCGCGCGCGCCGCACCGGAACGCATGTCGCTCTGCTTCTCCTCGACCTCGACAATTTCAAGCTGGTCAACGACACCGCGGGTCATCATGTCGGCGACCAGTTGCTCAAGCACGTGAGCGATCTCTTCACCGGGCGAGTCCGCAAGTCCGACACCGTGGCGCGCACCGGGGGCGATGAGTTCTCCGTAATTCTTGAAGAGCCCATGACCCGTGCCGACGCTGCCCGTGTCGGAAAGATCCTTACCAAACTCCTCGAAGAACCGTTCACCTTCGATGGAAAAGCAGTCACGGTCGGCGCCAGCGTGGGCATCGCCGTCTTTCCCGACGATGCCAAGGATGCCGAATCTCTGCGCATCGCAGCCGATCTCCGCATGTACGCCGGCAAGAATGCTGCCAGGGAAGAGGCCGCTGCGAATGCACCGGTCGAACCGCTAAAGCGGAAATCGCCCCGTGCCGTAAAGAGCGGGACGAGGCTGCCAGGCCTTCAAACCGCGGAATAGCCCGCTCGGCCGCTTGGACTCTCGCAAACTCGCATCTCCCAACATCATTCACAAACACGAAGGCCCGGACATTTTGTCCGGGCCTTCTGTTCTTCAAGCGAGCAGTCTAATCATCCCTGCCCGCTTCGTCCCGGCGCACTTCATCCCTGTCCGCCGCCGGGTCCACGTCTGCCGCGCCGACGCCTGCGCCGGTTGTTGGCGCCTGCGCCTGAGCCTGAACCCGCGCCGGGCCTGCCGCCGCCGCCCGACGGTGGGCCGCCGGCGCGAACAACAGGCGCTCCATCCACGCGGTTGAAGTTCGGCTCGTTTGCCTCGTCGATCTCCACGCCACCGCCCGGTTCATCGAAGTCGTCTCCGCCCTCGATCAGAATCGTGCTCTGGTTTGAGCTTGGCTGGCGCTCGTCGAACTCATGACGTGGCGCTGCGAGCCTCGGAGTGGGCGCTGGTGTCGAAACAGGCTGCGAATACCCTGCCTCTTCATCCTGCGCCGGAGCCGATTGTCCCAGCTTCGCCTTCTGCTCCTTGATGAGCGCCTTCCGGCTCAGCTTGATGCGGTTGCCTTCGATGGCCAGCACCTTCACCATCACCTGGTCGCCTTCGCGCAGTTCGTCCTTCACTTCCTTCACGCGATGCTCGGCAATCTCGGAGATGTGCAGCAGTCCATCCGTGCCCGGGAACAGCTCCACAAACGCGCCGAACTCGGCCAGCCGCACCACCTTGCCCAGGTACGTCTTGCCGATCTCAGGAACCGCGGTCAGGTTGCCGATGATCGCCAGCGCCTTCGTCAGACCCTCAGCGTCGCTCGATGCCACGCTCACCTTGCCGGTGTCGTCCACATCGATCTTCGCGCCCGTCTGCTCAACGATGCCGCGAATCGTCGCGCCACCCTTGCCGATCAGGTCGCGAATCTTGTCCGTCGGAATCATCACGGTCTCGATGCGCGGCGCATACTTCGAGCGCTCCACGCGCGGGCCGTCCAGCACAGCGTCCATCTTGTCCAGCAGGAACAGCCGGCCTTGACGCGCCTGCTCCATCGCCTGCTGCAGAATCTCGCGCGTCAGGCCGCCGATCTTGATGTCCATCTGCAGCGCGGTAATTCCCTTGCGCGTTCCGGCCACCTTGAAGTCCATGTCGCCGTAGTGGTCTTCCGCGCCGGCAATGTCGGTCAGGATGGCGTAATCGTCGCCTTCCTTCACCAGGCCCATCGCCACTCCGGCAACCGAGCCTTTCAGCTTGATGCCGGAATCGTACAGCGCCAGGCTCGCTCCGCACACTGAAGCCATCGACGACGATCCGTTCGACTCCAGAATGTCGCTCACGATGCGAATCGAATACGGCGACTCATCGGCGCTCGGCAGAACCGCGCTGATCGCGCGCTCCGCCAACGCTCCGTGGCCCACTTCGCGCCGGCCTACGCCGGTCATGCGTCCTGTCTCGCCCACGCTGAACGGCGGAAAGTTGTAGTGCAGCATAAAGTTCTTCCGCTGCTCGCCCTCGTAGCTCTCCAGCCTCTGCCCGTCGTCCGCGGTGCCCAGCGTCGCTGTCACCAGCGCCTGCGTCTCGCCGCGCGTAAACAGCGCCGATCCGTGCGTCCGTGGCAGCACGCCGGTCTCGATCGCTGATCGGCCGAATCTCGTCGAACGCGCGCCGGTCGGGCCGGATGCGCTCCTTCGTCACCTGCTCGCGGAACATCCGCTCGCGCAACAGCTCGTAATAGTGCGAGAGCCTCTTCTTCGCAGCCGGATCGTCAGCCGGCAGTTCCGCCGCCAGCTCATCCTTGATCTGCTTCACCAGCGCGTAGCTCTCCGTCTTGCGCGTGCGTCTTGGTGTCCAGCGCATCCTTCAGCCGGTCGCCGATCTTGTTCTTCAGTTCGTTGTAGTAGCGCCTCGTCGAACTCCGGCGCGGTAAACTTCCGCTTCGGCTTGCCGGCCTTCGACACCAGCTCTTCAATCGCCGCGACAATCTTCTTGATCTCGGTATGCGCAAACTCGATCGCCGCCAGAATGACCTCTTCGGTCTCTTCCTTGGCGCCCGACTCGATCATCACGATGCCGTCCTTGTGGCCGACCACCATGATGTTCACCGTCGTTGCTTTGCGCTCGGCGTATGTGGGATTCACCACAAACTCGCCGTCCACGCGTCCCACGCGCACCGCTCCAACGATCGCATTGAAAGGAATGTCCGACAGAGCCACGGCAGCGGCCGCCGCATTGATTCCGATCACGTCGGGATCGTTCTCCTTATCCGCGGAGAGAACCAGCGCAATCAGCTGCGTTTCATTGCGAAATCCATCCGGGAAAAGCGGGCGCAGGGGCCGATCGATCTGACGGCAGGTCAGAATCTCTTTTTCGCTGGGCCGGCCTTCGCGCTTGATGAATCCGCCGGGAATGCGTCCGCCGGCGTATGTGTACTCGCGGTAATCCACCGTGAGCGGGAAGAAATCGATGCCTTCCCTGGGATCGGGAGATGCCACTGCAGTGGACAGAACAACGGTTTCGCCCGTCGTCACCAGCGCTGCGCCAGAGGCCTGCTTGGCCATGCGGCCGGTCTCAAAGACCAGTCGCTTGCCGCCGGCTAGCTCGACGGCTACATCATGTTTCGTAGACATAGTGTCCTCGTTTCGTTTTTTCGCTTGGGAAATTTGTGTGGGAACTGCTCGCGGATCCTGACAGGCGCAAGCGTCGTCCTGAAGGGTACGGAGATCGTCGGAGAACTCTTGTAGGGAAAATCGAAGATCTCTAGGAAACCCGGGCTCTTAGAAACCTCTGAAGAAACTCTTGCTTCGAGAAGATCTTGAGGAGTCTTCGAAGTCACGAAAGGGCACGACTTTAGTCGTGCCGCAAACCGGCCAAAGCAAACCGGGGCTTTAGCCCCTGAGGAATTCCCTTGCGCCACGGCGACACCTATGCGCCAGCTCAGACGTCCCTTGCAGGTCGCCCGGCGCGCCTTGGTCAGGTGTTCCAGGTTTAGGGTGGACCGTGACCAGTGTCCGGTCTGAATGCTTCCGGTTCAATGTTTGCTTTCGTCGATTACTTGCGGATTCCGAGTTTGCCGATCACGTCGCGATAGCGGTCCGTGTCGTGCGTCTTCAGGTAATCCAGCAGGCGGCGGCGCTTGCTTACCAGCATCAACAATCCACGCCGGGATGCATGATCCTTTTTGTGGGCTTTGAAGTGCTCGGTCAGGTCGTTGATCCGCTCGCTCAGAATCGCGATTTGGACCTCCGGCGATCCGGTGTCCGTTTCGTGGGTCCGGAAGCGTTTGATCAGGTCTGTCTTTTTTTCAATCGCCAGCACGGCGTAGGTAACTCCTCATTCTCTGTCGTTTCCACTCTTCAGTGTCTACTAGAAGATTAACATGAACGCCTTCTGCCACAAAGCCCGCACTGCCGCCCCGCCCTCGCGAACCATTATGGCAACTTTCTAATCACTGCGCGCCCAATCCCTTGCAGCTCGGAGCCGTCAAGTGACTAAACGTACTTTCGGCCACAAGAGCCTTCCATCGAGACGTTCGCGCGATTGACTCTCAATCTGAGCCTGCATCGATTCGGGGTGCTCAGGATTCAGCAGGTAATTCCACGCAAAGGGAACAATGGCCGAAGGCACGCGGGCAAGCGCGGATTTGCGTGAAGATAGCCAAGCATCGCCGATTCTTCTTGTGAACTCCGGTTGCTCTTGCCAGCTCTGACTCTCAGATAAATCGAGGAAAGAAATCTTCAGGGAATGCGGCGTGCTGATTTTCAGTAAGGTGAATTCGAGAGGAGGGTCCTCTGCGTCGTATTCCATGTGAACAAGCGCTTCAAACATCGCCACGGCGGGCGATTCGGCCAGGTAAACGACCCTTTGACCCGCGGTGTGCCATCTCCCGCTCGCTATTCGGCCACCGTCTCCCAATAAATCTGAATGATCGCTAATACGCCACCGTGTCGTCGCTGGGATGGCTTCCATAGAAATGTGCGCCCGCTTAATCGGCACATCTTAAGCGCCGGGTAACCACAAATACACCATCGAATCACTTGTTCAGATACCTAAACGGTAATCAGCTTGCGCTCTCGAATCGCGTATCAGGCAAAGTATCCTTCATCGATCTGAATCAAAAACTCCTGGACTGCGTGTTCCCCTCCCCCTGTCCGGAGCATCTCCAGCGAACTCTTGCCATCGAATCGCCGCTTCTTGCCGCCAAGCCACTTCCTGGCATCATCTCGATTGCCGTACACTTTCACCGCCAATTCATATATCCTCGCAACGCGCGCCAGCCGGTCCGATTCGTCGAGGCTCAGCGATTCATTGCGCTGACGACGATGTTTGAGCGTTCGGGCGTTAATGACAACGTCAAGCAGGGCCTTGACGGCAATTCCAGAGTAAGCAGAGAACTCTTCGAGAGCGGAAAGTGGAAGCCCACGTTCTAAATCCCTCCAGTCGTACGAAAATGGCGGTGGCGAAAATGCGGCCTGTGCAGCTTGACCCATAAAGACATTATGCCACACTTTCTGCGGCATTTTGTCCATTTCCTTGCATGTGTATGAACTTAAACTACATAAAGCAGCGCTCTGCCATTGCAGGGCACCCCGCATCCCCACATCTCGCCAACAGTTCGCTTGGGCCGCAACCCTCGCGCCTCAATAACCCGCTATCCGCAGGCGAATCGAGCGAATCCGCATTGTGGATTTGTCAGGATCGAATTTTCACACTGGCCCGCCACCAAATAATCCATCGCTACCATCTCATCTTGTATATTGTTGCTCTCGCTCGGGCCACCAATTTCCCCACTCGGCCGGAAAACATTCAGCGAGAACCCCGGCCCATCTCACATGCAGCACAACACCTATAAGGAGAAGAAAAATGGCCGAATCATCTCTCGTCGGAATCGCGAAATTATCCGCTGGCTGGGCCATCGCACTGAGCGTTCTATTGATCCTCGCGGGGATTCTGGCAATTGTCATTCCGCCCGCCGCAGGCATCGGAGTGGCAATTGTCATCGCCTGGCTGGTGCTGCTTGGCGGTATCGCGCACCTCGCCATCGCCTGGCATATCCGTTCCACCGGAGGCATGGTCTGGGAGCTTCTCGTTGGCCTGCTTTACCTCGCCATCGCGATTTACATGCTGCGTTGGCCGGTCGCCGGCCTCGCCTCGCTTACGCTCCTTCTCGCAGCCTACCTTTTCGGCAAAGGAGTTCTGGTCCTGATTCTGGCCTTCCGCATCCGCCATCATTCGGGCGCCGGATGGCTTTTCTTTGATGGCGTCATTGCCCTGATTCTCGGCGCGATGATCGGCCTCAGCTGGCCGTGGAGCAGTGAGTGGGCCATCGGCACCCTCATCGGAATCAGCATGTTGTTCGCCGGAATCACGCGCCTTCCAATGGCACTCGCAGCGCGCCGGCTCGTTGCGAGCCCCGCATAGTCAGCCGCGGAAGTCGAGCCGCATCTTCCTTTGTCGCGCCTCCGCCACGGACAGTTCTTCGTCTGTGGGTCAACTCGGTCCCTGTCTCTCCATTCCCGTTGACCTTTCCCCACCAGCGTCTTCAAGTTCGCTTGTTCCCTTGGCCCCTGCCGGGTCCCCGGCGGGTCACTTGTGCCCGCTGGGGTGGCTTGGTCCCTGTCAATTGTTCCCCGCATCCGCCCAATAATTCGCCCGCGCCACAATCCTCGCCCCATAATCCAGGGCCGTCTTCACGCGAATCGTATGCAGTCCCGGCGTCGGGTCCGATGGGCTGAACGTAATCAAATATCGGTTGCGCGCATCCCGCGCCGCCGTCATCACCCGCGCCTCGAACCGCTTATCGCCCACAAATGTCGTGTATTCGCCGCCGCTCTCCGTCGCCACTTCCTTGGCCACATTCTTCTGGAAAGCCTTCACCGCCATTACCAGTGCGCTCACCATACTCATCGTCCGCTCTTCGCCGTTGTCCTTCACGTCGTGCCCCAGCTCCGCCAGCGCCGGCGAAAAACTCACGCTCAGCACCAGCACATCCGATTCGCCGATCATCTTTATCAACTCCGCAGGCTTCGTGTGCTTGCTCCCGTGATCGCGCTCTTCGCTGATCAGCAGCAGCACGCGCCGGTATTCCTTGGGCTGCGACTCGAGCAGCGTCACGCCATAGTTCACCGTATCCAGAATCGCCGCGCCGCCATCGCCCGGCTCCAGCTCGGTCAACTCCGTGTTCACCTCGTCGCCGGAGTGCGTAAAGTCCTGGATCAGTTGCGGCTCGGAATCGAATCCCACCAGCGCCACCTGGCTTCGCGGGTCCGAAAGAAACACATCGAGCAGCGGGCCCAGCCGCGCCAGCTTGTCAAACTCCAGCACGCTCACTCCGCCCTGCTCCACCGCAACCACCAGCGCCACCGGAGCAGTGTCCATCTCCGGCTGCACTTTAATCTTCTGTGGCACGCCGTTGTCTTCCAGAACAAAATCGCTCGGCTTCAGCCCGTAGAGAATGCCTCCGCCTTTCTTCTCCACCAGCGTCGGCACCAGCACTTCCGTCGTTGTCACGCGCAGATTCGGCGCGCCATTTTGTGAAGCAGGCATCGGCTGCGGCGGCTCAATGGGCGGCAACTTTGGCGGCGCCGATTGCTGTGCCTGCGCCGCTGCGCCCAGCGTCAGGGCAGTCCAGAGAAAAAATGAAGGAGGGGGAATAGGGATCCTCATGCGCTATTAGACTCGATCCTAAGCCATGCGGCCCTGTGGTCCCTTCGCCGGTCTATTCCCCGCGGAAAATTTCCTATTTCCTGCCGTTTGTTCCCTGATATTCTCCTCCTTCGGAGGCGCAAATGCCCAAGCCGAATCGCAATCCCAAGGTCGACGCGTACATCCAAAAGGCGCAGCCGTTCGCGCAGCCCATCCTCGCCCATCTGCGCAAAGCCATCCACGCAGGTTGTCCGCAGGTTGAAGAAACCATCAAGTGGAGCATGCCCTTCTTCGAATACCACGGCACCATTCTCTGCAACATGTCGGCCTTCAAGGAGCACTGCCGCTTCGGATTCTGGGGCCTTGAAATCAGAGCCGTCCTGCGTAAAGCCGGCGTCGTCGGCGAAGGGGGCGCAAACTTGCTCGGCCACATCACCAGCGTCGACTCGCTGCCGCCAGAAAAGAAGCTCGCCGGATGGGTCGCTCAAGCTGCCGCTCTCATCGAAAGCGGCCAGGAAAGAAGCCCTGTCGCCGCGCGCACGCGCACCATCAAGCCAGCCCCTGCCGCGCTAAAAACGCCGCCTGATTTCAATCGTGCTCTTGGCAAGAACAAAAAAGCGGCCGCCACATTTGCCGCTTTCAGCCCCAGTTGCCGCCGCGAATATATTGAGTGGATCGTTGAAGCCAAGCGCCCCGAGACACGCGAGCAGCGCATCGCCACGGCCGTCGACTGGATCGCCGAAGGAAAACAGCGCAACTGGAAATATCAAAAGTAGCTGGCATCGCGACGGCACTCAACCGAGCGATCGGGTTCCGTCGGACTGCTGTAATGATCTCGAATCCGCTGCCTTACTGGCTATTCGCCTACTTCCCGTTCGTCCGCGCCTCGCGCTCCAGCTCGCCCGTCCACGCCAGAAAACGCAACAGCTCCCAGCGCTCGGTCCACATAAAGCCAAGCACGCTCCTCGCAGTCAGCGTCTCGGCTTTTTTGCCGGAATAGGTCTCCACGCGCCAGCGCAGAAACTCGCTTCGCCACGGAGCCAGCCGGTGGCCCCGAGTCGCATTCCATATGAAACGCAGCGCAGCAAACAAAGCGAATCCTCTCTCCCGAGTATAGAAGAGGCCGCATCTCTCACACTGATTCTGGCTTAACCGCGGAGTTTGCTAAACAGGCTGTTCGGCGGCGATCCAGAGGTTGCGCGATCGCGTCTTCAGAGCCGCTGCGTCTTGAAAGGGCACGACACCGCCGCGCTCTCTTCAGGCTTGCGCTACTCGCCAACCAGCGCCTTCGTTCGCGCCCACTCGGAAGCGCGCTCGCCGGCAAGATCGCGCAGCGCGGCGCGCAGGTGAATCACCGCCGAGGCGTGGACCTGCGACACGCGCGACTCGACCACGCCCAGCGCCAACCCGATCTCGCGCATGGTCATCTCCTCGTAGTAGTAGAGGGTCATCACCAGCCGTTCGCGGTCGGCAAGACGCGAGATCGCGCCGCCCAGGCGATTCTCGAGCTCGCTTTTGAGGCATTGAAACAGCGGATCGTCATCCGGACGGCCCGGAACGTAAGCCAGCTCCTCCTCGCCCGAGTTTTCGTTGCGCTCGATGTGCAGCGTGCCAATCTCCAGGCCCTTCAAATCGCCCAGCAGTTGCTGGTACTCGTCGAGACTCGTCCCCATCTGCACGGAGACCTCGCCTTCGCCCGGTGCCCGGCCCAGCCGCGCGGTCAGCATGCGAATTGCCTCTTCCACCGCGCGCCCTTTGCGGCGCAGCTCGCGCGGGCTCCAGTCGAGCGTGCGCAGGCTGTCCAGAATTGCGCCCCGGATGCGGAACTGCGCGTAGCTGCGGAACTGCACCTTCTTCGCCGGATCGAATTTGGCGAACGCATCCATCAACCCCACAACGCCCGCCGAGACCAGGTCCTCGATCTCCACGTGCTGGGGCAGCCGCTCGTGGATGCGCCGTGCGATAAAACGAACGACAGGCAGATGATCCAGCAACACGCGCTCCTGCTCGATTGTCAGCACCATCGAGACCGGCGGCAGAAATCCGTTTCCCGCTGCGCCACGGCGTACAAGCCTCGGCTCTCTCACAACCACTGTCGCTTCCATGGCCATCCCTTTCACCTCGGGGCCCATACCGGACTGTGCCAACAGCGCACAGCCGGATCACGTGTAGAACTTCACTCGCTGCCATCACTGCCAGTCGCGGCAATAACGGCTCCAGTCACCGCTTCATGAGGAAGCGTGCCGGGCTAGGACACAGAAGCACGGGCGGACCCACGTGGGGGCAGAACGGATAAGGGAGCTCACATGAATCGGAGAGCGCACGCCGAAAACTGACTGAGCAGTCGCCAAATGTCCTGAAACGAAGCAGAAATAGGGCGTGGGCAGCGCGGATAGATTAGAACGATCTCAGAATTGTGTGCGCCACCACTACACAGCCGCGTCCTGCGTCCAATTCACTTCGCTGCTACACTTGAAGTTGGAAAGATTTTGCGGCCCTTCATCCCGCTCGCATCGGGATCGGCCGCCTTCCGAGGTCCAAAACCATGCCTGAACCCACAGAAAACAAGAGTTTCACCGGAACCACCCTTCGCCTCAAAGTCGGCCTCGCCGAGATGCTCAAAGGCGGCGTCATCATGGACGTGATGAGCGTCGAGCAGGCGCGCATCGCCGAAGAATCCGGCGCCACCTCCGTCATGGCCCTCGAACGCGTCCCCGCCATGATCCGCGCCGAAGGCGGCGTCGCCCGCATGGCTCGCCCGTCGCTGATCAAGCAGATCATTCAGGCCGTGTCGATTCCGGTAATGGCGAAGGCCCGCATCGGCCACACCGCCGAGGCACAGATTCTCCAGGAGCTGGGCGTCGACTACATCGACGAGAGCGAAGTCCTCACTCCGGCCGACGAAGCGCACCACATCGACAAGCACGCCTTCACCACTCCATTTGTCTGCGGAGCGCGCAATCTGGGCGAAGCTCTCCGGCGCATCGCCGAGGGCGCGGCCATGATCCGCACCAAAGGCGAAGCCGGCACCGGCGACGTCGTTCACGCCGTGCAGCACATGCGCCAGATTACCCGCGAGATGCGCACGCTCACCGTGCTTTCTGATCAGGAACTTTACGCCGCCGCAAAAGATCTCCAGGCTCCCTATGAACTCGTAGCCATGGTCGCCAAAACCGGCCGGCTTCCCGTGCCCAACTTCTCAGCCGGAGGCATCGCCACCCCAGCCGACGCCGCGCTCATGATGCAGCTCGGCGCAGAAGCCGTCTTCGTCGGCTCGGGAATCTTCATGAAGGAGCGCGCCACTCCGCTCGACGTCGAGAACTCGCCCAAGGAACGCGAAGAAGCCATGTCGCGCGCCAAAGCCATCGTCATCGCGACCACCCACTTCAACGACCCGAAGATTCTCGCCGAGGTCGCCGAACAGGTCACTGGAACCATGAAGGGCCTCGCCGCCGCAGCCATTGAAGAGTCGCAACTCCTCCAAACCCGCGGCTGGTGAGGACCAGCCGTCCAGGTCAACGCTGGCGATTCGTCACGTCAACCTGATTGCGTCGGTCCTCCGGACCTCGCGAGACGTCCCTTGCAGGGCGGCAAAGGAAGCATTGCGAGCGAATAGCGAGCGTCTGCCCCATCGCAGTGCCTTGACATAGTCATCTGACTAGTCATATGACTATATGAGGAGGCTCGCTCCCATGGCCTGGCAGGTCTACGACGCAAAAGCTCGCTTCAGCGAATTCCTCGACACTGCCCTCAAAGACGGCCCGCAGGTGGTCACGCGCCGCGGCGTCGAAACCGCCGTCCTGGTCCCCATCGACGAGTGGAAGCGCCTGCACGGCGAGAAGCGAGAGACCATCAAGGACATCTTGCTGGATCCGAACGGGCCATTCGATCTCGACATTCCTCCCCGGAGAAAATGGCGCAGGCGTAAGCCCGTTGTATTCGAGTGAGGGCGATGTATCTCCTCGATACGAACGTCATCTCTGAACTACGCAAACGCAAGCCTCACGGAGCCGTTCTTGCGTGGTTCAATTCTGTTCCCTCTGAGCAGATTCAGGTTCCTGCCGTCGTGGTGGGTGAGTTGCAGAATGGCGTGGAGCTAACACGGCTGCAGGATCCTGCGAAAGCAGCCGAAATTGAGCGCTGGATCGACCGAATGGTTCGCGCCTTCATTGTCTTGCCCATGGATGGCAACGGATTCCGCGAAGTTGCGCGACTGATGATCGGTCAATCTGACGAATTGTTTGAGGATTCCATGATAGCCGCAACCGCCAGCATTCACGATCTCATCGTCGTCACTCGGAACGTCAAAGACTTTAGAACCTTCGGCGTCCAGGTCTTCAATCCCTTCACCAGCAAGTCCGGCAAATAAGATAAGCGCACAGCGCCTCGTCCCGATTTCCCGCCAGCCGCAGTTCCCGGCGACTCCAGCTTTCTTTTCCCATTCCACAGGCACCGTTTCCGATTTTCGGTGCGTCAAAACCAAAGTGAGTGTAAATTCATCCTCACAGGGTTCGCCATGCCCCCTATTTTTACTCCCATCCCGTCTGAGATCGAGCGCAAAGCCCCCGGCACCGGTGGCAAACCGCCCGTCGCCCGCCGGCCCACCGGCGGTGGCGGAGGCGGTGGCGACGACGACTGGCGCGGTCCGCGCCGCGGCCCGCGCGATGTCCTCAACCGCACCCGCGCATTCGTCTTCTGCGCCCTTGCCGGCGACATGGCATTCTTCGTCGCCCTGGTCGCCGTGTTTTACGCGCGCCAGGCCGCCACGCACATGGACCCGCGCACCCTCCAGCAAATCGGCGATTGGCATCCGGTTCTGCTGCCGCGCATCCTCTTCCTCAATACCGTGCTCCTGCTCCTCAGCACCGTCACCATGGAGCTCGCCCGCCGCCACATCTTCCGCGAATTTGACGTCCTAGAGGAATGGCTCGGCCTCGGCAGACCAGCCCTGCGCCGCACCCTCCCCTGGATCGGCGCTACTCTCGCGCTCGGATTAATGTTCCTCGCCGGCCAGGTCATCGCCTGGCGGCAACTCACCGCCCAAGGATTCGCTTTCAATCGCTGGGCCACTCCGGCCAGCTATTTCTTCTACCTCATCACCGGCCTGCACGCCGCTCACCTGGCTCTCGGCGTCCTCGCGCTGGGCTTTTGCCTCGTCGCGCTCGCCCATCTCAAGCGCGTTGAATCCCGCCAGATCGCCGTCGACGCAACCGCATGGTTCTGGCACACCATGACCCTCGCCTGGCTCATCCTCTTCGCCGTCCTCCTCTTCGGCCAATAAAACTCGTTTTTTGTCTTGGGGCAGTGAGAGATTTCTCAACCCTCAAGTCTCAGCGCTCAGGCTCATCCCTGAGCAATGAATTGCTCTGTATCAGGGCTCGACTTCAGTCGTGCCGTAGTGTCCATAAGGGCGATCGCAGGCTTCAGCCCCCGAGGGAAAGTCCCGCGACTCCCACCACTCCCCCGCGACATAATCCTTGCCCCGCCCTCCCCGCTCGCTTAAGCTCATCCCATTGGGGAAAATATCACCAGGCACATTTCGCCGGGCACATTCGGCCGTCGGCAATCTAACCGACGCCGGCAAAATCAAACCGACCCCGCGCAAATTGAACGGAGAACAAACCATGCCACCACTTCAAGCTCAAATCTGGAAAGGCTCAGCCTTCTGCATCGATCGCCTCGAAGGCAAAAATCCCAGCACCGTAATCTTCCGCTTCACCGGCCCCTTCACCGCGCGCGATATGTTCAGCTCCGTGGCCCCCACCGCTTTCCACCACATCTTCGATTGCGAACTGACCCCAGGCGACGCCGCACCTGTCACCAACATCTTCGACCTCACCGCGGTTCCCTATATGGACTCCTCGGGCATCGGCATGCTCGTCAGTCACTATGTCCGCTGCCGTGGCAAAGGCGTCCGTCTCATCGCCGCCGGAGCCAACCCGCGCATCGCTCAGCTCTTCAGGCTCACCAAGGTCGACTCATTCATTCCCTTGGTCGCTACCGTCGACGAAGCCGAAGCCAATTGAATTCTGTCTCGCCCTATTTCTCCGCTGGTCCAACCGCCTTCGGCGGCATAAGCCACAGCACTGAAACAATCCCGATGAGCGTGAGTGAGATCCAAGGCCTGAAGTAAGCCGCGGGGACCGCCGCCAGATACAGCGAAACAGATGCGATCTGCTTGCCCCAACTCGCATGCGCAGGCGCAGCACTCTGCCGCCGTATCTGATACCAGATCGCCATGTAAGCGAGCCCCGGGAAAATGCTCACCGCGGCATAGAGCGCGGTGGTAAACGATGTGAGCCCCTTCACGCCGATCCAGTCCGTGGCAAACGGAAAGAGCGAGAGGAAGAAGAGAAAAACCAGGTTCGCCCACAAGATGCCGTGAGTCACCGTCTCCGCTTCATCGACCAGATAGTGATGGTTTACCCAGTAAATGCCAATCTGCACGAAAGTCAGCAAATAAAGAAAGATAGTCGGCAGCACAGCGCGCAAACCGGAGAGGCCATCCGGGCCCGGCACCTTCAGCTCCAGCACCATGATCGTGATAATGACCGCAATGACGCCGTCGGAGATCGCCTCCAGGCGCGAAGGAGTAAGGCCTTGTCTGCGCATGCAAATATCAAAATAGCACGCAGCCAAGATGCCGACTCACCACCAACCGGTGTCATCCTGAGCGACCGGAGCGAAGCGATGGGAGTCGAAGGACCTGCTTCCGCCTTTAGCAACCCTCCCACACAACAAATGAATGGGTGCCCCATACTGGCAGTCATCCTGAGCGACCGGAGCGAAGCGACGGGAGTCGAAGGACCTGCATTTTAGAATTCTGGCGAAGGGTGGGGATAGCACAAACGCCCACCCGACACGAACTGCTCGATGCCGGGCGCCAGACTTTGAACAGCAGCACCAAAACCTATGCGGCCTTGGTGTCTTTCGATCGCCCGGGTTCCTTTAGCGCCCCGCTCCAACCCGGGTGCTCTTTTTCAACATGGAGCCAGAATTGATCTGCGAACCAAGCCAGATTTTCGGCTGATGAAGCTATCCACATCGGGCTCACGGGCATCGCTTTTCCGCAAGAGGAGCACCTGGCAGCTGAAGGGTAATCGTACTCGTCTTGAACGACGGTCAACTCTGGCT
Organism: uncultured Acidobacteriaceae bacterium; assembly: GCA_963725115.1. Lineage (GTDB taxonomy): Bacteria > Acidobacteriota > Terriglobia > Terriglobales > Acidobacteriaceae > Telmatobacter. The sequence goes on along the minus strand of CAVRXG010000003.1, from coordinate 802,186 downwards.
TTCTTGCGATCGGCAAAGTGTTCGTCATTTTTCCGCTCTGGCTGGCCGCTGGATGGATGGTTCAGGTTCTGACCAGATTGGATGCGGCCTCTTCCGGATTCGTTTGCCTGATTACGATTCGGGACGAGACTCAAAGCAGGGTCAAATCAGCCGAAAATGGCTGTTAATTTTCCCGTAAACATCGGCCGTTCGGAAGCCGCCTTCCGCTCCCGCGCCACATCCCTGCCGGGCAGGCCAGTCCTGACGCGCATGGAATGGCGCCAACCAATTTTCTACAGCCTGCTTTTCGCAATGTGATTTTTAACCGCGGCGTCGCATCCACAACCAAGCTAGAGGCTAGGAGCTAAAAGCTGCTCCTCTAAATCACGCCAATGTGCAGCAGTGCGCGACAGCGCTCGCTAAAGCTGGGCACGATGGGGCAATCAAAGTAAATCTGCCGGTTGATTCCCATCAGCAATTGCACCGCTTCCACCTGCCCATCGTGCGCCGTCAGTTGTCCACCCGAGTGCACGAACTCGTCGCTCAAGTACTCGATCGCGTGGCCAAGAGTCTCCAGCGCGTGTCCCGCCTCGGGCGAGATCCGCCGCCGGCGCGCGCGCCCCCCTGCTTGTAGAACGTTCTCGAGCGGACCGCCGAGCGGAACAACAATTGGAATATTAACCCCAATGGGCATCGCATGAGGCAGCTTCGCGGTTATCGGAGTCGAAACCAACGAATGATCCCCCTTTAAACGATCCGCTGTTGAACGATCCGTCGTTGAATGAGCGCCCATGCGGTCTATCCTCAATCAGCTTCTTCGGCGCAGAACATGAATCGGAGAGAGTACAAAAGTGCCGTCCCAAAACGGCGCACAAGTCCGCTGGCATGATCAAATCGGGAAGACCACAGCCCAGCCTTCCGGCCCAGATTTCGGGACCAGCCTCATGTACCTTCGAGCCGCGAATTCTCGACCACGCCTTCCAAAATCCCCGTCGCTGCCACCACCCCCCGCAAACTCCCTCATCCCCAGCCCAGCAAAGCACTTCTCCTCCGCGTACCGATCTTCACCTTGACGTTCCGAGCCTGAAAACCTAATCTCAAATCAGGCTTTATCCCTGCCGAAGCCGCCTTCTTCTTCGGCGAATCATCCACAATGCTCTCCAATTCGTTCAGGCTGGGCGATGAATCCTACTCCGTATGACTGGCAGTACCTCCCGCTCCTCCTTCAGATTCTTGCCGCCGTTTTCCTTGGCGTCGCAATCGTCATCTCGTCGTGGTTCGTAGGCCGCCATCGCAACACCAAAGTCAAACTGGCCGCCTACGAGTGCGGCATTCCAGCCACAGGCGACGCTCAGGGCCGCTTCAGCGTCCGCTTCTATCTCGTCGCCGTGCTCTTCATCCTCTTCGACGTGGAAATGGTTTTCATGATGCCCTGGGCTGTCATCTACCGCCAGCTTCCGCACATCACCGGCTCACGCCTCTTCGGCTTTTGGGAGATGCTCGTCTACCTCGGCTTCGTCGCCGTCGGCCTCTACTACATCGTGCGCAAAGGCATCTTGAACTGGAGTCACGACAGAGCAGACCTCTAAACTCTCCAATCGCAAGACAGAGCACAAGCAAGACCGAACACAAAGATGATCAACCAACCACCCACCCTCGTCGGCAAGCAAGCTGTCCTTGAAGGACTGCCGGGCCATCCCGCCGTTAAAGCTCTCACAGCTTCGGATAATCCGGCGTGGAATCCGCGGGCCTTCACCGACGCGCGCTTCGACTTCGGCGAGCTCACCCTCACCATTGCGCCGACCGCGATCCGCGCCGCCTGTTTCACCGTCCAGGCCGCCGGTTACAATTTCTTTGAGGACATGACCGCCGTCGACTGGTTCCCTGCCTCGCCTCGTTTCCAGTTGAGCTATCACATCCTCTCGCACGCCTTCATGGAGCGCATTCGCCTGCGCGTGATGCTTGACGATTCCGATCCCACAATCGAATCCATCACCCAAGTCTGGATAGGCGCCAACTATTTTGAGCGCGAAGTCTTCGATCTCTTCGGGATTCGCTTCGCCGGCCACCCCGATCTCCGCCGAATTATGATGCCCGACGATTGGCAGGGCTACCCGCTTCGCAAAGACTACCCAGTGGAGGGATACCGCTGATGAGCGAGATTCCCGGCTCCCCCGTCCTCGAGCTTCCCGCGACCCCAAGTACCGGCGAGCGCCGCATGATCCTCAACATGGGCCCGCAGCACCCGGCCACGCACGGCGTACTGCGCCTGGTCGTCGAGCTTGACGGCGAAGTCATCGTCAGCGTCCAGCCCGAGGTCGGCTACCTCCACACCGGAATCGAAAAAACCTGCGAGGCCAAGTTCTATCAGCAAGTAGTCCCGCTCACCGATCGCATCAACTATCTCGACCCGCTCTCCAACAATCTCTGCTACTGCCTCGCCGTCGAAAAACTTCTCGCCCTCGAAATCCCCGACCGCGCCCAATGGATTCGCGTTCTGCTCACCGAGCTCAGCCGCCTCAACTCGCACCTCATCTGGCTCGGCACCCACGCCATGGATATTGGCGCCGTCACCGTCTTCCTCTACACGTTTCGCGAGCGCGAGGAACTTCAGCGCCTGTTTGAAGCCGTCTCCGGCCAGCGAATGATGACCAGCTATTTCCGCATCGGTGGCCTCGCAATGGAGCCGCCGCTCGACTGGCTCGATCGCGTGCAGAACTTCATCACCACGTTCCCCGAGAAAATCGACGAATATTCCAACCTGCTCACCGGCAATCCAATCTTCATGAATCGCTTGAAAGATGTCGGCTATCTCTCTCCAGAAGATGCAATTGCGCTCGGCGTAACCGGCCCTCCCTTGCGCGCTTCCGGTGTCGATATCGACCTCCGCCGCGATATGCCCTATTCAAGCTACGAAAAGTTCCAATTCAAGGTGCCCATCTCCACCGTCGGCGATACCTGGGCCCGATACGAAGTCCGCCTCGTCGAAATGCGCGAGAGCACCAAAATCGTTCAGCAGGCCCTCGATGGCATGCCCGGCGGTCCCGTTAAAGCCAATGCTCCCAAAATAGTCCTGCCCGATAGAGAAAAAATGAAAACTGAGATGGAAGCCCTCATCCATCACTTCAAAATCGTTACTGAGGGCTTCAACGTTCCTGCCGGCGAGGTCTACCAGGGCATGGAATGCGGTCACGGCCAGATGGGTTACTACGTCGTCTCTGACGGCACATCCAAGCCTTATCGCGTCCACATGCGCTATCCATCGTTCGCCACGCTCCAGGCCGTTGAGACCATGTGCAAAGGCCGCTTGATCGCCGACCTCGTCGCTGTTGTCGGCTCCATCGACATCGTTTTGGGGGAGATCGATCGGTAACTCGGGAGGACCACCGTGACCGATTACGATCTATTAGAGAAAAAATTGAAGGGAACAAAATCCGGCGATCCAGCCGGAATCAAACCAGCAAACTATGGATTCGATCCCGACCTTTTTTATCTGTACGTTAAGCAGCACGTCGAGGAGGAAGTCGACAAGGCCAACCTGGAGCTGCGCAAGCGGGACCTGCCTGTGATTGAGCGGGTTTTCATGCCCAGCTCCCAGGGAAAACTTTCTCTCACCTTTGGAACCGGGTTTCTTTGCAATGTGGAACTGAACCCGGCGCGCGGGCGAATCACCGCAACGATTATCGGCCCACCAAATAGCGCCGAGGTCGCCAGAAAGGAATTTCACTTGAATCCTGAGGCCGGACCGCAACAATCAGCGATTGACGAACCCGAGGAAGCGTCCGTCGTCTACAGTCCTCATAGGATCGCAGCCGAAATTGTCTCAGGCCTCCTCGCCGGGGAGTTCGCTTGACCGACGAGGCTCCTATTGCTTCCGAAACACCGGCAGCAGATTCCTCCACGGCTCTTCAACGGCAATTATTTGCGGAGCTTTTCGCCTCCCTCGCTTCCCTGCTCCGCAGCTACACCGCGGTCCACGGCCTTCACGCCAAACGTGAAGCTGCCGTCGAGTCGACCGACGATAAAATCACCGTGATCCACAACGAAAAATGGCTGCGTCTCACTCGCAATCACGCAATCCTCACCTGGATGCGCGAAAATGGAAGCATGGGAACCTTGGAACTCACCAAATCCGGAACCCTGCGCGGCGATAATGGTGAAGAAGCCATGGACCTGGCCGCCGAACAATGGGCGCGGGACCTGATGCTAAAGTTCGCCGCAACTCGAGCCGCAGTTAGAATTGAGTGCCGCAGGAGACCCAACCCGAACCGGCTTCCGTCTTCTCGCCCGAGTTGGCCGCGCGCTTTGACGCGCTCGTCAAGAAGTATCCCGTCAGCCGCTCCGCCCTCATTCCCATGCTGCTCTACGCACAGGATGAAGTTGGCTATCTCTCCACGGCCGTTGTCGCCGAGATCGCCCGCCGTATCGGCATCACCGAGCTTGAGGTGCGCAACGTCGCCTCCTACTACTCCATGCTTCGCTTCAAGCCTGCCGGCAAATACAACATTCAGGTCTGCACCAACATCAGCTGCATGTTGCGCGGAGCCTACGAAGTCTACGAGCGCTTCCGCGAAGAGCTAGCCGTCGGCCCCGATGGCGTCACCGCGAACGGCCTTTTCTCACTCCAGGAGGTCGAATGCATCGGCGCCTGCTGCTGGGCGCCCGCCATTCAGGTCAACTACGAATTTCACGACGAGCTCAAGCCCGATCTCGTGCCCGGCATTCTCGCCGCATATGCCCAGCGAGTCGAGGACCGAAGTCCTGACCGAGCGCAGAATTTATCTCCCGATGAGGAAACAAATGCCTAGGCTCGTCTCCCATCCCGATGAGGTCAAGATCATCTCGCGCCGCTTCGGCATGGGCGCGACCAATATCGACCGCTACATCGAGCTCGGCGGCTACGAAGCCGTCAGAAAATGTCTCGCGCAAGGTCCCGAGTGGATCGTCGAAGAGATGAAGGCCAGCGGCCTCCGCGGCCGCGGCGGCGCAGGCTTCTCCACCGGCATGAAGTGGTCCTTCGTTCCCAAGCAGGCTGCCAAGCCCAAGTACATCCTCGTCAACGGCGACGAAAGCGAGCCCGGCACCTGCAAAGATCACCTCCTCTTCCTGTACGACCCGCACTCCATCATCGAAGGCACCATCATCGCCGGTCTCGCCGTCGGCTCCAAGATGGGCTTCATCTATCTGCGCGGTGAATATCGCTATCTCCTCGAAATCATGGAACGCGCCGTCGCTGATGCCTACGATCGCGGGTTTCTCGGCAAGAACATCTTCGGCACCGAAACCGAATTCCAGATCGTCACGCAAACCGGCGCGGGCGCATACGAAGTCGGCGAGGAATCCGCGCTGATGGAATCGCTCGAAGGCAAGCGCGGCGTTCCCCGCATCAAGCCGCCCTTCCCAGCCGTCGTCGGCCTCTACGGCGGTCCCACCGTGATCAATAACGCCGAGACCATCGCCACCGTGCCCGCCGTTATCAATATGGGTGCGGCGGCTTACGCAGCCGTCGGTACGCCTCGCAACGGCGGCACGCGCCTCTTCTGCATCAGCGGACACGTTGAGCGCCCCGGCGTCTACGAACTGCCTATGGGCTACAACCTAAAGAAAATGATCTACGACGTTGCTGGCGGCATCCGTGGCGGCCGCAAATTAAAGGCCATCGTCCCCGGCGGGTCTTCTACGCCGGTGTTGCTGCCTGAAGAAATCGAAAACCTCGGCATGGACTTTGATCAGCTCGGAAAAGCCGGCTCCATGCTCGGATCAGGCGGTGTGGTCGTCATCGACGATCAGACCTGCATCGTTGAATTCGCCCTGCGCACCATCAGCTTCTACGCGCACGAAAGCTGCGGCTGGTGCATTCCCTGCCGCGAAGGCACAGATTGGCTCAAGAAATCGCTCACTCGCTTCCACGCCGGCTTCGGCACCAAAGCTGACATCGATAACATTCAGTACCTCTCGGAAAATATGCTGGGCCGCACCTTCTGTCCACTGGGCGACGCAGCCGCAATGCCGACAATCGCTTTCGTTAAGAAGTTTCGCAAGGAGTTTGAAGATCACCTGAACGGCAACCCGTGCCCATTCGCAAAAGAAGGCGTGCCGCAGCTCACCGTGGTGTGACGGAAGGTGTCGTAACGGAAGGAGCAAGGGCTTTCAAGCCCTTGAATGAAACAGGAATCAAGCGCCGGCCTTTAGGCCCGGAGGAAAGCTGTTTTGAAGGGTACGGGCTTTAGACCGTACATCAACAGAGCAAGTTTGATAAGGGCTTTAGCCCCCGAGGAATCGAAAACAAGGAATGCCCGACGTAAACTTCACAGTCGACGGAAAAAAGCTCACCGCGCCTGCGGGAACGCTGCTCATTGACGCCTGCCGCAAGGCCGGCATCGAAATTCCCGCGTTCTGCTACTACCCCGGCCTCTCGCTCCAGGCCGCCTGCCGCATGTGCGTCGTGCGCCAGGAAAAAGTTCCCAAGCTGCAAACCGCCTGCACCACCACCGTCGCCGAAGGCCAGGTCTTCATCACCGAATCGCCCGAAATCGCGCAGGCGCGCAAGGCCACCATCGAATTGCTCCTCGGCAATCACCCGCTCGATTGCCCCGTCTGCGACGCCGGCGGCGAGTGCGAGTTGCAGGACATGACCTTCAAATACGGCGCAGGCGAAAGCCAATTCGTCGAGGTCAAGCACCATCGCGACGAGCAGCAGTGGTCGCCCGCCGTCTTCTACGACCGCCCGCGCTGCATCCTCTGCTACCGCTGCATCCGCATGTGCGGCGAAGGCATGGACGTCTGGGCGCTCGGCATCCAGAATCGCGCCGCCGATTCCGTCATCGTCCCCAACATTCTCGTGACCGGCGGCGGCAGCCAGCAACTCGACTGCGAACAGTGCGGCATGTGCATCGACGTTTGCCCCGTCGGCGCGCTCACCAGCGGCAGCTATCGCTACAAAACTCGCCCCTGGGAGATGAACCACGTCTCCACCGTCTGCACGCATTGCTCCGACGGCTGCAAGGTCACGCTCGGCGTTCGCCAGGCCAACGACGGTTCAGAGATCGTCCGCGCCGACAATCGCGACAAGAGCGGCATCAACGGCGACTTCCTCTGCGCCAAGGGCCGCTTCGGCTTCGACTTCGTCGATAGCCCCGACCGCCTCACGCAGCCGCTCGTGCGCAACGCGCAAGGCAAGCTCGAGCCCGCTACATGGGAGCATGCCATTCGCGTCGCCGCCGGCAAACTCAAAGAAATTCGCGACACGCGCGGCGGCAGCGCCATCGGCGTCATCGGCTCCAACCGGACAACCAACGAAGAGAATTATCTCCTGCAGAAATTCGCGCGCACAGTGCTCGGCACCAACAACATCGACCACGAACGCACTACCGACTACGCATCCTTCGCCCGCGCGCTCTCAGGCCAACCCGGCAAAACCGCCAGCCTGCGCGACATCGCTTCCGCCTGCGCCATCCTCCTCGTCGGCGGCAATCCGACCGACGAGCATCCGCTCCTCGCCTGGCTCCTCCGCACCGACGTGCGCCTCAATCGCGCCCGCCTTTACGTCGCGAATTCCCAACCCATCAAGCTCGCGCGCCAGGCCAAGGCCAAGCTCGACCTCAAGCCCGGCGACAATCGCAAGCTCGCGGCAATTCTCGATTCCAGCCTCAATTCTGGTCTCGACTCCAACCAAACCGACTTCAGCAAGGCTCTCCTCGCCGAGGAATCGCTGATCGTCATCTTCGGCGAAGAATTTCGCGGCGAAGCCGTCGAAAATCTCGTCGCCTGGGGCCTCAAACGCGGAAACGTCAAGTTCGCCTATCTCGGCGACCACTCAAACTCCCGCGGCGCAGCCGACATGGGCCTCTTCCCCGATCTGCTTCCCGGCTACGTTCCGGTCACCGCGCCCGGCGCATTCGCCGAGTACCCCAACCTTCCCGCCGCGCCCGGCAATTCGCTGCCGCAAATGCTCGACTCCGCGGCCGCAGGCGATCTCGGCGCGCTTCTCGTCGTCGGCGCCAATCCTGTTTCGCACGCCAAACTCGATCCCGCGGTTTTCCAGCACACCTTCCTCATCGTGCAGGATCTTTTCCTCACCGAGACCGCGGCGCTCGCTGACGTCGTCCTTCCCGCCGCCAGCCTCTACGAAAAATCCGGCACCGTCACCAACACCTTCGGCGACATTCAAATCGTCCGCAAGGCCGCCGATCGCGCCGGCGTCAAACCCGACTTCGAAATCCTCGTTCGCCTCGCCGGCGGCATGGGCGTCGATGTCAGCACGCTCGTCCCGTTCGGCCAAAATCGAAATTCGCGCGGCACCACCGGCGATCTCGGCCAGTCGCGCGGCGCGCAGTCCGGCGAAGCCGACCGCCACTCCGTCTGGCTTGAGGCCAACGGCCTCGAACCCAAACTCAGCCCCTTCGATCCGCTCGCTGTGCTCGACGAAATCGAGCGGCTCGTTCCCGGCTACACCCTCGATCGCGTCAATCTTTTCGCCGGCAATGACGTCCACACCGAGCCGGCCTCGCCCGCACTCGCGTCCGGCTTCGTTCCCGTCTCCGCGCTCGCCGCGCCGGAACTCGTCGTTCCCGCGCACGATACCCTCTTCACTTCAGGCACGCTGGGCCGCTACAGCACAGCGCTCCGGCAACTCGAGCAACATCAGGCAAATGAATCTACAAAATCGCAACTCGCACAAACCGCAGCCGACTAAACGACTGCGGGTTGCCCCATCCTAAACGCGAATGCGTTTAGGGTGGGAGACAGAAACTCATTGTCAAGGTCAGCACGAATAACCTGGTCACTGCTGACCCGCTATTCAAAGAAGGCCGAACGCACGTGACGATCCTCGCATTTTTTCTCTGGAGCCTCGCCAAAGTCGCCGTGATCACGGTGATGATGCTCATGGGCGTCGCCTACACCGTGCTGCTTGAGCGCAAGCTCGTCGGCCGCATCCAGAACCGCTGGGGACCCAGCCGCGTCGGCCCCTTCGGCCTTTTGCAACCGCTCGTTGACGGCCTCAAGAACTTCCTCAAAGAAGACCTGATTCCCACCGCCGTCTATCGTCCGCTCTATCTGCTCGCGCCCATCATCTCGCTCGGCTGCGCGCTCATCGCCATCGCCGTCATTCCGTTCGGCGCGCCCGGCATGGGCCCGCACGGCTTCGATCTTTTTGAGATTTCCAACATCAACATCGGCCTGCTCGTCATCCTCGGCGTCACCTCCATCGGCGTCTACGGCATCGCCCTCGCCGGCTGGTCCTCGAACAACAAATACTCCCTGCTCGGCTCTCTTCGGTCGTCAGCCCAACTGATCAGCTATGAGCTGGCGCTAGGCCTCTCGCTCGTCGGCGTCGTTCTTCGCGCCGGATCGCTCAATCTCCGCACCATCGTCGAGCAGCAGTCCACTCTCGGCGTCGCAACCTGGAACATCCTCGGCGGGGGACAGATTCTGGCCTTCTTCATCTACCTCACTGCCGCATTCGCTGAAACCAACCGCTCGCCCTTCGATCTGCCTGAAGCTGAAAGCGAGCTCACCGGCGGCTATCACACCGAATACAGCTCCATGAAGTTCGCCATGTTCTTCATGGCCGAATACGGCAACATGATCAACGTGGGCTGCGTGGCCACGCTGCTCTTTCTCGGCGGCTGGACCAGCCCGCTCGGCGATCTCATCGGCCCGTTCCAGAGCAATCTTCCTCAACGCATTTCTTCCGCTCTTCTGGTTCGTATCCAAAGTCGTTTTCTTTCTCTGCGTCTACGTCTGGGTGCGCGGCACCTTGCCGCGTTTCCGCTATGACCAGCTCATGAACTTCGGATGGCGCTATCTGCTGCCGCTCGCCATCCTCAACATTGTCGGAACAAGCCTCTGGCTTGCTTATCGCTAGCAGCTGGGGTCGGGTTCCCTCGCATTTGCGAGGCGAATCCGCTCATGCGCCTCGTGAATGCGACCAAGCTCATTTACAATCGGGAAGGATTTGCCTTCAGCCTCGATGCATCTGATCCTGTTCTTCCTTTTCGCCGGATTCTGCCTCGCGGGAGCCATCAATCTCCTGGTGCAGACCCATCCCATTAACAGCGCGCTTTCGCTCATCGTCGTCATGACCTCCCTCGCAGTCCTCTACCTCCTCCTCGGCGCGGAGTTCCTCGCCATCGCCCAGATCATCGTCTACTCCGGCGCGGTCATGGTGCTGTTCGTCTTCGTCGTCATGCTGCTCAACGCCGGCCGCGAAGAGCGCACCCTCGGCAGCCTCGCCGCATCACGCGTCGGCTTTCCCGCTGTCGTCGCTCTCTTCGCTGTCCTCGCCACCATCATTCTTCACATCCAGGGCCTCGGCGCGGCGCATCTCGGCGAAGGTCTCTCAAACGCGACCGGCCAATCGAATCTCGTTCTCCTTAGCCAGGTGCTTTTCCACGAGCTGCTTCTTCCTTTTGAAGTCACCTCGGTGCTCATCCTCATCGCCATTCTCGGCGCGGTTGCGCTCGCCCACGTCGAAGGTTCAAAAGTGCCCAACTCTGAAACGGCGGTCCAAAAATGAGCTTCCTTCAACACGACGTCCCGCTCTCCTGGTATCTGCTCCTCAGCGCCATTCTGTTTTCGCTCGGCGTCGTCGGCTTTCTCATCAAGCGCAATCTCATCACCGTCTTCATGTCCATTGAGCTCATGCTCAACGCCGTCAATCTTTCCTTCGTGACATTCGCTTACCAATGGCACGAAGTGCGGGGCCAGATCTTCGTCTTTTTCGTCATGATGGTCGCCGCCGCTGAGGCCGCCGTCGGCCTCGCCATCATCATTGCCGTCTTCCGCGTCCGCTCCACGCTAGCCGTCGACCGCATCGACCTGATGAAACTATGAACGAGTCCGCACATCTCTGGCTGATTCCGCTGTTTCCGTTCCTGGGCTTCCTGCTCAACGGAATCCTCGGCTCACGGCTGCCGCGGCGCCTCGTGTCGGCCATCGGCGTCCTCGCGCCTCTCGTTTCCTTCGCAATCGTTCTCAATGATTTTGGGGCCACCATAATCTCCGCGGCTGTAAGTTGCCCCAGTTGCGGAACGGTCACTGCGCTCGCGCTTCCGGCTGCGGAAGCTCTTCCATTTCACTGGATCGCCATCGGCGCGCTCCAGGTCGATTTCACATTCGTTCTCGATCAGCTTTCTGCCGTCATGCTGCTCGTCGTCACCGGAGTCGGCTTCCTCATCCACATCTACTCCCTCGGCTACATGCGCGGCGAGCCCGGTTACGCGCGCTACTTCAGCTTCCTCAATCTGTTCCTCTTTTTCATGACCGTCCTGGTCCTCGCCGGCAACTTCCTCCTCATGTTCGTCGGTTGGGAGGGCGTCGGCCTCGCCTCTTATCTGCTCATCGGCTTTTATTTTGAGCGCAGCTCCGCGGCCGCCGCCGGCAAAAAAGCCTTCATCGTCAACCGCATCGGCGATTTCGGTTTTCTCATCGGAATCTTCCTCGTGCTCTCCACCTTCGGCACGCTCAACTTCGGCGGAATCGCGGTCACTCTCGGGCTACAACCCGCATGGAACGGCACTGTCCTCACCGTCATCTGTCTCTGCCTTCTCGTCGGCGCTGCCGGCAAAAGCGCGCAGCTTCCGCTCTACATCTGGCTGCCCGACGCCATGGAAGGCCCCACGCCCGTCTCCGCGCTCATCCACGCCGCCACCATGGTCACCGCCGGCGTCTACATGATCGCGCGCACGCATTTACTCTTCGATCGCGCGCCCATCGCGCTCTGGACCGTCGCCATCGTCGGCGCAGCCACTGCTCTCTTCGCCGCCACCATCGCCCTCGTCCAGACCGACATCAAGCGCGTGCTCGCCTACTCCACCATCTCGCAGCTCGGCTACATGTTCATGGCCTGCGGCGTAGCGGCCTACTCCGCGGCCATCTTCCATCTCGTCATGCACGCCTTCTTCAAGGCGCTGCTCTTCCTGGCCGCCGGCTCCGTCATTCACGCCCTGGGCGGCGAGCAGGACCTGCGCAAAATGGGCGGCCTGCGCACAGAAACTCCCCATCACCTTCTGGACCATGACCGCGGCCGTCTTCGCCATCGCCGGATTTCCGCCCTTCGCCGGCTTCTTCTCCAAAGACGCAATCCTCTACGCCGTATTTCTTAATGGAACCGGCGGCAAGCTCCTCTGGTTCGTCGGCCTGGTCACGGCGCTGCTCACATCGTTCTACATGTTTCGCCTCTGGTATCTCGCATTCATGGGCGAGCCCCGCAGCGAAACGGCTCACCCTCACGAGAGTCCCCGCTCGATGCTCATCCCGCTCGTCATTCTCGCAATCCTCTCCGTCTGCGGCGGATGGGTAGGTATCGAGCGTTTTAGCGCTTACCTCGCACCCGCTGCTCAGGCGCATCGCCCCATGCCTACCGGCAATCCTTCCCTCGAATTCATCCTCACCATCGCTGCCGTTCTCGTTGCACTTGAAGGCTGGCTGATCGCCGACAAATATTACCGTCGCAAAACCGAACGCCCTGCCCAGCTCGCCGCTGCGCTTCCCGCCGCCTACAAGCTGCTCTCGAACAAATACTACGTCGACGAAATCTACGGCGCGGTCATCGTCAAGCCACTGTTTGCTTTCTCAAAATACTTTCTCGGCTGGGTCGTCGATACCGCAATCCTCGGCGGCATTGCATGGCTTCTCGCCGGCATCGCCAGCATCTCAGGAATGATTCTCCAGCGCTGGCAGTCAGGCAATCTGCGCTCCTACGCCGCGTGGCTGGCCGCTGGCGCCGCCGCCGTCCTTCTATTCCTGCTGCTCACCGGCTCACCCCACGCGTGGAGCCTTCCCTTCTTTCATGCCGAAATCATCTACAAAGTAAGTCACATCGCCGTGATTCAAAACGGACAGGCGGGCCACTGAGAATGAGCTCATTCGATCCAATCATTCTCACCCTCATCCTGCTGGTCCCTCTTGCAGGCGCCATCCTTGTTGCGCTCCTGCCCGACCGCGCCAAACTCCCCAACTGGATCGCCCTTGCTACAACCCTCGTCACCTTTCTCCTAACGCTCCATCTTCCCGCGCACTTCATCACCGGCCAGCCCGGCTTCCAATTCGAGCGCAACATTCCCTGGATCGAGAATCCCGCCATCTTCTACCACGTCGGCGTCGACGGCCTCAGCCTTTGGCTCGTCGTTCTCGTCGGCCTGCTCGCGCCCATCGGTGTTGTCGCCAGTTGGAACGCTATCCAAACCCGCCGCAAAGTCTACTACGCGCTTTTTCTCGTCCAGCAGACCGCAATGTTCGGCGTCTTCATCTCGCTCGACCTCATGCTCTACTACGGCTTCTGGGAGCTCTCGCTCGTCCCCATGGCCATACTCATCGCCATGTACGGCCGCAAAGACGGCCCGGCCGCTGCGCTCAAATTCTTCCTCTTCACTTTCATCCCCTCCGCTCCGCTCCTCGTCGCAATCCTCTGGCTCTACGCGAAAACCGGAACCTTCAACTTCGCTGACCTTCAAAACCAAATCGCCAGCGGCGTTCTTCCCGCAGGCGCGCTCTTCTGGGTCGCGCTGGCGTTTCTTTTCGCCTTCGCCGTCAAGGTTCCTGTCTTCCCGCTTCATGGCTGGCTCGCGGACACTTACAACGAAGCTCCTGTAGCGCTCGCCATGGTCGTCGCCGGCAAGCTCGGCCTCTACTCCATGTTTCGCTTCCACGTCGGGCTTTTCCCCGCGCAGGCCCGCGCCATCGCGCCGCTACTCATCGCCCTAGCCGTCATCGGAATCCTCTACGGAGCTTGTCTCGCCCTCGTCCAGCGCGATTTCTGGCGCCTAATGGCCTTCGCCGCCCTGAGCCACTCTGAGCCTCATCGTCCTCGCCATCTACGGCCTCACATTCCTCGGCTGGGCCGGCGGCGTCTATCAAATCCTCTCCCACGGCGTTGTCGACGGCGCGCTCTTCCTGCTCCTCGGCGCCCTGGAAGTTCGCTTTGCGTCTACTCTCATCGATTCCTACGGCGGCCTCGCCGCAAAACTTCCCCGCGCAGCCACCTACTTCGTCATCGCCTCGCTCGCCATGATCGGCCTTCCCATGCTCTCGGGCTTCATCGGCGAATTCATCATCCTCTCCAGCACCTTCGCCGGAGTCAGCCGCCCCTGGGCCATCGCCGCCACGGTCGCCGTCATTCTCGGCGCGGCCTACATGCTCTCGCTCGTGCAGCGCATCTTCTACGGACCCGAAAGCACGCTCACCGCCTCCAAACCTTTCGCCGATCTCCGCTTCGGCGAGCTTGCCATCCTCACGCCGCTCGTTGTCCTCATGCTCGTAATGGGAGTCGCGCCGAATCTCTGGCTCAACACCATCCGCACCGGCGTCCATCCGCCGCAAGAGGTTTCGCATCAGCAAGCTCCGCAGCAGCCAACTCCCACTTCCCAAACCTCTGTCTTCCTGAGCGGAAGCCGCGCAGGGGCCGCAGTCGACGGACCTGCTACAAAAGCTGTCATCCTGAGCGACCGGAGCGTAGCGCAGGGAGTCGAAGGACCTGCTACAAAAGCTGTCATCCTGAGCGACTGGAGCGTAGCGCAGGGAGTCGAAGGACCTGCTGTTGCTTTTTCCAACGCCGGCGCTAATAACCATCTGCCCCTGCCGGGCTCGGAGGCCCAGCGGTGAATCCAGTTCCCGACATCTACCGCATCCTCCCCGAGGTCATCCTCACGCTGACCGGCGTCGCCGTCATGCTCATCGATGCCTCGCTCCCGCCCGCATTGCCGCGCCGCATGCTCGGCTGGGTCGCCGCCATGGGAACCACGATCGCCCTCTGGGCCAGCCTGTGGCAGCTTTCCCTGCCTGAAGGAACCGGCTTCTACTCCACCGTCGAAACCAGCGCCTTCACCGTCTTCTTCCACGTCCTCATCTGCGGCATCGTTCTCGTGGCGCTGCTGCTCTCGCTCGACACGCTCCCCGAGCACACCCATCATCAAGGCGAGTTCTACGCCCTCATTGCCTTCGGCGCAGTCGGAATGTGCCTGCTCACTTCGGCCGTCGAGCTACTCGTCGTCTTCGTCGCCCTCGAAATCTCTTCCATCTCCACCTACATCCTCGCCGGCTGGCGCAAGCACACCGGCCGCGGCCCTGAAGCCGCCATCAAATACTTCCTCCTCGGCTCTTTCGCCACTGCATTCCTGCTCTACGGAATCGCGCTCATCTTCGGCGCTACCGGAACCACGCAGATCTACCAGATCGCCCAGCTCGCTCCCGCCGCGCAGAATCAGTCGCTCATCATCGCCGCGCTCGCGCTCATGCTCGTCGGCATTCTCTTCAAAGTCTCCGCCGCGCCCTTCCACGTCTGGACGCCCGACGTCTACGAAGGCGCGCCCTCGCCCGTCGTCGCCCTGCTCTCGACCGCGCCCAAAGCCGCAGCCTTCGCGCTGCTCCTCCGCGTCGTCTACGAAATGCTTCCCAACCTCCACTATCTCTGGGCGCCCCTGCTCTGGATCGTCGCCGTTCTCTCCATGACCGTCGGCAACCTCGCCGCCCTCCGCCAGCAGAACGTGAAACGCATGCTCGCCTACTCCGCCATCGCGCACGCCGGCTACCTGCTCGCTGCCTTCGCCGGCCTCAGCAATCAGAACGGACTGAGCGAACCCGGCATCGCCGCCGCTGCCTTTTACATAGCCGCCTACGCCGCCATGAACCTCGGCATCTTCGCCGTCGTCACCCTCGTCGCCGGATACGAAGAGCAGCTCTCCCTCATCGACGACTACCGCGGCCTCGTCTATCGCTCCCCGCTCCTCGGCAGCCTGCTCATCTTCTTCCTCATCTCGCTCATCGGAGTTCCCTTCACCGGCGGCTTCTTCGGCAAGTTCTACTCCTTCTCAGCCGCAGTCGGCGGCGGAGCCATCTGGCTCGCGATCATCGGCCTGCTCAACTCAGGCTT
This sequence comes from uncultured Acidobacteriaceae bacterium, assembly GCA_963725115.1. GTDB lineage: Bacteria > Acidobacteriota > Terriglobia > Terriglobales > Acidobacteriaceae > Telmatobacter. Next base: position 786,336 of record CAVRXG010000003.1, on the reverse strand, counting down.
GGCTGCCGCGTATTACCTTCGCCTCGTCGTCGTCGCAGCGCAGCGCCCGCATCCGATCAGACCAAAGCGATCCGCTCGCAGCTCCCCGGCCCGCAGTCGGCGCAGCCGTCATCGCTGCCTCGTTCCTGGCCGTCGCCGCCACGCTCGTTCTCGGCATCATCCCCGGAGCAACCCTCGACGCCGCGCAATCCGCCGCGCACACGCTGCAAGCCCCGCCGCAAACGTCTGTTGGTGCAACCACAGCCAACGATCCCACACCGGTGGCGCGCTAGCCCTCTGCCTGAGGGGCGATCTGAACGCTCGCTCCGACTGCATTGGCATAGCGGACCATGAAGGACAGGCTGACCGGCTTGCTGCCACGCTCAATCTGGGCAATGTATGGTTGAGAAACCTTGAGCGTTCTAGCGATGTCCTGCTGCGTCAGATTCGCTCGTTGACGCGCGCGAACGAGTCCAAGAAGGGCCTGTTCTTCTTCGTACGCGGCCTTGAATCTTGCGTCTTTGGCCGAACGTTTCTCAGCGTATCTCTTGATCCAGGTCATGCTTTTCCCCTTGTTATCTCCCACGCTTTCTTTCGTCTCCTGGCCGTCTCCAGAATGTGTTTCGGAGCCTTTTGACCTTGCTTTTTGTAAACCGCCAACACGACCAATTCCTCAAAACCTGCGGAGCGTCTCGATGCGAAAAACAGCAACCGGCCTTGATAAGAGGGCTTGATATGCCGCAGCCGGAAAATCCCACTGCCGTAGTCATCGATCTGTGCCGGAGACGGATTTCCGAAACCGCATTGCTCGTAGTGGTCCATCAGCGCGGCCAGTTTCGCGGCATCCCTGGGTGGTAACTCATTCAGCTCTTTTTCAATTGAGCCCCGATCGAACGGGACAAACTCACGCCGCATTCAACGAATATAACTCATAGGTTATAGGCCGTCAAACAAAATCGAGGCTAAAACGCCATCTCTAGGTCCAATCCGCCGCCCACACGCTGCAAGCGCCGCCACAAACAGCCGTCCCCGCCACTGACGGGCAAACCCACCCTTAGGAGTAAAATCACCACGACCAGCAAATCGAGATACAGGGCGGCTGGCGATTGGGGGGGCCATGGGCATGCGAGCTTCGCGATTATTGGTTCTCTCCGTGCTCGCTGCTTGCGCGACTAGCTGCGCTGCTCAACGATTCAAGGTGCAGGTGGTTGAAACTAGCAGTATGTCCAGCACTGCAAATGGAATGCTTTATGCAAACGTCTTCGCCAAGGTGATCCTGCCCAACGGAGACCACGCCAGCTTAATGTGTGGCAATAAGCGTTGCGCGCTGATCAAGCCAGTCGCCCCAGAGAAGATGAACCCGAACGCCACTGAGTGCTCCCACCTCGGAAACCAATTCAATTGCACGACGCACGACCTTGGGGAATACTGGGCAACCCGCAAAGGAAACTGGTTGACGATTGAGGCCCCCAACGGCAAACTCACCTTTGAAATTACCGGCTCGTGGTGAAATCGATAACGCCCAAGCCTGGTAAAAATCCAAGACCGACGAGCCGCAGTGGAACCGCACTAGATTTGAGGGAAGGAAGCTGCCGTGAAGAAAATCCTGGTCTTTCTGGCTTTGGCGATTGGAAGCGGGCAGGTCTGCCATGCAATTGATGCATCTACCCTAGATGCGCTAACTGGCTACACGATAATCGCATCAACAAACGCGACCGGCGATTTTGAAGGAGCTGAAGCTGGCAAAGTAGTGAAGCTGGATAACGGAATGATTTTCGAGTTCCAATCCGATGATTACTTCGACGAGTACGCACCTGACGTGATTGTCTTCGCGAAATCAACAACATTGCCGACTGGCCGCCGTTTCGTCGAATATGCGCTTGTGATCTCTGACGAAGATGAGGTGTTTGACGTTACACGCATTCGGTAATAATGTCATGAAAACAAGCTGGCGCTGGCAGCCCTCATTCGGATTGCACCGATGACGCACGTCACCGAAGCCAATCGGTTTACAATCTCCTCAATGAAGCTCGGCGAATTGGCAACGCAGCTTGGCGCGGAACTCCGCGGCAACCCAGACCTCGAAATAACCGGCGTCAAGGGCATTGAAGAAGCCGGCCCCACCGAAATCACCTTCGTCGCCAACGTGCGCTACACCGCGCTCGCCCGCTCCACGCACGCCGCAGCCGTCCTCGTCGAGCCCGACTTTCAGGAAATCTCCGCCGCAACCCTGCGCATCAAGAATCCCTATCACGCCTTCTCGCGCGCGCTCGGCCTCTTCTATCAGCCGCCCACCTACGCGCCCGGAATTCATCCCACCGCCGTCATCGATCCCACGGCCGTCATCGGCGAAGACGCCCACATCGGCGCATACGCCGTCGTCGGTCCCAATGTTCAACTCGGTCCGCACGCGACCATCCTGCCTCACGTCGTGCTCTATCCCGGCGTTCAGGTCGGCAGCCATTTCTTCGCGCACGCGCACGCCGTCGTCCGCGAAAACTGCATTCTCGGCGACCACGTCACGCTCGAAAACGGCGTCATCATCGGCGGCGACGGCTTCGGTTTCTCCAAAAACGAGCAGGGCCACTGGGAAAAAATCCCGCAATCCGGTCCCGTCCGCATCGGCAATCGCGTCGACGTGCAGGCCAACGCCACCATCGACCGCGCTACCGTCGGCGCAACCGAAATCGGCGACGGCACCAAGGTGGACAATCTGGTCCAGGTCGGCCACGGATCGCGCGTCGGCAACGACTCGCTCATCTGCGCGCAAACCGGCCTCGCCGGCTCGTCGATCATCGGCAACAACGTCATTCTCGCCGGCCAGGTCGGCATCGCCGGCCATTGCACCGTCGGCGACGGCGTCATCCTCACCGCGCAGTCGGCCGTCTCGCACGACGTCCCGCCCGGCAAAATGATCTCCGGCTCGCCCGGCTTCGACAATCGCATCTGGCTCCGAGCCGTCGCCATCTTCCAGCGTCTTCCCGAACTCCTCAAACGTCTCGACCGCCTCGAAAAGGATTTCGCCAAACAATCCGCCCAGCAATTGCCGTCCGCAACACGAAGCGCCCCCGACAGCGGGAACCGAATGACTGCCTTGAATGGACGCCGTGCCAGCGAAAGAACTGTCCGAGAAGCACGAAGTGTCAGGGCACGACGTTGCCGGCGACAGGTCTTCGTCGTGGGGTGCTTTACGTGCCGACTGCGCAAAAAATCTGGGCTTTAGCCCCCGAGGGAGTTTCTTCGCTGGTTCTCAAGCCCTCACCTAATTTGGCTCTTTCTGCGCCGTCGTCTTCCCTCTCACCGCCTGCCACTCCTACCACATCGACGCCACAATTGTGAACCGCACCGGCGCCGACATTCAGCTTCTTGAAGTCGACTATCCCAGCGCCAGCTTCGGCGCAGATCGCATCGCGTCAGGAGCGAGCTACCAATATCGTTTTCAAGTCCGCGGCAGCGGCCCACTCAAAATCACATACGCGGGTCCCGGCCAAAAGCAAATCCAGATCACCGGCCCCACGTTCGTCGAACGTCAGCAGGGCCAACTCAAAATCGTCCTTTTGCCCGCAGGCAAGGCCCAATTCCAGCCGCAACTCACATCGCCCTCATGATTCCATCCACCGCCGCCCCTCGGCAATTTATCCCCACGAGGAAAGCAACCGAAACGCAAAAAGGCAGAGCCCGTTTCCGGAAGCTCCGCCGCTCTGCTCTCTAATTGCTTTCTCGTCCCTGCGCCACCGTTCTTTTCTGTAGCTTCCAACTCACCACGAGGGGCTAGTAAGCTAGCAGCTAATAGCTGCCGTTCAATGCACCATCGTCTGGAACAGCGGCGATTGCAGCAGCGCGCTGAACTCCGTATCCGAGGCTGCAAAATGAACCTCAAGCTTTCCCGAATTCGAGTCGATCGAAGTCTCGCTCAGCGCCTGCTTCTCCGTGTCCGAACCCGTCATCTTCCTCAGCATCACTGCCGCCGACAGCAGCGAAGAAATCGTCGCCGCCGCGAACGAATCGCCGGTCTGAAATCGTCAAATCGAACCTCACGCCACGCGTAAAGTCCATTCGAGTACCAGGAAGCCTCCAGCCGCTGCTTCACGCTGTCGAAGTCGGTCACCGATCCCGCCTCGCCCAGCAACTGCTTCATCATCGTCTGCGTGCCCTGGTTGTCCAGAATGCTCCACAGCGAATTCGAGTCCACGCTCTGCATCGCATCCATCATCGGAATTGTTGGTCAGCATGCTCGGGGCCATTCCGTCGCGCGCATCCAGCGCCTTGGTCACGGAATCCTTGCTGCCAAAGACCATCGTCGACGGATCGACAAAGCACAGCACCATCCCCGTTTTGCTCATGGGATAAATGCTGTTGGTCCGCACCATCGTGGGCTTCATCTTCTGCGCCTTGAAGCTGGCCAGAATATCGTCGGTCGGAAACTGCCCCTGCGCAATCCCCACCGACTGCAGCGCGTCGCTCCCTGGCGTTGGCCGGAACAGCGCAAATGCCAACTCGTCCACATATTGATCGATCGGCTCGCCCGCGATCGGACTCGGCTTGCCCGAAGCCAGAACCGGTCTCAGCGTGAACTTGCTCAACGCCTCATCAAACTGCTTCAGCTCCGGCGGCTCCACGCGGTTGCGCAGATTCATCGCTGCCGTAGAATTCTGCATCGCGCGATAGTCGATCACCACCAGTTGCTGCACATCGTGCGGAATCGCCCCGCGTGCATCCGTTGCCAACTGCGCCGCATGGGCCGGCATGACCGCTGCCACCATCATCGCTGCAATCGAAACTCCAATAAGATTCTTCAACTATCCCACCCTCCGGAAATCATTGCCGCCCAGCCGCCGCCGTCCAATTTTCGGCGCGGCGCCAAATTCGCATTTCTTAGCGCCATCGGTGCCCTGTTGCCTGATATCGACGCCCTAACATTGACGCCCTACCGTTGGCGCCCTGACATTATTGTACCGACTTGTTGCTTATCTTGTTGCTCTCTGGGCCGCAAGGTATTGTTACTTTGGCCACTCCAGCGGATGGTCAAGCCGCCGCTCCAAAACCTTGGTTTCCTCATCGAACCCACTTAATTGACGCATCCAATCGCTTTCGCGCTCACAAGCCGCCTCAGGAATCAGCCCGATGATCTCTCCCTCACCCACGCCGGCCTTGTGCTTCGCCGCCAGGCTCACCACCTTGCGGTGCACCACCGAGAGCGGCGTCGCCTCAAAGTCCGTGATATTCATAGACAACTGCGCCCGCCCGTGCACCAGAACCCCCATTGCCTTAACGCCCTTTAATCCGCCAGAAGCCGCGCGAATCTCCTTGGCGATCGCCCGGGCCATCGCCACATCCGGCGAGTCGAAGTAGATGTTGTAGGCGACAAGGAACTTGCGTGCCCCAACAACGCACGCGCCGCCTCTGGGATGAAGCTCCGGCCCGCCCAGGTCCGGCCGCCGCGAAGGGTCCTTCTGCGCAGCGTCCCTCAGCTCCTCAAACTGCCCTCGGCGTATGTCTTCCAGATTCTTTCGGTCCGGCCGCGCCGCCGCCGCCTCATAGAAATAGACCGGCACTCCAAATCGCCGCCATATTTCCAGGCCCGCCTGCCGCGCCAGCATCACGCATTGCTCAAGCTTGATACCCCTGACCGGCACAAACGGAATCACGTCCGCAGCACCGATGCGCGGATGCACACCCTCCTGTCGCGTCAGATCGATCAGCTCCACAGCCTTGCCGGCGCTCCGCACCGCTGCTTCGACCACTGCCGCGGGCTCACCCGCAATTGTCACCACAGACCGGTTATGGTCCGCGTCCATCGACCAATCAAGCAGGTGCACCCCGTCGACGCGCATCGCCGCCACAATCGCTTCCACGCGACCGGCATCCGTGCCCTCTGAAAAGTTGGGAACGCATTCCACGATCGCGCCGCTTTCCGCGCTTTTGCCCGCTCCGCTCACTTTTGGCCGCCCTTTTGCCTTCCCGCCCTGATCTCTGTCCACCAAACCTCTAGTCCCGAGTCCCTAGTCCCTTAGTCCCGGTCCCCATCACTTCCAGAACGTATATCCCGCCTGTATCTGGATGCTCGCATTCACTCCCGGATTACGGTCGCCCAGCGAGGCCGAAGAAATGTGCACCGCGTTCACATTCAGATCAATTGACCGCCCGGGCTTCAGGAAGTAGTGCACTCCTAAGCCGCCCTGCGGCATGAAATTCCACACGCTTGTTCCGCCGTCGATAATCGGCCCCTTGGCCGGGTTGTTGTTGCTCATGTAATTTGGCGGAAATTTGTGCGTGGTATAAATCAGTCCGCCCGCCGCCTGAAACCACGGCTGAATGCGTCTCGACCTGGTCAGAAAGTTCCAGCGAAAGATCACCGGCATGATGCTCACGCCGGTAAATGTGCCGCCTCCGAACTGCCAGGGGCAGGGATAGAGCTGCCCCGTAGTCGTTTCGCACTCAATTTGGACTGTGTGTGGCGGGGGCGTGTACGCCTGCCACAGCGGCATGATTTCGCCGCCGTACTCAAATTGCCCGCTGAAGATTCCCGCGTGCACCACCGGCGAAAGTATCTTCGAAAGTTGGAATCCGCCCCAGAAGAATTTGTAATCCGACCGGTCGCCCACACCCGTGCCAAAATTTGCAAACGGCCCGAGTTCCCAGCTGCGGTTATTCCTCACGTCGGCGACGGGATCCGCAATAGTCGGTCGGGCGCTCTCCATGGTCACAGTGCGCTCGCCTGTGCCAATCGGCGCCATATTCGGTTGGTACGGCGCTTGCGCAACGACCGTCGCCGCACCCGCCAGCAACAAAAACAAAACAATCCCTTCAACTTGCCTCAAAATTCTCCCCCAACAATCCCAATGTCCTAAGTTCTTATCGGCCCAATTCCCCGCAGCCCCGTTTTCTCGTTCCCTTGTTCTCTCGGCCCGTCGTTCTCTGCTTCCCGTTTTCTTGGTCCCTCGTTCCCTTGTTCCCTGTTTTTTCGTCCCTGGCTCTACCAAAAAAAGACCGCCACAATCGGGCGGCCTTCTTCTTGCCCGAATCACGCCGGATTACCCCGCCGCGTGCTCCATTTGCTCCGCGTCCATGTCAAAATTCGAATGCACGTTCTGCACGTCGTCCAGTTCTTCCAGCGCTTCTAGCAGGCGAACCATCTGGCTGGCCGCCGTCCCTTCGAGCTTTGTGTAGGTCGATGCCACCATGGCCACTTCGCTCATCACCGTCGCAATCCCTGCGGCCTTTACCGCGCTCGACACCGCCTCATACGACGCCGGCTCCGTGAGAATCTCCCACGTTTCGCCCTCGTCCTTCAGGTCCTCGCCACCGTACTCCAGCACAATGTCCATCAACTTCTCTTCGCTCGTCGCCGACTTCTCCACTGCGATCAGGCCCTTCTTCGCGAACATGAACTTCACCGAGCCGGTCTCGCCCAGGTTCCCGCCATTCTTTGAGAATGCATGACGAATCTCGCTCACCGCGCGATTGCGGTTGTCGGTCAGCACGTCCACCAGCACAGCAACTCCACCCGGCCCATAGCCCTCAAAGGTGGCCTCTTCGTAGCTCACCCCTTCAAGCTCGCCCGTGCCACGCTGGATCGCCCGCTTGATGTTCTCCTGCGGCATGTTCTCCGCCTTGGCCGCCAATATCGCCGTCCGCAGCCGCGGATTTCCGTCCGGATCGCCGCCGCCACCTTTGGCGGCAATCGTAATTTCCTTGATGAGACGGGTGAAAATCTTCCCGCGCTTGGCGTCCAGCGCGCCCTTTTTGTGCTTGATTGTCGCCCATTTGGAGTGGCCTGACATAACTACCTCAGAAGGCTGAAAGATGGCGGCGCATCCGCGCCGTGACCTTGCAAGTATATCTCAGCCCAAGGCGTCCGGGCTCCCACAAAGGGCGGCCCGGTTTGCGAAGATTTTGAAGTCGCGTGGGCTTCTGGCGGAGCCAGTTTCGGCGTACTGCGATAAGGCATGACTTCAGTCGTCTGCGGGGGGCGTTTGGATGCGCCTTGAAAGGGCACGACTTTAGTCGTGCCGAAAGAATCGCAAGAAAAGAGAGGGGCTTTAGCCCCGCCAGCCGGGTTGTTTGAGGGTCCTGCGGTGGGCCGCCGTCTATATCAAGCCGTACTTCTCGATGAACCTGCCAAGCGTGCGGTTCCAAATCTCGAACCGATCGCTCAGCGCCTCATATGTGCCGCCTGGCGAGAGATCGATATTCATCTTGAGCCATGGATCTTTGTCGCCGTCGTAATAGGCCCGGCACCAGCGGTTGTCGTAGTTCCATACGTTGATCTGCGAAATATCGAATTTTCCGTGGGTTGAAAAGCCGGCGGCGAATTCAAGCACAGCAAAGCGCTCGCCCTTGCAGTCGCCGAAAAAGATGTTCAGCGGCGATCCCTGAGAGCTGGTTTCGATGTGGCGTTTCCCGCTTTCGCCGGTAACAAATTTCACGGCGTAGCCTTCACCCTCAAGCCACGCGGCCATCTCTTCAATCGTCAATCCGCCGTCAGGAATCGCGCGCGTCGGACTGTAGGTCGGCTGGCCTGCTGGCGTCTCGATCGGGGCCGGTGGCGCCTCCGGCACGGCTTGCGCGACAGATATAGGTATAGGCACTGCAGTCTGCACGCTTTCCGCCGTTGCCAGCGCAGCTCCGCACTTCGCGCAAAATGTTTGATTCGGCTGGGCCTCTGCGCCACAACGAGGGCAAAACATGGCGATTCTCCAGGGTTGAATGAAATATTTAAAGCAAGTCTCTGCGTCTATCGCAGGTTGTATTTGTTGATGAAGTTGCTGAGTATGTTGTTCCAGGTCCCAAACTGGTCGTTCAATGATTCGAACGTGCCGCCGGGCGAGAGAGATATATCCATGTCAAGACACGGATCGTTCACTTCGTCGGAATAAGCCTTGCCCCAGGGCACATCGCTGTTCCATTCGTTCAGCCGTGAAACATCGAACTTGCCCTTGCTCGAAAAAGCAAACACCAGTTCAAGCGACGCGCAGCGCCCGCTCTGGCAGCCGGGCGTAAAGATGTTGAACAAAGTCCCCGATGACCAGCTCTCAATGTGTCGCTTGCCGTCTTCGCGGGTCACCACCTTCGCGGCGTAACCACCGCTCTGCAGCCATGCAACTACCTCTTCGAGCGTCATCCCGCCGTCCGGAATCGGGTGCATCAACGCTGCTGTGGCCACCGGCAGGGCCTGCGCCGGCTCCTGTGCCGGTTGAAATACGACAGTCGCGGCAGGCGCCTGCGGCACGGCTCGCGCAGCAGCAGCATTACTCGGCGCACCTTCCGCAGCCCCCAAGACCGCTCCGCACTTCGCGCAAAATCTTTGATCCGGCCCTGACTCTGCGCCACAACGGGGACAAAACATTGCAATTCTCCACTTCTAAGAAATAAATCCGCAGAACGCCTGCGCAAGTCTCTGCAAGCTATCATCTCCGGATTCGCCGAGTAAAGAAGCCAGCTCCTTCGGCCCAAATTTGCCCGGCCCGCATTCGCCCGACATCCCGGCCTGCCGGTCTACTGCCCCGCTTTCGCCCCCGGATGCTGCCCCGGCCTCTGCGGAAAGACCAAAATGCAGAACACCATGAGGCAGGCAATTGCAGCCGACGAGCTGTAGCGACTCAGATTCAACCCCCCGTCCGCAACCGGCTTGGTCAGCAAGTCCCCCAGCGTCGCGCCCAATGGACGCGTCAATACAAAGGCTGTCCAGAACAGAACCGCCCGTGAGGTTTTCGTGAAGAAATAAATCAGCGCGACGACCGCGATGCATCCGGCAAAGATCAGCGCCCCGCCTTCGTAGCCCGGCCCGGAATCCGCCACCCAATCGCCCAGCGCGGTGCCCAACGTGTTCGAAAACAAAATGGTCGCCCAGTAAAACGCCTCTACCTTCGGCGAAGTGATGCAATCCACTGAAATCGATCCCATTTTCAGCCGCCACGTTGTCAGCGTCGTAATCACCAGCGCGAACAAAATGATCGATCCGCCGGGATATCCAATCCCCAATGAGCGATCCGCGAAATCCGCCATCGTCGTCCCCGTTAATGTCGTCGCAACGATGACCGCCCAGTACAAAAATGCATGAAACTTCCGCGCCCGAATCTGCGCTCCCACCGCGACCGCAAACAGCACAAAGAAAATAATCGTGCTCGTCGCGTAGCCCAGATTCAGCGACATTGAGAGCGCGTCGCCGCCAGTCTCGCCCAGCGTTGTAGCGGCAATCTTGATGATCCAGAAGCCGATTGCCACCTCGGGAACCTTGCTGAATGTTTCCTCCAACGACTTCGGCGCCACCATTTCTCTCGGAGCTTCATCGCCGGAGCGACTCGTCCGATTGCCCAATATGCCCGGAAAAGCCGAAGCTGCGGAATCCAAACGCAGATTCTCAATCACGCAGTGTCTCCTGATTTCACAATCTGATGTTAGCTCGCGCCACGACCGGAGCATCGCAAAGAGCGAAATCTACGCAAACACTTCCGCGTCGCGCAGCAGCTTTCCCTTTGCGTCCTTCTCCGAAACAATCGCATCGCCTGCGGCAATCGGCCACTTGATCCCCAACTCCGGATCGTTCCAGAGAATCGTTCTCTCGCCCGCCGGCGAATAATAATCCGTTAACTTGTATGCAAACCCGGCCACATCGCTCAGAACCAGAAATGCGTGCCCAAAACCCTCCGGAATCCAAAGCATCCTGCCATTATCCCCGCTCAGTTCTGTGGCCACATGCTTGCCGAACGTCGCTGATCTGCGCCGCAAATCCACCGCTACGTCCAGCACCGCCCCATGCGTCACCCGCACCAGTTTTCCTTGCGGTTGCTCAATCTGGTAGTGGATTCCCCGCAGCACGTTCTTCCGCGACGTCGAAAAGTTGTCCTGAACCCAGGCCGTCGGCAGGCCCGCCTCTGCCATGCGCCGCAAATGGAACGTCTCCGAAAACGCGCCCCGATCATCGCTGTAAACCTTCGGCGTCAGCACCAGTACGCCGGGCAGCATTGTCTCTTCGATAGTCATGGCTACTCGGCCCTGGCGGCGAAATACGGTTCGCGCAGCAAGCTCAACAGGTACTGCCCATAGCCGCTCTTCGCTATCGGCGCGGCCAGCTTTTCCAGTTGCTCTGCGCTAATGAACCTCTGCCGATAGGCAATCTCCTCCGGACACGCGATGTCTAATCCCTGCCGCCGCTCGATGGTGTGCACAAACAAACCCGCTTCCAGCAGCGACTCGTGCGTTCCCGTATCCAGCCATGCCATGCCGCGGCTCATGATCTCTACCTTCAACTTTCCCGCCTCCAGGTAGCGCCGGTTCAAGTCCGTAATTTCCAGTTCCCCGCGCTCTGAAGGCTTGAGTGTCTCGGCAATCTTCACTACGTCGCGGTCGTAAAAGTACAGCCCCGTCACCGCGTAGCGAGACTTTGGCAGCGCCGGTTTCTCCTCCAGGCTCACCGCCCGCCCTTCCTTGTCGAACTCCACCACTCCATATCGCTCGGGATTCTCCACCGGATAAGCGAACACGGTCGCACCGCTTTCGAGCTGCGCTGCCGCCTGCAACTGTTTCGAGAAGCCCTGCCCATAAAAAATGTTGTCCCCCAGAATCAGCGCGCTCGGTTGCCCGGCAATAAAATCCCGGCCAATCAGGAACGCCTGCGCCAATCCGTCGGGGCTCGGCTGCACGGAATAATCAATCTCCAGGCCCCACCGCCTGCCATCGCCCAGCAATTCCTTGAAGCGTCCCGTGTCCTGCGGTGTGGAGATGATCAGAATCTCGCGCAGCCCCGCCAGCATCAGCGTGCTCAGCGGGTAGTAGATCATCGGCTTGTTGTACACCGGCAAAAGCTGCTTTGAGACCACATGGGTCACGGGATAAAGCCGCGTCCCCGATCCACCGGCCAGAATGATTCCCTTCATATTTCCGCCCGCTCCGCATAATTCTTCGCAATCCAATCGCGATAGGCCCCGGTCCGCACGCATTCCACCCAGTCGCCATTTTCCAAATACCACCGCACCGTCTTGCGCAGCCCGCTCTCAAATGCCTCCGCCGGTTTCCATCCCAATTCGTTTGCAATCTTCCGTGCGTCGATCGCGTACCGCCGGTCGTGTCCCGGTCTGTCTTGAACATAAGTGATAAGCTTTCGGCGCGGAGCTGCATTCGCCTCTGGCCGCAGCTCGTCCACAATGTCGCAAATTGCCGTCACCACGTCGATATTCGTCCGCTCGCTGTTCGCGCCGATGTTATATGTTTCCCCGGGGACCCCGTTGCGTAAAACCATGCGAACGGCCGCGCAGTGATCCTCCACAAACAACCAGTCGCGCACGTTCTTCCCGTCGCCATACACCGGCAGCGGCTTGCCCTCCAGCGCATTCAGAATCACCAGAGGAATCAATTTCTCCGGAAATTGAAATGGCCCGTAGTTATTTGAGCAGTTCGTCGTCAGCACCGGCAGCTTGAATGTATGAAAATACGCCCGAGCCAAATGATCCGACCCCGCCTTCGACGCCGCATAAGGACTGTTGGGCGCATATGCAGTCTCTTCGCTGAACGCCGGATCGTTCGGCCCCAGCGTCCCGTACACCTCATCCGTCGAAACGTGCAAAAAACGGAACGCCGCGCGTTCTTCCTCACCCAGGCCATTCCAGTAAATCCTCGCCTGCTCCAGCAGCGTGAATGTGCCTATCACGTTCGTCCGAACGAATCCCTCAGGCGACACAATCGACCGATCCACATGGCTCTCCGCTGCAAAATGGACGATCGCCCGCGGCTGATACTTCCTCAGCAGCGAAGCCACCAGCTCCGCATCGCAAATATCGCCGTGCACAAACGTATAGCGCTCATCGCCCTCAAGCGACGCCAGGTTCGCCGGGTTCCCCGCGTAGGTCAGCAGGTCGAGATTGACGACGGCGCTTACCGGCGAATTAGCGCCGGCCTTCATCCAGTTCAAAACAAAGTTTGAACCGATGAACCCCGCCCCGCCGGTCACCAGAATCGTCTCTTTCATGCGCGTCATTGACCCCGAGTATACGGCACAAAACACACCACATGGGATAACGCAACAGTGACATCGGCAAGCCCGTGGACCAGGCTTGAGCCGCGCGCCTCGTTTTCCGTTTTTGCGCCCGCCCACTAAGAATTTCGGTCAATGGGGCACTTCACTGCTGATGGCTGATCGGCTGCAGCTGCGTGTACGCCGGGCCCGGCTGCATGGCCGCGCTCTGCACGTTGTTCTGGCCATCAAGCCATTCTGGCCCGCCATTGCCCGTAGGAACACTTACCGACTGTCCGGTGGCCGGATCCATCGCAAAGGTCGTGCCAGTAAGTATGTCGTTGAAGTCGTCGACTTCTCCGGCCATCATCTGTCTCCACTGCGCCTCACGGGCATCCATCTGCGCGGTGGCGATCTTCGTCTTCTCCGCGGTAATCAGATTGATCTTCGTTGCCTGGGCCACAAGAAACGCCTGCCACGCCGCCCAATCGGGATTCATAACCAGCGTGCTCGTCGAGTAAGTCAGGATTGGGCTAGCATTTTGCGCCTGCGCCGCCGGCGCCAGGTAGCTGCCGAGCGCCGTCTCATACCAATTCGCCGGCATACCCATCGCCGCCCCAACCTGCATCGTCTCGGCGTAGACGTATCCAACCATCTGCTGCCCGTTCATGGTGCAGCTAAAGTTCGCGCTTCCCGCAGTGGCCGTCACGTATCCCTGAACCTGCTGCGAATATTTCGGCGTTGAGGCCTGGCTGCCGGTAACCTGAATCCCCTGGCACATGAAGCCGAAACGCGCCGTCCCATATTTTTGCGCGAAGACCTGGCCTGACGTATATGCAGCCACCGGCGTGAAGTTGTTGGGCGTGTTCGGCAGGTAAGGATTGGTATTGGGAGTCTGATAATTGGGAATCGTGTTATCCCCAATCCGCACGTTGATTGTGCCATCAGGAGAAGTCATATCCACCGTGGGCCGCGGGTAAGCGATTCTGTAGCGGAACATTCCTCCATCCACCTTCCACCCTTGCGGAACCGAAATCGAGAATGCCTGCTCACGCACGTCGCGCACCGTGATGTAATTCACGCCGCCTGCGCCAGTCGGCGTTTGGGTGCTCCCGAATGGAGTGGACGCCGGGCCACCAGAAGAGCCCGGCTCGTTCGCCGCCGTCTTCGGTCGACATGCTGCCAGCAACGCGACCAGCGCCAGAGCGCTTAACATCGCAATCCTCTTCATCTTCATCAACTCCTCCACGCCATTCGGGCACGAAGTCTGCTGGTTTTTTTTCATCCGATTTCTCTAACGCCGCCACGCAGGCGTGCGCGGGCTGCGTGACTTGCAACCCACTTGTTGGACGTGCACGCACCGGCCGGAGTCTCAACCGTGCTCTCGGCTGCAAGCGAATATATCACCGGCCGCTTTCTAGCTCCAGAGGCCGTGCACAATCATCGAACGCCTGCGTTAAATGGCAACCAAAATCGGCGCCTTTAGCTCATCTCGCTCGTTTTAGCTCGCACTCTCCCACACGAATTCATGCAGAATCCAGGGTTTTTGGTTATATTAAAAGCAGTGCACCTCCGGGATGCGGCCGGAGCTGCTCACAGAACCCACTTGTTCCATTTGGCCAGGCGATTTTTAGCCCTCGGGAATCGCAGAGGGATTGTGTACTCCATCTGATTCACCTTGTCGCAACCAAATCTACCGCTCAAAAAGGCAGCCATGGGATCTCGAAATCGACCTCTTCGCCCTCCCCAACCGCAAGGCCTCTATCATCCTCGCGATGAGCACGATGCCTGCGGCATGGGTCTCGTCGCGAACATCAAAGGCGAGAAGAGTCACGAGATTATCCGCAAAGGCCTCGAGGTCCTCATCAACCTCACCCATCGCGGGGCGGCCGGCTGCGACCCGGAGACCGGCGACGGCGCGGGCATCCTCATCCAGATTCCGCACGATTTCTTTGTCCGCGAATGCTCGGAACTCGGCATCAAATTACCCGAGCCAGGCGCCTACGGCGTGGCCATGTGCTTCCTGCCCGTCGAGCGCCAGAATCGCCTCCAGTGCGAAGGCGTCTTCGAGCGCATCGCCCAGGAAGAGGGCTGCAAAGTCCTCGGCTGGCGTGACACACCTGTAAACGGCGATGCCATCGGCCGCGAGGCGCGCAGCTCCCAGCCCTACATCGAGCAGCTTTTCATCAGCCGTCCCAAAGATCTCGACGAAGACGCTTTCGAGCGCCTCCTTTACCGCGTTCGCCGCCGTACCGAAAACGAAGTTTGTACCTCCGAGATCGAGGACAAGGAAACCTTCTACGTTCCCTCTTGTTCCTGTCGCACCATCATCTACAAGGGCCTCATGCTGGCCCCGCAGATCGAGAAGTTTTACTTCGAGCTGGCCAATCCACTCGTCACCAGCGCGCTTGCCCTCATTCACCAGCGCTTCTCCACCAACACATTCCCCAGTTGGAAGCTCGCCCACCCCTACCGCTACGTCGCGCACAACGGCGAGATCAACACTATTCGCGGAAACGTTAGTTGGATGAATGCGCGCCAGTCGGTTCTTGAAAGCCCTCTATTCGGCGACAAGATCAACGACCTCTATCCACTCATCCGTCCAGGCGGCAGCGACTCCGGCTCGCTCGACAATGCCGTCGAGTTCCTGTTCCAGTCCGGCCGTTCCCTGCCTCACGTCATGGCCATGCTCATTCCCGAGGCTTGGGCTGGCAATCCCGACATGGACGAAGACAAGCGTGCCTTCTACGAGTACCACGCCTCGCTGATGGAGCCGTGGGACGGTCCCGCCGCCATCGCATTCACTGACGGTCGCGTCATCGGCGCAACTCTCGACCGCAACGGCCTGCGTCCCGGCCGCTACATCGTCACCAAAGACGATCTCGTCGTCCTCGCCTCCGAGGCTGGCGTCATCGAGGCTCCGCCAGAGGACATCCTGAAAAAAGGCCGTCTCCAGCCCGGCCGCATGTTCTTGGTCGACACCGTTCAGCAGCGCATCATCTCCGACGCCGAGATCAAGAAGTCTCTAGCCGCGCGCCAACCCTATGGTGACTGGCTCAAGCAGCAGCACATCACGATCGATTCGCTGCCCGAGCCCGCGCGCGTGATCGGATTCAACGCGGAAACTCTGCTTCGCCGCCAGCGTGCCTGCGGTTACAGCGAAGAAGATCTCCGAATTATTCTCACGCCTATGGCCGCCAATGGTGAGGAACCAATCGGCTCCATGGGCACCGACGTTCCTCTCGCCTGTCTCTCTGACCGTCCGCAGCCGCTCTTCAACTACTTCAAGCAGCTCTTCGCCCAGGTCACCAATCCGCCTATCGATCCCATCCGCGAAGAACTGGTCATGTCGCTGATCAGCTACATCGGAAATGAGCGCAACATCCTCGACGAGACGCCCGAGAACTGCCACACGCTCAAGCTCCCGCATCCGATCCTTACCAATCGCGACCTCGAAAAACTCCGCCGCGTCTCCTCCGGCGATCTGCTTGCCACTACACTGCCTGCGCTCTTTCGCTCCAAAGACGGAGAAAAAGGCCTGCGTCACGCGCTCGAAGACTTGAGCAACCGCGCCTCGCACGCCGTCGACTCCGGTTACTCCGTGCTCATCATCTCCGACCGCGGCGTCGATTCAACCTACGCGCCCATCCCTAGCCTGCTGGCCATGGCGGCCGTTCACAATCGTCTGATCCGCGAAGAAAAGCGCACCCAGGTAGCGCTCATCATCGAGAGCGGCGAGCCGCGCGAGGTCATGCACTTCGCCCTGCTCATCGGCTACGGCGCAAGCGCCATCAACCCTTATCTCGCCATCGAGACCATTCACGATCTCAAGCGCCGCAATCTGCTGCCGGAAAAAATCTCCGCCGAATACGCCGAGAAGAACTTCATCAAGGCCATCAACAAGGGCCTGCTCAAAACCTTCTCCAAGATGGGCATCAGCACCCTGCAAAGCTATCGCGGCGCGCAGGTCTTTGAGGCTGTCGGCCTCAATAACTCTCTTATCGAGGATTATTTCCCCGGCACTGCCTCGCGCATTGAAGGCGTCGGCCTCGCCGTCCTCGCCCGTGAAGCGCAGTTGAAGCACGAGTACGCCTTCCAGCCGCTCACCGAATCCGAAACCGATCTCGCCGTCGGCGGTCAATACCAATATCGCGAGGGCGGCGAATTTCACCTGCTCAATCCGGTCACCATCAGCAAGATTCAGCACGCGGTCAACACCAACAATCCCGGCCACGTTCCAGGAATTCACCGACCTCATCGACGGCCAGAACCGCACCCTCTGCACGCTTCGCGGTTTGCTCAAGCTCAAGTACCTCGACGAGCCGATCCCGCTCGAAGAAGTCGAGCCGGCCAAAGAAATCGTCAAGCGTTTCACAACTGGCGCAATGAGCTTCGGGTCGATTAGCAAAGAAGCCCACGAAACTCTCGCCATCGCCATGAACCGCCTCGGCGGCATGTCCAACACCGGCGAAGGCGGCGAAGACGAAGCTCGCTTCAAGCCGGACGCCAACGGCGATTCGCGCCGCTCCGCCGTCAAGCAGGTCGCCAGCGGCCGCTTCGGCGTCACCACCAACTACCTCGTCAACGCCACCGAGCTGCAAATCAAAATGGCCCAGGGCGCAAAGCCCGGCGAGGGCGGCCAGCTCCCCGGCCACAAAGTCGACGACGAAATCGCGCGCATCCGCCACTCCATCGCCGGCGTCGGCCTCATCTCGCCTCCGCCGCATCACGACATCTATTCCATCGAAGATCTTGCCCAGCTCATCTACGACCTCAAGAACGTCAACCCGCAGGCGCGCATCGCCGTCAAGCTCGTCTCTGAAGTTGGCGTCGGCACCGTCGCCGCAGGCGTCTCCAAGGCTCACGCCGACGTCGTGCTCATCTCCGGCGACACAGGCGGCACCGGCGCTTCGCCCCTCAGCTCCATCAAGCACGCCGGCCTGCCCTGGGAGCTCGGCCTCGCCGAGACCCAACAGGTTCTGCTCCTCAACGATCTGCGCAGCCGCATCCGCGTGCAGACCGACGGCAAGCTCCAGACTGGCCGCGACGTCGTCATCGCCGCCCTGCTCGGCGCAGAAGAATTCGGCTTTGCCACAATGCCACTTGTTTCATTGGGTTGCATCATGATGCGCAAGTGCCACTTGAATACCTGCCCGGTCGGCATCGCCACCCAGGACCCCGTCCTCCGCGCCCGCTTCACCGGCACGCCTGAGCACGTCATCAACTTCTTCTTCTTTATCGCCGAGCAGATGCGCCAGCACATGGCTAAACTCGGCTTCCGCACCGTCGACGAGATGGTCGGCCGCGTTGAAAAAATCGAGACGCACATCGACGACGCTCACTGGAAGGCGAAAGGCATCGACCTCTCGTCGATCCTCTACGCGCCGCCGCTTCCCTCGCGTGTCGCGCGCCGCCGCACCACTTGTCAGGATCACGGCCTTGGCCCCGCGCTCGACCACGCCCTTATCGCCAAGGCCAAGCCTGCGCTTGAATCGCAAACGCCCGTCACCGGCAGCTTCGCCATTCGAAACGTGCACCGCACCGTGGGCGCGATGCTCGGCGGCGAAATCGCACGTCGCTACGGGTCGGCAGGATTGCCCGACGGCAGCATCCATTACAAATTCCGCGGATCGGCCGGCCAGAGTTTCGGCGCGTTCGTCCCGCAAGGCGTCACGCTCGAGCTTGAAGGCGACTCCAACGATTACCTCGGCAAAGGCCTTTCCGGCGGCCGCGTCATCGCCTATCCGCCCAAGACCTCCAGCTTCCTGCCTGAGGAAAGCATTCTCGTCGGCAACGTCGTTCTCTATGGCGCTACCGGCGGCGAAGTCTTCCTGAACGGCATCGCCGGTGAGCGCTTCGCTGTCCGCAACTCCGGCGCAACAGCTGTCGTTGAAGGCGTCGGCGACCACGGCTGCGAATACATGACCAACGGGCTCGTCATTGTCCTCGGCGCTACCGGCCGCAACTTCGCCGCGGGCATGAGCGGCGGCATCGCCTACGTCTACGACGATCAGGGCGACTTCTCCGCGCGCCGCTGCAATCAGGCCAGCGTAGATCTCGAGCCGTTGATCCACGCTGAAGACATCGACAAAATCCAGGCCCTGCTCGCGCGCCATCGCGACCTCACCGGCAGCCCTCGCGCCGCCTGGGTCCTCGAGCACTGGGCCGACGCGCAGCCGCTCTTCATCAAGGTTTTCCCGCATGAGTACAAGCGCGTCCTCGGTGTCCAGCGCGCAGAAGCTGTCTACACTTCTCCAAACCGCATGCCTCCTCTCGCCGCTGCCGCCGCAACCGCCGAGGTGCAGCATGGGTAAGGTCACCGGCTTTCTTGAAATTGATCGAGCCCAACCCACGCGCCGCAAGGCCGACGAGCGCATTCGCGACTGGTTCGAAATTTACGAGCCGTTCCCTGAAGAAAAGCAGCGCGAGCAAGGCGCTCGCTGTATGGATTGCGGCGTTCCCTTCTGCCACACCGGCTGCCCGGTGAACAATCTCATCCCTGACTGGAACGATCTCGTCTACAACAATCGATGGCAGGCCGCCATTCGCCGCCTCCACTCCACGAATAATTTTCCAGAATTTACTGGCCGCATCTGCCCCGCGCCTTGCGAAGCCTCCTGCGTGCTCGGCATCAACCAACCTCCCGTCTCGATCAAATTGATCGAGCGCTCCATTGTCGAGCGTGGCTGGGACGAGGGCTTTATCCGTCCCGAACCCCCCGAGCAGGCCACCGGCAAACGCATCGCCGTCGTCGGCAGCGGCCCCGCCGGCCTCGCCGCCGCGCAGCAGCTTCGCCGCGCCGGCCACTCCGTCACCGTCTACGAGAAAAATGACCGCATCGGCGGCCTTCTCCGATACGGCATTCCAAATTTCAAGCTTGAAAAGCACGTCGTTGATCGCCGCATCGCGCAAATGAAGGCCGAGGGCGTCATCTTCCAGACCAACGCGCACGTCGGCGTCAACATTCCCGTTGAATCCTTGACAGAACAATTCGACGCCATCCTGCTTTGTGGCGGCGCCGAGCAACCCCGCGATCTGCCCGTTCCCGGCCGCGAGCTAAAAGGCATTCACTACGCAATGGAATTCCTGCCCCAGCAGAATCGCCGCAACGAAGGCGACAAGGAAGACGTGCTGCTCGCGTCCATGAAGGCCCCTGCATCCATCCTCGCCACCGGCAAGCGCGTCATCATCATCGGCGGCGGCGACACTGGCGCTGACTGCCTCGGCACCAGCCATCGTCAGGGCGCAAAGAGCGTCCACCAGTTTGAAATTATGCCCAAGCCACCAGCGGAGCGCGCCAAATCTACTCCGTGGCCGCTCTGGCCGCTGCAACTGCGCACTGAGAGCTCTCATGAAGAAGGCGGCACGCGCGACTGGAGCATCGGCACCGTCCACTTCTCAGGCGACGAGCACGGCAACGTCAAGCAGCTTCACGCTATTCGCGTCGGCCCGCCGCCCAAGTTCGAGCACCAGGCCGGCTCCGAGTTCATCCTCGACGCCGATCTCGTCCTGCTCGCCATGGGCTTCCTCGGCCCGGTAAAGAACGGCATGATTGACCAGCTTGGCCTCGCGCTCGATAATCGCGGCAACGTCGCCACCACAAATTACATGTCCTCGGTTGAAGGCATCTTCGCCGCCGGCGACATGCGCCGCGGCCAATCTCTGGTCGTCTGGGCCATCTCCGAAGGACGCAAAGCCGCCGCCGCCGTCAATGAATATCTCGCCCAAAAAGAAGAGCCCGCCCCATCACGCCTCCGCCAGGCCGCCGTCAGCGCCCGCTAACCGCGCTGCATTACTTCCCCGCGCACAATCAGCCGGTTGCCCCATCCTAAACGCGCTGTTTGCGTTTAGGGTGGGAAACCGCGAACCCAAACTCCGCACGTTCACGCTGACTCACCGAAGTGCACTTGAGCGGACTCAAGCTCTCTTACTCTCTATTGGCTACTTTCCCTACTGGCTACTGACTGCCTTGACACACGCAACTGCGAAACGCATCCGCCCCATCGTTCCTCAACGCGCACGTATACGGCTGCCAAAACACTCCGAGCGCCCTCGTCGTGCTGCCTGAGCTATAGTTCCGGATATACGACTGGCTTGCGCTGCTCTGCGCAGTGGGATCGGCTTTGAATCCCGCAACCAGATCCGACACCGTTGCAGCATTAAACGCCGGCTCCTTGTAGGCCTGCGCGAAGTCGTACTCCTCGCTCCACTGCGTCGCCGCATTCGAATTCACGCTCGCGTCCGGCCCCGTCTGATTCGACGCAACAAAAACCTGATAATCCTTCAGCTGCGCCGTCCGCGCATCAATCTGCGCCACCGTAAATGACGAATTGTTCCCGTTGACCGGCGAAATCGATCCCACCATCTTGATCGCCACGCCTTCATGCGGATCTCCCGCCGCCGGTTTCAGCAGCCGCAACTCATCCATATGCGTATGCGCAAAAATCGCTAGTTCAATCACATCGCCGTATCGCGCCATCGCTTCCGGCAGCGCTTCAGAATTCAAAAACATCGTCGGCTTCCCCCCGCTGCACAGATCCAGCACCTTTGTCGCTGTCGCATAGGGGTTCACGCCCGGCGGAATGTGCGACATCACCCACACCTTCTCGTGGCCGCGCCGCGCCGCGTCCAATTGCTGTTCCAGCCACTCAATCTGCGCCGCCGCGGGCGCTGGATCGGCCTTTCCGCCGCAGGTCGCATATTGCCGCGACATAAACAGATCGTCCAGCACCAGCATCCGCGTGTGCCCGAGCGGCGCAGGAAGCCTCACGCTGTAATACCCGCCTGCCGAAAAGTCGCGCAAAGCATCTCCGCGCTCCTTTACTGGAAAGTCATCCGTCAAAGTCTTCCCAACGTCAGCCAGAAACGCGCTGTTCGCATCCAGTTCGTAGTCGCCGCAGTCCGAATCGTTATTTCCCAGCGCCGTGTACACCGGCACGCCCGGCAGCGCCGCGCGCAGCTCGCGCATCACGTATTCGATCGTCTTCTCGACAAACGCTCGATACTCACCGGGCTTCGCATGCGGAAAAGTCATATCAAACTTGCATTGGAAATTGTGCGCAATCAAGTCGCCGCTTAGCACAACAAACTTCGCGCCACTCGCATCTTCGCGAATCGCTTTCAGGCTCGATTCATACAGCGCGTACGAACTATCCACGCCGCGCGCCTTGCACGTCGTCTGCAACTCCGCGAATCGCGCTGCCTGGTCCGCCGATGCAGGATCAGCCAAAATCGCGTTCCACTCGCTCACCGGCGCCGCCATTAATCGCGCCGCCTTCGCCGGATCAGCGAACGGCTCAAAGTGAATGTCGCTCACAAACAGCGCTTCGACCGTCGCCGGCCCGAGTTTCCCAGTCCCAAGTTTTCCAGCCTCGTCCGTCGCCGCACTCTTCATCGACGTCGTCTCCGGCGCACTCTGCGCTGTCGCCTGCGCCCTCACGCCCGGCGCCGCTGCCGCCGCAAATCCGGCAATGCAAATCGCAAGAACCCCATGCCACACACCCGTTCTCTGGGTCTTGGTCATGAACTCTCCTTATGGACCAGAATCCTACTTATAGATTTGTCAGGCTTTCTCTTGTCTCTCTGCTCGCTCCGCCTAGAATAACCCGCTTCTGCCACCAACTTCCTTGCCGCCCTCCGCGCCGGACGCTAACTTGCTAACCAGCGGAATGCCCGGTTACCCCGTCTCTGAATGCCGGGTTGCCCCATCGCCGAATGCCGGGTTGCCCCATCCTTGGCGCGCACTTGTAATTGCGCCAAGGGTGGGATACCACGACCTCTCATTTCGCAAAGTCCCGCTATCTCCGCCAACACCGCTGACTCCGCTGTTCTATCCTTTTCTCATGTCCAGGCCCACTCTCATTCCATCCGTTCTCCTCACCATCGCATTCGCCCTTCCGCCGCTCATCGCCGCGCAAACCCTCGCCCCCACTCCGCCCATGGGCTGGAACTCCTGGGATTCCTACGGCCTCACCATCGATGAAGACCAATTCAAAGCCAACGCCACCGTCCTCGCATCCATCCAGCAATACGGCTGGAAGTACGCCGTCATCGACGAAGGCTGGTACATGGCCAACCCCGCCGGCCACTCCCTCGAAGAGAAAAACTATCACTGGGAATCGAACGGAATTCTGATACCCGTCCCGGCTCGCTTTCCCTCCGCCGCCAATGGCGCAGGCTTCAAACCACTCGCAGACTGGCTCCACGCGCAGGGTCTCAAATTCGGAATTCACATCGTCCGCGGAATTCCCCGCCAGGTTGTCGCCGCAAATCTTCCCATTGCCGGCTCATCCTTCCGCGCCGCCGACGCTGCCGACACCACATCGCCCTGTCCCTGGGATGCCGGCAACTGGGGCATCAAAGACAACGCCGCGGGCCAGGCTTATTACGACTCCATGATTCGCCTCTACGCATCCTGGGGCCTCGACTTCCTCAAGGTCGACTGCATCTCCGACCATCCCTACCGCCCCACGGAAATTCGCCAGATCGCCGAAGCCATTCGCAAATCCGGCCGACCCATCGTGCTCTCGCTCTCCCCCGGCCCAACGCAGGTCGAGCACGCAACTGAAATTCAAAAATACGCGCAGATGTGGCGCATCTCAGACGATCACTGGGACGGCTGGACCTTTCCGCGAAAGCCCGATACCGAATTTCCCGTGGGCGTGCGCGACATGTTCGATCACCTCGCCAAGTGGTTCACATACACCGGCCCCGGCAACTGGCCTGATGCCGACATGCTCCCCGAAGGCTGGCTCGGCCCAAATCCGGGCTGGGGCGAAGTTCGCCAATCGCGCCTCACGCCCGACGAGCAGCGCACCGAATTCACTCTCTGGGCTGTAACGCGCTCGCCGCTTATCTTCGGTGGCAATCTCACCCGCCTCGACGACTTCACGCGTTCTCTCCTCACCAACCAATCCGTCCTCTTTGTCGATCAGTACGCCACCTACAGTCGCCCCGTCGATCTCTCCGCTCTTGGCGCCGCATTTCAAGATGCTCGCGTCTGGCGTGCTTCCATTGGCCAGCCCGGCGATCGCGGCTACTCCGAATACTTCGCCTTCTTCAACCTCGCCGATACGCCTGCAACTCTGCGCACAAATTGGCAACAACTCGGCCTCGACAGCGCAAAGCACGCCGCGCACAATGTATGGGACGACTCCACCGCCAAAGAGTCAAAAGAAGTCAGCGTCACCCTGCCGCCGCACGGCTGCGCTCTGTTCGAGATTCGCTGATTCGCCTTCACCGGCGCGGCGTGAAATTAAACCACCACAAAGTCACCAGCTCCTTCTCACACCAACGTGTTAGTCGCCGCGCTTTTCCCTATGCCAGTGTGCGAAACTGAACTCGCTCCCAGGTGCGCCCCGGCAAGCGCGCTCGTCAGCAGGGACGAGTAATGCATCTTCTTCGATCCGCCTTTATTTCGCTCTCGCGCAACCGCCCGCTTCGCCGATTCGCTGAACACTCCGCGCTGGGCGCTCGCCTGAATGCGCGATTCATCGCCGGCATGCAGCCCGAAGATGCACTGCGCGTCGCCGAAGCCGTCAACCGCCAGGGCATCTCCGTCACCCTTGACTCGCTCGGCGAAAGCGTCACCTCGCCAACCGAAGCCCACCGCGCCGCCGACGTCTACCACGTTCTTCTTGACTCCATCGCCGAGCGCGGCCTCGACGCCAACATCAGCATCAAGCTCACGCAAATGGGCTTGCAGCAATCCCCCTCGCTCGCCGAATCCATCGTCGAAAATCTCGTCCAGCACGCGCGATCCACGCAAAATTTTGTGCGCGTTGACATGGAGGATTCGCACCTCACCCAGGACACGCTCGACATCGTTCGCCGCGTCCACGCCCATCCTGACCTGCGCGGCGCTGTCGGCGTTGTCATCCAGTCCTACCTCTATCGCTCGCAGGCCGACATTGAGCAGCTGCTCGCCGACGGCATTCGTGTCCGCCTCTGCAAAGGTGCTTACAACGAGCCGCCCGAGGTTGCCTTCCCGATCAAGGCTGAAGTCGACTCCAACTTTTTCAGGCTCGCCAAAATGCTCCTCGACGGTCCCATCTATCACGCCATCGCTACGCACGACGGGGTCCTCGTCGAACAAATCAAGGCCTACGCGGCAGAAGCCGCAATCCCGCCCATCCACTTCGAGTTTCAAATGTTGTATGGAGTGCGCCGCGATCTACAGCGCAAATTAGTCAGCGAAGGTTACAAGGTGCGCGTCTACGTGCCGTTCGGAACCGAGTGGTACCCCTACTTCATGCGCCGTCTCGCTGAACGGCCGGCCAATCTGCTATTTATGGTGCGCAACTTCTTCCGCTCTTGAGCTTCGCGCCAAGCGCCCAATTCTTTACGCGTCCTTCAGCCGCCGCAAACCCTGCCCAGCGAGTTCTGCCACCGCTCGTGCGAGCGTCGCCGATTCGTTCAGCGACTCCGGGCGCTCCAACCGAATGTTCTTTTTGAGGGCGTATTCGCGAAAAGATATGTCCACGTCAAATAAAATTTCCACGTGATCGCAAAGAAACCCGATCGGTTGCAGAACCAGAGCCTTCACGCCCTCGGCCGCTAGCCGATCCAGTGTCTCTTCCACGCTCGGCCCAATCCACGGCCCGCCGCTCGCGCCCTGGCTCTGAAATGCAAACCACCACTGCGGAATCTCAGGCACTCTCGCCGCCACCAGCTCCGCTGTCCGCCGCGCATCCTCCACGTAAGGGTCGCCGCCCGTCGCTGGCCCCGGCCACAACCTCGGCCCCGCATCTTCCGCGCTCGCTGCCGCAGCCTCGACCGTTCGCGTCGGCACACTGTGCGCCGTGAAGAGCACCGGCACAGGCTCGCTCATTTCCGCGCTCATCTTTGCCAATGCCGGCCTTAGCCGCTCGGCAAAAGCATCCGCCAGCAGCGGATGGTCCGCCCATCCAGCAGTAAAGTCGATGCGCAGACTGCCAGCCTCCGCTTCCACCGCGCGCCGATAAAGCCCCACGCTGGTGCGAGAATTCTGCGGCGCCATGCAGATCACCGCTGCCTCTTCCACTTCATCCGCGCGCATCTGCTTCACCACGTCTGCAATATAGGGCCGCCAGTTCCTCATCCCCACATACACTGGAATTCGCTGGTGCCCCACTCCGTCGCGACGTCTTTGTTTTTGTCGCTAGGGCGGGAAGGCGGTGCCCATCCAAGCTTCGCTTGGTGGGCAATCCCCGCCCATCGTTAAGCTCCGCTTCCACCAGCCGCGCCTGAGCATTCGTAATCTCCGTCAGCGGGCTCTTTCCAATCAGCGAATACCGGTGCTGAATCTCTTCGACGACCGTCTGCGGCACTGGTCGCCCGCTCACCACGTTGCGCAGATATTCCGGAATCTGCTCCACCGTCTCCGGCGTTCCATGCGCCAGCAACAGCACCGCTTGTTTAGGCATGCGCGTCCTCTAGTTGGAACTCGCGCACCATCTTCACCACCGCCTGCACATTCTCTACAGGCGTTCCCGGCACAATTCCGTGACCCAGATTAAAAATGTGCCCTGGCCGTCCGCCGGCCGCGCGCAAAATCTCCTTCACCTTCTGCTCCAGCACTTCGATCGGCGCAAACAGCGTAATCGGATCGAGATTTCCCTGCACCGCGTGCGCATCTCCAACTGCGCGCCAGCCTTCGTCCAACGGTTGTCTCCAGTCCAGGCCAATCACATCCGCTCCCGTCGCCGCCATCTGCTTCAGCAATCCCGCCGTCTCCACTCCGAAATAAATTACCGGCACACCCATCGCCTGCACCGCGCGCACCAGCCGCTTCGACGCTTCAAACGCATACCAGCGATAGTCGCTCAGCGAGAGCGATCCCACCCAGCTGTCAAAAATCTGAATCACGTCCGCGCCCGCCTGCACCTGCAGCCGGCAATATTCCGTGAGCACCACAACCAGCTTGTCCAGCAGGCTCATCCACGCAATCGGTTCGCGGTACATCAGTTGTTTCGTGTGGATGTAGTTTCGTGACCCGCCGCCCTCGATCATGTAGCTCGCCAGCGTGAACGGCGCGCCGCAAAATCCAATCACCCCCAGCCGGTCGCGAAAATGCGCGGCCACCTTTTCAATCGCCTGCGCCACATAAGCCAGCTCGCCTGCTCGATCAGTCCGCAACGCGCGCACATCCTCAGCCGTGCGCAACGGCTTGTGCACCACCGGCCCTTCGCCCGCCTGGAACTCAAAGTCCAACCCCATCGGCTCCAGTGGCAACAGCAGATCGGCAAAGATGATCGCCGCATCCACGCCCAGCTTCTCCGCCGCGGTAATCGTCACCTCCGCGGCCAGCTGCGGCTTCTTGCAAATCTCCACCAGCGTATGGTGCTTGCGCACGTCGCGGTACTCCTGCATATACCGCCCCGCCTGACGCAAAAACCACACCGGAGTGCGGTCCACCGGCTTGCGCAGGCACGCTCGCACAAACCGGCTCCCCGCGAGAATCGTCTCCGTCGCTTCAGAGCTCTGGTGAGTTGGATCCATATTGATCATTTTACCGGCCCCATTCGCACCCTCATCCATCGGGACCACGTCGCGAACCGAATTGCATCTAATGTATGATGATCCTCTGCAAGTCGCGGTGCTTCGCTCACTCTTTGCAAAGAACCAATTGGAGCCTGCCCATGCCTGTTACCAAGTTAGTTTGCGCCCTCTTTACCGCGCTATTTGCCGGCTCGCTTTCACTTGCCCCCCAGCAACCGCCCTCCGCCTCAACCGGCGCCGTCATCGCAGCACAGATCAAACTCGATGTCGTCGTCGACACCAAGTCCGGCCAGCCAGTCACAACCCTTGGCCAGCACGACTTCACCATCCTCGACAACAAATCTCCCCGGCCCATCACTTACTTTAGAGTCGTCACCGCCGCCCAGGAGCCGGTCTCGGTCATCCTCTTCATCGACGCCGTCAATACCCCTTACGAACTCGTCGGCTCCACGCGCACCGCCATGGGAAATTTTCTCAAGAAGAATGGAGGTGCTCTGACCAATCCCACCGCCATCGCCGTTCTCACCGATACCGGCATTCAGCTTCCGAGTAAGTTCTCAGCCAACGGAGCTGAGCTTAGCGACGATCTGGAACATCGCGAGATCGGCCTTCGACAGATCACCCACAGCACTCAATGGAACGCCGCCGATCGCCTCACCATCAGCATCAAAGCCCTCCATCAGCTCGCCGTCTTTGCCTCCAGGTTGTCGGGCCGCAAAATCATTCTCTGGATCTCGCCGGGCTTTCCTCTCGCCTCAGGCCCACAATTCTCTTCTCTCAGCGCAAAGGCCGAACAGGAGATCTTCGGCGACGTGACCTTTTTCTCCACCGTATTCCGGCAAAACAACATCACGCTCTATAACATCAATCCCGTCGGGACCTCGGAATCGATGCTCGCGGCAAATTACTACCAGACTTTTGTCAAAGGTGTCACCCGGTACGATGACGCGCAACTCGCCGATTTAAGTCATTCAGGTGCTTTCCGCCCAGACCGGCGGCCTTGACCTGGTCTCCGACAACGACGTCGCGGGCATGATCGAAAAGTGCGTCACTGACGCGAACTCATGGTATGAAATCTCTTTTGACCCGCCGCCCCCCGACAAGCCCAACGAATATCACCGCATCGACGTCAAACTCGCGCAGCCTGGTCTCGTAGCCCGCACCCGAAACGGCTACTACTCCGACCCAACTGCGTTCGAACCTTCGCACTGAAACCAGAGCTGGAGGCTAAAAGCCGGCAGCGAGAAGCTGCTTCTCAGTCCCCTGTTCCGACTCCTTCTCTCCGGCCTGCATTCTTGCAATGCGAAGCCCGCGTCAGCGGGCGAAAGAACCGAACGAGCATTTTCTCCTCGTCCGGTTTTTCCTGTTCCCTACTCCCTGTTCCCTATTCCCTGCTTCTCTCACTTCCACCTGAAAATCCTCAGCGCCACGGCAAACGGCACTGCAAACCACGCCAATAGAATCCCCAACTGCACCGTCAACTGCCCCAGTTGCACGCCCTGCAGCATATTCCCGCGCATCGCATCGATCGCCGCAGTCAACGGCAGCGCGCGCACCAGCGGCTGCACAATTGCTGGAAATCTCGATGCCGAGAAAAATACTCCCGACAAAATCCACATCGGAAGCATCACCAGGTTCATCAACCCGCTCACGGCCTCCATCGTCCTCGCGCGCGACGCCGTCAGCAGCCCCAGCGCGGAAAACACCATCGACACTAGAAGGCAAAGCAATCCGAGCTGCCAAAGTGGGCCGCGAAACGGCACGCCGAAAACCAGCTTCGCAAATCCCAGAAACACGACCACCTCGACCGCAAGCATAATCAGCCGCGACAGCAGATATCCCATCAGATACTGCCACCGCGGCATCGGCGAGGCCACCATCCGCTTCAGCAGTTTCTTCTGCCGCCCATCGACAATCGAAAATCCCAGCCCCCACATCGCAGAGCCCATCAGATTCATCCCCAGCAATCCCGGCACCACAAAGTCGATGTACCGCGAGCCTTTCTCGTGCACCAGCTCGTTCGTTGCCGCCACGACATCCTTGCGCCCCGCCGCCACTTCAATCGCTAGATCCGCAATCATGTGTGCCGTCCGCGCATCGGGATTGGTATTGTCGTATCGATACACCACCCCATCACCGGTCTGCTCGGCCAGCAACACAATCGTTCCCACTGCCAGCGCATGAATGCCCGTGCTCTCATCCATCTCCGTCGCCTTCAGCCCGCTGTCCGCCGCCAGCGCCTGCGTCAACTGCTCCGTCGTCGCGCCCACCGGCAGCACATCCGGTGGCCTGTTCCTGAATGCAATCCCCAGTCCAATCGCCAGCAGAATCGGAAACACAAAAATCCAGAAGATTGCCTCTGGCTCGCGCAGCGTTAACTTCAACCGCGTCACCGTCAATTGATAAAGGCTGCTGGTTTCGAGCCTACTCATCGCGCAGATTCCTTCCCGTCAGCCGCACAAACACATCCTCCAGCGTCGCCGAATGTGTTTTGAGCTCGCTCAAATGCAGTCCCTGCGCCTCGATCGCCGCAAAAATCCGCGGCACCGTCGTATGCAGCTCGCTCACTGAAAGCTGATGCACGCCTCCGTCCACGCGGTGCGACTGCACCCCAGGAATCGCCTTCAGCGCCTCCACATCCACCAAATCCTGGGGTGCCCCATCCAAGCTCTGCTTGGGTGGGAACGCGGATGCCCCCGACCTCGCTCCCGAGACCGGGGAACCGCCCACCGCGAACTCCACAATGTCTTCGCTGCACTCCTTCGCAATCAGTTCATTCGGCGTCCCCAGCGCAATCACCTTGCCGTGGTCCATAATCGCCACGCGATCGCAAAGCTGTTCCGCCTCCTCCATATAATGCGTCGTCAAAATAATCGTGCGCCCCGCCCGCTTCAGCTCCTCCACCAGATCCCACAAATGCCGCCGCGCCTGCGGATCGAGTCCCGTCGTCGGCTCGTCCAGAAACAGCAGCTCAGGATCGCCCACCAGCGCCGTCGCCATCGCCAGCCTCTGCTTCTGCCCGCCGCTCAGCCCGCCCACGCGCGCCTTCCGCTTCTCTTCAAGCTGCGCCAGCTTGATCGACTCATCCACCGTAATCCCGTTCCGATAAAAACTCCGGAACAGCCGCAGCGTCTCCTCCACCGTCATCTTGTCCGGAAACTGCGTCTCCTGTAGTTGAATCCCGATCCTCTGCCGCAACTCATCGGCGCCAGTCTTCCAATTCAGCCCCAGCAGCTCAACCGTCCCCTCATCCGCCGCTGTCAATCCCTCGCAAATCTCAATCGTCGTCGTCTTCCCCGCCCCATTCGGCCCCAGCAATCCAAAGCACTCGCCCTTCGCCACTTCCAGGTCGATTCCATCCACCGCCTGCACATCCGCAAACGCCTTTTTCAGCGCGCGAATCCGCAGCGCCGCGCCAGCGCCAGCCTGCGCGCGCAACTCCACCACATTCGCGTGCCCGTCACTCGCGAGTTTCACCGCGTCCGCCATCGAACTAGCTTAACGTATTTGTCGCTAACAGATTTTTGAAAGAGGAGCCGCGCTCCATTTTGAATTTATCTCGACAGTGCGCCCGTTCGCTTCTTCGTGGCCGCCGCCCGCGCTCTCGAATGTGCCCCAATCCCGCGCGTTCCCACAGCTCCGGCTAGCAGCTAGAAGCTAGCAGCTAAAAGCTGCCTTACTTAATCCCCACCACCATCGAGTCCGGTCCCACCAAATGCTCCACGCGCGTCTCCTTGAATCCCGCCTCGCGCATCCATCCCTGGCAATCCGCGCCCGTGTAATCAAACCCGCCATACGTCTCGATCAGCATATTCAGGCTCATCATCAATCCAAACGCATTCTTGCTCCGGTCGTCGTCGATAATCGCCTCATACACAATGAACGCCCCGCCCTTCGGCAGCGCCTCATACACTTTCCCAATCAGCATCTTCTTCGTCGGCAAATCCCAATCGTGCAAAATGTGTCCCATCACAATCACGTCCGCCGTCGGAATCGCGCCCTTGAAAAAATCTCCCGCCTGAAACTTCAGCCGCCCATTCACCCCCAGCTCGCCCACATACTCCTCAAAAATCGGCCCCACTTCCGCCAAATCAAATCCCGTCCCGCTCAAATGCGGATTGGCCAACGCAATCTGTGCCGCCGTATCGCCCTGCGCCGTCCCCACATCGCAATACGTCTTGTAATCCTTCCAGTTGAACTTCGCCGCAATCGCCAGCGCCGACCCATGGCTGATCCCGCTCATCGCCTTCAAAAATGCCTTCAGCCGCGCCGGATCGGCATACAGCGTCTCAAACGTCGGCTGCCCTCCGCCGCGCACCTCATTCTGCGGCAGCCCCGTCCGCAACCCCTCCGTCAAATGCGCCCAATGCCCATACAGCCGCTGGTTCGCCATCTCCAAAATCCCGCCAATGTACGACGGCTTCTTCTTGTCCAGAAACAAATCCGTCTCCGGCGTGTTCGCAGTATTTCCCATCGCGCCGCTCCAGAAATCCCAGCGCCACCAGCGTATCCAAAAAATCCCGCGCCGACCGCGGATGCAGCCCCACCCGCGCCTGCACCGCCTCTAATCCCTCAGGCCCTCGCGCCAGCTCCGTAAACAATCCCATCTCCACCGCGCTCAGCAGCGTCTTCGCGGCCATAAACCCCATGCCAATTTGAAAAATCTTTTCCGGTGTCGGATGCTCGCTCACAAAGTCCTCCTCAGTCTTTCTCAAATTCAATTGTTGTTTCGGGGAATCTGCGTTTCGCGTCTTCGGGAATCCACCTGCGCCTCAGAATCCGATTATCTCGCGGATCTGTTTTTTGTTCGGGAAGCCCTTTGCTCGGGAACCCGTCCACTATAACCCGTACTCCGCCGCATTCAAGCGAACTGAAACCACTCGCTGAAGTCGGCCAGCTCGATACTCGCTACCTGCTGGCTTAGCAACTCGCTCGTCTACACCCTACGATCACTGCCTTCTTGTCCCTTGGTCCCTTGTTCCCTCGTTCCCTGTCTCTCTGCGATACTCACCCCATGCTCCTCCGCCCCGCCCAGCCCTCCGACGCACTCGCCATCGCGCGCGTCCACGTCCGCGCCTGGCAGCACGGCTACGCCGGAATCCTCCCCGCCAGCTATCTCAATCAGCTCCGCCCCGAGGACCGCGCCGAGAAATACGATCTCTCCCACGCCGACCCTTCCCACCCCCACACCATCGTCGCCACTGACGCCGACATCATCAGCCCAACCGAAACCAGCAGCCTCGGCAACATCGCCAGCCACTCCCCCGACCCCGCCGGCAAACCTGCCGCAGCGGCCTCATCCACGAAAAAATTCTCGGCTTCGCCACCACACGCCCCTCGCAAGAGTCCGACCTTCCCCATCACGGCGAGCTCACAGCCCTCTATGTCGATCCCGATTCCTGGGGCCGCGGCATCGGCGTCGCGCTCGTCTCCGCCGCCCGCGCCCATCTCGTCTCTCTCTCGCTGCGCCACGCCTACCTCTTCACGCTCGTCGACAACCTCCGCGCCCAGCACTTCTACAAATCCGACCAGTGGACCCCCGACGGCCTCACCCGCACCGACACCGTCTGGGGAGCCGCCGTCCACGTCCTCCGCTTCCAGCGCAACCTCTAGCCGCAGTGAAGAATGCTGAATCCTTGCGCGTGAAGGGTACGGGCTTCAGCCCGTGCGTTTATACCCGCCCACCAGTGCTGTCATCCTGAGCGAAGTCCGCCGTGGCGGACGAAGTCGAAGGACCTGCTTTTGCTTTTCGCCCCGTCATCCTGAGCGAAGTCCGCCGTGGCGGACGAAGTCGAAGGACCTGCTTTTCACCCCCATCCCACGCACCACTTGCGCGACAATAGACAGAGCGAACGTGGAGATCAATGCGATGTCGAATTTCAAAAAACTCCAATTCAGAAGCGCGCTTGCTGCAGCCGCTCTCGTCGTGGCTGGCAGCGCCAGCTGCGGAAGTACTGCACAAAGCTCTACAACGAATTTGCCGCCCAGCGCCGCGCCAATCTTCACCACCACCCCGGCACTCAATTCGGCGGTCGTCGTCACCCTGTCCTCGGCCACTCCGGGCGCAACCATTTATTACACCGTCGACGGATCGGCGCCCACCGCATCCTCGCCAATCTACGAGGCGCCTTTTCTCGTCGCATCCAACCTCACTGTCAACGCCATCGCCACTGCGGCCAGCGACTCCAACAGCAGCGTGGCCAGCAAAACTTTCGCGCCAAACATCGCCACCGGAACGCTTGGTGTGGAGCGACGAATTCTCAAACTCAACCGCCGCAAACGCCCAACCCAACCCCGCCGTGTGGACCTACGATACCGGCGCCGGCGGCTGGGGCAACAACGAGCTCGAAGATTACTGTGCGTGGGGCTCGGCCATTTCTCCATGCGCCACCGCAACCCCCAGCGCCTATGTCGGCACTGACGGCTACCTGCACATTGTGGCCGCGCAACCGTCGCCCGGCGTTTACACTTCGGCGCGCCTCAAGACGCAAGGTCTCTTCAGCTTTCAATACGGCCGCATCGAATTCCGCGCGCAGGTGCCCGAGGCTCAGGGATTCTGGCCGGCCGCATGGCTCCTCGGCAACAACATCGTCACCGCCGATTGGCCCGCATGCGGCGAGATGGACGTGCTCGAGCGCGTCAATGCCGCTGCCACTCCAGACTGGAACGAGGGCTCGGTCCACGGCACAGGTTTCACCGGTGGCAACCTCGGAACCAGATTCAACTTCCCCGCCGGCCAGACCGCTGCCGGCTGGCACACCTACGGCATGATCTGGAGCAAGGGCAGCGTCGCCTATTACGTCGACGATCCCACCCAGCCCTACATCACCTACACGCCTGCAAGCATCGCAGCATTCAGCGGCTCCGTCTGGCCATATGACTCCGGCCAGGCCAACTTCATCATCCTCAATCTCGCCGTCGGCGGATCATGGCCCGGCTCTCCCGATAGCACCACGCCGTTCCCCGCTCAAATGCTCGTGGACTACGTGCGCATCTATACCAACTGACCCGCGCCGCACCAGACCATTAGGAATGAGTACTCGATCGGGGAGCCGCCGCCCACATCCTCCGCTTCCGGCGCAACCTCTAACTCCCACCCGCGCGCCGATCCCCGATGTCCGGCCCCAGCCCGCGTAGCGGGCAAAAGATGGTAGCCCCAGGCGCAAGCCTGGGGTATAAAAGTTCCCATCGACCCACGGGGATGACATTTCCCCACTGACATGGGTGCCCCAGGTCTCGCTTCTGAGACCTGGGATACCACGAACCCTGACCGACACGCGCTAAATCACCACCACATCCATGGGTGCCCCAGGTCTCGCTTCTGAGACTTGGGATACCACGAACCCTGACCGACACGCGCTAAATCACCACCACATCCATGGGTGCCCCAGGTCTCGCTTCTGAGACCTGGGATACCACGAACCTGACCGACACGCGCTAAATCACCACCACATCCATGGGTGCCCCAGGTCTCGATTCTGAGACCTGGGAACCATCACCGCTCATCTCGCCCACGATGGAGTATGCTCACTCCAAATGCCCACAGGACTCCGACGATTTCAACAGGCTCAACATCTGCACTTTGTCACCTTCAGTTGTTATCGCCGTCAGGCGCATTTCCAGTCAGCGACCAGCCGCGAATTATTCGAGAACGCCCTCGAGCGAATTCGCAAGCGTTACACGTGGGCGGTGGTCGGATACGTGGTCATGCCGGAGCATGTGCATCTGCTCGTCAACGAACCTGGCGAAGGAAGTTTGCCGCGCGCCATCCAGTCGTTGAAACTGTCCGTAGCCAAGCGGCGGCGCGAGCGCCCCTTTTGGCAGGCGCGCTACTACGACTTCAACGTGTGGACGGCCAGGAAAACAACCGAGAAGCTGCACTATCTGCATCGCAATCCTGTTGCACGCGGGTTGGTGTCCAAACCAGAGGATTGGAAGTGGTCCAGCTATCGGCATTATGCAACCGGTTTCCAGGGAACAGTCGAGATTGAGTCGATTTGGACAGCAGCCAAGCGAGCATACGAACTGCCCGAAGGCATGGGACTTCGCACAACGGCAGATAGAGGTTCGTGCACTCCCGGGTCTCAGAATCGAGACCCGGGGCACCCAGCTTTTGGTGGTTGAACTAAATCCCTTTGAGACCTGGGCCACCCGCCCACCCGCGCGCTGTCATCCTGAGCGACTGGAGCGCAGCGCAAGGAGTCGAAGGACCTGCTTCTCGGGAAGCGAGGCCGCCGAGCGGACGAGTCGAATGGGGATCTGCTTTTCGCGGCCTTCACTCACCAGAAGAAATGGTTGCCCCATCCTCGCCACGCTCTTGTCATTGTGGCCAGGGTGGGATTGCACGAACCCCACCCACACGCAGCCATCCTTAGCGAAGCGCTTTTCAGCGGAGTCGAACGGGGATCTGCTTTTGCTTCCTTCTTCGCGGAGGGATCTGGGTTTTATCTACGGAAGGAGCAGGGGCCTTCAGGCCCCTGAAAAACGACCTCAAACCAACCCGGGCTTCAGCCCCGGAGTCCTGTATCAACGCGCGACCGCAGTCGAGCCGAGTGAAGGGTACGGGCTTTAGCCCGTACGTCCATGCACACACCCACCCACACGCAGTCATCCTGAGCGAAGTCCGCCGCGGCGGACGGAGTCGAAAGCCTGCCCTGAGCGAGTTCGCCCTCGACGAGCGAGTCGAACGGGGACCCGCATTTTCTACTTTCGTTTGCGGAAGGAGCAGGAGCCTTTAGGCTCCTGAATCAAATCCTCAAAGAGAAGTGGGCTTCAGCCCCGGAGCCGTGTATCAGGGCACGAGTTTACTCGTGCCGCAATCCGCCCCCAAAATTTGTGCGGGCTTTAGCCCCTGAGGGAAATCATCGGAAGGAGCAGGGGCCTTCAGGCCCCTGAAACATAACCTCGAACCAACCCGGACTTCAGCCCCGGAGGCTTGTATCACGGCAGGACCTCAGTCGTGCCGCAAGTCAGCGATGGGAATGTACTTTTTAGCGTAAACTGGGCAGAATTCCTCAACAGGATACATGCATGTCTGAGCCCGAAGACACAAATCCATCTCCTTGCCCGACGCACCTGATAGCCGATCAGGTCGCCGAGGACGATGCATTCGGACATCAGGAGATCGCCAGCGCAATCGCGGACATGATACTCCACGAGAACCGGGGGTGCGCAATCGCTCTGACGGGCGCTTGGGGAAGCGGAAAATCCACCGTCGTCGGACTCCTAAGAGGCGCATTAAATGGAGAAGACGCGGATATTGGGACCTTCGTTTTCGACGCTTGGGCACATCAGGGCGACCCGTTGCGTCGCACCTTTCTCGAAAAGATCATTCATTACTGCATCGACAGACCCGGTTGGATCGCCAACAAAAGCTATTGGCTAGGAGTCATCGAGGAACTAGCAAAACGCAAAGAAAGAACCGAGACCGACAGCTCCCCAAAACTTACGAAACTGGGGGCTTTCGCGGCGATCTCGCTGCTCCTCGCTCCCGCGGCCCTTCAAGTCTACCTAAAGAACGAATTTCAGTACCATCACCTCCTTACACGGACGGCCCTCTTTTTCGGCGCACTCCCCGCAATTATCGCGGTCTGCGCCACTATATATTGGGGCATCAAGAAACGAGTGAACCCCGAAGAGGAGCACCCGCTAGCGGGCCTCTTCTACACGTCGTCTGCGACCAAAACCACAACCACTTCGAGCAAGACCATCGACCCGACCTCCGTCGAGTTTGAAAGCCGGTATCGCGAGTTACTAACCGAGGTGCTCGACGACAACCGGAGAAGGATCCTGATTGTGGTCGACAATCTTGATCGCGTGAATCACGATGACGCCCGCTCAATGTGGGCGTCAATGAGGGTCTTCTTCGACCCCTCAACGAGCAGCTCGACCAAATGGCGAAATCGGGTCTGGGTATTAGTGCCATTCGACCCCGACGCGATCGAACACCTATGGGACGTGAACACTGAATCCAAAAATGGAAACCAACTCTCACATCACTTCCTCGAAAAAACCTTTCAGGCCACATTCAGAGTGCCACCCGTCATTCTTTCGAATCGGCGGGAGTACCTCTTCTCACAGCTTCGGGCCGCTTTCCCCAACCATATGGACGCCGAGTTCCATAACATCTTCCGCCTCTATGACCGTCTGGCTGCAAACGGGAAAGAGCCACCAACTCCCCGCAGCATCAAGATATTTGTCAACAAACTTGGCTCAATTCACCGTCAGTGGCAGCATCGTGTTCCGTTTACGCATCAGGCAGGTTTCGTTCTGTGGGCAGAACAAAATGAGAACGTCCTTTCTTTGATACCAACGAGCGGCCCGCCGGCACTTTTGCCGAATCTCCCCGCAACCATTGGCGGCCTGTTGGATAACGAATGGCCACGAAACTTTGCAGCCATGTACTTCAACGTAGCTCCCGAGGACGCATACCAAGTCCTGCTATGGGACCCCCTACGCAAGGCAATTCGGGCGCGAGACGCGACAAGGCTTGGCGAGCTGGAACAGAATCCGGGGTTTCCGGAGGTGATGGAAAGCACGGTCGAAGATCTGTGCGGAGCTTCCACAAACATCGACTCGGCATCGTTAGCTGACGCCGCCCTCGCGCTCTCGGGCTTGAAAGGAAATTGGCAGGGGTACGAGAACTGCAAAACTCACCTTTACCGAGCCGCGCTTTCCTTTGAGAAGTGGGAGCCGTTCAACGGACAAGTCGCCGAAGGGGTCCGGAGCCTAATTCAAATGATGCCAGCGACCTCCGACATTTCCCCTCTCGTCCGCGGAATCTCCAATTCGCTAAGGTTCGCCACCACCCCCAACTCCGAACTCGGTACCGCGAACTGGTGCAAAGGCCTGGCCATAGCACTACCCGCTCTCGAAGAAAAGGACGCTGATGCAGTTAAACGAGAGTTCCGCGTTGAGGCAGACGCGGAAGAGTACCTAGACGTTATCAAGAAGGTGGAGCAGGGGCCCAATGCCGACTTGGTCAAGAAATACTTGGTGCCCGCGGTCGGAATGGAGGCCGTGTTTGAGCACCTTTCCAGCGGCGCCACTGAAGGCAAATGGAACAAATACGAAGCCACAGCCGTTGAATCTTTGCTTGACATTGATCCGCGCTATTCCTGCGAGAGCCTGCTAGAAGCTTTCCGGACCCGAATAAACGGTAATCACCTCTCCACACAATCAGATCTGCCGCAGATACTCGAAACTGCCCTTTTCCTCTCCTTCTCCTATTCCGAAGCAGAAGAGCTGCTGGAGAGCGCCGCCGAGGCGGGCTCACTAATTCAGATCCTCGGCGTCCTTTCCGTCAATGACGATCTTAAGGCGGCGACTGCCTGCATCCTTCCGCTGCTCGGGAAGGAAATCCAGGCCCTGCCAGCATACCGCCAACAGCAAAACACACTTCAATGGCTCATCGCCCAGGGAACGCAATTGGTACTTGCATTAATTCAAAACCCCAAATCAAATGAGGACCTCGTTCAAATGTTGAGTTGGGCTTGCCTCGCTTTCCATGGGGCTCCAAAATGGCGGGAAATTGCCGAGGCCAGGCCCGAGCGGGAACCGCTCATCTCCGAGTTTCTCGGCATTCGGCTCAGCGGCAAGAACATAAATGAACTCGACACGAAAGAGATTGTGGAGCACGTCGAATTCTGGAGATCAGCGATCGGGTCAACGGAACTCGCCCGGGCTCTCGACCTCAAAGCACGGGCGGGGGAGCTCTCCGCTGCCCTGATAGAGCAACCGTTCGATTTGAACTCCCAAGAGCTCTACGCTGTCGCATTGGCCAAGGACGATGGCGCGGCCTACCGCGAATTCCTCTGCAACGGTCTCAAACAGCTAACAGAGGACGAATGGAGAGAGGAACTCAGTCAGGAGACCGAATTAGTCGGAATCGCGATCCAGCTTAAGGGCACAGGGCTAACACTCGCCCAAGCGTTCCAAGACGCCCTTGCCGCGCATGCGGAGTCGCGTTTCTCAGAAGAGGATGTCGGAGAACTATCCTCTGTCTGGGATGCGCTGCCATCCCTGCTGACCAGCGAAGGTCAAGGCGTTCTCAACCAGCGCCTGTGGAACTCTTTCAACTCCGAAAACGGACGCATCCGAGGCGTGATTCCGTATTACGGCGAGCTGCTGTCGACCATCGCCCGGAAATTCGGCCCCGAAACGGCATTTAAGCGGATCACTCAGGTCATAAATGATCGCGAAGAGTCTGAGATTAACTGGCTCAAGGACTCACTCTCACGGTGGACTCCGCGCAGCAAGGAGGCGAAAGCCAGCCAAGGCGATTGGAGAAACCGTGTTGAAAGGGCCCTAAGCGAGGAAAGTCAATCGTTGACGGAAGAGGAACGGTCGGCGCTCATCGCCCTGCGAGATGTGCTCGGACCAAGAACTCGCCCGTCAAAGTCTCGCTCGTAGCTCACTCTAAAGGTCCTGACCCCTGATCACTGACCACTGTCTCACCTTGTCAACCCCTCCGCCGCCCAAACAACCCATCATCTCCGCCTTAAGCCCTTCATTTCTGATCACTAACCACCAGTCACCAATCTCCACCAACCTTGCCGATAATTACCCCACCTTGGCGCATACTCAGACCATGATCCGCTTCTACCCAAAAACCGCACAGGCCCCGAACGCCCGCTCGACCGCCCCCTTGCTCCCGGCCTTTTTTACCTGCTGAAGGTATGGAAGGTATGAGCCAGGTATGGCGAGGTATGGAGAGGGTATGGACGAGGTATGAACCCACCCGCAAGTCCCCTCGAATCAAATATGGAGGTATGACATACCGGGGGGAGGGGGCGGGGGTTATAAAAAGATAAACAGCCACTACCCCTTCCCCCCTACACTGAAAAAACGCACTGTGAAACCCCGAAAATGCCCGCACCGCGAACCTCAACCGAATCAACCCGATACACAGACCCCGTCGCAAGCTCACAGAAACACAGAAACTGTGAAACTGTGAACGGTCAGCAACCCTCTCACTTTCAACAGCCTGCAAACACCTGCTTCACAGTTTCACAGGTGCATTTTTGATCCTTTTTGTGTTTTGCTGATTTTCTGATTTCTGCCGAAAAGCGCTCTCCTCTCGCGTCTTCCGCGCTGCAAACAAAACCCGTTAAGCAATCGCTCAACGCTGTTGGCAGGTCGTTTTCCCCTGAACGCTGAACGACCACTGAACACTGATCACTGACCGCTTTTCAAGGTAAACTAGAATCATGGCGGAGATTCAGCGCAGAAAAACTCCAACTGTCCGCATCGGCAACGTTCGCGTCGGCTGGGAAGTTCCCGTCGTCGTCCAGTCGATGACCAACACCGACACAGCCGACATTCAAGGCACCATTGAGCAGGTTGCGGCGCTCGCGCTCGCCGGCTCTGAGCTGGTTCGCGTCACGGTCAACAACGAAGACGCCGCAGCAGCCGTTCCGCACATCGTCGAAGGTCTCGAAAAGCGCGGCCTGCGCGTGCCGATCATCGGCGACTTCCATTACAACGGCCACATCCTGCTCAAGAAATATCCCGCCGCTGCGCGCGCGCTCGCCAAGTACCGCATCAATCCCGGCAACGTTTCCATCGGCCGCAAAGACGACTACAACTTCGGCACCATGGTCGAGTGCGCCGTCGAGAATCACAAGCCTGTCCGCATCGGCGTCAACTGGGGCTCGCTCGATCAGTCGCTGCTGACGCGCATGATGGACGAGAACAGCAAGATGCCTGAGCCGCTGCCCGCGCGCGACGTGATGATCGAAGCCATGATCGCCAGCGCGCTCGACTCCGCCGCAGCCGCCGAGCGCTACGGCCTCGGCCACGACATGATCATCCTCTCGGCCAAGGTCAGCGGCGTGCGCGATCTGCTCGACGTCTACACGAAGCTCGCCGCGCGCTGCGACTATCCGCTGCACCTCGGACTCACCGAAGCCGGAATGGGCTCGAAGGGCCTGATCGCTTCGACCGCCGGCCTCGCGCCGCTGCTGCTCGCGGGCATCGGCGACACGATTCGCGTCTCCCTCACGCCCAAGCCCAACGGCGACCGCACCGAAGAAGTGCAGGCCGCGCAGCAGATTCTGCAGTCGCTCTCGATCCGCAGCTTCATGCCGCAGGTCACAAGTTGCCCCGGCTGCGGCCGCACGACGAGCACCTACTTCCAGGAGCTCGCCGAGCAGATTCAGAGCTACCTGCGCACCTCGATGCCCGAGTGGCGCAAGAAGTATCCCGGCGTCGAAGAGCTCAAGCTCGCCGTGATGGGCTGCGTCGTCAACGGCCCCGGCGAATCGAAGCACGCCAACCTCGGCATCAGCCTTGCCCGGCACGTTCGAGGATCCCGTCGCGCCGGTCTACATCGACGGCAAGCTCTCGACCACGCTGCGCGGCGACACCATCGTCGCCGAGTTCAAGCAGATCCTCGACAACTACGTCGAGAGCCACTACGGCCAGTCCGCCAAGAGCGGCGAGCTCGTCGGCGCGCGCTAGTCAGCTTCGCGTCGTGCGCGCGACTAGGCATCCGCACCTGCGCCGTTTCGCAACTGCGTCAACCGTCACTGACACTCGCGACGCATCCGCGCTACGCTGTCTCCAATCTTCTCGGAGACTCTCGATGCGGTTCAGCCGTCCCATCCGGCATCGCGGTCCTGATTCGCATTCTGCGCGCCCGCGCTCGCCTTTGCCGCCAAACCCAAGCCATGCGTCACCGCCGACCAGGCTCGCAAATGCTCAACAAAGACATTTGCATCTCCGCACATATTTATGACGTGGTTCAACTTCCCGACGGCACGCGCTTCCTCGACGTCTGCTCGCCGCAAACCCCGGACGACCAATGCCGCTTCACCGTTGTCAGCCTTCCCGAAGATCGCACCGAGGTCGGCGAGCTGACCAAATATCGCGACACGGACGTGCAGATTCGCGGCATCGTGCAGCCCATGCACGGCCGCGCCGGCATGGTGCTGAGCCACGCCCGCCAGTTCTACGGCGGCCCGCCGAAGTTCAAGCCCAATCCCCTGCTCGCCCGCGGCTTCAACGCCGAGCAGGAGCGGCCGCCGGTCAACGATCCCAACCTGCGCCCGCAGGGCGGCCGCCGCGCCTTCATGAACACGAAGAGATCAGGAGACGTTGCCGGCAAAGTAGCGATGACGGCGGAGTCAGCCAGGTTCTTCCAGCAGCGGCGCAAACTTCGCGCCCGCGAAAAGAATCGCGCACGAGATGACCAGGAAGACCAGCGTTGCGCCCAGCCCAATGCTCAGGTTCGATCGGTCGCTGATGGCGCCGATGATCTGCGGCGAAAACGTGTCGCCGAAGAAGTGAATGCAAAACAGGTTGATCGAAATCGCCGTCGCGCGCACCGGCGCCGAGACCGAGTTGACGATCGCGGCATTCAGCGGCCCGGTATTGAGGAAGAGAAAGAACTCCGCAGCAAACAGCGACGGCACAGCCCACTTGTGCGGGCCGAAGAAGAACAGCACGCCGCACGGCAGCGTCAGCGCCACGCTCCAGGCCGAGAGCAAGTACAGCGCGCGATGATTTCGCTTCAGCCAGATGTGCGCAATCCATCCG
Organism: uncultured Acidobacteriaceae bacterium; assembly: GCA_963725115.1. Taxonomy (GTDB): domain Bacteria; phylum Acidobacteriota; class Terriglobia; order Terriglobales; family Acidobacteriaceae; genus Telmatobacter. Next base: position 743,390 of record CAVRXG010000003.1, on the reverse strand, counting down.
CCAACGAGCGTTCCGGCAATGCCGTCAACCACCGTTGTCGCGCCCACCGTCAGGCTCGCGGTGCTCATCGACATTCCAGCCTGACGCCGCAGAAACTCAGGCATCCAGGACGAGATTCCGCCCATGGCAAAGGTCAGCATCGCCAGGCCAAAGGTTGCCGTCAAGAAGGCCGGATTGCGAATAATTCCCAGCACTGTGGCGCGCTTCAAGTCGGCTTGACGTGGTCGCTCGCGCCGCGCTCCGGCTCGCGCCCAAGCCAGCCGTACAAGCGCAGCCACCAGAAATCCCGGCAGCGCGCAGACGAAAAACGGCGCGCGCCAGCCCCAGTGCGAGCCGATCTGACCGCCCGCCAGGTAGCCCAGCGCCGCGCCTACCGGAATGGCAACGTAGAAGATGGAAAGCACGCGGTTGCGCTCGCGCTCGGGATAAAAATCCGAAAGCACGGCCGGCGCGAAGATGCCGAAATGTGGCCTCGCCGATTCCCACCAGCGCCTGGCGAAAGTAGAGCGTCGTGTAGCTGTGAACCCACAGTGCGCCAGCGTGGCCAGGCTCCACAGAATCGCGCCGGTAATGATCATCGGCTTGCGCCGAAAGCGGTCGCCAAGCCAGCCGGTGAGCGGCGCAGCAATCATGTAGAAGACAAAGAACGCCGTGCCCAGCGCGCCCATCTGCTGATCGCTCGCATGAAACTCATGCTGGATGCGGCTGCACTTCGCCGGCCAGAATGTAGCGGTCGATGTAGTTGAGCAGGTTGAGCGCGAGCAGCAGCGCGACCGTGGCAATAGCTGGGCTGATGCGGGTGCGCGCAGGCTGAGTGAAGTTTGGCAAGGTTCTCCGGAGCGGAGCAGAGATACGAGCGGACTCAGGAATATCACAGCGGGGCGCGTTTACCCAACCGGCGCTCGATTGATTCAAGCTGACGGCCGCGGCCAGCGCGCTTCCACAATGGTCCCAATCCCGCCGCGCGGCCGGAACTCGCCTTTCACCACAGCCCAAACCGGGTCGCACGCCTTCACCACATCCTCCAGAACCTGGTTGACGATATTTTCCTGAAAGATGCCGAGATTGCGGTAGCTGAAGAGATACTCCTTGAGCGATTTCAATTCCAGGCAGCGCTCGCGCGGCATGTAGCGGATGGTCAGCACTCCGAAGTCCGGCAGGCCGGTCTTGGGGCAAACCGAGGTCAGCTCCGGATCGTCGATCTGGATCTCGTAGCCGGGAAACTGATTCTGCCAGGTCTCGATGGCCGGAAACGCAAAGTCGAGTCCGGCCTTGGCATGTTCGTCGGTGTACCGTCGTTTCGCCGCCATAGCGGTATTGTACGAGGCCGGAACGGACCAGTGCGATCCGGTGTTCCGGCCATTTTTCTGCTTCTTATCCCATGTTTTTGAGTCCTATATACTGACTCTGGTTAACTGCATGGCTGAAGCAAGATCGCAAACAAGCCGCCGCTGGCTTTGGGCCGGTACAGTCGTCGTTCTGCTTGCCGTATTTTTCACGGCGCGCTATTTTCTGCGCGAGCGCCTGCCGGTGCGCGTGGCGCAAGTGGAACACGCGATGCTGGTCAACACGATCAGCACCAATGGGCGCGTGGAGCCGGTTGTGAACTATCAGTTTTACAGCCCGCTCGCGACCACTGTAAAAGCCGTCTACGCGCAGGAAGGCGACAAGGTCCCCGCCGGCAAGTTGCTGGTCACGCTCGACGACGTGGCGGCCCGGGCACAGGTGGCAAGCGCTGAAAGCGCTGTGAGATCGCGCAGGCAGCCTTGACGCAGTCACGCACAACGGCACCCAGGCGGAACGGCAGGCCTCCGCCGGCCGAGATCGAGCAGGATCGCCTCACGCGCGATCAGGCCCAGCACGATCTGGACGCGCTGAACAAGCTGGCTGCGACCGGCGCAGCATCTCCCGGCGAAGTGGCTGCGGCGCGCGCGCGGCTGGATTCGGCACAGGCCAGCCTGAACGCAGCGCGAGCAGAGCGCGCAGCATCGTTATTCGCCCGGCGATGTGGCGCGCGCCCAGGCAGCACTGGCCGATGCAGAAGCGGGTCTGGCCGCCGCGCAGCACGTCGAAGCGCAGACCGAGATTCGCGCTCCAATCGCCGGAACCATCTACAGCATGGACGCTACGCCGTCGGAGTTCTCCGCGGCTGGCAACTTGCTTCTTCAGATTGCGGACCTGAGCCACGAGCGCGTCCGCGGCTACTTCGACGAGCCCGACCTTGGGCGTTTGGCAACGGGTGAAGCGGTCGTGATTCGCTGGGATGCCAAACCGGGCATGGAGTGGCACGGGCACGTTGTGCGGCTTCCCTCGGCTGTCGTCACCTACACCACGCGCAACGTGGGTGAGGTGCTGATCGATTTCGATGGCTCCGCGGACGGCCTGCTGCCGGACACCAATGTCACGCTCACCGTTACAACTTCCAGCATGCCCGACACTCTGAGCATGCCGCGCGAAGCTCTTCACGAACAGAACGGAAAATACTTTGTCTTCAAGGTCGTGAACGACGAACTGAAACGCGTTCCGGTCACCATCGGAGCTCCCAACCTCACGCAGGTTCCCATTCTCTCCGGGCTTGAAGAAGGCGATGTTGTCGCCATCGGCACAACCAACGGGCAAGCCCTTGCAGGAGGGCGTGCCGATCAAGGAACAACAGTGATGCGCTCACCAGCGATGGTCGTTGCTCTCGCGCTGACATTCCTAGTGTGGGCTGGGTCGACCGTGAGCAGCGCGCAAATTTCTACGGCTACGCTTGCGCAGGCAAATTCAGATCTGCAGGCCGGCGAGGCGGACAAGGCGATCGCGCTGCTCACGACGCTCCCTTCCACCGGAGCCGGCGCCGCCGAGGCGCAGAACCTTTTGTGCCGGGTCCGAATTACGCTGGAGCAATGGTCACAGGCTGCGACGGAGTGCCAGCAGGCAGTGAACTCTTGACGAGCAGAATTCGGATTACCACATGTGGCTGGGGCGCGTTCTCGGTCAGCAGGCCAGCCACGCAAGCTTCCTCTCAGCACTCGGAATCGCGAAGCACTCGCTCTCTGAAATGCAAACGGCGGCCAAGCTGAATCCGCAAAATGGTCCGGCTTTGTCAGACCTCGGCGATTATTACGCGCAGGCGCCCGGAATGGCGGGAGGCGGAACCGACAAGGCGCAGGCCGTTGCTTCCCAACTCGACAAGGTTGACCCGGCCAGAGCTGCGCAGTTGCGCGGTGACATCGCCATACAGCAAAAAGACTATGCCACGGCAGAGAGTGCGTATCGCCAGGCAGCGACCGTGGCCAAGGAGCCCGCCGACTATTGGACGGTTCTCGCCAATTTTTATCGATCCCGCCAGCAATGGTCCGAATCTTGACGCGGCCATTCAGAATTGCGTGGCGGCGGCGGCAAAGGACAAAAAATCGGGCGTCGGCCTCTATGACGGCGCAGGCGTGCTGATTTCGGCAAAGCGGAATCCGTCGCTTGCCGCGCAAATGCTCGAGAATTACCTGTCGAGCTCGTCGCTGAGCGAGCAAGCGCCGGCATTCATCGCCCACATTCGGCTTTCGCGCCTCAAACAGCAACTCGGCGATGCGGCGGGCGCAAAGAGCGAACTAGCGATTGCCGCGCAGATGGCGCGAGAGTTTAACCCGGCCCAGGCTTGAAACCTTCATGCGAATCAGCGCAAGTGAAGTTTCGACAGAATTCGCGCAGGCTCACGGCGCCGGTGTTCGCCGCGCTGGCGCTTGGCTTCGCGTCTGCTCATTCTGCACGCGCAGGTCTCGCTCACCACAGTGGTGGAACTGGCGCAGAAGAACAGCGCAACCGTGCATCTGGCGCAGGCCGACGTGCAAAAGGCTGCTTCCCTGCTATCGCAAAGCTAAAGACGCGTTCATCCCGTCAATTTCGTTCGGCTCGGGGCTTCCAGCGTTTCCTGAAATCGGCTTCACCGGCTCATTGCCGACGGTTTGGGACGGCAGCATGCAATCCCTGGTTTTCAGCTCTTCCGCAGATCAAATACATCCAGGCGGCGCGCGCAGGCGTTCAGTCCGCCAACTCGCGCTGAAGGATGCCAAGGAGCAGGTTGCTCTCGACGCCTCGACGGCCTACATCGAGATGGACACGGTGAACAGCGAGCTCGAAGCTGTTCGGGAACAGGAACAGGATGCGACGCGCCTTGTCGACCATCGAGCAGCAGCGCACCGATGCCGGCGTCGATCCGCAGAGCGCGCTGCTACAAGCGAAGTTGACGGCGGCGCAACTCAAGCTGAGTCGCCTGCATCTCGAAACTCGCTCCGCAACACTCGCCAAGCAGCTTGCCACGCTCACCGGCTTGCCCGATCGGCTCCATCGTGCCCGATCACGCCAGCATTCCCGAGATTCCCGCCGTCTCGGCGGAAGATGCGCCGATCCTCGACGCCGGCATTGAATGCAGCGAAGGCCCTGGCGAAATCGAAGATGCTGGTTGCAAAAGGCGACCAGGAGCACCTATGGCGTCCCCGGAATTGGATTTGGTGCCCTGTACAACCGCAACTACAATGATGCTGAACAGCATCAACGACTACTACAACAACCACTTCCACGCCTAACAACTTCAGCTCCGGATTCTCCATTAAAGTTCCCTTCTTCGACATGGGTCCGCACGCGCAAAGGCCAAGGTCTGCCGCGCGAAGCGCTGCGCGCGAAGGTTGAGGCCGAGCAGGCGCAGCAGCAAAATGACATCCAGATTAGCCAGCTCACCGCAAGTTTGCGCGAGCTGGATGCCGAGGCTGAAGTCGCGAGCCTCAAGCAGCAGATCTCCGCGGAGCAGTTGAAGAGCGTCCTTGCGCAACTGGAAGTGGGAAATGGGACGACCGGCACAGCCGGCGCGACTCCGCAGCTCTCACCCACGGCCGAGCAACAGGCCCGCATCGATGAGCGCCAGAAGTACCTCGATGCTCTCGATTCGGGCTTCGACCTGAGCAAGGCGCGGCTTAACCTGCTGCGCGCTCTGGGGCACATGCAGGACTGGCTTAACGAGCTTCACGGCAAATAGACGAGCTGCACACCAAGTAATTGCGATTAGGTACCCCCGAAACTACCCCTTCAATGCCAACTGGCGACTTTCATATTTCCAACTATCGCACTGATTCGGAACCAGTTAAAGCTGCGGCCGCAACAACATTTCCGTCAATATCGACTATCGCGTGTTTCCGGGCAAAAGCGTCTAAGAAAACAGAGCGAATGATAGAATGAAAGAGATGCCAATGCCTCTGAAAACGATCTTCCTCAATCCCCCTTCCTTTGAGAACTTCGATGGCGGCGCAAGTTCGCGCTGGCCTGCAACTCGCGAGATCGAGTCTTACTGGTACCCGGTCTGGCTCACCTATCCCGCCGGCCTGCTTGAGGGTTCGCGGCTGCTTGACGCGCCGCCCCATCACGTCTCTGCCGCGGAAACCATCGAGATTTGCAAGGGTTACGAGTTCCTGGTGCTCTTCACCTCCACAGTCGGTTGGGAGGGCGACCAGCGCCTGGCAGAAGCCATTAAAGCGGCCAATCCATCCCTGCGCATCGCTTTCGTTGGCCCACCCGTGACCACAGACCCAGATCGCGCCCTGAATGAGTGCGCCGCGCTCGACTTTATCTGCCGCCGCGAGTTTGACTATTCAGTCGTGGAGTTCGCGCAAGGCAAGCCGCTGAACGAGATTCTGGGCATCAGCTACAAGAAAGACGGACAGATCATCCACAACCCGGATCGCCCGCAGATTGAGGATCTGGATGCGATGCCGTGGGCCACAAAAATCTACAAGCGCGACATGGATGTGACGCGCTACAACGTGCCGTTTCTTCTGCACCCGTACATCGCGCTTTACTCCACGCGCGGCTGCCCGGCGCAGTGCACGTTCTGCCTGTGGCCGCAGACCCTGAGCGGGCACGCGTGGCGCAAGCGCTCCGCTGAAGATGTTGCCGCGGAGATGAAGTGGGCGAAGGAAAACTTCCCTGAGGTCAAGGAATTCTTCTTCGACGACGATACCTTCAACATTCAGAAGGTGCGCACAATCGAGCTTTGCGAAAAGCTGAAGCCGCTCGGCATTACTTGGAGCTGCACCTCGCGCGTCACCACGGACTACGACACCTTGAAGGCCATGCGCGAAGCTGGATGCCGTCTGCTCATCGTCGGCTTCGAATCCGGCGATCCGCAAATCCTGAAGAACATCAAGAAGGGCGCAACCGTTGAGCGTGCGCGCGCATTCGCCAAGGATTGCCGCGACCTCGGCCTGACCATTCACGGCGACTTTATTCTCGGCCTTCCCGGCGAGACGAAAGAGTCGATCCGCAACACGATCAACTTTGCCAAGTCGCTTGATGTTGAGACGATCCAGGTCTCGATCGCACACGCCTATCCGGGCACTGAATTCTACGACTACGCCAAGGCCAACGGTTTCATCACCAACGAAAAGATGGAAGACGGCGGCGGCCACCAGATGGCGCACATCGAGTACCCGGGCCTGCCCACCGACTACATCATGGAGATGGTGCATCGCTTCTACGACGAGTACTACTTCCGTCCAAAGGCCGCGTTCCGGGTGGTGTGGAAGGCGATGGTGAACCGCGATCTGCCTCGCCTGTACGTCGAGGCCAAGGCGTTCCTGAAGCTGCGCGCGCAGCGCAACAAGATGGTCAAGGTGGCGCGCAGTCAGCAGGCCACACCGACTGCCCCAGCCGGCGCCGGCGCATAAGCAGTTTTTTCGGGCTCAACCTCGAGGGCGGCGCGATTGCGTCCGCCCTCAGTTTCTTTAGGCCTTCTACATTTTGAACTGCACGATACTGGACCGATGGCTCAACACAGACTCTTGCCGCGCCAATACCTGATCCTGGGCCTGGTCGCTGTCTGCGCCCCGCTCGGAGACAGTTGCCTTGCGCGTGGCATGACGGCGATGCCGTCGATTTCGCTGGCCCACCCGGGGGCGCTTGTCGCCGCAGTCTTCACGCCCTGGATCGCGGCAGGCATCGCCCTGCTGATCGGGTTCTTTGCCAGCTATTTGACTGCGCTCTCGTGGGCTGACCTGACGTTTGTGTTGCCGGCCACGGCAATAGGCAACGTGTTTGTGGAACTCCTTTCGAAGTTTTGGCTGCACGAAACAATTTCGCTCGAACGCTGGATTGGCGTCGTGCTCATCACTCTTGGCGTTGCCTTCGTCGCGCAGGGGCCTGCGCTTACCGAGCGTCCAGATCCCACCGCTGAGAAATCGCGATTGGGAGAACCCGTCGCAACGGAGGCGCAGCCGCGATGATGCTCTTTGCAGCGCTCCCCTTTGCAGCGCTTTTCGAGGGCGCGCCGAATGCCGCAACACTGAATGCCTGGATGGCTGGGGCCATGATCGCGGCCGTCGTGCTCACGTCCGCCACGGGCGAAGTGCTCACAGCGTCGGCGATGAAATCGATCGGTGACCTGGACGAGATTCGCGCACGATCCGGTCTGCCGGGCGCCATTCGCGCCGTTATCACCAGCCCGCGCTTTTTTGCCGGAGTTTTCTTTCTCGCGGTAGCATTTTTCTCACTCCTGCTTGCGCTTAATTATCTCAACCTGAGTCTCGTAGCGCCGGCCACGGCATCGCTGACACTGGTCGCCAACACGATCGCCGGCAAGATTTTTCTAAAGGAAAATGTCGACCGCAGGCGCTGGGCGGCAGCGGCGCTGGTTTGCGTTGGGGTGTATTTGCTGGCGCATTGAAAGACAGCTTCTAGCTGCTACTCTCGAGTCGCTAACTGTTGGCTGTTTTCACAAATCGCATGAGCCCGCGCGGCTTCAAATCGGGGTCCAGGATTTTTCGCCATTCGCCGATGGCTGCGCACACCGTTTCGGCAGCCAAGTGACCGCTACGCGCGGCGCTTTCCATAGTCGAAGGCCATCCCGTCGCGATCCAGTCGCCAGCCAGCACACAGTTGGGCCACGGCGATTTGGAGCCGGGCCTCGCCGAATCGATCCCCGGCGGGACAGTGAACGTCGCACGGACTTCCTTCACCAACACAGCCTTTTCCAACTTCGCCAAGGCAACCGCCGGGAAAAACTCGGCCAGCTCGTGCACCGCCAGCTCAATCGCTTCTTCGCGGTTGAGCGCGGCAAACTTGCGCGAGGCGCTGACCACAAGTTCCAGGTAGCTCCCGCTTGTTTCGCGCGACGGCTGCAGGCGGCTCTTGTTGTACATCCAGTGAATCTCGCGGTCGAGCAGAACGGCGTGATCGAGGTCCGTAATCTCGCGGTCAAACCAAAGATGCACGCTGCAGATTGGCCCATGCTCTTGCCGCTCGATTTGCGCTGCGAGCTTCTCGACGCCGTCTGCCGGAGGCATGAGGGGCAACAGATTCGCTGTGGCCTCAAACGGCAACGCCAGCACAAGAAAGTCCGCGACCTGGTCGCCTGCGCGAGTCGTGAGCGTCCATTGCGAAGTCTCCTCATCCCACGCGGCTGCTTCGACGCTCGCGTTGAATACGACCTCACCGCCGCGCTCGCGGAGAAACTGCTTCCGCGCCGGAATACAACTCGCTCAGCGGCACGGTGCTCATTCCCATGCTGCCGGCCGCGGCAGAATTCAGAAACAGCTCGCGAATCACCTTCGCCGCATAGGGCAGCGCAATCTCGTCAACATCCGCGTTCAACGCGCTGGCAATCACCAGCCGCCAGAAGCGATTGATGGCGCCGGGAGTTTGCCCGTTGCGTGTGAGCCATTGGCCCAGAGTTTCCGTAGAATCAGCAGGCACCGGCCGCATGAGTGCCCGAAAGGCGTGGGCCAGCGCCTTTTTGTCTTCGCGCGTGAATGCCTTGGCCATCATCAGGCTAGGCAGGCCGTGCAGGGGTGCGGGTAACGCGAACGGGCCCCATCCAAAGGGTCCAAGCGCGGAGCGCTGGCCGCCCGGCTCGATCATGGTCATCGAGGTCGTCCAGTGGATGCGATCGGCCACACCGATGCGTTGGTAAAAGCCAATCAGATTTGTGCAGCAGCCAAAGAGCACATGCTGGCAGTTGTCAATTACCTCATCGACGCCCGGATGCCGGTAGGAGCTGGCGCGGCCGCCCAGGTAGCCGCGGCGTTCGACAAGCTTGACGCGCAAGCCCGGCCTCAGCCAGCGCGCAGGCCGCGCTCATGCCGGCCACGCCACCGCCTACCACGATCGCCGACTTGGGGATCGCCGATTTTCCTGATACTGGCGGCACCGGACTCACGGTTCAGGGCACTCCTTGTGCATCTCTCTCTATCATCGCCGATGAGATGCGCTGCCGTCGCCAAACTAGTCGCGGCTAAACAAGGCTCAGCTAAACAAGGCGCGGATTGTTTGACGCCCTCGCATCATCCACATATGATGTTTGAAATTGCGAGACAGAGCGAGGGGTACTTGATGGCGGACTGCACAAAATGCGGGGTGCGGCTTAAAGATGGCGCGCGCTTTTGCGCTCAGTGTGGAGCGGCGGTCAACTACTGCCCCAAATGCGGCCAAACACTTAATGATGGAGCCCGCTTCTGTGCTGGATGCGGCGCCCCGGTGAGCGAATCTTCTTCTCAAGCTGATGTGCCCGCTTACCCGCCCGCTCCTTACCCAGGCAGCAATCCGATCCAGAACCCGGTCCAGCAGGCACTCACCGCAACCGCCTGGGTCAACTTCACGGTCTTTGACGCTGGGGGGCTGTTCGGTCAAATCACGAACACTATCGTCGTCGATGGCCATGATGTTCGAACGGTTCAAGTCGGTGAAACCATCGTATTCGAGATCCCCGCGGGGAAGCATGTGATCGAACTTGTGCAGGTGTTTCGCAGCGCCGCAACTCTCAACATGGGAATCACGCGCAAATCGAATCAACTGGAACTGACTGTCCAGCCGGGAGCGCAGGCCATTGTGGTCGCCGAGTACGGGCGCATCCTGGGCAAATTCAGCCTCTCGTTGCGATGAGGTGTCGCAGCACCGTTGAACCCGCGCCCTTTCAAAACCGCCGTCGAGCCCAGCGTCGTTTCGCGCGCCGATTCGGGTGTCGATTCGGGCCAATTCGGGCTGGAGCGCTGGCGCTGCCCAATCAATAAGAAACTGGGGAAACTCGCACGCTGTTATCATGAAAAAAGCGCCGCAGTGGGCGGTTAGCTCAGTTGGTTAGAGCGCCTGCCTTACAAGCAGGAAGTCGGGGGTTCGAGTCCCTCACTGCCCACCATTCTCCGGCAAAGCATCGACTCCGGAACTCGCATTGATAAACTCCCCTCGTGGCCGACTCATCGTGAACGCAGACGATTTCGGGTTGACCTCCGGAGTCAATCGCGGCATCATCGAATTGCATTCCGCGGGCCTTGTTACGAGTACCTCACTCATGGCGCGCGCTGGCGCGACGGAAGAAGCCATCGATCTTGCCATGCGGACGCCGACGCTCGGAGTGGGTTGCCACGTGGTTCTGGTCGACGGCGAACCTGTGCTTCCGCCGGATCAGATTCCCACGCTCGTCGATGCGCGCACAGGCCACTTTCCCCATTCGCTGAACACATTCCTGACGCGCCTTTTTACGGGGCGCATCAGCTCCGCCGAAGTGGAGGCGGAAGCCGGGGCGCAAATTGATTTTCTCCAGCAACGGGGCATTCGCCCGACGCACATCGATACGCACAAGCACACGCACGTGCTTCCACAGGTGCTGCATCCAGTGCTTCGCGCTGCGCGTGCTCGCGGAATTCGCGCAATCCGCAATCCCTTTGAGCCGAAGTGGTCGATCCACGCCACGCCGCGAGCTCAATGGCTTCGCACTGTCCAGGTCAGCGCATTGCGCTGGCTGGAGCCTTTCTCTTGCGGGATCATCGAGAAGGAAGGATTTGTGACGACCGGAGGAACCGTAGCTGTTATCGGCACCGGCATCATGGACTGTGCCATGCTTCGATCTATGCTGACTAGCCTGCCGACCGGTACGTGGGAGCTCGTCACACATCCGGGTTACAACGACGCCGATCTTGAGTGTTTACGCACACGGCTTCGTGCTTCGCGCGATGGGGAGCGCGACGCGCTGACCACTCTCAAAGAATTCCCCGGCATTCGACTCATCTCGTTCGCTGAGTTACAGCCGGGTTCGCCTTGAACGGCGAGCCGCGCTCACTTAGTGTGATCTCGGCTGCGCGATTGCTATCTGACTCTGTGCATCTTCCACCCAATTCCGCGCGTCAAATCGAAACGGGACGCAGCGGCGAATCGAAATCGAAAATCAAGAAGGGTTCATGCGCATAGGAATCACTTCCTTTCCGACCTACGGCGGATCGGGCGTTGTCGCCACCGAGCTGGGCATTGAACTCGCGGCTCTCGGCCACGAAGTCCATTTCATCTCCTATTCGCAGCCGTTCCGCCTGAACGGTCGCGACGAGGGCATCTTTTATCACGAGGTCCCTGTCTCGAACTACCCGCTCTTTGAATTTCCCCCATACGATCTCGCCCTTGCCTCACGCATGGCAGAGGTGGCCGAGTATTATTCGCTCGATCTGTTGCACGTGCACTATGCGATTCCCCACTCGGTTTCAGCGCTGCTTGCCCGCCAGATGCTTGCGAAACGCGGCCGCCGACTGCCCTTTGTAACCACGCTTCACGGCACCGACATTACGCTTGTCGGCCTTGACCGCAGCTATTTGCCCATCACACGCCACGGCATCGAGGAGAGCGATGGAGTAACCAGCATTTCAAATTATCTTCGCGACAAAACCATCGCCGATTTCGGGATTACGCGGCCTATCGAGACCATCACCAACTTCGTCAACTGCGACGTTTACACGCCGATCAAAGACGAGGCCAAGCGCACGCGCTGCCGCGCCCAGTACGCCAAACCAGAAGAAGCACTGCTGGTTCACCTTTCAAACTTCCGGCCGGTGAAGCGGGTTACGGATGTGGTCAAGACCTTCGCACTTGTCGCGCGCGAGCGACCCGCGCAACTTATTCTCATCGGCGACGGCCCTGACCGCTCCGCCGCAGAGTGGCTGGCGCTCGACCTCGGCATCCAGGCTCGAGTTCACTTCCTTGGCAAGCAGGAACACGTCAACGAGCTGCTCGCTATCGCCGATCTTCTCCTGATGCCAAGCGAGCTCGAATCCTTTGGTCTGGCCGCTCTTGAAGCTATGGCCTGCAAGGTTCCATCGATCGCCACGCGCGTCGGCGGAGTGCCCGAACTCATCGAGGAAGGCGTGACGGGGTTGCTGTTCTCTGTCGGCGATGTCGAGGGCATGGCCGCTGGCGCGCTGAGCCTGCTGAATAATCCTTCGCGGCTGAATGAAATGCGAGAGGCTGCGCGCAAGGACGCGCAGAAGCGCTTCTGCTCCACGCTCGTGGTGCCGCAGTATGTGCAATATTACGAGCAGATTTTGGGGCAGTAGGGCCGTCCGGGAATTGCGCGGAGCGCTCCGCATCTAAAGCTCGTACCCTTAAACTCGAGCTAAAAGTATTTTGCATGCTTTGTCTTCAGGCTGTAGGCAGCGCTCTTCAAACCGGTTATCCGAATTTCACAAGAAAGTTCTTGCCTAATACATGTCCGTTCGTCTTATTCTGCTTGCACTGGAGGTCATCCATGAAATTCAGGAAATCTTTGGCTCTTGTTGCGGTTTGTGCGCCGATGGTCCTGTGGGCCCAGGCTGCAGGCCCTTTTGATGGCACTTGGACGACGAATATGTCCTGTGACGCGAGTGAACACATGCCTGCCTACACATGGACTTTCGTGAGCACGATTGCCAACGGTACATTCCACGGCCAGCACGGCGAGGAGGGGGGGCCCGGCTACATGGTGATCGACGGGACGATCGGAGCGGACGGCTCGGCGAAGCTCCATGCCAAGGGCACGGTGTCGAAAGGGAAAGCGGGACTCATCACGCAAATGAAGGGCAACAAATACGACTACTACGTCGATGCGAAATTTCACGGGCACGTCGGGCACCGGCAAGCGCGAAGAAGGCGCAGGGCTTTTGGGCCGGCCGTGCAGCTTTGAGTTCACGAAGCAGGGAGATGCGGGCGCGCCGGCGGCGACTCCCCCCACCCAGTAAATACGAGATTCGTCAGATGATCCGACTCGGCGCCACGAATCAGCACGACGCCGGAGCGCGTACTCCGGTCCGCAGCATTCCGTGCCGCGCCCCTAAAGCGTGCGCTTGAAGAGCGGCGTGGCAATCAGCAGCGTGGCGATTCCGAAGATCGTGAGGAACGCGAGGTCGCCCCTGATGGCGATCCAGCCGCCGTTTTTGAGAAGGACGGCCTTGAAGCCGTGGATCGCGTAGGTGAAGGGATCGATCACGGACATCGCCTGCATCCACTTGGGGAACGACGCTGTGGGATACATGGCGCCCGAGGGATATAACAGGAGCACATTGAGCACGCCGAACATGGCGCGCGGCACGAGCGGATCGTCGACGCGCACCATGAGCAGAAACATCATGCCGTTGAAGGCGATGGAGCCGGCGATGATGAGGCACAACATCTGGAGATCGATCATGGGATGAAAGATAATGCCGAGGCCGGCGATGAGCGACCCGATGACGGTGATCGAGATTCCGGCCAGCGTCGCCTTGATGGCGCCGGCGATGTTCAGCCCGAAGACCAGCTCAAGTTTCGTAATCGGCGTGACCAGGTAGCCCTCGTGCACGCCGCGCGCCTTGTCGTCGATGTAGAGCATGCCGCCGCCGATCATCACCGAGATATACATGGCCAGCGCGATGGTCATCGGCAGAAGATACTTCAGATAATTCACGTAGGGGTAAAGCTCGACGATTTCGAGGGCGATGGTTTTGGTCAGCCGATCCTGAATTTGCGGGCGCATTCATCGCGTCCACGAGCGACTGCATCTCGCCTTCGAGGGTGGCCGAGGTGAACAGGTCGGAGTTGTCGACGACAAGGCCGAGCTGGGGCGCATCCTGCGCGTAGACGCGGCGCGAATAATGCTCGGGGATGATGACCGCGGCGTCGATTTTGCCGGTGCGCACGTCTTCGCGCGCCTGCACTTCATTGGGGTAATCGATGGTGGTGAAGGTCTTGATGTTGGCGGCGACGGCATCGAAGGCCTCGCGCACCTTGACGGCCTGCGGCCCGTGATCGTGATCGACGACGGCGACGTGCGTGCCGACGATCTTGCCGCCGAAGGCGTTGCCGATGATGATCAACTGCAGAATGGGCAACATCAGCGACATGATCATCAGCGTGGGCGAGCGGAAGAACTTGCGCATTTCGCGCTCGATGATGGCGAACATTCTGTTCATGGCTGCGCTCCGGGGCGCGGCGGCATCGTGAATACCGGCTTGACCGCTCGTCGCGCAATTGCCGGCCCGTGTAGTGGATAAATACGTCGTCGAGCGTGGTGTTTTGCACGCTCAGCGAAGTGAGCGTCTCGCCGAGGCTCTGCGCCAGCTCCACAATCTGCATGGTGGTCTTCGAACCCGACGTGGTGAGCACGCGGTAGAAGCCGGCGCTCTCCGGTTGCACGCTGGTTACGCCTTCGAGGTTCTTGAGCCGCTCTTCCCATGCCTCGGCTTCGCGGTCAAAGTGCACTTCGACAACATTGGCGCCGGCCACGCTGTTCTTGAGCTCGACCGGCGTGCCCAGCGCCACCAGATTGCCGTGGTCGACGATGGCGATGCGGTCGCAGAGCTTGTCGGCTTCTTCCATGTAGTGCGTGGTGAGCAGCATGGTGAGGTTGCGCGTGGTTTTGAGCTTGTTCAGCATCTCCCACACGGCGATGCGCGAAACGGGATCGAGGCCGGTGGTGGGCTCGTCGAGAAAAAAGATTTTCGGATTGTGCACGAGGCCGCGCGCGATCTCAAGCCGCCGCCGCATGCCGCCGGAAAGAGTTTTGGTCTGCGCGTCGCGCCACTTTACGAGGTCGACGGCCTCAAGCACTTCCTCGATATTCTTATCGCGCTGGGCGCGCGGAACGCCGTAGAGCTTGGCGTAGATGATCAGATTCTCTTCGAGGGTGAGATCCTGATCGCTGGTGAGCGCCTGGGGAATGACGCCGATGACGCGCCGCACATCGTCAGGATCGTCGACCACGTTGTGGCCGGCGACGATGGCTTTGCCTGAAGTGACGGGAATGAGCGTGGTCATCATGCGGATCAGCGTGCTTTTGCCGGCGCCGTTTGGGCCGAGCAGGCCGAAGATCTCGCCCTCAGCTGACGCTGAAGTTGACGCCCTTGACCGCTTCAAAATCGCCGTAGCGCTTGACGATGTTCTCGACCGCGATGGCAATTGGCCGCGTGGCGCCGTTGCCGTTGGCCGGGCTTTGATTGATGGCAGAGCTCACTGTTTCACCAGCTTCGCTTTGGGAATGTAGACCTCGGCGGTCATGCCGGGAACAAACTTTTCGCCGGGATTGGGGATGAGCAGTTTCAGCTGGATGGTTTTGATGTCGCGCTTCATGCTGTTCACGTCGCGCTGCGTGGCGAAGTCGCCTTCGGCCGCTTTGGCGATGACCTTGCCGTAGACGGTGTCGCCGCTGGGCATCACTACGCGCAGCGAATCGCCAAGCTGCACGCTGTCGGCCTGCGTCTCCGGCAGCGGCGCGTAAACCCAGGTTTGCGAAAGATCCATGATGGTGACGATCGGCTCGCCCATCGTGACCACTTCGCCCTGTCGCGCGGCCCACACGTCGACTTTGCCGTCGATGGGCGAGTCGACCTGCGAATAGCCCTGCTCTACTTTGGCTTCGTCGGCCAAGAACTTGCGCATTGGCCTCGGAGTCGCGCGTCTCATCGACGGTGCTCGCGTTCACTTGCGTCAGCAGCTCATGCGCGCGCGCCTGGCGCAGCGTTGCCTGAGCTGCGTCCAGGTTTCCCTTGGCGGTGTTCACGGCCGCCTCGGCTGCCTGCAGGCTGGTGACCGCTTCGTCTCTTGCCTGCGTGCTCATCGATTCCCTGCTTGCGCCAAGAGCAACGGTGCGGCTGGTGTCGGCCTGCTGGTGCGCGAGATTGGCCTGCGCCTGCGCCAACTGGCCTGCGCGGCCTTCACCTGCGCTTCGCGCTGCCTGCGTTGCGCTGGAGGTCTCGCCCTGGTCCTGCGCGTTCCGTCTCCTGGGCCTCGCGCAACTTCTGCGCGTCGCTTTCCGCAGTGGCTTCGGCGGCCTTTGTAGCTGCATGCCAGATCGTCGCTCTCGATGATGGCGATCAGCTCGCCCGCCTTTACAGTCTGGCCTTCTTCGACCGTCAGCGTCTGGATGCGGCCGGGAATTTTGGAGCTCACGATAACTTCGTTCGCGTCCACGGTGCCGATCAGTTGCAGATCGCTGCGTGCGCCGCGTGGTGAGCAAATACCAGATCAGCGATCCGACGGTCAGCACGCCCAATATGATGAAAACTCGATTTCGCGCGTTCACTTGTCTTTCACCTCAAACTATTGAAATTGGCCTTTGAAATTGGCGAATTCGGGCATCGGCGAATCCGCTAGCACACGTTGCCGCGAGCTCCGCGCCGTGTTGTCCGATCCTGGAAGATTGCCTGGCCGAGAAACTCCACCAGACGCCACTCTGCGCGCTCGCAGCGCTTCTTCGTCGAAGGGCTCAAACGCCAGGATCTGCTCGCCAAACCGGCGCGCTCAGGAAATAGAAGACATTCCCTCCGAGCGCGGACAGTTCCATCTGGAACCAATCCACCTCGATCAACTCGCCGGATGCAATTCCCTCGCGCACCAGCGACTGAAACATCGCGTGCAGCGGCGCGAAGACGCGCTTGACCAGGATGCGGCAGCTCGCCCTCCTCGCCCTTGTGCATGCCGCATCATCTCCTGCTGCATCAGGCTCTGGAATTCGCGCTGCGTCAAAATGCGATCAAAATGATCGAGCGCCGCGCGCAGCAAACGCTCCCCGGGACTGGCATCGCGCAGAAAAACCGCCATCGAGCGATCGCGAACCCGGCGCCGACACCATTTCCAGCGCCGCGGAATACAGTTTCTCTTTGCTCTCGAAGTAGTAGTAGATCAGCGCCTTGTTGACGCCGGCGGCGGTGGCAATCTGTTCGGTGCGCGCACCGGCGAGGCCGTTGGCGGCAAATTCGCTCAGGGCGGCGTCGAGAATGCGGCTGCGGGTCTCGGCGGAGCGTTCGGCCTGGGCATCGGTTGTGGTGTGCGGAGTCATGTGTTTTGCGAATTAACTAACTGGTTAGTAAATTAACTCAAAGTGAGGCCTTGTGGCAAGGAGATTCTCAGCCCTGGATCAACAAAGGACTGTATTTAGCAGATTTTGGGCAGGTTAGTTAGCATACACTTCTGCCGAAGCTGGCAAGCCTGCAGGCCGGCGAGTCGGTGCGGCTGATTCAGGGCCTAAAAGCCGCTCCCCCTCAGCATGGGACGCGTAGCCTAATCGAAGACCACCGTCTTGTTGCCGTAGCAGAGAATGCGGCGATCGAGGTGCCAGCGGACGGCGCGCGAGAGGACCATGCGCTCCAGGTCGCGGCCGCGGGCGACGAGATCTTCCACCTGGTCGCGGTGCGAGATGCGCGCCACGTCCTGCTCGATGATGGGGCCGTCGTCGAGCACCTCGGTGACGTAGTGGCTGGTGGCGCCGATCAGCTTGACGCCGCGCGCGTGCGCCGCGTGATAGGGCCGCGCGCCGGTGAACGCCGGCAGGAACGAGTGATGCACGTTGATGATGGCCGCAGGATAGTGCGCCACGAATTGAGGCGAGAGAATCTGCATGTAGCGCGCCAGAATGATCAGCTCGATTTGGTGCCGCGACAGTAGTTCGAGTTGCCGTGCTTCGGCGTCAGCGCGCGTCTCGGCAGTGACCGGCACATGCTCGAACGGCACGCCATAGAAGGCGGCGAGCTTTTCCACTTCACGATGATTCGAGACGATCAGCGGAATTTCGCAGACCAGCTCGCCGGCGCGCCAGCGGTGCAGCAGATCGGCCATGCAGTGCAGATATTGCGAGCAGAAGAGCGCGACGCGCGGCGGGCGCTCGCTTGAGGTGAGCTGCCAGTTCATGTTGAGCTCGGCTGCGATGGGCGTGAAGACGGCCTTGAAGGCTGCGAGATCGAAGGATGCGTCGGCTTTTTTCCGCGCCTCCCTTCTCCGAGGTGCTGCCGTCCGCAGGACCAAGACCCCACTCGACGCGCATGAAGAATAGGCCGAGCTCGTGGTCGATGTGCTGATCGGCGTGCAGAATATTGGCGCCGCGCTCATAGAGCAGCCCCGACACGCGCGCCACGAGCCCCTTGCGGTCAGGGCAATCGATGAGCAAAACTGCAGAGTTCTTCATGTTCAGTTCAGATTACGCCATCGCGTGGCGTGGACGCGGCGGGAGCAACCGGCCAGCTCTCGCGCACCCGCTCAGTCGTAATACTCAAGGCCCAGGTGCGTGATCAGGTCCGCGCCCATGATGTGGCGCAGCGTGTTCTTGAGCTTCATCGACTGGATGAAGAGATCGTGCTCCGGGTACAGGCCTTTGGCCGTCTGCGGCGACTTGAGATAGAAGCTCAGCCACTCCTGAATTCCGATGGAGCGGAGTTCGGGCGTGCGCTTGGCCAGATCGAGAAACAGCACGAGGTCGAGCGCGATGGGAGCGGCCAGAATCGAGTCGCGGCAGAGGAAGTTGACCTTCAACTGCATCGGATAGCCGAGCCAGCCGAAGATGTCGATGTTGTCCCACGCTTCTTTTTCGTCGCCGCGCGGCGGATAGTAGTTGATGCGAATCTTGTGGTAGATGTCGCTGTACAAATCCGGATAAAGTTCGGGCTGAAAGATGTATTCGAGCGAGCCCAGCTTCGACTCTTCCTTGGTCTTGAATGAGTGCGGCTCGTCGAGCACTTCGCCGTCGCGATTGCCGAGAATGTTGGTCGAGAACCAGCCCTTGACGCCGATCATGCGCGCTTTGAATGCCGGCGCGAGCACGGTCTTCATGAACGTCTGGCCGGTCTTGAAGTCCTTGCCGCAGATGGGCGCGGCGTTTTGCTTCGAAAGCTCGATCATCGCAGGAAAGTCGACGGTCAGGTTCGGCGCGCCATTGGCGAACGGCACGCCCTCCTTCAGCGCCGCGTACGCGTAAATCTGCGAAGGTGCAATTCCGGGGTCGTTCTTTTCGAGGCCCTTCTCAAAAGCCTCGATCGATTTGTGAACTGCCGTCGGCTTCAAAAAGATCTCCGTCGACCCGCCCAGATCATCACGACGCGGTTCACTGTTTTCTTGAAGGCGCGAATATCGGCTCTCAACTGCTCGGCGAGATCGAGCTTGTTCTTGCCTTTCTTCACATGCTTGCCGTCGAGGCGCTTGACGTAATAGCGATCGAAGACTGCGGGCATCGGCTTGATCTTGGAGAGATACGGCTTTAGCTTTTTGAGCGTATCAGCATCGAGAACCGCCGCATGCGCCGCCGCCTCGTACACGTTGTCTTCGAAGATGTCCCAGCCGGTGAAGACGATGTCATTCAAATCCGCGAGCGGAACAAAATCCTTGATCAACGGCGAGTGGTTATCGGTGCGCTTGCCGAGCCGGATGGTTCCCATCTGCGTGAGCGAGCCAATCGGCTTGGCCAGACCGCGGCGAATAGCTTCAACGCCGGCGATCATTGTGGTGGCCACGGCGCCGAGTCCAACTACCATTACGCCCAACTTGCCCTTCGCGGGCTCAACCAACAGTGCAGCGGTCTTATGGCCCCCGGGCAAGGACTTTAGCGCGGGAGCAGCTTTCTTCGAGCCGCTTTTCTTCTTCGTAGCCATTGCTTCTCCTAACCTTCCTTTGCTGATGATTTCGAAATTAGGTTCACTTCTCGATTAAGTAGAAAAGAGGCGGCCTGTTCATGCCGTCTTCGGCTGCCTTGCGCGATTCAGATGCGACCAGACAAACCACACGAGGGCCGCGACAAGAGCAATTTCCACGACAAGATGAAAGCGATGAAAGATCTGCTCGAGGCGCGGATCGGTGTGCCACCGCTCTCCAAGCTTCATGCCCGCGTAGGCCAGGCAGGTGTACCAGATTAGCGACCCGATAGACGTGTAGATGTGGAAGCGCAGGCGCGGCATCCGCGCGATTCCGGCGGGGATGGAAATAAACGTCTGCACGACGGGCATCATGCGCGCGAGCAGAACGGCAATCGAGCCATATTTTGCAAAAAACCAGCCCATGCGATCCAGATCGTGATGGCTCATCAGAACCCATTTGCCATAGCGTTCAACGAACGGGCGTCCGCCTTTGGCGCCGATCCAATAGCCGATGGCCGAGCCGATATTGCAGCCGACCATTCCGGCGATCGCGACCATAAAGAGATTGAAGCGGCCGAGATAAACCAGGTAGCCGGAGAACGGCATGATGAGTTCGGAGGGAAGCGGAATTCCAGACGAGTTGATGGCCATGAGTGCAGCAATGCCTGCATAGCCCCCGGCGCTGATCACACGGGTCACGAAATCTACTAGGAGCGCCAGGACTTTTTCACTCATGAGCCTCCCCAGTATATAAGGCGCTCGCGCGCTTTTATGTTTTGGATGGGATTCGCGAAGGGAAAAGACGCTGCACACGTCTGCAATTTGCCTTTGTTAGGATGAGATGTGTTCGAAGGGGGCCAGAGTGGCCGATTCAATACCTGATTTGCACCCGCCGGTTCCGTTGACGCTTGAAGGATCGAGCGTGCTGCACCAGATCTTTCGCTTCGACTGGAAGACGTGGAAGTCCCGCGCGGACGGCGAACGTGGAAGCATTCTCGCCAGCACAGTCGAAACGCTGCGGGGCTTGGAGCGGAAGGATGCGAGCGCGCCGGTTCGTTCGGCGCTTTATTCGCTGCTCGGGCACAAGGGCGATCTTGATGCTCATTCACTTTCGCGACTCACTGGAGGAGCTGAATCAGGTTGAGCTCGCGCTCGCGCAGACTCCGCTGTACGATTTTCTCGAGCTTCGCCACTCTTATGTTTCGGTTGTTGAGCTCGGCCTTTACGAGTCGAGCCGCAAGACGTACGATGCTGCGACGGCCAAGGGATTCGAGGCACATTCCGCCGGAGTGGAACGCGGAGATTGCCGCATCGCTCGAGCGCGCGTCGGAGGCGATGAAGCCGCGGCTGTGGCCGGCAATTCCAGAAGCGAAGTATCTGTCCTTTTATCCGATGGACCGCAAGCGCGGCGAGCAGGTGAACTGGTACACAGTTCCGTTTGCCGAGCGGCAGCGCATGATGCACGAGCACGGAATGATCGGGCGGCGATACGCCGGCGAGGTGAAGCAGATCATCTCCGGATCGATCGGGATGGACGATTGGGAGTGGGGCGTGGATCTCTTCGCCGACGATCCGGTGGTCTTCAAGAAGCTGATTTACGAGATGAGATTCGATGAAGTGAGCGCGGTGTACGCGCTGTTCGGGCAGTTTTTTATCGGGGTGCGGCTGCCGGTGGAGAAGCTTGGCGACTGGCTGACGGGAACCCTCTAGGTAGATCCGACGCGCTTGGCCGACCGGAGAGTTTACACTCGCAATCATGCCTGCGAAGAAGCCGACGAAGAAAGCCGCGCCGAAGAAATCCGCAAAGAAAACCTCTGCGAAACGGACAGCGCGCCGAACCAGCACAGCCGGTCCGCTTGCGAAGGAGCGCGTCGATGCGATTCTGAAGGGGCTCGACGAGGCGTATCCGAACGCTGTTTGCGCGCTCAATCATCGCACGCCGTGGGAGCTGCTGGTGGCGACGATTCTCTCGGCGCAGTGCACCGATGTGCGCGTGAACATGGTCACGCCGGAACTGTTCCGGCGCTTCCCTACCCCGGCGGCGATGGCCAAGGCGACGCTTGCCCGAACTTGAAGAGCTGATTCGAACGACGGGATTCTTTCGCAACAAGGCGAAGTCGATTCAGGGCGCGGCGAAGAAGATCATCGCGGACTTTGGCGGCGAGGTTCCGCAGACGCTGGCCGAGCTGATCACGATTCCCGGCGCGGCGCGCAAGACGGCGAACGTCGTGCTCGGCGTGAGCTTCGGCAAGGCTGAGGGCGTGGTGGTCGACACGCACGTCTTCCGCATTGCGCGGCGGCTGGAGCTGGCCAAGGGCGACACGCGCGGAAAAGGTTGAACAGGAGCTGATGCAGGTTCTGCCGCGCGACAGGTGGATCAGCTTTTCGCACCAGATCATCCAGCACGGGCGCAAGGTGTGCGTGGCGCGCAATCCAAAATGCCGCGAGTGCAACCTGGAGCCGCTGTGCCGGTCGAAGGACAAGACGTGGAGCTCGTAGAAGACCAGCGGAGTTCGCGGTGTTAGCGGAGTTGGCGGAGTTAATCGAGCGCGCGGGCAACGGCCTGGATGAGGCCGGGAACGTCGGATTGGGTTGCTTCAGCAGCAGGTTCCCAGCCGAGGTCGCGCAGGGTCTGGCTGGTGATGGGGCCGATGGAGATGGCTGCGACGCCGGCGAACGGAAACGCGATTCCGGCCTCGTCGCGCGGCGTCGGCGAGATGAGTCACGCTCGATGAGCTGGTGAAAGTGGCTGCGGCGATTCCCTTTTTGCAGAGCTTCGCGCAGGAGTGCGGGCGCGGCCTCGGGCATGACGTTGCGGTAGGCGTCGACGACGTCGACTGTGGCGCCGGCGGCGCGAAGCGCATCGGGAATGACGTCGCGGGCGATGGCGGCGCGGGCTAATAACACTTTCTTGCCGCGCGTTTGCGTCGCGCAAGGCATCTTCCGCGAGGCTTTCCGCGACGTATGTTTCTGGAACGAGCGTGACGGGCAAGCCTGCGTCGCGCGCGGCGGTTGCCGTGGCTTCGCCGACCGCGGCGACTTTGAGGTGCAGTCTCGGCGGCGAGACTGAGGCCGAGCGACGCAGCACGGTCGGCAAGCGCGTGGACGGTGTTGGCGCTGGTGAGGATGAGCCAGTCGTAATTCGAGAGCGAGCGCAGCGCGCGATCGAGCGGGGCGAAGTCTGCGGGCGGATGAATTTCGATGACCGGAACTTCGACCGGCTCGATGCCGAGGGCGCGAAGACCGTCACTCAATTTGCCGGCCTGGTGCGCGGCGCGCGTGACGAGGACGCGCTTTCCGACGAGGGGCAGCGCGGTCATCAGGCGGCTCCGCCGGCGGCGCATGCGGCCGGCGGCGAGCATCGAACCTGCTCCCTCCTCCAACAGCACCTCGGCAGCTTCGCGTCCCAGCGAGACAGGATCGGAATTCTCGCGCGGCGCGTGAAGGTGTACGCGAATCATCTTGCCGGTTTCTGGCGAAGCGACGACGCCAAAGATCTCGACCCATGCGCCGCTGGAAGCGTTCCGTGCAAACGACGGCCGGCAGTGAATGCCGATGGGAACCTGGCATCCGCCGCCGAGTGCAGCCAGAGCCGCGCGCTCCGCCGTGACTGCGAAGCGCGTGTCGGCGTGGTCGAGAAATGTCACCGCCGCGAGGGTCTCCACATCGCCGCTGCGAATCTCGATGGCCAGCGCGCCCTGGCCGGCGGCGGGGCAAAAATCCTGCGGATCGAGGCGCTCGCGCACCCAATCGGTTTTGCCGAGACGGTCGAGACCGGCGGCGGCGAGCAGAATCGCGTCGACCTGGCCCTCGGCCAGCTTGCGCAGGCGCGTGTCGACGTTGCCGCGAAATTCGACGGCCTCTACGTCTTTGCGCAAAGCCTTCAACTGAGCGCGGCGGCGCTGGCTGCTGGTGCCCACGCGGGCGTGGCGCGGCAGCTCGGCGAGGCTGGCGTAGTTGATGGAGACAAAGACGTCGCGTGGATCGGCACGGACGGGCGTGGCTGCGAGCGCGAAACCGGCCGGAAGGTCAGTCGGGCAGATCCTTGAGCGAGTGCACGGCGAGATCGATGCGGCAGTCGGCGAGTGCCTCTTCAATCTCCTTGGTGAACATGCCCTTGGAGCCGACCTCGGCGAAGGTGACTTCCTGAAGGCGATCGCCGGTGGTTTTGATGATCTCGATTTCGACTTCGTGACCCTGGACGCGCAGCAGTTCGGCGATGTGATTGGCCTGCCAGAGAGCAAGCTGCGATCCACGACTGCCGATGCGCAGTTTCATCGGCGCGCCTCAATGCTGGCCTCGCGACCGGCTTCGCCTGCGGCTGTGCTCTCAAGCTTTCTTGCGAGCCTCCGGCTCCAGAGTGCTGTCGGGGCTCGCGACGGCTTCCTCGTTCGTGGCCGCCGGGATCGCCGTGGCGGAATCGCCTTCGCCTGGCGCGGCGGTTGAGACCGACCACTCCTCGCAGAGCGCATCGAGTTTTGCGAAGTCGCCTTCGCGCGCCGCCTGCTTGATGGCCTGCATGGGCGGATGGAGAAATTTGTTGACGAGACCGCGGGTGAGCGCTTCGACGGCCGCAAGCTGCTCGGCGGTGAGCGTGCCGAGACGCGAGTGAATGCGCTCGATCTCGGCGATGCGAATTTCTTCGGCTCGCTTTTGCAGCGCGACGATGGCCGGCGCGGCGTTGACGGTGCGCTGGCGCTGATGGAAGCGCTCGACCTCGGCGGCGATGAGCGCCTCGGCGTCGATGGCCTGACGGCTGCGCTCTTCCATGTGCGCGGCGGCGACCTGCTGCAGGTCGTCGATGTCGTAGACGAAGATGCCGTCGAGCTTGTTCATCTCCGGATCGACGTCGCGCGGGACGGCAATATCGATGAAGAACATGGGCCGGTTGCGGCGCTTGTGCAGAAAGGCCTGGCCGTGCTCGCGGCGGAAGATGGGATGCGGCGCGCCGGTGGAGCTGATGACGATGTCGGCGCGGCTGGCGGCGTCGTAGAGCTGCTCGAAGTCGATGACCTCGGGGACAACTGCGCCGGAAAACTCCTCGGCCATGCGGCGCGCGCGCTCGGCGGTGCGATTGCTGACGAGAATGGCGCCCGCGCCCTGCTGCACAAGATGACGCGCGGCGATCTCGCTCATTTTGCCTGCGCCGACCAGAAAGACGGTGCGGCCCTCAAGCGAGCCGAAGATTTTGCGCGCCAGATCGACGGCCACGGATGCGATGGAGACGGAGTTGGAGCCGATGCCGGTTTCGCTGCGCGCTTTTTTGGCGGCGGCGAATGCGCTCTGCAGCAGGTGATCGAGTTGGCGCGGAGATGGTTCCGGCGGCGCGCGCCACGGCGAAGGCTTCTTTCACCTGGCCGAGAATCTGCGGCTCGCCGACGACCATGGAATCGAGGCTGGCGGCCATGCGGAAGAGATGGCTGACGGCATCCTTATCGCGGTACTCGTAGAGGTGAGGCGCGAGGACTGAGGCGTCGATGCCGAAGTGGCTGCGAGAGAAATGCGGCGACGGAGACGGTATCGCCTTCGACGACGGCCAGCAGCTCAACGCGATTGCAGGTGGAGACGATCATGCACTCGGCGACGCCCGGCGTGGCAGCCAGGGCGCGCGTGGTTTCGGCAAGCTCGTCGCGGCCGATGGCGATCTTCTCGCGCAGCGCGATGGGCGCCGTTTTGTGATTCACGCCAATGAGAGTGAGCGTCATTGGGGACCGAACCTGTGCACGTGGCTGAAGAGGTTGGCGGCCCAGACGGCCATCATGACGACGAGAGCCGCGCCGGAGACATAGGCTGCCCTGCGCCCGCGCAGAGCCGCGCTGCGCCGCACCAGCAGCAGAGCTACGTAAACGACCCACATGACGAAGGAGGCAATGACCTTGGGATCGAGGAAGTAGGCCGCGCCGAGCGAGGTCTCCTGCGCCAGGACGGAGCCGATGATCAGGCCGACGGTCATGCAGGGAAAACCGAATTCGAGCGTGGCGAGGGCGATGCGCTCAAGCGTGTCGAGCGGCGGCAGCCAGTCGAGCGGTGCCATCGTTCGGCTTGCCGGGCTTGAGCTTGGCTTTGATGCGCCGCTCCTGCACGAGATAGAGCACGGAGGCGAGCAGGCTGAAGCAGAGCGCCGCGTAGGCCAGCAGCAGCGCAACGATATGCGCCACGAGCCAGCTGATGCGCACACCCTGCGATGGGAAACGGTAGCGGTCCGGGCCCGAGCGCGGGAATAAAGACCAGAAAGAATGTCGCCGGCAGCGCAAAGATGCCGAGCGAGATGGCGTCGTAGAGCCACCAGACGAGGAAAAAGAGGCCGGCCACGGCAAAGCCGAGCAGCGACTCGATCTCGCGCACGCCGACCGGCATCCAGCGGTGCGCGAGGACGAGCATTTCAACGATGGAGACGAAATGGAAGAAGAACGCAAGGCCGCCGAGATGGACGCAGGTCTTCCGCCAGGGGATGGAGTTCGAGAGCACCGCCGGGAAGACGGCGACACATCCACCGGCATAGAGAATGGCCGCAACTCGTAGCCAAAGCAGGTACATGGCAGGTTCTACGTTAGGCGTAACCCTTCAGTATACCGGGCCGCAGTTTATCGGACCGGAGATCGGCGGGAGCGGCGACGGCGCGGGCGAAATGAAGGATCGCTTTAGGAGGGAAGCCACGCGGAGATGAAAGCCGGGGAGGGCTTATCAAGGCTTTGGGTCTGCTAGATCTCGCCTGTCATATGAAAGCGGGGCATGGCGTCGCGGCTGGAGTCCAGGATAAAACTCTGCGCACGCTCCTTTTGGATCTCAAGCAGGCAATCTTCGGCCTCGTAGACGAGCTGGCGCAGCGTGCCGTTGTCGGCAGTGCCGATAGATCGTTCAATGGCAATGAGCTTCTGAAGCAAGACGGTGTTGTTCATGAAGCGGGCCCTCTGGTTTACGCGCTTGAGAGAGCCAGTTTGCGCGGAAGAGCGGCGATTGCATGTGATTTCAATCACTCGATGCACTTCTTTTGGTGGAGAAATTCAGGTCGGCGTATTCGGCCGCAGTCCGCCGCGATGATCGACGGCGGACTTGGGGCCAATTGACTCGTTCATGGTGTAGAGGTCGTTACTACTGCTTGGTTGCGGTGAAGGTGTCCACGCGGCCAGTCAGCTTGTCGGTGTCAACCACGGTCATGGTCTTGCCGTTGGCCGAGATGGTGATGGTCGAGACGTCGGTCACGGTGCCATTGCGCTTGTCGGTCTCCTCGAAGGTGTGGGCGTTGATTTTCTTCAGGGAGACGGCGTCGTAGCCATAAGCGCCGTGGACGGGGTAATCGCTTCCATCAAATTTGGCAGTGTAGCCCGAGCCGGTCGGATCGGACATGGTGATTTGATCGCCGCTGGTTTTATAGGTGGTGAGCAGCGCATTGCCGCCGCCGCTCTGCTTGACGATGATCCAGTCGCCCGAGGTGGCGTGGACGCCTGAAGCCAACTTGCCGCTGCGCTTCGCCGTCGATTCGAAGGTTGAAGGCGCGCCGCCGCTCATGGGGTGATCGACAGTTTTGACGGTAAGCGTCTTGCCGTCGGCAGAAACAGTGCGAGTCTGCTCAAACGTCACCGTGCCGCCTTTTTTGGCGACCGCGGAGATGGTGTGGTCGTCGACGACGGTGACAGCCAATGTGTCGTAGGAGTGGCCGGCGACAGCGTGATCCTGACCGTCAGCCGCGATGTCGTAGGCCGGGTTGCAACTGCCAGTGCAGTGATACCAGCCCTGGCTGATGTAGAAAGTGAGCGGCTTGGGGCTGTATTTGGTTTGAGCCAGATCAGTGCGCCAGGTGCCGTCGAGCGGTGACTGAGCTTGAGAAGCCGTAGCTGCGCAGAGGACGGCGACGGAGAACAGCGCGAGAAAGATTGAGCGTTTCTTGCTGGACATTTTTGTTTCCTCCATTGGTGATCTTGAATTCGGCGATTTGAGCGAATGCCCGATCTGCCGGGAATTTGCCGGGTTCAAACGACCGAGCGATTGTACATGGCGGCGGCGTAGGTCGAGGAGCTTTGTTTTTTTACGCTGGATGGACGGCGGGGCGAGCGGGGCGAACCCGAACGCGAGTCCGGGCGTGAACGGTGGAATTTCGGTCATGAACTCCGCTATCGCCTCGGCGCGGTATCGCGATAGTCTTGAACCTAACGTGATCAAAGCTGGTCCCCAAAGCGGCGCTCCGCCATCCCCTCTGTTGGATGAGAGCCCTGCGACACCGCCGGTTACGATCCTGGACGGGGCCGATGCGTCATCTCCAGAGGCCGAGCCGGAGTTTGCTCTGACTGCGCTGAACCCGGTAAAGACTTCCGCAGACAAAACGTTTGCCGATCTGACGCCATTCATGCGGCAGTGGACCGCGGCCAAGCACCAGAATCCCGATGCGCTGGTGTTCTTCAGGATGGGCGATTTTTACGAGCTCTTCTACGACGATGCGGCCGTGGCCAGCCGCGAGCTGCAACTGACGCTGACGGCGCGCGACAAGGAACGCAACATTCCCATGTGCGGCGTTCCCTATCCACGCCGTCGAGCAGTACATATCGCGGCTGCTGCGCAAGGGCTATCGCATCGCGCTCTGCGACCAGATGGAGGACCCGAAGCTCACCAAAAAGCTGGTGAGGCGCGAAGTGACGCGAGTGCTCACGCCGGGGACGGCGCTCGATGCGGGGCTGGGGCAGGAGCGGAACAATTTTCTGGCGGCGCTGTATGAACCTGACTCCCACCTTAGCGACAACAACAAGAACGCCGCGAAGGTGGGGCGCCCTGACAGCGTTTGTGCGCTGGCGCTGCTGGATGTTTCGACCGGCGAATTTCGCACGATGGAGTTTCGCGGAGCGAATGCGCGGGCGCAGGCGATGGATGAGTTGCTGCTGGCCGCGCCGAGCGAAGTGCTGGTGGCCACGAGTGCGGACGCGCCGGCGCAGCTCGAGCGGATTCCCGCACGGACGCGAGTCGAGGACTGGGTTTGGACGCGGGAATTTGCTGTGCCGCTAGTCGAGCGGCAATTGAATGTGCGGTCGCTCGAGGGATTTGGCCTTGAACGGGCATGAGCCGGCGGCGATTGCGGCCGGCGCGGTGCTGCACTACGTGCGCTCCACGCAGAAGAATGATGCGCTGCACATCGACAGCCTGAAGTTCGAGGAGCACTCGACGGCGCTCGAGCTGGACCAGGTGACGGTGCGGAATCTCGAGCTGGTTGAGCCGCTTTTTGCGGGGCAGGATGAGCGCGTCACGCTCTTTCGCACGCTCGATGCGTGCCAGACGCCGATGGGCAAGCGGCTGCTGCGAGCAACGATTCTGCGGCCGCTAAATAGTGCGCCGGAAATTGAAGCGCGGTACGAAGCGGTGGCCGAGGCGCACGGCGATCTGCTGAAGCGCGAGGAGATTCGGCGGGCGTTCGGCGGGATTCTGGATCTGGAGCGATTGCTGGCGCGGATTTCGCTCGATTCGGCGGGGCCGCGCGATGTGCGCGCGCTGGCGGCGAGTCTGGCGCGGCTGCCGGGAGTGAAGACGGCGCTCGAGCGCGATGAAGGCGCCGCAGTGGCGCGCGATTGCTGCGCAACTCGACACGCTCGACGACGTGACGGCGCGGATTGTGAAGACACTGGTGGCCGAGCCGCCGCTGACGCTGGTGGATGGCGGCGCGATTGCAGCGGGAGTGGACGCGGAGCTGGACGAGTTGCGCGCGATTTCGAGCTCGGGGCGGCAGGCGATTGCGGCCATCGAGGATCGCGAGCGGCAGCGGACCGGAATCGGATCGCTGAAGGTGCGCTACAACTCGGTCTTCGGCTACTACATCGAGATTACGAAGGCCAACCTGGCGCTGGCGCCGGCCGACTACGAACGCAAACAGACGCTGGTGAACGCGGAGCGCTTTACGACGCCGGAGCTGAAGGAGTACGAGCGAAAGATTCTTACCGCGCACGACCGCTGCATCGAGATTGAGAAGCGCATTTTTGCCGAGCTGAGAAAGTTCGTGCTCGAAAGCGCGGGGCGGATTCGCCGAAGCTCGGCGGCCGTGGCCGAGGCGGACCTGCTGGCGTGTTTTGCGCATCTGGCGGCGGCGCGGCGTTATGTGCGGCCGACAGTTGACCGAGGAACCGGTGCTTGAGGCTGTCGCGGCGCGGCATCCGGTGATCGAGCAGTGGATGGAGGAGACGCGCGAGGGGCGTTTCATTGCCAACGATCTTTATCTTTGCGCTTCGCACGAATCTTCTCCAAAAGAGTGAAGGTGCGGGAGCACCGCCCCGAGCCTGCTGCTGGTGACCGGGCCCAACATGGGCGGCAAGAGCACGTATCTGCGGCAGGCGGCGATGCTGGTGCTGATGGCGCAGATGGGCAGTTTTGTTCCGGCGGAGACGGATGCGGTTCGGACTGGTCGATCGCATTTATACGCGCATCGGCGCCAGCGACAACGTGGCGCGCGGCCGGTCGACGTTCATGGTCGAGATGACGGAGACGGCGACGATTCTGAATACGGCGACGAAGCGGTCGCTGATTCTGCTCGACGAGATGGGCCGCGGAACGGCGACCTTCGACGGGCTATCGCTGGCGTGGGCGACGGTGGAATTTCTGCACGCGGAGATTGGCGCGCGAACGCTGTTCGCGACGCACTATCATGAGTTGACGATGCTGGCGGAGAAATTGCCGCGCGTGCGCAATCTTCGCGTGGGCGTGAAGGAGACGGCGAGCGGAATTGTGTTTCTGCACAACATTGAGCCGGGCGCGGCGAGCAAGAGCTACGGGATTGAAGTGGCGCGGCTGGCGGGATTGCCGGCGGCGGTGATTGAACGGGCGAAACATGTGCTGCAAGCAGCACGAAAAGCAGGAGCGGCAGAGCGTGCAGGTGGAGACTGAGGCCGACCCGATGCAGCTGACGATTTTTACGCCGCTCTCGCAGAAGATTGTGGACCGGATCGAGCAAACGGACGTGAACTCGCTGACGCCGCTGCAGGCGCTGAATCTGCTGGAAGAATTGCAGACAGAGTTGAAAGAAAAGAAAGAATAGCGACGAGATGCGAGAAAGATTGGAGATTTAGAGAAGATGACGCAAAGTTTGCGCAGGCGGCGGGAAGTTTGCTGGTGGTGGGGCTTGAAGGGGCGGAGCTGACCGCGCATGGAGCGCGCGTGGCTGAAGCTTTTGCGGCCGGCGGGGATTATTTTGTTTCGCCGAAATATCGAGAATGCGAAGCAGACGCGGGCGCTGCTCGCGGAGGCGACTGCTTTTTGCACGCCGCGTTGCGCGCGGTTCGTCGATGTGGAAGGCGGAACGGTGGATCGGCTTCGGGATGCGCTTGCGCCGATTCCGCCGGTGCGAGGCGGTGGCGAAGGCTGCGCGCGCAACAGGGCACGGTGCGCTTGCGCGCGAGCACGGAGAGCTGATTGCGGAGGCGGTGAAGGCTTTCGGATTCAACTCGCCGCTGGCGCCGGTGCTCGATCTCGGCGCTGCCGGAATCGGAAAAGGTGATGGGGACGCGATGCGCCGGGTCGACAGCTGCGGACGTGTGTGGCATATGCGCGTGAATTTCTGGCTGGGCTTGCGGCGCAGGGGCGTGGCGGGATGCGGAAAGCATTTTCCTGGCCTGGGCGGCGGAACGCTCGACTCGCATCTGGAGACGCCGAAGATTCGTCGCACATGGCAGCAGCTGTCGGCGGAGGATCTGGAGCCTTACCGCGCGCTGCGCGACGAACTGCCGATGGTGATGGTGAATCACGCGGCGTATCCCCTGACGAAGGACCAGGAGCGGCCGGCCAGCGTGTCGCATTTCTGGGTGAGCGAGGTGCTGAGAAAGCGGATCGGCTATCGCGGCATCGTTCTGTCGGACGATCTGGAGATGGGCGGCGTAGCGAAGTTCATGCCGATGGGAGACGCGGCGGTGGAAGCAGTTCGCGTGGGCTCGGATTTGTTGCTGATCTGCCATCATCCGGAGCCGATTCAGAACGTGTATGAGGCGCTGATCGCCGAGGGCGAGCGGTCGGCGGCGTTTGGAAGGCTGCTGCTTGCGCGTGCCAAAGATTCGGAGCGGAAGCGCAAGAAGATGCTTCGCGCGGCAATGCCGACGGCGCTGAGCAAGAAAGAATTCGAGGCGCTGCGGACGAGGATTCTGCAATTCGGTGAAAGCATCGCACAAACCACTAAACAATTAGGAGCCAGGTGTCCATGAATCCAAGCGCAATGACTGTAGCAGGAGTCATGAGTGGCACTTCGGCCGATGGGATTGATGTGGCGGTTGTGCGGATATCGCTATCCCACCCTAACCGCAAAAACAAAAACGCGGTTAGGAGGGGCAACCCTATCTCGCGAAGCCGAAGCTCACGCTGCTGGCGCATGAGGCGTTTCCCTTCCCTGCTGCGCTGCGCCGCGCGGTGCTGGCGGCGATGAATGCGAAGTCGACTTCGACGGCGGAGCTGGCGCGGCTGAACTGGCGGCTGGGGCTGGCTTATGCGGAGGCGGTGAAAGAAACTTCGCGCAAACACAAAATGAAGCTCGACCTGGTGGGTTGTCACGGGCAGACGCTCTACCACCAGCCGCGCTCAGAGTCTTACGCAGGGCGAAAATTTGCGTGCACGTGGCAGGCGGGCGAGGCGCAGGCGATTGCTGCAGCGCTCGGCGTTCCGGTGGTTTCAAACTTTCGGCCGATGGATATGCTGGCCGGCGGACAGGGAGCGCCGCTGGTTCCGCTGCTCGACTATGTGCTGTTTGCCGACGCAAAGCGCGGGCGCGTGCTGCAGAACATCGGCGGCATTGCAAATCTGACGGCGATTCCTGCGGGCGCCGGACCGGACAAGTTGATTGCCTTCGACACGGGGCCGGGAAACATGGTGATCGACTGGCTGGCGCAGAAACTGTTTGGCAAGGCATTCGATCGCGATGGTGCGCTGGCGGCGAAGGGAACGGTGCTCGCGCCGGTTTTGTCGGCGGCGCTGCGCCATCGTTATTTCGATCTCAAGCCGCCGAAGACCGCAGGACGCGAGCAGTTTGGGCGGGCCTACGCGGCGGAATTTCTGGCCGCGTGCAGGCGGCACAGCAAGAACAATCATGATGCGCTGGCCACGGCGACGGCGCTAACCGCCGAGACAATTGCGCGGAGCTACGCGCGATTTCGTGCGGGCGAAGATGAAAGGGCACGAGGTCGACTTTATTGTTTCCGGCGGCGGAGCGCGGAACAAAACGCTGGTGGCAATGCTGGCCGCGCGGCTGGAACCGCTGGGATGCGCTGTGACGACGAGCGAGAAATTCGGAATGCCCGCCGAGGCCAAGGAGGCCGCGGCATTTGCGCTGCTGGCGTGGCAATCATGGCATCGGCTGCCGGGAAACGTGCCGGCGGCGACGGGGGCGAAGCGGGCGGTGGTGCTGGGACAGATTTGTTATGCGTGAGAGCTGGCTGCGACGGAGGTTTGGGTTTGTGCTTTCCCACCCTAGCCGGAAAAACAAAAACCCGGCTAGGATGGGGCATCCCATAATCGTGCTCACGCGGGCGCTCCTACTATCTGGTTGCGGCGCGTCGCATTGATTCCGTAGAGCAGCCGCGCAGCGGTTGGGTGCGATCCGGATTTCTTCCACGCGACCCTCTGCTAACATAGGGATGACTCAGTTCTCACGGCCATGCTCACTCGCGGCAATTCCAGCGCGGCCGAAGCCAACACAAAGGAGAATCTCTATGCCTCTTGTATCGATGCGGCAGCTCCTCGATGAAGCTGCCAAGGGCGGATACGGCGTCGGCGCATTCAACGTCAACGACATGGAACAGATTCAGGCCATCATGATGGCGGCCAAGCAGACCAAGTCGCCGGTGATCGTGCAGGCGAGCCGCGGCGCGCGCGCAGTTTGCAGAAGATCTTTATTTGTTCAAGCTGATTCAGGCGGCGGCGGAGTTGAATCCCGATATTCCGATCGCCATGCACCAGGATCACGGCAACAGCTTTGAGACCTGCAAGAGCGCCATCGCGCTGGGCTACACGAGCGTGATGATGGACGGGTCGCTGCTGGAGGACGGCAAGACGCCGTCGAGCTTTGAGCAAAATGTCGAGGTCACGCGGCGCGTGGTCGATTACGCGCACGAGCGCGGCGTGACGGTTGAGGGCGAGATCGGCGTGCTGGGCGGCATTGAAGACGGCCACGGCGCTGGCGGCACGGGCCTGGAGCACGTGACCGATCCCGACCAGGCGGTCGAGTTTGCGGAGCGCACCGGCGTGGACGCGCTGGCCATCGCGATCGGCACCAGCCACGGCGCTTACAAGTTCAACAAAAAGCCAGACGGCAGCGTGCTGAAGATGGACCTTCTGATCGAGATTCACGGGCGCCTGCCGCACACGCACCTGGTGATGCACGGCAGCTCGTCGGTGCCGAAGGATCTGCAGGACGTCATCAACGAGTACGGCGGAAAGCTGAAGCCGACGTGGGGCGTGCCGGTTGAGGAGATTCAGCTCGGCATTCGCAACGGCGTGCGCAAGATCAATGTGGACACGGACAATCGGCTGGCGATTACCGGCGCCATCCGCAAGGTGTTCGCGGAGAGCCCGGAGAAGTTCGATCCGCGCGACTACATGAAGCCGGCGCGCGAGGCGATGGCGAAGGTGGTTGCGGCGCGCATGACGGAGTTTGGTCAGGCGGGGCACGCCGGCGACTACGCGCCGATTCCGATTACAGAGATGGCCAAGGGCTATGCGAACGGATCGCTGGATACGCGGCCTTCGCTGGCGGCCAAGTAGCATCAGACGTTTAATTTAGAACGCAAAATAAATGCGCCACTTCCGTAATTGGAAGTGGCGCATTTTTGCGTGAGCGTGCTACGAGACGCTGGAGCGACCAGCAGTCAGAGGCCCCAGTCCTCTTCGACATAGCCATCACTGTGATCCTGACCGCCGGTCTTGATGGGAATCGGCTTCAATTCGAGAGGGACAATGACAGTGCGCTCCACTTCGTCCGCTGTCTCCATCGCCTGCTGAACACCGAAGGTCATGGCGATTTCGTCGATCTTGTCGCCGTAGTGGTTGCGCAGCAACTTGAGCTCACCGCGTAGTTCGGCGCGGCGGCCGAGCGCTTCATCTTCCGACGCCACCCAGCGCGAGGTAAGAATAATGGAGAAGCGCAATGCAGCGAGTTCCTCTTTCTCGTGATCGAGAAGTTCAATGCGCGTCTCGCGGATGTAGCGCGATGCCGGCCCAATGTTAGCCAGGTCGATATTGGCTAAATCGAGCGCGGCATGAAGAACTTGTGTGGACATAGCGGGCCTCCTTATTCCTTAACGTCGTCTGCTGTCTTCTTTAACGGCTGAAATCGAAAATGCAGCAGCCAATGTGTTGCGAGTCTCGTTCATCTGCCGGATTACACCAGCTCTTTTCGCTGGATCGGCCTTTGTTTGGGAGTATGTGCGGGGACAACGCCCGAGCAAAATCACCCATTATGGGGTGGAACCCACTTTCGAACGGGGGGTTGCGTGCAAGAAGAACGCGCCAGGGCCGCGCCCAAATTGGGCTGCCCAGCTATTTACTTCTGGGCTAATTCTTTCTGGTTGTATGGTTTGCGAGGGATTGTAGAAGTGACCTCTAGCGAGCCACCCCAGTTACGGGCTTGTGCGGCATTTGCCGGTCGCGCAGATTTGCCGGATTGCCGCTTTCCGCTTTGCAACAGCAGCCAATAGTGGAAGCCATCGACGATGGCCATGAGGGCGGCCTGGTTCAAATCGCTCGAGACGCCCGCAGTGACCCACGGTTCGCGACCGTCTGCGGTGAAGCTGACAGTGACGCGAACGTGGGCGGCTGAATCTTGCGCGCGCACGTCGAGCGCGGCGACGGTGAACGTGCCGAGGCGCATTTCGGCAAGCGCGGGATAGTATTTGTCGAGCTCCATGCGCATTGCCTTGGTTAGCGCATCCACCGGGCCAGTGCCCTCAGCGCGCGCGGTAGCCACGCGCGATTCGCCGATCGAGAGCGTCATGTGGGCCTGGATGAAGCGTCCGCCGACCTCGTCGGACTCGTCATGCACACGCCAGCTTTTCACTGAGAACCAGTTAGGCAGCGTTCCGAGTACGCGCATGCAGGCCAGGCGGAAGCTGACTTCGCTCGTAGTGTATCCGCCGCCCTCGATCATGGCGGGGTTCTGATCCATGAGCGCCTGCGCCTGCGCGGAGTTGAGCGGGACGCCTAGCGATTCAGACAGCAGCATGATGTTGGCGCGGCCGGATTGCGCGTTGACGCCGATGACGGGGCTGGCGCCGACCAGCGCGGGATCGGTCCAGAGATACGCGCCGGGATTTTTTCGCTCGCTGGAGCCGTGCATGCCGGCCCATGTGCCGAATGCGCCGGGGCCGACGATGGGCGCGCCGTGCGGCGGCTCAAGCCCGAAGGCCGCGTAGGCCGAATTCGCCAGGCTGGTGAGGCCGGCGAGAGACGCGGGCGGAACGAACTCCGCTTCGCCGCGAAGCTGCATTGCGCCGATGACGGTGGTGAGATTCACGTTGCCGCAGCGCTCGCCGGTTCCGATGAGCGTGCCCTGGATGTGGCGGGCGCCGGCCAGAATCGCTGCGCGCGTGTTGGCGATGCCGAGACCGCGATCGGTGTGACCGTGGAAACCGAATTGCGCGCCGGGAAAATCGCGGATGAGGCCGCCGATGACTTGCGAAACTTCTTCGGGGCTGGAACCGCCGTTGGTGTCGCAGACAACGATGCGGCTGACTTTCTGCCGAACGCACTGTTCGACGAGCGAGTGAAAGTGGTCGAGGCTGCGCTTTGCGAAATCGCCGCCGCAAGGGTGGCCGTTTTCGCAGCGACCGCAACTTGCGTCCATGGCGTGCTCGAGATCGATGAGGACTTCGAGACCCTGCTGCTGCAAATAGTCAATGGTCTCGCGCGCCATCAGCAGATTCTCTTCAGGCGTGGTTTCGAGCGAGCGCTCCACGTCGAGCAGGCGCGATTTAACAACGATCACGGCGGCGGGAACGCGGCGCTTGTGACGAACGATAAATTCGACGTCGGGCCATTGATCAACTTTCGCCCCGCGGCCGCGCGAGCGCCCGAAAAGCGCGAGGCGCATTGCGCCGGTGTCGACGAACTCGATGGCTGCGGTGAGGTCTGAGACAAATTGATTGGCGCCGGCGAATCCGATCTCCGCGTAACGCACGCCGAAGGCGGCCATGCGCTGCAGGAGCAGAACGGCGTTGGGCACAGAGATTTCGAGGTCCGGCTGCTGCAGGCCGTCGCGCAGGCTGGTGTCAAATAGCTCGACTTGGGGTGCAGTGGTCACGGTGATTGAGTCTGGCATTTCCGCCGGAGATGCGATGGGATGCGCGGGAAATCGTCTTCTTCCATCATATCGCGGGGCGCGGGAAGATTTCCGGCTGTCAAATCCATGTCGTCCCCCGTCTAAAAATCCAGACGTAGGGCACGCGGCTGATACCGTGAACCCTGAAGCGGAGCTGAACTCATGGAGGGAGAACCCAGAATGACGACAATGACAGTGTCGCGCAGGAAGATGTTCGGGACGGGAGCGTGTGCGGTTGTGGGTGCAATGGCGCTGCCGGGAGCGAAGAGAGCTAACGCAGCGGGAGAAGAAAACCAGGCAAACGTGGACGTCGTCCGCAGATGGTACGCTGCGTGGGAAAACAAGGACCTCGCCACGTTCAATGAGCTGCTCGCCGACGACTTTACATTTAGCAGTGCGGCCGGCGACGACCACATCAGCAAAAGCACCTTTAAGACGCGATGCTGGGATACACAGGTTGACTTCATCAAGCATTTTGACCTGGAGCGAGTGAGCACTGGTGCGGATGACGCTTTTGTGAAGTATCTTTGCCACACAAAAAACGGCAAAGCGTTCCGGAACGTGGAGTACCTTCGAATCGCGGGCGAAAAGTTGGAATCAATTGAATGTTATTTCGGCGCAGAGTCCAGCTTCCCGTCGGCGGTGAGTTCGGGGCAGAAGTAGCCTCGGGGCGGTTGGCCCCAATCCATCAGTTACAGCCTGATACTAGCCGCGCGCGATCAAACCCAGATACCACATATCCGCGGCAATTCCATGCTCTCGATTCCCTGCCCCGCTCAAACCGCTTGTGCGGGAGATGGCTCGGTTGAGGGCGGCGCGAGAACACCCATTTCCTGATCTTTATATTGAAGCTGGTAAAGCTTCCAGTAGAGGCCGCGCTGGGCGAGCAGCTCCTGGTGCGAGCCCATCTCGCGCAACTGGCCTTTGTGCATGACGAGAATGGTGTCGGCTCGTTGAACTGTGGACAGTCGATGCGCAATTAAAACGCTCGTCCGGCCC
Organism: uncultured Acidobacteriaceae bacterium; assembly: GCA_963725115.1. Lineage (GTDB taxonomy): Bacteria > Acidobacteriota > Terriglobia > Terriglobales > Acidobacteriaceae > Telmatobacter. The sequence goes on along the minus strand of CAVRXG010000003.1, from coordinate 705,503 downwards.
TCGACCATGCGTTCGAGCGCGCCGCGAATGCGCAGCTCCGTGTCGGTGTCGACGCTTGATGTGGCTTCGTCGAGGATGAGGATGTGCGGGTTGTATGCCAGCGCGCGGGCGAAGTTGATGAGCTGCTTTTGGCCGGTGGAGAGCGAGCTGCCGCGCTCGCGGACTGGCTCATCGAAGCCGTGCGGCAGGCTGTCAACAAAATCGAGCACATTGACGTCGCGCGCGGCGCGGCGCATGGTCTCGTTGGTGATCTGCTCGTTGCCGAGGCGAATGTTTTCGCCGATGGTGCCGGAGAAGAGAAACGGATCCTGGAGGACGACGGCGAAATGGCGGCGCAGTTCGGTGAGATCGTGGTCGCGCAGGTCGACGCCGTCTAAAAGAATGCGGCCGGCGGTGACCTCGTAGAAGCGCATCATGAGGCTGGTGAGCGTGGTTTTGCCCGCGCCGGTGTGGCCGACGATGGCGACCGTCTGGCCCGGCTCGATGGTGAAGGAGACGTCTTTCAGGATCCATTCGATGTTGTCGAGCGAACCGAGAGCCGCGGCGTCAGGCCACGGGGGCTAAAGCCCCATCCGAATTTGCGGCTCGATTGGCACGACTGAAGTCGTGCCCTGACACTTCGTGCGACTCCGGATGCGTTTGAGAAAGTGCGGGCGAGGACGTCCGCGGTGTTTTTCCTCGGGCGGCGGCCACGGCAGCCTTCTGCTCATCGGTTAGTTTCTGGTAAGTGAACCAGACGTGGTCGAACTGAATTCGATTGGAACCGTCGCCCACGATCGGATGCGCGGGGCTGACGATCTCCGGTTGCGAGTCCATCAATTTGAAGATGCGCTCGCAGGCCGCCATTGCGGCTTGCAGAATGTTGTATTTGTCGGACAGAGTCCTGAATAGGCCGCCAGAAACGCAGCGAAAACTGCGTGAACATGATGAGCACGCCGATTGTGACCGTGGGCGGCAGATGAAGCACGCCGAAGCCGCCGCGCCAGACGACCAGCGCGATCGCCACCGAAGATAGAAAATCGACCGCCGGGTAATAGAGGGCGTACGCAAAGATGGTGTCAATGAACGCGATCATGTGCTGGCGGTTGACGTCTTCAAAGTCCTTGTAGGCGCGTTCCTCGCGATTGAAGAGCTGGACAACTGCCATGCCGGAGATGTGTTCCTGCGTGAAGCTGTTGATGCGCGCGATAGCGGTGCGAACGCGGCGGTAGCTCTCGCGAACGTGGTCGCGGAAGATGCGCGTGACGATGAGGATGAGCGGCAAAACGGCAAAGGCGAGCAACGCCAGCCACCAGCTGATGGCCAGCATCACGGCGGCCATGATGGTGAGCATGAAGGCGTCGTTGACGATGGCCAGCACGCCGTCGGTGAACATTTCGTTGACGGCATCGACGTCTGAGGTGAGGCGCGTGACGAGGCGACCGACGGGATGAATGTCGAAAAATCCGACGTCCATGCGCTGCATGTGGCGAAAAATGTCGCGGCGCAGATCGAACATGATTTTCTGGCCGATCCACTGCATCAGATAAACCTGGACGAACTGAAGCAGAGTACGCCGTGACCAGCATGATGAGATAGATTGCGGCCAGACGCGTGATGCCGTGGACGGCGCCCTGTGGAAGCAGATGCGCGAGCGGGCTGTTGACGGCTACCCAGTGAGCAACGGCGTTCGATGGGTCCTGGTCGCTGGCCTCGGGAGCGAGATAGCGATCGACCGCGACCATGACGAGGATGGGCCCGGCGACATCGCAAAGCGACTTGAGCGAGACGGCGAGCGAGGCAACGCCAGCCTGGAGCCAATAAGGACGGACGAAACGACCGAGACGCCGCATGAGCCGCGCGTCGTAGACCTTGCCGGCGACTTCATCGTCGGACTTGCGCTTCGGCGTCCCGGATCCGTTTGGCGATTCCGTCGGCAGCTCTTTGGGAAACCCGGTCGGCTTGGTTTGCTTGTTTTCTTTTTCCGCCATCGAGTGAGTGGGAGTGCGCTTCCCTCTTTATTGTACGGGGACGCGGGCTTTGAGGAACGCGTCCGGGGCTAAAGCCCTACTTCATTTGCGACGTTTGCGGCCCGACTGAAGTCGTGCCCTGACACTTCGTGCCTGCCCGCGGCTTTTGCACCGCAGCGGTCGGCGGAACCGCAGGCCGACTATCAGTTGGATGGACCGTCGCTTTCGCGGTCGGGTGCGGGTTTTGCATCGGACTTGCGCGTGGGCCTTGATTCCTGCCCGGGCCTGGGAGCCGCTTTGGCAGCCGGGCGCGAAACGCCCATGCTGAGGAGCACGTAGCCTAATCCCTTGCGAAGCCAATCAACGAAGCTCACGGTTGCAGTTCCCTCTCTGGATCATCGCGTTTCGAGTTGCCGAAACTTTCAAAATAAAGCGCGCTGTAAAAGTCTATTCACGGCAAGAAAGCGTTAGCCGCAGAAGCTCGTTTACTTTGTGGCCGGTGCAGGCGTTGTTGGCGTTGTGTCGGGGGGAATCTCGCCTCGCACGATCTCGGCTGCGGCCGGAGGCAGCGGCTTATTCGCGTTGGCCAGCAGCAGGGCCACCTGCCAAATCTCGGTGTCGGTGAGCGTGCTGCTGAACTCCGGCATGCCGGTTAGGCGAATTCCGTTGAACACGGTCCAGTAGGTCTGGCCGGGAGGGTCGTTGCTGACGCCCAAGACACTGGAGCCCTTGCGCGGCACCCAAAATTGCGGCGCTTTGGGGTACATGCTGGGGCCAAGGGTCGAGGGCCTGCCGTTGAAGCCGTGGCACACGGCGCATTGGTCACTGTAAACCTGCGCACCCGCGGTGAGAGTGCCGTCGTCGGCCTGAATGGGCGGGTTGCCCGGCATCTCGCGATTCATGCGCGCATGGAGCGGAATCTGCACGATCTGCCGCTCATAGGGAAACGGCGCATCAGCCACCGCAACGGGCGGATGCCCGAAGCGCAACCACGCCAGCACGGCCATCGGCAACAAAATCAAACACAAGATGATCCCGAGTAGAATTCGTCCCATTTTTCTTCGCGCCTCCACTGGCTATCATCGCAGAGTCGCCCGCAGGCTTAAGCCCACTACTTAAATGTGGATGCGAGAGCACGGGCAGTGCCGGTTGGTCGCCGTATGCGTCTAAACAGGGCGCATTGGCTTGGGTTACGAGGCGAGTTCTGGCTCGAGTCTCGGGCGAGCTTCATTACCGGGGTTGCCCCGAGGTGATTTAATACCAGATGGGGGAAGCATCGCATCCGAACCGCAGTGAAATCACGATCGAAGCCACGAAACTGGACAAGCGACTAGCGCCGCGGTGGACGGGCAAATTCCGGATATGGTCTGGTCAATTTTCGGCCGGTTGATTTTGGGCCCGTTAATTTTGGACCGGGCAATTATAGGCCGGCCGGCACGCGAGCTTCCGCAATCCCTTGGAGGAATTCCGAACCCGATGTTTTCATTTCGCCGTCTTGCAATTTTAATGGCGCTTAGTTTGCCGGTGATGTCCGCCGTTCAGGCACAAAGCTCGAGCAGTTTCTCATCCAGCGTAACGCCCGACGAAAGCCAGGATTTGGCTCAGAACCAGGCACCAGCTGACGCGCAGCAAACTCCCGATCAGAATCAGGGTCAGATCAGCGTGCAGGAGCGCATTCGCCTGCGCCGCTCGCAGCGTCGCAGCACGGCTATTCACGATGCCTATGACCACCGCTGGGAATCGTACATGGACACGGGCTACCTGCGCTTTACTCCCGGACCTGGCCTGGTGGCGGGCAAGCCGCTACAGCGGCTCACGTATTACGCGTGGGAGACGGGCCTGACGCGATTTTCGACCGAGCGGCTGGGTTTCACGCTGGACGGTCGCGGCTACTTCGGCACAGCGTACGTGGGCCCGAATTTCACAAACGACACGCGGTACGCCATCAGCCAGTACGATGTGCTCGGCGGTCCTGTCTATCGGTTTTATCTGCAGCCGAAATACTCCATCTCCGGTCGCGCGATGGGCGGTCTGGGCGTACGGCAACTTCGGGGGCGACACCAACCGCATTCCGCCCCAGCTGATCGGTCTCTACCCGAATTCCAGCACCTTCGGAGCAAGCGTCAGCGTGATCGGCGAGTTCAATGTGTCTCCGAACGTCGCCCTCAAGCTTGCGCCTGAATATTTTTTCAATGGATTTGGTTCGTCCATACAGGCCAGCCGCGGATTCACAGGCGGATTGGTCTACCGGTGGGGAAAGCAGTAGAGCGGGGACAAGGGACCAGGGAACAAGGGAACAAGAAAGACGGGGACCAGGGATCAGTTGTCCGTGCCACGCTTGCTGTTTTGGATTTACAGACTTGATCTGCCGGTGATAGAAGAGACTTCGCTATGAAAAACAGATTTTCTCGCCGTCAATTTGTGCAGTCGGGTGCGATTGCTGCTGGCCTGGCCGCAACCGGAGTTGTCCCCGCATTGGTCGGAGCCACACCGGCAGTCGCTGAAGCCATTCCGGCCTCGGGCAAGTTTTCGCCGCTCAGCCTTGGCCTGGCGAGCTACACGTTCCGCAACTTCACGCGCGCCGAGTTAATCGGCTTCATGAAGCAGTTGAACCTCACTGCGCTGAACTGCAAGGACGCAAAAGATCATCTGCCGATGGACCCCACGCTCGAAGCGCAGGCGCTTGCCGATTATGCTGCCGCGGGCATCAAGCTTCACGCGGTCGGAACGGTTTACTTTCCCAAGGACGATGACGACGACATTCGCTCGAAGTTCGAGTACGCCAAGCGCGCGGGCGTTCGCGTGATCGTGGCCGGCGATCCCGCGCCGACGACGCTGCCGCGGATCGAAAAGTTTGTGCGCGAGTACGACATTCGCATCGCGATCCATAATCACGGACCGGAAGACAAGGTCTACCCTTCACCCTTCGATGTGCTCAAGGTCGTCAAAGATATGGACCCGCGCATCGGCTGCTGCATCGATGTGGGTCACGCTGCGCGTGCGGGAACGAATCTGGTTGAGGCGATCCACGCTGCCGGGCCGCGCCTCTACGACATGCATGTGAAGGACCTGACCAGCTTCGCGAGCAAAGAAAGCCAGGTTCCTGTGGGCGAGGGCATCCTGCCGTTCCGCGAAATGTTTGAGGCGTTGATCAAGATCGGCTACACGGGATACATCGATCTTGAGTACGAGATTCACCCCGACGATCCCATGCCCGGCGTGATCGAGAGCTTCGCGTTCATGCGAGGCGTGCTGGATGGAATGGGGTATTTGACGCACGCGTGAAAAGCAGCGGAGTTGGCGGAGCTAGCACGTTCACGAGCTAGGGAGATTCGTGCTATCCCCGGTCTCAGAATCGAGACCCGAGGGCACCCGCGAGGTTAGCGGAACTACCTGGCAGGCGCAGTGGCCGTCGGCGACTCTGAAATCATGCCGATTGTTGTGAGCCACGTTTCCACCAATTGAGGCCATCCTGTTGCGGGAAGCTTCGTGCGACGCAGGCCGAATCCGTGGCCGCCCTGCGCGTACAGATGCATCTCGACAGGCACGCCAGCATTCTTGAGCGCAATGTAGTAGACCAGCGAGTCGTTCACGTTGTCCACATGATCGTCCTCGTTCTGGAGCAGGAAGGTAGGTGGCGTCTGGCTGGTCACAGGTACAGCCGGATTCAATTCAAAATTTTTGCCGCCCAACCACAAGTGACCGGGGTAGATCGCCACGGCAAAGTCCGGTCGGCAGCTTTCTTTATCGGCATCATCGACGGCAGGATACAGACGCTCGGCGAAGTGTGTGCTGATTGCGGCCACCAGATGTCCGCCTGCGGAAAACCCCAGCACTCCAATTTTGTGCGGATCAATATGCCACTCGGCGGCGTGCAAGCGGACCAGGCCGACGGTTCGCTGTGCATCTTCAAGCGCGATCGGCGATTCCGGATAGGCTCCCCAATTTGGTTCAGATCGCGGGGCCGGCACGCGGTATTTCAACAACACGCAGGTGATTCCTCTTTGCGTGAGCCAATCGCAAACTTCAGTGCCTTCATGCTCGATGGCCAGAATCTCGTAGCCTCCGCCAGGAAAAACGACGACAGCGGCGCCCTCGTTTTTGCCGTTTGGCGAATCGTTGGCGCCTGTTGGCGAGTAGACCGTCATCGTGGGCGTGGCGACATTCTCGAGATAAGTCCACGGCCTGCCGGCGACCAGCTCCTTGGTATCGGTCTTTGCAGTCTCCGGCCCTGCGGCAGCGCGTGCGTCCGGCGGCTCCGCCGGCCAAATTGGAATTTGCGTGTGTCCGGGCGACGGCTGCCAGGCGGATGTTTGCGCGGAAGTTTGTGCTGATGCACAGCCGAGAGATAACGCACCACAGAGCGCGAGAAGAAAGGACTTGATCACAGTTCCCGCAGGTTAGCAGCTTATTGGTCATGAGGTGTTGCCTCACCTGATGCCCGCTCCCACAATCTTGAGATAGCACTAAACTGAACCGCTGACGACGCGTTAGTTGCGAGCAGCGTGTACCGGATTGGCCATTCAAGGCATCCTACTAAGGGGCGAGAATAGCAAAGGCCGGCAGACACAGGGATCATGCCGCCGAGGAGAATCACAATGCACAAGGAAGAAACTTCTGCAACGGACGCGCTCGCAACGGTGAAGGATCAAGTCGTGGAGGTGAAGGATCAGGCCGTAGAAATGTACGAAGATTTTGAGCACGAGATAGAGCGTGAGGCACATAGTCCTCATGATTCCTCGCAAAGCGATGCGCTGGTGCGCAAACATGTTATCGGACTGATAATTACCTTCTTTATTCTGATTGCGCTGGCTTTGTCGGCGGTGATCGTGGTGGGTAGGATCTATACCCACCATTAAAGAACCTCTGACCTTCTGCCAAATATCCCGAGTCGAATTCAGTCTGTAAAAGACTGGGCGGGTCAGATGGCGAGGGCGAGCGGTTCATTCGCGCGTGGCGAAACCAGGCGAGATTGCCTTGTTTCTTCTTCGGTCACGACGAAGAAACTCTTCAAGTCAGCCTGCCCGAACGAAGTCGTCAGGGCGACATCGGCAGCATCCCGCCCCACAGCCATCAGGACGCGACCGATTCGAGGAACATTGTGCCTGGCGTCGAAGGTCCACCAGCGATTATCGAGGAAAACCTCAAACCATGCGCTGAAATCCATCGGGCCACCATACGGAACGCCAATATCGCCGAGATAACCCGTGGCGTACCGCGCTGGGATGTTCATTGCGCGGCATAGCGTGATGGCCAGATGCTGAAAGTCGCGGCATACGCCGACCCGCTCAGTAAAAGTATCGAGCGCCGTCTTCGTCGGCCGAGCCTTGGCATAGTCGAACTGCATGCTCGCGTGGACCCAATCGCAAATAGCCTGCACCCTCGCCCACCCCGGCGGCGTGTTGCCAAAGAGCTCGTGCGCGAGGTGCCCAAAGCGATCAACCTCGCAATAGCGGCTACTGAGAAGAAACACCAGCGCGTCGGTGGGAAGATCCCCGATTGGGCATTCGCGCGCCAGGGGTTTGACCGGATCGGGACGTCCGTTGTCGAGCACGAGAGTGGAGCATGAAAGCTTGAGATGGCCCCGGGGAGCGACAAAACGCGTGCAGCGGTTGCCGAACTCATCGAAATAATGCGCCAGCGGGATTGCCGGGCTTGGCTGGATCTCGTCGGGCTCAAGCAGATCGAGCGATCGCGATGGATGCACGTTGAGCATCGCCAGCATGGGTGTATCCATCTGCAATTGAAACTCTATTTCACAACCTACGCGAATCAGCATCTTGACCTACCGTGTGCAAGGCGAACAAGGAATTAGATGCGCTGTATTTGAATCGCGTCAGACCCGCTTTTCGAAATTCTTCGGTCGTTTGGCGTTCACTTCAGGGGCGTTCACTGCAAGATCGGAATGCCGGCGATGCGCTGCTGCCACTCGGCGGGGCCGGTCTGGTGCACGCTGGTTCCTTTCGAGTCGACGGCCACGGTGACCGGCATGTCTCGGACGTCGAATTCGTAAATGGCTTCCATGCCGAGGTCTTCGAACGCCAGCAGGCGCGAGCCGTAGATGGCTTTCGAAACCAGATACGCCGCGCCGCCGACGGCCATCAGATAGACGGCGCCGAACTCGCGAATGGCTTCGATGGCTTCAGGCCCGCGCTCGGCCTTGCCGACCATGCCGAGCAAGCCGGTTTGCGAAAGCATCTGGCGCGTGAACTTGTCCATGCGCGTGGCCGTGGTGGGTCCGGCGGGGCCGACGACCTCGCCGCGCACCGGATCGACCGGGCCGACGTAGTAGATGAAGCGGCCCTTGAGATCGACGGGCAGTTTTTCGCCTCGGTTGAGCATGTCGGTCATTCGCTTGTGCGCGGCATCGCGGCCGGTGAGCAGCTTGCCGGTGAGCAGCAAGACTTCGCCCGGCTTCCAGGTGGCGGCTTCTTCGCGCGTGACGGTGTCGAGATTGACGCGCTTCGCGCCGGAGACGTCGTAGGTGAGCTTCGGCCAGGCATCGAGCGGAGGCGGATCGAGAAAGACTGGGCCGGAGCCATCGAGCACGATGTGCGCGTGGCGCGTGGCGGCGCAGTTGGGGATCATGGCCACGGGAAGATTGGCGGCGTGGGCCGGCGTGTCGACGACCTTCACGTCGAGCACCGTCGTCAGGCCGCCGAGCCCCTGCGCGCCGATGCCGAGGCGATTTACTTTGTCGTAGAGTTCGACGCGAAGTTTTTCGGCGGTGGTTTTTGCGCCGCGTGCGATGAGGTCCTGAATGTCGATCGGGTCCATGAGCGATTGCTTGGCCAGAAGCATGGCTTTTTCAGCCGTGCCGCCGATGCCGATGCCGAGAATTCCCGGCGGGCACCAGCCTGCGCCCATTGTGGGCACCGTCTTGAGAACCCAGTCGACGACCGAATCGTTGGGATTGAGCATGACGAACTTCGATTTGGCTTCGCTGCCTCCGCCCTTGGCGGCGACGGTGACCTCGACCGTCGCGCCGCGCACCACTTCGACAAAGACCGCGGCGGGCGTGTTGTCTTTGGTGTTGATGCGCTTGCCGGCGGGATCGGCCTGCAGGCTGGCGCGCAGCTTGTTGTCGGGATCGAGATAGGCGCGGCGAACGCCGGCGTCGACCATCTGCTGCAAGTCGAGGGGTTCTTCGCCGGGGCCGGCCTCGAAGCGCACGTCCATGCCCAGCTTGACGAAGGCGTTGACGATGCCCGTGTCCTGGCAGATGGGGCGATGGCCCTCGGACGCACATGCGGCTGTTGATGAGAATCTGCGCCATGGCATCGCGCGCGGCGGGCGACTGCTCGCGCTCGTAGGCCTGGGCGAGCGAGCGAATGTAGTCCACCGGGTGGTAGTAGCTGATGTACTGCAACGCGCCCGCAACGCTCGCGATGAAATCTTCCTGGCGGATGACGGTCATGACGGCTCCCTGCACAGTCTAGGGTATTCGATTCCGCATGGCAGTTGTAAACTGCGAGCCAGTTGCGCGATGTCTATGGAAAAGTGAGAAGCCGGTCTGGCTTTGCAACTTTCCCGCAACCACGGCTGCGCTGAATTTATGTTTCAAGAATTGAATTGATTCAGGCCGCGTCTATAGCCTCCGTCAGGGCCTGAAACGCTATCCTCGACCCAGGCCACTCGGCATGCTGCGACTCCGCTTTGGGCAGGCTTTGAAACCATGCCCTTTCAACGGCATGTCCAAACTGACCGATTGCCAGAATGCCGCTCAGCCTGCGGCGTTGGCGCGGCCAGCGATGGGGACGCTCAACTGCTGGCGCAGGCTGCCGGCCAGATCGGCGACAACGCGCAGGCGATCGGCCACCGGCGCCGGAACCTCATTGCCGCTGAGCGCCAGTTGCGAGTGCAGCAGCAGGCCGGCGACCGTGGACTTGAGCTCGGCTTCAATGGCTGCCGCGGCGGCGCGGCGGGCCACCGCCTGCTCGCGCTCGCGGCGATGCAGCGCGGAACGAATCTCGCGCACCAGGCGCGGCGCTCCCGAGACGGCGAAGTTGATCTGCAGCGGAATGGCCAGGCCGGCGTGCTCGCAGATGCGGTCGGCGGCGGCAGGATCGCACTCGGCCAGGGTTTCGTCGATCACCACGGCCGAGAAATTCGCGGTTGCGCAGCGCGGCCAGCGCCGCGCTGCGGCCCTCGGCTACTTCGACTTCCATGCCCAGTTGCGCGCCTACCACGGCGGCGCAGTTGCGCGCGCCTTCGATTCCGGTCACCAAAAGAATGCTCATGTTCGATCTCCTTGTCTCTAGTTCGTCTAGCTTCTCAGCTATCTTAGCTTTCAGCCTCTAGCTGTCTGGCAATTCTGGTTGTCCGTTTGTGCTGCTCTGAATGCCTGCCGGAGCGAGCTGCCGACGGAGCAGTCCTGCAAGAGCAAGCTGGAGGCTGAGAAGCCAGACGGCTAGAAGCTGTCTCTTCTACTCTTCCTGCAGCGGGTCGGCGATGCCGTACTCCTTCAGCTTGCGATAGAGCGTGGTCTTGCCGATGCCGAGCAGCCTGGCGGCCTGCAGCTTGTCGCCGTTCAGGGTGCGGATGGCGCCCAGGATTGCGTCGCGTTCAAGCTCGGCCAGCGGCTTGCACGTCCGGCAAGCGCCGGCAGCCGCGGCCTCTTCGCCCGGACGCCGGCGCGGCGCGCGTCGATGTCTTGCTGGAGCCCCTGCTGCTGCAACTGCGTGGGCAGGTCGCCCAGGTGCAGCACCGGTCCGGAAGACAGCGCGCAGGCCCGCTCGACAGAGTTTTCAAGCTCGCGCACATTGCCCGGCCAGTCGTGGCGCATCATGGTGCGCAGAGCCTCGTCGCTCAGCGTGAACTTGCGGTTGTGCTCGCGGCTGATGCGGTCGAGAAAGTGCGCGGCCAGAAGCGGAATGTCCTCGCGGCGGTCGCGCAGCGACGGCAGCCGCAGGTTGACCACGTTGAGCCGGTAGAAGAGATCCTTGCGGAAGGTGCCCTTCTCGACCATCACGGCCAGGTCGCGGTTGGTGGCGGCCACGATGCGCGCCTTGATGGGCACGCGGTGCGTGGCGCCGACCGGCCGCACTTCTTTTTCCTGCAGCGCGCGCAGCAGCTTGGCCTGCAGGTCGAGCGAAAGCTCGCCGATCTCGTCGAGAAAGACCGTGCCGCCCTCGGCCGAGACCAGCAGCCCGTCCTTGGAGCGGTTGGCCCCGGTAAAGGCGCCCTTGACGTAGCCGAACAGCTCGCTCTCGATCAGCGTGGGCACCAGCGAACCGCAGTCGACGGGCAGGAAAGGCTTCTGCGAGTTGGGGCCGTAGGCGTGGATGGTGCGCGCCACCAGTTCCTTGCCGGTGCCGCTCTCGCCGAGGATCAGAACCGGGTGCGTGCTCTGGGCGACTTTGGAGAGGATGCGGTAGATCTTCTCCATCTCCGGCGAGCGGCCGATCATGGAGCCCAGACCCTCGGAGAGCCGCAGGCGCTCGCGCAACTGGCGGGTCGCGGTGTCGGTCATGTGGCTCTGCGCGGCGCGGTCGAGCACCGTCGAGAGCTCGTCCATGGCGAAGGGCTTGGTCAGGTAGTCCGAGGCGCCGCAGCGCATGGCCTCGACGGCCGCGTTCACCGAGCCGGTGGCGGTCATGGCGATCACCGAGGTGTCGGGATAGAGCAGCTTGACCTCGGAGACCAGTTCCAGGCCTTCGTTCGATCCCGCGGGCAGATTGACCAGCAGAATGTCGGCGATGTGGCCGCGCAGCTGGCTCCGCGCCTGGGTGAGGTCGCCGGTGCTTTCGACGGCATAGCCAAGGCTCGCCGCGATCTCCGCGCAGGCCGAGCGCACCGCGGTGTCCGCGTCCACCACAAGCAGGTGCAGACGGATCGCCGGATCGGCGAGTTTGTGGAATGAACTCCATCTCTCGTGTGTTGAAGACTGTATCCAGCATTCTATTCGCCTTTCGCATCTTTCGGAAAAACTGTTGGGAAAAACCTAAGTCGAAGTTCGCCGCTTTTGGCTAGTTGATGTCGTTGATCTCACTGCTGCCGGCCAGAAAGCTCTGGCTGCCGGCCGCGCCTCAACTCGCCTCGCGCAGCGGCAGCTCCAGCGCGAATCGCGCTCCGCCCTGCTCGCGATTGGCCGCGGTGATGCGGCCTCCCGCGCCTTCGATAATGGAGCGCGAGATGGCGAGGCCGAGGCCGCGATGGCCATGGCCGTGATTGGGGCCGCGAGAATTGGGATCGTGATGATTGGGGCCGTAATGATTGGAGGACCAGATGCCCGGCGAACCCTGTGCGCGGGCTTCGCTCATACCGTGCGACGTAAAGCCGGAGGCAAAGATCGTTTCCTCTGCTTCGGCGGGGATGCCGGGGCCATTGTCCTCGACAGTGAGGAGAAGAAAGCCAGCAGCGCCCTGGTCGTCCACATGTTCGGGCACCGGTTCAGTCGCCTGCTCGGACGGCCGTTCAGCCGGCTGTTCGCGCAGGCCCATTTCGCGCAGACTGATGTCGATGCACCCGCCGGAGAGCATGGCCTCAGCTGAATTCTTGACCAGATTCACCAGCACGCGCGTCAGGTCCTCGCCGGTGAGCCATACCGGCCGCGCGCAGCCCTCGGCGTGGACGGTGAGCGCGATGGAGGGACCAGCCAGCGCCGCCAGAAGATTGTGGTTGACGGCCAGCTCGGCAGCCAGGTTCGCGACCGGCACGGTCGGCAGCAGATCCCATCGCCGGTTGGGATTCTGAAAGATCTCTGATTCTCTAGGAGCGCCGCTGGCGGCGGTCGCGGCGGCGGTCGCAGAGTCGGTTGCGGTTCGCGCCTGTTGCGCGGCTGCGGATTCCCCATCTTCGGCCTCAGGGCTTAATTCGGTCGCGGTGAAGCCCAAAGGCCCGGGGCCGGCAGGGGTGGGACCTGCGACGAAGCTCGGAAAGAGGTCCGAAGCCAGAATCGCCAATTTTGCCGCCCCTTCCGAGCTGATTTTCGCGTTTGTTTGGGCGCTGCTTTGGGCGGTCGTCTGGTAATTGAGGGCAACGATCTTCTCCACCAGCCGGCGGCTGGCCGCGGCCACCAGCCGCAGTTCCTGCCCGTAGTGCAGGAAGGGAGTGGCCAGGACTCCCGGCTCCTCGAGAAATTCGCAGTAGAGGCCGAGAGCCGTGACCATGTTCCGCGCGTCGTGCGCGACCTCGGCGAGGGTCTCGCTCTCGCTGCGCAGCGTCGCCAAAGTCGCGGCCAAAGTTTCGGCGCGCAAGAGTTCTGGGCGCATGAGGTCGGGTCTCGTCAGGTTCGGGCTCATTAGGTTCGGGCCCGTCAGGTTCAGACTTGTCCGGATGCGCTCCGGAGCGATGCAGTCACGCCCTTGCAAGCGGGCATCATCGCTTATGGCGCTGGCCGTATTAGCCTTCGGTTCATGTGTTGACATGGGCGCCGTTGACCCGATTGTGGCGTTCATCATTGCGACTGCGATTGCGGCGTCGTCCGGTGTGTGTGCCGTCTCTCTTAATCTGTCCGCCTGCTGCATATGCCGGTTCCTTTCTTACGCTGGGTTCTCCGCTGGTACCGCTTTCAATGCCGCTGTCTTTTCCCGACTCCCGTTTCCCGATTCCCGATCTCTAGTTCCCGCTCTCCGATTCCCGTCTTCTGATTCCCGGCTTCCGATTCCCGATTTGCCGTGGTGCTTTTCCCCTTTTCATACACGTTGCGTGCCAAACTAGAACCCCATTCCTAAGTTCGTGTTTATGGAAGAGATAGGCCTTCGATCAGCGGTAATCCACAGCGGGCCGGTCCCGGTAAGAGTCCTGAAACGGGAACGCGCTGTAAGCAAGGCTTGTCGCAAAAGACTATTACTATCAATGATTTACGCGATGATTCCTCTTTCGGCACTTGCAATATCGGCGATTCCCGCTGTGGCACCGCTGTGTCGCTGCCTGACCTCGCCTTTGGTTCGTCTCCCTTACAATCCGCTTATGAACGCAACTGGAATCGCAACCGGAATTGCAAACGGACGACAGCTGGGACAACAACCGGGCCGGCAAGCGCAACCTCCCTTCGTCCCGGCGGAAGAAGCGCCGCACAGCTTCGCCCGCTCACGCTGACGCCCGGGTTATGTGCAGACCGCCGAAGGGTCGGTCCTTGTCTCGCTGGGCAACACGCGCGTCCTGACCAACGCAACCATCGAGCAAGGCGTGCCCGGCTGGCTGCGCAACTCGGGGCGCGGCTGGGTGACGGCCGAGTACGCGATGCTGCCGCGATCGACTGTGACGAGGACGCCGCGCGAGAGCGAGCGCGGCAAGATCGGCGGGCGCACGCACGAGATTCAGCGGCTGATCGGGAGGAGCCTGCGGTCGGTGGTCGACATGCAGGCGCTGGGCGAGCGCACCGTCATTCTCGACTGCGACGTGATTCAGGCCGACGGCGGCACGCGCACGGCGGCCATCACGGGCGCTGCCGTCGCCCTGGCTCTGGCTCTGAATGCGCTGGTCAAGGCGGGAACGATCAAGAAATCGCCGCTCAAGCAACTGGTAGCGGCAACGTCGGTGGGATTTGTTGGCGGCGAGGCGCTGCTCGATCTCTGCTATGAAGAAGACTCGCAGGCCGAAGTAGACATGAACGTGGTGATGACCGCCGATGGAGGACTCGTGGAGACGCAGGCGACGGCGGAAAAAGGTTCTTATTCCCGCGCCGGACTGAATGCGCTGCTCGATCTAGCCGAGGCCGGGTTGAAAGAGATCTTCGCAGCGCAGCGGGCGGTGCTGCATGAAGCAGGGGTCAGGGAGTAGCCAATAGAGAATAGCCATAGGCAGTAGAAGTTTTCTGCTAGCTCCTCCCCGGTCCGCGGTTTCAGTTCACGCTTGTGGCAATTCCAGAACCAACCAATCTCGCCGGAGTCGGTTACGCCGCTGACTAAAATTGTTGCATCGGCAGCGCCCGCGAGGATTCCCTCGCATCTTGTTATATGACGAGGGAATGAAGCTTCGAGTTCGTATCGGTAAGGAGATTCCAAATGCCCACAAAGAAAACCGCTGCCGACCAGGCCGCTCCGCTGCGCCATCATCTGCTGGAACTGCTGAACGGCGGCCACGCGCACGCGGATTTCGATGCCGCCGTCCGCAACGTTCCCGCGGCGCTGCGCGGCAAGCGGCCTAAAGGCGCCGAACATTCGCCGTGGGAGATCCTGGAGCATCTGCGCATTGCGCAAGGTGACATTCTGGAATTCTCGCGCGACGCCGGTCACAAATCGCCCGACTGGCCGAGCGGCTACTGGCCCGCGACTGCCGCGCCGCCCGATGAAAAGGCGTGGGACAAAAGCGCGCGCGCCTTTCGCCGCGATCTGAAAGCCATGAGCGATCTGGTTGCCAGTCCGAAGACCGATCTGTTCGCGCGCATTCCGCACGGCAGCGGTCAGACCATCCTGCGAGAGGCGCTGCTGGCGGCCGATCACAACGCCTATCACCTGGGAGAGCTGGTGCTGGTGCGGCGGCTGCTGGGGGCGTGGAAGGGATAATGCAGGGACCAAGGTCCCTTGGTCCCTGCATTTGAGACGCAGTTTCAACCTTTTGCCCGGGTGATTCGTCTAGCCAATAAGGGGCCCGTGTATATATCACCCCCCACTGGCGCTCAAGCATTGAGGAGCAAGAACTTATGCGATTGCGAACAATGAAGCGCAGGACTGGGCTTTTGGCTGTGGCCGCGCTCCTTATATCTCTTGCGCCGCTGGCGTTCGCACCACAAACGCACGCGCAAACGCAGCCCGCGCCAGTGCCGGTAACGCGGTATCTGGGAACGGTGACGGCTATCAGCGGCGACACGCTCACCGTGAAGACCGACGCCACCCAGGTGAACACAGTCGAAGTTCCTTCTACCGCGCAACTGAAGCGCATCACGCCGGGACAGACCGATCTGAGCAAAGCCGAGGCGCTCGATTTCACGAGCATCGCAGTCGGCGATCGTGTGCTGGTGAATCTCGACCCCAACGCAACCGGCGGCACTCCGCAGGCGCTGCGCGTCATCGCGATCAAGCAGGCAGACGTGGCCCAGAGACAGCAGACGGAAACCGCGCAGTGGAACCAGGGCGTGCATGGCCTGGTGAAGAGCGTCGATGCTGCGGCCGGCGTCATTCAAGTGAACGTGCGCGTGGGAGCGGTTACAAAAGAAGTCGCCGTGAATACCACCAGTGCAACAGTGCTTAAGCGCTATGCTCCCGGCTCGGTTCGTTTCGATCAGGCACAACCCGCGCCGATTACTTCGATTCAACCTGGCGACCAGTTGTGGGCGCGCGGAACGAAAAGTGCAGACGGAACTTCGATCACGGCCGATGGAATTGTTTCGGGCAGCTTCCTGAGTATTGCGGGCACGATTCTCTCGATTGACGCAACTGCCTCCACGCTGACGGTGAAGGACCTGGCCACCAAGAAGCCGGTGACGATTCACATCACTGGCGACGCCCAGCTGCAGCGGTTGCCCGATACGATGGCCACGATTCTTGCGGCCCGGCTAAAGAACGGGGCAGGGGGCGGACAGGGCGCTGGAGGCACAGGTCCGGCTGGGAGCGGGGCGGGAAATGGCGGAGGCGCACCGCGCAGCTTCAATCAGGCGGGAGGCGGCGGGGGTCGAATGGATCTCGAGACAGTACTGGAGCGCGCACCGCAGATCCAACTCGCCAGCTTGCAAAAAGGTGAAGCGGTAATGATCGTGGCCACTGAAGATGCCTCGGGGGTGAGCGCGGTGAAGCTGCTGGCAGGCGTAGAACCACTGCTCGAAGCGCCGCAGGCGCAGGATCTGCTCTCAAACTGGAGTCTGAGCTCGGGCGATTCCGCTGCAGGCGTCGAGTAATTAGCTCAAGATTTTTATCCATCATTTTTACCCAACCGCAAGTGAGGAAATTTTGCATTCGAAATCGCATTTCTTAACTGCATTCATATTTGCCTCTACGTTAGCAATTCCCGGCGCATCAGCGAGTGCGCAAACAGCGCCCGCAACGTCACCTGCGTCACCGTCCGCAACTGATTCGAGCGGAGCGTCGGCTCCACAAACAGCGACGCCACCAACGGCGCAACCACCGGCAGCTACTCCAGCGCCCTCCCAAACAGCGCCACCACAGGCAGCTCCGCCGGCAATTGCACCCGCGGCGTCTGCACCGGCGACCCAAGCAGCGCCACTACAGGCCACGCCCGCGCCGGCGGCGCAGAGCGCGCCAGCTGTGTTAGGAACCTTGCACGGCCACATCGAAGACCCGACAGGCGCACTGATTCCCGGCGCGCAGGTGACGGTCACAACGGCAGCCGGTAAAAAGGTGGGCAATGCGACCGCGGACGCTGCCGGCGGCTACCAGATTCGCGGGCTTGCGGCGGGAAGCTATGTAATCGAGGCCACCTTCTCAGGCTTCGCGCCATTCGTATCCGCGCCGATTGCGTTAAGCGCCGGACAGATCAAGAACGTCGACATCAAGATGGCGATTGAAGCCGCCGAGCAGCAGGTTGTGGTGACGGACGAAGGCAGCCCAACGGTGAGCACCGAAGCTGGAGCCAACTCGAACTCCATCGTGCTCAAGGGCAGCGATCTTGATGCGCTTGTCGGACGATCCCGACGAATTATCCAGTGAACTCACCGCGCTCGCCGGCCCTCGGCAGGTCCGAACGGCGGGCAGATTTATATTGACGGATTTACCGGCGGGCAACTGCCGCCCAAGTCGGCGATCCGCGAGATTCGCATCAACCAGAATCCGTTTTCAGCGGAGTTCGACAAGATTGGCTACGGCCGCATTGAGATTCTTACCAAGCCGGGCACCGACAAGCTGCACGGGCGCGTTTACGGCCAGGGGAACGACAACGTGTTCAACACGGGCAATCCGTTTACAGCCCAATTGCCTTCGTACTACAGCATCCAATACAACGCTTCAGTGAGCGGCGCGATGTCGAAATGGGCGTCGTTCTTTTTCAGCGTGGAGCAGCGCGATACGCAAACCGACAATGTGTTTTATATTCCCAACGGCCCGGTGTACGACGGAACAACCGACATGTGGTCGATCAGCCCCGGCGTGGTTTCAGGCAGTCTCTTCAGCCCGGCCAACCATATCGAGGTCTCGCCGCGCGTCGATTTGCAACTGGGACAAAAGAATACGCTCACCATGCGCTATCAGTTCTACATCAACGATGTGAGAGGCTCGCTAAGCTCGACGTCGCTGCCTTCCACGTCCGGCAGCAGCGACTCCGTGGAGCACACGGTTCAACTGGACGATACGCAGGTGATCAGCGACAAGATGGTGAATGAGACGCGCTTTGAATACCGGCGTGCCAATTCGTCTGCCGCGCCGGTGAGCAGCGCGCCCGGCTATGGGCCCGCCGGCACCGCGCCCAGCATGAGCGTGCCCAAGCTATTCGGCTCCGGTGGCAGCTCGGCCCAGACTTCTACGTCGCACGACGATCACTACGAGCTGCAGAACTACACCACGCTGACCGAGGGCAAGCAGGCCATCAAGATTGGCGCGTGGCTGCGCGACGATCGCGAGGCCCAATCGACGGACGGAAACTTCAACGGCAGTTTCAGCTTCCCGTCGGTCACGGCCTTTGTGGACACCTGGAACGGAATCGAAAACGGAGAGACCATAGCGCAAATCGCGGCCGCCTGCCCCGCAACGCAAGCGGGTGGATGCGTGCCCACCAAGCTCTCCTACACCACGGGACCGTATGCCTTTCAAGGGAATGTTTTCAATGCGGCGCTCTTTTACCAGGACGATTGGACGGTGAGCAAACTCCTCACTCTCTCCGGAGGGTTGCGCTGGGAGTCGCAGAATCACGTCGCCGACCACAGCGACTGGGCTCCGCGCGTGGCGTTCGCGTACGCGCTCGACGGCCACAAGAAAGGCGCCACGCCCAAGACCGTGCTGCGCGGCGGTTTCGGCTTATTTTACGACCGCTTCGCCACTGCCGATCTGATGAACCTGGAAGAGCTGAATGGCACTGCCGATAGCCAGAAGCAATTCATCGTAAGTGATCCCACGTGCTTCGACGGATCGAGCCTGAGCGATGCGCTCGCCGAGCCGGGCACGAACTGCAACGCAGGCGCTGCACGGACATCTGCGACTTACTCGATCTCGCCCAAATACCGGTCGCCCTATTTGGCGCAGCTCGGCGTGAGCGTGGAGCGCCAGGTGACCAAAGCGGCGACGTTGACATTCACCTACATGCACACGTCCGGATTCCACCAACTGGTGGTGCGCGATTCCAACGCATATCTTCCGGAAACCTACCAATACGGCAGCACGACGCTCACCGGCACGCGGCCCGATCCCTCACTTGGCATTGTGGACCAGTATTTCCCCGAAGCGGTGATGAACGAGAACCAGGTGATTGTGAACATCAACGCGCGCTTCTCGTCGAAATTTAGCGTCCTTGGCTTTTACGCGGGAAGCTGGGCGAACTCCGACGGCGGCGGGGGTTCGAGCCCATCGAACTCGTACAACCTGAGGCAGGATTACGGGCGCGCCTCGTTCGTCCGGCCGCAATGGTTGTTTCTGATGGGTAACTACGACGGCCCTTGGGGAATCACCTTCAACCCGTTTCTCGTTGCCCAGGCAGGCCACCCCTACAATGTCACCTCGCCATTCGATCTGACGGGCGATAACTTCTTCAACGATCGGCCATCGTATGCAAGCAGTCTATCGCCGGTCGGCGATGTGGTGCAGACTGCGTTCGGCGCGCTGAATGTTGACCCGCAGATGGGAGAGAGTATCGTTCCCGTTTCGCTGGGCAACAGCCCATCCGCGGTCGCGGTGAACCTGCGCGTCGGGCGGACATTCGGAATCGGGCCGAAGGTGGAGACGCCTGGCGGCCCGCCCCGGGGCGGTGGTGGTGGCGGCGGCCGCGGAGGTGGCGGATTCGGGGGTGGCTTTGGCGGTGGACCGTTTGGCGGAGGCGGCGGCGGGCGCGGGGGCGGCTTTGGCGGGACTAATGCGAACGCGAAGAAGTACTCGCTGAACTTCAACGTGCAAGCCCTAAATCTGTTCAATGACATCGACCTGGGCACGCCCGTGGGAGGGATTCAGCCCACCTACAATCCGACGACGGGACTTTACGGTCCGGGTCCTCAGTTCGGTAAATCCGATGGCCTCGCAGGCAGCATTTTTTCTACCAGTTCAGCGGCGCGGCGCGTGTTTTTCCAGGCAGCGTTCCAGTTTTAAAAGCAGGGAGCGAGGGAACAAGAGAACAAGAAGGCCAACCTCTGGCCACTAGTTTTTCGCTATTCGTTTTGTTTCACGATCGCGCGGTTCGCGATTCGCGATTCTGGATCAGCGATTTGTACAATGCCTCCCACGTATCGGCGGTTGCGTCCATGCTGAAGTGGCGCAAGATGCGTTCTCGCGCAGCCTGGCCATTTGCGGCGAGCACTTCCCTGCTCTGCTGCATGGTCTCTAACATCGCTTCGGCGAGTGCACGGGGATTTTTCGGCGGGACGACGACGCCAGCATTTCCGACCATCTCGCGTACACCGCCCACATCGGTGACGACCACGGGCTTGGCCATCGACATGGCTTCGCCGACTGCGAGCGGCATCCCCTCCCACGCTGAGCTGGAAACGAATGCATCGGCCGCGTCCAGCAATGCGGGCATGTCGCGGCGCAAGCCGAGCCAGCGAACAGCGGCGTCGATTTCGAAATCTTTCGCGAGCGTTTCGAGTGGCGTTTTCTCATCGCCGCGCGCGTCACCGGCAACCCACAGCTGCGCGTCCGATTTTTCCGCGCGCACCGCGGCGGCAAACGCAGGCAGCATATTCGGATAGTCCTTTGCCGGAGCGAGGCGGCCCACGGCGAGCCAGATAAATGTGGGGCTCCCGGTCGCGATCCCCATCTCGGCGCGCATTTGCGTTCGCCGCGCTCGGTCGAGGGAGCAAATCCGCCGACGTCGATTCCATTCAAAATGACCGTGCATTTTCGCGGTGGAATCGCTTTGAGGCGCGTGAAGCGATCGGCGGCGGCCTGGCTCACGGCGACCGTGCGGCCGCTGAGAAAGTCGGTAAGCCGATAGGCCATCATGCGGCCCCACCCGCCCTCATATACGTTGTGCACTGTGGATAGAACGACGAATTTCGGGCCGAAGAAACGGAGCAGGCGGGCGAAGATGTTCGCGTGAAAACAGTGGCTGTGCACCACATCCGGCCGGAACTCGCTCAGAAACGCGCGTCCGCGCAAGAAAGTTTGGAGCGCGCTGCGCGGCGATTTGCGCGCATCGAGGTAATTGGTGTGAAGGTCGGTAGGCCACTCTTCATCAAGGCGCGGCATCAGCACCATGATTTGAACCGTGTGGCCGCGCGAGGCCATCCGCTCTGCGACGGCCAGCGCCTGCTTTTCTGCCCCGCCCACGCCGAGCGACGTGAGCAGGTAGACGATGCGCATGGGGGCCCGACCTTACTTGAAACTCGCCTTTGCCTGAGTGCCGCTTATCTTTGTTTGAAAATTGATTTCATCGATGATACCGCAGAGTGCGCTACTCTGGCCGGCGAGGAGAAGCGAAGGGCGAGCGGTGTATCGAGCGCGAAGAGGCCGGGACCCAGAACCATGATCAGCAGCGCGGCGAACCAGTAGTTATAGGCGTCGGCGCCCTGGAACTTGTCTGGGTTGGAGATGACGGCGAGGAATGCGTCTTTTTCAGCAGCCCAGAAGGCGACGGTCATATTGATGAAGAGCAGAAGCGCAATGAGGCGCGTGCCCAGACCAACTGCGAGAAGAATTCCGCCGACAAATTCGAGAGCGGAGACAAAGAGAGCGGTTTGATGGGGCATTGGAAGATTGAGTGATTCGAAGTATAGGCCTACGCGATTGAGGTTGTGCAGCTTGCCCCAGCCGTCTGTTGCGAACTGCCATCCCCAGTAGAGCCGTATGGCGAGCAGCAGCGGGCTCTTGAGCTTGCTGAGAAGCGTTCGCATCCCGCCGTATCCGACGATGACGGTTCTTGCGAGAGTGGACATAGAAATTCCTCCGTGGAGCGAGTTGGCGGGGGAAGCGGCAGCGCGCTTCAAGTTGCACGAATCAAGTCGCGCAGATCAGGCCTGACATATCCAGCCCAACTCGGCCCAACTGCCAAACCATTGTTGCACGTGGTCAGGTCGATGAAGACCGGGGATGCGCGAGCCTACAAATCCGGCCTCGAGTGCCTCGCCCAGCGCGGAACCATCACGAAGCGCGACTAAAGTTTGGAATTCTTCGCGCGCGATGCGCCGGTAATAAACGGACAAGTCGACGCGATGGACGGCAAGCCATGTGGGCCGCGGCCTGAGAGATGGAATTGCAGCGGCGGCTGAATCATCTTCATGCGCAACTCCCGCTTCACTGGTCTGGCGCTTCTCACGTTGATGCAGCTCGAGCACGAGGTCGTCGGCAGGGTAGCTCAGCGCGACCAGTTGCAGGCAGGGTTGCAATGCGAGCTTCGAGTCGCCCTGCAGTGCGGCGATCTGGCGCTGCGTGAGCGGGTCGCGCTCCGGTGCGTCGAAGGCCTCAACGAACGCCCACTCCATGCGGGCGAGATCGATGGCCAAGCGGTGACGGCGGCCGGCGTATTCAGGATGGTCAATCAGCCACTCTGGAAGTTTGGATCCGAGATTGCGCAGCGTAAACGAGCGGCTGGGATGCTCGGTGAGATAGGCAATGCTGAGCGCATCAAAACGTCGCGCGCCAATCAGAGCGCGAAGCGCAGGAAAATCTTCGGCCAAAGCTCCGAGTATGCGATACCAATATTGCCGGTTGTAGATTTCGAGGCGCTCGAAAGCCGTGAGGCGCGAGTTGGGCGCGATGAACGAGGATGCGACATCGGACATCGGCCGCCCGTCTGAGGCCGTCGCGCGCATGTTTTCGTCTTTGGTCAGCGGCTGCATTACCGCGGCGGCCATTTCGCGCTGGAGCGAGGCCAGGTCCATCTCTTTCCCGCGCACCTGGGCGCTCGGCGTGGCGCTCATTTCGCGGCTCCGACTACTTCGGCTGGAGACGACTGCACATTCTTCAACGCGGGTTTGAGATAGCGCTGGGCTTTTTTCGCTTCCCTGTGGACCTCATCGAAGCTGGGAATATGGTCGTCCCACTCGAGCAGCGTGGGCGTGGGCCCGCAACGCTCGATGGCGCGCGCGTAGAGCTGCCACACGGGATCGATGACCGGATGGTCGTGCGTATCGAGAATGTACTTTTCGTATTTTGAATGGCCGGCGATGTGAATCTGCGCCACGCGATGCGCGGGGATGGCGTTCACGTAGTCGAGCGGATTGAACTCGTGATTCATGGCCGAGACGTAGACGTTATTCACGTCGAAGAGAATGCCGCAGTCGGCGCGCTCGACGACTTCGGTCAAAAACTCCCACTCCGTCATTTCGGAGCCGGTAAAGGCGGCGTATGAACTTACATTTTCGACGGCGACAGGAATCTCAAGATAATCCTGCACCATGCGCACACGCTCCACGGTTCGCTCGACGGCTTCCCATGTGTAGGGCAGCGGCAGCAAGTCGTGCGTATAGGTGCCGTCGACCGATCCCCAGCAGAGATGATCGCTGAGCCAAGGCGTTTTGGTGCGGCGCACGAGTTGCTTCAGGCGCTTCAGATGCTCCGGATCGGGCGCGGTCACCGAGCCGAAGTACATCGACACACCGTGCTGAACGACTCTGTATTGTTCCAGGATGCGATCGAGCGTGGACAGCGGACGGCCGGCATCGATCATGTAATTCTCAGAGATGATTTCAAACCAGTCGACTACCGGCTTGCGGGAAAAGATGTGGGCGTAGTGAGGAATGCGCAGGCCGATGCCGACGCCGTGATCCTGAAACGCATTGAAGCGATTGCCGGGCATAGAGAGACAGTGGTCAGTGAGTAGTGGTTAGTCGGCAGAGGTTGGTAATTAGTGGGAGAGATCGGTCGTCAGTGAGCAGTGGCTTGCACATAGGCACGACGTGAAAACCGTCTGAGCCGGGCGCGACCACCGATCACTGACGACTGATCGGTGTTTTTAGGCGAGGCCTGGCATCTTGGAGCCGTCGGTGGCGCATCCACCCTTGCCTTTGCAGCTGTTCTTGCCGGAGCAACCGTTGTCGCCGGACTTGCAGCCGCCCTGGCCTTTACAGTCATTCTTGCCTTTACAGGAGTGCTTGGCGGTGTCGAAGTTCGAACCGCTATAGCGCAAACCAGCCTTCATGACCTTGGCGGAGTTTGCGGTTGCGGAGGTTTGCGTGGCCGCATGGGCCGCGACTGCGCTTCCGCCGGCCAGGCCGGCGAGGGCAGCAGTGAGAAGCATTGCGTTGAACTGGTTCTTCATGGCGATTTTGACCTCATTTTGGGGATGGGGCGGATGTTCTCCGCGGATTGGGGTAAGCAGGATGGCAACTTCTCCACCCCGCAGAATGAGTGGTACGCAACCTTGGAGTGTCCCAGCGGCGAAAAGTTACAGCGAAAACCACCGGGCAGGATGAATTTATCATTTCCCGGCGTAACCTGGCTGGCGCAATTGTCATCAAATTGTCGATTGGCCCGCGCTCCATTGGCTGCTGCGCAACCGTTGGCGGGCTCACGCTCGGTGCGCTAGTCTGTTTGAGCCCTGTGCCGGACCGATGTGCCGGACTGAGGTGCCGCGCTCAGGGTTGCCGGGCCCGGCAGCCTATAAAAATTGGGCCCAGTTGCACGCTTGCGTATTCGGGAGGTTGTTTGCAAAGCACAAAAGGATTGGCGGCGGTGTCGGGCGCATCGGTAGTGTTGGCGCTGCTGCAGAGTTTGTGCACGGCGATTCTCACGATTAACGGCATTCGCGTGGGAATCGGCGTTGCGGCCCTTGCCGCCAGCAGCATTGCCGCGCCGCTGCTCTCGTTTCACCGCGATGCGATTCGCATTCCCATGTTGTCGATTGCGGTGATTGGCGCTGTGGTCAATCTTGCCGTGCTCGCGTGGGTGTGGCATTTGCGCGCGCGGCCGGAAGCGCAGTGGCGCAAGCAGGAGATCACGAAGAAGCAGCGCTGGTCAGAACGGCTGCAAGTGGCGATGGCGATCGCCACGCTGATTCTGGTTGGCTGCGAGATGTATGCGCATCCGATTGTGAATCACGGAGCGTCGGCGTTCTGAGACCTGCTGAGTCAGCGAGGCCTCCGGACCTGAAGGCCGCGCGTTGATTGATCCGCTATTCAGGGGCCCGAAGGCCCTTGCCCTTTCGGTTGAAATTGCACCTGTCAGACCGCCTCCGGTCAGGAGGTTGGCGAGGGGCGCAACCAGGCAGTTATAAAGCGTCCATTTCCAGAAAGAGTCGCCATCTCTGGGCCGGGAGGAAAATCGGCATTAAGAGGAACGGAGATTTTAGTACCAGAGGAGAGAGTAATTTCGATCCTCTCGGCTGTTTCATAAGTCCCAGTCACGTGTTGCAGAATTTCACCGCATAGGGCGTCGCGATACCCGGCCTGCCCCTCCGTGAGTAAGTCTTGGCCCTTGAGTAACTCTGGCTTGGCAAGAGCCGCGAGTCCGAGGTCACGAAACTGGAAAGTTATGTAATCGAGTACAAAACACACGGAGTCAAGTCTCTTTCCTAAAAGAGATTCGAGGACAGTTCCACCGTTAGTTGGGCTCATGTGCCCGCCTCCTAAGGAGCTTGCATTTCCTTTTCCAGCCGCTCGTGCAGGCGCTCGCTGAATCCTGCGGGCAACTCGAAGACGCGCTCGTCCGCGTAGAGCACGACGACGTTGCGCGTCGAGTCGAGGACCGCCGAGCAGATCTCGCAGGTTTCGAGATGCTTGTCGATCTCGGCGCGCAGCTCCGCGTCCACCTCGCCGTCGATGTAGGCGGAGATGTGCTCCCAGACGTGCTTGCAGTCGATCCTCATCTGTTTCGCTTTGCCTCATTCTGCTTTGCTTTGCCTCATCGTTTCTCCTCTGCCTCACTGTCTTTCCCCGTCTCGTCTCGCCTCTTCTGGGCCCACCCAAACAATCCGCCGCGCTTTGGTGCAAATCCCTTCAGCCGCGGCGCCAGGCTCCGCTGCAAAAGCGCCCGCGCGCGGTGAAGGCGGACCTTCACTGCTCCCTCGGTGATGCCGAGCGCCGCAGCAGTCTCACGCACGTCCATTTCTTCGATGTCCCTGAGCAGCACGACGTTACGGTAAATCTCCGGCAGCCCATCGATTGCCTGGCGCAACACGGCCGCAAGCTCTTTTTGCTCCAGAGCCAGATTCGGAACCTCGCGCCAACTGGTCAGGATGGCCGGCGTAAAGTCGCCGGCCTGGTCGTCACTGAGCGCGTCGAGCGAGTCCTCGCGCCGCGATTCAGCCTTGCGCAGCCGGCCCAGACCTTCATTCCGCGCAATGGAAAGCGCCCAGGTGCGGAACTGCGATTCGCCGCGAAACAGGTGCAGGTTGCGGTAGATCTTCAGCACCGTCTCCTGCGCCGCATCCTCGGCCTCCGCCTCATTGCGCACAATCGAAAACAAAAGGAAGTAAATTGGGCGCTCGCAGGGGCGAATCAGCTCGTGAAAAAGCTGCTTTTCGCCGGCCAGAATGCGGCGAATACAGTCCGCTTCGGCCTCCGGATTGGGTGCGTTCTTCATCTTGCCTGGGGCCAAGTGCGCATTCGGGCCGGCGGCATCCGGACGTCCGAAAAGCGTCTGGAAAGAACTATATCGTGGCCGGCCTGGGAAGTTTTGGCCTCGCGGCCATGCACTTCGCGCGGCGGGTCGGCCTTCTGGGTCCACCGGGCTGTTTAGGAGGCGGCAGATAATTTTTGTGAGATCAAAAAGAATCCTTGCAAAAAACTTACCAATTGGGCTGTACAATCCCCTCACAGGAGACTTATGGCCGGAGATATGCAAATTACGTGCAGCGACTGCGGGCAGGAATTTACCTTCAGCGCTGCCGATCAGACGTTTTTTCAGGAACGCGGTTACTCGACCCCAAAGCGTTGCAAGCCTTGCCGCCAGGCAAAGAAGGCCGATCAAGGGGGATCCGGCTACCGTTCGGCTCCTTCACAGGGAACACCTGTGATTTGTTCGGGTTGCGGCCAGCCAACTACCGTTCCTTTTGAGCCGCGTGGCGACCGTCCGGTGTATTGCCGGGACTGCTACACGGCGCGCAAGGGCAGCGGAGGCGGCGGCGGACGCGGGCGCTAAAGCGGGGGCCAGCGCTTGCGGTTTCTCCCGTTGAGCAAACTACTCTGACAACGACCGATTCGTGTCTGTACGGTTGCGGCATCGTAGGCGGATGCCGGCACCAGTGGATTAGTGTCTTCTCACGAGCGATCTGGCCCGGGCCGTCGGTCCTATGCTGATCTTTTTTGGCCAATCGTTTCGCTCTCTTCCTCGATGCACCATCGTTCGTCCGCGTTCGTTTAGACGGGTCCTGCTTTGACACAGGTCGTCAACGGAATGATCTGTTTTGACCAGCGGGCAACGCGCCTGCTGAGTGAAGATGACTGGGTATGTTCGGCTCATGAGCGCACAGTCAATTGCAGTTGGACAGATGTCTCAACGCTGGATAAACTAGCCCTCACGGACCCCCCACAAATCCGTGTACATAAGGAAACTTCCCAAAGCCATGGCCTCCCAGCTCTCGTTCACCG
Organism: uncultured Acidobacteriaceae bacterium; assembly: GCA_963725115.1. Classification (GTDB taxonomy): domain Bacteria; phylum Acidobacteriota; class Terriglobia; order Terriglobales; family Acidobacteriaceae; genus Telmatobacter. The sequence continues at coordinate 678,053 of CAVRXG010000003.1, read as the reverse complement.
GATTCGCCTGGAAAAATCTCCGGCGCCGGCGCCTCAGAACGCTGCTGACCCTATGCGGAATTACGATGGGTATTGGAGCATTTGTGGCGTTGGTAGGATTTTCGCGCTCGTTTGAACACGAATGGCTGCGGCTCTACCAAAGCTCCGGCACCGACATCGCCGTCTTGCAATCGAGCATGTTCAACAGCTCTATTGATGAGTCGCTCGGCGCGAAAATCAAGGATCTGCCGGAAGTGGCCGCGGTTGCGCCGCTGGTCTTCAATCTCATCGATCTCACGCCCGACGTGAATGCGCTGGTCTACGGATGGCCGGCCGATTCCTACGAGATGGATTCACTCACCTTCACTTCAGGTAAGCGGTTTCAGTGCGGGCCAGCCCGAGATTGTGCTGGGCGATCTGCTGGCGCAAAACCTGAAAAAGAAGACTGGCGATACCCTGACTATTCTGGGCGAAACGTTCACGATCACGGGAATCTTTCACGGGGGCACGGCGCTTGAAACGGGCGCCGTGATCATGCCGCTCGATCAAATGCAGAACATCTCCAGCAGGCAGGGAAAAGTGACTGCGTTCCATGTGCGGCTACAGCCCGTGCCTGCCGGCGAAACGTATGAGCAGTACGTCTCCAAGGTTCAGAAGGAGATTGAAGCCCTGATGCCCGGAATCCGTGCCGAGGCTGCCGCGGCGCGCGCTGCCAACAATCAGATCGTGGATATGGCCCACTCGGTGGCCTGGGGCACGTCGTCGATTGCGCTGCTGATCGGGATCGTGGGCATTGCCAATACCATGGCGATGTCGGTCTTTGAGCGCACCCGCGAGATCGGAGTTCTGCGCGCGCTGGGCTGGAAGGGGCGGCACGTCATTCTGCTTATTCTTACGGAGGCGGGCGTTCTAGGCCTCGCCGGAGGTTTGCTTGGCATCCTAGTAGGATTGGGAGCCTTGTGGATCCTCTCCATCATGCCGCAGACTGCCAGCGTGGTTTCGTTGTCCGTATCGCCGGGTCATATAGTCGAGTCGCTTCTGATCGCCGTGGGATCGGGTCTCGTCGCAGGAGCATATCCCGCATGGCGCGCGTCGCGGCTTTCGCCAGTGGAGGCATTGCGTTATGAGTAGTCCGATTCTTGAAGGCCGCACACTGGTCAAGAGCTATGACGACGGGCGCGTGGCGGCTTTGCGCGGCGTGGACCTCAAGATCGATGCCGGCGAATATGTGACCATCAGCGGCGCCAGCGGAAGCGGAAAATCCACGTTGCTGCATATGCTGGGCGGCCTGGATTTGCCGTCGAGCGGCGATGTTCTTTTTCGTGGCGCGAAACTTGGCTCGGAGATGGATCTGGATACTTTTCGTTCCAGCCAGGTGGGATTCATCTTCCAGGCATTTCACCTGCTGCCGACGCTGCGCGCGGTAGAAAATGTTCAAGTAGCGATGCTCGCGATCAAAGGTCGCGCCAATCATCGCGTGGAGCGCGCGTCGGCTCTGCTTGAGGAGATGGGCCTGAAGGATCGCATGCAGCATTATCCGAACGAGCTATCGGCCGGAGAACGGCAGCGCGTGGCCATCGCCCGCGCACTGGCCAACGAGCCGGCTATTCTGCTTGCCGACGAGCCAACGGGCAACCTCGACAGCGTAAATACGGGCCACATTATGGACATTCTGCGCGGCATCCGGGAAAGCCGCGGCATGACGCTGGTGATCGTGACCCATGAGAATGACATCGCCTTGAGCGCGCCGCGCCATATTCGCATCCGCGATGGCAGAATTGAAGCATGAGGATTGCGCAAAGAATAAAGACCGTCGGGGGCGTGAGAATCCCCCAAAGCATGAAGGGCCGGAATGCGGCCCGGTTTTTATTCCTGATCGCAGCGCTGGTTCCGTCGCTTTGCGCGCAAACTGCAAATGTCAACGATCTCTTCGCCATTGAGCGAAAGCAGATTGAGACGGCCGATTTTCGCGTCACCGGCCACCTGGTCGCGATCGACGCGACTGGAGCGCGCGTGACCTATCCCATGACCATCAAGACGCATTGGTTCCCGGGAGTGCTGCGCGAGTTTGTCGATCTTGGGCAGCCCCCCTCGACCAAAGACGATCTGCGCGAGCATATTCTTATAGAGATGCGCCCTAACGGCGAACACACGATCCAAATCGTTCATCCCGGCGATACAGTGGCCCATGTACTGGCTTTTGAAAAGTGGGACATTCATCCGCTCGGCCCGGGATTCAACTACGAGGACTTCATCGAGCAGCAGTACTTCTGGCCCGGACAGACGTCTGAAGGAACGGCCACATTCGGCGCGCGCAATTGCGACGTCATCAAGAGCACGCCCGGCCAAGCTGATCGAACGCATTACTCGCAAGTGCGGACGTGGGTCGACCCCACGATCGACTTTCCGGTCTACGCGGAAAAAACAATCAAAGAATCCGGAACTGTGAAAGAATTTACATCGTACGGGGTGCGCCAGGAAGAGGGCCATTGGTTCGCGCACCAGGTAGAAGTTAAGACTCGTGGGCAAGCCGGGTCGACTTTGCTAATCTTTGATCGCGGCAGCGCGAAGGCAAAACTCTCAGCTGCAGACTTCAGCCCGGCCGCGCTCGCACACTTCTAGGAGTCCGATGCAGATCGCCCTCTGGATTGTCGCCTTTGCAGCAGTCTTGCTCGCGGCCGGTGTTTGCTACGAACTGATCGGCAGTTGGCACGACCGGCGACGATTTACCGGATCGGGGCGCTGGGTCACTATCAACAACGGTGCGAAACTATACATTTCTGAGCTGGGGCCCGGGCCAGAAGCAGGCGAGCCCACGGTTATTTTTGAAGCCGGCATCGGCGCCACGCACCTGAACTGGTGCCACATTCAGGAATCGATCGCGGAGTCTGCGCGCACGGTTTCTTACGATCGCTCGGGATTGGGCTGGAGCAGCCGCTGCCGGACTGCTCGCACTCCGGGAAACATTGCCGCCGAATTGCAGCAATTGCTCCGGTGCGCAGGTTTCAAGCCGCCTTTCATTCTGGTCGGGCACTCGTTTGGCGGGCTCGTCATGCGCCGCTACGCGTCGCTTTATCCCGAGCAGGTTGCCGGCGTCGTGCTCATCGATCCCATGCGCTCGGAACAATGGCCGCCATTCGACCCGGCAAAACAATCTCAGATCGATCTAGGTTGCAGGCTGATTCGCTTTGCTATTCCTGTCGCTTCGTCTGGATTCGCGCGCCTGATGGTGAATTTGCTGTTCAGCCGCGCAAGCCATCTTTCTGACCACATTGCCGGAGCCGCCGGCGCCCACAAGCGCCACGTTCTGACACGGCTTAAAACCGAAGTGAGAAAAATGCCTCGGAAAGTTTGGCCGGCCGTCGCCGCGCACTGGTCGCGCCCCGGATTCTACGCTGGAATCCGCAGCCATCTGAAGTCCATTCCGAACACCGTGACGGAGATGGATGCAGCCGAACCGATCCGCGAAATTCCTGTCACCGTGCTGACACCCGGCAACACGTCGCCACTCACTCAGGAACATCTTGACCGCATCGGAGACCGAACGCAACAGGTCTTCGCTAGAGAGAGCGAACACTGGATCCATCTCGACGAGCCCGAAATTGTGCTCGATGCCATTCGCGCCATGGTGGCTGCAGCGGCAAATGAAACCACGGTCGCTGTTGCGTCTCGGTAATCGCGCGGTCGTAATTCCGTTGACCGCGCAACGCATTCGTTCCCTGGCCCGCGCAGCACAATCGTTCTCTAGAACACGCTAGACTTGCCTGCGAAAGCTAATCTGACCTACAAGATGGGCCTACGAAATGCGCACGCTTTTGCCGCGCGAAAGCACAGCGGCCTTGCGCCGGTCCTTGGAAGCGTGGTCGATCTTCTTCCAGAAGCCAATGAAGTAGTCGATCGCCGAGATCGTGGAGACGAGCGCGGCAAAGTAGATGGCCGCGATCGCATACCACTTGATGGGGATCGTGACCACACCGATCTGCCAATGATCCCAGCGGTGCGCCAGGATGGCCGAGGTCACGGAGACGATCTGGACAACTGTCTTGAGTTTTCCCAGGTCGCTGGCCGTGATGGTGAACCCTTCAGACGAGGCGATTGAGCGAAGTCCGGAGATGAGAAACTCGCGGCCAACGATGACCACCACGATCCAAACCTTGACGACCTGCGGGTTGTAGGCGACCAGAGCAACGAATGCCGCCGTGACCATGATCTTGTCGGCCAGCGGATCGAGGAGCATGCCCATGGTGGTGATTTGGCCTCGCTTGCGGGCGAGATAGCCATCCAGCCCGTCGGTGATCGACGCCAGCACGAAGAGAATCGATGCCAGTATCTCCTGCGCTCCGCTCGGCCCAGCCCATGGAAAATGCGGCGACAATATCCAGAGGAACAGCGGGATCATGATGATCCGCGTCATCGTGATGGAGTTGGGGAGGTTCATCGATGACTCACTTGGGCCGCGCCGCACCTTCTGGTCTCTGGTAGCGTGACACTATTATTGCATTGGACGGAAATTCGCGCGTCCGGCGGAATGTTACTTTTTTGCTGGAAGACGGTGCCGGAATGGGCCGCACGCCTATTTTTTCGCGGTGGCTATGGCCATTGGGTAGAGCGAGATCAGGTAGCCTGCCTCGTCGCTGTCGATCTGCTCCAATTCAAGAAGATCCGCGGACCGCGAGGAGAACAGGCGAGTGCGGAAGAAGTAACTCTTCCCTGCTTCGGCGCTGAAATGAGTGAGCTCCGCTAGCTGGTCGATCCCGAATGACTGAATCGCCGCGCAAACATGGTGCTCTCCGGGCGTAACCGCGACCGCAAACCAAGATTCTCCCTGGTTGGCTCCCACCCAGGAACCGTCGATGGCGTCCCTGGACGTCGGAGACCCTCCTCCGACGCCACTCCCGTCATCATGTATGAAATAGACCATGGCTTTTCCAGTTTCTGGCGGAAGGAGGCTATGCCCGGCATCGTCCAGTCTGACGTTGAACCCCTGCGCGCCAAGTCCGCAGGACGGCGGAAGCGGAACTTCGGGCTGACGCTGGTGACCAAATCGCTGATCTTGTTGCGCAAATGCGGTCATACCAAGGCATAGAAATACAATTGCAGTTTTCATCGCGTTGCTCCCCGAGTCCTCCATCTACCTGTCTATCTATGGATAGTGACGGGAAATCTTCGAGTTTGGTTTCACGTGCAATGAAATGGCGGGAGAGCCTGAGCTCTTCCCGCCACGTCTGTTCGCTAGCGCCCGATGCGTTACGCGTAGAAGCCGCGCTGCTTGATGGTATATGCCACTCGGTCAACGGCCAGCATGTAAGCCGCGATGCGATTGTTCACGTCGTGCGCATCGGCGTAGCGCACCACATCGTCGAAGCTGGCGCGCAAAATCGCTTCAAGTTGCTCGTTTACGCTCGATTCCTTCCAGAAGAATCCCTGTCGATCCTGCACCCATTCAAAGTAGCTGGCCGTGACGCCGCCGGCGTTGGCCAGAATATCCGGCACAATGAAGATGCGTTTCTCGGCCAGGATGTCGTCGGCCACAGCGGTGGTGGGCCCGTTCGCACCCTCCACAATAATGCGTGCCTTTACCTTGTCGGCATTGCGGCTGGTGATAACATTTTCCGTCGCCGCGGGAATCAGAATCTCGCAATCCATGAGCAGCAACTCTTCGCTGGGCATGGCCTCGGCGCCGCGGAATCCCAGAATTGTTTCGTTGCGATATTTGTATTCGAGCAGCTGGTGAATATCGATGCCGGATGAGTTGTACAAGCCGCCATCGCGTTCGGCGATGCCGACAATCTTGTATCCCTGCTCCAGCATCAGGCGCGCGGCATTCGAGCCCACGTTGCCAAATCCCTGAATGACGACGCGACAGCCCTCGACGTCCATGTCCAGGTGGCGCAGGCTCTCGTTGCATACCACCATCACTCCGCGTCCGGTCGCTTCTAAACGTCCCTGTGACCCGCCAATATTCAGCGGCTTGCCCGTGACCACGCTGGTCACAGTCTGGCGCATGTGCATCGAGTAGGTATCCATGATCCACGCCATGGTCTGCTCATCGGTGCCCACGTCCGGCGCGGGAATGTCTTTCTCTGGCCCGATAAAATCGATGATTTCGGATGTGTAGCGCCGCGTCATGCGCTCCAGCTCGCCCTTGCTCATGTTGTGCGGATCGCAAATAATTCCTCCCTTGGCGCCGCCGAATGGAATATTCACAACCGCACACTTCCAAGTCATCCAACTCGCCAGCGCCCGCACCTCGTCCAGGGTCACATCCGGCGCATAGCGGATTCCGCCCTTGCACGGCCCGCGCGCCATGGAGTGCTGCACGCGGAAGCCCGTGAATACTTCGACCGCCCCATTGTCGCGGGCCACGGGAAAATGAACGATCACTTCTCGCGACGGCGAACGCAGCACCTTCCACAATCCCTCATCGAGATTCAGCTTGCGCGCGGCAAAATCGAAGCGCGCGCTTTGCGCCTCCCATGGATTGATCTCCTGATCCAAAGTGACGCTGCTATCTCCGGTTGTCATATCGGTCTCCATATTGTGCCGCTGCTGTGGCGTCGCGGATGCGGAATTTAGTCCCGTCTCTCAAGAATATAGTCGAGGCCGCTTTCCGCGCTTCGACGACTTGCCGCGATTGACATGTGCCGCACATGCAACTATGCTCAGAGCATGGCAAAGATGATTCAGGTCCGGAACGTTCCCGAAGCTCTTCACCGCACTCTCAAGGTGAGGGCCGCCACAGTGGGAATGTCTCTCTCAGATTACTTGCTCGGTGAATTTCGGGAAATCGCGGAGCGTCCCACGCTCGCCGAGCTACGCGAGCGTCTGCATTCGCGCAAACCGCTCTCCACCGCGCTGGACACTCCGGCTCTTTTGCGCGAGGCGCGCGCGGAACGATGATTGTCCTAGACGCCTCGGCGGCAATCGACTGGCTGCTCCAAACCCCTGCCGGAAAGCGTATCGAGCAGCGGCTTTTTGTCCGCAGGGAAACTCTGCATACCGTGCATTTGCTCGATGTGGAATTTCTACAAGTCCTGCGGCGCCTTGTCCGCAACGGAACGTTGGCAAGCAGGCGCGCTGAGGAGGCGGTCGAGGACCTGGGCGCGCTGAACATTGCCCGCTATCCCCCGGTAGTGCTGCTCAAGCGCATCTGGCGGCTCAGGCAGAATCTGAGCGCTTACGATGCGGCGTACGTCGCGCTCGCCGAAGAGTTGAACGCACCTTTGATTACACGGGACCGCCGCATTGCCACCGCTCCCGGCCATTCAGCCTCGATCGAAGTTTTCTGAGCCGCGGGTAGTTGGCTGCGTCGCGGGAACCGCGGGGCTCATCGCGCCAGCAGCTAGAATGAAGCTGTGAAAGTCGCATCCCGATCCGCCCAACCCAGCCGCAAAGAATTCCTGGACCTCGCACGGACGCATACGCTCGTGCCCGTATGCCGCACCCTGATGGCCGACCTGGAAACGCCGGTCTCAGCCTTTTTGCGCGCGGCGTGGACGGAGCGCGAGTGCTTTCTGCTGGAATCAGTTGAGGGCGGCGAGCAGGTAGGCCGCTACACCTTCATTGGCCTCACGCCGTTCAAGCGGATTGTTGCACGCGGGCGCAAAATCGCCATCACCGAAGGCCGCAAGACTACTCATATCGAGGGCGACATCTTCGCAGTTCTGCGCGACGCGCTCGGCGGACACAAACCCGCGCGCATTCAGGGGCTGCCCCCGTTCACGGCCGGAGCAGTGGGTTATTTCGCTTACGATGCGGTGCGCCAGATCGAGCGCCTGCCCGCCCTCGCAAAAGACGAACTGCGCGTTCCCGACGCTATCATGCTTTTTTTTGACGAAGTGCTGGCGTTCGATCACGTGCGCAAAGAGATTATGCTCGTGGTCACGGCGGATGTATCGAAGGGCGCTGCCGCTGTGGCGTATGATCGCGCCATCAAACGTCTCGACCGGCTGGAGAAGCGCCTCGCGCAAGCGCTTCCGGATTTGAACAAGATAAGGCCCCGCCGACTTTCGAAACTCAAAGTGAAGCACCGCACCGCGAAAAAGGATTATCTGGCTGCCGTGGAGCGCACGAAAGAGTACATCCGCGCCGGCGATGCTTTCCAGGTAGTAGTCTCGCAGCGGCTCGACGTTGAGCCCGGCGTGGACAGCTTTCAGGTCTACCGTGCGCTGCGCACCGTCAATCCCAGTCCATACATGTTCTTCTTGCGCTTTGCGCCCGATGGGCCGCTGGGCGGGACGGCGAATTCTTCGGCGAAACATTCGTCCAAAAGATCAAAACAATCAGAGACGCCTCTGGAGCTGGCGGGTTCGTCGCCCGAGTTGCTTGTGCGTGTGCACGACGGCAAAGTTGAATACAGACCGATCGCGGGCTCACGTCCGCGCGGCGCTACCGAGGCCAAAGACGACGCGCTGGCCGCGGAGATGCTGCATGACGAGAAAGAACGCGCGGAGCACGTGATGCTCGTCGATCTGGGCCGTAATGACGTAGGCCGCGTGAGCCGCTTCGGCAGCGTGAAGGTTGACAAGCTGATGTTCGTCGAGCGCTACAGCCACATCATGCACATCGTGAGCTCGATTGAAGGCAAGTTGCGGCCAGATCTCACAGCAGTCGATGCTTTACGGGCCTGCTTCCCTGCCGGCACGCTCTCGGGCGCGCCCAAAGTTCGCGCCATGGAGATTATCGAGGAACTCGAGCCTGCGCGGCGCGGCACCTACGGCGGCGCGGTTCTCTACGCAGACTTTTCCGGCAATCTCGACTCCTGCATCGCTATACGCTCCATGCTGTCCGTTGGCGGCAAAGGCTCGGTGCAGGCCGGTGCGGGCATCGTCGCTGATTCCGTGCCCGAGCTTGAGCACCAGGAATCGCTCAACAAGGCGCAGGCGGTGTTGCGCGCGATTGAGCGCGCGCGGGAGATGTAAGAAGCAGGGAACAAGGGAACAACAGAGATCAGCGGCGGTTTGGCGAACTTAGGGGTTGGTGATCACTCCGCGCCAAACATGCGCTTGAAAAAATGCCCGACTCTGCTGAAAAATCCGGGCTTTTTCTTCGCGGCTGGCGCCTTTGCTGGCGTTGGCGGCCCTGTTGTTGCCGGCAACGCTGGAGGCTGCGGGATCGTGACGGCCGGCGCGGCTTCACTGCTCTTGTAGACCAAAGTTGTTGTTGCCTGGCCGTTTCCCGCGGTTTGATTCGCGGCGGGCGCCGGCGGTGACGGAGGAATGGGCGCGAGGCCTTCGCTCTGCGCCAGCGGAAACTCATTAGCCTGGGACTTGGCTGGCGACGGGCAACCGCAAGGCTCTTTTTCCTCGTCGACCACTTTCTGCAAGCTGCCCTGCTGAAACATGACGCGCTGACTGGGCTGCACGCGATAGAGGCCGCCCTCGAAGACACTGGTCACGACGACGTAAGGCGCATTCGCGCCGGCGTTATCCACGCAGGTGTCGCCATTGTCGCCGAGCCGCACCCTTACATCCGCCGCGTTCGGGCCGCCGATCATGATGCGAAAGTATGGAGTGAGCAGCGTGTCGGCATTCTGCGCGCGAGCCGTGCTGGCCGCGAGGCTCAACTCCACCGCGCCGCGATCGAGCGCAATCAACAGGCCCGGCACTTCGCTAGGCGCATCGCCCGACGCAGCGCCTGAGGCGGCGCTCGATGCGAGACTCGAGTCGGTGGCAAGTTTTACTGAACTCGATGCGCAAACGTGCATCGTACCGCGATAGGGCAGGGTCACCTGTGTCGTCGCATCACCTGCCGTGATCGTCCCGCTGCCGGTGAGGTATGCTCGGCCGTTCCATGCCTGCAGCCGCCCATCGACGGAGAGCGCCGCGCCAGGAATGGATTTGTCGAGTGGAACGATGGCCACAGGAGGAGTGGAGAATGTGGGAGCCGCGTCGCTTGCTACTGGTGGCTGCGATGGGCCCGCGGCCGGAGCGCTTGGCGCGGGCGCGGCTGCATTCGCCGCGGGAGGCGTTGTCGTGGGAGTTGACGGGGCCATCGGGTTCTGCGCGCTGCTGGCCGACGCGAAAAATGCCAAAGTAGCGGCCACCAGCACAATGAGTCTCACAATATACAGGAGGCGCACACGGCAAAGCGAGCCAGACAGGCAACGCCGGACATTCAAGCGGACGTTCATCAGTCACATGTCCAGAAAGTTGCGGATCATCTGGTGGCCGCCCTCGGTGAGCACGCTCTCGGGATGGAACTGCACACCCTCGACAGGCAAGCTGCGATGGCGAAGGCCCATGATTACAGATTCGCTTTTTGAGCCCGACCCGCCTGAGCCCGATCCATTGCCTTCGTGCGTGTGCGCCGTGACGGCGAGCTCAGCTGGCAGCGACCTCTGCTCCACGATCAGCGAGTGATAGCGCGTGCAGGTCAGCGGCGTGGGCAGGCTCGAAAAAATGCCCTTGCCGTCGTGCTCCACCGCGCTGGTTTTGCCGTGCATCAGTGTTTGCGCGCGAACCACTTTGCCGCCGAAGGCTTCGCCGATGGCCTGGTGGCCGAGACAAACTCCGAGAATTGGAGCCTTGCCCGCCATGTGCCGGATGAGCGGCACCAGAATTCCGGCCTCGTGCGGCGTGCACGGTCCCGGCGAAAGCAGAATCCGTTCCGGCTTCATCGCCTCGACTTCTTCCGGCGTCACCTCGTCGTTGCGCCGCACCACGACCTCCGCGCCCAGCTCGCCCAGGTACTGGACCAGGTTGTAGGTGAAGGAATCGTAGTTGTCGAGAACGAAGACCATGATGAACTCCAGTGTAGCGCCTGCCGCGCCGCAGACGCACTCGGACGCCAACTCGCCCGCTGCTTGCGCGCGCTCGCGCGCATCTGCAACACTGGCGAAGGTCGAGATCCATGGTTGTTCATTTCCTTATTCAAGGCCGTGTGCAGGGCGTGGGCTTCCGCTGGTTTGTGCAGCGCGAGGCGAGCGAGCTGAATCTGCGCGGATGGGTGCGCAACACCGAGGACGGTAATGTTGAAGTCGTTGCGGCGGGCGAACCCGGAGACCTGGATGAGCTTCGCGCAAGCCTCCGCAAAGGGCCGCGCGGCTCTCGCGTCGATCGCATCGTCGAGCACACACTGGCGGAAAGCGAAGCCGAAGGCTTGACTTCATTCAAGATCGATGGCGCGTGGTGAGGCGCTTCGCGCAGTGATCAGTGTTCAGTTGCGGACATCCGACCGTTCCCTTTACTTCGCTGCATGGACTTCCGTCGCGCACCCGGTTCGTTACCTCCTTCTTCCGCGACTCGCCTCGGTTTCGCACGATAAACTCGTAACTGACCACTGATCATTCACAAACGATCGCAGAAATCTAATCACTGGAGCCACGCACTGCCATGCCGGAAACAGAAAAGCCCGTCAACGTCGAGGATTTGAAAAAGCTTGTCCGCACCGTGCCGGATTTCCCCAAGCCGGGCATTCTCTTTTACGACATCACCACGGTGCTCAAAGACAAGACGGGCTTCGCGCAGCTGATTGACGCGATGGCCGCGCATTACATCGGGCGCCACATCGACTTGATTCTGGGAATCGAAGCGCGCGGATTCATCTTCGGACCCGCGCTGGCCTATCGGCTGAACGCCGGCTTTGTTCCCGTGCGAAAGCCCAGAAAACTGCCCGCGCCCGTTGCCCGCGTGACCTACGACCTCGAATACGGGACGGACACGCTGGAGATTCACATGGACGCCATCGCTCCGGGTCAGAGCGTTGTGCTGGTTGACGATCTGCTCGCAACGGGCGGCACCATGGAAGCCACAATCAAATTGGTCAAGCAACTGGGCGGCGTGATCGCCGGGCTGGGCTTTGCCGTGGAGCTCGATTTTCTCAAGGGACGTGAGCGCTTCAAAGAGTACGACGTCTTCAGCCTGCTGCACTACAACGAGTAAGAACCAGTAGGAAATCCACAGTTCCCGAGCGCCCGCCGTCGTTTTAATCCAGATTTGTGCGCCTTTCGAGTGCTATTCTGGTTCCCCAAATTCAACACCGGAGGTAAGAGATCATGAAACTCCATCCGGCAGTCAAGTCTGCCTTGTGTCTTCTCGTAGCTGGCCCAATCCTTTGCACAGCGCCCGCGGTCGGGCAGGCGCCGCCCAGTGGCGTCGCTCCGCCGCCGAAGTATATTTACCTGACCAACATTGCAATCAAGCCGAATATGACCGGCTCCTTCATCGCGAGTGAAAGCGCCGAAGTGCAGGCTCAGCGCACGGCAAATGCTCCCTTGAACTATTTCGGCATGGTCAGCATTACCGGTTCTCCCCGCGCCCTGTTTTTCGCCGGATTCGACTCCTTCGCCGAGATACAAAAAGAGCACGAGCAAGGAATGTCGGACGCCAAGCTGCAGGATGCGCTCAAGGCAGCCGACGCAACGGAGGCTCCCGCGCTCAGCCAAACCTACGGCAGCATCTACAAGTTCCGCGACGACCTGAGCCTGAATTCGTCCATCGATATTTCGCAGCAACGCTTCTTCGACATGACCCTTTTCCATGTTCACAACGGCCACTATCAGGATTTCGAGCACCTGGTGAAGCTTTACATCAAGGCCTATTCATCCATCGCGAACTCCCATTGGGCGATGTTTGAAAAACTTTATGGCGAAGATAGCGACAGAACCTTCATCCTGGTGACGCCCATCAAGTCGCTTGCGGAAGAAGACCAATTTATGATCGACGGCGACAATCTGCCCAAGGCTGTCGGCGAAGATCAACTGCAAATGATGCGCGAGCTAGGCGCGGAGACAGTTGAGTCTTCCGAATCGGATCTTTTTGCGATTGTTCCGCAGATCAGCTATGTGCCAGCCGCGTGGCTCACGGCATCGCCTGATTTCTGGGGCAAAAAGTAAACCCGGCAAAGGCCGACACGAAACAGAAGGCCCATTCCGCAATGGAATGGGCCTTCGTATTTAGCACTCGAGTCGGAGCGCGTTAGTCAACGACTTTGGGCGGCTCGTGCTCGTCTTCCGGCACCTCTTCGCCCTCGGTCGCGCGTTCGCCTCCCGGCATTTCTTCCACCACGGATGATCCCTCCTGAAGCGAGCCCTCCAGGAACATCTGCGCATCAGCGAAGCGATAGCCCACGTAGACGTCGGTGAGCAGATACAGCGGCTTCGATGGGTCGTCTTCGATCTTCTTGCGCAACTGACGAACGAAGGTTCGCAGGTACTCAACTTCTTCGCGGCTCTCTGCGCCCCACACCGCCGTCAACAGCTTGGCGTAGGTCACCACACGGCCGGCGCGGCTCATCAGGCAATACAGAATGTCGAACTCCTTGCGCGTAAGGCGGACCGGCGCGCCGCGTTTGGTCACCAGCCGCTTGGCCGGCTCCAGACGAATCTCGCCAATCTCAATGGGCGCATCCTCTGGCCGCGCCGGGGCGCGCACGCGGCGCACGGCCGAACGGATTCTCGCGATCAGCTCGCGCGTGCTGAACGGCTTGGTCACATAATCGTCGGCGCCAAATTCCAGCGCCTCAACCTTGTCCTCTTCGTCGTCGCGCACTGTCAGCATCAGCACCGGCAGGCGCGGCGCAAAGCTGCGAATTCGCCTCAGCGTCTCAATGCCGCCGATTCCCGGCATGTTGATGTCCAGAAGCACCAGCGTCGTAGGGCGAAGCGCGCAGCAACTGCAGCGCCTCCTCGCCGCGCGAGGCCTCGGTCACCTGAAATCCAAGCTCCATCAGCGGCGGCCGCAGCGCTCGCCGAATCGCCGGCTCGTCGTCGACCACGAGGATGCGGATTCCCGGCTGCATCATAACGAAATCTCCCTTTCCAACGTCAGCGGAATGGCCGCAAAGAATGTGGTGCCTTCCTCTTCATCGCTGGTCACCCAGACGTAGCCCCCGTGAATCTGCGCCGCCCGCCTGGCCACCGAAAGTCCGATTCCCGTGCCGGGGGCGCGGTCGGCATAGGTCGACGACCGATAATAGCGGTCGAAGATGCGCTCGCGGTCCGCCATGGGAATCACCGGCCCGAAGCTGTGCACGGAAAAGATCGCCTCTGCCGCGGCGACCTGCACACGGATCGTGACTGTGCTGCCGAAGTTTGAATACTTGCATGCGTTGTCAATGTACTGGGTCAGCAGCATGGTCATCAACTGCTGATCGCAACTCAGCACCAGGTCATCGTCCTCGATCTCGATGGCGACCTTCATGCTTGCCAGCCGATCCTTGAGCGCGACCACCACTTCTTCAATCAGCGTTCCCGCGCTCACTCGAGCAACGTGAATGGCAACTTCGCCCGCGTCCAGCCGCGCCGTGGTCAGCAGGCGGTTGGTCAAATCGCCCAACAGGCGGGTCTGCTCGTCGATCAATCCCACCAGGTCCGCCTGGCCCGCGGAGAGGTGGCCCATCTCGCCCAGTCCGGTCGAGGCTGCGCGAATGGCCGTGAGCGGAGTCTTGTAAGCGTGCGCCAGGCTGTCGAGCACGGTGGCGCGGAGCTGCTCCGTGCGGCGCTCGGTCTCGATCCGGCTCTCATTGGCGAAGGCGCGATAGCGGTCGAAGGTGATGGCGATCAGCGAAGCAATCGCGTTGTTGATCAGCGGGCTGGTATCGCCGCGCACCACCAGGCTGCCGACGGGCACGGTCCCCAGCCGCACCACGCGGCGGCCGATGCCCGTCACCGGATCGTCGTCCGCGGTCTCGAAGTAGTAGACGTTCTGCGCCATCTCCTGCGGGTCCACGTTCCAGAATCCCGCCGTGTATACATCGTGCAAATCGGCGTCGAACACCGCGACTGCTTCAAGGTTGAAGATCTCGTGCACCAGCTCAGCCAGCTGCGGGCCCGGTTCCACGTGCAGATCCATCTGCAGGGTGCGCCGCGTGAATTCGTAAAGGTCTTCCATCTGCCCGCCGCGCGACTCGGCCTCGCGCGCGTGGTCGGTGACTCGCGCCGACAGTCGGCTGACGGTGAGCGCAACCAGCACAAAGACCAGCAGCGTGACTGAATTGATGGGGTCGGCCGCGATGGCCAGCTCCGACTCCCGCGCAGTGAACCAGCTCTGCGCCACCACAGCCGAGAGCGACACGATCACCGCCTGCCAGAACCCGCACAGCAGCGCCGTGGCGAACCACGATGAGCAGGTAAAGCAGCGCGGCCACGGGAAGCAGCCGAGGCCGACCAATGCGTGAATGCCGCCACCAGAATCACGGCCACCATTCCCAGCGCGCACTCCAGCGTGAACAGAAGCACACGCAGGCCGGAGCCGCGCGAACGCCTGGACCGCAAGACAAAGTGGCTATGAATGTTCTGAGCCAATACGGCACTCACTTTCCATATCTGAGAACCCAGCGGAGGGCCACTTCACGCAAGGCAGGAGAGTTTGCGAAGCACAACGTGCACTTCATGCACCGCTGTCCGTTCATGTGCCGGTTCACGGGGCCGGTTCACAGGCATCGGCTTCGAATCCAAATCGGTGCTGCCCGTCAGGTTTCAGGTGCTGGGCTGGGAAAAGAGAATTTTATCAGGTTCTTCGCCTGTTCTTCACGGGCGGACCCGTTGCGTTGCCCGGGTCTCGACGAGATACTCACCACGAAGTGCATTAGAAAGAACGAGGAAATCCACAGTCAGAATGGCGCACGAGGAATCTTTTTGATTTCATCATTTAATCTTTATGCCTCCTTTGCGTTACTAGGTGTAGTTCGATTTACCCAATCAACGGTGTCAATAGGGGCAGCGTGATTGCCGAGGCACGTCGCTGGCAATCCAGAGCATACGTGTGTTCGTCGCTGCACAACCTCAACACGACAATCCCGGGCGCCATTAAGGTCGAGTCTCACTGTTCCCTCGGCCGGATCTCATCTCGCGTTATTCAAATAATTTCTTGGAGGTAATCAGCCGATGTATCTGAACGCAAAGGTCATCTCGAGTTCACTTGCTGCAGCCGCAATGACAATCGCCCTCACCGCCGGTGCGCAAGCGCCTGCGGATTCTACTGCGGCCCCTGCAGCGGCTCCCGCCGCAGCGCCTCAGGCTCCTGCACCGGCCGCAGCTCCGGCCGCCGCCCCCGCCGCACCCACATGGAGCGTAGGCCCATTGGATCTGAGCGGATTGATCGACGGCTACTACAGCTTCAATTTCAACCGCCCAAACACCACGGATGGTTTCGACCAGCTCAACCAGCTCTACAACTTCAACGACAAGACGGATCAGTTCGAGCTGAGCGCGGCCAAACTCACGCTGAATCACGATCCCGATCCGGTGGGCGCGCACGTCGACTTCATCTACGGCCGCACCAACGACCTGATCAACAACTCCGCGTCGAACACGACGACGACCACCTTTGTCGCGTCGCAGCTTCCTTACCTCGAGCAGGCATTCCTCAGCCTGAAACCGCCCAAGGCCAAGGGGTTCGAGCTGGACTTCGGCAAGTTCGTCACCTCGGCCGGAGCGGAAGTCATCGAGTCGAATAGACAACTGGAACTACTCGCGCTCGCTGCTGTTTGTGAACGCGATTCCCTACTGGCACTTCGGCGCGCGCACCTCGATGCCGGTTTCGAAGACCGAGACCATTGGCTTCCAGTTGGTCAACGGATGGAACAACGTCTCCAAGATCGAATGGCGGCGTCACTGGCGCGTTTACCAGCGCTTTAGTAAAGCCGAAGTACACCTGGGACTTTAACTATCTGGTCGGTCCTGAGAACTCCAACACGACCAGCGGGACTGCGCAACCTGTTCGACACCACTCTGCTGCTCACGCCTCCCGGAAAGTTCAACGCCTACATCAACTTCGATTACGGCATGAACCAAAACGAGGTCGTGTCACAAGGCGACAACAAGCTGGTTTCGTGGTACGGCGTAGCCGGTGCATTCCACGAACAGGCGAACGCAAAGAACGCCATCGCCGGCCGGTTTGAATGGTTCGACGATGCGAACGGCTTCCAGACCGGCACCTATCCAACTGGAAACACCCTCTATGAAGGCACCTTCACCTACGAGTACAAGTGGGTAGAAGGCGCGCTCATGCGGGTTGAGTATCGCATCGACAAATCCAACGTGCAGTACTTCGACAAGCTGGCCAACAAGTTTACCGACCAGCAGCAGACGCTCACCGTGGCCTTCATCGCCTTCTTCGGACCGAAGCGCTAGAAATTCTTTTATTTCCTGATTTCGTCCTGATGGGACGGTCGATAGACTCGCTTAACCGCAATTGAACCGGGACTGGCCAAGAGCTTAACCAGGCGACAGGTGGGTCCCGCAGCAAGCCGGCGTCGTTGCTCCAGAGAGGATCCCGGTCCACGAATGAGCGCGCCGCCCATTTGTAATTGAAATTTCCCGGAGGTCAATCGCCGGGAGCCGCCAAACGAAATTCAAAATCTCAGGAGAATGCTCATGGCAGATCAGAAAGCACCTCAGATGCAGGCCACCCTGGGCCTAACCGGGTTGACCAGCAACGCAATGGCGCTCATCGCCCCCGGCGCCTTCCTCTGGCTCACCTTCTTCATCCAGGCCACCACGGGTGTTGCCGGCCAGCCATCCACTGCCCCATCCATGTGGCTGGGCATCTTCGCTTCCCTGCTGCTCTGCCTGGCTACGGCCGTTTCCTACGCCGAGATCTCCAAGCTCTATCCCGGCACCGGCTCCAGCTACTACTACGCCGAGCAGGCCATGCTCTCCAAGGACGCGGCCTTCAAATACGCCCGCATCGCCAAGTTCATCGTCGGCTGGGGCTCGCACCTCTACTACTGGGTCTATCCCGGAGTGATGGTGGCCGTCACCGGCATCTTCGTCGGCTACGTCGTCGGCTTCCTCTATCCCAACTTCATGAGCGGCTCCAACCCCGGCCCGCTCTTCATGGCGCTGGTCGCGGTTGTCTTCTCGTTCTTCGTGGCCTGGATCGCCGCCAAGGGCGCAGGCGCATCGACGGCCGTCAACATCGCCATCAATGTGATTCAGATCTCCGCGCTGGTGGTCTTCAGCGTCCTGGCCCTCGGCTATCGCGCCAACCATCCCGACGGCACGCCTGGCTTCCAGTACGACTCGCAGACGCTGGCGACCTACACCTATCAGTTCGCCACGGCCAAGGACGGCTCGACCATGCGCGACTCCAGCGGCAATCCGCTGCCGCTGCTCGACGCGGCCGGCAAGCCGGTTCCGTTCCAGCATCACCTATCCGACGACCGACTCGAGCGGCAACTTCCTCACCCATCCCAACGCGGCTTCAGTCGTTGGCGTGCACAAGTGGAGCTTGGTGTTCATTCAGGCCACGGTCGCCATTCTTATCCTGGTCGGATTTGAATCGGTCACCTCGATGGGAGGCGAGGCAAAAAATCCGACCAAGCATATTCCCATCGCCGTCATTGCATCGCTGCTGATACAAGGGTTGTTCTGTTATCTGTTTGAGTATTTCTGTGCCAATTACTTCCTCAACTCGGGGTATACCATGCAAAGCGCAACCGGCTCGGCCGCGCCCATCGGCGACATGATGATCATTGTCGGCGACGCGCTGCTCGGCCAGGGCCACGGCAAGTACTTCATGCTGGTTGAGGCCTTCACCGTATTCCTCGCGCTCATCGGCACCACGCTGAGCTGCATGAACACCGGCGCTCGCGTCACCTACGCCATGGGCAAGGACGAGGAAGTTCCCGAGCACTTCGGCATGCTGCACGCCGAGTCGCTCTCGCCGCGCAAGGCCATCTGGACGCTGGCCTGGATCTCGGCGGTCATCGGCGTCATCGCCGTCTCGCTGGTCTTCGGCGATGCCGGCGCGCCAACCGATGCGACCATCGCCGCTCTGCCTCACGGCATCTTCTCCAGCTTCGGCTACCTGCCGCACGACACGCTGGCCAAGCTGCCCAACTCGCTGCTCGCCATCACGCTCACCTCCAACTTCGGCACGTTCATCCTCTACGCGCTGAGTTGCTTCCTGTGCATCGTGGCCTACACCGGGCGCTCAGACTTCAGCTTCCTCAAGCATTGGCTCATTCCTGGCTTCGGTTTGCTCGCCAACCTCGTCTGCATGGGCTTCTATCTGGCCGGGCCGTTCTTCAACCTCGGCACAAAGATGGAACCACTTACAGCACTGGGCATCTCCGGAATCTGGGGCATCTACGGAGCGATCTACTTCCTGCGGTCTTCCAAGGCCAAGGGCAAGACGGTGCTGCTCACCTCAAAACAGGGCGTCTCATAAATAGATTCATTAACTTAACCCTCACTTCTGGGTGGACTCTCTCTCCGGCCTCGTTATGAGAGGCTGGGGAGAGAGGGCCACCCAGTCGTTATTTCTGAGGCAACGCATCAAGATCTCCTAAAGAAAGGAATATTGGCGGCGCATATGTTGGACGTTCAGTTCGGCCAGGCGAGCGACTTCGGCAAAGTCCGCACCAACAATGAAGACGCCATGGGTTCCTTTATCCCTTCCAGCGCGCCAGCAGGGGCGATCCCACGGTTTTCTCTTTGTGGTTGCCGATGGAGTCGGCGGGATGGATCTGGGAGAAGTGGCCTCGGCCACGGCCGTCTCAGTCATGACCGAGGAGTTCGCCAAGGCGCAATCGGGCTCCATGCTCATCAGCCTGATGCCGCGCCTGATCCAGCATGCCAATTCCGCTGTGCACGATTGCAGGCTGCAACCCGAATACCGCGGCAAGAACATGGCCACCACCCTGGTGGCCTGCGCCCTGCGTTACGACCAGGCCGTCGTCTCGCACGTGGGCGATTCGCGCTGCTATCTGGTCCGCAACGGACAGGCGCGGCAAATCACACAGGACCATACGCTGGTCAACGAGCAGCGCAAGATGGGCCTGATCTCCGCCGGCGAGATCGCCTCATCCGATGCCCGCCACGTCCTTATCCGCTCGGTCGGGCCGGAGATGTTTGTCTCGCCTGACACCACTGCTCTCACCCTGCAGCCGGGCGATGTTCTGGTTTTGTCGACCGACGGACTGCACGACGAGATGGGCGAAGCCGAGATCGCCACCATCGCTTCGCAAAAGAAAGACGCGAATCAGATTGCCCGCGAGCTGGTCGCCCGCGCGGTCGAAATCGACGGCGGCGACAACACCACCGCGCAGGTGATCCGCGTGCGCGTCGGTGGAGCAGGTCGGCATGTATCGCGGCCGCCCCTACCGGCTGCCGATTTAAGAGGATCGATGGGCCCTTTCCTCTGATCCCCGATTTTTGAATGCTTCTTTGTCCTTTTTGTCTCTGCCTTACAGATTCCTTACTATCTCCGGCGCTTTCACCCGCTACATTAGTAAAGGCCCCGATGGAGCGTGCAGCACGATGAGTTATTTCGATGTCCTCGAGCCAGGAACGCGAACTGGATTCCTACCGCATCGATGCGCCCGTCGCCACAAGCGGCATGGCCTCCATCTTTCGCGCCACCGACACGCGCGACGGCCGCACTGTCGCCCTCAAGATTCCCCACCCCGACATGGAAGCCGATCCCATCCTCTCCGACCGCTTCAAGCGCGAAGCGGACATCGGCGAACGGCTCAATCATCCCAACGTCATGCGCGTCTTCGGCGGAGAGAAGCACTCCCGCATTTACATGGTCATGGAGTGGTGCCAGGGCCGCCTGCTGCGCCAGATTCTCGACGAAGGCCGCCTTCCGCAGGACCGCGCCATCCGCATCGCGATCGAAATCCTCAAGGCTCTCGATTACATCCACTCGAACGGCGTTGTTCACCGCGACCTGAAGCCAGAAAACATCATGGTCGACGAAAACGACCACATCAAGCTCATCGATTTCGGCATTGCCGGCGACACTGCCTCGCGCCGCCTTACCTACGCCAACTTCACCGCCATGCTGGGCACGCCCAACTACATCGCGCCTGAGCAGGTGAAGGGCAAGCGCGGCGATGGCCGCACCGATCTCTACTCCATGGGCGTCATTCTCTACGAGATGCTCACCGGCAAGCTGCCTTTTACCGGCCCTACGCCGCTGGCCGCCATGAACGACCGGCTTGTTGAATCATCCCATTCCGCCGCGCGTCGCCGATCCGTCTGTCTCGCCGCAGTTGCAGGAGATCATTTACCGCGCTCTGGAGCGTGATCCGAAGAATCGTTATGCCACTGCGCAGGAGTTCATTCGCGATCTGGAGCATCCCGACCAGGTTGGCGTGGAAGATCGAGCTGAGCTGCGGGACTGGCAAAAACGCAAATCGCAGCTCTCGCGCAAAATTCTTTATTACGCAGGTCTGGCGCTCATTCCCGTGGTGATTTTGCTGATTATGGTGATCATCGCGCGGCATCACTGACACCGTTTTACGGGCGGGGCCATTTTCAAGGTTCTGGAGATGCAGTTCCGCGATGCTGTCTGGTCGAGATTCTTTGGAATTTGTTCAAAGGAGTTGCAGCGAAAGCTGAATTTCTGTAGACCCCAGCCCCCGCATCGCCTTAAACTGCCAGCGTCAAGAGATGCCGACCGTTTGCGCTTAAGTCACTCGTAGTATTCTGGGAAATCTCGGGAAACTTTCCCAGTAGGAGTGTGGAGTGGCTAGCTTCTCAAGAAGTGCTCCGATGAATTCGCTCCCCTTGCTGCTCTGTATCGTCATGCTGTCGGTGTGTTACCCCGCTTTTGCGCAGAACGCTTCGTCAGGGCGGGAAGCGGTTCCCGCAAAGTCAGGCGGAGAAATCTCATTCGATGCATTGAAGAGCCTGGCGGGCACGTGGACCGGTGTAGTCACGACCAATCCATCAAATCCAGATATCAATGGGCCGATCCAGGTTACGATGCGCGTCGGCTCTGGCGGAAACGCCCTGGTGCATGAAATCGCGTCGGGGGGAATGCCGGAACCGACCTTGATTTATCTGGATGGTGATCGCCTGACGCTCGTTCACTACTGCGACGCCGGCAACCGGCCTCGACTTGTGGCGCGCAAGTCGCCGGACCAGAAAACCGTGGAATTCGATTTCGTCGACATTTCCGGCGATCCGAAGCCCGTATACCTGAACCATCTCGTATTTACTATTATCGACGCGGACCACCACATCGAAGACTGGACGTTCACGCTGCCGGATGACAAGCTGCTGCACGCCCACTTCGATCTGAAAAGAGCAACCGCGAGTGTTGCTCCGCCGGCCGGAGTGGCTGGCATCACCTGATGCTGGCAGTTTTGATTCCAGCCTCAATCTCTTCAATCAGCGCCTGGGCCGCATCGATGCAATCTTTCCTGCTCACGTCGCGGTGAGTCACCACGCGAACCGCATTCGGCCCAAACGCGCCAACCAGAACTCCGCGAGATTTCAGCCGTGCTGACAATTCTGCTGCGCCCTTCCCTGCCGCCAGCCGGAAGATGACGATATTCGTCTCCACGGTTGCGAGATCGATCACCACGCCTTCCGTGCGCGCCAGGGCTTCGGCCAGCAACCGCGCATTCGCGTGATCTTCACGCAAATGTTTGGGCCCGTCTTCGAGAGCAATGAGGCCAGCAGCGGCCAGCACTCCCGCCTGCCTCATGCCGCCGCCCAATGCTTTCCGGTAGACACGCGCTCGCGCCATCAACGCCGCAGAACCCACGAGCATCGATCCCACCGGCGCGCCCAATCCTTTCGAGAGACAAAACATTACCGTGTCGAAGCCGCGTGTGAGCACCTTCACGTCGACGTTCAAAGCAACAGCGGCGTTAAAGATCCGCGCGCCATCGAGGTGCAGCGGGAGCTTGTACGCCTTCGCCCCGCTCCAAATCTCTTCCAAAACTTCGACGCGGGTACAGACGCCGCCGGCGAGATTCGCCGTGTTCTCAATTTCAATCAGCCCCGTCGCAGCGCGGAAACCTCCATAAGGGCTGATCGCCGGCTCGATGTGCTTCCACGTAAGAATGCCGCCCTCGGCCGGCACGGCACGAATCAGGCAGCCGGAAAAGACCGCCGTCGTGGCCATCTCGTAATCCAGAATGTGCGCGCGAGACTCGGCAATCACTTCCTGGCCGGGCTGCGTGAGCGGCGCGAATCGCAATCTGGTTGCCCATAGTGCCCGTGGGCACAAACAGCGCCGCCTCGCGGCCAAAGATCTCCGCCGCGCGCCGCTCGAGCAAATTGACGGTAGGGTCCTCGCCGTAAACGTCGTCGCCAACTTCAGCCGCGGCCATCGCCGCGCGCATCTCCGGCGTCGGCTTGGTTACAGTGTCAGAACGCAGATCAATAATCGCTGGCAATCTCTCGCGCCTCTCCGCCTTCTTGTTCCCTTGGTCCCTCGGTTCCTTGGTCCCTGCTTCTACGGAATCTGCTTCATCGGCAGCTCCATCACCGGCGTGCGCTTGCCGTCTTTTTCGGCATAGGCCCACAGGCCGTGAAAGTTCGCGCGGATTCCCGGCTGCGCTTTCAGGAATGCGGTCATCACCGCAGTTGCCTCCGTCCGCAGCGCTGCTGGGTCTGTTACGCCTGTCGACTCGTACGCCACGCCCAGGTCGGGCTCGTGCAGCGAGGCGTCGAGTCCCACCGCATCGATCTTCCATGTGCGGTCACCATCGGGCAGCGACAATGGAAGCTCGCTCTCCGGCGACGGCGAAATCAGCGCCTGTTCCTGGTGCAGCTTTTGCAGATTCGGCGAGGATAGAAAATCCACCGGCAGCAGCAGGTACCGCGCCGCGTCATAGGCGAACCATGCGCTCCACGGGTCAGTCTTGGCCAGCTCTCGCGCACGCGACCAGTACCACACGCCGTCATGCCCGTCGAACATTCCCGGCCGCACCGTCAGCCCGGCAAGTTTCCACGCGGTTGCAGCGCCGTCCCACGCCAGCACCACGCCCATCTGGCCGGCCAGCGGCGCGCCCGTAGCGTCGGCCAGCGCCACCGCATAGCGACCCGGAGGCAGAGCCGTCATGTTGATAGTGACTGTGAGCGATCCGGTCGCGTTGGAACAGAAGAATTGAGTATCGGCAGTCGCGGTCTGGTCGGTCGCGTCCAAAAGATAAACATCGCGCAACTGGAAATGACCGCCTTTAACCAGCGGCGCAGCCTGTTCCACAGTCGCGCGAATGCCGTTCCAATCCGAGGCCTCCTGCGGCAACAGGTCCGCTTGGAGCGTGGTGAAATCCTGCGACAGAACCGCGGTCGCCACTCGGCCCGTGGCTGCGGCCAGCGCGTCGCGATCGAGCGAGCCCAGTTCGGCCTGCGCGGTGCAGCTCGTCGCCCTGCTTTCGAGAGGCGCCAGCAACACCGCCAACACCGCTAATACCCCCCACAATACTGTTCGCCCGATGCGCATTGCTGCCAGCATCCTCTCTGCCCGAAAATTACCGCCCGAATTTTCCGCTTCCGACCCTGTTTTGAGCGTCCATCGGCCACTGCTAGTCTATTACCTAGGGCAACTGGTACCCAGACCAGCTGGTACCTATGGCAGCCAGTGTCTGGTCCGGCAGTCGAGCGCCGCAGAATGCCAAGAGTAACCGGCGCGCAAGCGCAGCGGTCAAACAACTAATTGGCCCGCTGGCCACGGGCAGCAATCTGCTCTTGAACAACCCGCTCTTGAATAGACTCGAAGGAGGCGATTCCGATGCGTTCACATTCCATGCCGCAAGCGGAATCCCAACGCGACCGCAGGGCGCCTAGGCCGGGCGCGCCTTTTACGACGTTGCTGGCGGTGTGCACTGCTGCATTCCTGATTGCCATCCCGCCGATCTCGGCCCAAACGAATCAGGCTCAAAATAATCCGGCGAATTCCCAGTCGACCCCGCCTATCCACAAACACGTTCATCCGCGCAAGAAACCAGCCGCCGCTACGCCAGCCTCTCAGCCGGCTCCTGCGCCTGCACCCATGCTGCCGCCGCCCCCGGATTGGCCCACCAATGATCCGCCCTCTGCCGCGAGCGTCCTTTATGACAGCCGCGGCCTGCTCATCGTTGCGTCGAATTCGAGTCTGGAGCAGATCCTGAAAGACGTTTCGACCGATACTGGCGCCAAAGTAGAAGGGCTGGGCACAGATCCGCGCATGACGGACCAGCGAATCTTCGGCACCTACGGCCCGGGGCCCGCACGCGACGTGCTCGCGCAGCTTCTTGATGGTTCTGGGTACAACATCATGATGGTTGGTGATCGCGGCCAGGGCACTCCGCGCCGGATTGTGCTGAGTGCCCCGGGCGGAAGCGCCGCGCAAAATACGGCCAATAATGCTCCGATGCCGGCGAGCAACGACGATACCGACGCAGAGCAGCCGGCTCCTGAACCGGAAGTTGAGCAGCCTCCGCCGCCGATCCCGAGCCCCGCCGCCCCGCCGGTTCCTATACGCACCCCGACCCCGCAGCAAATCATGCAGGAGATACAGGAGCGCCGGCAACAACAGCAGCAAAATGGGGAGCAGAATCCGCAGAACTGAATCAGAGCGGACCGAGTCAACACTACGCTGCATGTGAATTGTCTAAAGCGGAGGGCCGGATTCTACGAAATGCGGGCGGCTTCGGTCTGCGCTTTCACTGGCACCAGCGTCTTCCGCGGTCGCATGAACGAGAAGACCATCCGCAAGGATGCATAAGCAGCCAGAATGCCAAAGGCCATCGAGCCCAGGGTGGCGCAGATCAACATCGACAGGTTCAAAAAATCCGCCATTCAAAAGCCTCGGGCCAAATGGGGCCGTCTTAAGAATCACAACGATCGAAAGCCAAAACATGCGCGCCTGAACAGGAAAGGATCGTCTGTAGCTGCGCGATCATCTAAAAGATTGTCGCAGAAGTTTGGATGCGTTGACCCTCGTTTCTGTTGGCAAATAGAATACCCCTGGAGCGCTGTTTTCTGGGGTGCAACCAGCACTGCTCGAAACACGAAAGTACTACCCTCCGTCTTCGGTCCACCAAACAATGGCTATCACTCACATCTCGGTGCGTGGGGCGCGCCAGCACAACCTGCGCGACATCAATGTGCGCATTCCCCGCAACTCGCTCACGGTCGTCACCGGTCTCTCCGGCTCGGGCAAAAGCTCGCTCGCGTTTGACACCATCTACGCCGAGGGCCAGCGCCGGTATGTCGAGACGCTCTCGGCCTACGCACGCCAGTTTCTCGACCAGATCGAGCGCCCCGATGTGGACTCCATCGAAGGACTCAGCCCGGCAATCTCGATCGAACAGAAGACCACCAGCCGCAGCCCTCGTTCCACGGTCGGCACCATCACCGAGATTTACGACTACCTGCGCCTTCTCTATGCCTCAGTCGGCACGCCTCATTGCCCCAACTGCGGCCGCCCAATCACCCGCCAGACTGCCGACCAGATTGTGCAGCGCATCCTGGAACTGGGCCGCGGCGAGCGCGCCACCGTGATGGCGCCCATCGTGCGGGGCCGCAAGGGTGAGTTTAAGGATTTGCTGGATCAGCTTGATCAGCAAGGATTTCGCGCTCGCGTCGATGGCGAAGTTGCACGACCTTTCCGAGCCGCTTTTTCTCGACCGCCGCAAGAACCACACGATCGAAGCCATTGTTGACCGCGTCCTGCTCAAGGCTGACGTTGCCCCATCCTCGTCGACGGCTTCATCGTCGACCAGGGCGGGAGCCGAGGTTGCAAAGGCATCAACCGCTCCCAGCAAGCCCTCCGCTGAGAAGCGCCCAGTCGAAGCGCGTCTGGGCCAGGCGGTCGCCAAAGCACTCCAGCTCGCCAACGGGCTCGTCCTGGTCGGCTTCAGCGAAGGCAACGAGCAGTTGTTTTCCGCCTCAATGGCCTGCCCCGATTGCGGCCTCGACGTGCCAAAGCTCGAGCCGCGCAGCTTTTCGTTCAACTCAACCTTCGGGGCCTGCCCCAACTGCCACGGCCTTGGCTCGCTCTACGATTTCGATCCCGCCAAGGTCATCACCGACTGGTCAAAGCCGCTGCTCGATGGCGGCCTTGGGCCCGGCTCGTCGTCGCAGTACCTCATCAAGCTCATTCAGCTCGCCGCCGATCGCTACAAGATCGATCTCAAGATCCCCTTCGAGGATCTCCCGCCAAAACAGCAGCACATTCTCGTCTACGGTCCGCCCAAGGGCGAAGCGCCTCGCACCGGATTTCACGGCATTCTCGCTTACCTGCGCGACAACACTGAAGAAGCACGCAGCGACAGCTATCGCGAGTACATGATGAATTACATGTCGGCCGCGCCCTGCCCGGTGTGCCGCGGCAAGCGCCTGCGCCCTGAGTCGCTCGCCGTAAAGGTTGGCGGCCTCTCGATCGCTGACTTCACTGCACTGCCGCTCAACCGCGCGCTTTCAGCGGCCATCAATCTCAAATTCACTGAGCGCGAGGCGCTGGTAGCCGAGCGCATCCGCCGCGAAATTGCCGAGCGCCTTGAATTTCTTTGCGCCGTCGGGCTTAACTATCTTTCACTCGATCGCAACGCGGCAACGCTATCGGGCGGCGAGGGACAGCGAATCCGACTTGCTACGCAGATCGGCTCACGCCTGCGCGGAGTCCTCTACGTTCTCGACGAGCCCTCCATAGGCCTGCATCAGCGCGATAACAACCGGCTCATCCAGGCGCTCGAAAGACTTCGCGATCTCGGCAACACGGTCCTGGTCGTTGAGCACGACGAAGAGACCATCCGCCACGCCGATTACGTGCTCGATCTCGGCCCCGGCGCAGGCCGGCTTGGTGGCGGCGTCGTGGCTGAAGGCACGCCGGCACAGATCATGGCCTCGCCTGCATCGCTCACTGGCCGCTATTTGAGCGGCGAAACGCCGATGCTGCAGCGCGCCAAGCCGCGGCCGCTGACCGGCAAATGGCTTTCGATTACCGGCGCGCGCGAGCATAATCTGCACGATCTCAACCTGCGCATTCCGCTCGGGCTCATGACTGTGGTTACGGGCGTGAGCGGCAGCGGCAAAAGCACGCTGGTCAACGACATTCTCTATCGCTCGCTTGCAAAGTCAATTTACGGCTCGCGCGAGGAACCGGGCGCGCACGACGACGTAACCGGCGTCGAACAGATCGACAAAGTCATCCGCATCGATCAATCGCCGATCGGCCGCACGCCGCGATCGAATCCGGCGACTTACACGCAGGTCTTCTCGCCCATCCGCGATTTGTTTGCCATGCTGCCCGAGGCGCGCGAGCGCGGCTACAAGCCCGGCCGCTTCAGCTTCAACGTTCCCGGCGGCCGCTGCGAGGCATGCCAGGGCGACGGCCAGCGCCGCATTGAAATGAACTTCATGCCCGATGTCTACGTGCAATGCGAAGTCTGCAACGGCCGCCGCTACAACCAGGAGACGCTGGCCGTGAAATTCCACGGCCACTCCATCGCCGACGTGCTCGACCTCACCATCGAAGATGCGCTTGCCCTTGCTCACCGATGTGCCTCAGGTGCGCCAGAAGCTGCAAACGCTTGTCGACGTCGGCCTTGGCTACGTTCACCTTGGCCAAAGCGCGACGACACTTTCAGGCGGCGAAGCGCAGCGCATGAAGCTGGCGCGCGAGCTCTCCAAGCGCCAGACCGGCAAAACTCTCTACCTGCTCGACGAGCCCACCACCGGCCTGCACTTCGACGACGTGCGCAAGCTGCTTGAGGTTCTGCACCGGCTCGTCGATCTCGGCAACTCCGTCATCATCATCGAGCACAACCTCGACGTGATCCGCAACGCCGACTGGGTCATCGATCTCGGACCCGAAGGCGGCGAAGACGGCGGCCACATCGTGGGCGAAGGCCGACCTGCAAAGATCGCTGCCACGTCCGGCTCCTATACCGGCCAGTTCCTGCAAGCGCTATTACAAACTGTCGAACGGCCGCCTCGCGCCCGCCGAGCCGGAAGACGAAGCAATCCTGGCCGCAAACGGCGACGGAATCACTGCCTCCGTAGTGGGATTGGCCGGCGCCGATCTTAAAGCTGATACTCAAGCTTCGGCGCGGGCCAACGGGAAACGCGCGCAGCGAGGCACGCGGCAAGGCACGCAGCAAGGCACATCAGGCCGCGGACGCCGTGTGAAGAAGACAGGACGCCCATGACGAATCTCCCCGAGGAAGAAGCGCGCGAGCTTGCTAATTCTCCAGCGGACGACGTCGCGAGTCCGGCGCCGGCGCCGGCTCATCTCACTACCTACTCGGCTTTCGATTCGTATGCGGCGCCAGTCGGCGAGTCTGACGCGCCTCCCATCTTGGAGCCCATCGCACCTGCCAGCCCATACACCGATGCCGAGCTGCCGCTCTTTCAGTCCTTTGCGCAAACTCCAATTCGCCCGCCCGCGCGCATCCCGAATCTCGGCCACCTCGCCATGCTCATCCCCATCGGAGGGGTCGCATTTGCGGGCACGATCGCAGTCCTCCTCGCGCCGATGCATTTCCATCTGGTTCGGCTGGAGCATGGACACTCAGGCGGCTGCGAGCAACGTCCAGCTCATTCTTGCCAGCGAAGTAATCCTCTATCTCATCACTTTCGCCATCAGCCTGGTTGTCTTCCCACACTTCTGGAACAAAGGCTTCTTCGCAGGACTGCAATGGCGCGGCGCAGTGGCGCTCGAAAGATTTTGGCCACTAGTCGCAACGGCCCTCGCCTGCGCGGGACTTGCAGTGCTCGATGAAGTGCTCATGCCCGGCCCCTCGAACGCTCCCATTGAAAAAATGATGAGCGCTCCCGGAGCCGCATGGCTGATGTTCGCCTTCGGCACCACCATCGCGCCCTTCTTTGAGGAAATGTTCTTCCGCGGCTTTCTTCTGCCCGCGCTGTGCACGGCCTGGGACTGGACAGCCGAGCAAATCACTCACAATCCCGCGCCACCGCTCGACGCAAACGGCGCGCCGCAGTGGTCGTTTGCGGCGATGGCTGTCGCCTCTGTTCTCACCAGCATTCCCTTCGCCCTGCTTCACGTCGATCAGCAGGGCCACGCGTTGGGACCGTTTCTTCTGCTGATTCTCGTCAGCCTGGTTCTCTGCACGGTGCGTCTCACAACCAAATCTCTCGCCGCCAGCACGCTGGTTCACGCCAGCTACAACTTCATCATCTTTTCGCTCGCACTGATCGGCACCGGCGGCTTCCGCCACTTCGACAAGATGTAAAGGACCGCCAGCTTAGAATGATTTCGATGCCCCACCAATCCCACGCCCAGCAGCTTCTATCGCTCCTTGCCCGCACCAGCTTCAAGCTGGGCCAGTTCAAGCTCTCCTCCGGCGGCACCAGCGACTACTACATTGACTGTCGCACCACCACGCTCCACGCCGAAGGCGGGCGGCTCACAGGCCACGCCATTCTCGAGCTGCTTGAGGCCAACAAGATTGACGCCGAAGCGGTAGGTGGGCTGACCATGGGCGCCGATCCCATCGTGTCTAACGTCGCAACCGCGAGCGCCTGGCGCGCGCAATCGCATCCTAACGCACCGCTGCTGCATGGATTTCTGGTGCGCAAGGCCGAGAAAACTCACGGCACGGGCCGCCGCATCGAAGGTTTCTGTCGTAAAGGTGCTCGCGTCGTCATCGTTGACGACGTTTGCACCACCGGCGCTTCTACCATCGCCGCCATTGAGGCCACGCAGGATGCCGGCATGATCGTTGCCGCCGTAGTTTGTATTGTGGAGCGTGAAGAAGCCAACGGCCGTCCCGCTGTCGAGACCGCCGCCAACGCCCGCACACTGAGTGACGAGTCCTTGTGGCGGGCCCAGAAACACGTCCCGTTTCTACGTCTCTTTAGCGCCAA
The DNA here is from genome assembly GCA_963725115.1 of uncultured Acidobacteriaceae bacterium. Classification (GTDB taxonomy): domain Bacteria; phylum Acidobacteriota; class Terriglobia; order Terriglobales; family Acidobacteriaceae; genus Telmatobacter. The sequence goes on along the minus strand of CAVRXG010000003.1, from coordinate 647,569 downwards.
CGACGTACGCGCCGAGCATTTAAGACAATTCCCGCCCGGGCAATCTGAAGCCTCGCCGCGTTGACATGCGTTACGTTACGCATTACGATAATTTGTGATTCAATCTTTTCGTCACAGAGGTCTGAAGCGGCTCTACGAAGAAGATGACCCGCGTGGCGTACTGGCGGAGCACGTGCCCAAGCTTCGCAATATTCTGGCTCGCCTGGATGCGGCAACGTCGCAGGAAGATTTAAATCTTCCTGGCTTTCGGCTCCACGCTCTTAGAGGAAAGTACAAGGATTTCTGGGCCGTAACTGTGCGTGCTAGCTGGCGTGTGATTTTTCGAATTGCTGTAGGCAACGCCATTGACGTGGACTATCTCGATTACCACTGAGGAGACTTGAAGATGCCGATGAAGAACCCTCCCCATCCCGGAATGACCGTGTTTGCTGAGTGTATTGAGCCACTTGGTCTCACAATCACGCGCGCAGCGACAGCCCTGGGTGTAACCCGCACAACGCTTTCAGAGCTTGTCAACGGCAAGCGGGGCATCTCCGCCGAGATGGCGGTTCGGCTATCAAAGGTTTTCGGAGGCAGCGCTGCAAGTTGGATTACCCAGCAGGCACATTACGATTTGGCGCAGATCCCGGCCGAGCGGATCAAGCTCAAGCGGCTAGCCGCTGCCTAATGTTGTCCATTACCTCGACCGACTCAACTGCTCGGTAGCCCGCCAAAACCAAAAGGGCAGACCCGATTGGGCCTGCCCTTTGTCTTTCAGGAGAAACAAGTGTCTGGGGAAAGGTGCTTTGTTACTCAGGAACCGGTGCCGATGTAACCTGGCCAGCCGATGCGCCGGACTGTCCAGTGGTTGTGGACTGGCTCTGCGCGTCGCCACTCATGTTCGAGAGCAGCTGAACCTGCACGCGACGGTTTTCCTTGCGGCCCGCAGCCGTGTCGTTCGAGGCCACATACTGATCCTTGCCGATACCGATCAGATAGAAGCGGTGCGGCGCGACGCCGTACTTCGCGGCCAGGTACTGCACCACTGCATCCGCGCGGCGCTGGCTCAGGTCGTAGTTGTACTGCGCCGAACCAACCGAGTCCGTTCCGCCGGTCACTTCAAGAATGTAGCTCTTCGCCGAACCGAGCGAAGCCGCAAAGGTATCCAGCTGCCCCTTGTCATCGTTCGTCAGCACAGCTTTGTCAAAGCCGAAGGTCACCGAAACCGTGGCCACCTGCTTGTAGTTGTCGAGGCCCTTCACAACGCTGTCCAGCGAGTCGGCGCGGTGCGCCACATCGTTGGCTGCTGCGTCGGCGGTATTGGCCGCCTGCGACGCAGTCTGCGCATCTTGCTGCGCGGTGTCGGCCGAGCTTTGCGCCTGCGCAATGCCCACCATGGCGCGATCACCCACGTCTTGAATCTGCCGGTTGTTGTCCGCGGTCTTCTGGTCCAACTGATCGGTGTGAGTCGATCAGCGGATCCGTCTGCGTCCGCACATAGTTCTTGGTGGCGCATCCCGCTACGCCAAACGTCACCAACGCCGCTGCCGTCACCGCAAATCCAAATCGCTGAATGCTCATTTGTCCTCACCTCTCCGTTCCCTGCCGGCGCGTTAAGCGCTCTTCCGCCGGGATTCGGTTTTCTTTTCCGCCTTTACAATTGCACGCCGCAATCCAATCCCGAGCCGACTATGCAACCTATTGAAAGATAAAGACATTGCAGGCGTTCTGTGAATTTCATGCAGTACGCAAACACCATGTAATTTTTACGCTTCCCGGTAAGGTTTGCTAGTTCTTCACCCTCACGTGCCCAGCGCGACCGTATCGCAAGTGTCTATATAGTGTCGAGATGTATCGACACGATGCACCCCGGCGATTCTCGCTATCCTATAAGCTGGTCGGCTGCGCGTATCGGCTGCGGCAAGCCGGCCTGCTGCGCGTCTAAGCTGCTCTCGTCGGAGTTGCTTTGGTGCTCGTCGCGCCCGACTCACAAACGATTTATGGATCTCTACGAAAAAATCCGCGCTCTGCCCACGCAGCCCGGCGTGTATCTCTACAAGAACGCCGAAGGCGAAGTCATCTACGTAGGCAAGGCCAATAATCTGCGCGCGCGCGTGCGGTCGTACTTATTAGAGGCTTCGCAGGCCAACGCGAAAACCGGCTCGCTCATGCGCGAGGCCGTCGACATCGAATACATTCTCGTCGCCAACGAGCACGAAGCTCTCGCGCTTGAAAACAATCTCATCAAGCAGCGCAAGCCGCGCTTCAACATTCTGCTGCGCGACGACAAGACCTACCCCTACGTCAAGCTCACTCTCGCCGACCGCTTCCCCAAAGTCTTCGTCACGCGCCGCCTGCGCAAAGACGGCTCGGCCTACTACGGCCCTTATTTCCCGGGCAATCTCGCCTATCGCGTGGTCGAGCTGATTCACCGCAGCTTTCTGCTGCCCAGTTGCAAGGTCGATCTGTCGCGCTACCATCCGCGCGCCTGCCTGCAGTACTACATTCATCGCTGCCTCGGCCCATGCGTCGAAGGCCTCACCACTCCCGACGCCTACAAGCAAGCCGTCCGCGACGCGCAGCTTTTTCTCGAAGGCCGCCACGCCGAGCTTGAGCGCACGCTGACTGCGCGCATGATGGCTGCCGCCGAAGCCGAGCAGTTCGAAGCCGCCGCGCGACTGCGCGATCAGCTCTCCACTGTGCACCAGCTCCAGGAAAAGCAGCGCATTGCCACCGTCGAGCTTAACGATGACGCCGATGTCTTCGGTTATCACTTTGAGGACGGCAGTCTGGCCGTCAATCTCTTCCACATGCGCAACGGCAAAATTGTCGACCGGCGCGAATTCTTCTGGGAAGACCTGCCGAGCCTGCCCGACGCGGCCGGACAGGACCTGCCCCGCGGAGCAGGAACCGAGGTTGCCCCATCCTTGGCGACGGCATCATCGTCGGCAAGGGTGGGATCGCACGACCCCGTGCTAAATACTTCCCCGTTCGATGCCGGAGCCGTCTTCTCCGCGCTTCTCAAGCAGCTCTACATCGACCAGCAATACGTCCCGCGCACGATTCTCGTCCCCGTCGATTTCGACGATCGCGAAACGCTCGCGGCACTGCTCACTGAACGCACCGGCCACAGAATTGAAATCGCCGTCCCTCAGCGCGGCGACAAAAAATCCCTCGTCGATCTCGCCGCCCAGAATGCTCACCAGTCCTACACGCAGCGCTTCCGCGTGCTGGAGCCATCGCGCAAGGCTATTCAGGAGGCGCTTGCCGACACGCTCATGCTCCCCGAGCTTCCGCGCCGCATCGAGTGCTTCGACATCTCGCACATCCAGGGCGCGGAAACCGTTGCCTCGCTCGTCGTCTGGGAAGACGGCAAGATGAATAAGTCTGCCTATCGCAAATTCAAAGTGAAGACCGTCGCCGGCGTCGACGATTTCGCCTCCATGCGCGAGGTGGTCGAGCGCCGCTATCGCCGCATTCGTGATGGCGCATGCAAGCCTTCAGATCCGATTGTTTTGAAAGGCCGGGAATTCAGTCAGGCGGCAAATCTGCGTGAGGAATCGGCGTCTATTCTTGCCGAAGACATGTCGGGTTCCGAAGGACGATCAGGCAAAAGCAAAGAACCAACCAAAATGCCCTCGCTGATCCTCGTCGACGGCGGTCTCGGCCAGCTTCACGCCGCTGCCGACGCGCTCGAATCGCTCGGTTTCACTTCGCAGCCGCTCGCGTCGATTGCAAAACGCGAAGAAGTCATCTACCTCTACGGCAATGAAGACGAGCCCATCGTTCTCGACCGCCGCTCGCCGGTGCTGCATCTGGTCCAGCTCATCCGCGACGAGAGCCATCGCTTCGCCGTCGGCTACCATCGCCAGCGCCGGGCCATGCGCGATCGCGACTCCGAGCTGCTGAATATTCCCGGCGTCGGCGCGCAAACCCGCCAGCGCCTGCTCACGCACTTCGGCAGCCTGCGCGACGTGCAACAGGCCACAGCGGAATCACTCGCCGCCGTGGTCAGCCGCAAAACCGCCGAAACGATCTGGCAGCACTTTCATGCCGAGCTTCCAGCGCAATAAAGCGTTCAAACAAGGCGGCGTAGAATTACCTACGCCACAACAGAGGATTTCACCGCCGTGCAAGATGCCAATCCCGCCGTCCCCGCGCGTGCTCCCCTCCGCGCCGCACTGATCCTCGCCGCACTCTTTGGCGCGCTTACGTTCCTCATACATTTCGTCAGCTCGCTTTGGGGCAGTCATCTCGGCTACGGCTTCTTTCGCGACGAGCTCTACTTCCTTGTCTGCGGGCATCACCTGGCCTGGGGCTATGTGGATCAGCCTCCGCTCGTTGCCGTGCAGGCCCGCATCGCCGAGACTCTTTTTGGTCTCTCGCCCACCGGAATTCGTATCCTGAGCTTTGCTGCGGGTGGCGTGCTGGTTTCGCTCACTGGCTTGCTCACATGGCAATTGGGCGGTCTCCGCAGCGCCCAAGTATTGGCTATGACCGCCGTCCTGGCGGCGCCTGTCTTTCTCGGCACCTCAAATTACCTCTCCATGAACTCGTTTGAGCCGTGCTTCTGGATGGGATCGATGTTTGTGCTGCTGCGCATCGCCGACGGCAGCGCCGGCCCGCGCGCGTGGCTCATTTTCGGATTACTGGCCGGTCTCGGCATTGAGAATAAGCATTCCACCGTCTTCTTCCTCCTGGCGCTTCTTTTGGGCGTGCTCCTCACGCCGCAGCGGCGCATTTTATGGTCGCGCTGGTGCGCCGCCGGTGTCGCGCTTCTGATTCTGCTCGCTCTTCCAAACCTCATCTGGCAGTGGATTCATCATTTCCCTACCTATGAAATGCTCAACAACATCGCCCACTCCGACAAGAACATCAAGCTGCCGCCGCTCGCGTTTCTGCTGGAGCAGGGCAACATGCTCTTTCCGGGAACAGCCCCACTCTGGATCAGCGGCCTCGCGTGGCTCGCTTTTGCCCGCAAAGCGCGGACGTGGCGCTTCGCTGCGATCACTTACCTCATTTTTCTGGTTCTGCTGATGGCGATGCACGCCAAGGATTACTATCTCGCGCCAATCTATCCTTTGCTTTTCGCAGCCGGAGCTGCCGCCCGCAGCCATCGCCCCGGCTTCCGTTGGCTCATCGTGGGTTACACAGCCATCCTCGCGCTCGCGTTGTGTTTCATCACCGGTCCCATCGTCCTCACGCTGCTTCCGCCGGCAAAATACAGCGCCTATGTCTCCCACTTCCCCGGCGCGAATACCAAAACCGAGAAATTCTCCAGCCCACTTCCCCAATATCTCTCCGACCGCTTCGGCTGGCCGCAGATGGTCGAAGGATTTGCCTCGCGCTACAACGCGCTGCCGCCGAGCGAGCGCGCCCAGACCGGCATCTTTTGCCGCAACTACGGCGAAGCCAGCGCGGTGAATATTCTTGGGCCTGCATATGGCCTGCCCACCGCCATCAGCGGCCATCAGAACTATTTCTACTGGGGCTGGAACGGCTACACGGGCGAATCAATGCTCACGCTCGGTAACAGTCGCGACGACTACACGGATACATATGCCGAAGTCGTCGATCTCGGCCCCTTCGATGCGCCGTGGACCATGGACTTCGAGCACCTGCACTATTTCTGGCTGCGCCACCGCAAGCGGCCTTACTCCGCCGACTGGCCCGAATTCAAATTCTGGTACTGAGCTCGCGCTGTTCGGCCGGGCGTCTGCCATTCTCGCCCGCGCTGCTGAATTTAGGGCTGACGCTTTATGCTTGCCTATGTGACGAACCAGCTGCGTCTTCCAGTCTTCTCCTTCGCCGTTGTCGTTCTCTCGGCCACATTCACTATTTCCTCACGCGCGCAAACGACCTCTACCCCCGCCGCCCAGCCCGGCCAGCCATCCTCCAACTCCTCCAGAGCCGCCGAGCAAATCGGCCCGATAGGATCCGGAGCCACTACGGAGATCACGCCCGAGGGTTATCTGAGCACGGGCTTTGAAGAGATGATGTTTTTCTCTGGTCCCGATCTCGAGCCAACCAACGCCCACATTCACAGTCTCGATCAGGGCCATCCGCCCATCGTGCATTACCAGTTCGACCGCGACGGCATCCAATACCGCTTCACAATCTTCGCGGCCAAAATCGATAAAAGTGCAATCGTCGAGGCCCGCCGGCACGCGAAGTTCCCATTCATGCCCGGCTTCGACATTGAATCCAACATCTATCAGCCGATGGTCAACTTCATCCGCGTTGACATTACGAACAACGGGCCCGGGCCGAAACGCGCTGTCTTTGCGTCCGGCGTCCGCTACGCAGACCCGAATGTCGCTATTGACCGTCGACGTGACAACCCACAGACCGGCGAAGCCTTCAACCGCGGGTGGGTGAACTTTTTCGACGACGCGAACTTTCTACCGATTCAATCGCGATCTCTACGCATTTCCAGCGGGCTTTGTCGATCGCAGCTTTACCATCCGCAAGAACTGGAGCGAGCCGAACCCTCAGTACGTTCTCGGAGTGACGCACGTCGACGCTGGTCCCACAACACCCGTCGGTATCGTCACCTACGCACGCATGCTCAAGCCCGGCGAAACCTGGACACTTGACTTCAAGATGCCGGTGATTCCCACCGCGGACCCGTTCGCGATCTCGGCCATAGACGACGCGAGTTTTGACGCAGTTCAGGCGCAGTTGCGCGAAGAGCCGGCCAGCCAACGCTGATGCAGATTTCCAAATTTATTGAAATCGGATGAGATCGACCTCCGCGTTAGATCGGCCTTTGCAAAAACCCGCCCAGCGCGATCCGGTCACGTCAGATTCGTGTCAGGTCAGATTCGCGCCAGGTCAGATCCGCGCCAGGTCAGATCCGCGCCAGGTCAGATCCGCGCTAGGCATCCGCCGCATATCGTCCAGCGCCGGCATTAAGATTCGCTGCCACCCTGGCCAAAAGCTCCTGCGGCGCTACAGGCTTGTTGAGCAGTGTAAATCGGTACCCAGCATTGCGCGCTTTCGCCAGCAAATCAGCCGTGGCTGCCTGCCCCGAGAACAACAAAATCTTGCAATCCGGATAGACGCGCTTGACTGTGATGGCCAGGTCAATGCCATTCATCCCCGGCAAAGCCACGTCAGTGATGAGCATTTCAGGCGGTTGCAGTAACGCGGCTCCAAGAGCGCCGTTTCCATCGTAGGCTGCAATCGCCGGAAAACCGCTCAACGAAAGTATCTCGGCTAAGGTGTCCGCGATGACGGCCTCGTCATCGACCACCAATACTCTGGGGCGATGTCCGTTCGAGTGGGCCGACAGCAAATTTCCGGTCAACGCGACTGGGGAGTCTTGTGTTCCGTTCATAGCTTCACCTCGGTGCCTATGACTGGATCATTGCAACTCGCCTGCCATTCAATTTGGCTCTTTTCCAGATTCGAAACCAAATCAGCGATTTACGCTGTGGACAACCGCTGGCAATGCAGCCTCGGCTGCAAGTGATACACGCCATGAACTTTTTACACCGATAGGATATTTCTACTCGAAAAATCCTCTTGCGATACGTTAAGCCTTCGCCATGCGCGCTCCGGGCATACGTCGCCCGTGCTCCTGCATCTCATTTGAGAAAGAGATGCAGACTGTGGCAGGCAACCACAATCCGAAGACCGCCTCCGATTCGATACCAATCGATTCGCCAAATCGATGTTCCCAGCAGCCGCCAGGGAAAACACACGCAAGATCGTCGAGCAACTTCTGCGGCATCTTGAACGAATTGGAACCCGGCACCGCGCTCAAAGTTGCGCTCGCCTCATTGCCCGCAACAAAAGCAAATATTCGTTCCGCTCTGAACCGCGCCACGCACAAGAAGGGGCTGCGCGTGGCCACATCGAGCGATGCCAGGCATTTCTATTTGTGGAAGGTCACCGGAAAATCCTGAATCTGGCTTGGCTGGATGAGCCTGACTTGATCGGGAGGCCCGGTGCCCCCTCAGCTCGCGACCGCGGTTGTTGGCTTCAAACCTTCGGCAACATGCGCCAGCAGCTCCTTGGGATGAATCGGCTTGTGCAGGAGGTTGAAATGATGACCTGCACCGTTGGCCTTCGCCAATAAATCAACCGTCGCGGCCTGGCCGGAAAACAGCAGCGTCTTGCACTCCGGAAACATACGCCGCATCTTCATTGCGAGCTCGATTCCGCTCATGCCCGGCAAAACCACATCCGTGATCAACATGTCCGGCGGCGTCATTAAAGCCGATTCCAGAGCTTCCTCCGCATCATAGGCCGTCAGCGCTGCATACCCGCTTCGAGAAAGAATCTCAGCCAGCGTGTCTGCGATTGCGGATTCATCGTCGACGACTAGAACGACCGGGCGAAACTCACTGGTGTCTGCGGGTGGCACATCATTAATAGAAACCACTGGGGAAAAGCTCTTCGGTGTCATTTGAACTTCACCTCTGAATGGCACCCTAGCAGGCTTTTCGCGATACGGGTTACCTCTTTTCATTTTGGGATTTCTAGGGGTGGATAGGGGTCAGGGTGTCAATCGCAGCGTCCGTTCACGGTAGGAAAGACTCATTGCGATCCTGTGGAAAATATCTCCCCGGCATTAGAAATAAAGAAGATATAAATATTGACAATTTGCCGCGCCGTCAATATTCTGCAAGCACTCGGTTAGTTTTACGCGAGTTTAGTGATACGAAGTGATAGACCTCACATTGGGGGAGGAATTAGAAATGCCCACAGAATTCCAGCATTCGGGTGCTGAGGAGTCGGAAGCTGAGATTCAGAGCTTTCAAGCGATCCTTGAGCACGAGGTCCCTAAAGGCCGCGACGGCAAGCATAAGCGCATCGTCACGCGCCTCTTTGCGGACATTGATCGCCTGAAGCCGAGAACCGCCTTGAAAGTTCCCTTGGCCGCCTTGCCCGATTCAAAGGAAAACATCCGTTCCGCGCTGAACCGCGCTTCGCACCAAAGAGGCGTCGAAGTGGCAACTTCGAGCGATGCGGAGTTCCTGTACATCTGGAAGGTCGAGAAGCCATCCTGATGGCTGGCAACTCCACCCGCCGCGCCGCTCGCACCGCGACCGCGGCCCACGCTTATGAGTGACGCCCTTGCGCCTCGATAAATGGCTGTGGGCCGCGCGCTTCTTCAAAACGCGCGCCGTCGCCTCGCGCGCCTGCGACATTGGCCGCATTCAATCGAATGGACAACGGGCCAAGCCTGCACGCGAGGTTCGCGCCGGCGACAAGCTCCGCATTGAAAACGAGCGCGGGATTTTTGAGATTGAGGTTCTGCTGGTCAGCGCTGTGCGCGGACCGGCCGCCGTGGCGCAGACCCTTTACAGCGAATCCGACGCCAGCCGCGAAGCGCGCCTGAAGCTCGCAGCGGAGCGCAAAGCGCTCGAGCAATACGTGCGACTGCCCGAGGGCCGGCCCTCAAAGCGCGACCGGCGGCGCATTATTCAATTCCGCGGCCGCGGCTGAAGGCGCCCAAACGCAGGAAAGCCCGGCACAAAGCCGGGCTCTCTCTTCGGAAAACATTTACTCAAGCGATCAGCTTCTTGACCTTCTCTTCAATCACATCCTGCGGAACGTAGCCCACAATCTGATCCGCAACTTTGCCGCCCTTGAAGAAAAGAAGCGCCGGAATGCCGCGAATGCCATAGCGCGAAGGTGTCGCGCCATTCTGATCCACGTTCACCTTGGCCACCTTCAGCTTGCCTGCATACGCCGCGGCAACGCTGTCTACAATTGGACGCTATTGCCTTGCACGGTCCGCACCAAACCGCCCAAAAATCCACCATGACCGGCTGCTCGCTCTGCAGCACTTCCTGGTCAAAATTCGCATCGCTCACTTCCACAACACCAACACCCAATTCAGCCATGATTCTCCTATGCGAACCCGCACCCGTTGATTGTACAGGAAACCGTTCGTCTAATTCGATGCTCGAGTGCGCATAAAGTCGCAGACTCCAGCGTTACTCTCCGCATCGCAGGAACAAATCTCGGGCCGCGTCATCGATTGATTCAGTGGCGAAATTGCGGTCAAAATTGCAGTCAGGCTCGCGCCGCTTTCACGGTCTGATCGGATTTCGGCTTTGCGGAATCGCTTTCCGCGCAAATAAAAGCGCCCGGATCCATTAAGGATCACAGGCGCTAGAGCAGCCCTCCCCCAGAACTGCCCACGGAGCGAATGTAAGGTGTTCAATGTATAAATAGCAAGCAAACTTGAGTAATAGGCAGAGTAATCAAAAATGTGGTGACTGCACACGTTGACAACTACCGTAACTTACTGATAACGCAAACGATTGCCAAATGATAACGATCGCATCCAAGCGAACTTGTTACTTTTCAATACTTTGGCAGGCCCCGAGCCGCGAAAACCGGCAAATCAGAAGCTCCCCGACGAGCTGATTTTGCACTGCGCCGGAAGCAGTGGCCAGGTGTTTTTCGTCGTCAACAATCACGAGAACCGCCGGTCCCGCACCGCTTAAAGCGACGCCGAGAATTCCGTGCTCGCCGACCAGCGGCAGCAGAACCGGCAGCAGCGGACACATGGTCGCGCGATACGCTTGATGAATCCGATCCCTCATCGCCAGCCGCAGCAAATCGGCGCCGCCCCTGCGCGAACGCAAGCGCGAGCACCGCCACCGATTGCAGATTCGCAACCACATCTTCAAGCGGAAAACTCGCCGGCAAAACTGCGCGCGCTTTGCTGGTTGACAGCGGCTCCCTGGGCAGCGCGACAATCGCTCGCCACTCCTCTGGCGGATCGGTTCGCGCCACCTGCACTTTCGTTCCCTCGCACACCGCGGCGACAAATCCGCCCAGCCAGCACGCCGCCACATTGTCCGCATGACCTTCGAGCTTGTACGCCTCTTCGAGAACGCGATCTGTATCCCAATCGAGTTCGCCAAAGTGCACTGCCAGCGCAATCGCCGCCAGTCGCGCAGCCGCCGACGAACCGCATCCCATGCCCAGCGGAATTCCGTTGACCATCCGGATCGCCAGCGGAACAATCGCGCGCTCGATGAGTGCGCAAGATCTGCTTATACGTTTCGAGAATCAGATTGTCTTCGAGCTTCGCGCAGCGGTCGGCGTCTGCGCCCGCTCGCGGTGATTGAAAATTCCTGCGCCGGCTCGGCTTCAATCTCCAGAAAAAAATCCAGAGCCACGGCAACCGCGTCGAATCCCGGCCCGAGATTCGCCGAGGTTGCAGGCAGGCGGAGTTGAAAGGCGCTTGGCTTTCCCGGGCCACTCATCCCAGCTCACCCTCGAGCGCTGCCAGCACCGCCGCCGGCGTGGCATCCACCGTGATCGCATCGCGCCGCAGCGCTTCAATCTGCCGTCTCGTAACCCAGCTTCTCCTCATCGGTCAGCAGCGTTCCGCGATGGAAGTCGATCGTGTAATCCGCATCCTTCAGCGTGTGGCCGGTAAGCACCAGAACCACCGTCTCGCCGGACGCGAATCACGCCCTGCGCGCGCAGCTTCTTCAATCCCGCCAGCGTCACCGCCGAAGCCGGCTCGCAGCCCAGCCCTTCCGCGCCAATCTCCGCCTTGGCAATCGCGATCTCCGCCTCGGTCACATCCAGGCACCATCCGCCGCTCTCCTGAATCACCCGCGCCGATTTGCGCCACGATGCCGGATTCCCAATGCGAATCGCCGTCGCGCGCGTGTGCGCTTCCATCGGCTCCAGCACCGCGCCGTGGTTCAACTTCAAGCTTCGCACCAGCGGATTCGCTCCCGCCGCCTGAATCACGCTGATCTTCGGCAGCCGCGCCATCAGACCCAGCTCGCGCATCTCGCGGAATCCCTTGCCCAGCGCCGAGCTGTTGCCCAAATTGCCGCCGGGAACAATCAGGTGGTCGGGCACATTCCAGTCCATCGCCTCGGCAATCTCGAATGCCGGCGTCTTCTGCCCTTCCAGTCGATAAGGATTCACGGAATTCAGCAGATAGATCGGCGCCTTCCTCACAATCTCGGTCAGCACGCGCAGGCAGCCGTCGAAATCGGTCTTCACCTGGCAGGTCACCGCGCCGTAGTCCATCGCCTGCGACAGTTTGCCCCACGCGATCTTGCCCTCGGGAATCAACACCAGGCTGCGCATTCCGGCGCGCGCCGCGTATGCCGCCATTGACGCCGACGTGTTGCCTGTCGACGCGCACGCGACCCATGTGAATCCCCGCTCCTTCGCCACGCTCAGCGCCGCCGTCATGCCCGTGTCCTTGAACGAGCCCGTCGGATTCATCCCCTGGTGCTTGGCGTAAAGCTGATCGATTCCGAGCGCCTTTGCCGAGCGCGGCAAATGATAGAGCGGCGTATTTCCCTCGCGCAGCGAAACCGCATTGCCAAAGCTTTCCAGAATCGGCAGCAGCTCGCGGAATCGCCACACGCCCGACTGATCCAGCGCCTCGCCTGAGCAGCGCCGCTCCCGCCACAGCCACTTCAGCGCGCCCGGATTCGGCCGGTTGTTCCCGCCGCGCTGGCTCCAGCCGGGATACTCCACCTCAAACAAATCCCCGCAATTCGCGCAGCGAAAATCCGGCTGCGCCTCCGCGCCCGCGATCCGGCTGCCGCATCCAAAACAGCGTAACTGGTGAAGATTGTCGCTCATCTCTAGGTGTTAGCCTAGCAGGTGTACGGCGATTCCCGCTGTGGATGGAAGGGCCGATCGAGCCGATGTGGAAGCAACTTTGTCTCATTTCGCTTGCTTTAGTTTCAGTTGCGGCCGCCGGCCCGCAGGCGCCGCATTCTGAAACTCAGGCGCCTCTCCGCGTGGCCGCCGCCGCCGATCTCGAGCCTGTGCTTCCGCCCATCCTCTCGGAGTTTGAGCACGCCACCGGCATTCACGCCGAGGCCACTTACCAGGCCTCCGCCATGCTCACCACGCAGATCGAAAACGGCGCGCCCTTTGATGTTTTTCTCTCGGCCGACCTCAGTTTTCCCAAGCGCCTCATCGATGCCGGCCTCGCCGACGCCGCCGGCTCCGCCGATTCCACAACCCCGATCACCTACGCGCGAGGCACGCTCGTCCTGTGGGAGCGCAAAGACTCCCATCTTCCTCCGCCTTCGCTCGATCTGCTTCGCTCGCCCAGCCTGAAGCGCCTCGCCATCGCCAATCCTGATCGCGCACCCTACGGCCGCGCCGCCGTCGCCGCGCTGAATAGCCTCAAGCTCTACGACACCCTGAAGCCGAGCCTCGTCACCGCCGAAAATATCGCGCAGGCCGCGCAGTTTGTCGACTCCGCCAACGCCGACGCCGGCCTCATCTCGCTCACCTCCGCGCTCACGCCGCGCCTCACCGCTGACGGCTCATACTTCGTCATTCCCCGCGATCTCTATCCGCCCATCGAGCAGGGCGCGGTCATCGTCAGCAACACGAGGCAGCGCGACGCGGCTCACAAGCTGCTCGACTTTCTCCTTTCACCCGCCGTGCAGGCTGAACTCGCCAAATCCGGCCTCACGCCGGTGAAGTAACCACGATGGACTGGCAAGCATTCGCGCTCTCGCTTCGTCTCGCCGCCGTCACCACCGCGATTCTTCTCGCCATCGCCATTCCGCTCGCCGCGCTCATCGTGCTGGGCCGCAGCCGCTGGCTCGCCGCGGTTGAAGCTCTCGCCACGCTGCCCATGGTTTTGCCGCCCACCGTTCTCGGCTTTTTCCTTCTCGTCCTGCTCGGGCCGCGCACCGCCTTTGGCCGCGGCATTGCTGCATTGCTCGGCCATCCACTCGCATTTTCTTTCGACGGCCTCGTCGTCGGCTCCGTCATCTACAGCCTTCCCTTCGCCGTGCAGCCGCTCGTTGCCGGCTTCGCTTCAGTCGACACTGCGTCTGGTCGACGCCGCGCGCCTTCTCGGCGCAGGGCCTGTGCGCCTTGTCTCGAGCATTCTGCTTCCGCTCGCTCGCCGTTCGCTCCTCGCTGCGGTGATCCTCAGCTTTCTCCACACCATCGGCGAGTTCGGCGTCGTCCTCATGCTCGGCGGCGACATTCCCGGAGCTACGCGCACGCTTTCCATCGTTCTTTACGACCAGGTGGAGAACTTCGACTACGCCGCCGCCGGCCGCACTGCTCTATTCTGCTTGGCTTGAGTGTCGTTGCCCTCGCACTCATCTATTCCAAAACACAGAAGCACGGAGTGCGCGGGGTGCGCAGCGATGCTTAGCTTCTCCCTCGACTCACGCCGCGGTGCTTCCACCTTCAGGTGGAATGCATTTTTGCTTCGGACTGGACCGTAATCTTCGGCCCCTCCGGCGCGGGCAAAAGCACATTGCTCCGCCTGCTCGCCGGGCCTCGATTATCGCCTGGATCATCCGCGAACGGGCAACATCATTCTCGATGACCGCGCGCTCACTGAAACCAGCACCGGACTGCGCGTCCCGCCCGGACACCGCCAGACCTCGCTTGTCTCGCAGCAGCCCGCGCTCTTCCCTCACCTCAACGCTCAAGCCAACGTGGCCTACGGCCTGCGCGGTCTCGAACGCGCCGCACGTGCGCGCCGCGTGGACGAAATGCTGGATCTCGTCGGCGCAACCGATCTCGCCTTCCGCCGCACGCAGGATCTTTCCGGAGGGCAAGCGCAGCGCGTGGCACTGGCTCGAGCGCTCGCGCCCGCGCCGCGTCTGCTTCTGCTCGATGAGCCCTTTTCCGCGCTTGACGGCGTCGCCAGCGACGCGCTTCTTGTCCGCCTGCAAACCTGGCTGCGCGAAAACAAAGTGCAAACCGTCATGGCCACGCACGACGTAACCGATGCGCTCGCCACCTCGGCGGAAGTTCTGCTCCTCCGCGACGGCCGCCGCGTGGCGCTAGGCCCCGCAGCCGAAGTTCTCGCGTCAGAGCGGGAGCGAATTGCGTTGCGTCTGAAGACGCCTTAGAAGCCCACCAACTCCGGCTCCATCTCAAGGCGCACGCCGAATCGCGCTTCAACGTCAGACCGAATCTTTTCAGCCAGTGCGAGAATATCTTTCGCCGTCGCGCCGCCACAATTCACCAGCGCCAGCGTGTGCCGCGACGAGATTCCCGCCGCTCCCAGCCTGTAGCCCTTCTTGAATCCCGCCTGCTCGATCAGCCACGCCGCGGGAATTTTCACCAAACCATTATTTGCTGGAAAAATCCGGGCAGGCACACCAGCGTTCTCGGCGACCTTCCGCACGCGCTCGGCTACTTCCTCAGTAACCTCGGGATTCTTGAAAAAACTTCCCGCGCTGCGGCAATCCGGATCGCCACCCACGAGCAACATCGCCTTGCCCTGCCGGATCCTTCGCACCGCATCCGCCGTTTCGGCCAGCGTAGGCGCAGTCGCCCGATCCGCAAAGTGTGCCTTCAGGTCTTGATAGGTAAGTAGCGGCGCGCCGTTCTGCCGCAGCCGGTAATCGACGCGCGTAACAATATACAGCCCGCGATCCGTCGTGTTGAACCGGCTGCGTCGATAAGCAAATCCGCACTCCGCGTTTGAAAACTCCACAAATCCGCGCTCAGCTAAATCAAATGCCCGCACGCGCTCGATGATCGATGCCGCTTCCTGTCCGTACGCGCCCACATTCTGCACCGGCGTTCCGCCCACGGTTCCCGGAATTCCGGCCATACACTCAGTCCCCGCGCATTCATCTGCAACGGCTCGCCCGACAAACTCATCCCAATTTTCGCCGGCGGCAACGCGAAACAACTCCCCATCCCGCTCGATCCCCTTCAACCCTATGTGCAGCACCAGTCCGTCAAACCCCGCGTCGGCCACAAGCACATTGCTGCCGCCGCCCAGCACAAACAGCGGCACGCCCCGACTCGCGCGCCCAATCACTACGCCGCGACAATCTCGCCCTCGCTCGTCGCCTCAGCGAACCACCGCGCCGGCCCGCCAATGCCGAGGGTCGTGAATTCTGCCAGCGAAATGTTCTCGAGAATCTTCAAGCGTCCAGACTACAGGAGGATGCGCAATTCGTAATCGCCGATTCCAGGCGACCGCCTATCGCGCCGACGAGCGAAGAGAAACTCCGCGCCGAGGAGCGGGCGTGGATCGCCTTGCGCGAAGCATGGACTGCGTTTATGATCACTGCTTTTCCCGGCGGCAACCAGGCCGCGCTCGGCACCATGTTTACCCTGCAGCGCACCGGCGAGCTGGCGCAGATCCAGAACGTCGAGCGCAACCGCTGCTGCGTACCCGCGCAGTTAACCGCGCCCATCCGACCGTGCGCCGATCCAATAGCCCCGGGCGTTCGAAACGAGTAGAATGGGTACAGGCAGCTTTATCTGCCGGAGGCGAACATGTATCCAGAATTAATGGTGATTCCCATGCGCGAGGAGCTTGTTCGCGCCGGGATCAGCGAAACCCGCTCAGCAGAAGAAGTCGACGCAGCCCTGGCCGAGCCGGGAACTACCCTCGTCGTCGTCAACTCCATTTGCGGTTGCGCGGCCGGTAAGGCTCGCCCTGGCATCCGCCTCGCGCTCTCGAACTCCACCAACCAACCCGATCGCAAGATCACCGTCTTCGCCGGCCAGGATCGCGAAGCCACCGATCGCGCGCGCAGCTACTTCGTGGGCCATCCGCCCAGCTCGCCTTCGGTCGCCATTATGCGCGATGGCAAGCTCGTATATCTCATGCAGCGTTCCGTCATCGAGCAGTCCACCGCTCAGGACATCGCCGCCGAACTCGTGCGCGCCTTCGACATGTACTGCGCGAAGACGACCGCGTAAATTCCGTGCGCAAAAACAGGGCGAGAGCGCTCAGCAATGATGCGCTTTTCGCCCTGAATTACAAACCGTGGCAGCAACCGGCAGCCGACTTTCAATTCCTTTCCCGCATTAATTCTTCGATCTTTTCCTCAGTAAGCGCAACCACCTTTACGCGCGGCTCACCGTCGACTGCTATCGCAAACCAATCGCCTGGCGCGAGTTCGTCAATCAGCTCCTCGAGCCGCTCCTGAGCCTCGAGAATGTCGACAACTTTCATTTTCGCCGCCTCAAGGCAAGTCTAGCCTTCATTCACCTATTGGTAACGAACTAGCTTTGCGTCAAATAAAAACGGCCTCCCACGTTGGGAGGCCGTCGCTTCTTGCTCTTGAATTTCGGCTGCCTAGTCTGCCGCCGCCGCATTCTTCATCTGCTGCACTTTGCTGTGCTTCACCGAGTAGGTGAAATAAATCACCAATCCGACAATCAGCCAGATCACAAGCCGCTCCCAGGTCTCGATCGGCAGCCCAAGCATCATGGCCAACGAAATCACGATTCCGAGAATGGGTGTCACCGGCATGAAGGGCGCGCGGAAAGGGCGTGGCAATTCGGGGCTGCGTTTGCGCAGCACCATCACTCCCGCGCAGACGATGATAAAGGCCAGCAGCGTGCCGATGCTCGTCATCTCGCCCAGCTTGTCCAGCGGCAGAATTGAGGCAAACAGCGCGACCACTACTCCGACGGTGATTGACGATATCCACGGCGTGCGGAACCTGGGATGCACGTAGCTGAAAAGTGGCGGAAGCAGGCCGTCCTTCGACATGGAAAAGAATACGCGGCTCTGCCCCAGCAACATCACGATCATGGTGCTGGTCAAGCCCCCGAGCGCGCCGAACTTCACCAGGAGGCTGCCCCACTTCACACCCGTTGCGTCGATGCCGATCGCAAGCGAATCCGGAATATTGAGGAATTTGTAATTCACAAGGCCGGTCAGCGTGAGCGCAACCAGGATGTAAAGGATCGTGCAGATCACGAGCGAACCGAGAATGCCGATCGGCATATCGCGCTTGGGATTCTTCGCTTCCTGCGCTGCTGTGGAGACGGCGTCAAAACCGATGTACGCAAAAAAGATCACTCCTGCGCCGCGCAGCACGCCCGACCAGCCGAATTCTCCAAAGGTTCCCGTGTTCGGCGGCAGAAACGGTGTCCAGTTCACGCGGGGCAGTTCCGGATGCTTCAGCAGCGTGGAGATGCCGATCACCAGGAAGATCACCAGCACGGTGACCTTAATCGCGACGATCACTGAGTTGAAGTTGGCCGACTCCTTCATGCCGATCACCAGCACCACCGTCACCAGCATGATGCCAAGAAACGCGACCAGGTTGAACATGCCGTGGCGCTGCGGCAGCGTCGCCGGATCGATGCCAAGTTGATGCAGCTTGGCCGCGATGCGCGCGAGTAACTCCCAATGGCCTTGGAAAAGCACAAAAGTTGATCCCGGCACGCCGGCCAGCTCCGGCGGCAGGCGCAGGCCAAAGTCCTGCCCGAGACTCAGCACGTAACCACTCCATCCGGAACAGACCGTGGCAGCGCCAAAGGCATATTCCAGGCACAAATCCCACCCGATGATCCACGCAAAAATCTCGCCGAGAGTCGCGTACCCATATGTGTAAGCGGAGCCCGCCACGGGAATCAACGAGGCAAACTCCGCATAGCACAAACCAGCGAAGACGCAGCCAATGGCCGCCAGGATAAAGCAATATACGACGCCGGGCCCGGCGTATCGCGCCGCCGCGGGGCCCGTGAGCACAAAAATCCCGGTGCCGATAATCGCCCCTATACCGAGGGCCACCAGATTCGTGGCGCCCAGCGAACGCTTCAGCGTGTGCTCGCCCTGCTCGCCTGCCTCCTGCGAGAGGCTCGAAATGGATTTAACGCGCAGCAGATTCGATAGCAAGGATCGATTTCCTCCCCGGCGAGTGAGTTGAGCACAGGCGGAATAGAATCCGCCAAAACTCGTTAGGCAATCATACGATACTGCACGGCCGACGCTCGCGCGGCTCGCCTGGTGCGCCTACCCGAGAGCATTAAGCCACCGCCGGAACTCACCCGCAGGATCCTTCGCTCGAAAAATCGCCGCCGACACGCCGATCACGCTTGCTCCTGCCGCCAAGAATTTCCGGCGCCGTCTCCAGCGTCACTCCTCCCACCGCAACAAGCACCACATTCGGCCCCGCCTGCTCGCGCAGCTTGCGGACCCCCGCGGCACCGATCGGCGCTTTTGTTGTCTGTTTTGTTGTCGTAGGAAAAATCGGCCCAATCGAGAGATAATCCGCAGGCTCCTTCAGAATTCCCTGCACCAGCGCTTCGCTTCCACCGAATGTGCCGACAATTCTCTCGGGCCCAAGCTAGTCGCCGCGCCTCGGCAGGTGCTGCATCGCCCGCATCCACGTGCACGCCGTCAAAGCCAACTCGCTCCACTAGATCAACGCGATCATCGAGAATCAGCTTAATGTTTGGCCCGAGCAGCGCCGCGCGAAGAATCGCCGCATCGGCCAGCAATTCTGCTTCGGTGCCGGCTTTGTTTCGATACTCGAGCAGCGTCACGTCAGCCTCGGCCAACTCAGCACCCAGCCGCCGCAAAAACTCCGCTCGCCGTACCTGCGGAATCGTTCCCGCGTCAAGAATCGGATAGACCTTCGGAAAGGAAAAGGGCACGGAACAAGAGTAGTCGATCAGCGAAGCGCGCTGCACATCAACATGAGAACGCGGGAACAGAAACTAAACGCATGGCCTCTGCTCCCTGCTCTTCCATGCGCACTTCTTTCCGACTTACCGCCAATTGCTCACGCTCCCGGCATCTCGTCTGCGCTCGGTCCATAGATTCCCGGAACCTTTGCGCCAATCAGCCGCAGGTACACGGTCAACTGCCCGCGATGATGAATCATGTGGTTCAAAACCGTTTCGCGAAACACGTTGTATTTGGTGTCGTCGATCCAGGCCTGCCCGCCAAACACAAACTGCCAGTTCCGATCCCACGCGTCAGCTGTCGTTGCCACCAGCGCAGCGCGCGTCTCCGCCAGCCCTTTGTCGAACTTCTCCAGCACTGCCGCTTTGCTCGCCGGCACATACTGCTCCCACTTATGGTCCGCGGGTAAGTCCAGCTTGTCCATGGTCAGCGTGTGATTCCCCCAGTCGCCCACAAAATCGGTAAGATGGCCCGCGAGGCGTCCAAGGCTCATCGATTTGGGGTTGGGTTTGAAGTTGAAATCGGCATCGGCCGGGATAGCGTCGAGCATCTTTCGCGTCTTCGCGGTTTCGCGATCAAATTCGGCAATCAGTGCTTTTTGAGCATCCATTTTTGAAGCCTCCTCAGTGCCAAAACAGCTTAACCGATCTCGACATCAAAAGGCGAACAAAAAGCGATAATGTCTGGCGAAAATCCGCCGTTCTTCTGCATTGGACCTTTGTGATGCTAAAATGTATCACATGAAGACTGTATCCGTTCGCGACCTCCGCTACGACTTCAAGAAGATCGAGCGCCTGCTCGCTCAGGGAAATGAACTCCAGGTCACCAAGCGACGCAAAGTTATCGCGCGCCTCACGCCCGAGCCAGCCGAGCGGCCACCGTTGCCGGACTTCCTGGCACGACTGAACGAAATCTATGGCGACAAAGTTTTCGAGGTAAGTGGCGCCGAGCTCATTTCCGCCGATCGGGAAGAACGCTTCTAAGCCGATGATCTACCTTGATTCGAGCACGGTGTTCTCTGTGCAGGGTAGGGATGCGAATACGAATACCGCAATAGCGCTCCTCAAATCCGCGGGCGAGACGTTGGCATTAACGCAACTTTGCGAAGTCGAATTCGCCAACGCGCTTTGCCTTCGCATGTTTCGCAAGGAGATCTCCCGAGACGAGGCAGCCGGATCCATAGCGGATCTGGAACAGAACATTCGCATGGGCGTGTATGAATTGTTGCCTTTTCCGGACAGCGCATTTACGCGCGCCAAAGTTCTGGCTCAATTGCTCACGCCCTCCATCGGCGTTCGCTCTGTCGACCTGCTACATGTGGCTGCGGCTATGGAGCTCGGCGCGACCACACTATACACCTTCGATGTGAAACAGCATCGAACCGCGCGTGCCGCGGGCCTCAAAGTTAACCCTTTGGTTTGATTCTTACTTTGACTCTCGCCGGGGTGCGCGAAGATTTCACGCCGGCTGCTTCTCCGCCTCGGCTCGCGCAGCCAGAAACCGCTCCATAAACCCGGTGTCGAACTCGCCGGCCCGGAACCCCGCATCCTGAAAGATCGCCTGGTGCAGCGAAATCGACGTATCAATTCCCTGCACGATGAACTGGCTCAGCGCCCGCTCCATCTTCGCGATCGCCTCCGCGCGGTCCACGCCATGCGTGATCAGCTTGGCGATCAGCGAGTCGTAATACGGCGGAACCACGCCCTCGGCGTACTGCGCCGTGTCCACGCGAATTCCGTTTCCGCCCGGCACGTTGAACGCCGTAATCTGTCCCGCCGACGGCGTGAACTTGTGCGGATGCTCCGCATTGATGCGGCACTCGATCGCGTGCCCGCGGATCTCCAGCTTCGCCGGCAGAATCGCGTCCAGCTTTTCGCCGGCGGCAATCCGCAACTGCGCCTTCACCAGGTCCACGCCGGTAATCGCCTCCGTCACCGGATGCTCCACCTGGATGCGCGTATTCATCTCGATGAAGTAAAGCTGATGATTCGCGTCCATCAGGAACTCCACCGTGCCCGCATTCTGGTAGCCGATTTCGCCCAGGCACTGGCACAGCGTCTGTCCCGATCTCCTCGCGCATCTTCGGCGTCACCTGCAGGCTCGGCGCTTCTTCAATCAGCTTTTGATGCCGCCGCTGGATCGAGCACTCGCGCTCAAACAGCGAGACCACATTGCCGTGCTCATCGGCCAGCACCTGGAACTCGATGTGCCGCGGCTCCTCAATGAACTTCTCCATGTAGAGCTCGCCGTTGCCGAATGCGTTCGCCGCCTCGGTAAACGCCGCATGAAACAGATTGGGCAAATCCTCGGCGTCGCGCACAATCCTCATGCCGCGCCCGCCGCCGCCGGCCTTGGCCTTCAGGATGACCGGATAGCCAACCTTTCCGGCCCACTCGCGCGCCTCTTCGGCCGTCGTCAGAATCCCGTCCGATCCCGGCAGAATCGGCACCTTGGCCTTCTTCATTGCCTGGCGCGCTTTTTCTTTTTCGCCCATCAGCCGCGTCACTTCCGGCGGCGGCCCAATGAACTTGATATTCGACGCGCGGCACACTTCGGCGAAGTTCGCGTTCTCGCTCAGCAATCCGTATCCGGGATGGATCGCCTCCACATCGGCAATCTCCGCCGCCGAAATCACCGCCGGCACATTCAGATAGCTGTCCGCCGCGCGCGGCGGCCCAATGCAGATCGCCTCATCGGCAAAGCGCACATGCAGCGAGTTGCGATCGGCCTCGCTGTACACGGCAACCGTGCGAATGCCCAGCTCCCTGCACGCGTTCAACACGCGCAGCGCGATTTCGCCTCGATTGGCAACCAGTACCTTACGAAACATGAATGACCTTTGGGAGGATGGTTAGAGATGTGATCTTGCGACTCAAGCGCCCGCCTACGCCTGCCGAATCGAAAACAGCGGCTGGCCGAACTCGATCGCCTGCCCATTCGAAACCAGGCACTTCACCACTTCGCCCGCCACATCCGATTCGATCTCGTTCATCAGCTTCATGGCTTCGATGATGCCGATCACCTGGCCCTTTTCCACGTGATCGCCCGGTGCGACAAACGGCGACGCGCCGGGAGACGGCGAGCCATAGAACGTGCCCACGATCGGCGACTTCACCAGGTGCAGCCCGGCATCTCGCATCGGCTGCCGGCTGCCGCGGCGGACGCCGCTCCCGAAGCTGATCCCGCGTGCGCAGTCGCCGCCGGATGCGCAGCCGTCGGCGGCGCCGTCTGCAGCAGCCGCGCCAGATCGCTCAAGCTGGCCGGCCCGCTCTCCTGCGGATTGAATTTGAGACGGATCTTCAGGTCGCCGCGGTCCACGTCGAACTCGGAACACCGATGCTGCTTCAAAAACTCAATCAGTTGCCGCAGATCCTCAATGTCTTGTTGCTTCATTCGTTCCTTCAATCTCCACGTCCCTCAACCAAAGCAGCGAATCGCTGCTCTTTAAAGTTCAATCAGCGCCTTCGGCGCCGGAGTCAGCACCTGCCCACCGCTGCGCGTTACAGCCACCATATCCTCAATGCGAATGCCGAACTTGCCCGCCAGATAAACTCCAGGCTCAATCGTGATCACCATGCCCGCCTGCAGCCGCGTCGTCTGTCCAGCGCCAACCCGCGGCGGCTCATGAATCTCCAAGTCCCACGCCGTGGCCGGTGGAGTGCGAAAATGCCTCAGCCAAACCTTCCCTGCGCAAAACGCTCCGCGCGGCCTCGTCCACCTCCGCGCAACTCACGCCGGCAGCCACGGCATTTACCGCATTCTCCTGCGCTTCCAGCACCGCTTCGTAGGTTCTTCGCTCCTCCGGGCTTTGGCTTGCCCAGAAAGACTGTCCGCGTCATATCCGAACAGTAACCCTTGTGGATTATACCGAAGTCGAGCGTCACAAACCCTCGCCGCGGCAGCGGCGCGTGCTCGTTGCGCGGCCGTGCGGCAGGGCCGAGCGCTGCCCCGACGCGACGATCGTCTCAAACGACATTCCTTCCGCGCCCAGCATGCGTGCCTGATATTCCAGCTCCGCGGCCACTTCAACCTCGGCAATCCCCGGCCGCAGCACCGTCAGGATGTGCTCAAACAGCTTGCAGCCCATGAGCGCGGCCTCGGCCATCACCGCCAGTTCGTCGCTCATCCTTCACCATGCGCAGCATTTCAACGAACGGCGCCGGCACCGCCTGAAAAAATCCTTTGCGCAGACGGCTCGGCAGCTCGCCCTTCCATCGCGTCAGTTCGGCGACTGTCGTCCGCGCCGGATCGAATCCGGCCATCGCCACGCCTGCTTGCGCAGCCAGCCACTGCGTTGCCGCGACCGCCGGCGAGCCTGACACAATCTGCACCTGCGCTGCCTTCACTTCTTCGGCAGCCTGCGCCGTGTAGCGGCCATCGGTGAACATGCGCGCCGCCGCGGCGGGTCACGGCCAGCGCAGCGCTCGAGCCGGTAAATCCGCAGAGATAGCGAATGTCTGGAAGGTGTGTGACGAGAAGTCCGGGAAGGCCTGCGCGAGTCAGCTTGCGGCGCAGCGCGCCCATGCGGCGGAAGTGGTCCACGCGCTCAGTTTTATCACGGCGGGCTTCGCCGGCGGTTCTGTCTGCTGTGCGCCTCTCGGCGCGCCAGCTTCTCCTCGCTCGTATGATTGCGCCCGCGCGGCATCAACTTCCACGTTTGTTCTGCCGCGGCCGTTTTGCCGCGTTTACGACTTGGTGCTAGACTGCGCCAATGGCGACCAAGAAGAACACCAAAAAGAAATCGACCGCAGCGAAGAAAAGCAACGCCAGAAAACCGCTCAAGCCGGCACGGAAGCAGTCGGCCAAGAAGAAAAGCGTTCCCCGCAAAACCGTGGCCAGAAAAACCGCCGCCCAAAAAACCATAACGAGGAAAAAGGTGCCGGCGAAAGCGAAAAAATCCGCTCTCCAAAAGCCTCTGGCCCGTAAGAAAACACCCGCGAAAGCAAAGCCGGTGAAGGCGGGGAAACTCAAAGCCAAAACAGGGACCGCAAAACCCGCAAAGAAGATCGCCAAAGCCAAAACCCCAAACGTCAAAGCCCCAAAAAGGACCGTCAAGGCCGCCAACAGGCCGAGGCGCGACAGAGACATTCCGCTGGATTCGCTCGATCTCTCGCCAGATGTTTCGGGATTGGAATCAGGCGATCTGGAAGGCTTATCGAACCTCGAGAGCGCCGATTCAGAAAGTGTCGACGAGTTGCTGGAGGAAGGAAACGCGTTCGAGGCAGGAGTGGTCTGGGGCATTGAAGACTCCAGAAACCGCGAGGGGCAGGAAGTTCGCACGCGTGAAGTGCCCGAAGACGACGTGCCTCAGGAGTATCTGGACCCGGACTAACCGCGCCGCGCGACAAGTCAGACAACGGCGCCGGCAGCGATCAGCTCAAGTCGGGCCTTCGCAAAGTCTGCCGAAAAGGAGCAGGAAATCATGCCAGTTTCATTCGCGCGAGACATTCGACCGTTGTTCAGGCCAATCGACGTCGAGCACATGAGGGTACACAAAGTTTTGCTCGACGACTACACCTATATGTCTGATCCCTCCGGCGATCACGGCAACGCGCAGGCTGTCGAAGACACGCTGGTGAAGCAGACCATGCCTCCAGGCGGCCCTTTCTGGAACGCTCAGAAGTTGGCGCTTTTCAAACAGTGGAGAAGCGACGGCTATCAGCCGTAAATCGGAATCATGCCGCGCATGCCCCTGCGCTGCCGCCGGCAGAATTTTTCTGCCCCCCCGCCGCAGCCGGCGGCGGAATTTTCAGGTCAGACCGTAACGTCAGTCGCCGAAGGATACTCCGCGTCGACGGGTCCGTCCGTCAGGGCGTCAGCCGAAAGAACCGGCTGCCTATCGCCGAGGTAGCCGTCGGCGAAGATGATGTTTCGGGCGAGGCCAACTTTCTTGAGGCCCATGATGATGAGGCCGTTCAGGTCCATCTCGTGCTTCAGCATTCCGTGGAAGGCCGAACGCGGATAGCGATGATGGTTGTTGTGGTAGCCATCGCCGAAGGTGAGCCATGCAAGAATCGTGTTGTTCTTGCTGTTGTTCTTCATGTTGAAGTTTTCGTAGCCGAATGTGTGGCCCAGAGAATTAACCGCCCAGACTGAGTGCTGAAAGAGTACGGTCCGCAGACAGGCCGCGAAGAAGCAGCCCCACGCGTCGGTCAGTCCTCCAAACGCATAGCCGACTAGCCACGGAACGGCCACCGACACCACCGGCCAGATGTAATGTGTGCGCGAATAGAACTGGATGACAGGATCGCGCACAAGGTCGCGGCCGTAGATGTTGAGATCCGTAACGGTGTCGTCGAACATCCATCCGATGTGAGCGTGAAGCAGGCCCCGAAGCGAATTCTCGTGATCGCAGTGGCCGTCCACAAACGGGCTGTGGTTGTCGCCGCAGTTGTCGGTGTGGGAGTGATGTCGGCGATGGTCGCTGGTCCACGTGAGCAGCGAGCTCTGAAATGACATCGAGCCGAATGCGCCCAGCATATAAGCGACCCATGGCGAAGTCTCAAAGCTCTTGTGCGAGAAATAGCGGTGGAATCCGACGCCTGTGCCCATGCCGACGATAAAGTAGCCGACGGCGAAGGTGATGACCTCGACCCAGTGAATGGGGTGCGAGCGGAACCAGAAAATGCTGGCCACAGAACCGGCCAGGGGAAAGCCAATCAGGAACGTATTATCGATGCGCTTCTTCCAGGCCGCCTGACCGGCAATCATGCCAGGGGGCCGGATCAATTCGACGGGTTGACTCGACCGCGAGATAGCCAATGCGCACGCTCCATTTGTCTAAATTGTCTCAGACGACAGCGTCCGGGGCAACGAGGGTTCCCTCTTGCAAGCTTAGATGGATGAAACGGCCGCCGCGTTACAGCAAAAGACGGCTGGCACGGTGCCCGAAGAAATACATTCTTAAAGATGGCGAACGTTTGGATGGTGCAAGACGAGAAGTCCGGCGCGGTCAACCATTGCGGCGGAAGCCGGTCATTCTGATTTCTTACTGCTGCAACAGGATGGACACCGTTTCGTCGGTGCTGTTAGCCACGGCGAGATCGAGCTTCCCATCTCGGTTGAAATCGGCGGCCACAATCGCGGATGGGCCATTACCAACTGCATAGGGCGAACCGGACGCCTCCGTGAATGTCCCGTTGCCGTTCCCCAGCAGAAGCGTGACTGTGTTATCGCTGCCATTTACTACGGCGAGATCAATCTTCCCGTCGTTATTGAAATCTCCCACGGCAATCGCGTTCGGGCCACTTCCGACCGCGACGGTAATCGGCAATTGGAACGTTCCGTCACCGTTCCCCAACAGAACCAATACTGAGCTTGCGCCCGCGTCCGCCACGGCCAGATCCAGCTTTCCATCGCCGTTGAAATCTCCCGCAACGATTGCGGACAGGCTTTGCCCGAGGGAAATCGGCGAGCCATTCGCCTGGGTGAATGTCCCATCTCCGTTCCCAAGGGATACAGCCACTCCTGAATCTGGATACTTAGTCGATCCAGCGCCCGCCACAGCCACATCCAGCTTTCCGTCTCCATTGAAATCGCCCACTGCCACGCCCGTCGGAAAACCCTGGGTGTAAAGATCGCCGGCTGTATTGAACGCTCCCTTGCCGTAACCCAGATCAACCAGTGACACCCCTAAGATTTGATTGACGATCGCGAGATCGAGGTTACCGTCGGCGTTGAAGTCCGCAGCTTGCATAGCAGATGTCGGGTTGCCCGGCGCGTAGGCGAAGACCGCCGAGGACGGAGCGAAGGTTCCGTTCCCGTTGCCAATCAGGATCACCGCAGCTTCGTTTTCGAACTGCGCGACCGCCAGTCCCGGATGACCGCTGTGAGTAAAATCGCCCTCGGCCAGCGCCGAGACATACGGTGACCCGAAGTCATTGTAGGGTGGGCTTGGTATGCGCTCAGGAGAGTTCGCGGCTGGCGTGAATGTGCCGTCGCCATCTCCGAGCATCACGTTCAGTTGCACGTTTGCCGCGATCGCAAGGTCTGTCTTTCCGTCCTGATTGAAATCCGCTGCCGCGAGACCAAACGGCTCTTCTATCTGCAACGGAGAATTCGATGCATTCGCAAAGTTGACCGTGGATTCCGGGGCCGCCACCTGGAAATTGACCACGTTGGACGAGCCTCCGCCGGCGGCCGGATTCACGACGGTGACCGAGGCGGTCTCCGCGGTCGCCACGCTCGCCGCCGGAACGAACGCAATCAGATGCTCCCGATCCACAAACGTCGTGGTGAGCGGCGCGCCATTAAAGTCAACGGTCGAGCCGGAAACGAAGCCCGCTCCGCTCACGCTCAGCGTAAACCCCGAGCCACCGGGTGAAATGGCGGTGGGCAAAAGAGTCTGATTCAAAAAAGGCACCGGATTCGCTGCCGCTGTCGAGTTGGGGTTAATTTGAATGCTCAGGAACCCGTCAATGGCGCCTTCGTTGTCAGCGTCGGCCACGGTCGCTTCAAAGTACCAGGTTCCCGCGGCGGTCGGTGTTCCGCTGATCGTCCCAGTTGCGGCATCGAGCGTCAGCCCGTCCGGAACCGCTCCGCCTACTTCCCATCCGGTGATAATCGGCCCGTCGTAAATGCTCCATTGAAAAGGAGCCGTCCCGCCCGTGACCGCGATGGCCTCGCTGTACGGCGTTCCCACCGTCCCATTCGCAAGCGCTTGGGAGCCGGGAATTGCCGGGTCAGGGTTGACGGTGATCGTCACCGAAGCCGTCTTCGCCGGGTCTTTTGCGGAAGCTGCCGTGACCGTTACATGCTGTGGGCTGGCGATACTGGAGGTCGGGGACTGGTACGTTATCGATAGCCCCGTCGAAGAACTGAGAGATCCAGGACCGTTGAGGCTCCACGTAACCCCTTTGGAAGACGTGTCGTTCGTCAAAGTTGCAGTGATCGCAACCGATAGGCCTTGATCGATCGCCTGCGGAGAAGTTGGCGACACGCTCACCGAAATCGGGCCCGGCGACGAGCACCCACCCAGAAAAATTACAATCGCCGCGAACGGCGCCACAAAGCACGCACGGATCCGCGACATGCTCCCCTCCCCAATATTTTTAGAGTAAATAACTCAATGAGAGACTGATCTGGCACGAATCCATCGAGCGTCGAACAAACGAACCAAGAGCTGAAGGGTGAAAGCTACAAACTAGATTGCTTCTCGCGCCACCGGCTTCTTCTTGCTCGCGTCCACTTCATTGCCCGCGTGCAGATCGCTTTGGCGATCCATCCATTCGTCCATTCGCGACCGCTTGAACCGCCAGCGATTGCCCAACTTGAACGCGGGTACGAATCCATCAGAGGCGTACTTGTAGAGCGTATCAGCGGAGATGCCAAGGTAATTCGAGGCCTGGCGTATGTCCATGACCTCGCGAATCTCAGGAACCAGCAGGTTGGAACGGACAGCAGCGTTGCGCATGATTGCCTTCCAAAAAGAGCAGGATGCAAAGCGGTATTCTTTCGGGCATTGGGCACCGGTACTTCTGTATTTAACCCGACTTGATCGGTTCATTCAAGGAATTTCAGTAAGTTGCAGGAATTCAATGGGTTTCTCCCGGGGCCGCTTGTCGAGATGGTCTTGTGGAAAACCCCATTCTGTTGGGTGGGCCGGGCCACCCGTCCCCAATCTATAGCGCCCGTAAAGCAGATGGTCCGGGCTCTTCGCCTCCGCCAATGCGTACCAAAATTGATATACTTCATTCATGAAGCGCAATGTTGGATCCTCATTCGACAGCTGGCTCCGCGAAGAGGGCATCTACGAGGAAGTAACCGGCTCGGCGCTCAAGCGCGTCCTGGCACGGCAGGTTGAAGCTGCCATGAAAGAGAAGCAGCTTTCCAAGGCTGAGATGGCGCGGCGCATGCGCACCAGCCGCGCGGCTCTCGATCGATTGCTTGACCCGGAATATGACGCCGTCACATTGAACACGCTGCGCAAAGCAGCGGTAGCCGTGGGCCGCGAACTGCGGCTCGAGCTTGTCTAAACTTATCTTTGCGCCGCGCCTCCAGAATCCGCGCACACGCAAAAACGGCTTCCCCTTCTCGGGAAGCCGTTCCGCTTTTCTAACGCCAGTTCCCTGTCTCTTTAGTTCTGGTCGTCGCGCCGGTGCAGTGTCGGTGGTCCGTCGCCGGAGTCGCTGCCGGTCTGCGAGCCAGTTGAGCTGCCCGAATTTCCCGACCCATCCGGAGTCGTGCTCGCCCTGCGCAGCGATGGCTTCGTGCCGCCCTTGGTGTCGATCAGCCGGCGCTTGTTCTCGATGCGCGCCAGCCGCGCCTTCACGTCGTCGAACTCCGACGTCGTCACCAGGTAATCGTCCTTGGCGGGAAGAATGCGCGCAATCTCCTCCTGCGTGTGCAGAATCCGGTCCGGCGTCTGCGGATGGTCGCTGAACGCCTTGGCCACCAGCCCCGGCTTGCGCTTCTCGAGCGCCTGCACCTTCTCAAAGAAACTGATGAAGGCCTGCGGATCGTAGCCTGCCGGTACATATACTGCACGCCCAGATAGTCGGCCTGCGCCTCGAAGTCGCGCGAGAATTGCAGGAACGTGATCGGAATCGCCAGCTGCGCCGCCTCGTAAATTCCGTATCCCGTCCAGATCATACGGCAGCATGATCTCAGCGGCACCATGCCGATCTGCGCGTAATTCAGCCGCGTCATCTCGCGCGCCGCGTGGTGCGCGCATACGTGCGCCGTCTCGTGCGCCATCACGCCGGCCAGTTCGGCCTCTTCGTCCGCCGCCAGAATCAGCCCGGAGTTCACATAGAAGAATCCGCCCGGCAGCGCCATCGCGTTGATCTCGTCCGAATCGATCACCTTGATCGTGAACGGCACCTTGCAGTCGGAGTTCTTCACGATGTTCTGCCCGATGCGGTTCACATACTCGTCCACCACCGGATCGGTGATGAACTTGGTGCTCTTCTCGATCTCGTCGGCGTACTGCTTGCCCATCTTGATCTCGCCGTCGGTCGAGTACCAGTTGCCCAGCCCGCGCTCGCCGATGTCGCGATTGCCCACCGCGCTCACGTCTTCAATACTGCCCGGCTTGATCGTGATCATCTGGCTGCCGGGATCGACAATCTTGTCCACGTCAACCGCGACAGGCCCGGCGCAATCGCCGCCCACTGCCGTCGTGCCCGGCTCGGGATTGTCAGCTGTATCCTTTGAATCTTTGTCCTTCTTCTTGTCCTTCTTGTCGGCATTCTTGCCCGTCTCGCAGGGAGCGAGCTGCGTGTCGCTCGCCGTGGTCGTCGATGCCGTTCCCGAGTCAGGTTGCTTCGCGGGTGCAGGTGCATCTCCGCCTACCGGCGTGGTGCCGGGGGCCGGCTGCGATGCGGTCGGGCTCGCGGTCGAAGTCGTTTGCGCCGCTCCGCTACTTGCAGTCGTACTCGCAGGTGCCTGTGCCGCGGGCTTCGTGCTTGTCGATGTCGTGCTTGGCGCAGTTCCGCTGGCTGGCGCACTCGATTGCGCCCGCAACCCAACGCTCGCGGCCAGCGCTATTCCTGCCAGAACCGTCATTTTCAAAACCGTGCGATCCATTGCCCTCACGACCTCACCTCCGCCCCAATCCACCATCCAAGTGCACGCCTCGCCTTACGGCGCCGCTTCGCTCTATCTATATAGACGCCAGTATGTGCCAATTGGACAGCAAAGGCAAAAGTACATTTTCCCCGTCCGCTTCGTCGACGGGCTCTTCGTCCTCTCACACCTGTCTTGACGCCTCATTCCCGCGTTCTCGAATTTCCACCCGTTACTGCAGTTCACAGGTCCCTGAGTGAACTGTTCCCTGTTTCACCTCCATCAAGTACAGTGAATAAAACCGCGGGGGAGGCCTTTTGCGGCTGAGATTTCTGTCAGCAGTCTGGTTTGCCGTCTGTGGGGCAGTGCTGCTTGCCGCCCAGGCTACACCTCCATCCCCAAAACCTGCGCCCTCCGCTACTTCCAAACCCCATAACCACGCCAGGCGAGGCAAGCTCGCCGCGCCAGCAGTCGCGCCGGCTATCTTTGACGCCACCAGCCTCGGTTCCCCACTCATCCTGGACAAGAACTGGCGCGTCGGCATCACGTCCGACCTCTCGGCTTCTTCGCCCACATTCGATGACTCCGCCTGGGCGATTCGCGATGCTCAACCATCCATTGGTGAAGTTCCAGACGAGGATCAACCCCCACCCGCCAAGTCGCCCGCTGGAGGTGCAACTCTACCGGCCACGGGAACCCCGACGCGCCGCTACGCATTTTTCCGGCTTCACATTCAGCTCGCTCCCAATCATGGGCCGCTCGCGCTGCTCATCGAGTTGCCGGTCTCGCACGGCACGTCGCTCGAACTTGGTTCGCCGGGGCTCAGCCCCGAAGTCTTCGCCAACGGCATCCAGGTCCGGCCCGAGGGTCCGCACGGAGACGCGCCCGACGAATACCAGCCCATCTCGCGAATCTACAATCTGAATCTCGACCCCTCAGTAACCTCGCTCACCCTTGTCGTGCGCGTTATCTATGCCGCATTCGGCACCGACTGCCTACACGGGATTCTTCGCCAACCACACGCTCTACCTTGGCAACTCCGGCGAACTCGATCGCGAGCTCAATCTCTCGTCCGATCGCAGCCTCTTCGAGCGCCTGCTCAATCTCTTCTACTCCGTCCTCCTTGCCGTGCTGGCCGTCTTTCTCCTCGCGCTCTACTTCTCTGAAGAAGGCCACCCAGAATACCTGTGGCTCGCATTGCATGAACTTTGCGCGGCGCCCATCGGCTTTATTGAGCTGGCGGGCAGCACGGCACGGCTCAGCGCCTTTGTCTGCGCCACGCTGGTGCTTCAGCTTCTCGTCATCTCCGCTTATCTCTTCTTCGAGTTTCTTGTCGCATTTCTTTCTCTCAAGCGCCGCTGGTACATCCTTGGACTGCGCTACACCGCGCCGGTTCTCCTCGGTGTCGGCCCAGCCCTGCTCTTCCTCTTTCACCGCGGAGCCATCCCCTGGTTCGTAGCCATCTTCATCGCCTCCGGCCTCTGGATGCTTGGCTGGTCCATCTTCGTCTTCGGCACCTTGATCGCCGCCGCCTTGCGCCGCAACTTTGAGGCTGGCCTCTTCCTGGTTCCGCTCGGGTTCAGCGTTGTCGCGATCGCCGATGCCATCATCGGCAGCGCCATCAACGGCGGACCCGGCACTGCATACACTTCGCCGCTCACAATACAGGCCGGGCCCATCCCCATTCACGTCTCCACCGTCGGCGACTACGCGGGCATCCTCGTCATCGTGCTCATCGTCTTCTTCCGCTATCTGCGCGTGCAGCGCGATCAGGAGCACGCCACCAACGAGCTCGCCGCCGCGCGCGGCGTGCAGGAGCTGCTCATCCCCCAGGAAAAGCTGGCCACGCCCGGCTTCGAAGTCGACTCCGTCTACAGCCCCGCCAGCGAGGTCGGCGGCGATTTCTTTCATGTGCAGACCATGGGCCGCGAAGGCCTCCTCGTCGTCATTGGCGACGTGGCCGGCCATGGCCTCAAAGCCGCCATGAACGTCTCGCTTCTCATGGGCGCATTGCGCCGCGGAACTGAGCGCCATCCCGCCAGAATTCTCGAATCTCTCAATCGAGTTCTCTCCGGAACCGACAGCTTCACCACCTGCCAGGCCCTCTGGTTCGGCATCAACGGCGAGATGGTCATCGCCAACGCCGGTCATCTTCCGCCCTATCTCAACAGCCAGGAGATCGCTCTGCCCGGCAGCCTTC
The DNA here is from genome assembly GCA_963725115.1 of uncultured Acidobacteriaceae bacterium. Classification (GTDB taxonomy): domain Bacteria; phylum Acidobacteriota; class Terriglobia; order Terriglobales; family Acidobacteriaceae; genus Telmatobacter. The sequence continues at coordinate 614,498 of CAVRXG010000003.1, read as the reverse complement.
CGCTCGGCGTCCTCAGCGAGATCACATACGAGGAATCCCGCTTCTTCCTCCATCCCGGCGATCGCATTCTCCTGCTCTCTGACGGAGTCGTCGAGGCGCGCCACCCCAACGGCGAGCTCTTCGGATTCGACCGCATCCGCCACTTCAGCCAAAAGTCCGCCTTCTATCCTCGCTGATGCCGCCAAATCCTTCGGCCAGCAGGACGACATCACCGTCCTCACCGTCCGCCGCGAGGTAGAGGCAGTAAAACCGAATGCGCCCGCGCCGCTTGCTGGCATCCGACTATGAACGTCGCAGAGCGCGACGCTGCTGACATGCGAGGATTCGTCATTGCCCTCGCTACAATCCCGTGCATCTCGTCGAGGCCGATGCAATCAGACTTCACCCGCAAACCGCTCGCACGCCGCAAGTCCTCGAACTCGTCCGCTCGCTCGCCTTGAAGCCGTCGCTTTCTCGCGCTCATCGCGGCCGTCGTCTACCTCTTCAAAACCAATTCCGCCGCGCTCCACTGGGCGCAGGGCTACAACCCCACCGGCAGTTTTGTTCTCTCCACGCTCGTCGCCGCGCTGCCCATCGTCGTTCTTCTCGGCGCCATGGCCATTCTGCGCCTCAAGGCGCACGTCGCCGCGCTCGCCGGTCTCGCCACCGCGCTGCTCGCCGCCATCGTTCGTCTTTCACATGCCTGCGCGCCTCGCCTTCACCGCCGCGGCCTACGGCGCAGGCTACGGCATCTTCCCCATCTGCTGGATCATCTTCCCGTCATCTTTCTCTACGACCTCACCGTCAAAACCGGCCGCTTCGTCACGCTCCAGCAGAGCCTCACCGGCATCACCGCCGACAGCCGCCTGCAGCTTCTTCTCATCGCCTTCGCGCTCGGCGCATTTTTTGAGGGCACCTCCGGATTCGGCACGCCCGTCGCCGTCTGCGCGGCCATCCTCATCAGTCTCGGCTTCACGCCGCTCCAGGCCGCGGGCCTTTCGCTCCTCGCCAACACCGCGCCCGTCGCCTTCGGAGCCATGGGCATTCCCACTCGTCGCTCTGCACGGCGTCACCGGCCTCGATCTACTCGCCCTCTCGCACACCACGGCCGTCATTCTTCTACCTTTTGACGTCCTCGTTCCCTTCTGGCTCATCTGGGCCTTCGCCGGATTCGCCGCCATGATCGAAGTCTGGCCCGCCATCCTCGTCGCCGGCGTCACCTTTGCCATCGCGCAATATCTCATGGCCACTTACAGCGGACCCTGGCTCGTAGCCATCGTCGCCGCCGCAGCCACCATCGTCGTCGCTCCTCGCCTTTCTCCGTTTCTGGCAGCCGCGCCGCATTCTCAACGTCGACCTCGAAGACATCACCGGCCAGGCTCGCCAACACCACGGCCACAGCGCCGCCACCATCTTCAACGCCTGGCTTCCCTGGCTCGTTTTGAGCCTCGTCGTCTTTCTCTGGGGACTTCCCCGCATCTCCGCATGGATGGACGCGCACTCCACCATCAAAATTCCCGTCACCGGCCTCCACAACGTCGTCCAGCGCGTTCCGCCCGTCGTCGCCGCGCCACCACCGAAGCCGCCATCTTCAACCTCAACTGGCTCACCGCCACCGGCACCGGCATCCTGCTCGCCGCCCTCCTCGCCGGCCTGCTCATGGGGCTCTCGGCCCCGCGCGCTCGCCGCGGCCTTCGCGCAAACCATCTTCAACATCCGCTACACCTTCGTCACCATCGCCGCCATGATGGCCATCGGCTACATCACGCGCTACTGCGGACTCGACGCCACGCTCGGCCTCGCCTTCGCGCGCACCGGCGCGCTCTATCCATTCTTCGGCACGCTCATCGGATGGCTCGGCACCGCCAGCACCGGCTCCGACACCTCCTCCAACGTCCTCTTCGGCAGCCTGCAGACCATCACCGCGCGCCAGATCGGCGTCTCGCCCATCCTCATGGCCTCAGCCAACGCCGCCGGCGGCGTCATGGGCAAGATGATCGCCGCGCCCAGCATCGTCGTCGCCAGCACCGCCACACAAACCTACGGCCAGGAAGGCTCCATCCTCCGCTTCGTCTTCCTCCACTGGCTCGCGCTCGCCGCCCTCGCCGGAATCGCCGTCTCCCTACTGGCCTACGTCCCGCTCCTCGCCACGCTCGTCGCGCATTAAGACCGTTTGCCGCAAACTCGCCGCATTCCTGTTTTTGTGTATGGATGCTGAATTGGAGGAAACCAGCATGATGATTCGACACGCCGCGTTGCCGCTATATCAGCAGATTTTGTACGACATTATTATTCCTCCGTGTCGGCGCTGCAATTTGGCTGATGATGAGCAAGGGCCGGTTGGACTGCGTTAGGCACAACCGATAGTCAAGCTGTTCGGGGCTGGACAAAATCGGGTTTCTGGGCGCTCTTGGTCGCCGCATATGTCCTGATGTTTTCAATCACTCATCTACGCGTTACATCACTCGAAGGTGCACTCGGTGGATTGACGCCGCAGCACTCGCTCGAGATTCTGTTTTCGTGGATGGGCGCTGACATCGGAGGAAATGACCGAATGGTTCGACACGCAGGGCTGCCGTTGTATCAGCAAGTACTTGGTTCTAATCTTTATGCCGCCCATCGTCACCGGAATTTGGTGGCTGATGAGCCGAGGGTTGACTGACACACTGGGCACGACCGACAGTCCAACGGTCCAAGGGTGGACCAAGTCATTAGGTTGGTTCATTTTGGTGGCCTTGTATGTCGTGGCATTGGCGCTCTTCTGTCGGTGCTCACCATCTCTTAGCCCGCGGGTGCCCCCGGTCCCGCCTTTGGGACCGGGGATACCACTGACATCCGTCCAGCACAAATAACTGACCACTGATCCCTGACCACCTGATCCCTGTCCTGTTCTATCATCAAATTTCCGATGGAACTGGCCCGCCAACCCGCGCCGCGTCCCCGCCTGCTCGCCCTCTTCGACGACGCTTCCAGCAATCTTCGCAACAAAGTCATCGGCATCTACATCCTGCTTTTCCTCTTCAATGCCGGCGCCTGGCTCTGGGCCGTCATCGCCTTCCGCCACTATCCGCTCCTGCTCGGCACCGCGCTGCTCGCCTACAGCTTCGGCCTCCGCCACGCCGTCGACGCCGACCACATCGCCGCCATCGACAACGTCACCCGCAAGCTCATGCAGGAAGGCAAGCGCCCCATCGCCGTCGGCCTCATGTTCTCGCTCGGCCACTCCACCATCGTCGTCATCGGCTCGGCCCTCATCGCCGCCGCTGCGCTCGCACTCCAGCATCAGAATGGACGCGGCCCGCTCCATCGGCGGCCTCATCGGCACACTCGTCTCTTCCCTCTTTCTCTTCGCCATCGCCATCGTCAACATCGTCGTTCTCGTCTGCATCTATCGCGCCTTCGCTCGCGTCCGCGCCGGCCAGCCCTACGTCGACGAAGACTTCGATCTTCTCCTCGCCAATCGCGGCTTCCTCGCGCGCATCTTCCGGCCAATGTTCGCGCTCATCCGCCGCAGTTGGCACATGTACCCGCTCGGAGTCCTCTTCGGCCTCGGCTTTGACACCGCCACCGAAATCGGCCTCCTCGGCATCTCCGCCGCCGAAGCCTCGCGCGGACTTCCCCTCGGCTCCATCCTCGTCTTCCCCGTCCTCTTCGCCGCCGGCATGTCGCTCATCGACACCACGGACAACATCCTCATGCTCGGCGCGTACGGCTGGGCCTTCATCAAGCCCGTGCGCAAGCTCTACTACAACCTCACCATCACCTTCGTCTCTGTCGTCGTCGCTCTCGTCGTCGGCGGCATCGAAGCGCTCGGCCTCCTCGCCGGCCAGCTCCATCTCACCGGCAGCTTCTTCTCGGCCATCCTCCGCCTCAACTCCAGCTTCGGAACCCTCGGCTACCTTATCGTCGGCCTCTTCGCCCTCAGTTGGATCGTCTCCATCGCCATCTACAAATGGCGGCGCTTTGACGACCTCGAATTCAGCGACTGAGCACTTAGACGACTGAATCCGCCGCCTGGCGCCTTCGGCTAAGCAGCGTTGGCGGCCAAGTAGCGCTGGCGTCCCGCCGGCTGTCGTGCGAGAGCCTGCCCTGAGCGAAGTCGAAGGGTCCTCGCCCGCACTTCCCGCCCCCGACATGAGCGAGGTGGTAAGACCTCTGGCCCCTCCGCCGCGACCGCTTTTTTTGCTCTTGCGCGTCCGACCGCTTTATGGCTTATGATTGTGCTTTCAGAATCATGCACGTGGGCCCCAACGACAAAACGAGGCTCGGAAAGCTGTGAGCGACGCCGAACGTAAGCGGATTCTGATTGTCGATGACGATCCTTCCCACCTGGATATCTATGGGATGATCGTTGATCGCGCGGGCTACCTCCCGGTCCCGCTGCTTGTCCGCTTTGCCGGCCCGGAGCCTGTACCGGACGGGAAAATCGCGGTAATTCTTCTCGACTACCGGATGAACTCAGTGAAAACAACGCCGGAGATTGCAAAGGAATTAAAGGCCAAGCATCCTCAGGCTCCGATTCTTCTGCTTTCGGACCTCTGGACCATGCCCGCAGACATCCAACCCTATGTCTCTGAATTCGTCCGCAAAGGCGAGCCAGAGAACCTGCTGAAAACCCTTATCAGATTAACCACGGCTGACGGCGACGGAGCTTCGCCCCCAAAAAACGAGTCCAGATAAACGAGCCCGGAAAAGTCCAGTAAGCCCGCGAAACACCAGCAAGAGATTAACAATAGGTTTTGCCGGCGTCAGCATCAGCCATCCTGCAGTCCAGAATTACAGACCGAGGTTCACAGGCTTTGAGAGCGGCAGAAACCCAAGGCGTGAGGCGAGAAAACGGGCCAGCCCAAAGCCCCTGTTTCTCCCATCGTGTCTCGAGCCCCTGTTTCTCCCGTCTCTTCGCCCGCGCCCGCCAAATCTGGACCCGCCTGATACGGCTTCGCCCGGGCCGAATTTCCCCGATCTTGACTCGCACGCTCGGCAGTCTTCCGCTCATCGCGCTAATCTCCTTGGCGCTGCTATCCTCTTCGAACCTGCTCCCCGCCCAGGCGAAGCCGTCAGAGTACTCAGTAAAAGCCGCATACCTGCTCAATTTCGGCAAGTTTATGCGTATTTCGCCGGGCGGAAAAACCAGTCCCAGTGATTTCAATATCTGTGTCGTTGGCGAGAATCCTTTCGGCAGCTCCCTCGACAGCATTACAGCAGGCGAAGAAATTGACGGCCGCCCGGTGCGAGTTGTGCTGATCGCAAAACCGGATCTCGACAAGCCCAATCTCGACAGGCCCGACTCGCGGCAATGTGCGATTGCATATCTCAGCATCTCTGAAGAAAAACGGATGGGCCAGGACCTCGCGGCCTTTAAGGATTCCGACACGCTCACGGTCAGCGATTCGCCGGATTTCCTGAAGCGCGGCGGGATGATTCAGTTGTTGCTGGTTTCGAATCACATCCGTTTTTCCGTCGACCTCGATCCAGTCAGGCGCACCCATCTCAACCTCAGTTCCGAGCTGCTAAGAGTTGCCGCTTCAGTTTCCGGCAACCGTCCCGGCGAGGCGCAGCCATGAAGTCTCGGGGCATGACATCTGGGAATAGAGACTCCATCGCCGCCAAGCTCACGCGGATGAATCTCGTGGTTTGCGGCACGGCGTTGGTCCTCGCCTATGTGTCGTTCCTGATGTATGACCTCTACACTTTGCGCCAGGCTCTGCGGACAGATCTCGACACCGAGGCGCAAATCATCGGGTCAAATTGCGAGGCTGCCCTTCTGTTCGATGACCCGCAGGCTGCGCAGACCACGCTCGCCGCATTGCGCGGATCACCGCATGTGCTTGCCGCGACGGTCTTCACGGAAGACCACCAGATCTTTGCCACCTACTCTCGCCAGGGTTCCGGCAGCGTCACGGTGTCTTCGCGACTCCCGCAAGGCGAAGTCTCAGGTTACTGGTCGCTCGGCGATCAGCAAATTCTCTTCGGGCGCGTGATCGAATCGCAGGGTAAGGTCATCGGCTCGGTGTATATCCTCGCCGAGACTACCGACGTCGCCTACCGGGCGCGCCAATTCGGGCTGTTGTCAGCAGGGATCCTCATTATTTGTTTCATCGTTGCACTGCTGGCCACAACGACGATCAGAAATCTGATTTCCAAGCCCTTGAGCGCTCTCGCACAGACCGCGACGGTCGTGTCCCGAGACAGAGACTACTCGGTACGCGCCGAGTCGCCCGGAGGCTCGGACGAGCTCTCGCTGCTTATCGCCTCCTTCAATGAAATGCTCGAACAGATTCAGCAGCGCGACCATGCGCTCGAGGACTCGCGCCGCGGGCTGGAACGGAAGGTGCAGGAGCGGACCGCGGAACTTCAGGCCGCCAATCAGGAGCTCGAGGCGTTTTCGTATTCCGTGGCCCACGATCTCAGGGGCCCGTTACAGCAAATCACGAATCTTGCATTTCTGTTGGAGAATTCAAGCGACATTCCGACTCAAGGCGATACCTCAAAACTGGTATCGAGGGTCATGGATGGAACTCAGAGGATGGCCACGTTGATTGACGACCTCCTTAACCTATCGAGAGCCGCGAGTTCGCCATTGCATTACGCTCCCATCGACATGAGTCGCATGGCTCAGACGATCCTGGATCGGCTGGTGACAGACAAGGGCGACCGGAACGTTGAAATCTCCGTCCGTCCGGGAGCCCACGCAATTGCCGATGAAGGCCTCATTTTGGTGGTGCTGGAGAACCTGATCGGTAACGCATGGAAGTATTCTTCAAAACGCAACCCGGCCAAAATCGAGTTTGGATTCCGCGAAGCAGCGGACGAGGTGATCTTTTTCGTTCAAGACAACGGCATCGGCTTCAACCCGAACTACGGAGACCGGCTGTTCCGGCCCTTCCAGCGCCTTCACTCCCACGTCGACTTTCCGGGGACCGGAGTGGGCCTGGCCACCGTGCAGCGGGTCGTCACACGCCATGGCGGAAGGGTGTGGGCCGAGGCAAACGTCGACCAGGGAGCAAAATTCAGCTTCAGCTTGCCCTACAAGCCACCCAACGAAGGCTCGGGCGAAGATACACCGCGCGGGCAACCCCGGCACAAGTAACACGCATCAAAAGTCTTAGTCAATTTACTAGATTTTAACTTGCGTCGCCGCCCCCGCGGACACGTGCAAACGGGCCCGATCGAGAAGACCTGAGAGGTTGCAAGTTGCCTGAGCGTGCGAATATAGATTCAAATCAGTCTGCCCGCCAGCGGGGCCTTCGGCGCTGGGCGGGCGGATATATATTTTTGGCTATTCTTCTGCTCGCAGCAGTCCCTGCCTTCGCAGCAGGTTCACCAACTGCAACGCAAGACGAAAGCGGCCAAGCCCAGGTTGCTCAAAATGACTCCCAGGAAAACCTGAAGCAAATGAGCCTCGAACAATTGGGCCAGCTCGAGGTCACCACGTTCAACAAGACGCCGACTCCGCTGCACGATACCCCGGCAGCTCTCTACGTGATTACCAGCGAAGAAATCCTCCGATCCGGCGTGACCACGATCCCCGACGCTTTGCGTCTGGCGCCCGGCGTCGAGGTTGGACGCCTCAGCTCGACAACCTGGGCAGTCAGCATTCGAGGACTCCAGAACAACTTTTCGAAGTCGGTTCTTGTCCTGATCGATGGCAGAAATGTCTACACTCCCCTCTTCGCCGGCGTTTACTGGGATGTGCAGGATCTTCCGCTCGAAGATATCGATCGCATTGAAGTCATCCGCGGTCCCGCCGGAACCATCTGGGGACCAAACTCCGCCAACGGCGTGATCAACATCATCACCCGCAAGGCTGCCGACTCCAAAGGCGTGCAGGGCTCGGCGTTGGTCGGCAACGTCGACCATACGATCGACGATCTGCAGATTGGCGCTGGATCGGGCGACACAAATTTTCGGATATTTGGCCGGGGCTTCGAGCGCGCCCATGAGTACCATACCGACGGCATTAACGATGACACCTGGCACGAAGAGCGCCTCGGATTTCGCCTGGATCGAAATCTGGATCGAAATAAGGACGACAAAAGCACCGCGGACATGATGTTCGAGGGCGATCTCTACAAGGGAACTTCGCCTCACATCGTCGGCACCGCCGTCAGTAACGACCAGACATCCGGTGGCGACGTCAACTTTCGCTATCAAACCGCGCAGCGCCAACGGCACAGGGCTGACGGTGCAGGCATATTTTGACCGCACGCTCCGCACTCACGGTTTCCTCGGCGAGACCCGTGACACCATCGACCTTGATTTTGTTGACCGCTTCAAGGCGGGCGGCTCGAACGTGCTTCTCGGTCGGCGCCGGTCTTCGCTGGAGTCCGTACAACGTCATCTCTACCGTTGCCGGGGAAGGTGTGGTCCCGCCCACCGGCGTCGGATCACATCTACACCGGTTTTCTGCAGGACGAAATCCGCCTCGGGCAAACAGTCAATCTGACCGCTCGGCGCCAAGCTGCAGCAGAACAACTACAGCGGTTTCGATGTTCTGCCATCCGGGCGTCTGCTCTGGTCCCCGAACGACAAGCAATCGCTATGGGGAGGCATCACGCGCTCGGTCACCACTCCATCCGACCTCGAAGAAAACTTCTTGCTCCAGGGAATATCGCCGACTCTCGTAATTCAGGTGCTGGGCAATCACAACTTCGAGTCGGAAGAAGTCCTGGGCTATGAGTTGGGCTACAGAGGAACCGTGAATGCGCATCTATTCGTCGATGTCGCCGGCTTCTGGAATCAATACAGCCAGCTGCAGAGCTTCGGTCCGTACATGATCACCAACTCCGGGGGCATGACCTACTACACCATCCAATACACAAACCAGATCAGCGGCTCCGCCTCTGGATTTGAGATCGCTCCCCAGGTCGCGATTAGCTCGTTCTGGCGGCTGAACCTGGCGTATTCGTATCTCAATTCGGACTTCGAGGCGGCCGGAGCCACCTCGAACATCAGCTCCACCGGTTCGGTGAGCACGTACGACAAGTCATCTCCGAAACACCAGGTCGAGCTGCAGTCCATGATTGATCTTCCCTGGAAATTTCAAGTTCGATCAAACCTATCGGTTCATCAGCGCGTTGCCGGCGCAAAAAGTCCCCGCCTACCAGACAGCCGACGTTCATCTCTCACGCCCACTGGGAAGCAATTTCCTGATCGAGGGTGTCGGGCAGAATCTGTTCCAGCCTCATCACTACGAATGGGGAACGGGAGATCCGAGCTCAGCCACCCGTCGGCATCGAACGCGCCGGCTATGTTCGGCTTTCCTTCCACGCTTCCAAACTTAAATAAGTTCGACTTTCGAGCGGCCGCTCCCAAAGGGACTTGGCCGCCCATATAGAACTCATCGCGGGCAGAGCCCCTGATGCCAAGAAGCACGAACCACTCACCGACATCAACTAAACGCTGGCCCCTAAACAGAGCCCTTCGGCAGCGGCACATCCTTGCCCAAAGCGGTCGCCAAAGCAATCTGGTGATCCTGTTCTTGAATGAGGATCTTGCGAATCTGCTCACCAATTGCGTATTCGCCCAGCTCTTCGCACTGGCTGATTCGTTCAGGCGATAATTTCTGATCGTTTCGGTCTCGTTGTCGAGATCGAACTGCAGCATATCGGTGGCTTTCTCTGACGTCTTCACCGGTTTAGGCACGACCACCGGCATCCCGCCCAGGTAATCGATCTGGTTGGCCAGGATCAGCGCATGGCTCAGTTCCTCCGTGGCGTGAACCGCAAGTTCCGCCGCGATATTCATGTACGCGGCGCCCTTGATCACCTGCGAGTAAACCACGTACGCAATGATCGCCTGGTATTCACGCGACAGGTCCTCATTCAACAAATCGATCAGTCTGGGCGCGAGTCATTTTCTTGGAATCTCCTGCTGTTGGTTTGCCTTTCAAGACGCTTTCCTCCGGGATCAAAATTTCCAATCGTTGTTGTCGTTGTTTCGAATCGTTGTCGTCGTTGTTTCCGGTCGCCTCAATTCGCCGCTTCTCGGTTTCGAATCGACGCGGCTTGCGGCCTGCGCACATCCCACACAAATCCTTTGATGCACTCCGCAACAGCCGCGCATTCAGCATAGCAGCCGAATCTGCGCCCAAACTGTCCCAAATCGAACAGTCAGCAACCTGTTCTTGCTTCTCGCCTGGGCGAATGTCTGAAGCCTCGCTCCCCCAGTCCCTAGTCCCTAAGCCCCGGCTCCCTCGCTCCCCCGCTCCCTTGGTCCCTCTTTCTAATCCCTGGTCCCTCATCCCTGTTCCCTGCTCTCCACTCCCCGTCTTTTGATATAACAAACAAGCATGTCTCCATCTGCCCGTTCCGTCGCCTCGCCGCGCGTCGTCAGCATCGCCGATCTCCGCGCCATCGCCCAACGCCGCGTGCCCGCTTCTGTCTTCGATTACCTCGATGGCGGCGCTGAAGGCGAAGTCACCCTGCGCGAAAACACCCGCGTCTATGAGGACGTCACCTTCCGCCCCCGCCACGCCGTCGCCTTCGACCATTGCAACCTGCGCACCAGCGTTCTCGGCTTCGATCTCGCGCTGCCATTTCTGCTCGCTCCCGTCGGCTACAGCCGCCTCATGCACCCCGTCGGCGAAGTCGGCGCAGCGCGCGCCGCAGGCAACGCCGGCACCGCCTACATTCTCTCCACCATCTCCGGCCACAAGCTTGAAGACGTAAAAGCCGCCTCCACCGGCCCCGTCTTCTATCAGCTCTATCTCATGGGTGGTCGCGGAGCCGCCGAGGCCGCCATCGACCGCGCCCGCGCCGCCGGCTTTTCCGCGCTCGTCGTCACCATCGACACCACCGTCTCAGGCATGCGTGAGCGCGATTTCCGCAACGGCATGAAGGAGCTCGTCAGCGGCAACCCGTTCCAAAAAATTCCCTACCTTCCGCAAATCCTCTCGCGCCCCGGCTGGCTCGCCGGCTTTCTGTCCGACGGCGGCATCCAGCCGCTCCCCAACGTCGTCATCCCCGGCAAAGGTCCCATGCCGCTCATCGATGTCGCCGTCGCTCTCGCCGAATCCGCCGTCACCTGGGCCGATCTCGCCTGGATTCGCGAGCACTGGCGCGGTCCCATCGTCGTCAAAGGCGTCCTCACTGCGGACGACGCACGCCACGCCGTCGATCAAGGCGCAGCCGCCATATCCGTCTCGAATCACGGCGGCCGCCAGCTCGATTGCGTTGAATCTTCCCTGCGCGCATTGCCGGAAATTGTCGCGGCCGTCCACGGCCAAACTGAAATTCTTATGGACGGAGGCATTCGCCGCGGCACCGACATCGCCAAGGCTCTCGCGCTCGGAGCGCGCGCCGTGCTCTGCGGCCGCGCCTACGCCTACGGCCTCGCCGCCGCCGGAGAAGCCGGAGTCAACCGCGCCATCGAAATCCTCCGCACCGACCTCGACCGCACCCTGCGCCTCCTCGGCTGCGCGTCCGTCACCGACCTCGACCGCTCCTACGTCAACATCCCAAAATCCTGGGCCGCCGACTGACCACCGGAACCAAACCAACCACAAACTGACGTTGCCCCATCCTCGCCGTTTTCCGGCGAAGGGTGGGACCGCAACAAGCTTTATTTGGTTGTCATCCTGAGCGGCCGGAGCGCAGCGATGGAAGCCGAAAGCCTGCCCTGAGCGACGATCGCTTGCTCGATCGGAGTCGAATGGGGACCTGCTTCTGTCTTTCGCGACCCTAACCCGCCACAAAACAATGGGTGCCCCATCCTTCGCTTTTTCCGGCGAAGGGTGGGATAGCACGAACCCAAACCGACAGGTCTTGTATCAGGGCTCGGCTGGTAGGTCAGGGCTTCAGCCCTGACTGCCGCAACCCACCCACCCATTTTTCTCGGAAACAAAGTACGCGGCGAAGCCGCGCCCAAACCTACGCCCCAGCCCGCGGCCCGCTACCGACAATCGCTCTCGCCCGACGAAAAAGGCCCGACGAAAAAGGGCCGGCAGAATCGTCGGCCCTTTCTTCAATCCGTAAGTCCCGCACGCGCAGCTATACGTTCTTGAATCCGTTCGTATATCCCTTGACGAACGACTCGCGGAACTGCTGCCTGAATTGATCCTTGTCCATGCCCTTCGGAATCTTCGCGTGTTCGTATTCACCGTTTTCCGTCGGTTTGAACTTCTTGCCTTGGGCAGCGTCTGCCTGACCCTTGTTGAATCCCGCGGCATATCCCTGGCGGGCGACCATGTTCGGCGAACCGTTCTCGGGATAGGCCAAATCGTAGCCCCGCGGCGCCTGCCAGTCAGACGAGTCGTTCGACTGCGTTGTCGTCGTCGTGGTAGTCGTCTGGTCCTTTGTAGTGGTGTTGCTTTGATCCTGCGCCTGCACCAATAGGCTGCCACCCAGCCATAGAGCACACGCCAAGCCTGCAAAACCTATCTGTCGATGAATCAATCTAACGGTCATTTCAATCTCCTGGTGAATGAAAGCTAACACCGTGCTTGTCCATTCGCTGGTCAATCTAGCTCGCAGCGTCGCTCTTTAGCTCCCAGGCCTGCTGTTTGGCTCTCAGGCCCGCCGTTTAGCTCTAAAGATCGCCGTTTCACCGGCCACGCTCCTGAGTCTGACGCGGGCGCAATCGCACCAATCTCCATCTTGGCAGTCATCCTGCTCCATCTTGGCAGTCATCCTGAGCGACCGGAGCGCAGCGATGGAAGTCGAAGGACCTGCATTTGTTCTTCGCATAAGCGGAGTCGAAAGCCTGCCCTGAGCGAAGATCGCTTGCGCGATCGGAGTCGAATGGGGACCTGCATTTGCTTTTCGTTCCGTATCAGGGCACGACTTCAAAGCCTGCCCTGAGCGTAGTCGAAGGCGTGCCGCCAGCCGGGCTGCCCCATCCTAGCTTCGCTAGGGTGGGAAAACAACGGAAGGAGCGTGGGGCTTCAGCCCCACGAATACCCGCCACCCATCTCCGAGAAATAAAGTACGCGGCGAAGCCGCGCTCAAATCCACACCCAAACCCGCCGGGTGCCCCGTCCCAGCTTCGCCACGGCGGGAAAACAACGGAAGGAGCGTGGGGCTTCAGCCCCACGAATACCGCCCACCCATTTTTTGAGAAATAAAGTACGCGGCAAAGCCGCGCCCAAGCCGGCTGCCCCGTCCTAGCTTCGCTACGGCGGTAAAACAACGGAGGGAGCGTGGGGCTTCAGCCCCACGAATAAGCCCACCCATTTTCGAGAAATAAAGTACGCGGCGAAGCCGCGCTCAAACTCCGCCCAAAGCCGCCCGTTAGACCGCAGGACCCTTGCCGACCCACAGGGCCGGTCGCCCGACGACATGGGCATGGGCCCATTGGATTTCCGACCCGTTACGAGATTTTTCCCAGTATCTTCGGTTTTCGTCCTATAATATTTCCCATTGGTGCTCGCCATATCATCGCCAGGCAGTCGGATCGTCCGAACGCCGAAGCGTTGGATTATTGGTGGAGGCGTCGCTTCTACACGAAGCGAATGCGTTGGCGCTGAGAGCACGAAGCTGATTCGTGTGTCTCACACGATGCACCCGAAAAGTGTAAGGCGACATCCATTGTGCGCATGCTGGGCCGGTCGTCAGAGACAGTCCAACCATGTGACACCTGTTAGTGCTGTCGAGAATGAGAGGAGAGCGATGGCAAGCAAGAACTTACAGGTGGCAGGCGGCGGGCGGAGTCCGAAAGGGCTTGACAAAAAACCAGTCGGATTACAATCAAGATAGGCAATTGCGCCCTGCGCTTAGTTCGGGCGTTCACGGTATTCTTGATTTTGTCCGTAAGCGGCAGCGCCATATCATCGCCAGGCAGTCGGATCGTCCGAACGCCGAAGCGTTGGATTATTGGTGGAGGCGTCGCTTCTACACGAAGCGAATGCGTTGGCGCTGAGAGCACGAAGCTGATTCGTGTGTCTCACACGATGCACCCGAAAAACGCTGCCTGCATTCGTAACTCTCTCCGCAGGCAGCGATACTTTTTGTGAAATCATCTACAGCGTTACACACTGTTTCGGACCTTGGCCACCTTCGTAAAGCTTGGAAGAAGCTTGCGAAGAGGAAGAAGTCTAAAGGCTGCGACGGTGTGACGATAGAAGCCTTTGCGGCGGACCTCGATTGGAACCTGCGAAAGATCAGTAAGGAACTCAGGGAAGGCACGTATCAGATGTGCAGGCTCCGGCCCAGCGTTCATTTCAAACCCGGATCTCCCAAGCCTAGACCACTTCAGATTCCCGCTGTCCGGGACCGCGTCGTTATGAAGGCATTGGCTCTCTACATTCAGCCATCTTTCGATAAGTTCGATTTGCCATGCAGCTTCGCCTACATCAAGGGTGAAGATCGTGGCGTCCCAGCCGTAATTCGCAAAGTGCATGAGCTCGTCGCCCGGGGCTTCGTCCAATACTTCGAAGCGGACATCGTGAACTTCTTCGGCACCGTTGATCGCCCACGGCTTTGGACTAAGTTTGCAAAGCAGGTCCGTCATCGAAGCCTTCTGCCGATACTCAGACAATGTTTTGAACAGGAACTGGATAACCTGGAGGCATTTCAGCTCGATTACGAGAAGCTTTTTGCGGGCGCCACCGCCGGAATTCCGCAGGGCGGCGTCCTATCGCCAATGCTCGCGAATTTCTACTTGCACGACTTTGACCGAATTGTGACCGCAAAAGGTTTTGAGCTGATTCGTTATGCCGACGACTTTGTTGTAATGTGCCAAAACCGGGAACAGGCTGAGCGTGCTCACGTTCTGTGCAGAACGTTGCTTGATCAACTCGGGCTACGAATCCACGCTCTGGGAGAGCCAAAGAGCAAGAGCCGGTTCGGCCACTTACAGCAAGGAAGGTCTCAACTTCGTTGGAGTCCGGTTCGAAGGCAGTGTCACGATACCTGACCCCAAGGTGATCCCCCGATTCAAAGAAAAAGTCTCGCTTGTGCTGAAGCCTCACTCAGGCGAGAGTCTTGTGAAAACGCTACAAAGCCTGAAGAATCTCATTACAGGTTGGGGCAATGGATATAAGGCAATGCGCGTGCAGCGCACCTACCTCGAGCTTGACGACTATATAAGACAAGAGGTTTCTCACTACCTTCAGGCATCTGGAATAAAACTGGTAGGCCGCGACCGCAAAAAGCAGATGCGATTCCTCGGAGTACCTTCATTGTCTGCGATGGTCGAGCATACAACAAAGCCGCCATCAGCGAAGCAGCAAAGCTGAGCCAACGTCCGTCAGCAATGGCGCGCAACCCCCTCCCTTCCCATTTCCCCCGCAACCCGCTGAAAACACACCTTAAATTCCTTTTCCAACTTTGCCGATAATTACGCCCGTTTGGCGCACAATAGTCTCATGATCACCACGCACAGATCGGACGACCGGGCCACGAACCGCCCCGCCTTCGGCCCCCTCGCCTGCTGGCTCTTGGCTATTGGCTATCGGCTACTCCCTGTCCTCTCGTTCCCTTGCTCGCTCCCTTGCTCACTTGCTCCCTGCTTTTTTGTTCCCTCGTTCTCTCGGTCCCTGTCGTTCTACTCCCTATTCCCTATTGCCTACTCCCTGCTTCTACCCCCTCCCCCTATGCCGAAAAAACGGACTGTGAAACCGCGAAACTGGCTACGCCGCGAACCTCAACCAAATCAAGCGGCTACGCGCACCGCGCCGCAACCTCACAGAAACACAGAAACTGTGGAACTGTGAGCGTTCTGGAACTCATGTCGAATCAGGGCCCTGCAGACAGCGCCTTCACAGTTTCACAGGATCGTTTTTTGATCTTTTTTGTTCGCGCGAATCGTCGCGTTTCGCTCGCATCTTCCTCGCAACCAATTGAACGGGAAGCTGATAGCTGAGAGCTGAAGGCTGCTTTGGACGTTTTCGTTTTTGCTGGGTTTTGAGTCTTCGTTGGCCGCAAATTGACCTGAAACGCGACAGCCGAGAACCAAAAAAGTCAGCCGAGAGCCAAAAGCCGCGATTAACTCCGCTAGCACCGCTAACCACGCTAGCGCCGCTGCGCTAGCTCTTCAGCCAGTCCTTCACCTTCTGCACCATCACGTCGCGGCCCACGTCGCTGATCGCGTTGGTCAGCGGAATCTGCTTGGGGCAGACCTCGACGCAGTTCTGCGCGAAGCCGCACTCCTGAATGCCGCCGTCGCCGGCGAGCGCGCGCAGCCGCTCTTCCTTCAAGACCTTCCCGGTCGGATGGTTGTTGAACAGCTTGACCTGCGCGATGGTCGCCGCGCCCACAAAGCCAGTCGCCTCATTGAACTGCGGGCAAACCTCCATGCAGCAGGTGCAGGTGATGCAATTCGAGAGCGGGTAGTTCGACCTCCTGCTCCTGCGGATAAACGCGCGGCCCCGAGCCGAGATCGTACGTGCCATCGACCGGAACCCACGCCTTCACGCGCATCAGGTTCTCAAACAGAACCGAGCGGTCGACCTGCAAGTCGCGCACCAGCGGAAACTTGGTGAGCGGCTCAACCTTGATCGGCTGCTCGAGATTGTCGACCAGCGCCGAGCACGCCATGCGCGCCTTGCCGTTGATGCGCATCGCGCACGACCCGCAAATCTCCTCGAGGCAATTCGAGTCGTAGGCGATCGGCGTGGTCGGGCGTCCGTCGGCGGTCACGGGATTCGCGGCGATCTCCATCATCGCCGAGATGACGTTCATCCCCGGCCGCCACTCCAGCTCAAACCGCTCCCACACCGCCGGCGCCTCGGGGCTGGCCTGGCGCTTGATTTCGAATTGACGGTCCTGGTCGCCATGTTCCCTTTCTATCCCTTTCTACTGAATCACCCTTCGCGCTCGCACTTCTCTCGCATCGCAAAAGTCTGCTGCATCGCGCAATGCTTACTTCGCCGCGTCGTACCGGCGCGGCCGCGGCTTGATGAACTGCGTATCGACATCTTCGTACTCAAACTTCGGTCCTTCCACATCGCCCGTGAAGCTCGCCTTCGTCGTCTTCAGGAACTTCTCGTCGTTGCGATCTGGAAAATCCGGCTTGTAGTGCGCGCCGCGCGACTCGTCGCGCAGAATCGCGCCCAGCGCAATGGTGCGCGAAAGCTCCAGCATGTTCTTCAGCTGCCGCGCAAACGCGAAGCTCGTATTCGCCCACTGGCTCTTGTCGCTCAGGTTCACATTCTTGTAGCGGTCAAGCAGCTCGACGATCTTCTCGTCGGCCTGCTTTCAGGTCCTTGTTGTAGCGAATCACGGTCGCGTGCTCGGTCATGGTCTCGCCCAGCTCGCGCCACAGCTTGAAGGGATTCTCGCCGCCCTCGTTGTTGATCAGCTTGTTGTTGATCTCCGCCTGGCGCGCCACTTCCGCCGCCGCGCCGCCATCGCCTTCGACCGCAGGCAGGCTCTTCGCATACGCGCATCGCGTTCGGCCCGGCGATGAAATCCGCCGAAGATGCAGCTGACCAGCGAGTTCGCGCCCAGCCGGTTCGCGCCGTGATACTGATACTCGCACTCGCCGGCGGCAAAGATGCCGGGAATATTGGTCATCTGGTTGAAGTCCACCCAAAGGCCGCCCATGGTGTAGTGCATGCCGGGGAAGATCTTCATCGGCTCCACGCACGGATCGACGCCGACGAACTTCTCGTAGATCTCGAGAATGCCGCCGAGCTTGTGGTGCAGCGTCTCGCGGTCGATGTGCGTCAGGTCGAGATAGACCATCGGCTGGCCGTCGAGGCCGAGGCCCATCTCGTAGACCACCTTGTGAATGGCGCGCGTGGCCACGTCGCGCGGCACCAGGTTGCCGTACTTCGGATACCACTCCTCGAGGAAGTAGAAGCGCTCCGCCTCGGGAATCGCCTTGACCGCGCGCTTGTCGCCCGGCGTGCGCGGAACCCACACGCGGCCGCCCTCGCCGCGCGCCGACTCCGACATCAGCCGCAGCTTGTCCTCGCCGGGAATGCACGTCGGATGCACCTGGATGAACTCGCCGTTGGCGTAGTACGCGCCCTGCTGGAAGATGGCCGACTGCGCCGACCCCGTGCAGACCACGGAGTTGGTGCTCTTGCCGAAGATCGCCCCGTTGCCGCCCGTCGCCAGAATGATCGCGTCGGCCGGGAAAGCCTTCAGCTCCATCGAGCGCAGGTTCATGCGCGACGATGCCGCGCGCCGCGCCCTTTGCCGTCGATGATGGCGGAGAGAAACTCCCAGCCCTCGTACTTCTTTACCTTGCCTTCGGCCTCGTAGCGGCGCACCTGCTCGTCGAGCGCGTAGAGCAGTTGCTGGCCGGTGGTCGCGCCGGCAAATGCGGTGCGATGGTAGAGCGTGCCGCCGAAGCGGCGAAAGTCGAGCAGCCCCTCGGGCGTGCGGTTGAAGGGCACGCCCATGCGGTCGAGCAGATCGATAATCGCCGGCGCCGCCTCGCACATGGCCTTCACCGGCGTCTGGTTGGCCAGAAAGTCGCCGCCATAGATCGTGTCGTCAAAGTGCTGCGCGGTGGTGTCGCCTTCGCCCTTCAGGTTCTTGGCGGCGTTGATGCCGCCCTGCGCGCAGACCGAGTGCGAGCGCTTGACCGGCACAATGGAAAACAGATCCACATTGCCGCCGGCCTCGGCAATCTTGATGACGGCCGCAAGCCCCGCCAGCCCTCCGCCAACCACGATGATTCTGGGTGCTGCCATCGAGCGTCCTTAACTTACAGCGAAGAGTTCGCGGTTCACAGTTCGTAGTTCGCAGTTGGTGAGTTGGCAGTTCGCAGGCTGTACGGCAGCGAGATTTTGCTGCCGCAGGCGCGGCGAAATAAGTCAGCGGCACGTTGTCGGGAGCGTTCTGATACTTCGGCCCGACAAACGCCCAGATGCTGGCGATTCCCATGCCGGCAAGCAGCACTCCGAACGCGACGCAGACATAACCGAAGCGGCGGCGCGCAGTTTCTCCCGGCGTAATGCCCCACTTGGCGGCGAAGAGCCAGACGCCGTAGGCAAAGTGCCAGCAGACGGCGATCATCGCAATCACGTAGACGGCAAGGATCCACGGATTCGCAAGCTCGTGCTGCACTTTGGCGAATGCCATGCCGGGATTCTCAGGCAGGCTCACGCCCATGAAGCGCTGCGTCGCAACGTGGTATGCGATATACGCAAATGCGATCAGGCCGGTGTAGCGCTGCGCCAGGTACATCCAGTTCCCTGCCCACGGGTAGTACACAATGTTCGATTTGCCGCGCAGCCAGATGTAGACGCCATAGATCGCGTGATACAGAATCGGCAGAAAGATAAAAACCCACTCCAGCACGCGCACCAGCGGCAGGCCGTTGAGAAACTTCACCTGCTCGCCGTAGGCGATCGGCCCCTTCAGCGCTTCGAAGTTCGAGAGCAGGTGCTCGAGGAGAAACGCGCCGATGGGAATGATGCCGAGCAGCGAATGCAGCTTGCGCCAGATAAAACTCGTGCCCTGCCCCGCGCGCAAAGGCTCAACGCCGCGGCCGACAATATGCGCCGAGGGCGGATGCGCAGGCGGAGCGCGGCAGGTTGAACGGTTGCCATGGAGAATTTGGCTCCTATGAGTTGCGAGCGCGGGCTGAGGCTGTCTTAGATTGAGGGACGGAAGTTCGCGCTTTGATTCACTCGCATTATTCGAGGCTGACGTTAGGTCCGTCAAGGCGGCGCTCCGCGCTTTAGCGTTTTGGATGAGAATCTTGGAGGTCAACTGCCGAGCATCGGCAGCAGTGCCGCAATCGCCCTTCCGCGATGGCTGATCGAAAGCTTGGTTTCGAGATCGATCTCCGCCATCGTCTTGCCGAGTTCCGGCAGATAAAACAGCGGATCGTAGCCGAATCCGCCCATGCCGCGCGGCGCCTCCAGAATCATCCCTTCGACCGTGCCATCGGCCACGTGAACCACTTCGCCATCGCGCGCGACAACCAGCGTGCATTGGTAGCGGGCCGTTCGCAGCGCCGTCGGGAATCTCATCCAGCTTCTGCAGCAGCACCATGTTGTTCCACACGTCGGTGTTGTCGTTGGCGTCGGGCGAATCCACCAGGCCCGTGTCCGCCGCGAATCGTGCCGAGCGCACGCCGGGTGCGCCGCCGAGCGCGTCGACCTCAAGGCCGGAATCGTCCGCGACCACCAACTCACCGGGCGCGAAACGCGAATAGTAAACAGCCTTGGTCGCCGCATTGGCCAGAAACGTGTCGCCATCCTCTTCCGGCGCGGCGATCTTTTCGATGCCGGGAAGCGGATCGATGCTGACTGAATATTTCTCCGCAGCCGTGCGAAAATCGCGCAGTTTGCCCGCGCTGGTGGTCGCGGCGTAGAGGCGAAGGGCCATGAAGAGAGTGTACTGGTCGCGCGGGTGATGCGATTGGCGGCGATACGGTTGGCGGTAATGCGATTGACAGGGAGTAGAACGTTTTCATAAGGTTGTTCCGCTCGAGAAACTCTTCCTTATGAAAAATGCAATGTTATTCCCCGCACTATGCGGATTTGCGTTGTGCGCGATTGCGGCTTCGACTTCATCGATCGCGCAGCAGACCCAAAAGGAAGCGGGACCTGCCGGATTGCAGGTCGACAATCTGAAGACGCCTCTGGGCGTTGACGATCCCGCTCCGCGCTTCTCGTGGGAACTGCGAAGATCCTGCGCGCGGCGCGAAGCAAACAGCGTATGAAGTGCTGGTGGTCTCGAGCGTCAATCGCCTTCTCGCCGGAAAACCCGACGTGTGGGACAGCGGCCGCGTTGAATCGGATAGCTCGATCGACATTCCGTATGGCGGACCGGCTCTCAAACCTTCCACGCGCTACTTCTGGAGCGTGAAGCTGTGGAACGCGGAGGGCAAGCCGTATTCGCCAAGCGAGACAAGCTGGTGGGAAACCGGCCTGATGAAGCAGGACGCATGGCGCGCGCAATGGATTGGCTACGAAACGGCGGAAGAAGCTACTGTGCGCCAGGCGCCGGCGGTGTGGATCACCAATCCTGACGCGAAGACGTCTGCCGTTGGAAGCGGACCGGAACAGCGCTTCGACTACCGGGTCACGATTCAATTAAGTAAGCCGATCAAGTTTGCGGCGCTTTATGCCACCGGGCAAGACACGGTGTCGGCGTGGGTCAACGGCGAGCAGGTGCTCAACGAAGATCCGCTGCCGCCATGGAAGCAGATGCCGTGGAAGAAATTTGTGCGCGCCGAAGTGACGGCGAAAGTGAGCTCCGGCGCTAACACAATTGCGATTGAAGCACTGCACTACGTCGTCAATCCCAACGGCATGGCAACAGACGATGCGCCGCCCGTAATCGCCACGCTCGTGGTGGAGTATGCGGATGGAAGCTGGGCGAGCTATTCGACGGGAGCAAATTGGAAGACCGCAATTCACGCGGATATGGGATGGCAGCAAAAAGAATTCGACGACGCTGGATGGAAGTCGGCGATCGAATGGAATCCGCTTTCAGGACGACGCTCCGAAGCTCTCGGCCATCCGT
The DNA here is from genome assembly GCA_963725115.1 of uncultured Acidobacteriaceae bacterium. GTDB lineage: Bacteria > Acidobacteriota > Terriglobia > Terriglobales > Acidobacteriaceae > Telmatobacter. The sequence continues at coordinate 593,148 of CAVRXG010000003.1, read as the reverse complement.
GGATTCCCGACTCGGTGAAGGCGCTGCGTCACAACTTTACGTGTCGCCGCTTCAATCAAATCTGCTCGACTCTACGCCACTTCGCTCGGCGACTACGAAATGTTTCTGAACGGTCAGCGCGTCGGCGACCAGGTGCTTGCGCCCGGATGGACCGACTACCGAGAGCGAGTCGAGTACCAGACATACGACGTGACGAAATTGGTTGCGCAAGGCAAGAACGCAATTGGCGCACTGCTCGCACCCGGCTGGTATGAGACGCCGCTCGAGTGGTTCCAACAGCCGAACAATTATGGAGACACGCCGCCGGCGCTGCGGGCGCAACTGCGCATCGAGCACACGGACGGCAGCGTGGAGTGGGTTGAAACGAACACGAGCTGGCAAGCCAACACCTCGAGCATTCTTCATTCAGAGCTCTACGACGGAGAAACCGAGGATGCGCGGGATGCCCTGCGGACCATTGGAAGCTTCGAGACGAGCTCGATCGCAGATTCTTGGCCTCGTGCAATTGCGATCGATCCTGCTTCGGCAAAGATCGAAGCACAGAGCTTTCCGCCAATCCGCGTGGAGCGAGAGTTGCATGCGAAATCTCTCACCGAACCTAAACCCGGCGTCTATATCTACGACTTCGGGCAGAACTTCTCCGGAGTGGAGCGCGTGCGCGTTCAAGGACCGGCCGGCACTAATGTTCGTTTGCGATTTGCGGAGGTTCTCAATCCCGACGGCACAATCTACACGGACAATCTGCGCACGGCAAAGGTGACGGATCACTTTATTCTCAACGGACATGGCGTCGAGGAGTTCACCCCGCAATTCACGTTTCATGGTTTCCGTTACGCCGAACTCACCGGACTGCCGGCCGCGCCCGCAAAAGACGCAGTGGTCGGAGTTGTGTTTCACACCGACGCGCCGTTCACTGCCAAGCTCGAAACCGGCAGCGCGATGATCAACCAACTCTGGAGCAATATTCTCTGGGGCCAGCGATCGAATTTTGTCGGCGTGCCCACCGATTGTCCGCAGCGCGATGAGCGTCTGGGCTGGATGGGCGACGCGCAGGTTTTCTGGCGGACGGCCAGCTACAACATGGACCTGGCAGCTTTTTCGCGGAAATTTGCCGCGGACATTCGCGGCACTCAAGCCGGCTCGCCGTACTACGGCATTTACGCGCCAGGCACGGTGCGCTCGCACGAGCAATCAGCGGCCGGCTGGAGCGATGCGGGCGTGATTGTTCCCTGGACAACGTGGCTGCAAACGGGCGACACCACGATCATCGAGCAAAACTGGGCGGCGATGACAAAGTATCTGGACGCCATTGCCGCGGACAATCCCGAATTCTTGTGGAAGAACAACTACGGCGATCCTTTTGGCGACTGGCTCTCTCCGGAAGGCAAGACCGACGAGGTTCTCATCGCCACGGCCTATTGGGCATACGATGCAAGGCTGATGCGCGAGATGGCGCATGCCACTGGGCGTACCTCAGACGAAGAAAAGTACGCGCATTTGTTCGAGACAATTCGGGCGGCGTTTCAGAAGCAATTTGTTCATTCCGACGGATTCATAGCTGGCGCGGATAATAGCCCGTCGCAGTTTGGGGTAATCAACAATCCGAACGCAAAGAGTAACGGCGGCGATACGCAAACCGGATACGTTCTTGCGCTGCACATGAACCTGTTGCCGGATTCGCTGCGCGCGGCGGCTGCCAAGCGGCTGGCGGACAAAATCGAAGCCAATCACGACCTGCTGGGCACGGGTTTTCTAGGCACACCGTATTTGCTTGAGGAGCTTACGAAAGCCGGCTACGCAAAGCTGGCTTACACGCTGCTGCTGAACACGCATTACCCTTCCTGGGGCTACATGGTGGAGCACGGCGCGACAACGATGTGGGAGCGTTGGAACGGCGACCAGATGCGCGACGATCCCAGCATGAATTCCTACAACCACTACGCATACGGCGCGGTTGCCGAATGGATTTATCGGTACGCGGCCGGTGTCGACGCGACGCCGCTCGACGCCGGCTTCCACACCATTGTGCTGCATCCGGTTTTTGATGCGCGCCTTGGCCACATCGCCTTCGACTACGACTCCGCTTATGGGGCGATTCACTCCGACTGGACGGTGAACGGAGCAACCGCCGTTTGGCATGTGACGATTCCCGCGAATACGACGGGGTGGTTGCCGCTAATCGCAAAAGACGCCGTGAAATACAAACTGGACGGTTCGAATCTTATCGGGAGCCCGCTGGCAACCTCAGCTACGCGCAATGATCAAAGTGGGTTTGAACTTGTGCCGGGCAATTATTCTTTTACCGTCGAGCTTGGTCAGTGAGAAGCAATACCTTTTGCTGTACAAGGTGCCCCTGCAACCAATAGGCTTTGAGTTTGCTCGCAGGCGATCCGCACACTGCCCGCACGATAGAACGAAATGGAGTCAGAATGCCGCTCGCAATCTTCGCGGGAATCGGATGGCACATGGTGGGCGCGGCCTGCGCGGCCTCGTTCTATGCGCCCATCGAGAAGGTGAAGAAATGGTCCTGGGAAACCACCTGGGCCGTGGCCGGATTCTTCTCCTGGATTCTGTTGCCGATCGGCGTGAGCTATCTTCTGCTCCCGAACCTTCACAGCTTCTATGCATCGCTCGATCCTGCCCTGATGTGGAAGGTTGCGCTCTTCGGCGCCATGTGGGGCGTCGGCAACGTCAGCTACGGGCTCACCATGCGCCACCTTGGCATGTCACTCGGCATCGGCGTTGCCATCGGCGTTACGCTCGTAGTCGGGACGCTGGTGCCGCCCGCGCTCCACGGTCAATTCTTGATACTGTTTACCAGCCGCGGCGGCCTCTGGAGCATGGCCGGTGTCATCGTTGCATTGATTGGCGTCGCCATTGTCTCCTATGCCGGTCACCAGAAAGAAGTGCAGCTCGGTGGCGAGATCAAGGAATTCAACGTCGGTCTCGGCCTCGCGCTTGCCGTGATGTGCGGCATCTTCTCATCGGGATTCTCGTTCGCCCTTGACGCGGCCACTCCCATCCGCGCGGCCGCGTTGCAACTCGGCGTCAATCCGCTCTACGCCCGGCTGCCCAGCTACGTTCTCATCATGGGCGGCGGCGCGATCATCAACATGACCTACTGCTTCGTCCGCCTCGGATTCAAGAAAAGCCTCTCCCTCCGCGCTGATCTTGCGCAGCCCGCCGCCATACTGCTCAAGAACGGCGCCATGGCCGCGTCCGCGGGCATCATGTGGTATCTGCAGTTCTTCTTCTACGCGTGGGGAGAAGCCAATATCCCTGCGCGCCTGAGCTACGTGAACTGGATGCTGCACATGAGTGGATACGTGCTTTGCGGCGGCCTTGTTGGCCTGGCGCTGGGCGAGTGGAAGGGCGTGCAGAGGCGGCCCATCCGCCTTTTGTGGGCTGGGATTCTGGTTATCATTGCCGCGGCCAATCTAGTCGGCCTCGGAGCGGCATACTAGGTGCAATCGACGTGAAATCTTTAGCACCCCTTGCGGCGGCGGGAAATCACTATCTGCAGAGGCTAAGTTACCACCGTGAGGCTTTCAAGAATTCCTTCGTTGCAAACGCTGCACCGTACAAACTAAACTAGCGACGATATTTGACTCTCCAGTCCGGTTCTCGTCTGAATTAGAGGTTGCGCTGTGATGCGGCCAAAAGGGTGCGGGCTTTTTTCTACCGTTGCGCCCACCCGCTTGGGCGGCGCCGGTCGATCCGTCCTCGCGCGCGTAAGCCAGTTTGGCGCAGTCCCGACGGGCGCAGTCCTGACCAGCGCAATCTTGACAGGCGCTTTCTGGCTTACCCTTCCCCACACCGCATTAGCTCAGAACACATTGCCCGCGGCAGACGTGCTCACAGCGCCATCGGAAGCAATCGCAGCGCGTGAAGACATGCTCGCAGCGCCTTTGGTCACATCTGCTGACCATCCGCCCAAGCCACGGCCGGAAAGCGAGATCACCGTTGAGGGATTGGTCTCATACGGGAACTACCACATCTTTGCTTCCGGTGAGAATTGCAAACTGTACGATGTGGGCATCGAGTACGATCGCCATTACTGGGGCCACTTATTCAAGGCGCGCGTGGACTACGTGGGAGAAATTATGCCCATGGTTCTGCTGAACCAGCCGACACAGATGGACATCTGGGGCAACACCCTCAGCCAGAGCCGCAAGACCATACCCGGAGTGGACATCTCGCCCATCGGAATCCGCTGGCTGTGGCGCGACGGCAAGACCATCAAGCCATACCTGATGGCCAAGGGTGGCGCTCTGGTGTTCTCGCAAAAGCCGCTTTCAAACAAAACGACCTATGAGAACCTCAGCCTGCAGTCAGCTTTTGGCCTTGAGGTCAGGATGAACGATCGATACGATTTGCGTTTTGGCTTGTTCGGCGACTTTCATTTTTCTGACGGGTTCATCGTTCCCGTCAATCCGGGCCTGGATGTGATGAACGCAACTTTCGGGCTCACCTATCACCTGGGCAGCAAAAAGAAAACCGCAGAGACCAAATTTTAGGAAACAAATTGTTCCGGACTAAATTTTCTCGGACCAAGTTTCCGGAGATTGACGTCTTGCGAAATTGACGCCATCCGTCCTCAGGGCAACGGCAGTTCATTGCTTAGGCCGGACTTCACGAGGTCCGCGCGCAGCTTTTCTAAATCCGAAAAAATAATCCCTTTCATTCCCAGCGCGACGGCCGCATCAACGTTCTCCGCTTTATCGTCGATGAACAACGTCTCCGCTGGCTGGGTTCCCAGCTTCTCCAACACGTAGCGATAAATCGCCGGATCGGGCTTGGCGATGCCAAGTTGGTAGCTCCAGACCAGCACATCGAAGCGCGAAAGCCAGCGAAGCTCGCGGACCATATGCTCGTGTACGGAATCACCCATATTGGAGACGATGGCCGTGAGCAGGCCGCGCTGCTTGATCGCAAGTTGCCACGCCAACATCGCCGGGGCTCCGCGCGTCCACATGCGCGCGTCCCACAGATTCAGCTCTGCAATCTCGGACTCGCTAAGCTTCAACCCTTCATCGCGCGCGATTTTTCGCCAGAAACCAAGGCCGGTCAGCTTTCCTTCGTCGTAGGCATTGCGATCCTTCCAGTAAAACTGATCAAGCCGATCCGCTGAAAGCCTCGTGATGCGCAGGAGCTCGGCGTACGCCGCGGGGTCCGGCGGCCCGGTCAACACTCTTCCATAATCGAAGATCACCGCGCGCAGAGCCAAGGCCACCTCGTTAACATCACAACCGACGCCCGATGTATTCCCCATGTATCGTTGGAAGAGGCGCTTCATTCATTGTGCACGATCGAGATTCAAGAGCGCGATGAAACATGCGCAACCTCGCCCAGAGACGAGTAACAGAGACGAGCCCGATGCGCTTCTCGCAAAGAACTAACTGGAATACGGCGGAAAGCGAACTGGCACGCGCGCATCGCGAGCGCGTCGCGGCCGGTTTGCCAATTGCCGATCTGACGGCTTCAAATCCTACGAAATGCGGATTCGCTTATCCGGCTTCCCTGCTCGATGCGCTCACCGATCGGCTAGCGCTCGAATACGATCCCCAGCCCATGGGTCTTCTCTCCGCGCGCGAAGCTGTTTGCCAGTATTACGCCGCCCACGGCGTCGCTCTCGATCCAGAGCAGCTTGTCCTGACCACGAGCACCAGCGAGGCCTACAGCTTTCTCTTCCGGTTGCTGTGCGATCCGGGGGACGAGATTCTTATTCCGCAGCCTGGCTATCCACTCTTCGACTTCCTCGCTGGCCTTGACGATGTGCGCCTCAAGGCCGCGCCGCTCGTGTATGAGAACGGTTGGCAGATCGACGCAGAAGGGATTCGCCGCGCGATCACGCCGAAGACTCGGGCCATCGTGATTGTGCATCCGAATAATCCGACCGGCCACTTTACAAAGCCATGGGAGACCGAGGAGCTGGCGCGGATGTGCCGCGAGTTCGGGCTTTCGCTGATTGTCGATGAGGTGTTTCTGGATTACAGATTTGGCGACGAGCCCAAGTACTTTGGCGATAAGCCGACGAGCTTCGCACGGGGAGTTGAAGGCGTTCCGGTTTATGTGGTCAGCGGGCTGAGCAAGATTGCCGGACTGCCGCAGATGAAGGCGGCGTGGATTGTGGCTGCAGGTCAGGAACACGAAGGGGCACGCGAGCAGGCGCTCTCGCGGCTCGAGGTGATTGCCGATACGTTTCTCTCCATGAATGCGCCGGTGCAGTTGGCGATTCCGACTTGGCTCGGCGGACGCGGGGCGATCCAGGAGCAGATTCGCCGGCGAGTCGCTGCGAATCTGGCCGCGCTCGATCAGGCTCTCGGCACAGCCGAATCTGATCCGCAGCTCAAGGCCGTCTCGCAGCTCAATGCCGTTCAGCGGCTCCAAGTCGAAGGCGGATGGTATGCGGTGCTGCGGATTCCGGCGATCGAGCCGGATGAGCGGACGGTTTTGGCGCTGCTCGAGCGCGGAGTCTGGGTTCATCCGGGCTACTTTTTCGGGATGGCTGAGAGCGGCTGGCTGGTCGTGAGCCTGCTTGCGCCGGAGGCTGAATTCAGTAACGGAGTTGCCATCATGATTGACTACTTGGGAACGAACCACGGACGTAACGTGACAGGCAAACTCGTATAACTATCGCTTGATGTAATCGATATATCTTGCTCATTATAAGCATGTTGATTCTGGTTCTAATTTCTTTGAAGAATTTGCGTAAATCGGTGACGTAGCCCGCTGAGTCAGCTTTTCTATTGTGATTTCGGGAACGGATTCCGCGCCTGCAGGAAGGGACCCCGCTCCTGCAAGAACGGATTCGACGCGCGCTCTTCGCCGATTGTGGTGGCGGGGCCGTGGCCGGGCAGGACCTTGGTTTCGTCGGGCAGGGTCAGCAGGCGGGAGCGGAGTGAGGCGATGATCTGGTCGAAGTTGCCGCCGGGCAAGTCGGTGCGGCCGATGCTGCCGGCAAAGAGCGTGTCGCCCGCAATCAGCAGATTCAGCGGCGCAAAATGCAGGCAGATGGAGCCTTGCGTGTGGCCGGGCGTGTGCAGCACCTGCGCGGGATAATGCTCGAGGCCGACGAGCTGGCCGTCTTTCAATCCTTCGTCGGGCGGCGCGGTTTCAGGCGGAGCGACCCCGAGCCACTCCGCCTGAGTGTCCATCATTTCAAGCTGCGGCAAGATCGTTTTCGTTCAGGTAAATCGGCGCGCCGGTCAGGCGCTTGAGCTTCAGCGCTCCGCCGACGTGGTCGATGTGGCCGTGCGTGACCAGGATCTGCTTGAGCTTGAGGCCCTGTTCGGTGAGGCGCTTGTGGATGCGGCTCACGTCGTCGCCGGGATCGATCACGATGGCTTCGCGGGTTTCCTCGTCGCCCAGAATGGTGCAGTTGCAGGCCAGCGGACCGACGGGAAACGACTCGAAGAGCATGGAATGATTGTAGAAGCAGTGATCAGTCGTCAGTGATATCAGTGATCAGAAAAACTGCGGAGCCAGCGGAGTTAGCGGTATCAGGGACCAAGGGACTTAAGGTATTCGGGACGAAGGAACATGTGGCTGTCACGCTGCTGCTTGCGCCGATGCCGATGCCATTGCTGCGGCCTTGATTCGAGCTAAATGGATAACTGCAAATTCACCTAGCTTTGTCGCGCAGTTCTTGCGGGGTTTTGCCTTGCAAAAAGGACATATCAGAGCGAGCGGGCTAACGGGAAGGGTCTCGGGGATTACGAGCTTCTTTGCCATGCACCGAGTCTAGTCCCTTTTGCGGAGCGATGTTTTCGCCCCCTTCAATTGCCTATCCCCCTTCTACTCCCGATATGCCTTATCTCCATATTTGAGGGCAAAGACTGTGGTAGTGAAGGTGTGGACCCGGCGGAGAGCGCGGGTTTCGTCGCGCGAGCGGCTATTGCCAATTCCCCATGAGCACAAACGGCGCCCAGTAATAAGGATGCGCGAAACCCGCAGGGACGGGCGTGGAAGTCTCGACGACGTCGAAGCCTCTTCCTGTGGCGGCGACCTTGCTATTGTTGCTGGCGTTGTCGTTGGCTTTGCTGGCGGCGCCGCTGTTGCCGCTGTTGCCGCTGGCACTCCCACTGCCGCCGATCTTGCCAAGCAACAAATCCAGCTGCGCCTGGCGCAGTGCTTCTACCTTTGATACGTTGCCGCCGCCGGTGGCCCAGCGCTTGTAAAAGTCGCTCATCAACTGGCCGGTGCTGGCGTCGTTGACCGACCACAGCGACGAGATGACCGCCTTGGCGCCCTTGGTTTGCGCGGTCATGCCGAGGCCGTCCACCTCGCGGCCGTTGGCTGCCTCGCCGCTGACTCCCGTTTGGCAGGCGGAGAGCGTGAGCAGCTCAGTGGAGCTGAGGTTGATGCTCGGGTTGTCGTTGAAATCTTCCACGGTGAGGTGATAGTCCTTGCCCGCGCCGGCGGTGCCCGCATTCTCTTTGCTGGCGTCATCTTCGCCGCCTGCCAGCAGCAGATAACTCTTGCTGTCGTCGCCCGGCTGAAAGACGAAGTGACTGGCGATATGCACAACCGTGTACTGGCCGTTCAACGCGTCTTCCATTGCCTTCTCAGTGAACTGCCCGTTCAAGAGGAGCGTTCCCGGCAACACTCCGCGCGCTGTTTCGATCTTCGGATCTTTCACAACGTCGTCCAACTCGCCAACTACGGCAGGCAGCGCAGGCAGGTTGTCTTCATACTGGCGCGAAATGCCCATGGCCAGAACGCTCAGCTTGCTGACATCGGGCTTTTGTGAAAGAAGGTCGTAGCTGGTGGGCGTGATGGTGACGGTGCTGTATTTTTCTACGAGGTAATGGGATCCGTCATAGAGGGCAGCGAGCGGCACGTAACGCAGCACGCCGTCGAGCGACCACACGAGCGTCTCGGCATTCGCCTGGTCGAGATCGGCCTTCACCGGGCCGACCAGGATGTTGTAGAGATCCTGCGCCAACGGCTTGGGGTCGCTGCGTGGGTCGCGCAGCGCCTGATCGAATGCCGCGACTTTGCGATTCAGATCCGCTTCCGAGATGGCATACTCGCGCGCTACCGGAACAGCGAATGAGGTAATCACGATGACGCGATAGTGATCGCCTGTGACCATGGTGTAGAGGGCAACGGTGCGCGGCGAATGGGCGATCTCGCGCTTGAGCGCGCCGACATGGCCCTTGATCTCGGCCACTGCTTGCTTGCGTCGCTGTTGCTTCCGCCGAGCACCACAAAAAGGCGGGCGTAGTAGCCGTTTTCGCCATTCAACTCTTTGGCGGCGGTGTCCATCTGATCCTTCAATTGCTGGTACTTTTTCTCGTCGTCTGGGCTGCGCGGATTTTCCTTACTCAATTCTTGAAATTCCTGGCCCATCGAGACGAGCTGCGCCGTGTCCTTCTGGTATTCCTGGGCGGCCTGCTGCTCGGCCGGAGTCAACGTCAGGGGGCTCAGCGTGTCGGCCGCCGCGCCGCGCGTGTAGTCGGAGTACTCCTGCTGCTTGAGCAGGTCGAGTACTTGTTGCGCCTCAGGCAAGCGATTCTGCGCGATCAGCAGGTCGGCCAGGTCGTGGTAGTACTTGGCCTTTGAAGCGAGAAAGCTTGATTGCAGATCTTTATCGAGCCCCTGGATGTTGCCGCGCACCTGCTGCAGCAGGTTCACCGACTGCTTGCCAAAGAAGATGGCCTCAGTGGGGTGGTCACTCTTTTGATTCAACTCCAGGCTACCGAGAACGCCTGCCTCAAGAAGAGGATCGTCGACCGCACTGGCCAGAGGCAGCGCCTGGTTATAGTAGTCGAGCGCTTTCTGTTTTTCGCCCAGGGCGTCGTAAACGCCGCCGATTTCGTTCAGCGTGAAAGCCTCGCCGTCGCGGTCGCCTACCTCTCGCCGAATCGGCAGCGCCTGGTTCAAATAGTCCAACGCTTTTTGCTTGTCGCCCAGAGCGGCGTAGGCCCTGCCGATGTTGCTCAGCGCGGTCGCCTCGCCGGAGCGGTAGCCCACGGCACGAAAGATCGCCAGGACCTGAGTGTAATAGTCCAGCGCCTTCTGCTTATCTCCAAGGTTGCCGTAGACCGCGCCGATGTTGTTGAGCGTGACAGCCTCGCCGCCGCGGTCGCCGACCGCGCGCCTGATCGGCAACGCCTCGTTGAAGTTGTCCAGCGCCTTCTGGTTGTCGCCCAGATCTTCATAGGTAGATCCGACGTTGCTCAGAGCATTGGCCTCGCCGACGCGGTCGCCCACTGCACGGTAGATCTGAAGGGCCTGGTTCTGGTAATCCAGCGCTTTCTGCTTCTCGCCCAGATTGGAATAGACGAGGGCAATGTTGTTCAGCGTAGTAGCTTCACCGCCGCGGTCCCCTATCGCGCGCCGGATCGTTAGCGCCTGGTTGTAGTCGTCCAGCGCCTTCTGCGGCTCGCCGAGATTCCAGTAGATAACGCCAATGTTGCTCAGCGTATTGGCCTCGCCGGCGCGGTCGCCCGCCGCCTGCCACATCTGAAGAGCCTGGTTGTATTCGTCCAGCGCGTTCTGCTTCTGCCCCAGGCCGTCGTAGATCATGCCGATGTTGTTCAGCGTCGTAGCCACGCCGAGGCGTTTTCCTTCGGCGCGAAAAATGGGAAGCACCTGGTTATAGGAGTCCAGCGCCTTCTGCTTCTCGCCCAGGCCGTCGTAGATCGTGCCAATGTTGTTCAGTGTGACAGCCTCGCCGTCACGGTCGCCGACTGCGTGCCGAATCGCCAACGCCTGGTTATAGGAGTCCAGCGCCTTCTGCTTGTCGCCCAGATTCGCGTAGATAAAGCCGATGTTGTTCAGCGCGGCGGCCTCGCCGACGCGGTTGCCCAACGCACGATAAGTCAGCAGCGCTTGATTGAAGTTGTCCAGCGCCTTCTGCCTTTCACCGAGATTCGAGTAGACCATGCCGATGTCATTCAGGAGTTTGGCCTCGCCGTCACGGCTGCCTGACGCGCGATAAAGCGGCAACGCCTGGTTGAAATAGTCGAGTGCTTTCTGCTCATCTCCCAAGTCGGTGTAGGCGCTTCCGATGTCGTCCAGGGTCGCGGCTTCGCCGGAGCCGTCATTCACCGCGCGAAAGATGAGCAGCGCCTGATTGAAATAGTCGAGCGCTTTCTGCTTGTTCCCGATGAAGTTGTAGCCCACCCCGATTCTGTTCAGCGCCTGGGCTTCAATGCGAGGGAAGTTGAACTGCCGCGCAACGGCCAGCGCTTGGGCCCAGGTATCGAAGCACTTTCGGTCTTTGAGGATGCCGTAGATATCGCCGATTCCGAGCAGAACATTGGCCTCGCCCATGTGATCGTCGGCGGCCTCGTATAAGTCGAGCGCCCGTTGGCCGTAGTCCAAGGCCTTCTGCTGATTTCCGAGGGAGCTGTAGCCGGCTGCAATTTCCGCCAGGATAGCGGCTTCTCCCGAGCGGTCGCCAAGGGAGTGGCGAATGGTGATGGCCTGGTTAGCGTAGTCGAGAGCCTGCTGGGGCTGACTCTCGCTTGCGCTGAGGATCGCGAGGTTATTAAGCGCGTCCGCTTTGCCCGCGAGTTCACCTTGCGCGGTGGCGAAGTCGAGCGCGCGCTTATAATTCTGCTCCGCCTGCTGGGGTTGACCCTCGCCGCGGGCCGCGTTCCCCAGGCCGTTGAGCGCTGCGACACTCTGCTGAGCATCCTGTGCGAGCTTGGCCTCGCCTACCGCGCGGTTGTATGCGTCGGTCGCGTTTTGGAAGTTGCCGGCGCGGAGCCACTGGTCGCCGAGCTGATTCAGAATTTTCGCGGCAGCATGCTCGTCGCTCTTGCTCTGGGCAGCCTTTAGATCGGCCTGGAGTTTATCGAGATTTGCCTGCACGTCGGGCGGGAGGGTTATGGCGGCGGGCGCTGCTGCTTGCGTCGTTTGGCCGGCCATGCGAACAGGAAAGAAATGACAACCAGCCAGAAGCAGGCCAAAGGCAATGCATCCGGGGAAGGATCGGGCACTGAACACGGGCAGACCTCGCGGATCGCGAATGGCGGGGGGAAGGAGTCTGCGCTAGTTTACATCTTGTCGAGCGAAGGAGGCTGCGAAATCGCGCGACGGAGGGGCGCGAGGAATTTAGGTCGTTGCGCCGGGCCTCGTGGGATCGGTCGGCGAGAATTGGGGCTCGTGCGATCCCACCCTTCGCCAGAGAAAAGGCGAAGGATGGGGCAACACGGAAATGCGGGTCCTTCGACTACCATCATCCGTTGCGGCGGACGATGGTCGCCCAGGATGACAGCTCGCGTGTATTTGGGCCGCGCTGAAGGTGCGGCCCGATTACTTCCCGCCCTAGCCACAAAAACAAAAACGTGGCGAGGATGGGGCACCCATTGAGTGGTGGTGAGCTGAGGGAGTTCGGCGCGCAAGAGCTGCGCGCCGAGATGGGCTCGGCGAAAGGCAGAAGCAGGTCCTTCGGCTCCGCTGAAGAACGCTTCGCTCAGGATGACAGCTCGGGTGAAGTCGGGCCGCGGTTCACGCGGCCCGATGCAATTTGGCGAGTTGCCATTTAGCGGTGGTCGCCGCCGCGATAGCCGGGGAGGTTGTGTTCGGTGCCGGCTTCATGGTCGGCGTGGCCTGTGTGGCCGCGGCCGTCGCGCGCCTCGTTGCCGTGGAAGTGGTTGAAGGGCTCTTCGCCGCGCTGCGGGCATCGGTCCGCGGTAGCCGTGATGCGGGTCGTAGCGGTTGTCGACATGGCCGTAGAAGTGGTCGCGGCCGTGGTACCAGTGGCCGGCGCCGATGAAGACTCCGCCGTTAAACCAGTCGGGCCCGTAGTAGCCGTAGGGCGAGCAGTTATAGGGAGCGTAGTCGTAGTAGCCGTAGGGGCAGACAGGCTCAGCTCCAAAACTGACGGAAATTTGGGCGGCCGGCGCGGTGCGCGCGGAGCACAAAAGGGCGGCGGCGACGGCTGCGAATGCGAGGTAGGTAACTTTGGACATGATCTCTCCGTACATCGTTCTTGTTGGGGGTTGGTGGTGCGTGGGAATTCGTTTTGCGTGGTTAGCCGAAGGGATCGTAGCAGGGGCGGGAAACGGGAAGCTGTGCTGGATTGAACAATGAAGGGAACGATAGAGCAGCGACCAAGGGAACGAGGGACCGAGAAGACCGGGGGTAGCCAATGAGGAGCAGAACGGCAGCTTTCGGCGGGGGACGCCGAAATGCGGGTCCTTCGACTCCCATCGTCCGCCGCGGCGGACGGTGGTCGCTCAGGATGACTGCTCATGTGGGGGCGGGCCGCGCTCCGCGCGGCCCGCGAAGTGTCGGTTGGCTGCGATCGGCCGGAATTGAGGTCTTGCGATCCCACCCTTCGCCAGAGTTCCCAACAAGCAGGTCCTTCGACGTCCATCATCCGCCCGGCGGATGATGCTCGCTCAGGATTAACTCCGGAATGGGGTAACGATATGCCGGGCGTGGCCAGCGGTGGCCGCCTGGACCGGGCTAAATCCTTCGAAAAGCTGGCAATTTTCATAATGTGGTGTGATTCACGATGCTGCTAACAATGGCGACTAATTTTGTCGTATATTAAAGAGGACCGAAACGGTCGTATATCTAAATCCGGCTGGAGAAGGCTCTGAAGGGCACCTGGATGCGCTTGAATTTGGGATTCGGGATGGGGTCCGGGCTGGGCTTGGGAATGCGCTTGAAGATGGGCCCTACGGGGCAGAAAACGAAAGCAGGGGGATTGGGAATGGAACGGTCCGGCACGAAGCGGAGATCTGCGGGGGGTAATCGGCGATTTGCGGGTAGGCAATTCGGCTTCTTCTTCCTTATATGTATCTTGATGGTTCTGAGCGGCGCGGCGTGGGGCGCGGTTACGGGAAGCATTTCAGGAACGGTGAAGGACCCTTCGGGAAGTGCGGTTCCCAACGCAAAGGTGACGGCGCGGGATCTGGGCACGGGGATTTCGCATGAGACGAAGTCCAATGCGAGCGGATACTACACCTTGCCGGTTTTGCCGGTGGGCCATTATGAGCTGGATGTGCGGGCCGCGGGATTTGAGACTTGCGAGCGGCAGGACGTGACGCTGGATACGGATGCGGCATTGACGATTGACTGCACGCTGAAGATCGGCGAAATTTCAGAGACGGTGAGCGTGACCGACAACGCGCTGCATGTGGAGACGGTGAGCACGCAATCCGGCGAAGTGATTGGCGGGCGCGAGATGACGTCGGTTCCTCTGAACGGGCGCAGCTTTACGGATTTGCTGGCGCTGCAGCCGGGAGTGGCTCCCGAGACGACGATCGGCGCGACGACAGTGCAGGATGTGGGCGCGACGATTCTGGATCCCTCAGGGACGTTGAACCCCGGAACGATTTCAGTGAATGGGCAGCGGGAGACGGCAAACTATTTCAGCGTGAACGGCAGCGATGCAGAAGAGGATGTGAACGCGGGGACGGCGATTATTCCCAACCTGGATGCGATTGCGGAGTTTCGCATTGTGACGAGCAACTTCGACGCCGAGTATGGGGAGTTCAGCGGCGGCCAGGTGAATGTGATTACCAAGAACGGGAGCAACGAGCTGCACGGGAGCGCGTTTGATTTTTTGCGGAACACGGATGTAGACGCGCGGAATTATTTTTCGCCGACGCGCGGAGTGTACCGGCAGAACCAGTTTGGCGGAACGCTGGGAGGGCCGATCCGGCGCGACAAGCTTTTTTATTTTATGGATTATCAAGGGACGCGGCAGACGCAGGGAATCGATACGGGAGAGATCAGCGTGCCGTCGAACGCGGACCGGATGGGGAACCTATCGGATTTTGTTGACAGCAACGGCAATACGCTGCTGACGGGGACGGTGGGCGGGCCGTATTTTGCGAACCTGCTGACGCAGAAGCTGGGCTACGCGGTTACGCAGGGCGAGCCGTACTACTTTAACGGTTGCACGACGGCCGATGCGCAGACGGGGCAATGCGTGTTTGGAAACGCGGTGATTCCGCAGAGCGCGTGGTCGGTTCCGGCGCAGAAGCTGTTGCAATATATTCCGGCTCCGAACAACGCGGAGCGGATTTGCAACTTCGGCATCCAACCAGACGGTGCGAGACGACAAGGCGGGCGCGCGCGTGGATGCGGAATACGCGCTGGGGGCTGCTGTCGGCTTACTACTTTATTGACGATTTCGATCTGGATAATCCGTATCCGGTGGCGCAGAGCGGGGCCAGCGTGCCGGGGTTCGATGCGCTGACGACGGGGCGGGCGCAATTGCTGGCGCTGAGCGCGACCAAGACGATGAACTCGACGACGGTGAACGAGGCGCATGTGAGTTATCTGCGCGACATTACGAACCTGGGACAGCCGGTGGGCGGACGCGGGGTGAGCCTGGTTTCGCAGGGCTTTGCGAATGCGGACGGGACGCCGAGCATTGTGGCGCTCGATCCCAAGGGGCAGAGCGTTGAGAATCTGAATTTCAACGGCTACTCGATTGGCGCGGCGGCGAATCAGCTGATCCAGGCGAACAATACTTACCAGGCTGCGGATACTTTTTCGAAGGTGCTGGGCGGCCACACGATCAAGATGGGCGCGGAGTTTCACACTGACCAGGTAAATGCGCATCCGATCGCGCAGTTTAACGGGAGCTTTGTGTTTGCCGGCACGGAAACCGGCGTGGACTTTGCGGATTTTCTGATTGGCGTGCCGAGCCAGTACAACCAGAGCCAACTGAATCCGTTTTATGCGCGCAACAAATATGTGGGCCTGTTCGCGCAGGACAGCTGGCATGTGCGGCCGAATTTGACGCTGAATTACGGGCTACGCTGGGACCGGATTGCGCCGTGGACGGAAAAATACAATCAGATTTCTACGTTTGTGCCGGGCGCGCAGTCGGAGGTGTTTCCGGGCGCGCCGGCGGGAATTTTGTATCCGGGCGATCCGGGGATTCCGCGCACGCTGGCGCCGGTGGGCGAGTTGGGGTTTTCGCCGCGGGTGGGTGTGGCGTGGTCGCCGTCGGCCCATAGCGGAGCTTTTGCAAAGGTGCTGGGCGCGCCGGGGACGACGAGCATTCGCGCGAGCTTTGGCAATTTCTATACGGCCATCGATGCGCTTTCAATCGGCGTGCTGGCAGCGAACGCGCCGTATGGAACGACGTACACCAGCCCCGAGCCGCCGCTGTTTGCAACGCCGTTTGTTGCGGCGGCGGATGGAACGAACTATGGCCAGCCGTTCCCCTACACGTTCGCGCCGCTGAACTCTTCGCGCAGTCATCCGGACGGAAATATCGACTGGAGCACATATGAGCCGATCAGCGGAATTCCCGGATACGACATTCACAACCGCGTGCCGTATACGCAGGAGTGGATGCTGTCGATCGAGCGGCAGGCCGGGCCGAACACGGTTCTGAGCGCAAGCTACGTCGGCACGGCGAGTCATCGGCAACGAGTGTTGATCGAGCCGAACGCGGGCAATCCTGCGCTGTGCCTGAGCCTGAGCCAGCCGAGCGAAGTGGTGGCAGGCACAGTGACGTGCGGCCCTGGTGGCGAAGACACGGTGTACTACCCGATTGGCGGCGGCCAGGTGAACGGAACACGCGGTCCGCTGGGACCGAACTTCGGCAGCAATGCATCGCAAGCGACGATTGGGCGCGCGAACTACAACGCGCTGGAACTGAGCGCGCGGCACACGAGCGGGCGACTGGAGTTTTCTGCTTCCTATACCTACAGCAAGTCGCTGGACGATTCGTCGAACATCGGCGAGGAAGTGAATCCGTTTAACCCGGCGCTGAGTTATGCGCTGTCGGCGTTCGACGTGAAACAGAATTTTGTGCTGAGTTACGACTACCAGTTGCCGGTTGACCGGCTGGTACACGCGAATCGGTTCAGCCGAGGGATGGACGTTCTCGGGGATCACGCGATTTGCGAGCGGTTTTCCGGTGACGATGATCAACAATGGAGACAATTCGCTGATCGGCACCAATCCGAATGGCGTGAACAACAGCAGCATCGACGAGCCCGACTACAACGGCGGGCCGCTGCGCCTGAATCACAATCCGCGCACCAACGGAAACAACTACTTCGATGCGTCGGCATTCAGCGAGAATGCGCTGGGCACTCCGGGCACTGCGAAACGCAGGTTCTTTCACGGGCCGGGCGCGGACAATTACGACATGGCGCTGGCCAAGAGCCTGACGCTCACGGAGTCCGAAGTCGCTGCTGTTCCGCGTAGAGGCGTTCAACGTCTTCAACCACACGCAGTTCAACGGGCCGGGCGCGATCGACGGCGACATCGGCAGCTCGACATTCGGCAACGCGATCAGTGCTGCGCCTCCGCGGATACTGCAAGGCGCGGTGAAGTTCAGCTTCTGATTCGTGCGGGGCTGGTTTGGCAAGGGACGGCGGGCGGCGGTTCTGTCTGCCGTCGATGGCACGCTCTGGCCGGGATTGACGGCCGGGTTCCGGGTTGGAGCGCGGCAGCCGGGAGTCCCAAAAAAGTAAACAATAAGCGAAAACAGTGCTTGCAGTTCGCTTTTTATTCGCTATAATTCGCGCATGGCCGTCACACGCAGGCAAAAAGAAGTTCTGGACTTTCTGGAGGCGTTTGTAAGCCGCAACGGCTATTCGCCTTCGTTTGAAGAGATTGCGCGCGGTATGAGCTTGAAGAGCCTGGCCACCGTGCACAAGCACATTACGAACCTCGAAAAAAAGGGCATGCTGGACCGGGTGCACAACCGCAGCCGGTCGATTGACGTGCTGCCGCCGGGGACGCGGACGCGCTCGAGCATGAAGCTGCCGCTGGCGGGGCGGATTGCGGCTGGGTCGCCTGTCGAAGCGATGGAGAGCTCGGAGACGATTTCGCTGGCCGACGTGGTGGGCAATCGCGACGTGTTTGCGCTGGAGGTGCGGGGCGACTCCATGCGCGACGAGCACATTATTAATGGCGACTACGTGCTGGTGGAGCGGACCAAGACGGCGCGAAATGGCGAGATTGTGGTGGCGCTGGTGCACGGGGCGGAGACGACGCTGAAGCGGTTTTATCCGGAGGGAAATCAGGTGCGGCTGCAGCCGGCGAACCTGGAGATGGAACCGATTTACGTTCCGGCGGCGCAGGTGGCGATTCAGGGGCGGGTGCTGGGAGTGCTGCGGAAGTACCGGTAGTCGGGAAGGGCTGGAATTCATGAACCGTCCAACGCCAGCCCCGAATCTCTACTCCATGACTGGCTGGACCAGGTTCGCCGGCCCTTTGGCTTTAGTGATCGGCGCTTTGATAGTGAGCGCGAATTTGGATGGGCCGATATATTGGCACGGCGGCCTGCAATCCACGCCTCGGTTGATTTTCAGCGCATCCGCAATCCTGCTTGGCGGAGTCGTGATGACGGCAAGCGCGTTTACCGCAAGATTTAAAATCTCGGCTGATTCGATTGAAATTGGCAATGTGTTTGGGAAAAAGAAGTTGGCGCTTGACGCGATCCGTGGACGCAGACAATATGCGACGGGACGGGGCAGGCTCACTGCAATTCATTTCAGATTGGAACCAAAGGATAGCGGGCTCGCTGCGCTGACTTTCCAAAACAATTTCAACTTCGACGATCAATTCTGGCTCTGGTTCGACCAACTCCCCGATCTTGATTCAGAGGGGTCGCCCTCTGATGACCAGGCGCCCGCACGTTAACGCTGACCCATTTGGTCAGTTCCTTTGCGTTTGTTGAATGCGACGCCGAAGGCCGTGCCGAGCGCCGCACCGATGGCGATGCCAAGAGCAAGGTTGTGGATCGCAACGCCTATCGCTACTCCCAAGGCAACTCCTGAGGCTACTCCCGGGCCGGCGCTGTTCTTCATGCGTTCAACTCCCCCAAACGATCTTAGCTCGTTTGCTCTGCGATGCGTTGCGCGCGCCAGATTGCGCCGTTGAGTGCGACGGTTTCGGTGGTTTCGACGGGCATTGCGGGAGCGGCGGCGCGGAGACCGGCGAAAAATGCTTCGCGGACGATGGGCATCTTGCTGATCACGCTGCCGGTCCAAGATACGGGAAATTCGGCAGCTGGCACTTCACTTTCGATTGCGTGCTTGCGGCGAAGCTTCGACCGCACCAATAAAACATTTGCGACGAGGTCTGCGGCGGCCTGATGGAGAACTCCGAGGGCGACCGGATCGCCAGCTTCGGCGAGCGAGTTGATGGCGGGAGCGAGCGCGGCGAAATCTGGCGCGGGCGTGCCGTCGCCGATGTTGATGAGCTGATCCATTGTGGGCGTGCCCCAGATCTCTCCAACTTTTTTCAAAATTTGCGTAGGCTCGTCGCGATCGTATGCATTGAGCGCGCGGCGAATGGCGTGAAGGCCGATCCAGTAGCCGGAGCCTTCGTCGCCGAGGCGCGAGCTCCAGCCGCCAGCGGACTCGAAGGTGCCGTCGGGCGCACGGCCAATGGTGTTGGTGCCGGTGCCGGCGATCTGAAGGATTCCCGGGCCTCCATGAAAGGCCGCGTCGAGCGCGATGATGTGATCGCCGACGACTTCGGAGCGCGCGACGTGAAAATCGTTGAAGACGGCGGTGATCCACTCGGTGATGCCGGGCATGGTGGCGCTGGCTACGCCGCATGAGGCGGCGCTGACTGTGCTGACGCCGGCCTGCGTGTAGACATCTTTGAGGATCGCGCGCAGATTTTCTTCAGCAGCCTCGGCGCCGACGCGCAGGCGCTTGATGGAGCCGCTCTCGGCAAAGGCGAGAGCGCGATCGCCGTCGATGCCATGCACGTCGACGATAGAGGCGCGCGTGCGTGTGCCGCCGCCGTCGATGCCGAGGACCACGCTCATGGCTTCCCTTCCCTTGCGAACGCAGAGAAGATTGCCGGGCAAATTGTGCGGGCGAGGACGCCCGCACGACAGCCGGCGCTACATCTGGCGGTGCGGCGGGCGTAGGGTGCTTCCATGTTGCGGCGGGCGTAAGCTTCTTCCATTTTGAATTTTCCTGCTGAACAGGTAATCACGTCCGGCTCCAATTTTTTTTCTGGCTCGACTTCTATTTCTCCGAGGCGGTGTCAGGCTCGACGCCGCCGTCGCGCAGTGTTGCCGAGAGAATGTTGAGGCTTCCATCGGACTTGGGCGCGTGGAGGCCGAGCATGTGGGCGAGCCACGGATAAAGATTCACATTTTCAAAAGGCGCGACGGTTTTTCCGGGGACGAGATCGGGACCGGCGGCGAAGAAACTGGCTTTCATTTCCGGAATGAGATGCGGATCGAAGCCGTGCATGCCGATGGTCGGCGGCTTATCAGTCTCGCCGGCCGCAGGGGCGTGCGCGCGAATGGCGTAGGGCCCGGTGGCGACAACGACCGGATCGCCCTCGCGCGGATTCTGGTTGAAGTTGAGATTGGCGGGAACGTTTTTGAGGCGATAGGCGACGAACTGCGGTGACGCATGCTTGAGCTGGTCGTAGACGCGGGCGCGATCGGCTTCGGTTTTGCCGTAGAGGAGCGATCCGACGGAGTCGAATCCGGTGAGGTCGGCGAACTGGTCGAGGTTGATCCAATCGCCCTGCGACTTGATCATGCCGTGATCGCTGACGATGACGAGATCGATGGGCAGGTGAGTGGCCTTGAGCGCGGTTTCAAGCTTGCCGACGATTGCATCCATCTTAAGTTCTGCAGCGCGGGTTTGCGGCGCATCGGGACCGAATTCGTGGCCTTCGTGATCTGGTTCGGAATAGTAGATAGTGATGAAGTGCGGGCGATCGGCGGGCGGCAGACGGAGAAGCGCGACCGTGTCATCAATGCGCGCCTGTTGCGACTCAGGCGTGCGCTCGGTTTTGTCGTCGAAGTGCGCATACCAGGTTGGCCGGAAGCCGGCGATCTTCGCTTCTGACCCGACCCAGAGGAGGCATGCAGTGCGCATTCCCTGGCTTTCGGCGAGACTCCACAGGGGAATGCCGCCGTACCAGGAGCCGTCGGTGACGGACGCCGGATCTGCAAGGCTGTAGCGCGCGCCACGCTCGGGATCGATGAACTTGTTGGCGACGAGGCCATGATGCTCGGGATAGAGGCCGGTGACGATGGTGAAGTGATTGGGAAATGTGAGCGAGGGATAACTGGGCAACATTCCTTCGGGCGCCGACACGCCGCGTTTGGCGAGCGCGAGAAGATGCGTGGCGTTGTCGCGCTTTGCGTAGTCCCAGCGGAAACCGTCGAGCGAGACAAGGACGATGTAGTGCTGGCTTTGAGCCCAGGCTGAGTTGGCGCCGTTGTCGACGTGCGTGAGGGGCAGCGCGGGATTGAAGCCGGTTCCCTGCCCTGACAAATTGCGTGGAACGAGGGTCAGGCCAAGAGCCAGCAGAAGAATCGCAAGCGCACGCGGATTGAGAGAACGAGGTCGCATGGGAAATACCTCCGAATCAGGTTATCGCATGGAGGAAGGTGTTGCGGAGATGTGTGAATTCGCTGCCGGCACGAATCGAATTTGGGTAGAGTTTGTGCGGGCGAGACGCCCGCACTACAGCCGGCGAGGACGCCGGCGCTACATTGACAATGTCGGCTGTACGTTCTAATCGAAGATGCGGGCCCAGGCGGCCCAGATGAGGCCGACTGCGAGGATGGCGAGCTTTTGCCACGTCGGAACTGCCGCGCGGCGGGAGAAGACGTCGTAGTTGGCGCGCTTGATCCGCTTCAAAAGCGCGTGATAGATGGAGACCAGCACCCAGAGCGCGGGACGGCTGGCGGGATCGACGAGGGGCAAGAGAAAACGCGATTGGCTGTAAAAGCGTTCGGCCAGCCGCGCGATGGCGGCGAGGAGTTCGCGCTCGGCGGGTGTGGGCGGCGCAGAAGGCGGGCGATGAAGGAGCGCGTTTAAATTGACGTTATGTTGGGCTAGATTCTTTAGGGGCAGATAGACACGGTTGCGAGCCGCGTCCTCGGCGACGTCGCGGAGAATGTTGGTGAGCTGGAAAGCGATTCCAGTTTCTTCGGCGAGCTTTTCCGCGCGCAGGTCGCGATAACCGAAGATGCGGATACAGACCAGGCCGACGACGGATGCGACCAGGTAGCAATAATGATAGAGATCGGTAAAGGTTGCGTAAGTCTCGGGCGCGCCGTCATCGGTGTGACCCAGGTCGAGCGTAACGCCGGCCACGAGCTCGTCAAGTAACTTGAGCGGAATGTTGTAGCGCTCAGTCGCGTTGCGCACGGCGAAAAATACAGGATCGGTGGTGGGTGCGCCTCTGGCTACATCGCGCCATGTGGCGAGCCAAAGATCCAAGCGGCGGCGACGCTCGGTTGGCGGAATGGATTCGTCGTCAGCGAGGTCGTCGGCCTGGCGCATAAATGCGTAGATGGCGCAGATGGCGTTGCGGCGGGCGCGCGGCAGAGCAAGGAATGCGTAGTAGAAGTTCTTGGCTTCGCGTTTGGCGATTGCGCGGCAGGCAGCGTAGGCGGCAGCCAGAGTGGGCACGCGCGGTGGCGCCGATGACGTTGAGGTTTTCCCCGAGGATTGCGGGGCAACAGGTTCAGAAGGTGAGGGTTGAGAAACCGAGGAATGAGGAGCTGGGGGTTGTGAGATCGAGGGTAGAGAAACTGAGGTTTGAGAAACTGATGGTTGGAAAACTGAGGGTTGAGGGTCAAAGGGTTGAGAAACGGCGGGCTGATCAGCGAGTGGCCGGGCGTCTGGAGATCGCGGTACAGAAGAGCGGGGGCCGGGGCGCAAAGACGACAGCATTTTGCCGGTGAGGGCGCGAACAGCGAGCGAGAACTTGGTCAGTTTTGAGATTGCGGGGCGCGCGCTGAGCACGTCGTAATCGCGGCGCTCGATGGCGCGCAAGATTTCGAGGCCGCCGCGGCTGAAGAGATCGAGGTCGAGAGCGAGGTCACGGTTGACTTTGCCAATGAGGGGCAGGCCCTGCTGAAAAAGCCAACGCGCGCATTTGACTTCGTGGCGCATGAGCGCGCGGAACTCGGGAGTGGCGACGCCGTTGGCGATGATCTCGTCGGTCACGCCGAATCGTCGCATGTCTTCCTGAGGAATATAGACGCGGCCCTTGAAGAAATCGACGCTCACGTCCTGCCAGAAGTTGGCGAGTTGCAGGGCGGAGCAGGTTGCGTCGGAGAGCTTGAAATATTCTTCTCTCGTCTCGGGACTCACTTCTCCGCAGGCGTATAGCACCAGACGACCGACAGGATTGGCTGAGTAGCGGCAGTAGCCGAGAACGTCGTCCATAGTTTCGTAGCGAGAAACAGTCTGGTCCTGGCGAAAGGCAATGAGCAGATCGGCGAAAGGCTCTTTAGGAATGGCGCAGGCGCGGATGGTTTCAGCGAGCGCGACAAATACTGGATGGCGCGCGCGACCTTCGTAGCAGGCGTCGAGTTCCCTGCCCCACAAATCAAGGAGCGCCAGAGCGGCGAATTTGTCGGGGACTTCGTCGCCGAGATCGTCGGAGATGCGGCAGTACGCGTAGATGGAATAGAAGTGCGGCTGCAGATTGGCGGGCAGGAACCATGTGGCGACGTGGAAGTTTTCGTAGTGCGTCTGCGCCAGGTTGCGGCAGTACTCCTGGGCTTGATCGAGCGTGGGCGAAGTGGCGGGAATGCGATAGGCAGGCGGGAGCGCAGCCCAGCCGCGGGCGATGAGTTCATCCGACGAAGGCTGGGTTGCGATGGGGTTCAATGGAGTTTTGGCCTCATCGGTATTATTTCACTGACGAGGTGGGGCGAGGTTGGTAGATTGACCTGCGACTTCGAGTCGATACCTACGCTGAGATGCGGAAAAATGGTCGAACGACCATGAATGAGGCGAGCCCTGACGGATTGTAGGGCGGGCGATATGATAGGGAACCATCCTTCAGGCAACGCTGAAGAAATTCCCCGCATCGCAAATTACATCGAAGTCCCCGCATAGCAGTCCAGTCAGGATATGGGTTGGTTCGGTGACGTAAACTGGACCAACTCCCACTGTGTCTGCAGGACAGACTTCCAAGCAGTACCGGGCCCACTGTTCGGAGAAAAATTCGATGCCGCAAGAAATCGGCCCTGGCGATCGCTTTAACGCTACTGGCCTTGAACCGACCGCCTCGCAGCAGATGCCGCTGCTTGTCGAGGGTTTCGATTGGGCATCGACTCCGCTGGGTCCCGCAGCGGCATGGCCTGACAGCCTCAAGGCGGTGGTTCGAATTCTGCTGACATCGCGCTTTCCCATGTGGATGGCCTGGGGGCCGGAACTTACATTCCTTTACAACGATGCCTATCGCCGCACCACCCTGGGCAAGAAGCACCCGTGGGCACTGGGCAAACCCGCGTCCCAAGTGTGGCACGAGATCTGGAAGGACATCGGCCCCCGCATCCATCAGGTGATGGAGACGGGCGAAGCCTCCTGGGATGATTCGCTCCTGCTCATCCTGGAACGAAGCGGGTATCCCGAAGAGACTTACCACACATTTTCCTATAGCCCGCTGTCGGACTCGGACGGCCGGATCGTTGGGATGTTGTGCGTAGTGATGGAAGATACTGTGCGCGTGATCGGCGAGCGGCAACTTGCCGCTCTGGGCACGCTGGCCGAGGCACTGGCGGACGCCATTTCCAGGCCGGATGTGTTTGCCGCCATCGAGCGCGGACTTGCAACATCAGAAAGATATGCCGTGCACGTTGACATATCTGTTCGAAGAGGGTGGCACCCGCCTGAAACTCGTCTCCAGAACGGGCATGGATGCCGATCATCCTGCTGCTTCCCTGGTCATTGACCCTGGGCGAGTCCGCTGCCGCATGGCCGATTCACCAGGATTTTGAGTACGCAGCCACGGCTTGACCGTTGACAATCTCCTCGAGCTTTTTCCCGATCTTCCGCATGGATGCTGGGACAGGCCGCCGTTCCGCGCGCGTCTGGTTCCGATTGCCCGGCAAGGACAGGACAAGCCGGTCGGCATCTTCATTGCGGCTCTCAACCCTTATCGGCAGTTCGATTCGTTTTACGAAGGTTTTCTCGATCTGATCACCGGGCAGATCGCCGCCAGCATCACCAACGCCAACGCCTACGAGCAGGAAAGAAAACGCGCCGAAGAGCTGGCCGAACTGGACCGTGCCAAGACCACTTTCTTCTCGAACGTGAGCCACGAGCTGCGCACCCCGCTTACGCTCATTCTTGGCCCCATTGAGGATGCACTCACCAGCCAGTCGCCGCCCTCTGCGCAGAATCTGGAGATGCTGCACCGCAATGCCCTGCGGCTGCTGAAGCTGGTGAACGGGCTGCTTGACTTTGTGCGCATTGAAGTGGGAAAGATGCGCGCAACGTTTGAGCCGACCGACCTCTGCGTATTCACTGCACAGCTTGCCAGCGTCTTCCGCTCCGCGGTGGAGCGGGCCGGATTGCAACTTGTAGTGGACTGCCCGCCGCTGCCGGAACCCGTTTATGTCGACCGCGAGATGTGGGAGAAGATCATTCTCAATCTCATCTCGAACGCGCTCAAGTCGACCTTCGAAGGAGAGATCCGGGTCACTGTGCGGCCTGCCGGAGAACACGTCCAGGTTTCCGTCAGCGATACGGGAACGGGCATTTCGGAAAGCGATCTGCCGAATCTCTTTCAGCGTTTCTCGCGCATCGACGGCGCGCGGCGGCGCAGTCATGAGGGCAGCGGAATTGGCCTGGCACTGGTGCAGGAACTCGTGGAGATGCACGGCGGTTCAATCAGCGTAAAAAGCACCGTTGGTGTCGGAACGGAGTTCACGATTACTCTTCCGTTCGGACATGAGCACCTGTCTCGTGGCCGTGTGGTCAGCGAGGGAGCGGGGCCGAGTCATCGCTGCAGGGCTCGGTAAGCTCGTTTCAAGGCTCGCTTCAGGGCTCCTCCGTCGCCTACGTGCAGGAGGCGATGGGCTGGCTCGGCGAGGGCGACAGGTTGAGAGACGCGGTTGCCCCCGGCGTCGACGATGCGCGGAAATCCGCGCACGACGCAGACTCGGACGAGGGCAAGCCGGTCATTCTGCTGGCAGACGATAACGCCGACATGCGGGAATATGTGTCAGGCCTGCTTGCGGGCCGCTTTGAGCTGGTTCAGGCAGGGACCGGCAAAGATGCTCTTGCGCAGGCGGAACGGCGGCTTCCGGACCTGGTGCTGACCGACATCATGATGCCGGAGATGGATGGATTCGGGCTGCTGGCAGCCTTGCGGCAGAATCCGGCTACCCGAACGGTACCGGTGATTATGCTGTCGGCGCGCGCCGGCGAAGAGGCACGCATCGACGGTATCGACGCGGGCGCGGACGACTATTTGACCAAACCGTTCAGTGCCCGGGAACTACTGGCCCGCGTTGATGCCCAGCTAAAGCTGGCACGCCTGCGCAAAGACGCGCTCGAGCAGCAGGCCGCGCTCAATCTTGAAATCTCCAAAGCAAAACGGTTTGCGTGGGAAGCGCTGGAACACATTCCCGACATCTTCTACACCTTCGATCGCGATTATTGTTTTACCTACATGAATGCCGCCGGCTCTCAGATCGCCGAGCGCCTGGGAACAGAGCTTCTTGGAAAGTGCCTTTGGGACCTGCTCCCGGACCTCAGGGACACCATCTGTGGAATCAAACTTCCGGCGGGCGATGGAGCAGCGGGTTGCGTTGGAATTTGACTACTACTATGAGCCTCTTTCCACCTGGTTCCATTACCAGGTCTATCCGCTGCCCGACGAAGGCATCATCATGTACGCGCGCGATATCACCGAAACCCTGAAAACCGAAGAGGCACTCAGAAAGTCGGAACAGTTGGCGGCTGCGGGCCGCCTGGCCGCAAGCATCGCCCACGAGATCAATAATCCGCTTGAAGCCGTTACCAATCTGCTCTATCTGGCAAGAATTGACGGCGATAATTCCAGTAATTCGCGACATTGGCTTGAAGAAGCCGACAGAGAATTGCGGCGTCTTTCCCATATAGCCGCGCGAAGCCTCAAATTCTATCGGCAGGACACCGCGCCCGTACTGTCGTCGCTTGAAGACCTCGTCGAATCGGTTCTCTTCTTTTACGAAACGGAAATCAACATGCGCAACATCGCTCTGGAGCGGCGCTATCGTCGCAGCTCCACAAGTGCTTTACCACTCCGGAGAATTTCGCCAGGTCATCACCAACCTGATCGGCAATGCGCTTGATGCGCTCGCCCGCAACGGCCGTCTCATCGTTGGAGTGCAGCCTTCGAGCGATCCAGCCGGCCGGCTTGGTGTGGCCGTCACAGTTGCCGACAACGGTTCAGGAATGGACCGGATAATGCTCGATCGCCTTTTCCAACCTTTCGTGACGACCAAGGGTGAGGCTGGAACCGGGCTTGGGTTATGGGTATCGAAGGGCATCCTCGACAAGCACCGCACAACGATTGCGGTTCGCAGCAAGCGGAATGGCGGGACTGTGTTCCGGCTTTTTGTGCCGGTGGATGCGGCGGCGAGCGAAAACCTGCTGTAATGAATTGGAGCCTTGTTGGGAGACGAACAGCGCTCGTCGAACGCGGTTCTGGAAGTGAGCTGCAGATGAGATCTGTTCAATCGGACGCGCTGGTTGGGTATTTTCCGCGGATTACGGCACAATCGCAGTCTTGATCTCGGACGAGCGATTCATCAACTTCTCAAAGACTCGATTCAGCTCATACAGGTGTGCTCGACCGGTGATGAACGCGCCGGCCTGGAAGCGTCCGCCGGCGATGAGATCGAGAGCCTTGCGGCAGATGGCCGGCGTGTGATGAAAGGTGGCGCGCAACGTGATGTCGCTATAGTGAATGCGATTGGTGTCGAGGGCGACGTGGGTGTTGGCCGCGCATCCGCCGAAGAAATTGACGGTGCCGCCCTTGCGGACGAGCTCGACCGCCTCCTGCCATGTTTCTGGAGTGCCGACGGCCTCAATGGCAACGTCGACGCCGCGATCACCGGGCGTGAGCGCGCGGGTTTCGCGAACTGCTTTGCGGATTGTTGCAGCCTGCACAACATGAGTTGCGCCGAGCTGGCGTGCGGCTTCAACCTGGCCATCGTGCTTGACGATGGAGATGGTTTCAAAGCCGGCGAGCGCGGCGACATGCAAAATCATGAGGCCGAGCGGACCACCGCCGATGACGGCGACAACGTCCCCCTTGCGTGGACCGGAATCCTCAAGCCCGTGCACGGCGCAGGCCAGCGGCTCAGTAAGAGCGGCGTGCTCAAGCGGCACATTTGCAGGAATGACCAAGGTGTTCTTCGAGACGATGCGCTCGGGAATCTTGATGAACTCGGCATAAGCGCCGTTGTTAAAAATTAGGTCGTCGCAAAGATTCTCCTGGCCGCGCAGGCAGAAGTAGCACACGCCGCAGGGAGCGGAGTTCAGCGCGACGACGCGATCGCCGGGAGAGAAATCGGAGACCCCGTCGCCCGCTTCGACGACGGTGCCGGCAAGCTCGTGGCCGAAGAGCGCAGGAGGAACGATCATGCGCGCGTGATATCCGCGGCGAAAGACTTTGAGATCGGTGCCGCAGGTGAGCGCCGCGCCAACGCGAACGACCAACTCGCCGGCAGCGGCTTTGGGGATGGGAACCTGTTCGATGCGAATATCTTCGCGGCCGTGAAGAACGGCGGCCCGCATGGTGACGCGGCCGTGGAAAAGCGCATTCTCTACTGTCTTGCGGCCGTGCTGGACGACGGTCTCGACCGTCTTGCGGCCTTTTTCAACGACCGACTCGACCGTGTTCAGGCCTGCCTCGACGACCGTTTCAACCGTATCGAGGCCGCCTTCGACAACATTTTCGACTTTTTTGCGGCCACCTTCGACAACGGTCTTAACGGTCTTGCGGCCGTGAAGGATTGCGCCTTTAACCGTAGGAGACATCAGGCTCTCGATTTTTCCTTACTCTGCTCCGGCTCCCGGCACTGGCTCCAACATGATTTTCATTGAGCCTGGCTGGGGGTGTGAGGCGATTTCAATTGCCGCTGCCGCATCTTCAAACGGAAAGCGGTGCGAAATTAATTGGGTGAGGTCGAATCCGTTGCGGTAACCATCGAAGGCGAGGCTCTTGACCTCGTCCATGATTGGGAATGAGGAAGAGTATGAGCCGATGAGGGTCTTCTCGTCCACGCAAACGGCTGCGGGATCGAACGTGGCGTCGCCGTGCTGGGTTTGAGCGAAGAGCATGACCTTGCCGCCGGGGCGGACCGCGTCCATGGCGGTGCGGATGAGCGCGTTGCCGCCGACGGCGATGATGACGGCGTCTGCGCCGCGGCCTTCGGTCTCGGCGAAGACGCGCTCGACGACATTTTCGGTTCCGGCGTGGATGGGATTGGTGAGGCCGAAGCGCGCGGCGATGGCGTGGCGCTCGGCAAAAAGATCAGAGGTGAGCACGCGCGCGCCGATCCTTTTGGAAAGAGCCGCGTGCATGAGGCCGATGGGGCCCTGGCCGATGACGAGGACCGTATCGTCGGGCGCGAGGTTGAGGAGCTTGATGCCCTTGAGCACGGTGTTCAGCGGCTCGACGAATGCGGCCTGCTCGAAGGGCACGCCGTCGGGGATCGGGACGACGCCGCCGTAGTTGACGACGAAATCCATCACGCGGATGTACTCGGCGAAGCCGCCGCCGGAAGGCTCGAAGCCGGCCGTGGCGCCGGTCTGCTTATAGAGCGGGCACTGCGCGGGAGTGTTCTTGCGGCAGTAGTAGCACTCGCCGCAGGGAACGTGGTGGAAGCTCATGACGCGATCGCCGACGGCGAATTTGGTGACGCCTGCGCCGACTTCGGCGACGACGCCGGCCATTTCATGGCCGAAGATGCGCGGCGCGGAGTGCGAGCCGCTGTGAATTTTTTTGAGATCGGTGCCGCAGACGCCGCAGGTGGCGATCTTGATGAGCAACTCGCCGGCGCCGATGCGCGGAACGGGGACCGTCTCAAGGCGCATGTCATTAATGCCGCGATAAACGACCGCGCGCATGGTGGCGGGGATTTTTGTATCGACCTGAAATTTGAGGACGCAGGATTTGGGTAGCCATACTATTCGCCGCTGTGACCTCGTTCGTCAAGAAAATCGAGCAGTAACTCCGCGATGCTTTGGGAAGCCCTGCTTACTATTCTCGCCCATCCGGATGAGTGAGGGCCAGTGCCAGGGGCGAAGAATGGCAAAAAGAGTAAACCGGCCGAGCTCGAATTGGCCGGAGGGCGAGAGAAATCGATTGAAGTCGGGCAGGCGGTCGGTGAGGCCGTCGCTCACGCCCTTAATGCAGTAGAAGGGGATGCCGCGCATGGCGGCGAGACGCGCGACGGCGGCGGCTTCCATGTCGACGAGTGAGGTTTTGTAGGCGGAGGCGAGGCGGCGTCTTCTCGGCGGCGTCGGCGACCGTGGGGCTGGTGGCAAGCCAGAGTTCACCGGCGCCGGCATCGCAGTTGAAGCGCTCGCCGGTGCGAACGTCGATGACTCCGGCTACATTGTGGGCGGTGCCGGGGGCGATTGCGGGGCGAAGCGCTCCGGCCCAGCCGATGGAAAAAACAAGATCGATTGGGCCGCCGGCTTCGATAGCGGCGAAGGCGCGCGTGGCGGCGGACTGGCCTGCGCCGGCGCAGGCGGCGATCCATTCTTCTTCCCACTCTTTTTTGTCGCCGCGCTGCGCCCAGAATTGTGTGCCGTCGCGGGTGCTGTGCGGCCAGTTGCGGACGAGCGGCTTGAGCTCGCCTGGGAAAGCGGCGATGATGGCGACGCGGGTCATGATTGTGCTTGGGCCCCGGCTTTTGAATTGTTGGCCGGTGCGTAGCCGTTCGAGCGGAACCAGTCGATTGCGGCGCGCATGGCGGGGTAGACGGGCTTGATCTCGAAGCCGAGTTCCTGCTGGGCGCGCGCGCTTGAGGCGAACATTTTCTTGCGGCCCATGCGGACTTCTTCAAGTGTCGCGCGTGGTTCTTTGCCGCGGATGCGCCCGGTGATCCATTCCTCGAAGAAGGCGTAGCTGGCTGCAACGGCGAAAGGAACCTTGACGGTGGGCGAAGGAATTCCGGTGATGGCTGACATCTTGTCGAGGATCTGCTTGAGGGTGAGGTTCTCGCCGCCGAGGATGTAGCGGCGGCCGGGAGTGCCTTTGGTGAGCGCGATGACGTGGGCACGGGCGACTTCGGAGACGTCGACGAGATTCAAGCCCGTCTCCATATAGGCGGGGAACTTACCGTTGAGAAAGTCAACGAAGATGCGACCAGTGGGCGTGGGTTTGCGATCGTTGGGGCCGACGGGGGTTGTGGGGTTGAGGATGATGACCTGCTGGCCGTTTTTGGCGGCGGAGATGGCCTCCTGCTCGGCAAGAAATTTGGAGCGCTTGTAGTGGCCGACCATGTCGGCGAGCGAAACGGGCGTGTCCTCGTTGATCACAATCCCATCTGTCCGGAAATGCATGGTGGCGACTGACGAGGTATAAACGAAGCGCTTCACCTGGGCTTCGCGTGCCATGCGGAGCAGCTCGCGCGTGCCGTCAACGTTGGCGCGATACATTGCGGGGGGATCGGGAATCCAGAGGCGGTAATCGGCGGCTACGTGAACGACGGCGTCGCAGCCGGGGAGGGTGGATTTGAGGGATTCTGGATCAGAAAGATCGCCGACCACGGTGTCGCCCTTGATTCCTTCAAGATTGGCGAGGTTCGAGGATTTGCGGGTGAGGAGGCGCAGATCGGCGCCCTCGGCGGCAAGGGCCTTGGCCACATGATGGCCGACAAAACCAGTTGCGCCGGTGAGGAAGATCTTCATAGCGGTGTTAGCGGGTTAGCGGAGTTGGCGGAGCTAGCGATGTTAACGGAGTTAGCCGCAACCCGCGGCGGGGGAGAACGCGGAGTGAACGGTGTTGGCGCGCGAGCATACTTTATTTTAAGCGGCGGGACTGTGGAGGGCGCGCTCGCCTGAACGGCGCAAGTGAAGCACCCTGGGAAGCACTACTGAAAACCGATGATTCCCGCGCTCCGATCGGCACGGAGTTTAATGCAGAACCGCATTACCGTTTAATGCCGTGTCGCATTATTTTGCAATGTTATTTTGCATTACTCTGTAATGTGATCTTACATTACTCAATAGTGCAATACTGCATTATCAATAATGCTAATTAGCATTATTGATTTAATGTTGTTTTGCATTATTTTGACGTTTTTTCTTGTTCCCCTTTCATGCAGATTTGCATTATAATAACCCTGTTGAAGGAGACTTCTATGGCAACATTGACAGTTACCGCCCGGGGCCAGGTTACGTTCCGAAAAGAGGTGTTGCGGCATCTGGGCGTAAAGCCGGGGGACAAGATCGACCTTGAGCTCGCGCCAGGCGGCAAAGGGGTCGTGCGGGCGGCGCGGGGCAAGGGCTCGATCGAAGATTTTATTGGATCGCTGGCCGGCAAATCCAAAGTGAAGCTGACGATTGAACAGATCAAGGAAGCCACCGAGCGGGCATGGGCGGGTGAGCGTTGAACGTCACGGTAGACACCAACGTCCTGGTCCGTGCCGCCGTTCGCGATAACGCACATCAGGCGCGCTTGGCGGACGAGATTCTGAGGGAGGCTACTGTGGTTGTGGTCTGCCTGTCCTCGCTGTGCGAGTTTGTGTGGGTGCTCGGCAGGCGTTATAAATTTAATCCCGCAGCAATTGCTCAGGTGGTCGAGTGGCTCTGCGATGCCCCCAACGTTTCGACGGACCGTCCCGCTGTCGATGCCGGTTTGGCGGTTCTTAGGTCCGGGGGCGACTTTGCGGATGGCGTGATCGCATACGAGGGTGCCTGGCTGGGCGGGGAGACTTTTGTGTCTTTCGATCGGATTGCCGTGGCAGCGGTCGCGAGGCAGGGGCAGAAGGCAAAACTTCTGCGCTGAACGGCTGCACCTTCGGGCTACTAACTAGCACTATTCGAGCGCTTCCGGGACCAGCGCGATGTTTTTTTCGCCGGCGGCTTTCTTTTCGGTGTACGCCTTGACCCAGTCTTCCCAATGCTTGCCGGCGGCGCGGTCCTTTCCTGAAAATTCCAGGCGGGCGATCTGGTCGTATGCGAGCTTCTGCTTGTCGTCTGACTTGGGAGTGAAGTACTGCACAAACGAATCGGCCAGCGTGGCGCCGGTCTGGCGATTGAAGATGTAGGCTTCGATTTTTTCGCCCGACTTGAGCGTGATGGTGATGTCGCCGCGATAGTCGAAGGCCTTTTCGAGGGCGTTTTTCAGATCCTGCTCGGTGGCGAGCGAGGGGACGGAACCTTCGAGCTGTTCGTGCTTGGTTCCGGGAGCGAGTTCCAGCGCTTCGACCTGTTCCATTGTGTATTTCAATACTTCCGCGGTCATACGCGCGTCTCCTCGAGCTCGCGATCGGGGTGGGTGATATTCACGAGCGACGACGGGCCGTGCGGCATTGGCTCATTGAGCAAGTTGAGCGCGTGCTGATCGGGATAGAGCGAGAAAGTGCCCTTGACCATTGCCAGGAAGCCTTTTAATGAACCGAAACCATCCATGACGGCCGTCGGCTCGTAGCCGCAACTGACCATGCAGTTGGCGCATTTCGGATTGCCTGAAGCCACGCCGTACTCTTCCCACTTCGTGGTTTCCATCAACTCCTTGAAGGTTTCCGTGTAGCCATCCTGGAGCAGGTAGCAGGGCCGCTGCCAGCCAAAGATATTGAAGGCCGGCGATCCCCATGGAGTGCACTCGTAGTTGCGGTCGCCCATGAGGAACTCAAGAAACAGCGGCGACATGTTGAACTTCCACGACTTTTTGCGATTCGACAGGATAGCGCGGAAGAGGCGGCGCACGCGGGCGCGGCCCATGAAGTGTTTCTGGTCGGGCGCCTTGTCGTAGCTGTAGCCGGGCGAGAGCACGACGCCCTCGACACCCATCGACATAACCTCGTCAAAGAAGGCGCGGACATGATTCGGATCGGTGCCGTCAAAAAAGGTTGCGTTCGTGGTAACGCGGAAGCCGCGCTTGACGGCCTCCTTAACGCCTTCGACGGCGATGTCATAGCCGCCTTCGCGGCAGACGGAGAAGTCGTGCTCGTCGCGGCGGCCGTCGAGATGGACGGAGAAGGTCAAATACTTTGACGGCGTGAACTCCGGCAGGCGGCGCTTGAGTTCGAGAGCATTGGTGCAGAGGTAGATGTACTTTTTGCGCGCGATCAGGCCGTTGACGATTTCGACAATCTGCGGATGGAGCAGCGGCTCGCCGCCGGGGAGCGAGACCATGGGCGCGCCACACTCTTCAATGGCGGCGAAGCACTGCTCGGGCGTGAGCTGCTTTTTGAGAATGTGGGGCGGATATTGCACCTTGCCGCAGCCGGCGCAGGCCAGGTTGCAGCGGAAGAGCGGCTCAAGCATGAGCACAAGCGGATAGCGCTTTTCACCTGAGAGGCGCTTCTTCAGTACGTAGGTTGCGACCGTCCACATCTGTGAGATTGGAACTGCCATTCTCTGTCTACCTCTGGGGCGGTGGCCCCGGATCTTGCATCGTCCGAGCAGGGGCTAAAGCCCCGCTCAAAATTTGTGCCACTTTCGGCACGACTAAAGTCGTGCCCTGACACTTCGTGCTTTACCTTATGCAGCTCACGGGGCTAAAGCCCGGTCTTTTCGTTCCGGCGACTTCAAAGGCCTCAAGGCCTCTGCTCTTTCCGGATTTTTCGCGACCGCCATGCAAATTCGAGAAAACATCGCCTGACAATTAGACGACTTCCAGTCAATCATCGGTTCAAGTTGCGGTTCAGTGCTCCAGTACTCATTGTTCCCGGGCTCGTCGTTCCGTTGTGTTACGTTCCATTGCACGCTTGTAGGTTGTGAGCGCCATGAGCGGAAAATAATGGCGGTACATGGTGTAAGCCAGATAGAAGACCTTGGGGAATCCCGTTCCGGTGATGATTCCCTGTCGAGCAGGTCCCTCGCCCATCGACTCGTCCCAGCTTCCGTCCTCAAGTTGCCGAGCGAGCAGCCAGCGCACGCCTTTGGCCACGGAATCAGAGCGGTCGTCGCCAGCGGCCAGCAGGCCGAGCATTGCCCATGCGGTCTGCGAGGGCGTGCTTGGTACCAACGCCGCGCGTGTCGGGATCGTCGTAGCTGCCGCAGGTTTCGCCCCAGCCGCCGTCGGAGTTCTGCACCATGCGAATCCACTCCGCGGCCTGCTGAATCTGCGGCTCGAGGTGATCGACGCCGATGGCATCGAGGCCGCGCAACACAAGAAATGTGCCATACAGGTAATTCACGCCCCAGCGGCCAAACCAGCTTCCGTCCGGCTCCTGCTCGTCGAAGATGAACTTGATGGCGCGCTCGACGCGCTTGTCGGCGCGCGTGTAACCGTAGACGGCGAGCATCTCGAGCATGCGGCCGGTAATGTCCACGCTGGGCGGATCGAGCATGGCGTTGTGATCCGCAAAGGGGATGTACTGGAAGATCATCTTGGTGTTGTCTTTGTCGAAGCTGCCCCAGCCGCCGTTGCGGCACTGCATGGCGAATTCCCACTCGATGGCGCGCTGCGCGACCTGGTGCTGATAGCGCTCGCGGGGATTGTCGACCTTGCTGAGCGCGAGCAGAACCTGCGCGGTGTCGTCGGTGTCGGGATAGAACTCGTTGTTGAACTCGAAGTACCAGCCGCCGGGCTCGGTCTTGGGAACCTTGACGGCCCAGTCGCCTTTGTGGCGAACTTCTTTGGCGAGCATCCAGTCGACGGCCTTGATCATGCGCGGATCGTTGCGCGGAACGCCGGCTTCGCCGAGCGCGTAAACCGCCTGCGCCGTATCCCACACCGGGCTCATGCAGGGCGTCATGCGGAAGGTCGGCTCGGGCATTTCGGGCGTGGCCGGCTGCTCGATGCCCAGCTTCTCAAACTCGTCGCGGGCGCGAATGACCTGCGGATCGTCTTCACTGTAGCCGAGGCAACGCAGCGCGACGATGGCGTTGAGCATGGCGGGATAGATGGCGCCGAGGCCGTCGGTCATTTCGAGACGCTCGAGCATCCACTTCTCCGCGCGCTTCATGGCGCGAGCTGCGCAGCGGGCGGATGTGCACCGCTTCGAACCAGTGTGTCATGCGGTCGAAAGCCAGGAAAACATTGCGCCAGGAGAAGAGGTGTTTGCGATCGATGCGCAGGCGCAGGATGGAGTTGGCGCGGCCGCCGACGAACAGCTCATCGATTCCCTGCTCCGGCGGAATCTTCTTGTACGGCTTTTTGGCGTACATGATGGCCAGCGGCACGAGAATCGAGCGCGACCACGCCGAGATTTCGTAGATATTGAAGTAGAACCACTTGGGAAAAAGAACGATCTCCGGCGGAATGGCGGGCACGGCGTCGTAGTCGTACTCGCCGAGCGCGCAGAGATACATCTTGGTGAAGGTGTTGCAGGCGGTGACGCCGCCGTGCGCGAGCACCCACTCGCGGCACTTGGCCAGGCGCGGGTCAGAAGGGCCAATGCCCATGAGCTTGGCCGCGGAATAGCACTTGACGGAGAGCGAGACGTTGCCCGGGCCGCCGGGATAGATGCTCCAACTGCCGTCTCGATTCTGGTAGCGCATCATCTCCGTGCAGGCGCGCTTCAGCCGGCCG
This sequence comes from uncultured Acidobacteriaceae bacterium, assembly GCA_963725115.1. Lineage (GTDB taxonomy): Bacteria > Acidobacteriota > Terriglobia > Terriglobales > Acidobacteriaceae > Telmatobacter. The sequence goes on along the minus strand of CAVRXG010000003.1, from coordinate 556,761 downwards.
GGATCGCCGCTTTCGAGCAGGGTGTGCAGAAAAATGTAGTCGGCCTCGAGCATCGAATCGGCCTCGAGCTCGCTGCACCAGTAGCCGTCGGGATGCTGCAAGGAGAAGACGAAGTCGCGCGCGTTTGCAATCGCCGAATCGACATCGGCCAGGTCCGCGTCAATACGGCCAAAGCGGGGCCTGCCAAAACTGGTGGCCTGCGCCAAAATTGGGGGCCGCGGTTCGCGTTTTTGGCTGGTCTTGTCATGAATCATGCGGCAATCATGCGATCTCGAAAATCCGATTCATCCACTGGAACACTGATGACTGATTTCGTGTTCCGGATTCAACGTGCAACCTGAGTCTGCGCGAGAGTAGCGATGCATTGCCGGTTCATTGAGCAATCATTCTGTCAGCAGACGATGCCTGCGAGCCGACGATCTTTCAGCGAACTGGAACAGGCTCTGCGCCGCCCGCACTGCCAATGGCCTGCACAATCTCGGGAGGCAGGCCGAACCGCACGTTCTCCGGCATGACCTCAACCTCTTCGACGTCCTCGAAGCCGTTCTGGCGCAGATAACTGACCACGTCTTCGACCAGGATCTCGGGGGCCGAAGCGCCGGCGGTGACGGCGACGTTGTCAACGCCGGCGAGCCATTTGGGATCGATGGCCTGGGAGTTATCGATGAGATACCCGATGGTGCCGAGGTTGCGCGAAACCTCGACGAGACGGTTGGAGTTGGAGCTGTTGGTCGAGCCGACGACGAGCACGAGGTCGGCGTTGTGGGCCACGTTGCGGACGGCTACCTGGCGATTTTCAGTGGCGTAGCAGATGTCCTGCGAGTGCGGGCCGACGATGTTGGGAAATTTGATTTTGAGCGCATGAATAATGTCGCGCGCTTCGTCGAGCGAGAGGGTGGTCTGGGTAAGGTAGGCCACGCGGTCAGGATTGGGAATCTTTAGGGCCTCAACCTCGGCAACGTTTGAAACCACTTGGGTTACATTGGGCGCTTCGCCTAGCGTGCCCTCGATTTCGTCGTGGTCGCGATGGCCGATGAGCACCAGCGAATAGCCTTGCTTGGCAAATTTGACGGCTTCAAAGTGGACCTTGGTGACCAGCGGGCAGGTGGCGTCAATGACCTTGAGATTGCGGGCTTTGCTGCGATCGCGAACGGCGGGCGACACGCCATGGGCGCTGTAAATGACGCGCTGGCCATCGGGAACGTCGTCGATCTCGTGGACAAAGATCGCGCCTTTTTCCGCCAACTCATTCACAACATAGCGGTTATGGACGATTTCGCGGCGAACATAGATGGGCGCGCCGAAGGTTTCGAGAGCGATTTTAACGATATCGATGGCGCGCACCACGCCGGCGCAAAACCCTCGTGGTTTGAGCAGCAAAACCTTCTTTTTGCCCACAGAGGCGTTGCCCGAAGTGTGGTGGGGGCCGTGATGGGGGACGGATTCAACGGCAGAAGTAGTCACATCTCCAAGTATACCAATGGGCGGGTTAAAGGGACAGGAGAGAAAAGCAAGTTGAGCGGCTACCGGCAACAGTGACCAACCCGGCAATCAACCAATCGTGCGGGCAATCGGGCGGGCAATCGGGCCGACCGGCCAGAAAGGGGAGCCGGTCTGGTTCGCGGCTTGGCGAGTTTGCTCCAGCAGGCCACTGTGGTTCGAAACCCGCGCGTAGTGGTCAGAGTAGCTCTACATTTAGCCTTCCGACGCATCAAACTAAGCTATGAAGAAAACATTGCTCGGAATCGCCCTTCTCTTCTGCCTCGCGGTACCTTATGCGGCGCAGGCGCAGGTCGTCGTGGTGGTTCATCGCCATCACCATCACCGCCGTCACCATCATTACCCCCACATCCAGGCCAATCAGTAATTGGCTGGTAGTCGGCTGAACATGGTTGTCTCTCACCGTTTAGTCCCACCCTTGCCGCGATTTTTTCTCGCGAAGAACCGACAAGGATGGGGCGCGGACGTACGTCTACGCGATTTCTTCGGCGGAGCTGGGGGGTTAAGGGTGGGTGGCTGCATACTGCGCTGCCAGCAGGATATTGCCGTCTGCCTGGTCAATCTCGGTTTCTGCAGTTGCGGCGTACCCGCCTAATTGGTTGTTATGGACCTTCTGGGCCGCGACCAAGGAGTTGTAAGCCTGGAGCAGAGAGCGCTGCGCAGCCTGCATGTTGCCATCACTCGCGGGGACCGTTATTCTTGGCGGGGGCGGTGTGGGTATAACAATCTGCCCGAACAAAACGCCTGCTGCAAAGATTGCAGAGGCAACGATAGCGCCCGAAATCATTTTGCTTTTTGTCATGTCAAGAATCTCCTGCGCGACTTTTACAGGAGGCGACGAAGGTCTGGCAAGGGAAAAATGCGGGAGCCACGGCGATTTTTTCGCGCTTGAGCCGCGGGATTCGCACGCTCGTGCGTTGGCGGCGGAGCGAGAGCCCTGCTCGCGAGAGCTCAAGAAATGCGGCGCTACAATTCCAAATCTTCAGTTGGCTCCGGCCGGTTGGGAAGACGGCGGCGCAACGGTAAACGGAAAGATGCTCATGTTCTGCGTTCCGAGCATCAGCGCGTATTCCCCTGGCTCAAGCGGAGACTGAGGGCGGATCAGCCAAACCTGCGGATCAGGATGGGACACATCGGACGGAACTATATCGCTCTTGTTCGCATCGGCCATCTTGGAGTTCCCGACGACTGGATAGACGTACATTCTGCCACCATCGAGTTCTCTCGCCCCTTTCTTCGGATGGAGCCTCGCGAGCACGGGTGCACCTGGCAGCGACATGAAGTGACAGACGCAGATAACGGGCTGCGCGGTTTCAGTCTGCGCGGAAGCGTGTTCGCCCTCGTACTCAGCCACAATTTTGACGGGAACTATGCCGTAGGAAAGCGAAGCCGCAATGCTGTGAGCGGCCCTGGTTTTAGTGGGGTATTGATTCGCGACTGGCGTCCACTGGGCGCCCTGGATGAGGACTCCGGCTTGATTCATCGGGTAATCCGCAGTGAGCGCTGCCCCGCCGCCCGGCACAGGCTGATCGTCCTTCACGATGTCTACTGGAGTCGACTGATTCGGGTCTGTGACGTTCGCAGGCGCTGGCTGATTCTGCGCGCGAACGACAAGCAAGATCGATGAAGCCATCAGGAAGAGACCGGAAACGAAAGCTATTCGTCGCATATCTTTGCTCCAGGGTGAACTTGATTCCGAGAAAGCCGTTCGTCTCGGCAGAAAAGCTCGCGCGACGAACGGCGAAACGGGCGAGGAGAGACGGGATGGGGTAGCCACGAACAGCCGCTTGCTTCGCTCGCTTTTTCGGAATGCAAACAGCGTACCGCTGAGGTGGAGGACCCGTCAAAATCTTCGCTAACCTGGGCTGGCTTCCCATCCCCAGCATTTGCATGCTACGATTTGATTGAGGTTAATCAACGTTCATCAATGGCTACTATTAATCGGCTTCCCATTACCAAGGCGCGCATCAACCTGGGGCAAATTGCCCGGCGGGCGCATAACAGCAACGAGTACTTCATCCTTGAAAAAGATGGGATCCCGGTGATCGGCATCATGGCAGCCGATGAGATGGAGGATTATCTTGAACTGCGTGACCGCAAGGTCAAGACTTCTATTGCGGCGAGCGGGAGGGACCGCGCTGCTGGCAAGACTCGGCCCGCTGGGAAGCTGCTTGCTGAATTGCGGCGGAAGGCGAGTTGATCGTGGTCTGAATCCGCAGGAATGATAGCCTGTATTGAAGTAGGGTGTTCTTTTATGAGCGAGATCATCTTTGAAGTGCGCGAGGACGAGGTCGATGGAGGGTTTACGGCCTCTGCCCTGGGGTATGGCATTCATACTCAAGGTGACACCGTGGAAGAGCTGCGGGCGATGGTGAAAGACGCTGTCCGCTGCTACTTCGATGAGAGCATGGAGGCACCGAAGATCATTCGCCTGCATTTTGTGCGTGACGAAGTCCTGGCGTAATGAGACTGCCTCGAGATATTGACGGGCCCCGGCTAGTCAAAGCGCTCAGCGTTTTAGGCTATGAGGCGACCCGGCAAAAGGGATCGCACATCCGGATAACGACTCAGCGCGACGGCGAGAACCACGAAGTCGTTCCGTATCATCATCCGATCAAAACGGGCACGCTCTCCAGCATCCTCAAACATATTGCCGCGCACCACGCAATGAGTGTGGACGATCTTCTAAAGATACTCAATCTATAGGTGGGACGGTTCCGCTTCCGATACGATGTCGCGGGGACTGAAGTGGTGCTCCACTACTGCGGGCTGCGGCGAGAGGACACGTACTGACTCAGCTCGCGACCTCAACCCCAAGATCTGAGACTCCTGGCCGCAATTTCCTCAATTGGCCCGGATTTCAACCGCTGGTTAGGCGGTTCTGCACCTCGCGCTCGGCGACTAAAATCATAACTAGCCATGTCTGAATTCACGCACCTGCATTTGCATACGGAATATTCGCTGCTGGATGGCGCTTGCGATGTCTACAAGCTGGTCGACCGCGTGGCGGCGCTGGGGCAGAAGTCTGTCGCCATGACGGACCACGGAAATATCTACGGAGCGGTGCACTTTTTCGATGCGGCGAAGCAGAAGGGCGTGAAGCCGATTCTCGGGTGCGAGCTCTACGTGTGCAAAGGAGAAGATCATCGCGCGGAGCTGGCGCGGAACGGGGGCGACTCCGGCAATGTGAGCCTGTCGTCGAACGGTAAAGGGCGGGTTAGCGAGTACAACCACCTGCTGGTGCTGGCGCAAAACGAAGAGGGATACCAGAACCTGATCCGGCTGACGTCGGAGGCGAGCCTGCATGGGTTTTATCGGAAGCCGCGGGTGAGCAAGAAGTACCTTGCGGAGAACTGCAATGGGCTGATTGGATTTTCCGGCTGCCTGAGCGGCGAGTTGTGCGAGTCGCTGATGAATGGCGAGTACGAAAAGGCCGTGGCTTCGGCGAAGCAGTATCAGGACATCTTCGGCAAGGGAAATTTCTTTCTCGAAATTCAGGATCAGGGACTGGAAGCGGAGAAAAGCATCCTGGCCGACCTCTACCAGCTCGAAAAGGAGCTGGAGATTCCGCTGGTGGCGACGAACGACTCGCACTACCTGTGCGGCGAGGACTCGCATGCGCACGACGTGATGCTGTGCGTGCAGACGGGCTCGAAGATTCACGAGAGCGATCGACTCAGATTCGACAGCGACCAATTTTTCGTAAAGAGCGCGGACGAGATGGCGCGGGTGTTCAAGGATTCGCCGGCGGTGTTGAGCCGGACGATGGAGATTGCGGAGCGCTGCAACCTGAAGATGCGCGCGGTCGACACTCCCTTCCCCGAGTTTGCCGTTCCGCAAGGCCACACGGTCGACAGCTACTTTGAAAAAGTGTGCCGCGAGGGATTGCGCAAACGCCTTGACACGGCAATACGGCAGTTGGAGGCGCGCGGAGTTCTGCGCTCGACGATCGAGGAGTACGAGACGCGGCTCAATTACGAGATCGCGATGATCAAGCAGATGAGCTTCTCGGGCTACTTCCTGATCGTGTGGGACTTTATCAAGTACGCGCGCGATCACGGAATTCCAGTGGGGCCGGGGCGAGGATCGGCGACCGGTTCGCTGGTGGCATACGTAATGGAGATCACGAATATCGACCCGCTGCAAAGCGTGCTGCTCTTCGAGCGTTTCCTGAATCCCGAGCGCGTGACCATGCCCGACATCGACGTGGACTTCTGCATGAACCGGCGCGGCGAGGTGATCGATTATGTGACGCGCAAATACGGGCGCGAGCAGGTGGCGCAGATCATCACGTTCAACACGATGGCGGCCAAAGCGGCGATCAAGGATTGTGGGCGCGCGCTGGATATGCCGTATGGCGACGTGGATCGGATTGCGAAACTGGTGCCGGCAACGATTGGGATTTCGCTGGACAAGGCGCTCGAAGAGGTGCCGGATCTGCGCAAGGCCTACGACAACGACAAGCAGGTTCGCGAGCTGATCGACACGGCAAAGAAGCTGGAGGGTCTCGTGCGCGGGGCCGGGGTTCACGCCTCGGCAGTGGTGATTGCGCCGCGGCCGCTGACTGAGTTGGTGCCGCTGAACCGCACCAAGAACGATGAAATCGTAACCGCATACGATATGAAGTCCGTGGAAAAGATGGGCCTGCTGAAGATGGACTTTCTGGGCCTGACCACGCTGACGATCATCGACGACTGCATCAAGCTGATCGAGCACCACCGCGGAGAGAAGCTGGATATTGAGGCGATTCCTCCGAGCGATGAGGAGACTTTCAAGAAGGTGTTTCACTCTGCGCTCACTTCGGGCGTGTTTCAGTTTGAGTCAAGCGGGATGAGAGACATTCTGCGGCGTTACAAGCCGGATAATGTGGAAGATTTGACGGCGTTGAACGCGCTTTATCGTCCCGGGCCGATGGCAATGATCGACGACTTCATCGAGCGAAAATGGGGACGCCGCAAGGTTGAGTTTCTGTTGCCGGAGCTTGAAGGGATTCTGAAGGATTCGTTCGGAGTGATCGTCTACCAGGAGCAGGTAATGCGCATCGCCAACGTGCTGGCGAGCTACAGCCTGGGCGAAGCGGACCTGCTGCGGCGAGCGATGGGCAAAAAGAATGCGCAGGCGATGGCCGAGCAGCGCGACCGCTTTATGAGCGGAGCCGCGGCGCTGGGGCATCCGAAAGGCGCGGTGGGCGAGATCTTCGACCAGATGGAGAAGTTCTCGGGATACGGATTTAACAAGTCACATTCGGCGGCGTACTCGCTGCTGGCATACCAGACGGCATATCTGAAGACGCATTATCCGGTGGAGTTTATGGCGGCGCTGCTGACATCGGAAACCTCGAAGCCCGAGAGTGTGGTGAAGTACATCGGCGAGTGCCGCGAGATAGGGATTCGCGTGGAACCGCCGGATGTGCAGGTGTCTGGGGCGCAATTTACGCCGCACATTAGTGATGATCGCCAGGCGATTCGTTTCGGGCTGACAGCGGTAAAAAATGTAGGCGGCAATGCGATTGAGTCGATTTTAAAGGCGCGCGCGGAGGCCGGTGGGCAGTTCAAGAGCTTCTGGGAGTTCTGCGAGAAGGTCGATCTACGGCTGATGAACAAGCGCGTGATTGAATCGCTGATCAAGGCGGGCGCGCTGGACTCGCTGGGCACGCGCGGGCAGCTGATGGCGGCAGTGGACAAGGCTATGGAGCGTGCGCAGAAGGCGCAGCGCGATGCGGAGCAAGGGCAGAGTGGATTGTTTGGCTTGTTCGACGAGACGCCGGCGCGCGGGCGCGAGGCCGATGCGTTGCCGCCTGCCGCCGATTGGGAAGAGGGCGAGCGGCTGGCCAATGAGAAGGAAGTGCTGGGATTCTTTGTGTCGGGCCATCCGCTCGACAAGTATGCAGAGAAGCTGCGCAATCTGACGGGCGTGATTACGGTGGCCGAGGCGCTGGAGCGCAAGCCGCCGGAGCGGCGCTGGGGCGCGCAGGCGGATATGGCTGACGAACTTCAGGTGGCGGGAATTATTCATGGACTACGCGTGCAGAAGAGCCGGCGCGACCAGAGGCTCTACGCACAGGCGACGCTGGAAGACGCGACGGGCAAGATGGAGCTGATCTGCTTTGCGCGCGACTACGAAAAGCTGGCCGAGCAGTTGAAGATTGAGGCGCCGGTGCTGGTGCGCGGGACGCTGATGGGCGATGAAGATGCGGCGCCCAAGATCGCAGTGAGCCAGGTGCAGCCGCTTGAAGAGGTACAGGTGAAGCTGCCGGGCGGCGTGCGCATCCGGATCAATCTCGACCGCGCGACGGAAGATATTCTGGCGCAACTGAAGAGCGCCGCGGAGGCTGCGCCGGGGCCCGGAAAAGTGATGCTGCAACTCGAGAAAAAAGGCGAGTACGCGGTGATCCTGGAGCCGGAAGGCATGAGCGTGGCGGCCGATCGCGGCTGGGTGGAACGCGTAGAGGAACTGGCCGGCAAAGGTTCGGTGCAGGCAGTGAGCTAGGTCGGCGCCGGGCGGGAGCGGTTACGCTGTGCGAAGCGTGGGTTGGCACAAGCTGAAACTCGGGCGCACTCAGAAGAGCTAATCAAAATACAGCGTTGGCCGCGCTAGAATGATCGACATGCAAATCAGAAAGGCCGTGGTCACTGCGGCGGGCAAGAACCAGCGCAATCTGCCAATGCAAACGCTGTTTGACCAGCAGGGCGTGGAGCGCTCAGTTCTGAGCCTGGTGGTGCGAGAAGCGGTGCGCGCGGGCATTACGGATGTGTGCATCGTGGTGTGGCCGGGCGATGAGGAACCCTACGCGCGGCTGCTGGCCGACGACGGCGCACGGCTCACGTTCATCGAGCAGACTGAGGCCCGTGGATACGCACACGCAGTGTTCAGCTCCAAAGGGTTCGTCAAGGACGAGCCGTTTTTGCACTTCGTTGGCGATCATATTTATGTTGGCCAGGAAGCGAGCGGCAGCGCGAAGAGACTGGTGGACGCGGCGGCCAGCGAGGGCTGCGCAATCTCAGCGGTGCAGGTGACACGCGAGAGCCTGCTTCCCTTTTATGGAACGATCGGCGGGCAGCCGGTGCCGGGCAAGCCGGGCCTGTATCGCGTGGAGACGGTGCGCGAGAAGCCGACGCCGACCGAAGCGGAACAACATTTGATTGTTCCCGGCCTGCGCAGCGGGCAATATCTCTGCTTCTACGGGATGCACGTGTTCACTCCGGCGATCTTTGAGATTCTCTCCGGCATGCTGGGCGATGCCTCAAAGGGACGAGTGAGCCTTTCGGCGGCGCTTGCCGTGCTGGCCGAGCGCGAACAGTACCTGGCGATGATCCAGACGGGGCAGCGCTTTGACGTCGGCGTGAAATATGGATTGTTTAATGCACAGCTCGCTCTGGCCCTGAGCGGGCAGGATCGCGAGGATGTTTTGACTCAGCTCGTCAATGTAATGGCCGCACGTGAAGCGCTCTCCGCGAAGGGAGAGGGCGCGTGAGCGGACTGTGGACGATTGTTACCTCGCCTGACGCGCAGATTCGGAATCGCTCTCTTGATGATTTTTGCCGGACCGCCTCGACCGAACAACTGCTGGACGAATTGACGGAGCTCGAGCAGCTCCGGCACTCATCTTTGGCGGGTTTTGGCGAGAACCTCTATGAGCGCGTGCGGGCGCTCTTTTTTCTTTATGCCATTCATCGATTTCATCTGCCGGCGAGAAGTCGCAGCGCCGCAGAACGGCCGGGCGCTGATTCCGTTTGACGGATACGAGAAGTTCCTGAACAGACGGTTTGAGGAAGCGATCGGCATCTTTCTCGCCGCGCAGAAGCGCGATGGATTGAGCGACGGCCTTTCAAGCGCGCTGGCCGCGGCCTATCGCGGGCTCGCTTTTCAGACGCTGGCCGACCAGGTGCGGCGAAGCGTGCGATCGGTGCGCGGCAATCAATGGATGTTTCGCACCGGGCATCCGGCCGATTATGCGTTGCGCCTGCGGCCGGAGCTGCTCAAGCGCGCCAACGGCGATCCGTTTCCGATTCTGCACGAGGCCACGCCGGTGCGCATGGACCTGAGCCACAGCGGCTGGAGCGACATCTTTTTTCTGGGCATGGATCTGCCGGAGATGGCGCGTGTGCTGAACGTGTCGATCGATCTGGCGATTCACGAATCGGATGCGTGGATCGAATACGGAAACGCCGAAGCCTCCGGTTGAAACTTATCTTCGCGTGATCGATCGCCCGGTGATTCGGCTGGTGAGCGTCGACCTGGACGCGACGGCCGAGATCAGCGACCTGCAAGAGATGTTCGATTTCGGCCGCGATTATCTGGGACTGCTGAAGGCGGCGGTGATCGCGTCGGGCATTGTGCCGCCGGGAATGGAAGGCTCGGGACAGCCGCTGTCCGCGGTTCTGTCGCAGTTGACGCAGCGCGAAGGGCTGGGGATCGAGATCGTCAGCCAAGTGAACAACATTCCCAAGGGATCGCGGCTGGCGGTTTCGACGACGCTGCTGGCGTCGCTGATCGCGGTGTGCATGCGCGCGACGGGGCAGGCGCAATCGCTCACGGGACCGCTCGAGGAATCGGAGCGGCGCGTGGTTGCAGCGCGCGCGATTCTCGGCGAGTGGCTGGGCGGATCTGGCGGAGGTTGGCAGGACTCGGGCGGCGTTTGGCCGGGGATCAAGTTGATTGAGGGCGTCCTCGCTGCCGAGGGCGACCCTGAGTTTGGAGTGAGCCGCGGCCGGTTGTTGCCGAATCATCGCATTCTGAGCGAGGCCGAAGTAAGCGCGCAGACGCGCCAGCGGCTGCAGGAGAGCCTGGTGCTGGTGCACGGCGGCATGGCGCAGGATGTGGGCCCGATTCTGGAGATGGTGGCGGAAAGATATTTGCTGCGTTCGGATGCAGAGTGGGCGGCGCGGAAGACGGCGACGAAACTTCTGGACGAAATCGTCGAGGATTTGCGCGCGGGCGATGTGCGCGCGGTGGGCGGCGCTACGCAGCGGAATTTCGACGGGCCAATCCAGACCATCATTCCGTGGGCGAGCAATTTATACACGGAGACGCTTATCCGCGAAGTGCGCGCGGAGTTTGGCGATGCGTTCTGGGGATTCTGGATGCTCGGCGGAATGTCGGGCGGCGGAATGGGATTCATCTTCGATCCCAAGCGCAAACCGGAGGCACAGAAACGCATCGGCGATCTGATGGCCGAAGTGAGCGAAAGACTAGCGGGCGGCGTGGCGTTTGCGATGAAGCCAGTGGTCTATGACTTCTCCATCAATGAGCGCGGAACGTTTGCGGAGTTGAAGACCGGCAGCGACGCGATTTTGCCTGACGGCTACTACAACATTGTGCTGCCGGCTCTGTTGCGCAAAGATCAGCGGCTGCTTTCGGCGTGCGAGCGTGGCGACCTGGAGCGATTCAGCGCGCTCTCGCACGATGTCGCGGGCGCTCGCGACCGTGCGCGGGGCCTTCTTGACCGCCTTCTGCCGCACGGGAACGGCGGCGAGGAGCACGGCGGAGACATTGGAGTCGCTACTGGCGGCGAATGGATTTGATTCGCTTCAGCATGAGCGAATTCAGGCGGAGTTGCGCGCGGGTCATATAGGAGTTGCGCAGAATCGGCTGCCGGCTACCGTTCAGATTGAGGATGTGGCGCCGGAAAAACTCTTGGATGCTCGGCGCGAGGTAGACGCGAAGTTCCGCGAGCTCGGTGAGGAAGCGCTTGCGGCCGGCGAGGTCGCAGTGGTGACGCTGAGCGGCGGCGCGGGCAGCCGATGGACGCACGGCGCAGGAGTGGTGAAGGCGCTGAGCCCCTTCTGCCGGATTGCGGGAACGCATCGCACGTTTCTTGAAGTGCATTTGGCCAAGAGCCGGCGCACGGGCAAGCGATACGGATGCGACGTGCCGCATGCGATTACGACGAGCTACCTGACGCATGGGCCGATCGAGGATTTCTTGCGGCGCGAAAATGCTTATGGGTACACGGGACCGCTGTATCTTTCGGCGGGACAGAGCGTGGGGTTGCGGCTGATTCCGACTGTGCGTGACCTGCGCTTCGCGTGGGAGGAAACGCAGCAGCAATTGCTGGATGCGCAGGCACAGAAGGTGCGCGATAGCGTGCGCTCGGCGCTCGTGGCGTGGGCGCTGCGAGCTGGCGAGGCGATCGAGTTATACCGACAATCTTCCGCTGCAATGCCTGCATCCAGTGGGGCACTGGTACGAGATTCCGAATCTGTTGCGCAGCGGGGTGCTCGAAAAAATGCTGGAGGCACGGCCACAGTTGCACTATTTGATGGTTCACAACGTGGACACGGTGGGCGCGGATCTCGATCCGGGAATCCTGGGCCGGCACATTTCGACCAAAGCGACCATGACTGCTGAGGTGGTGACACGGCGCATTGAAGATCGTGGTGGAGGCCTCGCGTCTGTGGATGGGCGCGTGCGCTTGGTCGAGGGTATGGCCTTGCCGTCGGAAAAGATTGAGTTCACGCTTTCCTACTACAACTCGAATACTTTCTGGATCGACATTGACGCGCTGCTGAAGGTTTTTGGGTTGAAGAGGGGCGATTTGCGCGATCAGGAGAAGGTTTCAGCGGCGATTCGCGCCATGGCCGCGCGCATGCCAACCTACATTACGCTAAAGGACGTGAAAAAGCGCTGGGGCAAAGGGCAGGAAGACATTTATCCCGTAGCGCAGTTTGAGAAGCTGTGGGGAGATATGACCGCGCTACCGCAGATGGCGTGCGAGTACGTGATTGTGCCGCGGGTGCGCGGGCAACAGCTCAAGGAGCCGGCGCAGTTGGATGGATGGCTGCGTGACGGATCGGCGGCGGCCGTGGCGGCGATGTGCGAGTTTGCGGACTGAAGGGCTTCTTGGTGGCCTGATGCGGCGAGGGGCGAATTCGGAAAGACGTCCCTCCGGGGCTGAAGCCCATGTTCATTTTGCGGCTGCTACGGCACGACTGAAGTCGTGCCCCTTCAAATCGGGGGATCACACAGAGCTATTCTTTGTGCGCCGCGGATTCCGATGCGACGGCAATCACCGCGTTGTAGGCCGGCTTTTGCTTGGCCGTTGCGATCAAAGAGAAGCGGATAGCTGGTGCGGCCATTTACGGGCCAGTCATTCAGCCAGGAATCTCCGTCGGTGACGCCCCAGAACGTAACCCGCTCGACGGTGTCGCGGTGCTTGAGGTAGACGCGAAACAGTTCGGCATAGCGTGCGGCCAGTTGTCTGCTGCACGGAATCCGGCAGTCCGTTGGCGTACGGATTCAACGCGGCATTTTGCGCAATTTTAAGCGAGACATCGGCGGTAGGCCCTCCGCGGCGCGGCAGAACGTCGATATCCAATTCAGAGATTGCAACCTTGATGCCGAGCGCGGCGAAGGCTGAGATGGTGGCATCTTCCTGATCGATGGCGGGAAAGGCCAGGCTGTCGTGGTCCTGGATTCCGACGCCGGCGATGGGGATTCCATCGGCTTGCAGTTTTTTGACGAGCGCAATCGCGCCGTTGCGCTTAGGCTCGTTCTCCAAGTTGTAGTCGTTGTAAAACAGCTGCACCTGCGGGTCGGCCTCATGTGCGAATTGAAACGCCTTTTCAATGTAATCGGGGCCGATGATCTTGAACCAGAGCGACTGGCGCATCGTGCCATCTTCATTGAGCGCCTCGTTGACGACGTCCCAGCTTTGAATCTTGCCCTTATAGCGACCGACCACGGTGTAGATATGATCCTTCAGGCGCGCGAGCAGAGCATCGCGATCAAGAAGATTGCCCTTGTCGTCGTGAAAAACCCAGTCCGGAACCTGATTGTGCCAAACCAGATTGTGCCCCACGATAAACATGTGGTTCTTCTGGCCGAAGGCGACGTATTTGTCAGTCAGATCGAAGTTGTACTTACCGGGCTGGGGATGGACGCTCGACCCACTTGAGCGCGTTTTCCGGCGAGATGGAGTTGAACTGCGATTCGATCAGGGCATCGCCGCGCTGATCCTGCCCGGTGATCTGCGCCTCATTGATGGCTGCGCCGACGACGAAGTCGCCTTTGAAGGTTTGTTTCAAGGTGGGGACGTCGACTTTGGCCGCCGCGCATGTGGCGATCAAGAAGATCAAAGCACCAGAGCGCACGCTGATGCGTGAACGGTTTCGCATGACTTCTCCGATTCGGAATCTTCGGCGACTCAATGTTAAATCCTATGAGGGCTTGCCGGCGGCAAAGCCTTTGCGCCGCTCAGCAAGATCGTTGGCGATTTTCTGATTCAATTCGCGGTTGATGGGATAAAAGATCATGCAGACACCGGCGGAAAAGAACGCCAGGCCTGCCCATACGCTGGCGGTAAGCAGGATGCCCTGCTGCGCGTGCACCGCTTGGGTTGCAGCCTGTGACACAAAGCCATACAGGGAGAAAAGCTGACCGGCAACAAAGCCGCCGAGCGCCAACCCTGCCCAGAGAGCGAAGACGACCGCAGACGTGACCGTGCCGCTGGCTCTGCGGCCGGTCTTCCACTCGCCGTAGTCGGCCACGTCGCCCATCATCGACCAGATAATTGGACCGGACATGCCGTAGGAGAATTGGCGCAGAACTTCTGTCGCGACGATCAGGACCGTTGCGTGCGGCGAAATCATCAGCAGCGACGCCGAGAAGACGCCGGTGAGAAACATGCTGGCGATAAATAGCTGGCGCTTGCCGACGCGCTTGGAAATGGCCGTCGAGCAAGTGACTCCGGCGATCAGCGCTGCGAGCCCAAATCCATTGAGCCACGAGAAGAGGGTCAGGTTTCCGGCGAGATAGCGGGAATAGGGCAGCATCACGTTGCCGCGGATCACGATGGCCGCGAAATAAAACAACGTGGCCAGGAACAGCACGACCCATGGGCGATTCTTGAAAAGGTCAGACAGATCCTGGCCCAGATCGGATTTCTGCTGGGGATCCGGCTGGATGCGTTCTTTTGTGGTGAAGAAAGGCGACGATAAAGAAGATGATGCTGAGGATCGAAAACAGACCCATGGTGAGCTGATAGCCGAGCGCGTCATTGCCGTGGCCGAAGAACCGGACCATGGGAATGGCGAGACTGCCCACGATGAAGCCCGCGGAGTTGGCGGCGACCTGGCGATACGTCGAGATGCTGTTGCGCTCGTCCGGGTCCGAGGTCATGACAGCATTGAGCGTGGCGTACGGGACATTGTTGACCGTATAAATGACCCGAAGCAGGATGTAGGTGGTCCAGGCGTAGATGAGCTTGGCTGCCGGACTGATATTGGGCGTGGTGAAGGTGAGGACGCAGATGACGCCGAACGGCAGCGCCGTCCACAAGAGCCAGGGACGGAATTTGCCCATTCGGGTGTTGGTGCGGTCGGCAATCACTCCCATAACGGGATTGAGGCAAGCCACACTCAGCCCGACGACGAGGAAAAGCGTTCCTGCCTGAGCCGCCGACAGGCCAAATGTGTGGGTGTAGAAATCCAGTTGCAGCGCCAGCATAGCCTGGAAGACAAAGTTGGCCGCCATGTCGCCCAGGGCATAACCGGATTTCTCAGTGAAGGAGAGCTTCTCAATCATTGCAGCCTCGTCTTTTGCCGGAGTTACCGGCCGCACTGCTTCGTGGCCCTTGTTTTCAATGTGCCGTTCTATCGCTCACATGCACTTTTCAAGTGGGACTTGGCGGTCGGAGCGGAAGCTCGGACGGCATGAAAATGGTTTCTCCCCCAAATGAATCGGCTAAATCTTTGGTTCTCGAGCTGGTTCTCAAGGCTGCTTCTCGAGACTGGTTCTTTGGCCGCAGACCAGTGTATTCGCAGAAAACACGCGCGGCAAGAGGAAAAGCGATTTTCTTAAGAACTAAGGCCAAGGCCTGCAATATCTTGCGCGGTGTAGGTAACCCGAGCCGTACTCCCTTACGCAGAGATGAAGAGTGCACCGATCCCAGTGCATAACAATTTCCGGCCCTGCCTGCGCATCTGTCGTGACATAGAAACGGAGCGGATCAAAGGGGGAGCGCCGGGCAACATGCTGGGCAAGGGCCTGCTCAAAGAGCGATTGTTGGCAGGCTATTGCGGCGTCATTTTATTTGCTTTTGATGAATCGCAAAAATTACAAAGAAAAGACTTTTCAGGCTACAGGTTGCCTGCTACGCTCTGTCTACGCGTAAACAGATCACCGCGACAGGTGACTGTTTTTTCCGGATTCCCCGATTTTTGGTGCGGTAATTTACGGCCGGACTTCAGACGCAGGCATATCATTTTCGGCGCGAACTCTTCGGATCGCCGGCAAGAAAACAATTCATTCGCTTTGATCTATATGTATCGGTCCATACGCATTGACCAGGGACCAAGACGTGCGCGCAAAAAAATGCACGTCAGAGGTGCTCGTGGCGAATGCGAGACAGAAGCGGTGCCATTTTCTGAATTGCGTTTCGAAATTGCGGTCAAGTTGCGCGTCAGTTGTGGATCTTTGGGTATGAACGCCGTGCCTGTGCTCACGGGCACATGCAAATGAGTCCTTCAATGATTTGAATTGGGGTTTGAATTGGCTAGGGACTAAGAAAGGGGAAATCGCGATGAAGTTCAACGATCGTTTCATGACGTTTCTTGTCATGGCCTCTGTTGCCGCTGGCTTGGCCATTCTGGGAACCTGCCGCTGTGTCCGCGCGGCCGAGCCTGCTTCAGCGGCAGGCGCAACTACCGCCGGCGATTCGCCGACGAGCCCGGCGGCGAGCCAGACAACTGAGACGATCATCATTCCCGGCCCGCTGCGGTCCTTTCTTCGCATGGCCGGCATTAGCCAGGAGAGCAAGCCGGACGATCTGCTTCCGCTGCTGGCTCGCAATGCGTTCCTCTACGGCCACCAGATGGGGAAGAAGACGGAATACCTGGTGCTGGAAGACCGGTATGTGCATCAGGCGCGCGAGCTTCAGCCGCTCGCGGTTTCGGATGGCCAGATCCGCGTCACGGGCTGCGGCGATGTGGCGCCTCTGATTCAGGTTCTCGGCTACCAGTTCGAGAATGGTTGCAGCCACGATGGCGCAACGCTGATCACCGCCAATGCGGAACGCGCATTTCTCACTCTCGACTCAGGCTTCCCGCTGACCAAGCTCGAGCAATCGCTGCAACAGGGATCTCCATTTACATACGCGTATCCGGCGACACGCGTTCCGATTCTGTTTCATGAAGACGACTGGCTATCGTTGCTTCCAGCAAAAGACCGGGCCGGGTCAACGCTGCTGGATCTTTTGCTGAACGACCAGGATGCGGACCGCCTTTACGCCGCGATGTCGAGGCTCGATCCGGAAACCAGGCACGCCCTGTTTCAGTCGCCCGGGCTCAAGCGGCTGCTCTTTTATGCTCCCGTGCTCGATTTTTATGGGAGCCGCTTGTGCGTTCGTTCCGGAGCGGTTGTATTGCCTGGGGGAACGGCTGCGGCCCACGCGTGGGAGAGCCTGGTGGGCGTGAGTTCGCAATCGCCGGGGGAATTTGTGACGCGCCTTCTCGCCAAGGATCAAGGCTGGCTGGCGGCGTTCTTTGATGCGGTGGCGCGCGTGAGCCCGGAGCAGCAGGCGCGGCTTACGCAGGGAGACAGGCTGAAGGGTCTTTACGAGGCATATCGCTCAGGAGTTCCCAGCGCCGACGCGGCAAGCAGCGTTTTCACAAGAAACTCCGAATTGATTCTGCTGCTGACGCGCTTGCAATGGGACGCCCAAGGCCAGCCGCTGGTTCCGGGCAGCCTTGGCGTGTGGCAAGAAGCATTCGCGCGTGAGAATAAACAACACCACTCGCACGAATGGAGCCGGCACGTTCACGCCGCCGATACCCCGGAGAGCTTGCTTGATACTGTGGTCGCCTACGCCAACGATCCGACGAATACCGGGCCATCGCAGATTTATTTGATCCTGAGCTCGATCGACAGCGAACGCCCGGCAGAGAGCCGCCTATCCAACGACACTGCGCGATTGCTTTCCTCAAAGTACATCGAACTTTGCGACTGGTATCCGATCTTCGTCGAATTTCCGAATCTCAACGACGCATCGATAAGCGATTTTGTGGCTACGGCCGATCGCATCAATGCCATTTCGAATCAGGCGCTGCGCACGAATGCACTTGGTGCTTTCCAGGCGGAGGTGGGAATCTGGCAGATCCTGGCGCGGCAAAGACAGATTGCCGGAGAAGATCTGAATTCCTCGTGGCAGGGTGCGGTTCAAGCCCTATCAGGGGGTCTCGTCGTCAACACAGCTCTTCGACGCGGCGCGAAAGTCGCTCAAATCCATTATGGTTGCCGCGGGCGTCAAGTCTGACCCGACGCAGGACCAGGTGGTCGATCTGCTTGCGGGTCCGGCGCAAAAGAGTCCAGAAGCAGCGCAGGTCCATGACGAAATGGCGCGAAGAATACGCGCCGTGCTCGACGACCAGCGGCTGGTCTCACTGGATAATTTGTTCGGGCTCTACGATGGCCTGGGCGAAATGGCCAAGGGCGCAAAGAATGGCGACAGCCTGCTTCCGCTCGCCGGGACTTTGCGCGAATTCGAGATGCCGCGGCCGATCTTCACAGAGGGCGAGCGGGTGACCTGGTCGCCGACGATCTACACCAATCGCCACGCGGAGCTGCAGGTGCGCACCGACCTGACCAAGGTGATCAAGGCTCCGGGGACACCGGCGCAACTGGAGGCCGCGCAAGCGCGGCTGGCTCCTTTTCTGAGGGACACGCTGGTGGGATTGAATTACGCCTACTATGAGCCGCCGGGCGCTCAGATTCTGCACAGCAATCCGCTGTTCGTGCGCTCGCACGATTTCTCCGCGGCCTCGATTCAGGGCATCGATCAGATCTGGGCCGCGCCGTCGCTGATTGGCATTGGCGCAACGGCCGGCGGCGGCGCCTACCTGATCGGATCGCTGGCCGATCTGCCGTACGTGCTGGCCATGAGCGAAGAGGACTTCATCTCTCCGGAGAAACTTCAGGCGCTGATCTGGCGAGAGACCGTGCCGGAGCTGCTGGTGAATGCGACCTTGCCGCGCTGGTGGGGCGTGAGCCGCGACGAATTGCATGCCGTGAATCTCTATCAGCGTGCGGGAGAAGAGTTGTTGACGGCTTCGGTAGACCATCCAGAGTTGCGCGAGAAAGTGATTTCCATCTTTAGCGACCGCATGGGATGGGGCGAAGTGGAAGAGATGGAGCTCGCGCTCGAAAGCAAAGACGGCGCGGCAACTCTGACAGAGCAGTTGCTCCCGACCGACACCTTTTATCTGGCTGCCGAGTTTCGCAGTCGATATCCGGAACAGCGAGCGCAATGGGGCGCGGCCAACCGGGAACTCGACGATCTTGTGCGCAAGAATCCTTCGGATACTTCTCCGCAACGGCTGGCGAGAGATTTTGGCACGCCGCACCCGACGCTGGCGGCTACTAACGCCCTGCGCTCTGCTTTCGACTGAGCCGTTTCCTGTGTCAGGAGGCACTGCGAGCCGCCTGTTCGGTGAATCGTGGGAGTCCGGCAACTTGTATTGGGCGCGACTGGCAGATGAAAAAGGCTACGATCCGGCGATGCTGAATGTGCTCATTCCCGAGCTGACCCGGCGAATGGTTGCGAACATCTCCGCGACGAGCATCGACGATTGGCCGGCGTTGCGGCGCGCCATGGATCAAACCGGGGAGGAGTTCCGCGAGGGCAAAATTTCAATCCGCACCGCTGGCGTGGCCGGCGACAGCATTGAGAAAGCGAACGGGGGTATATAGAGCGATGATGAAGCGAAATTTGACCATCGCAAACGTCGGCGCCGGTTTGAGCGCATTGCTTTTGCTCGCAGCGGGGCCGCAGTTCCCGGCTCAGGATGAACCAACTCACCTGCGCGTGACGGTTAACCTGGTGCAGCTCAACGTCGCCGTCACCGATAGCAAGGGAAACTACATCAGCGGCCTGAAGCCGGAGAATTTCGAGATCACCGAGGACAAGATTCCGCAGCGGATCGGCACGTTCGAAGAAGGCAACGGCCCGGCGATTCATCCTGGCGAGAGCAACGAAACCCAAAGCTCCAATGGCACAGCGGGAACTGGACCGGGCGCTGGACCGACAGGTGCTGCCGCCCTGGCGGCTACGGGCGCGGCTACGGGCGGGGCTGAAGACACCACAGCTGGCAGGATTTCAGGCGCTGAAATGGCCTCCGCAATGGCTGGCGCGAATATCTTTATTCTCTTCGATACCAGCAACTATATGTATCGCGGATTTGTCTACGCGCAGGATGCGATCTCCGATTTTGTGCGGTCGATGGACAGCGCGAGCCAGATTGCTTTTTATTCCTATAGCCGCGATCTTTCGCGGGCCACGATCCTGACGGCGGACCGATATCGCGTGGTGAATGGAGTGCGCAGCACGGTGGCCGGAGACGACGCCGCGCTCTACAACAGCCTGCTGATGACGGTGAAGGATGCGGCCGTGCTGACAGGACGCAAGGCGATCGTGGTCTTTTCAAATGGACCCGACAACGCCAGCTCGGTTCCTCCCGAGGACGTGGCGGAGTTGGCGCAGGATACGGGAACGATCATCTACATCGTGAGCACGCGGCTGGCGCAGGACGATCCGGTTTCGGCTGCCGCATTTGAACGCGTGAGCCGTGCGACGGGCGGCAAGGCCTACTTTGCCGGCAACTGGCGTAAGGAAAAGGACGCTTTTTCTTCTATCCAGGAAGATTTGAGCCACCTTTATTCGGTGAGCTACTATCCGCAGGCCAATCCCAACCGGGGCTGGCGATCGATCAGCGTGAAGCTGGTGGGCCCCGGAGTGGAGAAGTACCACA
The DNA here is from genome assembly GCA_963725115.1 of uncultured Acidobacteriaceae bacterium. Lineage (GTDB taxonomy): Bacteria > Acidobacteriota > Terriglobia > Terriglobales > Acidobacteriaceae > Telmatobacter. The sequence goes on along the minus strand of CAVRXG010000003.1, from coordinate 536,518 downwards.
TCCGCACGCGCGATGGATATCGACTGTCTGCCGCAGACGCAGATCAACACTGGTTCCGACCTTGCGACGGGAGGCAGCGCGAGCGTCGATCAACAATGAAGAGGTGTGAGTGACGAAGCGCGGGATTAATTTCTGAGCGCTCTGATCAGGTTCTGAGGGCTTTGATTACCTTCGCCGTGGTGACTACCTGGCCGGTATGACGCTGTGTGTGATCGGCAACGTGGATCATTGCTCCGCCGATTGACGTGGGCAGTTGCTTGCGGCCGACAAAGCGCGGGGTGTTGAGGTCGGCCGAGGCCAGCACTTGAATGCGATCGGCAGCGTCGTTGAACGAGACTTCGACCTCGGCCAACAAATTCGCTAAAGGCTCCAGATTCCCTTCCCCACTTGCAACTGGGGCGCCCAACTCGGTTTTGAGTGCGGCCATTTGCTCAGTTGAAAGCTGGCCGCCCTCGGCGTAGGTGAGGATGCGGTCAACGGAACGGGCGATGTGGCGCAAATGAAATGCGATTGAATTCAGGCCGAGCGGCTGCGAGTGAACTTCTGCGTCGGTCAGGCCAGCAGTCCATTTGGTTAAGTCGTCGAGCGAGAGATCGAGAGCATGAAGAACTGCGCGGCCCGCAGCGGGAACGTCGGCGTAGGTGCCGCGGAGCCAGGGCTCGGTGTAGGGGGCGGGAGCAGGGGAAGAATTCATCGGTCGATCCTCGAAGAGCAAATTGCGGCTAACTCAGGTTCCGAATTCAGCCAGAAATTGCGCCGGCGTCAGAATCGCAATTCCACGCCATGGATTCAACACCAGAAGGTCCTGGTCGCTGCTGACAATCATGTCGGCTTGCGCAACCAGCGCAAGAGCGAGAATGTGGTCGTCGTTCGGATCGCGGCAGGAACCTTTCACCTCACTCAAAATCGATTTGGTCAATGTGAACATCTGCGAGTGGAGGCGTATCGTTTCCAGGAAGACCATCCGCGAAGAGAGATCCACGTACGAATCGAAGCGTCGCCTTTGCAGGACCTGTTGCAGTTCATCAAGTGCGCGAATGCTTGAACAGAACTGGCAAGCCCTTAACGCCAGCGTGACGGCTTGATCTGGAATCGAGAAAGGTCGAATTGCAGCGCTTAGCAGGCAGCTTGCGTCCACGACCACCTTACTTATCATCGCGAACGGCGGGCCAATTTTCGGATCTTATCGCGCTCTTCGTGAACCATCCTGTTCACTTCCTCGTCGGTCAATGCCGCTGCGGCCGGCGTCATGCTCTTCTTCGCCATTTCTCGCCACACCTCAAGATCTTTCATGGCTTTGCTGCGCATTTTGCGCGCAGCGATGATCTCGTCCATATCTCTCGGCGAGATTACATATGCCGCGGGCCGGCCGTGGCGCGTGATCGCCACCGGCTCGCGCTGCACGGTGTCGAGCAATTGACCGAACTGATTTTGTGCTTCCGCGGATGTTTTGGTAATCACGGCTGTGACCCTCCAGAATAGCTATTATAGCTAAAATAGCTAGATCTAGAAAGGTCAGGGATTGGCGCGGCTTCACCCCGCGCTCTTCACGCGCACCACGGTGATCTTCTCGAAGCCCTCTTCGAAGACAGGCGGCTTGAGTTTTTCGGCCATCTTGCGCATTACGTCTTCGCTCACCGAGCGGTCGCGCTGGCGATTGCGGTCGAGGCAAACTTCAAGTGGCACATCAAAGAAGACGGCTTGCACCTCGTATCCAAAGCTCTTGGCCATCTTGATCCACTGGCGGCGCTCGTGGGTGGAGAGGTTGGTGGCGTCAACGTAGTTCATGGGCATGCGGGCGATGAGCCGCGCGCGCAAGAGCGAGCGGAGCGTGGAAAAGACCAGGCCCTGATAGCGCTGCTCCTCCACATCATCGAAGAGAATGTTGCGCAGCAAGTCAGACGAGAGCGGTGTGACGCCGCGGCGGCCGAACCATGTGGTCTTGCCGGAACCCGGCAGGCCGATGGCCAGAACCACGAAGCCTTTCGGCGCCTGGGCCGCGAGTTCTCCCTTGGCGGGAGCACTCGTTAAGCCTGGCCGGCATCTCGGGCTGGGTTTCAACTTCGAGCCGTCCTGACCCGGCAGGCTCATTCCACTGCTGATTCGCGGACGATTGAGGATGCGAGGTCCGGTCAGGATGCGCGGGCCTGTCAGGAGCGGCTGCGCGTTGCGGCCGTGATGACTGGGCCGGACGGGAATCATGGGGTCGCGGTTCATTGGTCCGGGGTTCCTGGCGGCGTTCCTGAAATCGCGGCGCGACGGTGAGCGCGACGGCGCTTCGTCCGGGTAAAGCGGCACCAAGGGAGCCGGCTGATTCGATGGGAGTTCCTGGCCGATTTTGCCAGTGGATTCCGAAGTATTAGGACCACGTCTGGAGCGTCTTCTCATGCTGCTGTCAATCCTTGCTGAAAGCCTTGTCCTTCACCCGAATACCATACTCGGCGATAGCGCTGCAAATCCCGCGCACACCATCAGATAACAGTTTGACTCACAGGTTGATCGAGAAAACACCCTCTTTGCGATCAGGAATCGCATGCGGCGACAACGCGTCTTTGTTTTTCCAACGTAGGCCGCAATGATACGATCAAGAGTTTGGTGGAATCGCATTTTTGAGCCACTTCAGACGGCGGGCGAGTTAGATTTTGAATCGGCAGATTTTTGAATCCACTTGCAACAGAGACCACGAAGGAGAGACGACACATGGCAGTAAAGGTTGGAATCAACGGCTTCGGCCGCATCGGACGCAACGTTTTGCGGGCCGCGCTTGGTAACCCTGAGATTGATTTTGTCGCAGTCAACGACTTGACCAGCCCGGCGACGCTGGCACACCTGCTGAAGCACGACTCGATTCTGGGCAACCTGAAGAACGACATCCAGTCGGGCGAGGACTTTATCTCGGTCGACGGCAAAAAGATCAAGGTTACGGCGGAGCGCGACCCCGCCAAGCTGGACTGGGCTTCAGTGGGTGCTCAGATAGTCGTTGAATCGACCGGCTTCTTTACCGACGCGGAAAAGGCGAAGGCGCACCTGGGCACGACGGTGAAGAAGGTCATCATCTCGGCCCCGGCCACCAACGAAGACATCACCATCGTGCTCGGCGTGAACGAAGACAAGTACGATCCGGCGAAGCACAATGTCATCTCGAACGCCAGCTGCACCACGAATTGCCTGGCGCCGGTGGTGAAGGTGCTTCTGAAGGAAGTCGGCATTGTTAGCGGCATCATGACGACGATTCATAGCTATACCAACGACCAGGTCATCCTCGACTTTCCGCACAAGGACTTGCGCCGCGCGCGCGCTGCCGCGCTGAACATGATTCCCAGCTCGACCGGCGCAGCCAAGGCGCTGAAGCTGGTGATCCCGGAGACCGCAGGCAAGCTGGACGGCTTCGCGATCCGCGTTCCAACGCCGAACGTCTCGATTGTCGATTTGACGTTTCATCAGCGAGAAGACGACGGACGCGAAGGCCGTGAACGCCGCGCTGAAGGCCGCCGCAGACGGGCCGATGAAGGGCATCCTGGGCGTTGAGGAACACGAGCTGGTCAGCTCGGACTTCAAGGGCGACAAGCGCAGCTCGATTGTGGACGCGCCGCTGACGAAAGTCGTCGGCCAGAGCGTGAAGGTGCTGAGCTGGTACGACAACGAGTGGGGCTACTCGAACCGCGTCGTCGACCTGATCGGCTTCCTGGCCAAGAAGGGGCTGTAAAAACAGTTCACAGTTCGCAGTTCTTAGTTCACAGCTTCTAGTTCGCAGTTCTTGGTTCGTGGTTCCCAGTCGTTGCATAGACTGTGAACCGCGAACTAAGAACTGTGAACTGACTCACCGATCCGCGATTCCGCACGAAAGGCATCCTTCCATGGCCAAGCTTTCGATTCAAGACATCGAACTGACCAACAAGCGGCTGTTTATCCGCGTGGATTTCAATGTTCCGCTGACCGAAGATGGCCGATGATCACCGACGACACGCGGATTGTGGCCACGCTGCCGACGATCGAATATGCGCTGCGGAACAAGGCCAAGGTGATTCTGGCTTCGCACCTGGGCAGGCCCAAGGGCAAGCCGAATCCGAAGTATTCGCTCCGGCCGGTGGTCGACCGCCTCCGCGAATTGCTCGACAAGGAGGTGGGCGAGGGTATCAATGTCGCTTTCTCGCCGGATTGCGTTGGCGAGATTGCCGAGGAGATGGCGCGCCAGCTTGAGTCGGGCCAGGTGCTGCTGCTCGAGAACCTGCGCTTCCACGCCGAAGAAGAGGCCAACGATCCGGCGTTCGCAAAGGCGCTGGCATCGCTGGCCGAAATTTATGTGAACGATGCGTTCGGCTCGGCGCACCGCGCGCACGCTTCGACTGAGGGCATCACGCACTATTTGAAGCCCGCTGTCGCCGGTCTGCTGATGGAGAAAGAGATCACGTATCTTGGCAAGGCGCTCGAAAATCCCGAGAAACCGTTCGTGGCCATCATCGGCGGGTCGAAGATCTCAGGCAAGATCGACGTGATTCACAACCTGCTCGACAAAGTGGACACGCTGGTGATCGTGGGCGGCATGGCGTATACGTTTCAGCGCGCGCTGGGCGTGAAGACCGGCAAATCGCTGGTCGAAGAAGACAAGATCGAAATGGCGAAGGAAGCGCTCGCCAAGGCGAAGGCCAAGGGCGTCAAGCTGCTGCTGCCGGTGGACAACATTCTGGCCGACAATTTTGCGGCGGACGCAAAGACGCAGGTGTGGGACTGCTCCGTTGACTTTCCTGACGACTGGCAGGGCCTGGACATTGGGCCGAAGACGATCAAGGCGATTGAAGATGTGATTTTGACGGCGAAGACGATTGTGTGGAACGGACCGGCGGGCGTGTTTGAATTTCCGCGCTTCGCAGTGGGAACCAACGCGATTGCGCGGGCGGTTGCGGCGAATCGGACGGCGACGTCGATCATCGGCGGCGGCGATTCAGTGAGCGCGATCAACCAGGCAGGCGTGGCCGACCAGATCACGCACATTTCGACGGGCGGCGGGGCGAGCCTGGAATTTCTCGAAGGCAAGAAGCTGCCGGGCGTGGAAGCGCTGACGGACAAATAAAACAGTCGTGAGAAATAGTGGTATGTTGTCAGTCGAAGATCGTATCCGGGCGAGAAAAGCCAGATGCGGCTTCTTGGCATCCCAGCCTCGGCAGAGAAAATTCAGCGACTCGCGTCGATCCCTCTGAAATGCCCTTTTTTTGAAAGTCTCAACAACTCCTGATCGGCCGTAACCAGCGTAGCTCCCAAATGCCGTGCGGTCGCAACAATAATCCGGTCGGCCGGGTCGGGATGCATCTCGAATGGCAGACGCGTGCTGGCGACGGCGATTTCAGGCTCCAGCGGGGCCAGCGTGACACCCGGCCTCGAGAGCGCGTCGCGGGTCCACTCCATCAGATCCCGATGCAGCTCGATGCGTCTCTTGGCTACTAGTACTCCAATTTCCCAGGGAGTGATGGCGCTTACTGCGAGACGCTCTTCCCGGGCAGCCCGGTTCAGCGCCTTCGCGGTTTCCAATCCCAATCGTGGATGCGCCTCGACCATCCATAGCAACGTATGCGTATCAAGGAGCCACTTGGAAGATCGGTCCCCCTCGGCGACAGTCATTTCATCGCATCCCATTCGACATCCAGCGGAGAGATGATGTCACCGAGGATCGTTACGCTGCCTTTCATGGAGCCGACAATATCCTGATGCTTCGCCGGAATCGGTGCCACTTGGGCCACCGGACGACCGCGCTTCGTGATGACGAGCGTCTGACGCTTTTCAGCGACCTCGTCCAACAATTTCAAGCACTTAGCCTTGAACTCCCCGGCGGCAATCGTGGTGTGCATCGCAATCCTCCCATGGTCACTGACCATAGTCATATAGTAACGGATTTCGTAATTCCCGGCAACTCGCCGCAAAGTGCCATGCGATCACATGAGAATGAATACACTGGAAACCGAGGCTGAGAATCATGGGATATTACACACGAGTCCTGTCGAAAGATGAGGAGATTCCTTCCTTCGAAGAACTCGCGCAATTAATTCGCGCTGAACATCCTGAGTATCGACTGACAATTGAAGAAGGAGACGAAGAGGAGTGGGACACTCTTCTGCTCTCGGGAATCGATGAAGTCGAAGTCGCTCTGATTGAGCGCAATCCCGTCGTGGATGGCTCGGCCGGCCAGGATGAGATTGCGGATTTCATCGAGGACATTCAGGATTGCAGGCCGAAAAGCGGCGTTCAATGGCTTGAGAATTACCTGGCCTCAGTGAAAACGGTCTATGCGATTCAGCACCTGCAGGGCTCGGAAACAGACGAAGGCAGTAACGCGCTCCACGCGCTGCGGTCTGCACTCTGGGAGCGTGGAGACGCAATTATTCAGGCCGACGGTGAAGGGTTCACGAATGAGGATGGCTACCATATCGTCTGGCAGTTTTCCGATTCGGTTTCAGGACCGTGGAAGATGGGCGTGCTTCAGGACGGCGTGTGGCGACACTTCTCGATGGATCTGGGAGATCCCGATCATCGTGCATGCATTCCTGAAGGGCACGGTGCCTGACGATTTGACGTCGGTGCTGGGATCAGCCTCGTAGAACCGGCCTCTATTGATACGGCGAGCCCGCGGCGACAAGGCTGTCGAGTTTTCTTTTGTGCATGCCATCACCAGCATCGCCGAATTCGATCCGAATAGAATTGAGTTGAGGAAAGCAGAACATGCCCCGTAAAGCACTGATTGCCGCCAATTGGAAGATGTACAAGACGCCTGCCGAAGCGAAGGCGTTTGTCGATGCTTTTTTGCCGCTCGTTGCCGGGCACACGCGCGATGAGATCGCGCTGTTCCCTTCTCCGGTGCTGCTGCCAACTGTGATTCCGGCTTGCAAAGGATCGAATGTGGCCGTGGGCGCGCAGAACATTCACTTCGCCGAAGAGGGCGCCTACACCGGCGAGACTTCGGTGCTGCAACTCATGGCGGTGGGCGGCACGCATACGCTCATCGGCCACTCTGAGCGGCGGCAGTATTTTGCCGAGACCGACGAGATTGTGAACAAGAAGCTGCACACGGCGCTCAAGCACGGCATCGTCCCCATCGTCTGCATCGGCGAGGTGCTGGAAGAGCGCGAGGCCGGCAAGACGGCGAGCGTGCTGAAGACGCAGGTGACGGGCGCGTTTGCGGGCATTACGCCCGAGGCCGCAGAAGCCGATCGTGATTGCGTACGAGCCGGTGTGGGCGATCGGCACGGGCAAGACGGCGACGCCGGAGATTGCCGCCGACGCGCACCGCATCATTCGCGCGGAAGTGGCGAAGCTGCTGGGCGCGGATGTGGCCGCGGCGATGCGGATTCTCTACGGCGGCAGCGTGAAGCCGGACAACGCGACCGCGCTGATCGGCCAGGAAGAGATTGACGGCGCGCTGGTGGGCGGCGCAAGCCTGAAGCCGGATTCGTTTGCGGCGATTGTGAAGTACTGAAGAAGCAGCGGGGTTGGCGGAGTTAGCGGAGTCAGTCAACATTCGCTAGCGGTGATGGGTGAGAGGAAACAAATAACCGTCCGGAGCCATCGAGCTTCGGGCGGCTTTTTTGTGTTCTGACGGATTCGCGCTACATTGCTGGATAGAAGCCGGCGATCCAGTTCTGCAGCAGCGCCGGGAAGCAGCCGAGCACGAGAACCGCGGCGGCGATGGCGACGAGCACAACAAGCGTGACAGGATGCACCTTGATCGGCGATTCATCGCTGGCCGGCATGACGTAGGCGCGCTTGAGCACCTGCAGATAGTAGTAGAGCGAGACGGCGCTGAAGGCGATGGCGAGGGCGACGAGCGTGAACGGGATCGGCGCCGCGCCAGACGCGCGAGCACGGCGGCGAAGAGATTGAACTTGGCCCAGAAGCCGACCAGCGGCGGAATTCCGGCGAGCGAGAGGAAGAGCACGAGCAGCACGGCGGCGAGCAGCGGATTGCGCTTGTGCAGGCCGAGGAAAGAGTCGAGCTTGTCGGAGCCGGTGGCGCGCTCGACGACGCCGACGACGCCGAATGCGCCGATGGTGGTGAGGCCGTAGGTGACGATGTAGTAGAGGATGGCTTGCGCGCTCGCGTTGGTCCAGGAGAAGAACGCGAGGCCGAGCAGAATGTAGCCGGCATGAGCGATGGCGGAGTAGGCAAGCAGGCGGCGCACGCTCGACTGCGCGAGCGCGGCCAGGTTGCCGAAGATCATGGAGGCGACGGAGAGAACCATCGAGGATCAGCGGCCACGCGGTGATGAAGCCGAGAGTAATGCGGAGCGGGCGACAGTCGAGAAACTTGACGGTGACGCGGCCCGTCGTGTGTAGCATCTGCGGGAAACGACACGATCGCGCTGGCTGATGGAGATGAGCAGCGCGAAGCTCGCAACCTTGGAGACCGACGCGATGAACGCGGCGGCGGGAGCGGGCGCGCCTTCGTAGGTGTCGGGCGCCCAGAGATGGAACGGGACAGCGGCAACCTTGAAGCCGAGGCCGGCGGCGATCATGACCAGCGCGACATACAGCAGCGGCGCGCCGCCGTTGGCCGATGCCATGTAGGTGCCGAGCACGACGCGTGGCAGGCTGGTTGAACCGGAAAGTCCGTAGAGATAGCTGAAGCCGAAGAGCAGAAACGCCGCCGACATTCCGCCGAAGAGGTAATACTTGATGGCGGCTTCGGCGCTCTTGCCGGATTGCTTGGTGAAGGCGGTGAGAATGTAGAGGCCGAGCGAGAGCAGTTCGAGGCCGACGAAGATGACCAGCAGATCCTGCGCGGCGGAGATGATCAGGCCGCCGGCCGCGGCCATCAGTACGACAGAAACGTACTCGCCGGGGTTGCGCGTGAATGCCGGAATCGATCGAAGCAGCAACAAGCGTGAGCGCGGTGAGGACCAGGATCGCGACCTGCGGCGACGCCCGCCGAGCCGCCTGCGGCGAGCAGAAGATCGTTGCCGGCGCTGAATCCGGCCCATCCCGCGGCGTAGACGGCCCAAATGCGCTGCGACGCAGCCGGCGACGCCGATGAGAGCGGCGACGGCGATGCGAGTTTGGCAGAGCGGCCTTGCGCAGAAATCCAAGATCGACAACGAGCACGAGCAGCGCGGCGATTTCGAGAGCGGTTTCAGGCAGCGTGGCGCGGAAAAGATCGGCGTAGTTGAGGGCGGCGTAGTTCATTGCGCGCCTCCCGCGAGCAGCGCTTTCACGGCCGGCTCGATCTGATCGAGAAGAATGCGCGGATAGAGGCCGACGACGAGCGTGGAAATGCCGAGCAGCGCGACGCCGGCGTACTCGGGCCAGGTGATGGGCGCGAATTTGTGCGCCTGTTCCGATTCAAGCTCGTGCGCGGTGGGCAGCGTGTCGCTGAAGAAGGCCTTTTGCAGCGCGCGCCAGATGTAGGCGACGCCGACGATGATGCCGATGCCGGAGACGATCGTCCACCAGGGATTGGCTTGCCACGCGCCGACGAGGACCTGCAGCTCGGCGACGAATCCGGAGAAGCCGGGCAGGCCCATGGACGCGATGCCGGCAAAGACGAAGGCCCACGCGGCAAACGGCAGTCGTCGCGAGAGATGCATCGGTTCGAGCTCGGCGAACTGGCGCGTGTGCGTGCGGTCGTAGACGATGCGGCCGACGATGGCGAACAAGCAGGCCGGCGATGACGCCGTGCGAAAACATCTGCAGAACCGCGCCGTCGAGGCCGATCTGGTTGAGCGTCATGAGGCCGAGCAGCACAAAGCCCATGTGGCTGACGCTCGAGTAGCCGATGACGAATTTGAAGTCGGTTTGCGCGAGAGCGACCAGCGCGCCGTAGACGATGCCGATGACGGCGAGCCAGCGCAAAGACGTCGCGCCATGAGCCGATGCCGAGAAGCGAGAATCCCCAGGGATCGAGGCCGTGCGGAAAGAGGCCGATGCCGACGCGCAGGCAGCCGTATGCGCCGAGCTTCATGACCACGCCGGCGAGCAGCATTGAGGCAGCGGTGGGCGCGGCGACGTGGCCGGTGGGCGCCCAGGTGTGGAAGGGCCACATGCCGGCGAGAATCGCGAAGCCGACGAAGACCAGCGGGAAGCACCACATCTGGAAGCTGACGGGCAGGCCTGCGTGCGCGAGATCGGCGAAGCGTGGTGGAGTGGCTGCCGGCCAGTTGTGTAGGCCGCGAGCAGGCCGATGAGCACCATGGCCGAGCCGACGAAGGAGTAGAGCGCCAGCTTCATGGCGCCGTACTCGCGGCGCGTGGAACCCCAGATGGAGATGAGGAAATACTTGGGGACGATGGCGATTTCGTAAAAGACAAAGAGCAGAAAGAGATCGCCGCTCAGAAAGACGCCGTAGACGCCGCCGATGAGCGCGAGATAGAACGCGAAGAACTGGTTGGTGCGCAGATCGATGTTCCAACTGAAGAGAACGCCGGCGACAGAGGCGATGCCGGTGAGCAGAACGAGCACGCGGCTGATGCCGTCGGCGGCGAGCAGAAAGTGAATGCCCATGGAGGGCACCCAGAGCGCATCGACGAAGACCTGACGGCCCTGGCCCATGCCTGCGGCAAAGCCCGCGACGGCAATGGCGAGGCCGGCTGCGGCGACCAGCAGCGCGAACCAGCGCGCAAGGGCGGGCTTGGCCTTGGGCAGCAGCGCCGAGATCAGCGCGCCGGCAAACGAAATGTAGATCGCCCAGGCCATTCTCTAAAATCTCCAGTGCGACAGCAGGTTCATGACCGTGGGATTGATGGTGTCGAGAATCAGCCGCGGCACAAGGCCGACAGAAACATGAGACCGATGACGGGCGCGAGAGCGATGCGCTCGCTGTGATGCAGATCGGGAAAGTTGGCCCAGCGCTCGGGAACGGGGCCGGTGAAAACTTTTTGAATCACGGTGAGAATCACGATCGCCGTGACGAGCAGACCGAGGACAGATACCGTGGCCGCGACCCAGGCGAGCGGAAAAACGCCGCGGAAGATGAGGAACTCGCCGACAAAGCCATTGAGGCCGGGCAGGCCGAGCGAAGAAAAGAGCACGATGCCCATGAGTCCGGCGAAGACCGGCGCGGGCTTGCGCAGGCCGCCGAAATCGTCGATGCCGCGCAGGCCGCCGGTGCGGAACTGGATCATGGCGATGAACCAGAAGATGCGCGGCGGCGGTGATGCCGTGATTGAACATCTGCAGGATGACGCCGTTGAGCGCGGCGGCCTGGCTGGCCTGTTGCGGCGGCGCTTGAAGCCGGAACCGCGAGCGCGAAGATGGCGAGCAGGCAGTAGCCGAGGTGGTTGACCGAGGAGTAGGCGAAGACGCGCTTCAAATCTTTTTGCGCGGCGGCGGCCCACGCGCCCATGACGACAGTTGCAACGGCGAGAACCAGCAGCGGCGTGCGCATCTGCGCGATCTGCGCGCCGAAGATCGGAAGCGCGATGCGCAGCAGGCCGTAGACGCCCATCTTCGACATGGCGCCGGTGAGCAGCATGGTGACCGGCGAAGGCGCCTCAGCATACGCGGCCGGCAGCCAGGTGTGGAAAGGCATCAGCGGCACTTTGACCGCGAAGCCGGCGAGAACGCCGATGGCGAGCCACGGCATGACCGCGCCCAGATGCGCCGTGACCATCTGCGTGAGCGCGCCGGATGCGGCCATGGCGGTGAGCTCGCCGAAGTCCATGTGCCCGGCGAGATTTCGTCCCGGTGGAAAGAAAGATGGCGAGGAAAGAGAGCAGCAGCGCCACCGAGCCGGCCATGGTGTAGACGAAGAACTGCGTGGCCGCGGGGCCGCGGCGCGGGCCGCCCCACAATTTGATGAGGAAGAATGCGGGGATCAGGCTCAGCTCCCAGAACAAAAACCAGTGGAAGAAATTGAGCGCGGTGAAGGAGCCGAAGAGGCCCGATTCAAGAATCGAGCACGAGGCCGTAGAAGAGGCCGGGCATGTGGTGCACGCGATGCGACGCGTCGACCGACATGAGCGTGACGATGGCGGAGAGCAAGAGCATGAGCGCGCCGAGGCCGTCGACGCCGAGGTGATACTCGATGCCGAGCGATGGCGCCCATGGGTGCAGCTCGACGAGGCCGATGCTGCCGTCGGCGGGCAGGCTGTGTCCAGATGACGAGCGAGAGAACAAGGCAGGCGAGCGAAGTGAAGAGCGCAACGCCGCGCGCATGCTTGCCGGCAGAAGAGCGCGATGGCCGCGCCGAGAGCGGCAGCACGGTGAGGAGCGTCAGAATTGGAAAGCCGCTGGCGATCAACGTTCATGGCCGGCTGCTCCAGAAAAGAATTGCGGCCAGCGCAACGACGGCGACGGCCAGAATGCGCAGGTAGTTCTGCACGCGGCCACTTTGCACGCTGCGCCAGCAGGCCGCCGCCTGTCAGAAATCTCCTCGCAGGTTTTGTCGAAGCCGCCGTCGACCCAGTTGATGTCGAGCAGGCGATTGAGTTGCGCCCAGAGGCCGAAGATCCACGCGACGAGAGCAACGATGCCGCCCCAGACGCGGCGATCGAGCCAATCGGCCACGCGCGCCCACCACTAGTAGAAGGCGATCACGGTCGACGCCGTAGAACTCGTCGACGTAGAGGCGGTCGCGGAGCGGGGCCCACAGCCAGGGCACGGATTTCTCGAGCACGTCAGGCGCTTCCGGCTTGGGCGACTTGTTGCCGTAGAGTCGCCAGCCGAAGCCGAGACCGAGAAAAACGACCAGCGACGATGTGGTCATGAGCAGGAGCAAGCCTGGCTCGGTGAAGCCGTGAAAGCTGAACGCCGCCGCGCGGCCCTCGAGAAATGCATGGAACCACGGCCACGCTGGAGTTCCGATGAGGCCGAGCGCCATGGCGAAGAAGGCGAGGATGGCGAGCGGCAGCGTCATCACCTTCGGGCTTTCGTGCGCGGTTCCGTGGCCGCGCCAGTAGCCGAAGAAGACGTAGCAGACCTGGCGCGTCATATAGAACGCGGTGAGCAGCGCGCCAAAGACGAGCAGATAAAACGGCCCTTTGATCGCGGCTGAATTGTTGCGCGGCTTCGAGAATGCCGTCCTTCGACCAGAAGCCGGAGAAGAAGATCGGAAAGCCGCACAGCGCCAGCATGCCGATGGCGTAGGTGATGAAGGTGAGCGGCATGTCGACCTTGAGGCCGCCCATGCGGCGAATGTCCTGCTCCTCGTGGCAGCCGTGGATCACCGAGCCCGCGCCGAGGAACAACAGCGCCTTGAAGAATGCGTGCGTGATCAGGTGGAACATGCCGACGGCAACGCCGCCGAGGCCGAGGCCGGCCATCATGTAGCCGAGCTGCGAGACGGTGGAGTAGGCGAGGATGCGCTTGATGTCGTTTTGCGCGACGGCGATGAGCGCGGCGAAGACCGCGGTGGCCGCGCCGACCCAGGTGACGACGGTGAGCGCAGTGGTAGTGCCGCCTTCGCGCCGGCGCGCGAGCGGCGCGCCTGCGGACATGAGCGGATAAACGCGCGCGATGAGATAAACGCCGGCGGCGACCATGGTGGCCGCGTGAATGAGCGCGGAGACGGGCGTGGGGCCTTCCATCGCGTCGGGCAGCCAGACGTGCAGCGGAAGCTGGCCGCTTTTGCCGGCGGCTCCGGCAAAGATGAGCAGAGCCGATGGCGCCGGCGGCGCTGAGGCCGAGGCCCGCGTGCTGCGTGAGCAGGTTGGCAAGAGCCAGGCCTTCAAGCGAACCGACGCCGTGGTTATAGAAAAGCAGCGTGCCGGTCGAGCGAAAATAGCCAGACAATTCCGAGAAGAAAGAAAATATCGCCGACGCGCGTGGTGACGAAGGCTTTTTTCGCGGCCGCCGCGGCCGAGGGCTTCTGATACCAGAAGCCGATGAGCAGATAGGAAGTGAGGCCGACGATCTCCCAGCACATGAAGAGCAGCAGCAGGCTGTTGGAGATGACGACGCCGAGCATGGCTCCGGCAAAGAGCGAGAGGAAGCAGAAGAAGCGCGTGAAGTTTTCGTCGTGGGCCATGTAGCCGACGGAGTAGATGAAGATGAGCAGGCCGACGAAGCTGACCATCACGAGCATGATGGCGGCGAGAGGATCGAGGACCCAGCCGAGATCGACGGTGGTGCCGCCGAAGTGGAACCAGGTGAAGTTGACGGTTTCGCGAACGACCGCGCCGTGGGCCCATCCGCGGACGAACATGTGCGAAGGCGATCAGCGACAAGCAGCAGAGAAAAACCGAGCGAACCGATGGCGAGCGAAGACGCGATTTTGCGGTGCGGCTGCTTGAGCAGCGCGATGATGCCCGAAGCGAGCATGGGCACAGCAGGAATGAGCCACAAGATGCGCGTGATCGAGGACGCGGCGAACTGCGGAGACGAATGAAGTGGATTCCTGGATCAAGCGTTCACCCCTTCATCCTGTTCGATCTTGTCGAGCTCGGTGGTGTTGGTGTGGCGATAGATGGCGATGACGAGGCCCAGACCGACGGCAGCTTCGGCCGCGGCCACGGCGATCGAGAAAATGGCGAACATCATGCCGGTGAGCGCCTCGGGATGCGGGCCGTAGCGCCAGAATGCGATCAGATTCAGGTTGGCCGCGTTGAGCATGAGCTCGATGCCGATGAGCACCAGGATTGCGTTGCGCCGCACGAGCGCGCCGGCAAGGCCGATGGCGAAGAGCAGACGCGGCAACGAGAAGATAGCCGGCGAGAGGCGTCGTCATTGCGGCCTCTCTTTCTTCGTGCATGGCCACGATGACCGCGCCGATGGTGGCGGCGGTGAGCAGCAGGGCGACGATCTCAAGCGGCAGCACGTAACGGCCGACAAGCGCGATGCCGATGTCGTGCACGGTGACGGACGGGACGGCATTCTGCTGTGGAACGGCGCTCACGCTCGCGAGCACAGCCCATCCGAGAACGGCAAAGACGCCGGCGGCGATGACCAGGCCCACGAGCCAGGTCGGGCTGAAGACGCCGCCTTTCGGCAGTTCGGAGCCGCGCGTGAGCAGAATGGCGAAGACAATAAGGATGGCGACGGCGCCGATGTAGACCAGAATCTGCGCGAAGCCGGCGAACTGCGCGTCGAGTTGCAGAAACAAGCAGCGCCAGTCCGGCGAAGGCCACCGTGACGGCGAGCGCGCAGTGAACCAGGTGCTTGAGCAGCACCGCGGCCAGGCCGCCGGCCAGCGTGAGGGCCGCAAGCAGATAGAAGATCGGGCTCACCGTTCGCACTCCCTATTCAGCATAGCGGTAGCTCCTGGGGCCGAAATGCTTGCTGCGCATCTGCAGCCGGCCCATGATGACGTAAGCCGCCGCGAGAATGACCGTGCAAACTACCCAGCGCTGCCAGCCCTCGCCCATGAAGCGCCACAGCGCCGTGACCAAGAGGTTGAGCAGCGTGAAGGGCAGAACAAATTTCCAGGCAAAGTTCATCAGCTGGTCCTGGCGCAGGCGGGGCAGCGTGCCGCGCATCCAGATGAAGACGAAGATGGCGCAGCATGACCTTGCTGAAAAACCAGATCCACGAAGGGATGAATGTGAGAAACGAAAATGGCGCGGACCATCCGCCGAGAAAAAGCGTAGCGCCCAGGCCGGAGATGGCAAACATGGCGAGATATTCGCCGAGGAAGAAGAGCGCAAATTTGAAGCCAGAATATTCGGTGTGGTAGCCGGCGACAAGTTCCGATTCGCCTTCGGGCAGATCGAAGGGCGAGCGATTGGTTTCGGCCGTGGCGGCAATGGCGAAGATGATAAAACCGGCCAGTCCCCACGGCGTGAAGATGTACCAGTGAGGAAAGACTGCCGGTGTACTGGTTCTGCGCTGCGACGATCTTGGTAAGCGAGAGCGAGCCGGTGATCATGACGACGGACACGCCGAGAGCAGCAGGACAACTTCGTAGCTGATCATCTGCGCCACGGCGCGCATGGCGCCGAGCAGCGAATACTTATTGCGGCTCGACCAGCCGGCCATGAAGACGGAAAGCTCCGTTGCAGCGCCCATGGCGAAGAAGAAAAGCAGGCCCGAGTCCATGTCGACCAGCACCATGTTGCGGCCCATGGGCAAAACGGCGAAGCCCATGAAGACGGTGACCACGAGCACGAGCGGCGCAAGAAAATGAACGACGGCGTTGGCGCGGAAGGGAACAATATCTTCCTTGGTGAGCGACTTGATGCCGTCGGCGATCGGCTGAAAAAGGCCGTAGGGGCCGACGCGATTGGGCCCGAGGCGATTCTGCATGCGGCCCAGGCCCTTGCGCTCGAATACAGTGGTGAGCGCGAAGAGGCCGGGAAAGACGGAGATAATAGCGATGACGCCGAGGAGCACGCCAGCCGCAGGTTGAAGCGCGGCGGGCAGAAATCCCACAAGCCAATTGCGCAGGAGAATGAAAATCTGGTCGAGATTCGCGAAGAAGGAATTCACGAAGAGGAGGTTCGCGGCCATGGGCTAGCTTTCTCCTCCTGCCGGCTTCGCCGGATCCGTCAAACTCGCGGGGCCGGGCTCAGGCGCGGCGGGCGAACCAGCTTTCGCCGGCGATGCAGGCTGAGCCGCTGCAGCAGCGGCTTTTGCGGCGGCCGCTTCGGCTGCTGCTTTGGCCTTCGCTTCCACTTTGGCCTTTTCTTCGGCGAGGCGCGCATCCACTTCAGTGGCTTCTGTCGGGTGGATTTCGTGGTAGTACTCGTTCGACCTGGACAACTCTTTGCGGTCATAGAGCAGACCGCCGAAGCGGTCCGTGGTGGCCAGCTCAAATTGCGTATCCATCTTGATGGCCTCGAACGGGCAAACTTCAACGCAAATCTGGCAGCTCATGCAGACAGAAATATCGATGTCGAAACGCGTGGGATAAAACTGCGGCTTGCCCACGTAGTCCGGCTTTTTGTCAGCGCTTTTTTCAATGTAGATGCACTTGGGCGGGCACTCTTTCTCGCAGATCTGGCAGGCCACGCAGCGCATGCCGGCCTCCCAGTCCGCGCCGTCGTAGACGAGAAAGGGAAAGACGCGCGCATTTTCGGCGGTGGGGATCCGCTGCTCCGGATACTCCACCGTCGTGAGCCGGTCTTTCGAGACGTAACTTCCGAAGAAATTCCTCGCCGTCTCCGCCATCCCTTTCAGAATTCCGTCACCGAGCAAAGCAAACCTCCGGTTTGCAGTTCGTAGTTCGAAGTTCACAATTCGCAGTTCGCAACCCGTAGTCCGCGCCGCAGAGTCAACCGCTGAGAACTAGGAACTCAGAACTGTGAACTTTCATCAACGGTCCACTTCTCCCAAAACAATATCCACGCTGCCAAAAATCAGCACGACGTCGGCGACATTGTGGCTCAGGCACATGTCTTCGAGAATCGTCAGGTTGATCAAGCTCGGCGGGCGCACACGATAGCGATAAGGATTTGGCCCACCATCGCTGATGAGATAAAAGCCGAGCTCGCCCTTGGGCGCTTCAATGCGGCCGTACGCCTCGCCCGGCTTGGGGCGGAAGCCGCGAATTTTGGCCTTCGCGTCCATGATCGGCCCAGCAGGAATTTGCGGCAGCGCCTGTTCGAGAATTTTGATGGACTCGCGCATTTCGAAAATGCGAACCATGTAACGGTCGTAGATGTCGCCGTGGTCGCCGAGCGGTACGCGGAATTGAAAGCGATCGTAGATGCCGTAGTGGTCAACTTTGCGAATGTCGTAGTTCACGCCCGTCGCGCGAAGCATCGGGCCTGAAACGCCAGCATTGACGGCAAGTTCGGGCCGCAGAATGCCCATACCCTGGCAGCGCGCCATCAAAATTTCGTTCGTCGAGAGCAGAGCCTCGAACTCATCGACGAATTGGGACAGGCCAGCGACCACCTTGCGCGTGGCGTCGAGCCAGGGCGCGGAAACATCAACGCGACAGCCGCCGAAGCGCATGTAGTTGCACATCATGCGTGAGCCGGTGAGCGATTCGAACAGGTCGAGAATTTTTTCGCGCTCTTTGAATGCGTACATGAGCGGCGTGCCGCTGGCGCCCATCTCCTGAATGAGAAAGCCAATGGACGCGGCATGATTCTGAATGCGCGTGAGCTCGGCGAGTATGACGCGAATGTATTCGGCGCGCTCGGGGACTTCCTGGCCGACGAGCTTCTCCACCGCCAGCGCATAGGCCCAGTTGTTAGTGAGCGAGCAGAAGTAATCGAGGCGATCGGTATAGGGCATCGACGCCAGATACGAAGCGCCCTCGGCGATCTTCTCGTGATTGCGGTGCAGGTAGCCGAATACCGGCTTGAGGCGAACGACCTTCTCGCCGTCGAGCGCCACGTCCATGCGAAAGACGCCGTGGGTCGATGGATGGTGCGGCCCCATGGCGAGCTCGAGTAGCTCGTCCTCGCCGCTCGGCTCGATGGTGGGCGGGCGGTTCCAACCAGCGACTCTTTCCGACTTTGTTGCCAATACGGTCATGCGGTGGCCGGCCCCTGTTCGGCGTTGGGCGTTCCCTGTGCGGCGGCTTGATGAGCCTGCGCGCGCTTGAGCACATCATCGTGCGGCGTTGGCTCGTATTCAAAGTCGTCCGGGTCAACGTAATCCTTGCGCATGGGGTGGTCCTTGAATTCCGGCCACATCAAGATGCGACGCAGATCGGGATGGTCGGCAAAGATAATCCCATACAAATCGAAGACTTCGCGCTCCTGAAATTCGGCGGAGCGCCAGACGGGAGTGAGCGACGGCAGTTGTGTCTTATCGGCGCGATTTAAAGTGCGGAGACGGATTACGAGAGGCCCATGTTTCTTCTCGACCGAATACAAGTGATAGACCGCCTCGAGGAAGCCCGGCTCGGTGCGCTTGCGGGTCTCGTCGACCGTTTCCTCGACTGTTTGCTCACAGTCCGTCGACCGTTTTTACAACCTGACGCGTTACTTTAACTTTCTCTGCTATCTCTTTGTCTGGCCAGTCGACACCGGAAACATTCGAAAGGAAATCAAAGGCCAGCTCGGAATCGTCGCGCAGAAATGTTGCGACGGCCATGGCGGACTCCGGCGCAAGGCGCAACGAGTGCTGCGCTGAGACGCTTGGATTTGGCACGAACTCAACGCCCGCTCCCGGAACCGCTGCCTCTATCGCCGTTTTGATTTCTTCTACCGTTTTCAATCTCGTCCCTCTGTCCGTCGTCCCTGCTTTTTTACCGGATCGTGATCGGCACCGGCCAGACGCCTTTGTTTGAAGTCGGCTCCAGATCGTGATCGCCCTGCTCGGGCACAGGAAACTCGCCCTGTGCATCGGCGTCGAGAAAACGCGGCCGGTCTTCGCCGGTCAGAGGCTGGCCGTCGATCTTCTTCTGCAATGTCATGAAAGCCTGAATCAGCGCCTCAGGCCGCGGTGGGCAACCGGGAATGTGCACGTCCACGGGAATGTAGCGGTCAATCCCCTTGAGCACGTTGTAACCCTGCTTGAACGGGCCGCCGGAGATGGCGCAGGCGCCCATGGCGATGACATAACGCGGCTCGGCCATCTGGTTGTAGAGGCGCACCACCTGCGGCGCCATCTTCTTGGTCACGGTGCCGGAGACGATCATCAGATCGGCTTGCCGCGGCGAGGGCCGAAAAACTTCCGCGCCGAAGCGAGCCAGATCGTAGCGGGCCATTGTGGTGGCGATCATCTCGATGGCGCAACACGCGAGCCCAAATTGCATGGGCCATACCGAGCTGCGACGGCCCCAGTTGTAGAGCTCCTCGATGGTGGTCACGAAGATGCCCTGCTTGCCCAGCTCGATCTTCAGATTTTGGTCAACTGCCATTTGTCGCTGCTCCAGTCTCCAGTTCACAGTTCTTAGTTCACAGTTCTCGGCTCACCGGCAAACTACGAACTGCGAACTATGAACTACGAACTGCTTATCACTGCCACGTCAAAACGCCTTTTGCCCAGGCCCAGGCCAACCCTTCAACCAACAACAGGACAAAGACGAGCATGGCCGCGCAGGCTGCCGCGCCCAATCCTGTAAATGCCACAGCAAACGGAAGCAGAAAAACGGCTTCCACGTCGAAGATGAGAAAGATGATTCCGTAAAGGTAGTAGGCCGAGCGGAATCCCATCCATGCATCGCCCTTTGACTCCAGCCCGCACTCGTAAATAGCGTTCTTGATCGCGTTAGGTTTGGCCGGTGAAAATACCCGCGCCCAAAGCCACGCCAGCCCCAGCGGGGCCAGCGCCAAAGCCCAGCGCCGCCACGAACAAAACTGCCAATGAAAAGTAGGGACTGGAAGCCATCGTGGAAAAGAGTTTCCTACCCTCTCAAGCTACCAGTTTGGGGCAGGGTTTGGCGACGCAGTTGGCGCGGGCTAGCGCCATTCAGGGGGCTTTTTCCACCATTTATCCCATCAGGTGAACCGTTGGCTGACGGCGGCGCGGTTCAACATACCTGGTGGAATCCAATTCCGATCAGCGCCGCGGTCTTGCGCAGCGTTTCTGCCAGGTGTCCGACGCCGACGGCGCAGTGGTGAGCGGGGCCTTGCGCGTTCCATGCCTCGACGAATCCCCGTGCACCCAGCGGGAAGCGGTAGCGGCTGTTGGTGTTGCCGATCTCGAGAATTTCTCCGGCCACGGACTCGCCCTCGGCCACGACCAGCTTGAAGCGCGAATCCGCGTCTTCCGCCACCGAGAGCAGCGTGACCGGCCCGTGCTTCACGCTCATCTCCACCGAAAGCCCGCGGCCGACCTTGCCGTGGTAGACCTTGAGCGGCCGCACCTTGGTTTTGCCCTCGGCAATCGCGATGTGGCCGGGACCGTCGTGGCCCATCAGCACCAGATCGTCGTTGAAGTCGATCGCATAGTACTCGGTGAACGAGCCGCCCGCGCCGAGCAGGTCCATGATCTTCATGGCGATGGCATTTTTCACTTCGTACTCGCCGGCCACGGGAATGTGGCGCGCAGTGAGCAGCGAAGTGCCGAGAATGATGGAGCTCATGGTGTCTTCATTGGCCGCCTTGCCGAGTCCTTTGTAGTAATAAGCCATGGCGTCGAGATCGTATCGCGCAACAAACGCGTCAAGAGCCACGGAAGTGCGCGCGGCGCGGCGCAACTCCTCCGCAGGGCAATCCGGCTGCACATCGAAGGCGGCGTGGAATTCCGCGACGCGGCGGGCGATATCGGCTTCGTCTCACTTCGGCAGCGCAGCGCGCTCAGCTCGTCCACTTCAAGCATGCTCGACGTGCGTGCCGAAGGCGATCGAAACCAGCGTCACGTCGGTCATGATGTCGAGCATGCCGCTGTAGTAGTGGCCCATCAGGCCGAGCCGCGCTGCGGCAAGCGCCGAGCGCACGCGCGCCGCCGCCAGCCACTCCTCGATCTCGCGCCAGGTTGTCGGCTTCGTCGAGCACGCCGGTGACCTGGTGGAAAGGAATGCGAGCGCGAGCAAAAAGATTCGCGATCTCCGGCACCGGGCACGCGGAGCAGAAGGCAAGCCACTCGCCGGTCATCGCGGTTCGGTCTTCGAGCCGGTTGAATGATTTGTAGTCGATGGCCGCCTCAGGCTGCAGGTTGAGCACGATCACGGGCACGCCCGCGCGCTGCACCAACGGCAAGCACGGTGTTCGAGAGCGCGTAAGTGGTCACGTAGAGAAAAAGAATGTCGATGTCTTCGCGGCGGCACTGATGGCCGGCATCGCGCGAGCGAGCGGGCGTATCGATCAGGCCGAGATTGACCACTTCAACGCCCGGCCGCGTGAGCCGCGACGCGACCTGCGCCACGTAGCCCTTGAGCCGCTGCTCGAGGCCGGCAAACTGGCTCCAGTAGGCATCGAGGCCAATGCCGCAAAGGCCCGCACGAAGAGGACGTTCACTGCTCATCGAATCTCGCGTCTGGGCGGTGATTCACAAGCCCAAATCCGTGAGCCATCTTAGCATCGCAAGTCCGCTGCATGCGTTGCCGCGCGCAGAGATTCCGGTTTTCGGAACGAGACGAGCCAGCGCCGGATCGCAACGTACCGGGCCGTTCGCGCCCTAATCGTCGTCGCTGTCGCCAGTCTTTTTGGTTCGCACCTTAAGCATCGGAGGCACCGGCGCAGCGCCCATTGCGTCCTTCCAGAGAATGACGTTGAGCTTCTCCGTCGGAGCGCGATCCTCGTGACTGAAGTCCATCTTCATGCTGGCCCGCGCGCCCACGGCATTCTTTTGGTTCGCAGTGTAGATAAGGCCGTTGTCGCGGTTGGAATAATCCGCGGTGTACGGCGGCTGATCGCCCGGGCCGGTGAACAGCGAGGAGATCAACGAGCAGAAGGCGTCGTTGTTGTTCATCGGCGGCAGACCGAGCAGCGCCTCCATGGTGCGGATGACGCTCACGGTGGAGTAGAAGCGGCTGTCGACATAGGCCGTGCCGCTGGGAAAAGGCGCGGCGGCGGGGCCGTGCGGCGAATATTTGCTGATGACGAGCGCAATGCTGCGGTGCGCATCGACGTGGTCTGCGCCTGCCTGCGCGTCGTCTTCGAGGACAAAGAAAGCCGTGTCATCCCAATAGGCCGAGTGCGAAATTGCTTCCACGGCGCGGCCGACGGCTAAATCGTTATCGGCGACGGAAGATTTGGGCGAAGGGCCGCCGGGTCGCGTTCCGTAGGTGTGATCGTTGGGCAGGCGCAACATTACAAAATCGGGCATAGTGTCGCGGCCGCTCTCGCGATCGGTTACCCATTGCTTCAGATGGCGCAGAAAAATTTCGACCCTGATCTGATCCGGAATCAGGAGATTGAAATCCGGCGCTTCAGGCGCGAAGTGGCCCACCAGCTCGGGCTTGGTTGCTTCGTTTTTGGCGATGAGCGGAATAGCCCATGGCCACTTGTTGATGCCGCCGCCCCACACTTCGGGAAGCTGTTCGCCAGGCGCAATCGCATTGCGCGGGCATTTGGGCCCGGCGAGCACCTCGCCCTGCTTCGGATCGGCAACAGAATGCTGGGCGCAAAATGTCGACGAGATGTACTCGCCGAAGTGATAGTACGTCTTCCCGTGCGCGGCCAAATTACCCCACAGATAGCCGCTCGAAGGCTCATTGACGTCCGGAATCTTCTGCAGCAGTGGAAGACCGCCGGCGACGACTCCCTCAAAGTCATAGGACCGCTCGCTACTTCGATAGTCCTGCTGCCAGGTCTTCTCCAGATAATCCGTGCCAATGCCGGCCGTCGACCATACATGCCCGTCGCCTGAAACCTCACCGGAGTCATAAAAATTATCGAGCACGCCGAACTGGAGCGCGAGTTTGTGCTCGTTGGGCGTGATGGCCGCGCCATACATCGCCAGGCTTGCGTCGCCGTTGCCCACGGGCTTGCCGTCCTGTTTTAAGTCGCCGAAGATCTGGTCGTAGGTGCGGTTTTCTTTAATGATGTAGATGACGTGGCGGATGCGCGACCCGTCGGCGCTCTTTTCGGGACCTTTTTCTGAACTCTTCCCGCCATCCGCAAACTCGATCTGCTCCTGCGCGGCTATCATGCGGTTCTCAGCAAGCACCGTTTGCGTCCATTCCGCAAGATGGCTATCGATCTCCGATTCGTCGAGCGTGGCCAGTGAGCCATAGAGCAGCGAGGCGATATAGGTGTGGTCACTTTCGTGGGAATTGGGCACCGATGCGGCGATTCTTTGCGGAAAATTATTCGGTCCCGTTCCCTTCCCTTTGTCCGTCGCAACGTACAGCGTGCCGCCGAGTTTGCCGCCCAGCTTGACGCTCGTTGGCGACGCGACGAACGCGATCGACATCGGCATCCATTCTGTTGGAATGAAACCGTCGGGCTCGATCATTCCGGTCTTCGCGGCTCTTGGCGTCAATTTGCGCGAGTCGATCACGGCGACCGCGTCAGTGGCCATATTCGCCACATAGACGCGGCTGCCGTCAGCATTGACGGCGAGCGAAACCGGCTCGGCGCCGAAATAGCTCTGGCCCGGCAGGCGCGTGTCGAAATAGCCCTTAACGGCGAATTGTCCGGCGCTCACGTTCACGGCCGCAACGGCATCGCGGTTGGCGAGCGCAATATAGAGAGTTTTTTCGCCTGGCGAAAAAACGATCGCACAGGGGTGCGTGCCCGGCGCAATCGGGCTGGGCGGCTTTAGCAGCGCCAGCTTACGCCCGACAGTGCCGCGCTCGAGGTCGAGCTCAACGATCTCCGATGCATTCCACAGCGCGACAAAAGCGCGCTTGCCATCGCTGGTTGCAGTAACGGCGATCGGGTAGGTCGAAGGCACAGCGTCATTCTCGGAGAGGTCGAAGCGTTTTTCGATTGCGCCGGTCGCGACGTCAACTAACACCACGTCGTCGGAGAGGTTTTCGGCGACCAGTAACTTTTCGTGGCCGGCTTCGCCCAGCACCGCTATCGCGGCAGGATAAGGCAAACCCTCACTGCTTTCGGTGCCGGCGGGCTCGATGGTCTTTCGCCCTTGCGGCAGCGGCGCGGCCGGCAGATGAATCAGGCGCTCGGGCGCAATCTTTCCGCCGGCGAAGCTGTAGACCGCGATTCCACTGCCCGTATCGGCTTTGCCGTCGCCTTTCGCATCGGTCAGCGATGCCATGCTGGCGTAGATGTGGCTGCCGTCTTTGCTGAACGCGAGACCGGAATAGAGCGTCTGGTGCGCGTGCAGCGCGGTACGGGCGTCCGGGAAGTCCGCAAGCGCGCCAGTCTGAGTGTCGAGAACCGAGAACGACTGCTCGTATTGCGACTCGAAGGTTCCGTAGCCTGCGTTCACCGTCACAACGTAGCGGCCATCGGGTGAGACAGCCATCGAGATAGGCAGGCTGTTGATGCGTTGCGGATGGCCCGGAGCTTCGCCGATCAACTGCTTGCTGGAAGGCAGGTCGATATGCGGGGCGGATTGACTCGGCGCGATTTCGCTCGGGGCGGTTTGCGCTGAAAGACACATTGCGCCCGAGCAAAAGGCGGCGCTGAGAATTGCCTGACGAATCCTGAAGCCCATGGAAAAAGACCCCGCGCTCACTTAACGAATCCTCATTTAACGGATCTTAGATGAACGTGCGGTAAACCGTCATCAAGCAGGGCGATGGGGCAGCGCTGGGAAATCGTAAAGAGATCTTCATCCAGAGGCTTGCATGCCGAATGGAAAAATCGGAGTCAGTCGGAGTCAGTCGTTTCGTGATCAGTCGCTCTTGCCAGACCCGTTGACGGCCACCGCAGGCAGATCGAGCGCCACGAGCGCAAACCGCGTCTGGCCCGACGTGGAGCTGTTGAATCCGACGATATGCTGGTG
Organism: uncultured Acidobacteriaceae bacterium; assembly: GCA_963725115.1. GTDB lineage: Bacteria > Acidobacteriota > Terriglobia > Terriglobales > Acidobacteriaceae > Telmatobacter. The sequence goes on along the minus strand of CAVRXG010000003.1, from coordinate 511,406 downwards.
GCGCTTCGATCCGGCCTTCAGCTCCAGACTATTTTCCCCGCTACCGTAATCTCCGCGATCAATCTGGACCGTGCTTGTGTTGTCTTTATCGTCTGAGCAGGTCAACCCCTCGGAGGTCTGGGTCGGCGTACCCACAGGCGTGGTGCCCTGGCAGGTGATCACATCGCCGTAGCGCGCAAGCGCGTTCTTATAAAACGCAAGCACCTTGTCCTGGCTGTCGGGCGTGGAGAAGTTGACGACCTTCACGCGCAGTTCCCACTCGCCAAAACCCATGTGGATGTCTGCCGACTTTTCGTTATCTTTGTCGTTCACGATATTCGCGCCGGGATATGTGGGCAGCCCGAGGTCAGCGGCCGAGGTCTGGTCGGTGTTCACATGAATGCCGCCGAAGGGAGTGTCGACCTGGACTTTTTTCTGCTCGCCGTTAGCGCCTTTGTCCACCTGCACTCTGCATCCGGCGATTCCGGCGGCCAGAGTCAGGCAGGCCAGCAGGCCGGCGAACAAGCCGCTCGATCTGAGCATTGCGTTCCGAGTCGAAATGCGCGCTTGGGTTCCGTGCGGACTTGGGTGTTGGGTTCTGTGTCGAGTTCAATGTTGGGTTCGGTGCCATGGCAAACGCCCTCTGTGCAGGTTATACGCCGTGGGCGGGCAAAATGTTCCGGGAAACGGAGGGTGCGGGGGATTCAGCCCCCTGAATTCGCGCACCTGCCGACAACGAGCTTTAGCCCCGACGGAAATCGGCATCACCGCAGGCGCGCGCTCAATGTGCCGATCCGTCTTCCTTGCTGCTTGTGGCAAACAAAATCGACGCAACGAAAACCACGATGATGACGGGGACGACAAAGAATGGAGAAGTAATGTGCATGGCGCTGGCTCCTTGCTGCTGTCAGATTAACAAATCAGCCGTTCTCTTTTCACTGCCTTCTAGTTCCCCGGTTCCTTGGTCCCTCGGTGCCTTTTCCCCCGCTGTCCGCGTAGTCCACGCGAATCGTCAGAATCTCGTAGGGATGGATGGGAACTTTGACTACGTTGGCCCCGTTTTCCGTTGTGACTGAAAGCGGCCCGCCTTCGGGCTGTTCCATCAGATTCGTGACGGTTGCGCCGGTCGCGCCCGGCGGAACATGGAACTCGGCAGTCGTCTCCTTGCCGGCCCACTCGTACGCGCGAAAAATCAATCCGTTCGCGTCTTCGGCTTTTTTCACGGCGGTGAGGACGATATTGTCCGGCGCGACCGAAGCAAACGAGTGCTCCGGCGGCAACGATCCCGCGTGTGCTGTCGTGACGACGGCCTGCAGCGGATAGTCGTACTCCCATCCGTGGCGCACGGTGAGCGCGTCCTTCCACGTGCCCGCGTGCGGATAGAGCGCGTAGTGGAAGTGATGCTCGCCCTGGTCGGCGTCGGGATCGGGCCATGTAGGCGAGCGCAGCAGCGTAATGCGCAGCACGTTGCCCGCCGCGTCGTAGCCGTACTTGTCCTGATTCAGAATGCTCAGGCCGTGGACTTTGCCGTCCGGCCCCGCTCCGCTCAGATCGGCCCAGCGCATCGCCGGAACCTCAAACTGCGCTTTTTCGAAGGAGTTGTTGCGCGTCGTCGGCCGCTCGATGGAGCCGTAGGGAATTTCATAGGTGGCAAAGTCGCTCGTCACGGCCAACGGGAACGCAGCCTTGAGCAGAACATGCTTCTCGTGCCAGTCGATGTCGTTGTCGATGTCAACAATGTCGCCGTCGCAGGCTGATGGTCTGGATGAATCTTGGAGTTCTGCCAATGGCGAGTAACTCGGATGGCGGCAGAGCCGTCAGAGTCCGTCACCGACTTCGACTGAGTCCGCTTTCTCGATGGTCGAGGGCGGCACGTCGAGCGTTCCAGGATCAATGTTCCAGGCGTCGTAATCCTTGGGAGTGTCTTTGAAGAACTGAAGCTGGTTGCCGCAGGCGCCGGCCGCAAGAGAGTCGACCTTCGAAGTGTTGTCAGACACGCTCGTAATGCAGCCTGAGGCTTTTCCGTCACAGAAACCGTGCAACATGTCCGTTCTCCAGCGTGATTGCAGCTGCCATCATCCGAGATTGTTCGTCTGAAGTTGCTGGCCAGATGCGACATCGAGTTGTTCGCGAGTCGGCAGTCGAATAATGGACAACTTTGTATCCCAAGGCCGGCACGTCGGCCACTGGCGTTGTCACGTTATGCACTCCGGTGTCGTCCTGGATCCGGGCGGTGATCTCGCCAGAGCGCTTCCAACCGAGCGGATTATACACGATGATCGGGATCCCGGCACCCTCCGTCTTGACCGTCTCATCAACACCGGAGAGCGCTGCCGTCGAAATCTCCTCCGTCGACATGCGCACCCAGCCGTAGTCCTTCTGCGCGTCCTTGTAAATGTCGGCAATGCCGGACCCCGCCGCCAGATCGTGGAACTGGTTGAAGAGCACTTTCTTCCAATCTTCGGTCAGCTCGTCTGCTGGATACTTCGCGCCATCGAGCCACGCCAGCGACGACCATTTTTCCGCGTTCAGCACCTCCTCTTCCGCAGTGCGCATGCTGTGCTTGTGGTTGGCCTGCGTGGTGTAGACGCCGCGATGATATTCGAAGTAAAGCTCGCGTATTCCAGGTCGGAATTGCAACCTTGCCCGGCACCGCCGCGCGGAGCCGTGTAACCTTTCGCAATCGACTGGTAGTTCCACACAGGGCTGTCCGGCGCGATCTGTTTCTCAACCGACGAGAAAAAGCTCTGCGCCGTGCCGAACTCGTAGTGAGGCGTGACCGGCGCTCCGCCATTCGCGGCAAGCGCCGCCGCATCGGGCTGGGCCCAGCGGAAGCCCTCGTCGAGCATCGCCCGCGTCGGTCCGCCGCCGTGGTCGCCCACGCCATAGAGGTCCATCATGTCTGTCATTCCGGTGGACCGCTCGCGCGCAGCCACAAGATCGTCCGAGAGCCGCAGCGGGCGCAGGTCTTCATTGCCGTAGCCGTGCGGGAAATATGTAAGCACCTTCGATCCATCGGGCGATTGCCACCAGAAAAGCTTGAACGGGAGCTGATTGGTGTCGTTCCACGTCCATCTTCTGCGTGACGAAATAATCGATGCCGCTCTTCTTGTAGATCTGCGGCAGTTGCCAGTTGTAGCCGAACGAATCGGGATTCCAGCCGATGCGCACGTCCACACCGTAGGCCTGCTTGTACCAGCGTTTGCCGACCAGCAGTTGGCGCACAAGCGATTCGCCGTCAGGCATATTCAGGTCCGGCTCGACCCACATGCCGCCGACAATCTCCCAGCGGCCCTCCTGAATGCGCTTCTTGATTTCCGCATTCATCGAAGGGTACTTCTCGGCCATCCATTCGTTGTAGGCGGCGGCCGACTGCGTATACGTGTAGCCGGGATATTCGTTCATCAACTGGAGCGCGGTGCCGAATGTGCGCCGGACGACGTCGACGGTTTCAGTCGACGGCCACAGCCACGCAGCGTCAATGTGCGAGTTGCCGGTGAGGTGAAATGTTGCAGTCTCAAGCAGCGGGCGAAGCACTTCGAGCTGGCCCTGCGCGGCTTTGAGGCTTGCGTCGAATTTGGATTGCGCCTGCGCTCGCGCGTCGCCGGTGGACGTTTCGGCTGCATCGAGCGCCGACACATCCACGGCGGCGATGGCCGAATTCAAAGTGGCCAGTTTTGAGCTGTCGCCGGGCGTGAGCGAGGGCAGAAGCACCGACGCAGACAGAAACTCCTGGGCGAGATCCTCGGGGTTGGGCCGATTCTGAGGAAACTCGATGCGCAGGTTTGCGCCGCGAAAGGTCTTGACGTCGATCGTCGCCAGAAGCTTGACCGCGATGACAATTTTGTCGCCGGGTCGCGCGTCTTCCTCGAGCACGATCGGTTCGAGATCCTCGCCCATGGCCACGCGGCGGCCGTTGTAGTAAATCATCTCCGGCATGGGGCCGTTGGCGTCGGCGTGGAACTGGAACCAGATGCGCGCGCCGGTTAAGTCGTAGCCGTTGAGCGTGTCGGGAATCTGGACGGTCTGCCGGAACCAGACGGCATCGGTCGGCGCTTTTTCGCGCAGCGCCACGGGCTGCCAGTCGCTTTCGTCTAAACCAACCGCCTCGCCATGCGTCAGGTCGCCGGAGTGCATCTTCCATGCGGTGGCAGGGAGCTGGTCGAGGCTCAAAAGCCGCTCCACCACTGCGCGAGATTGTGCGGGCAATTGCGCAGCGACGCGCTCTGTTTCGCTGACCACGACTTGGCCGGTTGCGGGCCGGGCAGCAAAAAACGCAAACAGCAATACGAGGACAATCGCGAGACAACACTGCAATTTCGAAGGACGATTCATAGCCGACGGGGCCCCCGCAGAATTGTAGCCCGAAAAGCCAGTTCGCGATGCGCATCGAGCAGCGACCTTTGAGTCGAGGCCGGCGGGCGCGCGCGCCTCAAAGAACAGCTGACCTGACTTTCTCGATGCTTTGGCCGCGGTTTTTCAAGAGACTTATCGCCGTAAACCCGGCAAATGCTCTACTCTGGCTTGGAACGCAAATGTATAAATACCTGGCCAGAATCCGCGAAGCGCTTTTTCAGGCGTTTGTCCACGATGTCGTCAACGTGTCGAAGGCGGCCGCCTATTCCGGAATGCTCATGTTCTTCCCTGCCCTGCTGGTGATGACCACGCTGATAGCCCAGGTTGAAGAGGGGCCGACGCTGGTGGGAGAAACGCGCGGCGTTCTGGAGCAGTTTCTGCCGAATGACACGCTCGATCTGGTTCAGTCGTCGATCCTGAATCATCAACTCCACTCCGGCCAGCTGATTCTCTCCGCCACATTGCTCAGCCTTTTTGCGGGGCTCGGCTTCATGCTCTCGCTTATGGAGGGATTTCGCCGCGCCTACCGGCTGCCGCAGGAAAGCTGGACCTTCTGGGGACGCCGTGCCCGCGCGCTCATGCTCGTATTTATTGTCTTGATTCCGCTGTCGCTGGCCTCGCTGGTGATTGTCTTCGGTCACCAGATCGAGCACTGGATGGTCGAAAACGCAGGCCATAACCTGCGCCATGTCGTCGTCCTCTTCTGGCGCATGGTTCGTTGGACGGTCAGCTTTGCCGCCATTCTGACCGTTCTGACGGCTCTTTACCACTTCGGAACCCGCCGCACGGAGCATTGGTCTTTGGTCGCGCCCGGCGCCATCGCGGGCACGCTCATTTGGTTTCCGGCCACGCTGGCCTACGGCTGGTACGTGACCAGCGTGGCCAACTACACGCGGCTCTACGGTTCGTTCGCGGCTGGAATTGCAACTCTCGTTTGGCTTTACATCACGTCGTTCAGCGTGTTGCTGGGCGCGGAGCTGAACGGCGTTCTCTACTGGGAACGCCAGAATCAAATTGCGGCGGAGTCGTCCGCGCAGGAGCCGGCGTCCCTGGCGCGCTAGCGAGACGCTGTTCGCGATTCTGCTGGCAGGTTTGTTCGCAGGCCTCTTCGCCGGCCTATTCTCAAATTCAGACGGGAATCCGCATGGCGCAAAATGTGCGCGGCCTGCTGCGCTTTGGCCCGGCCAGTTACAATAAAGTCATTCGCGCCCTATTTGCTCCTTTTTGCCCGCTTAAAACTACTTTCACTCAACAAGAAACGTGTCTGGAGCCGCCTCCATGTCCTTCGCCGAACTGAATCTGTACGCAATCTCCATCGCAGCGCCGCGCAAAAATCGTCGCGACGCTGGGGCCGGCCTCGAACAGCGAGCAAGTGATTCGCGCCATGATTCGCGCCGGCGTGGATGTGGTGCGGCTCAATTTCTCTCACAGCACGCACGAGCGCAAAGTTGCGGTGATGCAGAAAATCCGCAAGGTGAGCCGCGAGGAAAACAAGCCGCTCTGCATTCTCGCCGACCTGCAGGGACCAAAGATTCGCACCGCGCTGCTTAAGGATCATCAACCGGTTCTGCTCAAGGCCGGCCACAAGATCACGATCACTCCGCGCGACGTGCTGGGCACGGCTTCTCTGGTTGGCACCACTTTCAAGACTCTCGCTGAAAACGTTGAGCAAGGCTCGCGCATTCTGATTTCCGACGGCCTGATCGAGCTGCGCGTGCACCAGATCACCGGAGGAGATGTGGTCTGCGACATCATCAACGGCGGCATGCTGGGCGAAAGCAAGGGCATTAATCTTCCCGGCGTGCTGGTGCGCACGCCCTCGCTCACCGAAAAAGACTCCGAGGACCTGGAGTTCGCGCTCAATCACGGTGTCGACGCCATAGCCGTGTCATTTGTGCGCACCGCCGAAGACGTGAGCCTGGTGCGCAATCGCGTGGCCGCGCACGGCGCCGATACCTGGATCATCGCCAAGCTGGAAAAGCCGCAGGCAGTCGAGCATCTCGACGCGATTCTGCAGGTCGCCGACGGCATCATGGTGGCGCGCGGCGATCTGGGCGTGGAAGTGCCGCCGGAGAAAGTTCCCGCCATTCAGAAGTACATCATTCGTCGCGCCGCTGAGTACTTTAAGCCGGTGATCACGGCGACGCAGATGCTGGAATCGATGATCGAGAATCCGCGGCCCACGCGCGCCGAGGTCTCCGACGTGGCCAACGCCATCTACGACGGCACTGACGCGGTGATGCTCTCCGGCGAATCTGCCGTGGGCAAATATCCGGTCGAGGCCGTGGAGATGATGGCGCGCATCGTCACCGAGACCGAGCGGCACATGAGAGAGAATCTGGATATCCAGCCGCGCGAACGTCGCAGCGGCCTCTCGATTGCCGAAACCATTTGCGAGGCCACGGCGCACGCTGCCGACGATCTTGACCTGCGCGGCATTGCGCTTTTCACGGAGTCGGGCGCCACGGCGCGCCAGCTCTCGAAGTACCACCCCACGGCGCCCATCTTCGCGCTCAGCCCGCTCGACGTCACCGTCAATCGCCTCAATCTGCTCTGGGGCACCACGCCCATCCGATGTCCCAAGGTGAATTCCAACGAGGCGATGGTGGATTGCGCCGAGAAGCTTGCTGGAAAAGGGCGGCTACGTCCGCCCGCGCGAAGTGATCGCCATTGTGGCCGGCACGCGCACCAAATCCGGCTCAACCAACTTCCTGCGCCTGCACGCCATGGGCGAGAATTCGCCGAACGGCCATCGCTCGCGTAATTCTCGGACTGAAAAAACCGCACCTGCCGCCGCGCGTCCACGGTTATCATCCCCAAAAAACGCAGCGCTCTGAAAAATCCGGTGTTGTAAGAAGCGCATTTATTGCGCGAGGCCCACATATCGCCGCGCCTGAATGTGCAGGTCTGGCCTTCACAGCCGAAGCCGCTCCTTATTTTGCGAACAAATCCAGCGGAATCGATTTACCCAGCGCCTTGTACCCTGCCGGCGAAGGATGCAGATGATCGCCGCAATCGAACGCCGGCAAAAGCTGCTCGGGATGCGCGGGGTCGCGCACCACAGCGTCAAAATCGATCACCGCGTCGAAGTGCCCGGCGGCGCGAATCCACGCGTTCACCGCTTGACGATCGGCTTCGCTTAACGAGCCGGGATGGTAGTAGCCCGAACCTGTGTAGGGCGTGATGGTCGCGCCGTAAACGCGAAGCCCGTGCGCATGGGCGCGCTCGATGATCTGCTGGTACGCAGCAATCAGGCGCGCGACCAGCGCCGCGTGCTGCTCGGCGGGAACTTCGGCAATGCGAGCCAGGCCGCCCAGGTCGTTGACGCCTTCAAAGACGATCAACCAGCGCACGCCGGCCGGCGCCAGCACGTCGCGGTCGAAACGCGCCAGCACATTCGGGCCGAGCCCGTCGGTCAGGACGATGATTGCCGCCGATTCCCTGGTTGGATACGCCGATATTCCGCGTCTTTTTCTGAGGCCTGCAGTCGTGCCGCCAACACATCCGGTCCAGCGGTCATTGCCGTTGGTGGTGGCGGCGTGGCCATCGGTAATCGAATCGCCGAGCGCCACGACGACGCCCGCTCCTGCGCCCGCTCCGGCAGGTGCGCACGTCGATTTCCGTGAGATCGTACCAGTGGTCCACGTGTTTCGCATCAGGCAAGTCAGCAGCGCTCACATGGTCTCCGTGCACGTAGTAGGAAGTGGATCGCGAGCCGGGATGACCTGTCTCCTGTGCAGGCGGCGCGTCCAGATGAAATGTCACTGCCACATCGGACAATGCGGCGACAGGCATTTCGAGCGGATCAGACACATACTCCGCTCCCGGAGGAATTATGACGTCGGGATTGCCGGCAAATGTCAACGCGCGATCGCTCGCAGGATCAATCGCCGCGGCCGCGGGCGAAGATGGATGCGCAATGTGCACCGAAGTGAAGTGGAGTGCGGTCGTGCCGAACGCATTCGACAAATGCACACGCAGCGCATTGCCGCCCAATGACAGATGAACGATCTGCCGCACAGTCGCGTCGCGCAGATCGTCGATTGGCAGCGCGTTCTGGGGCTCGGGAATCTGCTGTGAAGCTCCCCAGCTCGACACCCATGCGTCTGCCTTCGCTGCGCCGCGCTGCGCCGCCGCGTGGCTGGCCACTGCCAACAACACTGCAACCAATAACGCTGCAAGCAGCATTGAAAACCGTGCGAATTTGCCAATCAGTCTCATCGTGATGATTTAGTATGATCCTCGAAGTAAATCGGTGTTCCAGGCGGTTCTCCAATTTGCGCAAGTCGACGTCGCAACCGCTAAGTGGTGTTTTCCCTTAAGAAAACGCCACCTCGAAAAATGTCTCACATGCCGCAGGAATTGGAGAACCGCTCGAAAAACGCTGCAAGCATAACACCCCGGAGCATTCAAATGCATTCCAGCTTCAAACTTCCCATTTTCGTAACTGTTCTTGCCGTCACTTTCGCCGCAGCCGCGCTTCAGGCGCAGGCTCCCTGCACTCCGGTTACGTTCACCGCCGATCAGGATCACCAGAACATGATGGACCAGCTCGGGCATCAAGACGCTTCGCCCAGGATGGAACGGGAACGAGAATGCTCCGAACCACGCCAACTACGACGAGTCGAAGGCAAATCCTTATCCGAATGTTCCGGACCCGCTGACGCTGAGCGACGGGACAAAAGTCGCGACCGCCGACATGTGGTGGAAACAGCGCCGCCCCGAACTCGTCGACATGCTTTCGAAATATGTTTACGGCTTTGTGCCGGCCAACCTTCCTAAGGTCACCTGGACCGTGACCGCGGTCGATCACGAGATGATCGGCTTCACGCCGGTCATCGCCAAGGACCTGATCGGCGAAGTGGACAACTCCGGCTGCCCCGCGATCAGCGTCAAGATTCACATGACGGTCGTCACGCCGGCGAACGCTGCGGGGCCCGTTCCTGTGCTCATGGAATTTACGCGCGCGGGATTTCCGTATCCCAACGAGCCGCGCGGCGACGATCTGGACAAAATTAACGAAGCGACGAAGGCCGAGCTGCTCAAGCAGGACCCTTCGCTGAGCCAGGTCTTTGCGGCGCACCCCGCGTGGGAGCCGTACCAGGAACCGCCGTTCTTCGTGCGGCCGGAGTTGAATGCCGACGGCGATCCGCCGAATGAATGGCAGCTCGTAGCGGCCGGCTGGGGATTCGTCCGCTTCGATCCCGCAAGCGTGCAGGCTGACAACGCGCAAGGATTGACGCGCGGCATCATCGGCCTGGTGAACAAAGGCCAGCCGCGCAAACCAGATCAATGGGGAGCGCTGCGCGCATGGGCGTGGGGCGCGGATCGCGGACTCGATTATCTCGAGACCGATTCGGCGGTCGATGCGAAACACATCGGCATCGAGGGCGTGTCGAGATATGGAAAAGCGGCGCTGGTCACCATGGCCTTCAACGAGCGCTTCGCGATGGTGCTGGTCGGCTCGTCAGGCAAAGGCGGAGCCACGCTGCTGCGCCGCAACTACGGCGAGGGCGTGGAGAATCTTGCCACCGGCGAGTACTACTGGATGGACGGCAACTTCATCAAGTACGACGCCAGCGATGCTTCATTCGGCGCGATGAATCCGGGCGAACTTCCCGTCGATTCGAACGAGCTGATCGCTCTCTGCGCGCCGCGGCTCACATTCATCAGCTACGGATCTCCAGAGAAAGGCGACGCGCATTGGCTCGATCATGAGGGCAGCTTTATGGCGACGATCGATGCGAACCGTGTGTTTGCGCTGCTCGGCGCCAAGACTCTCGACATCGCCGGCGACTATAAAACGGCCAAGATGCCGCCAATAAATGAGGGCCACCTCGATGGCCAGCTTGCGTGGCGGCAGCACGACGGCGGTCACACAGATGCGCCCAACATGAAGTATTTCATTCAGTGGGCGGATAGAAATATCGGGCATGCGCCGCCGCAATAAGAGAAAGTGAAACGGGCGCTCACGCCACAAGACCGATCTGCATGCAGATTCCGGTTTGCTTTTTCCTGTTGGCTGATGATGGGACTCGGGACCGTAGCACACCTTAGCCGTTCGCACAAGACTTGCAATTCCCAACGAGGCCCCGTACTATCCGCAATAGAAACCGGCCTGCAAAACAGGTGGGTGGTCAACGCTGGTTGAACCAACATTCAATGAACAGGGGCTCGACTCGACAATCGGTTCCGTGTGCAGTGTCCGCCAGTCCGGAATGCCTAAAGAACCGCGGAGAGCTCCACCGTCTGAGGACGGGTTCACCGGCGCATCAGCCACGGTCCAGCGGGTCGGCTTCTACTTCTCTTCGTTCCCTGCCACATTCCCTTCTGCTCCGCTGGATCCCAATTTCCGTATTCTGACTTTAAGTGCATCCCGTTCTCTTCCATATCGGATCGATCGTGATTCCGTCTTACGGCGCAATCACTGCGCTCGGCGTGCTGATGGCGCTGATGCTGGCGCAGCGCACCGCGCGCATCGTGGGCGTGGATGCGGGCAAAGTCTGGAATCTCTGCATTCTGAGCCTATTTGCCGCGCTCGCCGCTGCGCGACTTCTGCTGGTCGCCGCCAACTGGAGCGTCCTTCGGGATCATCCCGCGTGGCTGCTCGGATTGGGCGTGGTGCATCATCCGCTACTGGCATGCGCGGGAGCACTTGCAGGTGCGGCCTGCGCCGCATGGTATGCGTGGAAGAAACAAACTTCCCTTTCGCGCCACCGCGGACGCGCTCGCTCCACCGCTCGCCGCGGCTCTCGCGTTCGAGCAACTGGGTGCGCTGGCCGCTGGGTCCGGTTACGGCACAGACGCCGGGCCTCAAGTGGGCTGGGCTGTCGTCTATACAAATCCGCTGGCTGCAATTTGGAGCGGCACTCCGCTTGGCGTTCCGCTGCATCCCGTGCAGGCTTACGCGGCGCTGGCGTTTCTTGCGCTCGCCGTCTTGCTCTGGGTCTGGCTGCCGCTTGAGCGCCGCCAGGGCGACGTGGCAGGCCTGGGGCTGCTGGGAGCCGGAGTGGCAATTTACCTGACGGAAATCTGGCGCGACTGGGCTGGCCGCGGCTCGCTTCTTCACGGCATTATCGACGGGCCGCAGATCGCCGCGATCTTACTTGTGATGGCCGGCGCGCTGACGCTCCGCGAGGGCAAGCATGCGCTCAGCGAGAGCAAAAACGATCTCGGCGGAAGCAAATACGTGCCGCACGAGCAAGAACGCGTTCCTCACGCAGGCACGCAAGCCCCACCGGCAACAGAAAGCCGAGGCGCTGCATGAGCCTTCCTCGCACGATCGCTGTGCCTGCGGAAGCAAAAGGCCAGCGGCTCGATACTTTTATCGCGGCGTTTTTTGCCACGGCTCAAATCGCGCCTCAGGCCGCGTCTCCGGCAACTCAACTCGAAGGCATAAGCCGGTCGCGCGTGCAGCTGCTTCTCGACCAGGGCGATGTGCTGGTCAACGGCGGCCGAGAAAAGGCGTCGCTGAAACTGCGCGGAGGCGAGCAGATCACGATCACCGGCGATCCGCATCCTGCGCCGCTCAAAGCTGTTCCCGAGGCGATTCCGCTCGACATCGTTTACGAAGACGCCGACCTGGCCGTGGTGAACAAGCCGGCAGGCATGATGGTGCACGCGGGCTCAGGCCAGAACGACACAGCGCGCAGCGGCGGAACGCTCGTCAATGCCCTGCTCCATCGCTTCAAGGCGCTGTCGGCCACAGGCGGCGATCTTGCGCCCCGGAATCGTCCACCGGCTCGACAAAAGCACCAGCGGGCTGATCATCGTGGCCAAGAACGACCGCGCACACGCTGCTTTGGGCGCGATGTTCTCGGGCCGCAATGTGCAAAAAACCTACATCGCGCTGGTTCACGGTTCTCTCCAGAAAGAAAAGGGCACCATCACCGCCGCGGTCAGCCGCGATCCCGTCCGCCGCACGCGCATGACCACGCGGCCCAGCGAAAATGCCCGCTCCGCCGTTTCGCACTACAAAGTTGCGCGGCGCCTGGCGACCCGTTTCGGCAAATTCACGCTGATCGAAGTGCGCATTGAGACAGGCCGCACACACCAGATCCGCGTGCACATGGCGTCAATTGGCCATCCCGTGGTTGGCGACACTCTCTACGGCGGCACGGCGCAGTTGACCGAGCAAGATGCAGCGCAGACCACGCGCGCCGTTCGCAAGAAGAAGGAACCTGAGCGGCTGAAGCTCGACCGCAACTTTCTGCACGCCGCAAAGCTCGAATTCGCGCAACCGCTGACGGGCAAGCCGCTTCAGCTTGAAGCGCCGCTGCCCGAGGAGCTGATTGCTTTCCTCCGCCGCCTCGAATCCGTCTAACCGTCAACGATTATTCCCAAGGTGCTCGCTCCCGCGCCGTGCGCTCCGTTACCGCTTCGGGATTTGCTGACGAAAGTACCCGGATGGTCAATCCCTTTCGCCGAATAGACAGTACGGCGATTGTTAGAATGAGAAGTGATGAAGACACAGCTTTCCACGCCTCAGTCCCCCGCCCCGGCGCAACTGATGCGTTTCTCGTTTCTTGCCTTGGCGCTTGTCTCGCACTCGCCTTGGCTGCAGGGTTCTCTTCCGCCGCAGCGATTGCCCAGCAGCCTACACCCAGCGCAGGCGGTCAAGCTACGCAACCGGCAACTCAGCCAGCCAGTCAACCTGCCGGCCAACCTACCGCACCGGCCGCTACTTCGGCTCCTGCTCCGGCCGCCGCTCCGACCACTGCTCCGGCTGCCGCGCAAACAGCTCCTGGCCCCGGGTCAAATACCGACGCAGGCGCGTCACTCTTCAAGGTCGGCGTCAACGAAGTCAGCCTCATCTTTACCGTCACTGACAAGCACGGTCACTACATTGCCAACCTGACTCAGAACGACTTCGCCCTGCTCGATGACCAGAAGGCGCCGGAGCGCGTGAACTCATTTCACCAGCAGATCAACCTGCCCCTGCGCGTAGGCGTCGTCATCGACGCCAGCAGCTCGATCCGTTCACGCTTTCAGTTTGAACAACAATCGGCTACCGCATTTCTGCTCGATGTGCTCAAGGCGAAGAGCGACCGCGCCTTCGTGATGGGATTCGACGTGACGCCCACGGTCACCGCTGATTGGACCAACGATCAGGACGCTCTGGAGGCCGGCGTCAATAAGCTGGAGCCCGCCGGCGGCACAGCGCTCTTTGACGCCGTCTATGTCGCTTGCCGCGACAAGCTCGGCACCGAGCGCGGTCCCGAGCCAGTTCGCAAGGCCATCATTCTTATTTCTGACGGAGAAGACAACCAGAGCCGCGTTTACCTCTCTGAAGCCATCAAGGAATGCGAGCGCGCAGAGACCATCATCTACGCCATCAGCACCAACTGGACACCCAGCCGCGGGGAGGGCGACAAGGTCATGCAGGAACTGGCTGAGGAGACCGGCGGCGAGGTCTTCTTCCCGCCCTCGGTGGAAGAAATGTCAAACAGCTTCAAAGACATTGAGGAAGAACTGCGCAGCCAGTATGCGCTCGTTTATACGCCCGCCGACTTCAAAGCCGATGGAGCTTATCGAACCATCTACCTTTACTGTTACGACCGCAAGTACACTGTCCGCGCCAAGAAGGGCTATTTCGCAACCGGCAAGTAAAACCGGGGCTGCGGCTATTCAACTTCGCGCGGGATGCCTATTTTGGCGACGTATTTCCGGCGAGCAGCGCCAGCAGTCCCTCCTCGTCAATCACAGGAATCTTGAGCTCGCGCGCCTTGTCGAGTTTCGACCCGGCTTCATCTCCCGCCACCACGTAGCTGGTCTTCTTGCTGACCGAGCCCGCGGTCTTTCCGCCCGCGGACTCGATTTTTTCCTTCGCCTCGTCGCGCGTCATCTTCGGCAGTGTACCCGTCAGCACAAAGGTCAGGCCCGCAAGTTGCGTCGAGCGCTGCTTCTTCTCCGCCGTCATATCCACGCCGGCGTCTTTGAGCCGCTTCACCAGATTGCGATTTTCCTTGTCTGCGAAGAATTCGAGAATGGCCTGCGAGATGCGCGGGCCCACTTCTTCAACGCGCTCCAACTCCTCGGCGTTCGCGCTCATCAGAGCATCGATCGGTCCCAAACTCCTCGGCCAGAAGCTCGGCGGTGCGCTCACCGACAAAACGGATGCCCAGCCCCATCAACACGCTCGCCAATCCCGCACTCTTCGATTTCTCAATCTCTGCAAGCAGCGTGCGTGCGGATTTCTCAGCGAAGCGCTCCAGGTCAACGAGCTGTTCTTCGGTCAGCGAATATAGATCCGCAACGCTTTTTACCAGGCCCCGGTCGAGCAATTGTTGCACGGCTGCGTCGCCCAGCCCTTCGATATTCATCACCCCGCGGCTGGCAAAATGCAGCAGGCTCTCGCGCAGCTTCGCCGGGCAGTCTACATTGACGCAGCGCCAGTCGGCCTCGCCTTCGGCGCGGACAACTTTGCTGCCGCACTCAGGGCATTTTGACGGAAATTCGAAAATTCGTTTTCCGCGAGGGTGATCTTTGTCCTCGACCACTTCAACGATTTTGGGAATCACGTCGCCGCCGCGCTCGACCTTCACCCAGTCGCCGATCTTCAGGCCCAGCCGCTGAATAAAATCGGCATTGTGCAGCGTGGCGCGGCTCACGGTCACGCCGCCGATAAAAACCGGCGTCAACATGGCCGTCGGCGTGAGCTTGCCGGTTCGGCCTACCGTGATCATGATGTCTTCGAGCTTGCTGATTGCGGACCGCGCCGTGAATTTGTAGGCAATGGCCCAGCGCGGCGCACGGCCCGTGTAGCCCAGCCGCTGCTGCGTGCCGTGCGCATCGACTTTCAGGACGACTCCGTCGATCTCGTAGCCTAGCGTCTCCCGCGCGTGTTCCGCGTTGTCGATGAACTTCATCATCTGTTCGACAGTATTCACACGCTCACGATGCGGATTTACGCGAAATCCGAGCGCGGTAAGCGCGTCGAGCGTGGCCGTTTGCCCGGCGGCAAAATACTCGCCATCGACGAGCAGAAAATAGGCGAAGAACACCAGCCGCCGTTTGGCGACGACCGAAGAATCGAGCGTCCGCAGCGTTCCCGCGGCAGAGTTGCGCGGATTGACGAACGCCGGCAGCCCTTCGCGCTCGCGCTCCTCATTCATTTTGAGGAATGCCGCAGCGGGCATCACCACTTCGCCGCGCACTTCAAATTTCGCCGGCAACTTCGCTTTCTTCAGCCGATCGGCCGGAATGCTCAACGGAATACTGCGAATGGTGCGGATATTTGAGGTGACGTCTTCGCCGGTCTGGCCATCGCCGCGCGTCAGGCCCATCGCGAGACCCGCGCCGCCACTGCCCGGCTCATAGCTGAGCGCCACGCTCAGGCCATCGAGCTTGAGCTCGGCGGTATATTCCACCGGAAGCTTGCCGGCCAGCTCGTGTACGCGCCGGTCCCAGTCGGCCAGCTCCTCAGCCGAGTAAGCATTGTCCAGCGAGAGCATCGGCCGCGAGTGCTGCGCTTTCTTGAATCCCTCGGCAGGCTTGCCGCCCACGCGCTGCGTCGGCGAGTCCGGAGTAACGAGGTCGGGATGCGCCGCCTCAAGCTTCTTCAGCTCGTTCATCAGCGCGTCGTACTCGGCGTCGCCGATCTCCGGCGCGTCGAGAACGTAATACAGATGCTCGTGGCGGCGAAGGTCCTTCCGCAACTTCTCGATCTTTCGCGCAACCGCGGTCTCGGCCATAGCTAAGAATTATAGTGAGGCGCGCAAGCTGTGTTGCCCCATCCTTTTCGTTCGTCGCGGCGAACGAAAGGGTGGGAGACCACACGGAGACTTGCCGGCTCGCTGGATCGCCGACTCGCAATCTATTTCAGCCCGCGGTCCTTCAGCATCGGCTCGATGCTCGGCTCCGCGCCCAGCCACGTGTCGTACATCTTCTGCAGATCCTCGGTGTTGCCGCGCGAAAGCACCATCTGCCGGAAGCGGTCGCCGTTGGCGCGCGTCATTCCGCCGTGATCCTCGAACCACTGGAAGGCATCGTCGTCGAGCATCTCGCTCCACGAGTACGCGTAGTAGCCGGCCTGATAGCCCTCCTGCCAAATGTGCAGAAAATAGCTGGAGCGATAGCGCGGCGGCACGTAGCTGACATCTAGATGCGTCCTCTTGAGCGCTTCTTGCTCGAAAACATCGGGATCCTGGAGCGGCGCGCTCGCCGGCAGCGTGTGCCACTCGAGATCGAGCTCCGAGGCCGCAAGAACTTCAGTGAAGTCGTAGCCCTGGTTGAACGTTTTCGCCTTCTCGATTTTTGCCGCCAGGTCAGCAGGCATGGGCTCGCCGGTCTTGTAGTGGCTTCGCGTAATGTGCAAACACCGCGGGATAGCTGGCCCAATGCTCATTGAACTGCGAGGGAAATTCGACAAAGTCGCGCGGCACCGCGGTGCCCGACAGGGTCGGATACTCGGTGTCGGCAAACATGGCGTGCAGCGCGTGGCCAAACTCGTGGAACATCGTGGTCACGTCGTCGAAGCTGAGCAGCGCCGGCTGGCCGGGCGCGGGCTTTTCGAAATTGGCTACGTTGTAGACCACCGGCTGCGTGCCCAGCAGCTTCGACTGGCCGACGAGCGAATCCTCCCACGCGCCGCCATTCTTGTTGTCGCGCTTGAAGTAGTCGCAATACCAAATCGCCAGCGGCTTTCCATCGGCGTCATAAACCTGAAACACGCGCACATCCGACTGCCAAACGGGAAGATCCTTGCGCTCCTTGAATGTCAGGCCGTAAAGCTCGTGCGCCGCGTAAAAAACGCCGTTCTCAAGCACATTGTTCAGCTCGAAGTAGGGCTTTACCTGCGACTCATCGTAATCGTATTTTGCCTTGCGCACCTGCTCGGCATAGAACTCCCAGTCCGCCGGATCGACAACTGGATACGCGGCCGATCCGCTCGGCTTGAAATCATCCAGCGCCTGAATGTCCTTCGCTTCGCTGGCCGCTTTTGCCGTCGCGGCCGGAACCAGCGCATCGAGAAAATGAATAGCTGCCTCGGGCGTCTTGGCCATCTGGTCGGTCAAAGTCCACGCTGCGTAGTTGGGATAGCCGAGCAACGCGGCCTTCTGCGCGCGAAGCTGCGCGAGGCGCGCGAGCGTCGAGCGCGTGTCGTTCGCGTCTCCGCGCTCGGCGCGATTCCAGGAGTTCTCAAAGATCTTGCGGCGCGTGGCGCGGTCGCTCAGTGAGCTCAGATCGGGCTGCTGCGTGGTGTTCTCCAGCGGCAACCGCCAGCCCTGCTGTTTGTGCGCCTTTGCTTCCTCTGCTGCCGCGGCCATTTGTCCGTCGCTCAATCCGGCCAGCGTCCCGCGGTCCGTCGTCGAATACGCGCCCGCCGTCGTGCCGTCCAGCAACTTGGTCATGAAAGTGTTCTCAAGCGTCGACTCTTCCTCGTTGAGCTTCTTCAGTTTCTCTTTGTCGGCGTCTGAAAGATTTGCGCCGGCCTTCACAAACTGCTGGTAGTCGTACTCCACGAGCCGCAGCGATTCGGCATCGAGCGAGAGCGACGCGCGCTGGTCGTAGATGGATTTGATTCGCGCAAACAGTTTGGCGTTCAGATTGATCGCATCGGCAAGCGCGGCAGTGCGCGGCGCTTCGTAGTCCTGCACTTTCTCCAGCTCCGGATCGGTGTTCGCCTGGGTAACCAGGTTGAACGCGTTCCACGCGCGATTGAACAACTGGCCTGATTTTTCCAGCGCGACGAAAGTATTTTCAAAGGTCGGCGGCGCAGGATTGTTGGCAATCGCCTCAACCTCTTTGAGCTGCTGCGCCATGCCCGCGTCAATCGCCGGCTGGTAATCGCTGTCCTTGATCTTGTCGAAGGCCGGCGCGTGAAAGGCGAGCGGGCTCGCCGCGTAAAAAGGATTGCTCGGGCCGAAGCTGCTGGCTGAACTCTGGCGCTTGCGCGGCGCAGACTCCCGCTGCCGCGCCCAGAAGAAGAAAGCCAATTCCTGCGCAAGAAACTCGCGCATTTCATCCAATTAATCTGCGAATTCATCATGAATGTAAGACTCCTCAACGGCCGAATCATCAACTCCAAATATTCGAGAATCAATTGTAGGGGATGAATCGACGGCCTGTGGGGACGCGCGCCTCCCGGGCGACCGCCTAAAATAGACCTGCATGCCTGCCGATGGCCTTTACAGAAAATCGGAACAGAGACACCCTAGCCAGCATCAACGGAGAGAATCCCGGAGAACCAACACGAAATGACGCCAACAGCAACCGCCCCTGAAGCCCGCACCCAGGCCGAGAATCTCGACCAACTCGCGTCTGTCGCAATTAACGTCGGCCTCGGCCTCAAGGCCGGACAAGAGCTCGTGATGACCGCGTCAGTCGACACGCTGCCGCTGGCGCGCCGCATCACCGAGCAGGCTTATCGCGCCGGAGCATCGCTCGTCACCACGCTTCTCACCGACGATGAGTCCACCCTGGTGCGCTACCGTTACGCTCCCGACGCGAGCTTCGATCGCGCTGCCAAGTGGCTCTACGACGGAATGGCCGAGGCCTTCAAGAGCGGCGCGGCTCGCCTCGCCATCGCCGGCGCCAATCCGAATCTGCTCTCGAACGAAGATCCCGACAAAGTGGGCCGCGCCAATCGCGCGCTGTCGCAGGCTTATCGCCCGGCGATGGAGCTCATCACGCGCCATGATATCAACTGGACGATTGTTGCCGCGGCCACGCCGCCGTGGGCCGCAGTCATGTTCCCTGACGCACACGCCGGATGAAGCGATGGCGAAGCTGTGGGCAGCGATCTTTGCCACCACGCGCATCAACACGCCCGATCCGGTCAGCGCATGGAAGTCGCACGATGCGGACCTTCACAAGCGCTCGGCAATCCTGAATGAGAAGCGCTATTCGGCCCTGCAGTATCGCGGGCCCGGCGTGGATTTCCGGCTCGGCCTGGCCGACGATCACCTGTGGCTTGGTGGCGGCACCACTGCGGGCAACGGCAACTATTGCATTCCCAATATGCCTACGGAAGAGGTCTTCACAACTCCGCACAAAGACCGCGCCGACGGCATCGTTACTGCCTCCAAGCCACTGTCGCATATGGGAACGATGATTGAGGGCATTCAGGTCCGCTTCGAACACGGCCGCATTGTGGAGGCTCGCGCCACGCGAGGCCAGGAGGTGCTGCAAAAACTTATTGACACCGACGACGGCGCACGCCGCCTCGGTGAAGTGGCGCTCGTTCCACATTCTTCTCCCATTGCGAAAAGTGGCCTCGTCTTTTTCCACACGCTCTTCGACGAGAATGCAGCCTCGCACATCGCGCTCGGACAGTCGTATTCATCGTGCCTGCGCAACGGAGACAAGCTTTCGCCCGAAGAGCTCGCCGCCAAGGGCGCGAACTCAAGCCTCATCCACGTTGACTGGATGATCGGCTCGGCTGAACTCGACATTGACGGCATCACCGCATCGGGCACGACCGATCCGCTGATGCGCAAGGGAGAGTGGGCATAGCGGCGCCCACATTCCCAGATCGGATTCATGGAACCTGTCACACACTTTCTTACCGGCGCGTGTTTGGGCCGCGCGGGATTCAATCGCAAGACAGCCTACGCTACGCTGGCCGCAGTGCTGGCCGCGGAAGCCGCCGACCTCGACATCTTCTGGGGATTCGCCGGGCCAGTCGAAGAGCTCAAGCATCATCGCGGCATTACGCATACTATTTGGGCCGTGCCGGTGGTCGCGGGTGTGGTGGTGGGAGCGGTGGCGCTGGTGCATCTGTGGCGGCAAAAACGTCGGCGCCGCGGCGCGGCCGGCGCTATCCAGAACAGCGAAGACATGCGAGGCGCGAACGAACTGGGCGCGAACGGACCACCGACACCGCCCGCGCCGTTGCCGCCAGTTCACTGGGGCTGGCTCTATTTCACCGCGTGCATCGCCGCGCTGAGCCATCTTCTGCTCGACTGGACCAACAACTACGGAGTGCGGCCGTTTTTTCCGCTCAATCCTCGCTGGTATGCCGGCAGCTTTATGTTTATCGCCGAGCCAATTCTTTGGGGACTGTTTTTGCTGGCGTTCGCAATGCCCTGGCTGCTCGGCCTTACCGATCGCGAAATCGGCGCGCGGCGGACGCCATTCAGAGGTCAGGGCTGGGCCATCTTCGCCCTCAGTGGGATGGCCGTGCTGGGCTGCGTACGCTGGGCCGAGCACGCGCAGGCTTTGGTGATGCTGAGCAACAGCCAATGTCGCGTCCGAGCCGGTGACGCGGATGGCGGCCGAGCCCTACCCGGTGAATCCCTTCCGCTGGCATGGAATCCTCGAGACGGCTGATTTTTACCAGGTCGCCGACGTTAGTACCTCAATCGGCACCTCCTCTGGCTCAATCGACAGCGACCCGCTGCGAGACGTGCTCTACAAGCCGACGGATACGCCCGCTGTTGAAGCCGCCAAACGTACGCCGCTGGGCCAGGTGTATCTGGACTGGGGAACGTGGGCCGTGGTGCGAGATGTGGGCCAGGAACCGGCGCCCGGGATGGACCCTCCGAAACTCCCGCCAAATCGCTCATGGACGACGGTCGAGTTCACTGATCTGCGCTTCGACTACGCCTTTATTGGAACCCGCACCGATGTTGGACGCCCGGCTGCGCTCGCCGGCTGGGTGTATATCGTGGACGGCCGGGACGACGCTGGTGAGGCCATGGATGGGCGCGAGCAAAGGTAGATATTTTGCTCCGGCGAAAAACTTTATTCAACTTGTGGAACGGTTTGGGTTGACCTTGCGGCTTCTGGACCGCAGAATGGATGTAGTCCCATGAAACGCGATTTCATGTCTTGAACTCGCGTCTCGGGGCTCCGGTTTCAGGCCCGGTCCTCCGGTGCCATTCAGATTGAGGTGGTCATGATCGCTTATCTGCTGATTTTGCTTGGTGTCTTTTCGCGCTATCTGGTCGCGGGCCACTTGCCGCTGTTGAACTTCACGGCTGTTACCGGCTCGCTGATCTATTTTGGCGCGCGGCGGTCGTGGCGCGAGATGCTGGCGCCGCTTGCCGTCTTTATGCTGAGCGATTACTGCCTGACCACCTACACCTACCACTACACGTTTCACTGGCAGAGCTATGGAATCACATGGACCTGGTACGTAGGCAGTCATGGCGCTCGGCTCAATTCTGCTGCGCAAAGAAACGACCTTCACTCGTGGCGTCGCGGCCACGCTGCTTGGGCCGACCGGATTCTTCCTCGTCTCCAACTTCGGCGTCTGGGTAGCCAACGGCGGGATGTATCCGCCTACCCTCGCCGGGCTGGGAGCCTGCTACGTTGCCGGCCTTCCCTTCTATCGCAATGACCTGGCCGCAACTGCGATTGTTCTCGGTGTCGCGCTTGGCGTGCCCGCGCTGCTACGCCGGACGAACCCGGCTCGCGCGCAAGAGGCGCTGGCTGGAAAATAGCGAGTTCTGCTGCGAGAATGCTCCCGGAGAAGATAGCCTCAGGGAAGGAGGACGCAGATGGCAACGGCAACACAACCCGTGCACATGTCCCTCGACCTGTATCTGAAGTCTTCCTTTGAGCCCGACGCCGAATATGTGGATGGGGTGATCGAGGAGAGACCAGTGGGCGAATATGATCATTCTTCCTGGCAGCATGCAATTGAGCTTTGGTTTGCACAGCACGCCCAGAAATGGGCCATTCGAGCGAGGCCGGAATTAAGGGTTCAAGTCTCGAAGAACCGGTACCGCGTTCCCGACGTGACCATTCTCGACCGTAATCTTCCCGTAGAGCAGATCATCACGCACCCTCCGATCGCCGTCTTCGAAGTTCTCTCGCCTGAAGATTCGATCAACCGGATGATGGCTAAACTGGCCGACTACGAGCGCATGGGCATCAAGACAATTCTGATTCTCGATCCCAACGGCCGGCATTTCCGCTATATTGCCGGACGCCTGGAGCCGCTGTCGCCGGAGCCATTCGACCTTCCCGGCAGCTCTTGCCGTTTCGACCTTTCAGAAATCGAAAAGCTGCTCGACTAGCGCGCCTCGGCCCGCTTAGTTCGACCGAAACGCAACTCGCACGGCGTCCCTCGACATCTATACCTACTTGAAGTCTCTCTTCGGAGCCCACTTATGACCATTCGTGGCTACCAAAAGCCGCTCTACATCCTTCCCTTTGATCATCGCGGCTCGTTTGAGACGGGGATGTTTGGCTGGAAGGGCGAGCTCGACGCCGAGCAAACCGCACAGATCGCCGCCGCCAAGGAACTCATCTACGAAGGATTCCAGGCGGCCTTGTCGGGTGGCGTGCCCATCGCGAAAGCGGCGATCCTTGTCGACGAGCAGTTTGGCGCAGCGATTCTGCACGACGCCGCCGCCAAGGGATACACATTCGCCTGTCCGGCTGAAAAAAGCGGCCAGGAAGAGTTCGACTTCGAGTACGGCGAGCAATTTGCCCAGCACATCGAGGCCATTCACCCCACCTTCTGCAAAGTTCTGGTCCGCTACAACCCCGAGGGCGATGCAGAGTTGAACCGCATTCAGGCAGCCCGCCTCAAGCGGCTTTCGGATTACCTCCAGACCGCGAATCGCAGCTTATTTATGTTTGAGCTGCTTGTGCCGGCAGAGAAAGCCCAGCTCGCGAAAGTCAACGGCGATACGAAGGCATACGACCGCGACATTCGCCCGGGGCTCATGGTCCGAACCATACAGGAATTGCAGAACGCCGGAGTTGAGCCGGACGTATGGAAGATCGAAGGACTGGATCGCCGTGAAGACTGCGAGAAGATCGTCGAGACCGTGAAGGCTGGCGGACGCAGCACGGTGAATTGCATCATTCTCGGCCGTGGCGCAGACGATAAGCAGGTACTCGAATGGTTGACCACGGCGGCCAAGGTTCCGGGCTACATTGGATTTGCTGTGGGCCGAACGGATTTCTGGCAGCCGCTTGTTGATTGGCGCGCCAAGAAGATTTCGCAGGAGACGGCAGTAGAAGAAATGGCTCGCCGCTATCGGGAATTCGTGGATGCTTTTGAAAACGCCCAGACCAGATCCGCCTAGAGACCGGCGCACCTGAAAGGATTTTCGCCGAGAGCGCTGATCACGTTGAAAGATTCCTCTGAGGCAGACCCTAAATCCGATCAGCCTTCCAGCGGCTTGCCGCTGCGCTTCTTCCGCATCCGCATCCACCACCACGCAAATCCGGCCACCGCAAGCGCGCTCACGATCAAAACCGTCGGTACCGCGTGGCGCGCCACCAGGTCAACCG
Organism: uncultured Acidobacteriaceae bacterium; assembly: GCA_963725115.1. Classification (GTDB taxonomy): domain Bacteria; phylum Acidobacteriota; class Terriglobia; order Terriglobales; family Acidobacteriaceae; genus Telmatobacter. The sequence goes on along the minus strand of CAVRXG010000003.1, from coordinate 487,877 downwards.
CGCCCGGGCCCAGCTTGAGCACCAGCAGCGACAGCGCAAGCCAGCGCAACATTCGACCAACAAACACAGCCAGAAGAAAAACCGGAATGCGCATTTCGAATACGCCTGACGCGAAGATGAACATCTTCCAAGGCGCAGGCGGAGGCATCATGGAGGGAATCATCACTGCCAGAAACTCCTGGCGCTGGAAGCGGTCGCGCAGTCGCTCGAACTTCGCCCGGTCTATGCGCTTGAGCAGGAATAGCTCACCGCCGGCGCGGCCCAGCCCGTAGGGCAACAGGCCGCCGATCGCCGACCCCGCTGCCGCCATCAGGCAATAAACCCAGAAGTGGGGCTTGTCGTTCCACACATAGACGGCAAGAATCGCGTCCATTGGGACGGGAATGCTCGAGGAATCCAGCACGGCGATCGCGCCAACTCCCCAAATCCCCCACTTCAGCAGCGCCGGCAGAATCAACAGCTTCCATTCCGCCGCCACATGCGCAAAAAACTGCTTCAAACGCTATCCCCTTCCGGCCTATCCTGCGTCAATTCAATAAGAACCATTGTACGGGGCATGATAGTGCTCGACGCATCAAACCGGGATAAGAGACAAGTTTTAAACAGAATGAGAGAATAGACAGGAAGGACTCAAACAGGGAGCCGAGGTTGCGCGTGTGCCTGAAACGCGCTTCGACCGGCTCCCGACTATCGAATGCCCACCAGCCAACCGCCAGTCGAAGAGACCGATCCGAAGGGAGCCCCCGAGGCGTCCCCAAATGCGTCTCTCGACAAGAGTCCGCAAGGGGAGAGCTCTCAAGCGGAGCTTTCCGTCCCCGGTGGGTTTCTGGGACTTCCCTTGAACCCGAAGGGTCCGCTGGAAACCAACGGGTCCGCTTCTCCGTCCCTTCGCGGCTCGCGCTGGGTGGACTACGACACCCACGAACTGCTGGAGATGATCGGCAACCTCGAAGACGAGCGCCGCTGGTCGCGCCTGCGAGAGGGATTCTGGCTCGCTCTTCTGTTTCACATTCTGCTCTTCTCGGCCTTCACCTGGATTCCGACCTACGTTTTCAAAGTGCCCAAGGTCATCGACCCATTCGACGTCATCAAGCAGCGCAAAGATCTCTCTTACCTCGATCTGCCGCCCGACGCTTTGCGCGAAACCCATCCCAGAGATTGCGCCCAAGCTGCCGCCTGACCGGCCGCTCATCGACAAACAGACTCTCAAGGAGATGAATCAGCAGGCGCCGCCAACCCCGCCGCCACCGCAGCAGCAGGCGCCGCCGCAGACAACGCCGCAGCCCTCGCAACCTGTTCCGCCGACTCCGCAATCGCAGTCGCAGGTTGAGGCGCCGCGCCCCTCGCCCGTCCCGGCGCGGCCCAACTTTGCCATGGGCCCGCAGAATCCCGCCGATCAGCTCAGGCAGGACATGCAGCATGCCATGCACGACCATGGCCAGCCAGACTACGGCAATGCGCCATCTCAGGCGGCCTCGTCATGCATCCCGGCGCGGGCACCGGCGGTGTCCAGGTTCTTTCCGACACGCAGGGTGTGGACTTCAGCAACTGGCTCGCACGCTGGCACTACATCACGCAGCATAACCTGGGACCCGCTGATTCCTGACGAGGTCAACCCGCCCATCCTCAAGTCCGGCGTGGTGGCTGTCCGTTTCAAAGTGCTGCCCAACGGCCAGGTCACCGACATGCAGTTGGACGGCCGCTCCGGCGACACCGGCCTTGACCGCGCGGCCTGGGGCGCAATCACCGGCTCCAGTTATCCCTGCTCTGCCCCGGGATTTCCACGGGCCTTATCTCGAACTGCGCGCCTACTTCCTTTACAACACTGAAGCGCGGTAGCCCAAACAGATTAATGCTCCCCGTAGCGGTTCCTTGTAGCGTTGAAGGCCACGATCCCCGTGCGCAACGAATCGGCCCTCGAAACGAGGCGACGTCTTTGCGGTTTTAATCCCGAGTAAACAGGAAACGTGGTATACCAAGGTATTCGCGGCATCCGTTCCCCCCTCGGCTCAAGCCTGACGTGACCGCGTGAAGTAACTCCGGTCAGCCGTACTTCTTTATTGGCTAACTCCATTGCCCCCCTGCGTTTTCATCGGAAGATCGATCAAGTCCCCGATAGTTCGTGCTCTCGAATGTCCGTTTCGTCGGAGTTGTGCCATGACCCGTTTTTCGCGGTCTGTCTTCAGCCATTCCGCGCGTCTCTTTCTCTCTGTCACCAGCTTCGCGCGCCCTGTTCTGCAAACTTCGCTCCGGCGCCTGGCTCGGATCGAAGACCACGTTCTGGAGTACTGCGCGCGGCGCCAGACAAGACGGGGCCCTGAGCGGCCGCTGGACCTCGCCCCGCTCAGAAGCGCGGCGCAGGAAACAGCTGCGCACCTCACGCCAGCTCGACCGCGGCGGGGATCAGGCCTGCGAAAGCTCGCCGCAAGGACGCTCGGTATCGGGATCACCACGGTAATCCTGCTGGGGCTGATCGGGGTGCAGGAAACGCGCGCGCAGGTGATTACTACGACAGCCCTTTACTCCCCCGGCGGCACCATAGCGGTCGGAAACCTCTCTCTCTCAACGTCCGACTGCTCCAATCACCGGGACCGACCGACCGATATGTCCGCACCAGGCTACGCTGTGGCGAACGCACTCTACGTGTACTGCGAAGGCGTGATGGATGAACTCCTATTGACTCCCCTGGGCCTGTGGCTTCTTCCGGCGCCTGGGATTCCGGGGGCTGGGGGCTGGAGGATCGAAACGGCTCCAGAGGCGACTCCGCAAGCTGACCCGGCCTTCACCTCAAGCCTGACCTCAAGCGTCGCCAGTCTTCCGTTCCTCGGCAATTGGCTTGTGGGAGCCAGCTTTGTGCTCAATGCCTCGACGCCTGCCAGCGCGACCGCTGGGTACAAAGTCGCCCTGCGCCGCCAATCCAACTGCAGTCTGGATGAAGACCTGATACTTCCGGGTGGGACGATGCCAGAGGCAGAGTACATTACTTCTCTCACGGGCGCGCAGGATTACTACCACGAGTTGGCGGGGCTGACGACCACGCCCGACGTCTTTGCCAATAGCTGCAACTATCAGGTGCTCGGACTGCCAGCCACCGGCAGCGTCCTTCTGCTCGGAAACACTTCGGATGGGGCAGCTATAAGTGCCGAATTGGCAAGCAACGGGCTGTATGTCTCGGTCACCGATCTCACAGCTAACACGACGACGAACACCCAGCTCAGCAGCGGCTCGAACCCTGGATACTTTTCCGCCGCGAGCCTCAGGAACAATGGGATCTACGACCTTGTGGAGACCGGGCTTACCGATCCAGTAACCTCGGCCGCGGCGACGGCTGTGTTTCTGGGCAACGGCGACGGGACTTTCAAGCCGCCGATTTACTACGACGTGGCCGACACTTCAGGCGCAGTGGCCGGCTTCACAATTGACGACGTAACAGGCGACGGCATACCCGACATCGTGATCCCTGTTTCCACGAGCGTCACAAATAACGGAGTTCCGACGTTTACCGGAACCGTGACGACGCTGATCGGCAAAGGCGACGGGACGTTTACAACGGGTCCGGTCTCGAATGCGACCTGGACCACCTCTTTGCTGCCGGTCACCGGCATCTTCAAGACAGGAGATGTGAAGGATCTGCTTATCGGCGGCACGGTGCTGTTTGGCTCGGGCAATGGCAGCTTTACCGTCGGCCAGACCAACACGGCCATTGCGAGCGCTACTAGCTCCCTCTTTCCTGGCGCCGTTGGAAGCCTGAGAAACAACGGAAAGCTCGACGTGGTGGTCACGCAGCCGGGATTCGTCTCCATCTACTACGGCAATGGCGATGGAACTTTTACGACCGGCCCGAGCTACGCCGCACTGCCCGACTATATGCAGGTGACCATCACCGACGTCGATGGCGACGGCAACCCGGATATCGTGATGGGAACGGGCGCTGGGGGGATTTTCACTGACGGCACGACCGATGTAGAGATTCCGTCGTTCCAGATTTTGATGGGGCTGGGCAATGGCACGTTTGTCGACTCGCCGGTCTACAACCAGGGAACATACGCCGTTCAAGGCAACGCAAACAATACTCAGCTGGAAATTGCCAGCGGGAACTTTATTAGTGGGAACAGCAATCTCGACGTGCTGGTGTTTGATCAAAATAACAACGGCGGCTCGCCCAGCTCGTTGCTGATGCTGCCGGGAAATGGCACAGGAGCTTTGGGTGCTCCGGTCACGAGTTCCATCAACATTGGACCTTACTTTCTTGTCGCCGCGAAGATGAATCACGACACCCTGCCGGATGCGGTGCTCGCCGGTTACAGTCTCAGCGCATCTCCTCAATTGTCTGTCCTTGTCAACCAGGGCAATGGAACCTTCGCCGGGGAAAAGGATTACGCTTTGCCTGACGCTCCAGTCAGCCTGGCGGTGGGCGATTTCAATGGCGACGGTATTCCGGATGTCGCAGTGGGCATGTCCGGCGGCGTTGACGTGCTGTTCGGTCAGGCCAACGGCACGCTCGGCACGCCTGTGCTGGTCGATTCGTCGGCTAATCCAACGGGTCTTGCCGCCGGAAGCCTGACCACGGACGGCCGAACCGATCTGGTTGTGGCGGATGAGGCCACCGGGACTCTCCACGTCTACCTCGGTAACGCCAACGGGACTTTTACCACGGTGACTGCACCCACAACGACGGCGACCAACTATACAGTGGCCGCGCTCGGCGACTTGAACAACGATGGCAAGCTCGACCTCATCGTCGCCGGAACCATTCCCGGAACGATCGCAGGTCTCAACACAAACAATGTTTACACGTTCCTCGGCAACGGCGATGGCACGTTCAAGGCAGCCAACACGCTGGCGCTCACTGGCCAGGATGGAATTGGCGCAACCTCGATTGAGCTGGCTGACATCAACAACAGAGGCAATCTGGGCGTGGTTATAGGCAACCCGGCCGACTACACCGAAGTATTGATTGGCAATGGCGACGGAACCCTCGTCGATACAGCTCTTGCCCTGGGTCAACGGCCCGCGACGGTCGCCGCAGCCGATCTGCTTGGCAACGGATATCCCGAAATATTGGTTGGCGAAACCGGCGCTACATCAAGCCTGGGCAGCCTGACCGTATTTCAGAATATGCCGAGCGCCTGGACGACGGCGGCAACCACAACTACGCCGACGGTTACCGTGACGCCGTCCCCGACGAGCATCACAACGGCGCAGTCGACCATGGTCACTATTACTGTGAGCGGCGACGCTGCAACTCCGACCGGCTCGGTCACGCTGACCAGCGGCACCTACACTTCTGCGGCCACGGCTCTTACCAGCGGTAGTGCCGTCATCACCGTTCCCGGCAGCTCGCTCGCCGTCGCGACTGATACGCTGACGGCCACCTACACGCCCGACTCAACCAGTTCTCCATCTACAGCTCCGCAATCGGAACGAATACGGTCACCGTCACCGCCGCGCCTGCGCCAACGTTCTCGCTCACGAACAACGGTCCCATCACCTTTGAAGCCGGCGCAACCACCGGCAACACGGCCATCCATCACCGTCACGCCTGCGAATGGCTTTACCGGCGCGGTCAATCTGACGTGCGCTGTCACTACCACTCCGGCAAACGCAACCAGCCCTGCCACCTGCGCCGTCACGCTTCCGCGGTCACCATCGGTGGCGCTCCCCGCAGAACGCCACGCTCACTGTGACCACCACAACGACGACGACACGCTGGAGCCTACGCGGTCACCGTCACCGGCACGTCAGGCGCAATCGTGATGTCGACCATCGTGAACGTCACTGTGACTGCCTACGTTGCGCCAAGCTTCACGTTGACCAACGGCGGCGCAATCACCATCAGCTCGCCCGGCGCCACAACCGGCAACACGACGACCATCACCGTCATGCCAAGCGGAGGATTCACCGGCAATGTGACGCTGACCGCGGCCCTCGCGTCCAGCCCAAGCGGCGCCACGGATCCGCCCACGTTCAGCTTTGGCGCAACATCCCCCGTCAACATCACCGGTGCCTCGAATGGAACAGGCACTCTCACTGTGACCACCACGGCCGCGACGAGCGGGGCGTTGGTCAGGCCCAAGCCCGCCAAATCCCTCGGAACTCCCTGGTACGCAGCGGGAGGCACGGCTCTGGCCTGTTTGATGTTCTTCGGGATTCCGGCGCGGCGCCGGCGCTGGCGGTCGATGCTCGGAATGTTCGTTCTGCTTGCTGCTCCTGACTGGCGGACTCGTCAGTTGCGGCAGCAAGAGCAGCGGAGGCGGCGGCAATTCCGGAACCACGGCAGGAACTTACACCATCACCGTAACCGGCGCGTCGGGATCGATCATGCAAACGACCACGGTGACCGTCACTGTTAACTAATTCGAAATCACTCCGCCATCGGCAATTCTTCTGTGCCCTCTTCGGGCACGGTTTCTCCCGCATCCGGATCGTGCGGCTTGTGTTTCGGATCGAGATCGATTCCATCCTGCAGCAGCAGCGCCTCGTATACCGGCGTATGCCGCCAGTGGCGCGCCAGCGCAAATGCGCTCATGTTCGCAATCATCAGGGGCAGCACCAGCCCGTAGCCGCCTGTCATTTCGAAAATAATCAAAATCGACGTCATCGGCGCGCGCACAATTCCTGCAAACACCGCGCCCATGCCCACGACGGCGAATGCTCCGATCGAATCTGCCGGGTGATGGAAGACCGTCACATCCAGGTAGCCGACCGCGCCGCCCAGCATTCCGCCCATGAACAGAGCCGGAGCGAAAATGCCGCCCGAGCCGCCGCTCGAATACGACGTCACGGTAGCCGCAAGTTTTAAGCACGCACAACGCCGCCATCGCCGTTACCGGCAGATTGCCCAGCAGCGCCTGCGTAAGCGTGGCGTAAGGATTGCCCGCGATACCGTTCACATGAAAAAACTGGATCGCCACCACGGCCAGGGCGCCAGTGGCCGCCGCGCCGATTGCAGGCTGTACCCATTTGGGAACTCGCTCGAGCCGCTTGAACCATGCACGCAGCCAGAGCAGCGAATCGGTAAACGCCACCGACACAATCGCCGCCAGCAATCCCAGCAGCGCATACCAAACCAGCGACGAGGACTTGGTCAGCGTGTAGGTCTGCAATCGCGGAACCTGGAAAACCGAATTCGAGCCCAGGATGCTGTGCTCCACCACGGCCTGCCAGCGCCGCTGCCACAATCACGCCCGGCGAGCATCGTCTGGTCGAGGCGTGCCGATCAGCTCCTCGAGCGTGAAGGTCACGGCTGCAATCGGCGCGTTGAAGGCCGCGGCAATTCCCGCCGCCATGCCCACCGACGCCATGCGCCGGCTGTTCACCGGGCTAAGTCGCGCAATGCGCGACAAAAAGCTGCTGACTCCGGCGCAGATCTGCACCGTCGGTCCTTCCACGCCCAGCGACGCTCCGCTGCCAAGCTGCAGCGCGCACAAAACGAACTTGCCCACCGTCTCCTTCATCGTGATCGCGCCGAAACGGAACGTGAAAGCCGTCTTCACCTGGGGAATGCCGCTGCCCGCCGCCGCAGGAACCCAGTAAGTGAGCCCGACCCCGGCAATGAGGCCGCCCAGTGCCGGCGTCAGAATCGTCCACCAGATCCACGCATGGCCCGGAGCCGCTGTGGCGCGATCGATCAACAGGGAATAAAGCCGCGCGCAACTGATGTGGAACGCAACCGCCGCCAATCCGCACAATCCGCCGGCCACGATCGTGATCGCCAGCAAACGCTGCCGCTCGTTCGGCAAGCGTCGCCGAAGCCACGCGAAAAAACGCGCAGACAGACCCTCTATGCCGGCCCAAGCGCTGCAATCCGAGATTTTCAATTTAAGGGAAGCCTCATCAGGAAAAACATCGCACTTCAAGTATAGAAGCAGCGAGTCGCAGCGATTTGAGCTACGGAACAGCATCGAATGCAATCTGTCACCTATCGCGTGCTTTGCTCACATCAGTTCACGCACGACTTGCATTGATGTAATCTAAGGGTTACACCAACGACCGCTGGAACGGAGCGACGATTTGAAAATCAAAACGAAATCGTTCGACGTAGCCGAATTCCTCACCGATCCTGAAACTATCGCTGCCTATTTGACAGTGGCGCTGGAGAGCTACGATCCTCGTTACATTGCCAAGGCGCTGGGGGCCGTTGCGCGGGCTCGCGGCGGAATGGCCCAGCTTGCGCGCGAGACTGGCGTCACACGCGAGTCTCTTTACCGCGCGCTGAGCGAAACCGGCAACCCGGAGCTGGGCACAACGCTAAAGGTAATGCGCGCGCTTGGAGTCCGGCTCACCGCTTCCCTCGCGGCCTGATTGCCGAAATTCCGCGGCGGTCGCTAATTCCGCTTCCTTCCGACCCGATTCTGCGCTAGAATTTTCTTGTGATCATGGACCGCCGCCTACTACATCGCCGGTTCGCCTCTCCTCAGGCGCTTTCGCCATGGCCGCCCCGACCGCGGGCGTTAGCCGCGCGCTCCGAGTAATCTAATTCCATTGAGACTTTCGTTCGCGGGCTGTGCCTCGTTTTATCGAGCCTGCATAATTTCCGCGGCGATTTCCGACCGGTTTCTTATTGCAGCCCATCCGCTTCTCGCGCGGATAGAAAGTGATTGCTCCGATGAACAGCTTCGACAGTCGCGCCGTGCTCACCTCCGGCAACCGCTCCTACACCATCTATCGCCTCCCCGCCCTTAGCGCCCGCGGCTTCAATCTCGCCGCCTTCCCTTCAGCCTCAAAATCCTGCTGGAAAATCTGCTCCGCCGCGAAGACGGCGTCAACGTCACCGCTGCCGACATCGAATTCCTCGCCAACTGGGACGCGAAGGCCGAGCCCAGCCGCGAAATCGCCTACATGCCGGCCCGCGTCCTCATGCAGGACTTCACCGGCGTGCCCGCCGTCGTCGATCTCGCCGCCATGCGCGACGCCATCAAGACCCTCGGCGGCGATCCCGAGCGCGTCAATCCTCTCGCGCCCGCCGAGCTCGTCATCGACCACTCCGTCCAGGTGGACGAGTACGGCACGCCGGCGGCCTACGAGGCCAACTCGCTGCTCGAATTCCAGCGCAACCGCGAGCGCTACGCATTCCTCAAGTGGGGCCAGTCCGCGTTTCGCAACTTCTCCGCCGTGCCCGCCCGGCATGGGCATCTGCCACCAGGTCAATCTCGAATACCTCGCCCGCGTCGTCTTCACCACTGAAATCGACGGACGAACTTTATCGCCTATCCCGACACGCTTGTCGGCACCGACTCGCACACCACGATGATCAACGGCCTCGGCGTGCTCGGCTGGGGCGTCGGCGGCATCGAAGCCGAAGCCGCGATGCTCGGCCAGCCCGTCTCCATGCTCATCCCGCAGGTCGTCGGCTACAAGCTCACCGGCAAACTGCGCGAAGGCGCAACGGCCACCGATCTCGTGCTCACCGTCACGCAGGCGCTGCGCAAGCTCGGAGTCGTCGGCAAATTTGTTGAGTTCTATGGCCCCGGAATCGCGGAGCTCCCGCTCGCCGACCGCGCCACCATCGGCAACATGGCCCCCGAGTACGGCGCCACCTGCGGCATCTTCCCCGTCGACGCGGAAACGCTGCGCTACCTGCGCCTCACCGGCCGCAGCGAAGACCAAATCGAGCTGGTCGAGGCCTATTACAAGGAGCAGGGCCTCTTCCACACCGCCGGCACGCCCGAGGCCGAGTACACGCAGACCCTTGAACTCGACCTTGGCGACGTCGAGCCCAGTGTCGCCGGACCCCAGCGCCCGCAGGATCGCGTGCTGCTCAAGGACGCGGCCGCAAGCTTTGCGCAGCAACTGCCTTCGCTGCTCGCGCCCACAGCCAAGCCGCTCGGCTCGCGCACCGCTGCCGCCTGGCAGCGCGATGCAGTCGCCGACACAGCTATTGCGATCGGCGCCGAAGACAACGAAGGGCCGGACAGGTCCTCTGCGCGACCCGTCGCCGCGCAAGTCATCACAACGGTCGCTCAGAACACAGTGAAAGCCCGCTTCGACGTCGATCCCGACCAATATCTCGACCACGGCTCGGTCGTCATCGCCGCCATCACCAGTTGCACCAACACTTCGAACCCATCCGTCATGATCGCCGCCGGCCTGCTCGCGAAAAAAGCCGTCGAAAAAGGCCTCACCGTTCCGCCGTGGGTCAAGACCTCGCTCGCGCCCGGCTCGCGCGTCGTTACCGACTACTACCAAAAGGCCGGCCTGCTTCCCTATCTCGAAAAGCTGCGCTTCAACGTTGTCGGCTACGGCTGCACCACCTGCATCGGCAACTCGGGCCCGCTGCCCGCCGACGTTTCGAAATCCATCGACGAGCACGGCCTGGTCGCCGTCAGCGTGCTCAGCGGCAATCGCAACTTCGAGGGCCGCGTCAACGTCGACGTCCGCGCAAATTATCTAATGTCGCCGCCGCTGGTCGTCGCCTACGCGCTCGCCGGAAAAATCGGCCACAACTTCGACGCCGACCCGTTGGGCAAGGATCAATCCGGCAAGCCTGTCTACCTCAAAGACATCTGGCCCACGCAAGCCGAAGTCTCCGCAGCCATCGAGCGCGCCGTTTCCAGCGAAGGCTTCCGCAAGGAATACGCCACCGTGACCGACGGCGACGCCAGTTGGCAGGGCCTCAGCTTCCCCACCGGCGACGTCTACCAGTGGGAGCCGGACTCGACCTACATTCGCCAGGCGCCGTACTTCGACGGCATGACCATGACGCCCGCGCCCGTTACCGACATCGCCGGCGCGCGCGTTCTCGCCGTGCTCGGCGACTCCGTCACCACCGATCACATCTCGCCCGCCGGCTCGATCAAGGCCAATGGCCCCGCAGGAAAATATCTCAGCCGAACACGGCGTCAAACCCGCCGACTTCAACTCCTACGGCTCGCGCCGCGGCAATCACGAAGTCATGGTGCGCGGCACCTTCGCCAATGTGCGCCTGCGCAACAAGCTCGCGCCCGGCACCGAAGGCGGCGTCACGCGGCTGCTGCCCGAAGGCGAGCAAATGTCCATCTTCGACGCCAGCGTGAAGTACGCCGAGCGCGGCGTCCCGCTCATCATTCTCGCCGGAAAAGAATACGGCTCCGGCTCCTCGCGCGACTGGGCTGCCAAGGGACCGAAGCTTCTCGGCATTCGCGCCGTCATTGCCGAAAGCTTCGAGCGCATTCACCGCTCAAATCTTGTGGGCATGGGCATTCTGCCGCTGCAATTTGAAGCCGGCCAGAATGCCGAATCGCTCGGCCTCACCGGCGAAGAGATCTACGACTTTCCCGGCCTCACCGCGCTGCTCAAAGGGCGTTTCGCCGGCGGCCGCACGCTTCGCGTCAAAGCCACATCGAGCGACGGCAAGGTCAAGGAGTTCTGAACGCAATCGTCCGCATCGACACGCCGCAGGAGATCGAGTACTACGAGCACGGCGGCATCCTGCAATACGTTCTGCGGCAGTTGGCCGCAAAGTAAGGCTAGACCTCTGCCGTCACGCTCGTTTTTCGTGTTGCCTAGTCTTTGTCCAGCACTTCATCCAGCAACATGCGCAGGTTGGTGGCGCGGGCGTGGCCCAATTGCAGATCGGCCGAAGTGGCCTGCGCCACTTCATCGGCGAGATTCAGCGCCGCCAGCACAGCCACGCGCAGCGAATCGGCCGTGCGCCCGTGAGCGGCAACAGCGCGCATCTTGGCGTCAACCACCGCCGCCAGTTCGCGAATGTGCACCGGATCCTGCCCCGAAAGATGATAGAGCTGATCGTAGATCTCCACCGTCACGTATTCGTTGGGATTGTTGTGTGCCGGATTATTGCGTGTTGAATCGGTCACCGCTGTCGCCTCACAGTTCCAACGCGTCAAGCTGCGCGAGCAGCCGTTCCACTCGCTGTCTCACCTGGTCACGCTCCGCGCGCAGTGCGCTCAATTCGCTTTGCAGCTTTTCTTGCTCGGCCGATTGCGACTGTGCCTGCGCCTCGGCCTGCGCGGCGCGAGCTTCAATATCTGCTTGCCGCGATTCGGCCTGAATCGCGCGCGATTCAAGCTCCGTGGCGCGAGCCTCAGCGGCCATCCGCGCATGCCGCTCCCGCTTGACCACGTCGACAGTGCGCCGAACCCGATCTTCGAGCGCTGAAAAATCGTCCACGCTTACCGCCAGCGCGCCCGATTCCTCTTGCACCTGCTGGTCCTCGCCATGCGTCATCACCGGCGCCTCCGATCTTGAAACCACAGCAGTCGCGAATGAACCCTTTCGCGTTAGAGTATAGCGCCGCCCGGCTCCGGTTTTTCGCCCAATTCTGCAAATGCGCGCCCTTTGCGCGCCTATCACGCGTTTAGACCCGCAGCCGCGCTCCCGCCTTGCCAACCGCCTCCACCACGCGCGCCTGGAAGGCTTGCAGCTCCTCCTCGCGCAGCGTCCGATCCTGCGCCTGGAAGGTCGCGCCCAGCAGCAGCGCATACTCGCCGTTGCCCAGCTTCGCGTCGCGGAACACCTCGCGCACGCGCCAGTCGACGAGCTCCGGGATTTGCAGTTCGCCAATCGCGCGGTCAATCGTCTCCCATGCAATGCCCTCGTCCAAAACCAGGGAGAAATCGCGGTGAACCGGCTGATAGCGCGAGATCTCCCGCGCAATCGGCCTGCGCAACGGCAGCTTGTAGAGCCGGTCGAGATAAATCTCGCCGATCAGCACTGCATCTTTGATCTTTCGCGCCGTTGCCTCACGCGGATGCAGTTGGCCAAACCAGCCAACCGTAACGCCGTCAGCCACCGCGCGCGCCGCGCGATAAGGATGCAGCCATTCCGGCATGAGCCCCGATTCGGCCGGGAAGCGATCGAAGTACATCGCGCGCATCTCGAACCGCTGGAGCACCTGCTCTACTACGCCTTTGATGTCGTAAAACTCGAATGCCCGGCTTGCGTGCAGCGCGCTCTCCTCGGGCAGACTTCCCACTGCCCCAAATGCCAGTGCAGGCCGCTCCTCCACTTTGTCTGTCGTACCGCCAAATGTCGTTCCCAATTCAAAGAGCCGCACATCGCTGACGTCGCGATTCAGGTTGCCCGCAATCATCGCCAGCATCCCAGGCACGAGCGACGGCCGCAGCACGCCTGCCTCCTCGCTGAGCGGATTGCCGAGCGGAACCACCTGCCCCGGCTGCGGCGCGGTCAATGCACCATCGGTCGCCGAGCAGAACGAACTGCCAATAGCCTCATTGAATCCGGCGGCAAGCAATGTGCCGCGCACCGTTGATTCCTTTTCAGCCCACGGCAACGCGCGCACACCTTCGCCAAATGCGGGCAGCGTGTTGGCGAATCGGTTGTAACCGTAGACGCGCGCGACCTCCTCGATCAAGTCGATCTCGCGCTCGAGATCGAGCCGCCAACTCGGCAGACGTGACCTGCCAGGAGGCCTCGCTGTTCGCACGAGCGTTGTTACTAACTCCGCTAGCTCCGCTAACCCCGCTTTCCAACCCGCATCCGAGCGCCGTCAGAACACTCTCCACAGTCGCGGCAGTAATTCCCTCTTGGTCTTCTGTCGCGCCCAGAATCCTCTGCACTTCGCTCAGCTGGAGCGCAATGGGCTTGCGCCTCGCCGTGCGTTCTTCCGCGGCCGCCACGCGCACGTCCACCAGTTCGCCTTCGATCCATCCGCCGTTGGCCAGCAGAATCGCGCTCACCAGCGCCGACGCCACCGGCGCAGCGTTGAAATCCGCGCCACGCTCGAACCGTGACTCGCATCGGTGTGCAACCCGTGCCGCCGCGCCGTTTGCCGCACCGCCACGGGATCGAACCACGCCGCCTCGACGAGCACGTTCTTCGTCTCCGGCGTAATCATCGTGTCCCAGCCGCCCATCACGCCGGCCAGTCCCAGCGCCTTTTTGTGATCGGCGACGACAAGGTCGTCCGCGTCGAGCACGCGGTCGACGCCGTCGAGAGTCTTCAGCCGCTCGCCCTTGCGCGCGCGCCGCACGATGATTCCGCCCTCGATCTTGTCCAGATCGAAGGCGTGCGTCGGCTGGCCCATCGCCAGCCAGGCAAAGTTCGTGGCGTCCACGGCATTCGAAATCATCTTCTGCTCGAGCAGCGCGAAGTAAGTCGCAACTTCCGCGCCGGCAAACCAGTCGCGAGAATGTCCGATCGTCGACGTCGCGCAGCACGCGTGCCGTAAACCGTCCGCACGCATCCTCGGCCTCGATCTTCACTGAAAACGGCGTCTTCGCTGGCTTCGCTGCGGGCAGCGCGTAGTGCAACTCCGGCAGCTTCAGCCCGTAGATCGCCGCCGCCTCGCGCGCGACGCCGTAGTGGTTCATCGCGTCCACGCGGTTGGTGGTGATGTCCATCTCGTAAAGCGAGCCATTGCCTTCGCCGAGCGAATAAATCCCCTCGACCGCGATCCCGCGCAGCGTCAGGTCCTCGGCCAGTTGCGCGTCGTCAACTGTGAGTCCTGGCAAGGAAGGCTCGGAGCCATTTGGTGAGGATCTTCATGCGAACTGCCCCAGGAACCGCATATCTCCGGCGAAAAACTGCCCGATCTCGCTGATGCCATACTTCATCATCGCGATGCGCTCCACGCCCATGCCGAAAGCGAAGCCCGAAATCTTTTTCGCGTCGTAGCCCGGTTGCTTTTCCGCGGCGAACGCAAACACCGCGGGGTCCACCATGCCGCAACCGAGCAGCTCGATCCATCCTGACTGCTTGCACTTGCGGCAGCCCTTGCCGCCGCAGAAAATGCAACTGATCTGCACGTCGGCGCTCGGCTCGGTAAATGGAAAAAACGATGGAAAGAATCGCGTCTTGACGGCCGAACCGAAGAGCGCCTTCATGGCGTGGTCGAGCGTGCCCTTCAGGTCGCTGAACGTGATGTTCGAATCCACGCACAGCCCTTCGACTTGGTGAAAGATCGGCGAGTGAGTTGCGTCCGCGGCGTCGTTGCGGTGCACCTTGCCGGGAATCACAATGCGCACCGGCGGCGGCTGCTGCTCCATCGTCCGCATCTGCACCGGCGACGTGTGCGTGCGCAACAGCAATCGGTCGCGCACCGGCCTGCGCTCCTGGTTGGCGACGACCAGCGTGTCCTGCGTGTCGCGCGCCGGATGGCCGTGCGGAAAATTCATGCTCTCGAAGTTGTAGTAGTCGGTCTCGACCTCCGGCCCCACGCCCACCGAATAGCCCAGCGCGGCAAACACCTGAACAATCTCGTTCATCGTGCGCGTAATCGGATGCTCGGCGCCGGTCAGCCGCCGCGTTCCCGGCAACGTAATATCGATGGCCTCGGCCTTGAGCGTTGCATCGCTTGGACCGCCGCCGACCGCCGCGACCAGCAGGCCCTCCACCAATTCCTTCAGCGCATTGAAGCGCACACCGAGCGCCTTCTTCGCGTCAGCGGGAGCTGATTTGAGCCATCGCCCGGAAACCTCATTGAGCCGGCCCTGCTTGCGCCCCAGCCACTCCAGGCGAAACGCTTCCACGGCCGCGTCGCCGTCGAGCGCGGCCGCGGCCTCGCGCGCCTGCGCCTCAAGCGCGGCAAACGCCTTGTCCAGCGCGGCGTCGTCAAACGCTGTCAGATTGGGTATCGCTTCGTTCGTCATGTGCAAACAGCAGGATAAACCACTGCGTGGGGCAGCCGCGTGCGCTTTCGCGCCCGCAGAGGGTTCGTGGGAATCTCAAAACCGCGGCGTGCAGCGGATGCGCGCTGAGGCGCACTTGACGGCACCGGCCTTGCCAACCGTCCGCGGCGGCGAATTAAAACAGAGAGGAGTCGACCCGCTAAACGCACTACGGCCCGGAATCCTTTCGAACCCCGGGCCGCATTTTCCGCCAGTCGCCAGTCATATTTCGTTGTCAGGCAACTTTGGTGGTGTGTGCCGCCTTGGCGGCACGCGGTGCTGCCTTGGGCTTCGGCGGCTGCGCCGCCTTGGCCTGCTCCACGAGCTTGGTGAATCCGGCCTCGTCGTGCACCGCGATGTCAGCAAGAATCTTGCGGTCAAGCTCGACGCCGGCCTTTTTCAGTCCGCTGATGAACTGCGAGTAGCTGGTGTCGTTCAGCTTGCAGGCTGCGGCAATGCGCACGATCCACAGGAGCGGTACTGGCGCTTCTTCAGACGCCGGCCGATGTAGGCAAACTTCAGGCCGCGCTCAACGGCCTCCTGGGCCGCCTGGTAGAGCTTTGATTTGGTCAGGAAATAACCGCTGGCGCGTTTCAGAATCTTCTTGCGGCGGTCGTTCCGTTTAGTGCCACGTTTTACGCGGGGCATGTTTTTCTCCTTTTTTGGATTCCGCTCGGCGTTACTCGCCTTTAAGTCTCCGCTTCTCGCGGAAAATTTCGGAATCCTGCTCAAGCACGCCAAGCTAGAAGCTAATAGCTAGCGGCTCTGGTTAGGCGGCTGGAGGCAGGAGGCCGGCACATTTTGGTGCGACGGCTGTCAACCTCTTCACTCGCTCTGGTTAAGCCTGATCTCTCGCCGCTCGGAACAATTTCCGCAATCGGCGGGGGCCAATCGATCAACGACGGCCCAACCTCCACAGCAGCACAGACCAAATCCAAAGGTCCGCCCCACCGCAGGTGGCGCTTAGGCGTAGGGAATCATGCGCGCTACCTTCAAGTAGTCGCCGTCGGAAACAAGCTTCTGCTTGCCCAGCTTCCGCTTACTCTTTTGCGGCTTCGACGTAAGGATGTGCCGCGTCTTGGTCTGGCCCCGCTTGATCTTGCCAGTGCCGGTCTTGCTAAAGCGCTTGGCCGCGCCTGAATGGGTCTTCAACTTTGGCATTTTCTTCTCAGTTTTACTCGAATTCGGCGAGCGGATCGCTCACCAAGGGCCTCATCAGACAGGGATTTCCCTGCTATTTAGGCCTCAATCAGTATACCGTAAGTGCGAATTTCCCGCGACCCGCATCCATCCAGCACCACAAAGCTCAAGCACTTCGCTGGCCCTTCCGCCTGCTCCGCCTGTCGAAGAAATAAAGGAGCACTGAGAGGATGAAAAAAGCGACACCTGGCACAAGACAGTAAACATACGGCGCCAACCCCGCTCCCATGAGTTGGTCGTCGTATCTCCCATAGTCCGGAGACGGCGTACCAATTAGAAAGCGCTGGCCAGCGTCGGAATTGCCAAGCAGAAATAATCCGAAAAGCACTGCCGAAAGGCCGAAGCACAACTTGGTCCATAAGCGCATTAGTCTACCTGGCCCCAGACAGGGCTAACACAAACCCCGCCACTCCCGCTAATCCCTTGTTCCTGTTCCCTGTTCCCTATTCCCTGCTTTTCTCACTCCGCCGGGTCATCCGCCGTGAACGGCGAGCAGCACGGCTTCTCGGTCGCATGGAACTGCATCACCTCCACGCGCGTCCCGTCGGGATCGTACATATTGAACTGGTATTTGCCGTCGAGGCCGATCTTGGGCGCCTGGTCGTGGCGGCCGCTGAGCCGGTTCGCGTCCACCAGCACTTTATACGCGTCGGGAACCGATGGTACGCCAATTGAAAAATGGTCCAGCACGCCCAGCGTCTGCTGCGACATCGTCGCCGGAATGCCCGTGCCCGGCCCTCCCGACACCATGTACTCAATCCAATCGTGCGCGTCAGGAACCTGCTGGCTCACCCACTCCGTTTTGCCGTCGCGCCCGCCCCACCAGTACGGACGAAAGCCCAGCAGGTCGCGATAAAACTTATCCTCGGTCGCGCGGTCGTGCACCAGAATGCCCACATGAATGATGTGATGGCCGATGGCGTTCGGCGCATCGATCAATCCAGGGCTCGCCGGCGGCTGCACAAACCGAACCTTGTTGCCCTCGGGATCGAACACGTCGAACCAGCGGCTGCCGTCCTTGCCGCGCTCCACGCTCGCCGGCGTCTTCCATCCCTTGGCCGCGAGATACTTGCGCATGCCGTCGGCGCTGTCCGTATTAAAGGCAATGTGATCCAGGCGGTTCACGCCCTGCCCATCCGGCAGCGGCAGCACTTCAACATACTGCACCGCGTTGAGCATGTAGCGCGCGCCCTTTGGATCCTCAGGGTCGGCCTGCTTTTGCGCGCCAACCGTCATCGTGTAGAAGTGCTCGGCAGCCGTGGCGTCCGACGTGTACACGGCCAGGTGCGAGATGCCGGTGATCTTGGGCCGAGTTGGAATAGTTTTAGCCGCGGCAGCGGCAACGCAAGAAGACGCCGAAACGAGTGCAACAAGAAGAGCTCTGGCTTGCATAACATTTCCCTCACGATTTCTGGAGCCAGATAACCATAAATCGATTGAGGAGCGATGCGCAAACCGATTCGCGGGCAAACCAGATCGCCTCAGGCGGCTCGTGGCGCGATCTTGATTCCCAGTGCCTTCATTACGCCCAGCAGCGTTGAAAGCCGAGGATCACCGGTCGGCGAAAGAGCCTTATAGAGAGCTTCGCTCGTAACGCCCGCCTCCCTGGCAAGCTGCGTCATTCCCTGCGCTCGCGCCACATCGCCTAACGCAGTCGCTATCAGCGCCGGATCGCCGTCCTCGAACGCCGCTTTGAGATAGGCCGCGATAGCCTTCGGGGCTGCCGAGATACTCCGCCGGCTCCCACTTTGTTGTCTTAAGCGCCATGCTCCCACTCCTCTTTGAGCCTCTTGGCTCGCGCAATATCGGCCACTTGCGTCTTCTTCGTGCCTCCGACAAGCAACAGGACCAACACGCTTGCGCGCTGCACGAAATAAACGCGGTAACCCGGACCATAATCGATGCGTAACTCGCTGACTCCTTCGCCGACGGACTTCACGTCACCGAAGTTGCCCAGCGACAAGCGGCGAATGCGTATCTGGATGCGGGATCGCGCCGTTTCATCGCGCAGCCTCCGAAGCCAGATCGCAAAGACTTCGGTCTGGCGCACCTCGACCACGTGTCAATTATAGTTCACAAATGCTTCCTCTTCAACCCCACCACATTTGTCAACGAAATGACATTCCGATTTAACAACCGGGAGAATCCCTATCCTTTCAGCGATACCGTGATGAAACTCATCGAATCGCCCATGTTGGAGCACAAGAAACTTATGGCGGTCCAAAGAGCAAATCAATCTGAGGTGGGGCAAGCGCCAAACTCGTGCCAAACACCTGGCGGCTAAGCCGGTGTCTGAAGGAAATCGCAAAACCAAAGATGATGAATCTTCCCCTCATCTTTATAGTCAAGAAACGCAATTACGACCGCAATGAGATTTCCTGACTTGAGATCATCTAGGTCGGCTTGAGTTGCCCTATGCACAGTCGGATGTCCTGTGGTTCGGTCCAAGACGTAAGCAGTATTAAATTCTGCCATTCCCTGTGTGAACAATTGCCACCGTTCCTTTTCTCGATTAGCAGGCATTCTCTTATCTAAGACAACATGGTCTAAGAAAGTCCTGTAAGTGCTCTTGAGAGTTTCCAAGGTGTCATCTGGCTCTAGAAATGTCTCCATTGCTCCCGCTCCCATATAAATTGCCTCGGGGCCGGTTGAGTGAAAATGCAGGTTAAATCCGAGAGGGTCCCCGGGCTGAAAACTGGCCCCCTCAATTCCATTAGGATTACTTCCACCAAATAGCGGAACGCCATCCAGCGTCAAATAACTTTCATGCTCAGCAATCGGCGGGGCGCTTCGTGGAAGATCGGAAGATCCCCCTTTTGGCGGCTCAGGTGGCTGCGGTAGCGATTGACTCAGGTCAATTTGCAGGGTCGGCACCTTGCTAGAAAGGTAACGATAGCCTATAAGATTTGAGAACCCGAATAAAACCGAGACAAGGACAGTAGCAACTACCTTTTGAAAGAAAGAAGGGAGCTCACTGCTACTCCATGCGGCATGAATTATCCTTGCAACCAAAACGAGACCGCCGCAAAACAGCAGAAACCCTCCGACTCCCATTTCGATTGTGGAAGGAATGGGTTCGGCGGCGGCAAGACTTACCACAATCCCGCCCCACGTCCAGAATCCGGCAACAATGAACAGGACTGACACCCAGTCCCAAGAACGGCGACCCAGCCATTTCGCAAGATGCCAAATGAGATGTGAAACCAACTCAACCCTTGAACGCAGGCTAGTCATGCCCTCAATGCTCCCACTAGGGCATTCCTTGTGTAAAGCTCACAAATGTTTACACTTCCACGCCTAAATGTATATCCATGCACGATTTTGTCTTGTATCGAGTACATGATTCTGTTCTTTTGTATGCGTCACAGACCACGAAAAGCCGACTTGATCTCTGGCCCGCGCTTTCCGCTGTCAACCCCCACCCTCGCCAACCAACCCATCCAACCCCAACCTAACCCCTTCCCCCTCCGCCTCTTACGCCCCACACAAAAATCTCCCCAAGTTTGCCGATTAATTCTCCCAAATCGCTAGCCTTGAACGATGAAGGAGCTTCTTCCATGGCAGACACGACCGTTTCCACCGACACCGCCCCAGCCGCACCTCCAATCACGACCCCACCCGCGGCCACGAGCGAACCCACCGCACAACCGAAGCCCCCGTCGCAACCGCACCCGCATCCACGAGCGAAGTTGCTGACGCGGCCGAACCTAAAATCAATTTCCCGCCCAAAGATAACGCTGTAATCAAGGCCATCAACCGCTGCCTGCGCGCCTGGGACTACGCTTATGACAAGGAAGCTGCCGATCTCGGCGAGGACGACGACGACTCCGACGCCAGGCAAGACGCCAGCGAAGCCTATCTTCGCGCCACGCCCCCTCTCAGCGGCTATGAAAACATCTGCGACTTCATTGCGTGTATCAACCATGCGTCCTTAATTGGCATCATCTCTGAAGGCAGGGCGCAGCACTTCTTGGCCAACGCCAGGATCGCTCTTTCCACCATCTACCATCAGCCAAAGCCCTTCAGCGAGCCCAGAACCCTCGGCCGCCCGAAATCCTCCCCGAATACTCATTCTGACGGGAGGAAATTAAATTAAGAAAAAATTTGGGGTGGTTTTGGGGTAAAAAATCACCATAACTATTCTGGAATCAACAAATCGACCTCAAAACCGTCGACAAATTTCGACAAATTTCGTCGATTTTGTGAGCGCGCCGGCTCCAAAATTGACCCCAAACCGGCATCAACTCTACCCCACTAGGCCGCCTCTTGCAGCAACCGATTCCGCTGGTGCACCGTCAGCACCAGCGCGACCAGAGCCGTGAACAGCGAGACCCCGGCAAGACAGAGAAACGCTCTGCTCCAGCCGAATGCAACCTCGATCCGAGCTACTGTATCGCCTGAGAGCCAGCCGGCCAGATAGCCGAATCCATCGATGATTCCGGCAGCGGTTGCGCTTCCGCGCCGGCCGCCGAAATCGAGCGACATGGCGCCCGCCAGATACGAGTACGGCCCGAGCAACATGAAGCCGACCAGCGCCACAAGAATCGTCGGCGCCCATTCGCCGGCGTGTTCGGGTATGCGGCCCATCAGCACAAGGCACACCGTACACCCGGTCATTCCGGCAACGACGAGCACGTTGCGCCCGTTGGGGCCGAGCTTGTCACTGAGGAAACCGCCAAGCAGAACAGAAAGGCCGCCGCAGAGCGGAAACAGCGCGCTGCGGCTCGCGGCGACGCTCGAGACAGCTGAACGAACTGGACGAAGTAAGTCGGCGTCCACAGGTTGAACGTCTCGCGCAGCATCGTCGTTCCAAACGCCAGCACGCAGACCATCCAGAATGGAAAGCTGGTGAGCAAGGGCCGCAGAATCGCTCCGATATTGACCCGCTCACCGTCGCCGGCCGTCTCCTCTCTCCCGCCCTTTGCGCATCCTTCTTCGCGCGCATAAACATTTCTCGGATTGACTTCCGGCGCCGGCAGGCCGCGCTCTTCGGGCGCCTCGCGCAGCAGCAGCAGATTCACGATCATCAAAACTGCGAGCGCTCCGGAAGCGAAGAAGAAAACGCCGCGCCAGCCCACGCCGTTCGCCATGAGCCGGCTCATCATCCATCGGCAGCCCGCATCGCCGAAGAGAAAGCTCAGGCTGACCACGGCCATCACGCTGCCGTAAGTCGAATAGGAAAACCAGCGCGACGAAACCCGCACCAGGCCAGCCCATCCTTGCGATTGAAAAAGCCGGTTTCCAATCCACGCCAGCGTGAAGAGCGGAAATCCTCCGCTCATCGCAAATATAATTGTGAACAAAATCGACCCGGCCATTCCGCCAAGAAAACTTCGCCGGCCGCCGCTTGTGTCTGCGAGGGCTCCCGAGAAGAACTTGCCGAATGCATACGCCACAGTGCCCACCGAAGCCATGAAACCGAGGCGAATCTGCGCGGCGTTCGGGCGTCATTCCGTGGCGCGCCAGATCGTGGATCAGATCGGGCAGCACGACGGAAAGATCGGAGCGGCAGAAGTAGTAGCCGGAATAGCCCAGTGCGAGAAGGAACGCCGTTCCGGCGTGCCAGGCGGTAAATCTCCTCATCGGACCTGGCTGCGCAGGCTCAATTTGGCCGGGGGCCTGGGTTTTGGTGGCGGACACACAAGAAAGCTACCACACGCGTCGATACTGCGGCTTGGGGACGCGTTTGGGCGATTGAATTTCGCACTCGCGCAGGCGCGCAATTTCGTGTGTAGAATGTTCCAAAGCGCGCCGCGAGGGTCCGCAGATGAATTATTACGACCAGGTCGCAGAGGCTGCCGCATTCGTGAAGGCGCGGTTGGGCGCGCTCGCGCCGCGGGTCGGCATCGTGCTGGGCTCGGGACTGGGCGCTGCGGCCGACGCGGTCGAGAATCCGACAATCGTCCCCTACAGCGAGATTCCTCATTTTCCGCAATCGACGGTCGAAGGCCATTCGGGCCGCCTGGTTGCCGGGCTGCTCGGCGGCGCGCCGGTGATCGTGATGCAGGGGCGTGTTCATTTTTACGAGGGGTACTCGCCGCTCGAAGTCACTTTTCCCATGCGCGTGCTGGGCATGCTGGGAGTGCGCGCGGTGGTGCTGACGAACGCGGCCGGAGCTATTCAGCCGACACTCCACCGAGGCGAACTGGTGTTGCTGAGCGATCACATTAATCTGATGGGCTGGAATCCGCTGAATGGCCCGAATGAGCCGCGCTTCGCGATTCGCACGCGGCGCGGGCCTGCGATTCTTCGACATGACCGAGGCCTACAGCTGGGGGCTGCGCGCGCTGGCAAAGAAGGAAGCGCACGAAGAGGGATTCACGCTGCCGGAAGGCATTTATCTGGCCACGCCGGGACCAAGCTTTGAGACGCCGGCCGAGATTCGCGCGTTTCATGCGTTGGGCGCGACGCTGGTTGGTATGTCCACTGTGCCGGAGACGATTGTGGCGCGGCACATGGGAATTGAAGTGCTGGGAATCTCCTGCGTGACCAACATGGCGGCAGGACTGGGCACAAAGCCGCTGAGCCACGAGGAAGTTAACGAGACAGGCAGATGGGCGGAGAGCCGGCTGGCCAGTTTGCTCAAACGGCTTGCGCCAAGGATTGCCGAAAGGGTTGAAGACGAGGAGTGAGCGCGGCCATGACTGAGACGCGCCTTCCGTCTCCACCTGTTGTGCTGGCGATTGCCGGCTGCTCGGGCTCAGGCAAGACCACTTTGGCAAACGAACTGGCGCGCGCGCTGCGCGGCCTGCGCTTTCATCTTGACGACTACTATCTAGACCTCGCGGATATGCCGCTGGCCGAGCGCGTAAAGCAAAACTTCGACGACCCGTCGCTGATCGAGGTTCCGCTTCTGGCTCGCGACGTGGCTGCGCTAGC
This sequence comes from uncultured Acidobacteriaceae bacterium, assembly GCA_963725115.1. Classification (GTDB taxonomy): domain Bacteria; phylum Acidobacteriota; class Terriglobia; order Terriglobales; family Acidobacteriaceae; genus Telmatobacter. Next base: position 464,229 of record CAVRXG010000003.1, on the reverse strand, counting down.
GCGCGGAGAAAGCGTAGATCGGCCTGTCTACGATTTCACCACGTACACGCGCGTTCCGGGCCAAAGTCAGCGCGTCACTGCCGGCCCTTTTCTCATTGTTGAAGGCCTTTTCGCGCTTCACTACCGCGAACTGCTGCCTTATTACAACTTGAGCGTGTATGTTGACGCGCCTGATTCTGTGTGTTTCGAACGGCGGCTGAAGCGCGATGTCGAGGAGCGCGGGCGCACTCCAGAGGTGGTGCGCGAGCAGTATGACCGAACAGTGCGGCCGACCTGCGTGGCCTACGTGCGGCCATCGGCGAGGAACGCAGACCTGATAGTGGATGGCACCGGGGCGCTGGACTGGAAGGTGGAGCGGGTGATGACGGAGTTGCGCAAACGCGGGCTGCTGGCAGGAGCGGAATAACAGCTATATAACTAAATAGAGTGCAAAAGACAGTTCAGAAACGCAAACCCATATCCGCCGACGGGATTGCCGCAAGGGCAGATCGCGGCGAGAGCATCGCACGCTCTTTCACACAAAAGGGCAAAATGATGCCACCGAAGCGGCGTTCCGTTGTCGGTCGTGGCGGGGTGGGATCGGTCAGCAGGAAGCTCACGGTTGGTCCGTTGAATTGAAATTCAGAATCGGCCCGATTCTCTCAATTTTCGGAAAACATCTTTGATTGGCTTCTCCATTTTCACTCGTGGGAGTCTGGGCTTCGCCGAGTTTGTGATCACCGCTGGCATTGCAGCAATGACGATAGCCTCAACCTCGTCGATCTGGTTCAAGTCTTCAACTATGAATGCGGAGAAATAGTTCCAGAAGTATGTTCTTGACCCGCCGACGGATTTTGCATGTGACCATATCCGTCTCCCGATCCCGTTTTTTGCCTGTCCAACGTAGAACGGCTGGTCGTCTCTGTAGAGAATGTAAACGCCCGGTTTGTTCAGTGCCTTTGTCGTTCGTGCAATTGCAGGGGGTTTGCCGGGCCGACCCTGCGCTTCCGAGCGTGTGTTGAATATTGCGCGAGGCCACATCCGAATAAAATTGCTGACGAGCTTCGGCTGAATTTGAGACCCGTCTTCAAGTTCTTCTTCCTCTTCAAGATTGTCGGGTTGATCTTCTTCGATCTGGCGGGTTTGAGGTCTCCCACTGCGCTTCTTTTCTGGTTTCCGTTTCATACTCATCCCCTTTTGCCAAAGTACGTACGCGTTCCCTCCGCCGAGGCGTTCTCGATAAGGTATATCGGTGCTTGGTACGCGTCAGCAAACCGGCTGCTCTAACTGAGCCTCGATAGGGTGGCAGATTAACACAGCCAGCTTATGCTCCGGAGTAATGAAGGTTGGTCAAAGCATAAAGCGGGGACGGTTTCACGCTCCGCCGGTGGTAAGCGGGATCTGTGGAGGGTGCGCTAAAGAGTTGCCGCTTCCTCCCGTAGCCGTTGATCCCGGCCTGTACACATGGAAACTGTTTTTACCCTTCTGCTTGGCCGCGTACATGGCTTCGTCGGCAAAGTGCGCCAGCGTGTCGATGTCGTTGCCGGCGTCAGGGTATGTGACGACTCCCACGCTCACGGTGATGACAGCATGCGCGCTATCGATGGCATAGGGTTGCGCGACCGCGACAACAATCTTGGCGGCGATGGATTCAGCCTCCGCGGGAATGCGCAAGTCGGGAAGAAGCACGATGAATTCATCGCCGCCGATGCGAGCTACAGTATCGGTGGCGCGCACGCAATGGTTCAGACGTTGGGCAAGCTCGCGCAGAAGCTTGTCGCCAGCCTGATGGCCGAGAGCGTCGTTCACAATCTTGAATTCGTCGACATCTACCATCAGCAAACCCAGACAGGATTGAAAGCGCATGGCTCGGTTGAGCGAAATTTGACAGCGGTCGTTCAGAAGGATGCGATTCGGCAGGCCAGTGAGGGCGTCGTGTTCTGACAGGTGGCGAAGGCGCTCCTCGCTGCCGCGAAGCGCATGCGTTTGAACTGCTACGCGATGGCGAAGAATAACGATCCAGGCAAAAGCGGCCAAAACCAGCAGGACAACGGCGAAGAGGCTTTCCAACGCGTGTTGCGAGGTCCACCAGGTTGGGGACTTGAGAACGAAGACGTCGTCGATCGAGCGCAGAAGAATGTGCACTGACTCGGGCCGTACCGCGCCCTCGCCGACTGGGGTGCTCAATGAATCCACTTGCACATTGCAGACGCCGGTGATGCGCACCAGACTTCCATCCTTCCAGGGAAGCGAGGCGCCGATAGGGTAATCCCTGGGCAGAATAGCGGAAAAAAGCACGCCGCCGGCGCGCAGCATGACGGTGGGATCTGCGGCGGCAACGTCGCGTCCGATCAGCTCTGCATCAACCTGCACCAGTTTGCCGTCGAGATCTCCGCCAAGATCGCCTTTGACCACCTGATCGGGAGAAATGGCCTCGGGTAATTGGGGGGCAATTGTGGCGCCGGTTGCGCGAAAGGCGGCGTCTTCGAGGGCGGGCTTGAACAGGGTGATCGCGGGAAAACCTACGACATCGACATCGGAACCAATCGGGACGGTCGTCTGCTGAGTGGTCTGTATGCAGATGCCGGTTTTGGCGTCTTGAATGCAGAGCACGCGCCCTGGCCAGTCGAGCGTGACTGTTCCCTGCACGTGAACGCGGTGCAGCAGAGCGGGATCGGGCGAGAAGCGGAACAGGTCGGAGAGCGGAATCGCCGGCACCGCGAAGGGATCGCGCGGCGCAGGCTCGAGCACGGTAACCTCGCGAAGCGAAGGAAAGAACAGATGCACGCCAACCATCTGGCGGTGCTTGTTGAAAAGAGGCGCGGAGTTGCCGTCAATGCGGACGAGCGAATCGACCAGCGACTCGTAGTTGACTCCAGGCTGGCGCAAGGTGATCGCTGAAAGCACGCCCTCGCCCGTAGCGATACCGAGCACGACATTGTTCGGCCCCACATACGCGGAACGAATGCGGCCTTCGACCTTGACCCACTGGCTGTCGAAGCCGCCGGTCAGTAGCTGCGTCAGTGTCGCGCTCGGCGGATTGGACGGCAGGCCGGACTGCCCTGCCAACCGGACACTGGAACCATCGACTACAGCCGCATAGTCGCCCGGCGAGGTGACCCCGGTGATCTCGACCAGCGACCCGGGTTTGATGGGCAGGATTGGCCGCGAAGCAACCATAACGAAGACGCCGCCAGAGGCGTCGTGAACAAAGAGCGCGCCATGTCTCGAGTCGATGTAGGGATCGTAGTAAGTAACCACTGCGCGCAGACGAACGGGAAATGCTTGAGCGGCTTTCTCCGGAGGAAGGCTGTGAACTGCGTGGGTTGTCCGGATGATGGCGTGCGGTGACGTCTGCGGTGCGGGGGGCGCAGAGGCAGACTGCGAGCCGGCCGTCAGGCAGGCTGCAAGCAGCGCGACCAACGGCACAAATTTGTGCTGCACCCGCATCGAATTTCTCCCCAAAAAAGCAGCCCCCGAAAAGCGGTTGGATCAGCCTCTCAAATTACCGTGGGCCAGCGTGCCCGCACGTATCCCCGAAAGCTATAAGGCCATGAATGTTATCGGCCATTATGCTCCTGAACTTGAGAGAAAAACACGTTACCAGCGGCCAAGGGCGGAGTAGACCCTTCGATTGCCAAGGCCATGAATAGAGCCATGAATCGAAAGAGTTAATTCGGGATTGGTAAGGCGATAGGAGGGGCTGGGAGAACGGACAAAAGGACGAGCTTACTTTTCCGTGAGCGCGGCCACCGGCACCAGCATGTCTTCCTTGCGCATCACGAGATTGGTGGCGTTGAGCGTGGCCAGCTCGAAGCCGTGGCCGTGCGTAATCGCATCCGTGGGGCAGGCCTCGACGCAGTAGCCGCAAAAGATGCAGCGGTTGTAGTCGATGTTGTAGACCTTGGCGAAGCGCTCCGACGAGGAGATGCGATTCTCGGCGGTGTTCTCCGCAGCTTCAATATAGATGCAATTGGCGGGGCAGGCCGCGGCGCAGAGAAAACAGGCCACGCATTTTTCCAGGCCATTCTCGTCGCGCTCGCAGAACGTGCGCGCCACGGTAGCGCTGCTCAAAGACCGCGCCGCGGTTGGGGCCGGGACCGTCAGGGTAATTTTCGACCTCTGTGGGCGCAAACATCTCGCGCAGGGTGATGCTCATGCCCTTGGCGATGCCGGCGACGTTGCGCACGATCGACATGGGTCCAGTATACGATGTGGGTTGGGAGCCAATGATGAAGCGTTCACTTGTAAGTACCGCAATTTTTATGTACGCGTTTGGTTTGGGGACAATTGCCGCGCAGGAACAGCAGCCGTCGCCGATGCCCGCGGGCGGGATGAGCGAGGCGCACAAGGCCGCGCCGCCGGCTGGGCCGCTGGAGATTACCTTCGACGACAAATCGGCAACCTGGACCGCGGCGACACTGGCCGCGCTGCCGCACACGACAGTGACCGTTCACAATGAGCACACGAAAGCTGACGAGACTTATTCCGGCGTGCCGCTGATTGCGCTGCTCACGCCGCTGGGAGTGACCGACAAGCCGCGCGGCAAGGATCTGCGGCTCTACGTGGTGGCTGCGGGCTCAGACGGCTACGAAGTGGTGTATTCGATCGGCGAAGTGACTCCCGACGTGCACGACGCCACCGTGCTGGTGGCCGACACGGAGAACGGCGCGCCGATTAACGCCGATGGACCGCTGAAGTTGGTCGCGACAGGAGAAAAGCGCCCGGCGCGCTGGGTGCGCAACCTGGTGGCGATCACGGTGCGGACGGCGGAGTAAGTCTGCTTGTTGGCGAGAAACGCCGCCACTTAGGCATCGAAAAAAACGAACCAAGAAAGCGCGCACCTCAGGAGATTGTTTCCCCTGAGGTGCGTGAGCCAATGAGACTACCGTGCGCGAAGCTGCGCAGCTTTAGCGATGCCCGCCTTTGCCGCCGCTCGATCCGCCTGAGCTATGTGACGCGGGCCTCGAGCTGTGATCGGCCGGAATCGGCCGGCTGACTGCTGGAGTGGCTGGCCGTCCGTGATTCTGCGCCGCATACTGCCCGCGAACGCCGCCATAGGTTTGCGCATGCTGCACCTGCGTGTTCATGCGCGGAGCAGTTGGCTCGTGCGCCGCCGCTCCCTCTGAAGGCTGCGGCCGATATTGCACGCCGGCTCCGCCGCGGTAGCTGGGGCGCGGAGTGTTGTCGTTGCGGTTGTTGTTGTAGTTGTTGTTTCCGTGATAGTTGGCGTTGTAGTTTCCGCGATTTCCGGCGTTGTAGTTGTACGTGTTGTGAACCGTGTGCACGTTGATGTTGTTGTACGCGCGGTTATAGAAGAAGTGGCCGCCGTTCCAGTAGCCGCCTTCGTAGCCGAAGCCTATGTAGCCGAAGCCGTAGTTGATGCCGCCGTAGAAGCCGATGTGCATGCCCCAATGGCCGGGATAGAAGAGGTAACGGCCGCCGTAAAAGCCCCAGTAGCCAGGCGTCCAAAGCGCGGCCGTGTAGGGAGGCTCGACCCACGCTCCCGGCACCCAGTAGTAGCCGTCCGGTCCCCAGGCCCAGTAGCCGGGAGTCCAGATGTAGCCGTCAGCGGGCGCAGGGGGCTGTTCGTAGTCGGGGAGCGCCGGCGGAGGCTCCGTTGCCTGCTCTGTCGGCATCTCAGCGTAGCCTGAATCGTCGGGAGCCTGACCTTGCGCGGCAGACTGGTCGGGAGGCGGCGCTTCAGTTGTGTAGGAAGGTCCGCTGGGCGCCTGATTGACGGCGGCCGGATCGGGGCCCTGGTCAGTTGGGTTTTGATCTGGCGCGCCCTGATCGGGCGGTGGTGGGGCCTGGTCTTGAGCGCCCGCGACGGCAGCGCTGACCGTGGGAATCAACCCTTGGTGAGAGACTGCGACGCAAAGAAAAGCCGCAGAAGCAATCGAGATTGCAACTGCAAATCGAGGAATTCGGTTCATCTTACCCTCCAGGTGATCGGAAGCATCCCGGTCACTCAGTCTAGCTCAGCCCGGCATCAATCGGCCATTCGGCGGACTGAAGCCTGACTCTGCTAAGTAAAGACACCTTTTGGTGTGGAATTGTTGCGATTATTGTCGCGATTACCCTTGCGATCGGCGACGATCGGCGACGTGTGGGCGGGCTGATTGAGGCGACATCCGCGGATTGCGCCGCGGATGCGCTGTGGAACGCAGTTAGTTAGGGCTAGTTAGGGTGCTTGTCTTTGTCTTGCGGGGACGCTGCGTGCTGTTGTGGAGCAGCCTGGCGTTGCGGCGCCGCCTGGTGTTGTTGCGGCTGCGGAGCTGCCTGACGTTGTGGGGCAGCTTGACGTTCGGGAGGTGCCGGGCGTGCTTGCGGTTGGGGCGCAGCTTCGCGCTGCGGCGCCGCCTCGCGTTGCGGTTGGGGAGCAGCCTGGCGCTGCGGCTGTGGCGTTGCTTGGCGCTGTGGTTGCGGTGCCATCTCTCGTTGCGGTGCCGCTTGGCGCGGTTGTTGTTGCGGAGTTGCTTGCCTTTGCGGCTGAGGCGCGGCTTGGCGCTCAGGTGAAGGCTGATTTCCCTGGCGCTGCGCCGGCTGTGGTGTTGCCTCGCGCTGTGGCCGTGGAGCTGGCTGTCTTTGGGGTTGAGGTGTTGCCTCGCGTTGCGGTTGGGGAGCCGCCTGGCGTTGCGCCGGTTGCGGAGCCGCCTGGCGCTGTTGCTGTTGCTCTACTGCCCGATTTGTTGCCCGCAACGCTGGTGGAGCTTGCACGTTGTGATCGGCCGCAAGAGGCGCGTTGACGGCCACATGATCGGGACGGCCATGATTCGCACCGGCAAATTGAGCCTTGTTGGTGGAGGCAGTGCGCTGATTCTGCAGTTGTGCCTTCATGGGAGCAGTGTGCGGCTGATGCATCGCCGCCAGCTCCGCGGGCCGCGCCGGCGCCCGAATACCGCCCGAGCCGCCGTTGTAACTCACATGGGAGTCGTTGGTGTTCCCGATGCGGCGGTTATAGACGTTGTGCACCACAGTGATGTTGATGTTGTTGACGGAGCGGTTGTAGTTGAAGTGGCCTCCGCCCCAATAGCCGCCCTCGTAGCCGTAGCCAACGTAGCCAAAGCCGTAATTAATGCCGCCATAGTAGCCGACGTACTGGCCCCAGTATCCGGGGTAATAGCCGTAGGAGTTATTCCAGTAGCCCCAGTAGCCGGGGGTCCAGAGCGCGCCCTCGTAGGGAGCCTCGACCCATGCGCCGGGCACCCAGAAATAACCGTCAGGAGACCAGGCCCAATAACCGGGAGTCCAGATATAGTCGTCGCCGGGATCCTCTGGCTGGTCGTAGACGAGCAAAGGCGGAGGCGGCTGGTCAGCGGTATATTCCGGCTGCTCTCCGTAACCCGGATCGTAAGAAGATTGGTCCGACGACGGATAAGGAGCACCGCCTTGGTCAGGCGTCGGTGGGCTTTGCTGGTAGCCGGGTGTGCCTGAGTTGTCCGGAGCTGGGGGCAAGTTGGCTGCTGCCGGATCGGAAGATTGGTCCTGCGAGTCCGCCTGGCTGTTATCTGGCGGAACCGGGGCTGGATTATTGCGGCAACCGGCTTGTCAAAAGTGCGACGGCCAGAGGAAACAGGATGACTGATGCAAATCGAAGAAGACGCCTCATTTTTTCCCCCACTCAGCTTGGATGCTATGGGGGCGCACAGGGGCAAATCTGGCCTCTATTGACCAACTCTATCGATCACATGGCCAACGCGAACTGATCTAAATACGGGTCGATCTCAATGGCGGACGGAGGACGATGCGGACTTGCCGCGATTGTTGGCAGGCGGAGTGGTGACGGGCTTGCGCTCAGGCTGTGTGTTCAGCAGTTGCTCGCAGACGGGTGAATCCTGCCCGCGGGCGAGGCCCTGGACAACATTTTGCCCGCGGCACAGCTTCAGCTCCATGGCGTCGGCATCGTCTTTGGTCAGCTCTATCGTGCGCTCCATCCCGGTTTGCGGATCAACATCGTAGCGGAACAGGGTGTTGCTGGCAGGTTTCTGCTTGCCGTAGTCAAAGTGGTTCCAGGTGGCCAGAAAGGCGCGGCCGTCGGGTCCGGCCATCACGGCGTAGACCTGCGTCCAGTTGATTCCGCTCGCGCCGCTAGGCCCGGCGGCATCCCAGACGAGAACTCCCTGACCGCCGCGCACCCAACGCGCCGCCCACTGTGGTGTGCGATGTCGTAATGAAGCGCCGTGAAATATGAGCTGGCTGCGCAGTCGTGGCAGTTGTCGTAGAGGATGGTCAGATCTTCGGGCGCGCCATCGGCAAAGTGCTCCAGGTCAAACCAGCGCAGGTTGACGCCGGTGATCAGCGGAGCGACCACGTGGCTGGTGAGCGAGACATTCCAGATCGTGAAGGAGTCGTCGCCGGGCGGCGATTGCGGATTGGATCGATCAGCGGTGACAACGAGCGCCGCGTCGTAGACCAGGCCGATCTCGCGGATCGCAGTCCATTTCTCAACTGCCAGCGAGCGCGTGATCCAGGCGACGATGTTCTGGTCTTTTGGATCGTGAAAGTCCATCCAGCGAAAGTCGCCGGACGTTTGCTGCGCGCCAAGGGGAAGAACAAATGCCAGCGCCAGCGACAGCAACAATGAGGCGACTGGGGAGGCCAACCCGCATGATTTTAGATATAGCAGAGCGGGGCGAGAAGAGGCACGGAGTCGAAGCGGGGCAGGGCCGGGTGCGACGGCACATTTCAGATTGATACCGCGGGCGAGCTGGTTTATTTCTGCTGGGGCGCGGGCGCGGCCGGCGCAGCCTTGATGCGCTTCGCGAAATCCGGCGGAAGCGCGTCTTCATCCGCTACGCTTGTCACGAGCGCATCCCATCCGTCGTCGGTGCCGTGAAATTTCGCGTACTTGTCTTTGCAATAGGCCACGATGCTGGTCGCATCCTGCGGAATGGCCGCGGTCTGGGCGAGGTGAACGGCCCGCGCGCAGTACCAGAAGCCGCCGGCATCAAGCGGTGTTGATTCCAGATCCGCGACCGCCAGTTGGTAAGTGTCCTGCACGTTTGTGGGGTCCATTCCGTAGGCGCGCGTCAGCCACGTCCTCGCCTGGGAGTAGTTCTTCTGCTCAACTGCGCAAAAGCCTTCCGCGCCGGTAAAGATATCGCTCAGGAGTTTGCTCACCGTTACATAGTCGCCCTCGGACATGTCGGCTGGCTGGCGCCACATGGGCACCGCGAGCATTCCCCCTGATGCATCGACGCACATCTCGTTGAGCGCCGCATTGTCGCCCTGCGCGGCGCCAATTCGATCAAGGGCCACAACAATACCCAGGGCGCGAATATTGCCAGGTTCGGCTGCCAGCAGGCGCCTGGCGACTTTTGTTACATGGGCTGAATCGCCCGCGGCCTGGTAAGCCGCCATCTCCTGCTCTAGAGCTTCGGCCAGGACCACGCTCTTTGGATACTGCTGGACAAAACCCTCAAGCGCCTCAGCCCGCGCTGTCGCGTCCTGCGTGCTGACAGCTGCGTTGTACGCGGCGTATTCCGCGGGGTCCTGGATGGTCTTTTGGCCGGCGGGAGGCTGCTGCGCATGAGCTGCGATCACATTTGCGGCGATTTGGACGGCCAGAATCAGGCCCAACATCGCGAGCATGCGCCGATTCGTTTTCAGGTAGCAAAACACAAAGGAAGAGTAGCACAGGGAATCAAAACGCTTCGCTTTACCCAGAGCTCCTTTGCAGCTTGCGCGCAAAGTCGACCGCGCGGGTGAAACGGTCAGACAAGATCAAGAGTCGTGCTTGGTTCTTCATCTTTTGGTAGCGTACACGCCAGTGCGGAATGGGAGTTGCACCCGCGTGTAGACTGTATTCGCCCGGACCCCTGGCGGCCCATTCGCGCGAGCGAATCGTAGGCCGGTTCGATTCCGGCCACCCGGGCTAGCAACGCAATACTAGAACACGACCTTTTCCATTCGCGCAACTCCGCGCTAAAGCCCCAGCTTCGCCCACATCGCGTCGACCTTAGCTTTTGTAACGCGATCCATCTCGATCATTGCCGGCCACGGCTGCTCGCCTACCTCAGCAACCGCTCCCTTGCCGTCCGGGCAAAACGATCATCGAAAGTTAGAATCTCACTGGCCCCATTTGCAAATCCAATCTGAGCGATGAGTTGATCGGCGAACCCGGCTTTTCCAGATCGGCTCGCTGCAATTGCCGTCTGGGCGAGCAAAGGGCTTTCCACCGTCACGCCGCGAGTCTGCAGCAGATTCTCAAGCGTTATCAGCACCTGTTCCCTGCTCCACTTGGAACGCAGGACCCATGCCAGCTCCGCCATAACGATCAGGGGCACGAATACGCCGCCATTTGATCGAGCATCTGCCAGCGCTTTGCGAGCCTTCCGGGCCTGCAGAGGGTCGTCATTCAGGTAGGCGCGCGCCCAGACATTCGTGTCCGCGACAATCGTCACCAGATCCTCCGGGCCTTGGCTTCGTTCATCTTCTCGAAGCTCATAACCTTCTTCGCCCCAGCACCCTTCGTGGCCATTTGGTCGGCCATCTTCCAATGATCTTCCAAATCAAAGAGCACCCGGTCTGCATGAAAACCACCGTTTGCATGGAGCCTGAACCGGATCGTGCTCCCCTTTTCAATCCCGAGGTGGTTCCGAAGCGCCTTAGGAAGCGTTATTTGCCCTTTAGCAGTGACCTTGGCCTCAATCTCTTGTACTGGAACAGTCGATATTCTCGGCGGCATACAAGCCCTCCGCCTTACATTTTACATAATTTTGCCTTACCAGAGGCAGCGGGCGGTTCAACCAAAAGCCACCGCAGGTCACCATTGAAATTCAGCAGACAATGCGCGCTACAGCCCCAGCTTCGCCCACATCGCGTCGACCTTGGCCTTCGTCGCGCGGTCCATCTCGATCATCGCCGGCCACGGGCGATCGAAGCCTTCGGCCTTCCACTTGCGCGTGGCGTCGATCCCCATCTTCGATCCGTAGTTGGGCAGGCGGCTCGCGTGGTCGAGCGAATCGACGGGGCCGAGCGTGAACTGAATGTCGCGCTCGGGATCGATGTTGTTGGCCACGCGCAGCACCACCTCGCCGAATGTTCTGCACGTCGCAGTCCTCGTCGACCACGATGATGCACTTGGTGAACATGGCCTGGCCGAGCGACCAGATGGCGTTCATCACCTTGCGCGCCTGGCCGGGATAGCTTTTCTTGATCGACACGATCATCAGGTTGTGAAAGACGGCCTCGACGGGCAGATGAATGTCGACCAGCTCGGGGATGGTCATCTTCATCGCGGGCAGAAAAATGCGCTCGACGGCCTTGCCCATCCACGCGTCTTCCATGGGCGGCTTGCCGACGATGGTCGCGGCGTAGATGGGATCTTTGCGATGAGTGATGCAGGTGAGATGAAAGACCGGGTACTCGTCTTCGAGCGTGTAGAAGCCGGTGTGGTCGCCGAAGGGGCCCTCGGCGCGCAGCTCGCCCAGTTCCACGTAGCCCTCGAGAATAATCTCGGCGTGGGCGGGCACTTCGAGATCGACGGTCTCGCACTTCACGATCTCGACCGGCTTGCCGCGCAGGAAATCCGGCGATCAGAAACTCTTCGACCTCGGGCGGCGCGGGAACGATGGCGGCGAAGGTCGTCGCGGGATCGGTGCCGATGGCGACGGCAACTTCAAGCCGCGAGCCCTTCAATTTGCCGAGCGAGATTTGCGGCATCCCGCCGATTGCGCCGTCGGGAATGCTGACTGCGCCGCCGGCCGACTCGGCCATCATCGCGACGCGCGCGCTCGATGCGCTGAGCGTCGGATCTGCTTCGGCGCCAGCGGAAGCGGCATTGCGCAGCGCCTCGCGATAATGCTCGGCGGCAACTTTCTGCCGCTGCCAGTGCATGCCGGTGGTCTGGCCGTCGTAGACCTGCATGCGATACATGCCGATGTTGCGCTTGCCCGTTCGTGGATCGCGCGTGTGCACGCAGGGCAGCGTGATGAATCGCCCGCCATCGTGCGGCCAGCACTTGAGAATCGGAAAATAGTTGAGGTCGAAGTCGTCGCGCCGAATCACCTCTTTGCACGGCGCGTCTTTGGCGCTCACGGTTTTGGGAAAGGCGCTGGTCAGCGCGCCCAGCTGCGGCAGCATCTTCAGCTTGTCGAACAGGCCTTCGGGAGCCTTCACGTTCATCAGGCCAGTGATGCGCTCGGCGATCTCGTCGAGCCGGTCAACGCCGAGCGCCAGCGCCATGCGCCGCTCGCTGCCGAACTGGTTGATGAGAACCTTGTGGCCGGGATGGCCCTTCACGTTTTCAAACAGCAGCGCCGGTCCGCCGGGAGCATATTTGTCTTTCGCAGCGCTCGCGTGCGCGCTCGCGCGTGCGAGCCGATTTTGCTCACGCGGTCGGTAATCTCGGTAATTTCGAGCTCCGGCGAAACCTCTTCGCGGATGCGCTTGAGCTCGCCGTGTTTTTCGAGCGTTTTGATCCAGTCGCGCAGATCGTCGTAGGCCAAAGTCGTGCTCCGAACGGTGGTTACCGTTCCTCAACCCATAGTAAGGCAGAAGTCGTAGGGCAGGGATCAGGGATCGAGAACAGAGATCAGAGAACAGAGATCCGGAGCCCAGGAGCCATGTTGCGCTTTTGCCTCGCGCATCAAATTATGCGATGCTCGCCTTGAACGCTAGTCTGGAGCAGAGGAGATTCCCCCATGAACCCTTCCCGCGCTCGCGCTGAATCGCGCAAATACCACAACAAACCGTATTACAAACTGCCCAAAGATCCGAAAGCCGCGGCTGCCACTTCCTGGAATGTGCCCGATCTTTGCGCCGCGTACAACTGGCCCACTGGCACGCCCGGCGGCGGCGTGATCGCCATTGTGGAACTGGGCGGCGGATGGGTGGCGTCGGACATCGATGCGTTCTTCAAGTCCGTCGGCCAGCCCACGCCGTCGATCACCGACGTTTCAGTGGACGGCACCAAGAACACGCCGAACCAGAGCGGCTCGGCGGGCGACGACGACTACGAGGTCGCGCTCGACATTGAGGTTTCCGGAGCGGCCTACTACGCTGCCACGGGCCAGGCGGCGACCATTCGCGTCTACTGGTCGCAGGACATCGGCACGGCCGTCCAGAAAGCCGCAAGCGGACGGATGCGATGTGTGCTCGCATCTCGTGGGGCATCGGACGAAGCCGAACTGGGGCGCGACTGCGGCCCAGCAGATGGAGACCGATCGCGGAAGCCGCCGTGGCCGCAGGCATGATTGTCTTTGCTGCGTCGGGCGACAACGATTCGAGCGACGGCGGCTCGACTCCGGCCAATGTGGATTGCCCCTCGTCCTGCCCGCACGTGGTTGGCTGCGGCGGAACCATGAAGACTGCGACCGCGGAGACGGTGTGGAACGACAATCCCGGCGAGACCGACGGCGAAGGAACGGGCGGAGGCTATTCGACCATCTTTCCGGTGCAGAGTTTCCAGATTGGCGCGCCGCCCGCGCCGGCCAACACGAAGTACGGCAAGGGCAGAATGGTGCCTGACGTGTGCGCCAACGCCGATCCCGACACCGGCTACAACATTTTTGTGCACGGATCGGCCACGGTAGTGGGCGGAACGAGCGCAGTGGCGCCGCTTTACGCTGGACTGTTCGCGGCCTTCGGAACCAAGCTCGGCTTCGTCACGCCCACGCTCTGGAAAAATCAGAAGGCCTTCAACGACATCACCGTCGGCAGCAACGGATTCTACAACGCGGCTGTGGGGCCGGACCCATGCAGCGGCATCGGCTCGCCGATCGCAGCGAAGCATTGCCGGCGCTCTTTAGCGGTTCGGCGTGAGTTGTTAGTGTGCCGGCTCGATGACGGGAACGATCGTTTGCACCGGCGGAATCGCATCCATCGGAAAGCCGAGCCGCTTCCACTCGTCGAAGCCGCCGCGCAGCGGGCGCACGCGCTCGATGCCCAGCTTGTGCAGCTGCATGGCGGTCTTGGCCGCAGTGGCCTCGCTGGGGCAGGTGCAATAGAGCACAACGTCGCGGTCGCGTGGAATCTCGTGTTGGCGCTCGGCGAGCGAGTCGGGCGAGAAGTGCAGCGCGCCGGGCAGCGTGAACGGATCGGGCAACAGCTCAAGCGGATGGCGCAGGTCGACGATGTAGACCGCCTCGCCGGCGTCGAGCTGCTTCTTTAGCTCTTCGGGCTCAAGACGCGATGCGACGAGGCTTTTCAGCACCATGCGGCGGCGAATGAGGCGGCCAACGAAGAATGCTATGATGCCCAGAATCAGCAGAGCGCCGGAGAAGCGGCCGACCCAGTCGAGAACGTAGGGATTGCGCTTGAGCAGGTCGCCAAAGAATCGGCCACAGGTGAGCAGCACGCCCACCCACAGCGTTGCGCCGATGCCGTCATAGAACAGGAACTCGCCAAACCTCATGCCGTTTTGCCCGGCGACGGGCGGCGCCAGCGTCGACAGGCCCGGGACGAACTTGGCGAACATCAGCATGGTGCCGCGGCGGCGGCCAAAAGAATCCTGCGTGCGGCGAACGCAGGTGGTCGGCTCGAGCGAAAGTTTGCAGAGCAGGCGCAGCACACGATGGCCCTGCGTGCGCCCGAAGAAGAACCAGACGCTATCGGCGGTGAGCGCCGCAGCCACTGCACTGCAAAGGCGAGGGGAAAGCTGATCTGCCTCTCGGCCGAGAGCGCTCCGGCGGCCAGCAGCACCGGCGTCGCCGGCAGCGGAATGCCGAGCTGCTCCACCAACACCCAGGCGAAGAGCAGCAGATAGCCGTATACGAGGAGAATGTCGGTCGGAAGCGCCATGGCAGAACCTGAATTTCGGAGATCGAGTTCGTTAGACTTCGTTAGGCCGCTCGCCTGCGCGAATTCATCGCGGCAGAGGCGGCCTCACCCTATGAGATGAATCTTAGCGAAGTTGGCTTCAAGGAATGAGAAAAAACTGCCGGAGCTCGGTCAGGAGGGTTTCGATTGAGCTGAAACGACCTGTTCACTAGAAACCACCTGCTCAATCGTCCAGTCAACCCAGGCAGCCTGCTCGGCCGGGCAGGCGAGGCGCGTGGGGTCGTTGGCCAGAGTCGGCATCGACGAAGTTCTCGACAATGGGAAAGTGGAGGTTGGCGTGGGGAGGCAGTAGTTCTGTTCGCTCGGCCGCGCCCAGGTCCGAGATCACGCGCAGCTCGGGCCCATTCAGCGGATCGAGATTGATCTCGCCGTCCTCGCCAATGATGCGGAATTGATCGCGGGCCACGCGCGAGTTCCAGCGCACATCGACGACTGCGTGGACGCCGCCGGGTAAACCCATCAGCACGGTCGCGGAATCCTCGACGGCGATGCGATGGACGGCGTTCGACAGCAGGCCAGAAGCGCGCTCCGGCTTGCCGAAGAGAAAGTTCATGGCGTCGATGCGATGCGAGGCGATGTCGTAAAGCGGGCCGCCGCCGGAAAGCGCGGGATCGGCGAGCCATTCGCGGCCGGCAATTTCAAACCAGCTGTGGCAGTTGGCCTCAGCCAGCAGAGGCCGGCCGATTGCGCCTTCGGCGATGAGCTGTTTGGCGCGGATCAGTTTGGGGTAGAGACGGCGGTAGTACGAAACGCCGAAAAGTGGGCCCGATGCGCGATTCGAATTCCGGCCCTCGGCGACCATGCGCTCGGCCTCGGCAAAGTTCATGGCCATCGGCTTCTCGCAGAGCACATGCTTGCCCGCGCGCAGCGCTGCGATTGCGGCACTCGCGTGGAATGCGACCGGCAACGCGATGTAAACGGCATCGACGGCCGGGTCGGCGACGGCTTCCTCGACGCTCGCCCAAGTCCGCGCGCCGGGATACGCCGCAGCCTTGGCGGGAGTGCGCGTGACAAATCCGTAAAGCCCACTGCGCGGCTCGGCTTGAATGGCAGGAATGACGCGCTTGCGCGCAATGTCGCCGATGCCGGCTACGACCCAGTTGACGGTTTTCATGTCTAGGCCATCTTAATGCAGGCCAGAATAAATCGCCGCGACGATCTGGGCGCAAAAAAGCCGCCCAGCAGCGGCGGCTCAAGTGCGATCAGAATTTCGGATGGCTTCGGCGTTACTGCTGAGGAGCCACAGAGTCGGATGTGCGCAACGACCGCGGAGCGGCGATTGGCGCCTGCGCGCCAGCCGGACCGGATTGCGCTTCCTGGTTTGTCTGGCCAAAGTAATTGTGATCCCAGAGATTCGCGTAAAACGCGCCGGTCAGCTCAGCAGCGCGCGGACCGAATGTGGCCCTGCCGCCTTCGAGAAAGAAGACCGTCACCAGGCCGCCCTGCGGCGACTCAGAGTAGGCAGCGAACCAGCCGAAGCGGGTTCCGTCGTTGGAGCAGGTCCCGGTTTTGCCAAAGATCGGCAGCTCGCGGAAGTTGGCGCGCAGGCGGCGCGCGGTTCCATATTCAACCGCACCGGCCATGCCGTCTTCGAGGTCGGGAACGTACCGCGCAAGATCGAGTGTGCGCTTGACCCTGGGCTGGAACGATGCAATCTCTTCCGGGGTGGTGGGATGCTGCAGGTAGTAGAGTGTTCCGCCGTTGGCGATGGCGGCCACGAATGCGCCCAGTTGCAGCGGAGTAAGGGAGACGCCCTGCCCGAAGCTGCACATGCGGGCCACGCCGCCTTCAGCTTCCGGAATCGGCTGATCGGGATAGACGCCCAACTGCTCGCCGGGAATGTTGTAGCCGGCCAGTTCGCCCGAGACCGAACTGCGTGGCGTAGTGGCGCACGCGCTCGAAGCCCAGTTCGCGGCCCAATTCCTCAAAGTAGAGATTGTTGCTCTTGGCCAGCGCCTGGGTCATGTTCATGCGGAAGCCCGCAAGCTGCACCATTGTGTCGCTCGTGACGAGCGATTCAGAAAGCGCGGCCAGCGCCACGGTGAGCTTGATGGTGGAGCAAGGCTCAGCTCCAGGCGAGAGCGCAAGCTTCTGGTTGACCATGGCAAGAATGCGGCCGTTGGCGGGATTGATCACCACCGCAGTGCCGTTCATGTCGCCGAGGGCATCGATGGCCGCCTGGCGAACGACAGGATCCTCGCCGGCAGTGTTGTCTCCCGCGCCATTCTCACCTTGAATAAATGAATTGGCCGTGAAGCGCTCGTAATAATGATGGATGCGGCGATAGGTAGCGCTGCGCAGGTGCGCTCCGGTCGTCGAAGTCAGACGGCTGGCCGTAGTGGATCCCGGCGTCACGCGAGCACTGACGCGGCTGGACCGTCTCGCGTAGCCGCGATGAGCGGTGGAAGAGTGCGTTGCCGAAGCGTGCGATCCCGAGGTTCTGGAACTTGTTGCGCGTAGACCGCTGGAATAACTCCCTGACCTGCTCGTCGTTGCACGGTGCGTGCTAGAGAAGTGCGATAAATACCTTGATCTGGAATGGTGCAGAGTTTGTGGCGCATCCAGCGCCGCGGCGCTAATAGCGCCGACGCCCAGAATGAAAACGAATAAATGAATTGGCCCAACGCGAAACAGCTTCATCCAGTCAACAACCTCTCAGCACTTGGATAACTTGCCGCGCGTTCGCCCATGGACGCCGCACTTCGTACTTCTAACCTTTGACGCCCTTTCGTGCTCTTCGTGGGCGTGATCCCGCCATCCTTATCGGCCACGAGAGAGTAAGACCCGGATACAAAAAGAAAGATGCAGCAACAGGCCCCTGGTTCCCGAATTCGATCTGATCCCAAACTTGATTGCAAAATCTGCCGCCAATCGGGTTCTCGCGGCTGGCAAAATGGCCCTGGAGACAGTAGTGTCCCTCTACTGGCAATCCCAACCCATACAACTTTCGGGGGCGGTCCCTTTACTATACCGGTTTCTCGCCCCGATTTGGAACCTTCCCCGAGATCGGCCGCTGGCCAGATGCAGTTGATTCAATGGGCCTTCTAGAACTTTAGCCGCCGCAGAAACGTGGGCACATCCAGATCACGTTCAGGCTGCTCGGCCGGGCCAGCAAACATCGCTGCTCCAGCCTCAGTGCCGGGCTCTGCCGCACCGCGCGGAGTCGCCGCGAAGTCCCCGGCGTAGTCACGATGCTGAAGCTCGGCGTCAGAGTCCGAAGAATCGTCGCCGAATTGCGCCCCAGTTGCCGTCGCGCTCTCACCGTCCGACGCAAACCCCATTGAGTGACCTGTTCCATCCTTCGCGGATGCGGAAGCGACCGTAACCGTGGTGGAAACTCCCGGTGCAGCCGCTGAAAAGACGAACCCGTTCTCCGCATTCTCCTGATCCGCATCGTCTTCTTCGCTCATGAATCGCGGCGGCTGAGCGGCGGCTTCCGGCTCGCTCTCGCGCATCCAGTTGCCGGGCGCAACCACGGGCACCGAAACCACCGGCGTCTCCGCCACGCTCAGCATGCGCGCGCGGCGCTCCGGCATCTGATCGCGGAAGCCGGTGGCGATGACAGTGATCTTCACGTCTTCGCCCATCTTCTCGTCGAGCACCGCGCCAAAGATGATGTTGGCGTCTTCGTGCGCGGCCGATTCGATCAGCGACGAAGCCTCGTTGACCTCAGAGAGCTTGAGCGAGCTCGATCCCGTGATGTTGATGAGGATTCCGCGCGCGCCGTCGATAGCGCCGGCCTCAAGCATCGGCGACGCCATGGCCGCCTGCGCTGCTTCAATGGCGCGGTTCGAGCCCGAGCGCACGGCCGTGCCCATCACGGCGTGGCCCATGCCGGCCATGGTCGTTTTCACGTCGGCAAAGTCGCGGTTGATAATGCCGGGAATCGTGATGATGTCGCTGATGCCCTGCACGCCCTGGCGCAGCACGTCGTCGGCGATGCGGAAGCTCTCGAAGAAGCCCGCATCCTTGGCTACGGCGAGCAGCTTTTCGTTGGGGATCACGATCATCGTGTCCACGCTGTCGAGCAGCTCACTCAGTCCGCGCTCGGCCTGCATCAGGCGGCGCTTGCCCTCAAAGGCAAAAGGCTTGGTGACCACGGCGACGGTCAGGATGCCCATTTCACTTGCTAAAGACGCGATCACCGGCGCAGCGCCAGTGCCAGTTCCGCCTCCGAGGCCAGCGGTGACAAACACCATGTCGGCGCCTTCGATGGCTTCGATGATTTTTTCTGAGTCTTCGAGAGCGGCGCGGCGGCCAACGTCGGGATTGGAGCCTGCGCCAAGGCCCGCGGTGAGACGAACTCCCAGTTGCAGCTTGACTGAAGCCTGCGAAAGCTTGAGCGCCTGCACATCTGTGTTGGCGGCGACAAACTCCACGCCCTCCATGTGGGCCTGGATCATGCGGTTGACAGCGTTGCTGCCGCCGCCGCCCACGCCGACCACTTTGATGCGTGCTCCGCGCACAATCTCGTCGTGAAATTGAATGCGCATCTCACCGGCTTCATCGCCCGTCTCGCGAGCCGCGTTACCCATTTGTCGGGCATCGCTAGGTAATTGTTCCATCCGGACTTTGCTCTCCTCGACTCTGTTCTGCTTCTTCATATTTCTCCACCTCGGTGCATCCGCGATTTGTTTGTTTGCCCTCTGTTTCTTGTTCTTGCTCCCCGTTCTGCGCTTTCTCGTTCCCTTTTTCCCTTGTTCCCTGCTCTTAAAAACTCGATGCAAACATGGCGCGAACCTTATCGCGCAAACTGCTGTTGTTGTCTTCGGCTGCGCGCGTGGTTCGAGTGCGATGCGCGTAGAGAACCATTCCGATGCTCACGGCCCAGGCTGGATGATTCAGATCCTGCGGCATGTGCGACAGCCGCACGGGTAAGCCTGCGCGTGCCGGCACGCGCAACTGGCTCTCGGCAACATCGAGCATGCCGGGCAACATGGAGCCTCCGCCGGTCAGAACGCAGCCCGCGCCCAGCGCATCCACCACGCCGCCATAACGCAGGCTTTCTTTCACGAAGTACATGAGCTCTCGCGCGCGCGGCTCCAGAATCTCCGCCATGGTCCGCAGCGGGAGCGTTGCGGGTGCGCCTTGCGGAGTTGGTGATTTCGACTTCTGCGAGCTGCGGAACCGCAGTCACCACGGCATTGCCATATTGGCGCTTGAGCTCTTCGGCCTGCGCCAACGGCAATTGCAATCCGATGGCAAGATCGTTGGTAAAGTGCGCGCCGCCGATGGCGACCGATGCGGTGTACGCAACCGCGCCCTCGAAGAAGACCGCGAGATCGGTGGAATGCGCGCCGATGTCGAGCACGCAAACGCCCAACTCGCGCTCGTCAGCCGAGAGCGTGCACTCGGCGGCGGCCAGCGATTCAAGCACCGCCTCCGAAACCTCCAGCCCGGCGCGGTTGGCGCAGGTGACTGTGCTCTGCAGCGCGCCGCCGCCGCAGGTGGCAATGTGCAACTCGACTTCAAGCCGCGCGCCGACCATGCCAACGGGATCGAAGATGCCGGGCTGCTCGTCGAGAATGAACTGGCGCGGAAGCAGATGAAGAATCTCGCGATCCGCGGGCAGCTCGATGGCGCGGGCGCGACCGATAGCGGCGCGCACGTCCTCGCCGGTAATCTCGCGCATGCCGCGGCTCAACTGAAATCCGCCGTTGGTGTTCACGCCGCGAATGTGCGGTCCGCCAATGCCGACCACGCACTCGTCAATGTTGGCGCGGGCTACGCGCTCGGCCTGCTCATTGGCCGCGCGCACCGCCTTGGCCGCGGGCGCAAGTTCCGCAATCAATCCCTTGCGCATTCCCGCCGACTGCGCCACGCCGTGCCCGCGATAGCGCAACACGTTTTCGTTCACATCGGCTGCCAGAACGCGCGTCCATGCGCTGCCGATATCGAGCACCACGATCAGGTTGTCCTGCTTCTGGCCCATGGTCGCTCACCCACCCTGCGTGACGGTCGCGGCTGAGACCTGCGGGGAGCGGCTTTTGCTTCCCTGCGTGGCCGTCGCCGGACGCGTTGTCGTGATCGGACGATTTGTTGAAGCGGAGTTCCGACTCGCAGTTTTCAGATTTGCGGTTTTCTGATTTGCAGTGTTCTGATTCTTGGCGCCCTGATTCTTCGCACCCGGGACGGCCGCTCGATTCTGCGGAGTCACGTGCTTGTTTTTCGGCGCAGGCTTGCCTTTTTTCGCCGCTGAGTTTTTCGCCGCTGAACTTTTGGGCGCTGAGCTTTTTGGCCCCGAACTTTTCGGAGTCGACTCTTTCGGTGTCGACCCGCCGGCCAGTGGTGCAGCGGCAGAAGGCTTGGCCTGCAAATTCATTGGTCCGTCGCCGGCGTCGGCACCGCCGCCCGAGGTCTCCGCAGTCTCCTTGCCGGAAGCCATCTGCAGCACCACCTGATTGTCGTAGCGCAGATCCACCGCCGCGAGATGCGGATACTGCTGCCGCCACTCCGCGATGTGCGCCTGGTAGCGCTCGTAGCGCTCGAGGAAATGATCCTCGCCAAAGTGCGCCAGAATGTCCGCGCCCTGCTCCGGCATCAGCACGCGCGCATCTTCAGGATCGGTGAGGTCAATCTCAGAAATCTGCTCGGAGTTGTGCTTTCCGTCAGCGTCCAGCTCCGCCATCATGCGCAGGTAGACATCCATTCGCGCCTTGCGCGAGTCGGCTGGATCGCCGGGATCGATGCCCGTCAGCACCGGAAACGAGTAATGATGCTTGGCCATGGTTGCCGGCGCCATGCTCAGCAAAACGCCGTTCGCATCGACGAGCCCGATTTGCTCGCCGTGCCGCGTAAACGCAACCGGCTGCCGCTCCACCACCGCGACGCGAATCTGGTCGGGCAGCAAACGCATCACCGTCGCGTGCTCGACCCAGGGAATCTGCTCAAGCTCGCGGCGTCTCTGCTCGATGGGAACGAAGAAGACGTTGCGGCCGATGTCTTCGCCGAAGACGGGCAGCATCTCCGAGCGGCTGACTTCGGTGAGGCCCGTGGCCTGAATGTCCTCGCTGCCTGCGATGCGGAAGCGCGCGTCGCGTTCGAGAGAGTGGCGCGTCATGAGGCAGGCGGTGGTGAAGCCGCCAAGCACAAGCAGCGCGCCAGCTGAGAGAACTACGCGGCCCGCCGTACTGGCCGGGCGCCACCACGGGCGTTTGGACGCGCCAAAGCGATCGGACTTGGGACGCAGAACGCCGTCGCCGTCGGGGTCGTCAAACTCGAGAGGCATTCCCGGACCGCGCCTGCCCGTCGCGCCGGGGCGGAACTGCCCCGCTAGAGGTGAGTCGTCCCGCGAGCGCCGCGCACGAATCTCCGTGGGCGGGTCATCTTCCCACAAAGTGGGCCGGTTTGTTGTATTTCCTTGATTCGCCAAGTGATTTGCCACGCCTGAGCAGCGTCGTGAGCGCCGCCAGATTTCACTATAGCCCGCACTGAGTTGTGAGTTTTCAGCGAGATGAGCGGGGGTATCCGTGAGGTTACGGGGCTGTGTGGAAAACGGGCATCGAATGCGAGAGAACAGAGGTGCGAATGTCGAAAAACGGAGCTCGCGGGTCGAAAACTTCTCCTTAGCGCGATTCTTCCAACATCGCCAGAATCTGCGGCGCAAGCTGGCTCACGCTGCCTGCGCCGAGCGTGAGAATCAGATCGCCGTCGCGCGTCTGCCGGCGATTGCGCCAACTGCGGCAGCAAAGTCCGGCGCAAACTCAACGCGCGGACCCTGAATGAGTTCGGCGAGCCGCTCCGCCGTCACGCCGGGAATCGGCTCCTCGCTGGCCGCATAGATCGGCAGAACAATCACCGTGTCGGCGTCGTCAAACGCACTTGAGAATTCGTCCATAAGATCTGCGGTGCGTGAGTACCGGTGCGGCTGGAAGACCACATGGATGCGACCGCGCGAGCACTCGCGTGCCGCAGCGAGTGTGGCGCGAATCTCAGTGGGGTGGTGGCCGTAATCGTCGACCACCGTGACGCCGCGCGCCTCGCCGCGCTGCTGGAAGCGCCGATCGACGCCGCGAAAGTTGGCAAGCCCTTCGGCAATCTTTTCCGGCGCGACTCCAAGTTGCCGCGCGATGGCGACCGCGGCAGTCGCGTTCAGCACATTGTGCCGGCCCGGAACGTGCAGCTCGAATGGGCCGAGCGGCCCCGCGGCGGTGTGCACCTGAAAGCGCGAGTAAGTGCTACCTTGCCCTGCACCCCAGTCGAGCTGTGCGGTTCGCGTCTGATCAGAATCGCCCAGCTCGAGCCGAAAATCGGCCTCCGCAGCCACGCCGTAAGTAAAGACGCGCCGCCGCACGCGCGGCAGAATCCCTTTGAGCAGCGCATTGTCGATGCAGGCCGTCACTGCGCCGTAAAACGGCACGCGATCCATGAAGTCGACGAAGGCGCGCTCCACGTCGGCCATGTCGTGGTAGCAATCCATGTGCTCGCGGTCGAGATTCGTGACCACCGCAAGAATCGGCGAGAGCTTGAGAAACGAGCGGTCGCTCTCGTCGGCCTCGGCGACGAGATACTGCGTCGTTCCCAGGCGCGCATTCGAGCCGAGCGCATCCACGCGCCCGCCCACAACCACAGTGGGATCGAGACCGCCGGCCGCGAGCACCGCGGCCACCATCGAAGTGGTCGTGGTCTTGCCGTGCATGCCGGCGATGGCGATGCCGTATTTGAGCCGCATCAGCTCGGCCAGCATCTCCGCGCGCTGAATCACGGGAATCTTGCGCGCGTGCGCCTCCAGCACTTCGGGATTATTCGCTGTGCACCGCGGAGCTGGTCACGACCACCGTCGCGCCGGCGACATTGGCCGCGTTGTGGCCCTCGTAAATGGTCGCGCCCAGTTGCGCCAGCCGGTCGGTGACTGCGCTGCGCTTCAAATCGGAGCCGGAGACCTTCATGCCCAGGTTGAGCAGGATCTCGGCAATGCCGCTCATGCCGATGCCGCCGATGCCGATGAAGTGCGCGTGCTGCGAGGTCGCGAACATGGTGGTGAAGGATCAGGGTAGCAGAGGGACGGGAGCTTCTAGCGGCTACAAGCTGTGCTCTACGCCGGCAGCGTGTAGTCGAAGTCGTAGAATGCTCGCCCTTCTCGATGCGAATGGTGAATGTGCCTTCGATGCCTGTCAGCTCGCCTGTTCCCGATCCCGGCACCACGATCACCTGCATCTTGGGGCCGCTGGCATCCATGGTGGCAAAGTGCTGCAGCGCAAAGCTGCCGTGCTTGCCGTCGAGGGTGCCAGTCACGACCTCAATTGCCACGTATCCGGCCGCCCCTGCTTTGGATCGCCGCCCGTGAACATCTCGCCGATTGTTGTCGCTTCGAGATCGCCGTGGATCATTTTGTTGATGGAGAAGCGTCCGAGTCCTTCGGCGGGCGCGGGCGAAAGCGGATGAACGTCGACGGAAAAAGTGCCGTGGGCATTGTGCATTGAAATCTCCTTTGGTCAGGCAGTCAGGCGATGTGCGGCGTAGCGCTGACTTTGCGAAACGGCGTTGCAGCGCTAATCAACGGTGTCATCAGTACTGATCGCATTTCAGGATATCGCGACGAGCACAGGAGTGCGCATCTCCGGCGGAAAAGCGCTCGCCGTGAACACGAATCCGCCGAAAAGTTGCGGCCTTTTATTTTCGCGCGGCGCCGCAACCTTCTGCTTGCGTAGTGTTTGCATGTGCAGAACCGGCGAGCTGAATGGGGCGGCAAGAAAAAAGCTCCAGGGTGGTGGCAAGCCGAAGGGCGGACACGAAAAACGGTCCGCCGGAATGGAGGGATTATGAACAGCATGAAGAAGTTCATTTTGGGAGCAGCATTGGCAGTGGGCGCGCTGGCCATGAGTGCAGCGCCCGCTCAGGCAGCGCGAATCGGCGTCTACGTTGGCGCGCGCGCGGTCGCAGTTCCTGCGTGCCCTGGACCGGGTTATGCGTGGGTCGGCGGCTACTGGAATAACGGCTACTGGGTGCCCGGCTACTGGAACTTCGTCGGGCGTCGGCGGTCCCGTCATCCGCGGCGGAATCGTCGTGGGCCGCGGGCCGGGCTTTTACCACGGAGGGTTTTACCGTGGCGGCTTTCGCAGGTAGCTTCTAACTTTCGCAGGTAGCTCCGCCTTCTGCTGCCTGCTCCATGCGGCCTCTCCGAACTGGAGGGGCCGTTTTTTTCGACATCTCTCCTTCACAGATTGCCCTTGGAGACGACTGACCGGGTCGCGATTTCTTGAGGAAATCGCGACTTGAGACCTATGGCTTCGAATAGGACCTCGAAGAAGAGATGTTTTAGGCCGTTTCGCAGTTTGAAGCATCTTATAAGGTGTCGCGTAACTGGCTTGGAATGAAGCGCAATTCCATCCGCAGTGATCGCGGAAGCTCGGAAGTGCAAAAGATTGTTGCCTTTTCGTGGCGGGGTAATTGATGCTTTCTAAGAACCGCAACAAAAGAGCGAAAGTTGTGTTAGAGAAAGTGAAGGCCGGCCAGAAGATGAAATGACAGAGGCCGGGCAAGTGCTAAGACCGGAGATGGCTCCGGGATCCGATCCGGGCAAGACCAGGACGGTGCAGCACAAGGAGGATTTCATGAAGAAGTTCAGGTTGGATTTTGTTGGCAATGCTTGTAGTTCTTCCGTTCGCCGCAGTTCCGGCGAACGCCCAGGTCGGTAGTTGGAGTCGGCGTCGGCCCGGCAGTCGTTGCTCCTGATTACGCGTATGCCGGTCCCCCGGATTGCGAATGGGGCTATTACACCTATTACCCGTACGCCTGCGCTCCTTACGGCTATTACGGTCCTGACTGGTTCTACGGCGGCCTCTTCATCGGCGCCGGACCCTGGTATCACTGGGGCTGCTATGGTCACCCCGGCTACTACCTGCGCGGCGGGTACGGCTATCGCGGTGGGTACGGATACGGTCGCGGCGGATACGGCTACGGCGCTCGCGGCGGATATGCCGGTCGCGGCTATGCGGGCGGAGCAGGACGCGGATATGTTGGCGGCGCAGGACGCGGATACACCGGTGGCGGCGTTGCGCACAGCTATAGCGGCGGCGGCGCAGCGCGATTCGGCGGCGGTGGCGGTGGCGGCTTCCATGGTGGAGGCGGCGGCCACGGCGGTGGCGGTCACCGGTAATCGATCCCGGTAGTTGCGGCTTACGGCGGAAGATTGAAGTTCCGCTGATTCATAAAAAGGCCCGCTTGCTTCGGCAAGCGGGCTTTTTGTTTCTGCGGAGACCAAAGCGTCACCACGCTATGAATTTGACGCCGAGCTTCCTGCCGCCAGCTCCGCCAGCCGATCGGCAATGCGCTCCGCCGCTCCCGGATGCGCCTGCGTGCGCGCAGCTGCCGCCATCGCCGCCAGCCGCGCAGGATCGGATAGCAAACCGGCAAGAGTCGAGAGCAGCTTGTCGGGAATATCCAGATCCTTTTCTTCGAGCATCACGGCGGCGCCGGCTGCCGCCATGGCTTCAGCATTGCGGCGCTGGTGCTCGTCGGTTGCGGCGGCAAACGGAACCAGCAGCGCAGGCTTGCCGGCCGCAGCCTCTTCGGCCACCGTGGTTGCGCCGCTGCGCGACATGATCAGGTGCGCCCGGGCAAACTCCGCCGCCATTTTGTCAACGAACGGCTGCACCTGCCAGCGCGCGGGGTCGGCGCCGCTGGCCGCGTAAGCGGCTTGAGTCGGCTTCAAAGTTGCGCACTCCGCTCTGGTGCAGGACCGTGAGGCCGGGAACCGCATCGAGCAGGGACTTGATGATCTGCGGCAGATGCGTATTGAATATCCGCGCGCCCTGCGAGCCGCCGAAGATAAGCAGATGCGGCGGACCGGTGGGCGCTGCAAGACTAAAGAATTCAGGCCGCACGGGAACGCCGGTGACTTCGGCATTGCGGAACCATTTTGCCGCGGCGGGAAAGTTGATGGCCGCCGCCTGCACACGCTTGCCCACCAGCCGGTTGGCCAGGCCGGGCATTGCGTTCGGCTCATACGCCATCGTGGGAATCTTGAGACGCAGCGCGGCGAACATCGCCGGGCCGGAAGCATAGCCGCCCACGCCGAGCACGGCACCGGGCCCGAATTCGCGGATCAGCTGTTTGCAGTCGCCGATGCTGCGCGGCAAGTTGGAGCAGAGTACGAATCCGCGTCATGAGCGAGACGCTTTTCAGCGGGCCGACGTCGATCAGCTTGAGCGGAAATCCGGCTTCAGGCACAAGGCGAGACTCTAGCCCGCGCGCGGTGCCGACCATCAGGATTTCAGCGCTGTGCCGCTCGACCAGCGCGCGTGCCACAGCCAGCGCGGGAATGATATGCCCGCCCGTTCCGCCGCCGGCGATGAGAATTCGCAAGGTTGAGTTCACGTTGGCAGTAGTCAATTCTCAGTGTATGGCCCAGTGTATCGCTCGCGTCCGGTCCGACTCGGCGCATTTCGCGGTCGCTCATCGGAATCGGTTGCGGGGCTCGGTTACCGCCTGGTTATCGGCCTCGCCCAGCGCTCGCGGGTTTCTTCTTCGATGGTTTCCCGGAGCTTTTTGGGCGGCGCGGCGGCAGATAGTGGAAGCGGACCAGATAAATCTTCTCGCCACGTCCATGCTTCGCGGTTTTGAGCAGGTCAAGCACGCCCAGAAATCCCGATTCACGGGCGAGCTCGGGAGTGATGTCGGGGAAGCCGATGGGCTCGATCGAGTCAACCTCGATCTCTCCCTCCTCCATACGATATCGTCCGCCGGCGCGCACGTGCGGGCGCATCCAGATGCGAACGCTCGAGGTGATTTCTCCGCGTCGAACTCGCTCGCGCAGTTTTTTCGTAAATTGCATATCGGGAGTTTACCTTTAAAGATTCGCGCGCTGAGTGCGGGCCAACTTCGGAACCGCTTGGCGGCCCGCTCTGGGTCTGTTTTCTAGTCCCTAGTCCCTATTCCCTCCTTCTCTCACTCCGCCTGTCGGCTGATATTCAGCAGAATCCCGATGCTGGCCAGCGTGCAGAACAGCGACGTGCCGCCGTGCGAGATCAGCGGCAGCGGAATGCCCTTGTTGGGAACCAGCGACAGCACCACGCTGATGTTGAAGAAGGCCTGCAGCAGAATCGTGGTCGTGATGCCGAAGGCGACCAGCCGCGCAAATGGATCGTTGCAGCGAAACGCCGTGCGCAGCCCGCGCACGCCAAACATGGCAAACAGCAGCACGATCAGCATGGCGCCAATGAAGCCCAGCTCCTCGGCGATGTTGGCGAAGATGAAATCGGTCGACGGCTTCGGGCAGATAAAACAGCTTCTGCATGCCTTCCATGTAGCCGCGGCCGGTCAGCCCGCCGGTGCCCACGGCGATCAGCGACTGGTAGATGTGGTAGCCCGCGCCCTGCGGATCGGATTCGGGATTGAGAAACACCAGCATGCGCGCGCGCCGCCACGGAACCCAGAAGCAGCAGCGCGGCCAGCGCCGGCAACGCAGCGCGCGGCAGCGCCCAGCAGAACTTTCCACTCCATGCCCGCCAGCACCAGCATCATGGCGGTCACGCCGGCCAGCACCAGCGCCGTGCCCAGGTCGGGCTGCGCTGACCATCAGCACGATAAACAGCACCGGAATGAGCGCCGCGGGCAGCAGCGTGTGCTTCCAGTCGCGCATCGCGTCGAGCCGCGTTGTGCAGAAACCACGCCAGAAACAAGCACCAGCACGGGCTTGGCGATCTCAGACGGCTGAAAGGTGAAGAAATTGCCAAAGCGAATCCAGCGATGCGTGTGGTGCGAGCCGGGCATGAGAAAGACCAGCACCAGCAGCACCGTGGTGACGCAGAGCGCGGGATAGATGAAGCGCGGCGAGTTGTAGTGGCTCACGTCCACGTGCATCAGCACGAGCATGCGCCAGCACGCCCAGCAGCGGCCCAGACGCGCTTGCGTAAGCACAAAGGTGTACGCCGAGTGGTACCGCTCCTGGTCCACGACCGCCGAGGCCGAAAAGACCATCACCAGCCCGGTGACCACCAGCACCAGCGTGGTGAAGAACAGCCATTTGTCGACGCCAACTCGCTTTGCCATATCGATTCCTATGCGTTCTGCCTTACTTTCCAATCCCGCTGCTCGCACACCAGCTGCTTGAAGACGCGGCCGCGCTGCTCGTAATTTTCAAACTGGTCGAAGCTGGAGCAGGCCGGCGCCAGCAGCACCACGTCGCCGGGCCGCGCGGCGCTGCAGCCGCGCTCACCGCGTTGGCCAGCGTCTCGCAGGAGTGGATCGGAGACCACGCCGCGCAGTTGCGACTCGATTTTGGCCGCCGCCGCGCCGATGGTGTAAACGGCGCGCACCCGCTCGCGCAGCAGCGGCGCGAGCGTCGTGTAGTCCGAACCCTTGTCCTTGCCGCCCAGAATCAGATGAATGCCGCCGGGAAACGCCGCCACCGCCTTGGCGGTCGCATCCACGTTGGTGGCCTTCGAGTCGTTGTAGTACTCCACGCCGTTGATCGTGGCGACAAACTCCAGCCGATGCTCGACCGCCTGGAATTTTTCGATCGGCGCGCGCAATCGCGCTCGCCGGCACGCCGGCCAGCCGCGCCGCGCACACCGCCGCCAGCACGTTCTCCACGTTGTGCTCGCCCTTCAGCGGAATCTTGCTGAGCGGCAGAATCGTCTCGATCGCCGCTCCCGGTCGCTGAGCGGTAGACCACGTTGCCGTTCTGCGCCCATGCGCCCTGGCTCACCGCGTGCTTGGCCGAGAACCAGTAGACCGGCGCGTGCGAGCGAGCCGCGGCCTCGGCGGTGCGCGGATTGTCGGCGTTCAGCACCACGAAATCGCTCGCATCCTGCGCGGCGAAGATGCGCTCCTTGGCCAGCGCATAGTTCTCAAAGGTGCCGTGCCGGTCGAGATGATCGGGCGTGATGTTCAGAATCACCGCAATTGTCGGGATGGAACTCCTCCGTGCTCTCCAGCTGAAAGCTCGAAACCTCGAGCACCGACCAGGTCTCGTCCGTGCTCTCGTCAATCAAGCCCACCACCGGCACGCCGATGTTGCCGGCGACCAGCGTCGGAATGCCGGCCTCTTTCAGAATTTCGCCGGCCAGCGCCGTCGTCGTCGTCTTGCCGTTCGACCCGGTGATGGCCAGAATCTTGCCCTTCAGAAAGCGCGCGGCCAGCTCCAGCTCGCCGATCACCGGGCGGCCGAAGTTCCGGGCCTGCACCAGCTCCGGCGTATTCAGCGGCACGCCGGGGCTCACCACAATCAGGTCCTGGCGGCGAAAGGTCAGCAGGCCGTGGCCGCCGGCCTCCACCATGATTCCCTCGTCGAGCAGCGCCGGAATCTCCTTGGCCAGCGACTCGGCGGAGCGAATATCGGAGACCGTCACCTGCGCGCCCTGGTGGCGCAAAAACAGCGCCGCCGCCAGCCCGGACTTTCCCAGGCCCACAACCAGAACCTTTTTGCCCTTCAGTTCCATCATTTATTCCTGACGATTTCGTCGCTGACGCTGTTTCAGCAGTTATCGCGCGACTACTTTATTGTGCACCTGCCCGGCGCGGCGCGGGCGGCTGCTAGCGCAATTTCAGCGTGGTGAGTGCAAACAATGCAAACACCAGGGCGCCGATCCAGAAGCGAACGATCACCTTGGACTCGCTCCAGCCCAACTGCTCGAAATGGTGGTGCAGCGGCGCCATCTTGAAGATACGCTTCTTGCGCAGCTTGTAGCTGCCCACCTGCAGGATCACCGAGACCGCTTCAAGAATGAAGATGCCGCCGATGAACGGCAGCAGCAGCTCCTGCCGGATGATGATGGCCACCGTGCCGATGGCTCCGCCCAGCGCCAGCGAGCCCACGTCGCCCATAAAAATCTCCGCCGGATGCGCGTTGTACCAGAGAAAGCCGATCGACGCGCCGACCATCGACCCGCAAAAGACCGTCAGCTCGCCCACCATGGGCATGCGCTGCAGCTCAAGATAGTCGGCGAAGACCACGTGGCCGCTGATGTAGGTGAGCACCGCCAGCGCGCCGGCGGCGATGATGGTGCAGCCGATGGCCAGCCCGTCCAGCCCGTCGGTCAGGTTCACGGCATTCGAAGTGCCCACCAGCCACAGCACCACCCACAGCACGAACGGGACAAACGCAAACAGCGCCATGTGCGGAAGCGTGCTGGGCCACGCGTGCCACAGCAGATCGGGTCGCAGGCTCTTGATAAACGGCACCGACAGCCGCGTGGAAAACATCTTGAACTGGTCCAGCACCACCAGCGCGACGGCCACCAGCACGCCGGCCAATCCCTGCCAGAACAGCTTGGCCCGCGCCGTCAATCCCAGGCTGCGCCGCTGCACCACTTTGATGTAGTCGTCGGCAAAGCCGATGGCGCCGAACGCAAGCGTGGAGAAAACCGTGACCCACACAAACGGATTCGCCGGGTCGGACCACAGCACCGTCGGCAGCAGAATGGCGATGCAGATCAGCACGCCGCCCATGGTCGGCGTGCCCGTCTTCTTCAGGTGCGACTGCGGCCCGTCGTCGCGCACAAACTGGCCGATCTGGAACTCGCGCAGCTTCTGGATCACGTACGGCCCGATGAAAAGCGCAATCAGCAGCGCCGTGAGCGAGGCAAACGCGGTGCGAAAAGTCAGGTAGCGGAAGATCCGGAACGGGTGAAAGAACGGAAACAGCTTTTCGTAGAGCAGCCAGTAAAGCAAGAAGCCTCCCAAGCCGGGTTGAGGCGGAGTTTCAGGTTGATTCTACAGGCTTGCGTTGTGGGCAAAGGGCTGCGGCAGGTGACCAGTTCGATTCACTTCCAGCCGCGCGTGTCGGCGGCCTTTGCGACTCGCGCGAGAGTCTTGGCTTCTTGCGGATCGTTCAAAAGCAACAATGATTCCCGCTCGCACTTCTCGCGGAAGGCCGCTGAGCGGGTGTCCGGAAGCCAAAGCCGCACGGGCCGCAAGCCATCCGCGCGCAGGGATGCGCGGCGCTTGCGCACCCGCACGGCCGAGGCATTTCTTGTGTTTCGCATCTGTCTTTCTACCGCGTCTTCGCCACTTCCTCCACCGTCACCGGATCGAGGAACGGCATCGCGCGCGCAGTTGCTTGCCGACAATCTCGACCGGGTGCTTCGCTTCGGCCTCGCGGAAGGCCAGAAACTCCTTCTTCCCGGAGTTCTGGTCGGCGAGGAACTTCTTCGCGAATGTCCCGTCCTGAATCTCGGCAAGAATCTGCTTCATCGCCTTGCGGCTTTCAGCGTTGATCACGCGCGGGCCGCTCACATAGTCGCCCCACTCGGCGGTGTCCGAGATCGAGTAGCGCATGTACGCGAGGCCGCCGCGATAAATCAGGTCGACGATCAGCTTGAGCTCGTGCAGGCACTTCGAAGTAGGCGCTCTCCGGCTGATAGCCGGCCTCGACCAGCGTCTCGTATCCAGCCTTGATCAGCGCGCTCACGCCGCCGCACAGCACCGCCTGCTCGCCGAAGAGATCCGTCTCGGTCTCTTCCTTGAACGTCGTTTCGAGCAGCTCCGGCGCGAGTGCAGCCGATGCCCTTCAGATAGCTGAGCGAGAGAGCGTGCGCGTTGCCGGTCGCGTCCTGGTGGACGGCGATGAGCCCGGGACGCCGCCGCCTTCGGTGAAGACCTCGCGCACGCGATGGCCGGGCGCCTTGGGCGCGGCCATGCCCACGTCGATGCCCGCTGCGGGCACGATGGTCTTGAAGTGAATGTTGAAGCCGTGCGCGAACATCAGCAGCTTGCCCGCGCTTAGGTTCGGCCCAATCTCCTCGGCATACAACTTGGCCGCGGTCTGATCGGGAACCAGCACCATCACCACGTCGGCCCACTTTGTAGCCTCGGCGACGGTGGTCACTTCAAGTCCCGCCTTCTGCGCCTTGGCAATCGATTTTGAATTGGCCGCCAGGCCCACCTTCACCTGCACGCCGGAATCCTTCAGGTTGAGAGCGTGCGCGTGCCCCTGCGAGCCGTAGCCGATGATGGCCACCTTCTTGGCCTGGATCAGCGTGAGGTCGGCATTGTTGATCGTAATAAGTCTTCGCCATGTTTTGTCTGATTCTTCCTTTTCGATTGAGATTCTGCTGGAATTTTGCTTGATTGAAATTCTGTTTGAGTATTGTCTGAGTGGAATTCGAATTTGAGATTTGGCCGGTCCTGCTCCGCTCTCGCACAGTTCTTACACGGACAGTTCCTACACAGCTTCGTCCGCGGCGCTCTCCGGCACGGATCTCTTCTTCCGCTTCGGTCTCGGCCTCGGTCTCGACAGCGCCCATCGCCTTCACCACGCTGCTCACGTGATGCCCGCGCCGCATGGTCATCTTGCCGCTGCGGCAAATCTCGAGAATCCGCCCATCGTCTTCGCGCAGCACTTCGATGAGCCCTTCAATCTTGCTCTCCACGCCGGTCATCTCGATCATCAGCGACTCCGAAGTGAGATCGACGATGCGCGCGCGGAAGACCTCGACCAGGTCGAAAATCTGCGCGCGGTTGCGCGGCGTGGCCGCCACCTTGATCAGCGCCAGCTCGCGCGTGACCGACGGAGCCTTGGCGATGTCGTCCACATCGACGACATTCTCCAGTTTAAACAGGCTGGCGCGAATGCGATGCCCGGCCTCCGCCGACGCCTCGCACACCAGCGTAAGCCGCGACAGGCCCGGCCGCTCGCTGCGCCCCACCGTGAGCGAATTGATGTTGATGTTCAGGCGCCGGAACAGCGACGCCACGCGCGTCAGCACGCCCGGAAGATCTTCAACGTAAGCAACAAATGTATGCAGCATAAGTGCAGCTCCTAGCTTCTAGCTCTTAGCCTCTAGCTCTTCAGGTTTATTCCCGATGTGGCTCCTGCTGCACGAATGCAGCTAGGAGCTAGAAGCTAGCAGCTAAAAGCTGTCTTTCACTTATCCTCCGCCGTTTCTTCCAGCGGATCCTGTCGGGCCTGCGAATCATCTCGTGCAGCGCGCTGCCGGCGGGAATCATCGGGTACACCGAGTCTTCCTTCTCCACCATGAAGTTGAGCAGAAACGCGCCCGGCGCCGAGCGTGCCGCGTTCACCGCAGCTCTCAACCTCGCCGCGCTTGCGCACCGCGCGCCCCGGAATTCCGTGCGCATCGGCCAGCTTCACAAAGTCCGGGCTCACCAGCGGCGTAGCCTCGTAGTTGCGCTCGTAGAAGAACTCCTGCCACTGCCGCACCATGCCCAGGTAGCCGTTGTTGATGATGGCGATGTTGATCTTGATTTTTTCCTGCACAATCGTCGCCAGCTCCGCCGCCGTCATCTGGAAGCCGCCATCGCCGGCGACCACCCACACTTCTTTTTCCGGGCACGCAAACTTGGCGCCGATGGCCGCGGGCAGCGCGAATCCCATCGTTCCCAGGCCGCCGACTGTAATGAGCGTGCGCGGCTGCTCGTGGTGGAAATACTGCGCCTCCCACATCTGGTGCTGGCCCACGTCCGTCACAATCATCGCATTGCCGCCGGTCATGCGCCACAGATCGTGCATCACGTGCGCCGCATACAGGTGGCCGGAGTCGGGCAGGTTCTTGATGTCGCGCACCGCGACTGCGCCCTTGCTGGCCTCGATTGTCTTGAGCCACGCCGAGCCGTCGCGGCCCGAAATGCGCGGCAGCAATTGCTCCAGCACCTCGCGCAGATCGCCGACCAGCGCCACATCCACCTTCACGTTCTTGTTGATCTCCGCCGGATCGACTTCGATGTGAATCTTCTTCGCCTTCGTGGCGTAGGAAGAAAGCGTGCCGGTCACGCGATCGTCGAAGCGCATGCCGCAGGCGATCAGCA
Organism: uncultured Acidobacteriaceae bacterium; assembly: GCA_963725115.1. Lineage (GTDB taxonomy): Bacteria > Acidobacteriota > Terriglobia > Terriglobales > Acidobacteriaceae > Telmatobacter. Next base: position 429,756 of record CAVRXG010000003.1, on the reverse strand, counting down.
GATCGGCTTCCTGAATAGCGTGATTCACCCACGCCTCGCCGTGCATGCCCATCATGCCCAGGCTCAGCGGATGCGAAGCGGGAAATCCGCCCAGACCCAGCAGCGTAAGCGCCACGGGAATCTGCGCGCGCTCGGCCAGCGTGCGCACCTGCTCCATCGCGCCCGACTCCGTCACGCCGTGACCGGCCAGAATCACCGGCCGCTTGGAGTTGCGAATCAGCTCGGCCGCCTGCGCCAGTCCCGAATCGTCCACGTGCAGCATGGGATGCGGGCGATAAGCGCGCGGCTTGGCCGCTTCAAAGTCGAACTCCGCTGTCGCCTGCTGCGCGTCCTTGGTAATGTCGACCAGCACCGGCCCGGGCCGGCCTGACCGCGCAATCTGGAACGCCTGCGCGCAGCGCGCGCGCCAAATCTTCCGCCTTGTTCACCAGAAAATTGTGCTTCGTCACCGGCAGCGTAATGCCGGTAATGTCCACTTCCTGAAATGCGTCGGTGCCCAGCACTTTGCTCGAAACGTTGCCGGTGATGCACACGATGGGAATCGAATCGAGCATTGCCGTGGCGATGCCGGTGACGAGATTCGTCGCGCCCGGACCGCTGGTGGCAACGGCCACGCCCACCTTGCCCGAAGCGCGCGCGTAGCCATCGGCCATGTGCGCCGCGCCCTGCTCGTGCCGCACCAGAACATGCCGGATGGGAAACTTGCGCAGCGCGTCGTACGCCGGCAGAATCGCGCCGCCGGGATAGCCGAAGACGGTCTCGACACCTTCGCCCACCAGCGTGGCCCACAAAATCTCCGAGCCGGTCAGCCGTGTCGGCGTGGTCAGGTGCGCGTTCGAGTCTGATGCGTTTGCGGCCGGCCCGGTCGTGCTCCCATTCTCATCCTGCGTTTTGGTTTTCGCGTTTCCCTTGTTTGCCATAAGAACTCCTTGAGCGATGATTCCGCCAACTATTCCCTGCTGCCTGTTCCTTATCTCTTACGTCGTTGCGCCTTCTGATGCCGACGTCACTCGATCCACATACTTGCGAAACACGCCCTTCGGCCAGCGCAACGCCGGCGGCTTGAAATTCTTGAGCCGCGCCGCCATCTCTTCCTCGCTGATCTCGACGTTCGAGCGTGCGCTTGGCGATGTCGAATGCGATGATGTCGCCTTCGCGCACCGCCGCAATCGGGCCGCCGACAAATGCTTCGGGAGCCACGTGGCCTGCGGTAAATCCGCGCGTCGCGCCGCTGAATCGCCCATCGGTCAGCAGCGCCACCTGCGCGCTCAGCTCCGCATTCGAACTGATGGCCGCCGTCACCTGCAGCATCTCGCGCATGCCCGGGCCGCCCTTCGGCCCTTCGTAGCGAATCACCACCACGTCGCCGGGCTTGATGCCGCCCTCCTGCACAACCTTGAAGCAATCTTCTTCGCAATCGAACACGCGCGCCGGCCCGCGATGCTCATACTTGCCCGCCGCGGCAATCTTCATCACGCAACCCTCGGGCGCCAGATTGCCTTTCAGAATCACCAGGCCGCCGTTGGGCTTGATGGGCTTTTCGAAAGTATGAATCACGTCCTGCCCCGGAGTTTCTTTCGCGAGCGCAGCTTCCTCGGCCAGCGTCTTGCCGCTGATGGTCAGCGCCGATCCGTCGGCATGGCCCGCGTCGATCATGCGCTTCGCCAGCAACCGCGAGCCGCCCGCTGCCTGGTAGTCCGAAGCCACGTACTTGCCCGCCGGCGTCAGGTCGCAGATGTACGGAGTGCGTTTTGAGATCGCGTCGAAGTCGTCGATGTTCAGCTCGATGCCCATCTCCTTCGCAATGGCCAGCAGATGCAGCACGGCATTCGTCGATCCGCCGCTCGCGGCCACGCTGGCGATTGTATTTTCAAGAGATTTGCGGGTGATGATCTGCGAGGGGCGGCGATTGGCGCGAACCGCATCCATCAACATGCGGCCTGCCGCGCGCGTTGCTTCAGCTTTGTTGGGTGCGGTCGCGGGAACGCCGGAAAGCTCAATCGGCGAAATGCCCAGAATCTCGCCGCTCATGGCCATGGTGTTGGCCGTGAACTGCCCGCCGCACGCGCCCGCGCCGGGACAGGCATTGGCTTCGAGCGCTTCCAGTCCTGCGTCGTCGATGCGCCCCGCGGCGTATGAGCCAATGCCTTCAAACACATTCTGAATCGTGATGTCGATTTTCTTGCCGTCTTTGCCGTCAATCTTGCCCGGCGCGATCGATCCGCCGTAGAGCATCATGCCCGGAATATCGAGCCGGCACAGCGCCATGATGATGCCCGGCATATTCTTGTCGCATCCGCCGATGCCGACGAGGCCGTCAAAAAGATTTCCGCGCGCGACGAGCTCAATGGAATCGGCGATCACCTCGCGGCTCACCAGCGACGCCTTCATGCCCTGCGTGCCCATGGTGATGCCGTCGGAGATGGTCACGGTGTTGAACTCCATCGGCGTGCCGCCCGCCTCGCGAATGCCTTCCTTCAGCGCCTCGGCGATCTCGCGCAGGTGCACGTTGCAGGTGCCGATCTCGGTCCAGGTATTCGCGACGCCGATAATCGGCTTGTGCAGATCGTCTTTCTTGAATCCTGCTCCGCGCAGATACGATCGCGCCGCCGCGCGGCTCGGTCCCTCGGTCAACGGAATGCTTTGTCGCTTGCCTTCGATCGTCATTCCGCTCCTTCAGCTTGCTGGCTTTCAACCAGCCCAGCTTCGTTCGTGCTTCGTTTCAAATGTGTCCAGCGCCGCGGCGTGCCGCAGCGTCAGGCCGATATCGTCAAGCCCTTCAATCAGGCAAAACTTTCGAAACGGATCGATCTCGAACTTCGCCGTGAATCCGCGTCCATCCGTCACCGTCTGCGCTTCGAGCGAAACCGTGAGCTGATAATTCGGAATCTGCTGCGCGTTCCGGAGCAGCGTGTCGACTTCCGCCTCGGTCAGCCGCGCCAGCACAATCCCATTCTTGCCCGCATTCGAGAAGAAAATGTCGGCAAAGGTCGGCGCGATCACCACGCGAAAACCGTAGTCGCTCAGCGCCCACGCCGCGTGCTCGCGGCTCGACCCGCAGGCAAAATTCCTGCCGGCGATCAGAATCTTCGCGCCCTTGTAGCGCGCATCGTTGAGCACAAAATCCGCAATCGGCTTGCCGTCAGGCGTCTGCCGCCAGTCGAAGAACAGAAAATCGCCGTAGCCCGTGCGCTCAATGCGCTTCAAAAACTGCTTGGGAATGATCTGGTCTGTATCCACGTTGGCGCGATCAAGCGGCGCGGCCAGCGCGGTCAATGTGCGAAACGGTTCCATTAGGCCTTTACCTCCTCGTGTGCGGAAATTCGCCCACGGGCCAGTCCGAATGTCCACAAAGTGCCCGGCGATTGCAGCTGCCGCGGCCATCTCCGGCGAAACCAGGTGCGTGCGCCCGCCGCGTCCCTGCCGGCCTTCAAAGTTGCGGTTGCTCGTTGAAGCGCAGCGCTCGCCCGGCGAAAGAATGTCGGGATTCATGCCCAGGCACATGGAGCAGCCCGGCTCGCGCCAGTCGAATCCGGCGTCCCGGAAAATGAGGTCCAGGCCTTCTTTCTCCGCCTGCGCCTTCACCTGTTGCGAGCCCGGAACCACCATCGCGCTCACATGCGTGGACACTTTGTGGCCCGCGGCAATCTTCGCCGCCGCGCGCAGATCCTCGATGCGGCCGTTGGTGCATGAGCCGATAAAGACGCGGTCGATTGAGATCTCTTCGAACGGCGTTCCCGCCTTCAGGTCCATATATTCGAGCGCGCGCTCGAACGATTTGCGGTCGACATCGTTCGCGGCGTTCGCCGGGTCGGGCACCTTCGAAACAACCGGCGCCACCATGCCGGGGCTCGTTCCCCAGCTCACGTACGGAACCAGCGTGGCCGCGTCGATCACCAGCTCGCGATCGAACTTCGCGCCCGGATCGGACGGCAACTTGCTTCCACTCGGCCACGGCTTTGTCCCAATCCGCGCCCTTCGGCGAGAACTGGCGGCCCTTCAGATACGCAAATGTCGTCTCGTCCGGCGCGATCATGCCCGCGCGCGCGCCCGCTTCAATGCTCATGTTGCAGATGGTCATGCGGCCTTCCATCGAGAGCGCGCGAATCGCCGAGCCCGCGTACTCGATCACGCATCCCGTCGCGCCGTCCGTTCCGATCTTGCCGATGATGGCAAGAATGATGTCCTTCGCCGTCACGCCCAGCGGCAGCTTGCCTTCGACCGCGATGCGGAAGGTCTTCGGCTTCCCTTGCGGCAGCGTCTGCGTGGCCAGCACGTGCTCCACCTCGCTGGTGCCGATTCCAAAAGCTAACGCGCCAAACGCGCCGTGCGTCGATGTGTGCGAGTCGCCGCACACAATCGTCATGCCCGGCTTGGTCAGTCCCAGCTCCGGCCCGATCACGTGCACAATTCCCTGCTCGCGCGAGTTCACGTCGTAAAGCTCGACGCCAAAATCCGCGCAGTTCTTGCGCAGCGTGGCGATCTGCTTCGCCGAAATCTGATCCACGATATTCAGCCGGCCTTCGATCGTCGTGGGCACGTTGTGGTCCACGGTCGCAATGGTGCGATCAGGCCGGCGCACCTTGCGCCCGGCGAGCCGCAACCCCTCGAATGCCTGCGGCGAGGTGACCTCGTGCACCAGTTGCAGATCGATATAGATCAGCGTGGGCTCGCCCTTCGGCTCAACCACCACATGCTGCTCCCAAACCTTCTCGAATAATGTTTTCGGTTCGCTACTCATTGCAATACAGCTCCTAGCTACTAGCTTCTAGCTGCTAGCTTTGTTTTGCTCGATCCAATCTTTCTTGACACCGCACCAGGTCGATTCTTTCACTTGCACTTTCACCGATCAATGCTCGCTCTCACACAACGAGCTAAAAGCTAGCGGCTAGCAGCTAGAAGCTGCTCTTTCACCGTCTCGCGCACCTTTGCGCCCATTTCTTTCGTCGAAAGCACCGTAACTCCCTGCTTGTTGCCGCGCGCCAGGTCCGGCGTGCGGAAGCCCTGCTCGAGCACCTTGCGCACCGACGTCTCAATCGCCGCGGCCTCGGCTTCAAGCCCGCCGGAGTAGCGCAGAATCAGCGCCGCCGGTCAGAATCGCGCCCAGCGGATTGGCCAGCCCCTTGCCCGCAATGTCCGGCGCCGACCCATGCACCGGCTCATACAAATTCACCTTGCCGCCGATCGTCGCCGAGGGCAGCATGCCCAGCGAGCCCGTAATCACCGCCGACTCGTCGCTCAAAATGTCGCCGAAGAGATTCTCGGTCAGCACCACATCGAAGTCGCGCGGCCGGTTCATCAGGTGCATGGCCATCGCGTCAACATATTGGTGCTCGAGCATCACGCCGGGAAACTCCGCCGCGACCTCGTTCACCGTCGCGCGCCAAAGCTGCGAAACCTCCAGCACGTTGGCCTTGTCCACGCTGGTCAGTTTCTTGCGGCGCTTCGCGGCAAGCTCAAACGCGATCCGCGCCACGCGAGCCACTTCGTCGCGCGTGTAACGCATCGTGTTCCAGGCTTCGCCGTTCGCCTTGTTCCACTCGCGCGGCTGGCCGAAGTAAAGCCCGCCCAGCAGCTCGCGCACAAACAAAACATCGGCGCCGTCGACGATCTCCGGCCGCAGCGGGCTGTTCACCGCCAGCTCTTTGAACGCGAATGCGGGCCGCAGATTGGCGAATCCGCCCAGCGCCGCGCGAATCTGCAGCAACCCCGCCTCGGGCCGCTTGTCCGGCGGGAGCGAATTGAACTCGTTGCCGCCCACCGCGCCCAGCAAGAACCGCATCCGAATCGAAGCGCCGCATCCAGCGTGTCCTGCGGGCAGCGGTGTTCCGTCCTGCACAATGGCCACGCCGCCGATGCGCTTCTCGGCAAACGCAAAATCGTGGCCGCCCAGCGCGGCGATCTCCTTCAACACAGCGACCGCTTCGTTGGTCACTTCGGGGCCGATGCCGTCGCCGGCCGTCACTAGAATCTTCAGCTTCATTTTTTCAGTTCTCAGTTCTTAGTTCACAGTTCTCAGTTCGCATTGGCAGTTCTAGATGGCCACGAGTCGAGAGATTCCGGTCCCGTGGTCCCTCGTTCCCTGTCTTTTCAATCCAGCTCGCTCACCGGCTCGCTTGCGCCGCTCGCGAATGTTGTCCGGCAGCAATCCAACCAGATCCTGGTCGTAGATGTTCTTCTTGCGGTCGGCCAGCGCCACAAACCGGTAGTACATGTGCTGCAACTCCTCGCGGCTGACCGTGAAGCCAAGCTGCTCCAGCCGATGCCGCAGCGCCGCGCGGCCGGAGTGCTTGCCCAGCACCAGATGCGTCTTTGCCACGCCCACCAGTTGCGGCGTCATGATCTCGTAGCACAGCGGATTGGCCAGCATGCCGTGCTGGTGAATGCCCGACTCGTGCGCAAATGCGTTCGCGCCCACGATCGCCTTGTTGGGCGAGGGCTTGAAGGTAATGAGCTGGCCCAGCACTTCGCTGGTCGGGTAAAGCTGGTCGAGCTTGATGGTGGTCGACACGCCGAAGCGGTCGCCGCGCACATAAAGCGCCGCCGCAATCTCCTCGAGCGCCGCATTGCCGGCGCGCTCGCCGATGCCGTTGATGGTGCACTCCACCTGCCGCGCGCCGGCCTGGATCGCCGCCAGCGAATTCGCCACCGCCAGGCCCAGATCGTCGTGGCAGTGCGCCGAAAGCACCACGCCCTTCTCGTCGATCGCGGGAACGCGCTCGCGCACCTCGCGAAACATCGCGCCGTACTCCTCGGGCGTGGTGTAGCCCACCGTGTCGGGCATATTGATCGTGGTCGCGCCGGCCTCGACGGCAATGCGCACCATCTCCACCAGAAAATCGCGATCCGAGCGCGTCGCATCCTCGGGCGAAAACTCCACATCGTCGCAAAGCGAGCGCGCCAGCCGCACGCTACTCGCCGCACTGGTCAAGCGCCTCCGCGCGGCTCATCTTCAGCTTGTATTCGAGATGCAGATCGCTCGACGCCAGAAACACGTGAATGCGCGCGCGATCGGCAAACTGCAACGCCCGCGCCGCCATTTCGATGTCTTCGGTTTTTGCCCGAGCCAGCGACGCGATGCGCGGCTTGCGAATGGCCTGCGTAATGGTCGCGATGGCGGCAAAATCGCCCTCGGAGGCCATGGCGAAGCCGGCCTCGATGATGTCCACGCCCAAATCCTCAAGGGCGTGGGCCATGGTGAGCTTTTCCTGCGTGGTCATGCTGCAACCCGGCGACTGCTCGCCGTCGCGCAGTGTGGTGTCAAAAAATACTACGTGGTTCATTGCTCATGGTTGTGCCTGCTGTCTACTGCCGACCGTATGCCATTCAATCTCATGTACTTCAAGCGAATGCCTCTCGAGCTAACGTCCCTCGAAAGAAACCCACCTCGTCCACTTCCTCAATTCTCGCCTATGGCGCCATTATAAGGCAAAGTTATAATTGTTCTGGAATCGATTAGAATTACTTATACTTGAAACAGCCGGGCGACCTTTGGTTTTCGCCACCTTTGGCTTTCGCCGCCTATCAGGGCTGCAGATAAGGAGCGCCGATGGAACTCAACCAGCTCGAAACCTTTCTCGCCGTCGCCGAGGAGCGCAGCTTTTCCCGCGCCGCCGTGCGCCTGCATCGCACCCAGCCCGCCGTCAGCCAGGTCATCCGCAAGCTGGAGAGCTCGGTTGGCGAAACGCTCTTTGACCGCGCCGCGCGCGACGGCTCGCTCACCGCCGCCGGCGCCCTGCTGCGCGACTACGCGCTGCGCCTGCTGGCCCTGCGCCGCGAGGCCTCGAGCGCCCTCGACGAGCTGAAGAGCCTGGAGCGCGGTCACCTGCAGCTGGCGGCCAACGAGTACACCTGCATGTACCTGCTGCCGGCCATCGACGCATTTCGCCGCGAGTTTCCCCATGTCGGCGTCACCGTGCAGCGCATGCTGGCCTCGCGCATTCCCGAGGAGCTTAACCTGCGCACCTTCGAGCTCGGCGTCATCTCCTTCCGGCCCGATCCCGCGCAGATCCGCACCATCGCCGTTTATGGCGACAGCCTGGCCTTGATCGTCAGCCCGCGCCATCCGCTGGCCGGCGCCGAGCGCGTCTCCATCCGCGACCTGGGCAAGGAGCTTTTTGTCGCACACAACGTGGCCTCGCCGCTGCGCCGCAAAGTCATTGAGGCCTTCCAGCGCTACCGCACGCCGCTCAACATGGGCATCGAGCTGCCCACCATCGAGGCCATCAAGCGTTTTGTGGCCATGGGCAACGGCGTGGCGCTGGTTCCTCACCTCACGGTGGCGCGCGAGCTTGAAACCGGCGACCTGGTCCGCGTCCCGGTCGACGAGCTGGACGTGCGCCGCGTGCTGCGCCTCGCGCACCGCCGCCAGGCCACGCTCTCCTACGCCGCCAAGGCCTTTCTGCACACGCTCAAGAACCTGGCAAAGGAGCAGGGACCGCCGTTCTTCTACCACGTGGAGCGGGCGGGATGAAGATCGCGGTCTCTCGTTCCCTTGTTCCCTCGGTCCCTTGGTCCCCGCTTTTTGCCACTTTCCTCTTTCCTTCTCGCGCGTCTATAGCCTCAGAGGTTTCCACCACTGGCGTACGGACTCGGAGGCCAGGCCCCAACCCGCTCCGGCCATTTACAATTCTGAGAGCGGGGCCCGGGACCATTCGGCGCGCCGGACCAGTGCGCGGGAATCGAAAAGAGCTTTGCCACCCGCACGGTTGTGCAGTCGTGAGGATCAGGATCGAATGAAGAAGATTGCTTTTTTTGTCTGCCTGCTGGCCGTTTGCGTGGCCGCAGCCCGCGCCCAGGAAAGCCGCCAGGACATCAGCCTGAGCGGAACAGCGCTGATCGAGCCGTTCATGGCTTCTTCCACCGACTGTTCAAGTTCACTCCACCACGGCCTACGGTGCGATTGGTCAGCTACCGTTTCATGCTCACCCCGACCAGCGCGCTTGAAGCCAACTACGGCATCACCTACCAGAACAAGATCGCGTATCTTTTGCCGACGACTCCGCAAGGCGCCATCAACATCCTGACTCGCACCCAGGAGATCTCGGGCGCCTACGTGCGCTCCTTCGTCTTCAAGAACTTCAATCCCTTTGTCGAGGCTGGCCCGGCGGCAGTCATCTTCCTGCCCATCCACAACTCCGGCACCAAGATCCTGGATGCGCAAGCAGCAGACGGAAATCGGCGCCATGTACGGCGCGGGTTTTGCCTACGAGATCAGCCCCAGCTTCGACATCCGCGTCGAGTATCGCGGACTGGTGACCAAGGTGCCTACCTTCGGCGAGACGAATCACCAGCGGCTACGATTTCACACACCAACGTGGTACAACATTTCCGTGCCTACGGTCGGCGTCGCCTATCACTTCTAAGAGCAGGGAGCTCGTGTCTAAGGAGCGCAGATCGAGCTGACAATTCAAGCAAAGGGGATCAGCGTAAGGGGATCGGCCTTGGCCGATCCCCTTTTCTGCTTTGCACGATCGACGCAGACGTTCATGATCAGGTCGTCGGAGTTCTCAGCCCTCGCGCCTCGCGATAGCGTCCCAGTTCCTTCACCATGCCGCAGTGCGCGCTCAGCGCCTCCAGGGCGCGGGTTCCGTCTGCGCTTGAGCCAATCTGGCAATCCACGTAGAAGATGTACTCCCACGGCTTGCCGTGCACCGGCCGCGATTCAATCTTGGTCAGGTTGGTTCCCATCGCGCTCAGCGCGCTCAAGCGCCGCGACCAGCGAACCGGGCTGGTGCTCGAGCGTAAAGGCCATGCTCATCTTGTTCGCTGCCGGATCGATCTCCGCTTCGCCGCCATCTCGCTTTGGGCCGCACCAGAAAGAATCGCGTGTAGTTTTCCGCGTCGTCTTCGATGCCGCGCGCAAGAATCTCGGCGCCGTAATACACTGCCGCCTGCTCGCTCGCAATGGCCGCCGCCTGCATGTCGCGCAGCTCACCAGTTGCTTCACGCTGCCCGCAGTGTCGTAGAAGGCAATGGCCTTCATCCGGGGATGCTCGGCCAGAAAGCGCCGGCACTGTGCCAGCGCCACGGGATGCGAATACACGCGGTCGATTTCGCCGATCTTTGCGCCCGTGACGGCGATCAGATTGTGGCGGATGCGCAGCAGCGTCTCCCGCACCACCTTGCACATCGTGATGGAGCAGCAGATCGAAGTGCTCGAGTACCGATCCGGCCAGGCTGTTCTCAATGGGAATCGCCGCAGCATCCGCCGCGCCAGAATCGAGCGCCGCAAACACCTCCGCCGAGAGAGCGCAGGGAACAATCTCCGCGTCCGGCACCAACTTCAGCGCCGCCTCGTGGCTGAACGAGCCGGGCTCTCCCTGAATTGCGATCTTCATGCTTTTATCTCTTTCTCGCCTAACATCAACAAACTTCCCGCGCCCACGAACTAAATCTTATCTTGGATGTCATCCCGAGCGATTCCGCGTAGCGGATGAATCTAATGGATCTGCGGTTGCCACTTCATGCTTCGCACCATACCAAGATTGGTCGACCACAAAACCGCAGCCCGGCCTTATGCCGCGTCCTGGTTATTGAGGCTAGTAGCTGCTAGCTGCTTCGCTCTCGACCTGCGCAATGATGGCCGGGATCAAGTCGCTGTCGGTCGCCGGCACCCGGGCCGCAAGCATTGTCAGGTCCGTATCACCGGTAACGATTGCAACTCCATCAATCGCGTTCGCGTTCATCAGCAGCCGCGAATCCGTCCCAAGCCCCTGCGCGTTGGCAGGCGTCTCAAATTCCACTACGCTCTTGCCGCGATAGGTCAGCTTGTCACTTGGGTAAGGACCGGAGGGAAAGTCGCTTGCAGGCTCGTCTCCTTCGGCGATCACGCTTTGGGCGAACGCTTTGAATTCTGGAAACACGCGTGCGATCACTTTGGCGACTTCAAATCTTCCGCTCGTGACGCCACTGTCCCACGAGAGCTGAATCACGTGCCCTGGGAAACCCTTCCAATCGCCCGAGAACAATCCATCCCTGTCTATCGGATCAGGAGTCACAAACAGCTCCATGCCGCCGGAGCCGTAGACTGAAAAGCAATTCCAACCTCGGGGTGCAAGAATCCCAACTGGGTAATTCGTTTTGTAATAGGCGAGCCGTTGCGCCATTGCTGGGGGAATCGCAACCGTCACGCTCTTGCCCGTCGGCGCAGCAGCCGGCCCCGCCTGCCCGTCAGACGCGCAGCCGACAAAAGGTACGGTCACCGCGGCGGATGGAGCGGGCGCGCCGGGAGAATTCGCCTGAGCGAATGCCGACTGGTACCCACAAACACTCGCAGCGAGCGCCACAGCTGCGGTGAAAAGACGAACTGGCTTCATGGGTGCCATCATAGCAATCCCCTGCCCCATTCACCGCCGCATCCACAAATCCGCCGTCACAAATCCCAGAAACACCATCGCAATCACGCCGTTCATGGTGAAGAATGCGGCATTCAGCCGGCGCAGATCGCGTGGCGAAACAATGGAGTGCTCATAAGCCAGCAGCAGTCCAACGGCAGCAACTCCCAGCCAACCCGCCAAACCGAAGCTGAATAGCTTCCCAAACCAAACCAGCAGCCCGAGCATGGCGAGGTGCATAATCCGCGCGGCCCAAAATGCCGCATCCGGTCCGCTCGCCTGCGGCAGGCTGTGCAAACCCGCAACGCGATCGTGTTCATAGTCCTGGCATGCATAGAGAACATCAAATCCACCCGCCCACAACGTGACTGCCGCTGACAGGACCAGAATGCGCGGGTCCAGGCTGCCGCGCACCGCAACCCACGCAGCTGCAGGCGCCAGTCCGAGCGCCAGCCCAAGTCCAAAGTGCGACCATCGCGTTACTCGTTTCAAATAGCTGTAGCCCAGCAACACCACAAGCGCCACCGGCGCCAGCTCAAGCGCGAGCCGATTCAGCTCCGCCGCGGCCACCAGAAACACAGCCACTGCCACAACGGTAAAACCCAGCACGAAATTTCGGCTCAGCAGCCCTCCCGGAATCGCCCGCATCCGCGTACGCGGATTCTCGGCGTCGAGGTCCGCGTCGGCCCAGCGATTAAACGCCATTGCGGCCGACCGAGCAGAGACCATGGCAACGACGATCCATGCCACCGTGCGCCAACCCGGCAACCCGCCCGCTGCCAGCAGCATCGCAGTCAATGCAAAGGGCAGTGCGAAGATCGAGTGCTCCCACTTGATCATTTCGAGCGTTGTGCCGATTTTGTTCAGAATGCCGGCCATCGTGTGAATTCCTATTCCCAGTCTAGGGCCTGCTGTTCGCTTTCAGGCCACGGCACGGTCGTCGGCGCAGGCGAGCCTCTCGCCGGTGATATCTTCTGACCCGGCAATGCGTTAGTCTGTTAACTCAGCGAACGTGATAATGGTCAACTAGCTCGGGCCAAAATCATTGAAATGATGACTTCGATTTCCCCCATGGAGCTCGATCATGACGCCCTCTTCTCCCCAGGGCAGCCGGAACGTGCAACTTGACCCAGCTGCATTTGTCTCTGATCCGATGATGATTCGCGTTCTCAACAAGCGCGCCGTTCGGGTGCCTTGCGAGACCGAGCGCGTGCTTTTTCGCCAGGATGAGCCAGCCATCGGAATCTTTATCGTCCACAAAGGCGGCAGTCACGCTCAAGCTTATGTCGCAGGATGGTCATTCCCTGTTTGCCGCACAAGCCAGGCCGTATTCCATTCTCGGCCTCCCCGGCGTCATTGGCGATAAACATTACACGCTAAGCGCGACGGCGGGAGGCGGAGCTGAGATTAGCTTCATCAGCAGTGCCGATCTAAAGGCGCTGATGGAAGCAGAACCTCCCTTGTCAATCAAAATACTGGAACTCCTCGCCGCCGAGGTTCGCAGCGTCCGCAAAGCGCTGTTTTAGTCTGGGAACCGTGTTGGCCTTCGCCGTCGCGCCTTATATCAACGGTATGCCTGGCTCGCGCGCCGCTCGCGTCGTGCGGCCACGTGGCCTTGTCGTTCACCCGCACCTGCTAAACTCGGTCGTTGTGATTCTTCCTTTTTGCGCCATCGCGATCGGTAGCGTACCTGCTGGGCTCCATCCCCTTTGGTTACCTGCTGATGCGCGTCTTCCGCAAACAGGACATTCGCTCCATCGGCAGCGGCAACATCGGCGCCACCAATGTCATTCGCAGCGGCGCGCGCGGACTCGGCATTGCCACCTTCATCCTCGACGTGCTCAAGGGCGGCGCGGCTGTCTGGCTCGGCGGCTATCTCGCTTCGCTTTGGATGCCGGCCGTACCGCTGCGCACCGCCGAGGCGTTCGCCGCTCTCTTCGCCGTCCTCGGCCACATGTTTCCCATCTGGCTCAAGTTTCGCGGCGGCAAAGGCGTCGCCACCGGATTCGGCGTCTTTCTCTTCATCTGTCCCTGGGCGGCGCTCGCCGCCATTGCAACCTTCTTTGCCGTCTTCGGCATCACCCGTTATGTCGCGATCGCTTCCATCGTTGGAGCTGCTGCCTTTCCCGTCTTTGCCTGGTTCCTTGTAACCGGCGCGCGGCCGCCCTTCTTTTTTGTCGCAGCCATCGCAGTTTCGTTGCTCATCATCGTCAAGCACCACTCCAACATCCGCCGCCTGTTCGCAGGCACGGAATACCGATTCGGAGCTCAGAAATCCGCATGAGCCGCATCGCCATCTTAGGTTCCGGCGCCTGGGGAACCGCCTCGCGCTCTCGCTTGCACCGCCGCGGCGGCCACGAGATCACGCTCTGGGCGCACAGCTCCGGAGCTCGCCAGCCAGATCGTCGACGCCGGAGAAAACACGCAATTCCTTCCCGGCTTTCCCATCCCGACTGCTGTCACCGTTACAGGCGACTGCGCGGCCATCACCGCCGCCGACATTGTTGTCTCCGTCATTCCTTCTGAGTTCCTGCGCCCACACTATCCTCCGCATCCGCTCGCACTTTCGCATCGGCCAGTTCGTTGTGAGCGCGACCAAGGGCATCGAAGACCGCACTCTCTTTCGCATGACCCAGGTGCTCTCCGAATCACTCGAGCCGGCGGGCCTTCTGCTCTCGATCGGCGCGCTCTCCGGCCCAAGCTTCGCCCTTGAAGTTGCGCAGGGCCAGCCCACCGCCGTCACCGTCGCCTTCAGCGATCCGCAAGTCGCCGCGCTCATCCAGCAGGAATTCTCATCGGAGACTCTTCGCCTCTACACATCGACCGATGTGATCGGCGTCGAGCTCGGCGGAGCGCTCAAGAACGTCATCGCCATCGCTGCCGGCATCGCCGTCGGCGTAGGTCTCGGCCACAACTCCACCGCCGCGCTCATCACCCGCGGCATCGCCGAGATCACGCGCCTCGCCGTTGCCTGCGGGCGCGCGCCGCGAAACCCTCGCCGGCCTCTCCGGCGTAGGCGACCTGGTGCTCACCTGCACCGGCTCGCTCAGCCGCAACCGCACCGTCGGAGAACAACTCGGCCAGGGCCGCAAGCTGCCTGAGATTCTCGAGTCGCTCGGCGGCAAAGTAGCCGAAGGCGTGCTCACCACGCACGCCGCTCTCGGCCTGGCCCGCAAGCACGCCGTCGAAATGCCCATCACCGAGCAGATGGAACTCATCCTCAACGAAGGCAAAGACCCGCGCGAAGCCATCCGCGACCTGATGCTCCGCCCCGGCAAAGAAGAGCGCTAAGCCGTGATTGAAGAAGAGTACTGAATACGAAAAAAAGAAGAGCGTTAAATCACGATCAAAGAAAGGCCCCGAGTCACAATGAAACTCGCTGCCAAATTTGGTCAGGTTGATGTGCTCTGAAGGGGCACGACTCGGATGTGCTCAAGAGGATACGACTTCAAAGGCCGCCCCAAGCCTATTCGAAGGGCGCCGCACATTGAGCCGAATGAATAAGGGCTTTAGCCCTTGAGGGAAAGTTCATTCAAACTGACTCACCACCCTCGCCGCTCTTCGCTCTTTCACACTGCCTCAGTGCTGCTAAACTATTCTCGGTGGAACAGCAGGCGCGTAGCTCAGTTGGTTAGAGCGCTTCCTTGACACGGAAGAGGTCGTTGGTTCGAATCCAATCGTGCCTACCATTTATTTATCAATGGCTTGGCGGCGTTTCGTCCGCTTGGTCCGCATCATCCAACCCAGGCTCCTACCCAAACTTCATATCCGCTGAACCCAGGTTCCGTATCCTATCTTCGCGCGCGCGAAACGCTGCCCGAAAGCATGCGCGAAACCCTGGCTGACCTTGCCGGCGGCCGTGACCGCCGCTTCGCTGGCCTCTTTGTTCTTCCAGCGAGTTCCAGGGCGACTCTCATGCACGCGTCGCGCAGCGCATCGGCTGATGCGCGATTCTCCATCGCGCGTGCGATCACCATTCCCCCAATGCACAATGCTGCTGTAGCCTGCGCCCGCACGCGAGCCTCTTGCCCGCGGCGGTTCATGCTCCGCTCCAGAATGCTCACCATCGCTGCGAACACAGTTTCAAAGGCGCGCTTCAGCCGCGCGTCTCCACGTGTTACGTCGGCCGGCAGCGCAACCATCGGGCAGGAGTTCTCAACATCGTCAAAATGCTGGTGCGAGAGATATGCGCGGATGACTTGCGGCCCGAAGTCCGCGGAATTCGGGTTGATCTCCACGCCCTCCCAGCAGTTCTTCCACGTCGGGTCAGTGAAGAAACAATTCAGCGCTTCAACATAGAGATCGCTCTTGCTCTTGAAGTAGTTATAGAATCCGCCGTGCGTCAGCCCCGCGCCCGACATGATCTCGTCGAGCGATACCTGCTCGAAGCCATGGCGATTAAAAAGCCTGCGGGCGCTCTCGACGATCTTCTGTTTCACTTCGACGCGGTGTCCTTTCGGATATGGCATGAATCCCCCTGTTTCTGTGAGTATCATTCTGAGAGTCTCGACCTGAGATTCTTGACTCAAGAGTGCATTCCCACGAGTATCTTCGAGCTGAATTTTACGCGTCCATCAAAATATGTTCTTGAACATAATTTGCCGGCGTGTTCCCATGATTGTCAGTTACTGCCACAGATCCGTGAGGTCAGCATGAAGAGCAGCTATCAAATTACGCGCCGCCAGGCGCTCGCCGGAACCGCGGCCGGAATCGCGCTAACCGTTTCGCGGCTTCCCGCACTCGCGCAGCAGCCAGCTACGCCTGCGCAGCAACCCGGCACACCTGCGCAGCCCGCTACAGACCAGAAGCCCGCCACGTCTCCCAACCAAACGCGTACCTATCTCCATCAGGAGATCGAGTTGAACGCCGCGCCGGAACGCATCTTTCATATTCTGCTGGATTCCAAAGAGTTCGCTGGCGTCACGGGAATGGCGGCGACCATCGATCCTAACGCAGGCGGCGCATTCAATACCTTCGGCGGATTGATTGAGGGCCGCAACATTGAAATCATTCCGAGCAGCCGCATCGTCCAGGCCTGGCGCCCCGCCTCGTGGGATCCCGGCGTCTACTCGGTCGTTCATTTCGAGTTGAAGGCTTCGAGCACCGGAACGACGCTTGTGCTCGACCACACAGGCTTCCCCGAAGGCGACTTCGACCACCTCGACCCAGGGTGGTACATGCGCTACTGGGATCCGATGAAAAAATATCTGACCACTCACCCATAGCAGGCCGGCGAAAGCAGCTCCGATCAGGAAGAGCGCAGGACGTAGGAAGCTAACGGCTACCGAGAAATGCGTGTATAGGATCAGCATATTCCTGCATCGGCATAAACATACTTACCACACCATGCGGGTAAAAGGGTATGGCGGAATTGGATTTTATTGCCTTAAAGCCCGAGATGCTGTAAAAGTCATGGAACATGACCGAGATGGAAGAAAAAGCGCATCGGTACGAAGGAATAGAACTGGCGGGCCAACTCAAGGCTCATCTGGCCACAATAAGTCGAAAACTGAATTCCATGGCAACGGTGCGCCAATCGCTTGATGGTGCGTTGCAGGACTGTGAGAACTATTCTTTTGATCTGCATGATGGGAGGGTCAAAATAACCAAACCCGACCCGCATTACGGCAAATCGCACGTTAACGTTGAGGTGAGTTTGTCTGCATATGACCCGATTGAATTGGCTCAATTGCTGGCGGAGCTTGAAGATACAAGACGAAGACTGAAAGAGGCGCGGAAATTCTGCGAGGATATTGGCCATCCAGTAGACTAGCGGGTTTGGTTACTGAGAATATGGGCTTAAAGCCACCGAGGAGGGTGGCTATCAGGTAGAGAGGTCCGGCTGAGAATCGATCCATAATCCACCTTGAAATCAGAGAATAGGGCGAGGATACGCAAGGCTAGTGCGTCTGTCGAGTGGTGGTATGATGCAGCAAATGGAAAGGCCCTTGTCTGCCAGGACGAAGGGCCGATGAGTCTGAGGCGGGAACCCCTACGCGCATATTAGCGCGATGGAGGTAGTATGTCTATGCCCGCCGTTGGACTTCTTCGATTACTTGAATCATCTCGCCGAGTGAGCGAATCTGCGCGTCAAGTTGGGTTTGTAGTTGAGCGACTACAGGAGCAAATTTCGAGTTTTTATCTGCTTCCGTCCGCTTCTGATCGTATGTCTCAGGGAAAGTCGGATCAAGACCCTTTACTGCCGCACGCAACGCAGCAAAATCCTTAGACTGCTCAAGCATCCATCCGGCCATTGTCTTGTTAAGGTCGATCAAAACGGTTGACGTTTCGCAAAGCGATTTCAGAGCCTCAAGGATTGCTTTTGTCGCGGTCATGTCTGTCATAGTGTCCCCCTTCGCAACCGTAATTCAACGTACTACAGTTTGGCGAAACGGGATGTGCAGGACAAACAGTTGGAATAGTTGCGTGCCCGTTCCCTGCATGGTCACAGTCACTCTGCCAAAATGCGCCCACACGCGCTATGATGTACGCATGGTGAAACCCCCGGACAATCCTGAGTTCGCCAGATTCACAGATGCGATGCGCAGGATTATGAGAGTACCCAAGTCGGAATTAACAAAGCGAATGGAAGCCGAGAAAAAGGGAAGCGGTCTAAGGCTCCCGCTTCCCCCGGTTCTGCCGCCGCATCCAAGACGGCCAATTAGAAAGGCTCTTCGCACGTCCCTCCCACCTTGCCAGTCAGCTCTGCATAAGTCAGTCTCTTCCCTGCTATTTGCGACACTGCCAGCACAAATCTATCCGCGTCTGTGAGCGGATTATCCTTCGTTGCGCGGTTGTTGAATCTGAAAGCCTGCTCGTCAACATAGCGGTCCAGATGAAATGGCTCGACAGCAACGTATGTGCCACTCAGCGAACGCTTGAGTAAACTCCAAAAATTGTCGAGTCCTTGAGTGTGAACCTGGCCGCGCACATACTCTTTTGTGTGATTCACAGTCTCATGCACGAAGTCTTTAGCAGCCAGACTGTCATATCCAACGCCTTGATCCGTGTAGACCGTAGACTTCTGCTCGATCTG
Source organism: uncultured Acidobacteriaceae bacterium (assembly GCA_963725115.1). GTDB lineage: Bacteria > Acidobacteriota > Terriglobia > Terriglobales > Acidobacteriaceae > Telmatobacter. The sequence goes on along the minus strand of CAVRXG010000003.1, from coordinate 411,384 downwards.
CCGCAGAATCTCCGCCTGTAGCGTCTCTCGCCGCACATTCGGAATCACCTTTGCTCTCACTTGCCTTGCGTCGCGGTCCAAGAATCCCATCACGGTAGCCTTGGAGCCTGCGAACAAGGCTTTTTTCAGCTTGAGACGCCGGTCATTGTGCATCTTGCGTGGGTCCGGTCCAAAAAAGGTTTCGTCCACTTCTATCGGGCCGCTATCCTCGCCGCCCATCTTGCCCCAGTTGCCCGCTTTTAATGCAAGGCGAATCCGATGCAACATGAACCAAGCGGTTTTCTGCGTGACTTTCAAATCTCGCATGATCTCATAAGAGCTAATGCCATTTTTGCAGTTGACAACGAGCCAGACCGCGACAAGCCACTTGTCGAGTGAGATTGGCGAATCCTCGAAAACGCTCTGAGTCTTGACACTGAATTGCTTGTGGCACTCTTTTGCCATGCACTTCCAGATGCGGCGCGAAGATAGGTACGACACACGCTTACTGGCACAATGCGGGCAAGTTACGCCGTCTGGCCAGCGCATTGAAGCAACGAAGTCCACGCATCTATCGGGGTCTGAGAAGTAGCGTGTGGCTTGCAGTAGGCTCTTTGGGAAGTCTTGAGTGTTTTCCATAGCAAAGACATAGTGACATAAGAAGTATGGTGTGTCAAGTATGTTTATGCCTCTACATCTCATTGAAAAAGCACATCATAATAAATTTCTCACAGACCTCGTTTGACATTGGCACCGATCTGAAAGCAAAATAGGCGAACAAAAGGCGAAATTAACGCCTTGCGCCTATGCCCTCAGCGAACGCCCTAAGGCTCCAAATCGAGCGCACCCTTGAGAGCCGTTTTCCGGCGGCGCTATCGCCTATGCCGCAGACGGTGCGGGAGACCGCGGCTGCCGGCATTGCCGAAATCGACAGCTTGCTTATCGGGCGGTTTTCCCGTGGGGGCCATCAGCGAAATTACCGGCCCGGCCACGTCCGGCAGGACTTGTCTTGCGCTGGCATTTATCGCGGAGAGGACCAGCGAAGGGAAGGTATGCGCATGGATAGATGTGAACGATGCTCTCGATCCCGAATCGGCGGCAGCAAACGGCGTGCAGTTGCGGCGGCTGCTTTGGGTGAGGTGCAAAAGTAAAGCCGAGCGGGCAAACGGAAAGCCATGGTCACGTCTGGAGCAGGCTTTGCGCGCCGTCGATCTGCTGCTGCAAGCGGGCGGGTTTGCCGCAATCGTGCTCGACATGGGAGACATAGCCGCTGAGCACGGCAGCCGAATTCCGCTGGCGACGTGGTATCGCTTTCGCCAGGCGGCGGAACAATCGCGCTGTTGTCTCGTGGTGCTGGGCAGCGATGCTTACGCGCAATCAAGTGCAGAGATTGTTTTGGAATGCGCGCCGCGTGAAGCAAGAGGTCGGACGGTGCTCGAGGGTTACGCCTTCGATGTGCAGCTCAAGCGGCAGCGAGCAGGATCTGCAAACGCTTCTGTAAACAGGTCTGCAAACAGATAGCAATGGGCGCGATGCGCAAGCCGGCCGCTTCTACCCCCTCGCTTCTACATGGACCGCTCCGAACGCATGGGCAACAGGAGCCACGGCATGAGCCATGAACTGTATGCCTGCCTATACGCGCGCGAGTTTCCGCTTCAGGCGCTATTGCGCCTGCGGCCAGAATTGCGTGGAAATCCGGTTGCAGTGCTGAGCGGACGCCCGCCACTGGAGATGATTTGCTCAATGAATCGGGCAGCACGGCTGCGGGGCGTTGCCCTGGGCATGACGCGGGTTGAGGCCGAAGCAATCCAGGGATTGCGGCTGCTCTGTCGCTCGATTGAATGCGAGATTGCCGCGCGCGAAGTGCTGCTGGAATGTGCCGCGAATTTTTCACCGCGAATCGAAGTGACAGGCGGAGAAACATGGTGCGCCTGCTTGCTTGACATTGCAGGAACGGAACGGCTGTTTGGGCCGCCGGCTGAAGTCGCTCATAGAATGCGTGAGGCTCTTGCCGGTGCGGGTTTTCGCGCATCGGTAGCCGTGAGCGCAAACTTTCATGCGGCGCTGCTCAAGGCCGGTGCATCAGGCGGAGTCACCGTCATCGCTCGAAGGGCAAGAGGCGGCGGCGCTCGAGAATCTGCCGCTCGATGCACTCAACCTGCCTGCAGATGCAAGCGGAGACACTTGCGATATGGGGCATCCGGTCACTCGGAGAGCTGGCCGCTCTGCCAGCGGTTGAGCTGATCGCGCGATTGGGGCAGGATGGAAAACGCTGGCGCGACATTGCATCGGGCACACTGCCGCATCAGTTTCAGCCCGTGGAGCCGCAGTTTTCTCTCCGCGAGTTTTGCGAGTTTGAATCCGCAGTTGAGCAGGCTGATTCCCTGCTGTTCGTAGCTGCGCGCATGATCGATAGCCTTGCGACACGAGCCGCCGGACATGCGCTATCACTCGCTCTGTTGAGCATCACTCTGCGGCTGGAGGGCGGGAAAAGCCATCAACTTACGCTGAGGCCGGCCCTGCCGAGCACTGACCGTAAATTCCTGCTCAAGCTGTTGCAAATTGAACTGGCCGCACATCCACCGCAGGCTGCGATCGTTGCGCTCACCATCGCCGCCGAAGCGGGACACGCAGGCACCGTGCAGCTTGGGCTATTCCTTCCGCAACTACCGGAGCCTTCGCGATTGGACGTAACGCTGGTGCGATTGAAGGCGCTGGTTGGAGAGGACAGGGTTGGTTCGCCCGTGCTTGAAGATGCGCATAGTGTAGACGCCTTCCACATGGAGGCATTTGCGTTAGGCGCACCGGACCGCGCGATGACAGACCGCAGGCCGCGGATTGCATTGCGGCGCATGCGGCCGCCGTATCCGGTGCGCGTGTTCTGCACTGACCATAAGCCGGTCTCGTTCCATGACGGCCATCAGAGTTATTCAATTGCCGTCGCCTATGGACCATGGCGAACGAGCGGCTGCTGGTGGGCCGCCGGCGATTGGGACAGAGACGAATGGGACGTGCTGATTACGCAGGAGCAGCGCACGCATTTGCTGGTGAATGACCGCAGACAGAACCGCTGGCAACTGGAGGCTGTGTATGACTGAGCCCTCCTACGTGGAGTTGCACGCCGCCAGCGCGTTCAGCTTTCTTGCAGGCGCATCGCAGCCTGAGGCGCTTATTGAGCGCGCCGCACAGATTGGAATGCCGGCGATTGCATTGGCCGATCGTAATGGACTCTACGGGGCGGCCCGCTTCCACACCGCGGCCAAGCGGCTTCAGGTGAGAGCGCATATCGGCGCGGAGATTGCCGTACTCGGCACAGGTAACCGCCTTACGCCGCCCGCGTGGGTTCCGCATCAATATCCGCCAGAGCCGCCGCGCCTGGTGCTGCTATGTGCATCACAGACCGGCTATCAAAATCTCTGCCAACTCATCACCCGCATGAAGATGCGCGAGATATCGAAGGCGGAAGGCGCGGCAACTTTGGACGATCTTGAAGAATTTGCGCCGGGCCTCATCTGCCTTACCGGCGGCGATGAAGGTCCGTTGTGCGCGGCGCTTGAGCAGAACGGCAATGCAGATACGATTCTTGACCGCCTCGATTCAATCTACAGTAGCGGCAATATGTATGTCGAGATTCAGCGCCACCAGCAACGCGAAGAAGAGAGCAGAAATCAGGCGCTTCTCAATCTTGCTGCGCGGTTTCGTCTTCCGATTGTTGCCACTAACGGTGTGCGTCATGCCGAGCCGAAGGACCGCGAGCTGCTCGACGTGCTCACTACGATCCGGTATCACACATCGCTCGATAAAGCTGGCCGTCTGCTCAGCGCAAATGCCGGGCGATTTCTGCGCACGCCGAAGGAAATGGAAACTCTCTTCCGCGATGTGCCGGACGCTATCGCCAATGCGCGCATTGTGAGCGAGCGGCTGGAATTTACTTTGGACGATCTTGGCTATCAGTTTCCGCACTATCCCGTGCCGGCAGGCGAATCAATGGACAGCTTTCTTGAAAAGCGCGTGGCAGAAGGCGTGAGGAAACGCTACGCGACGCCCGCGAAGCAACATCTGCTCGAAAAGGCGCGCTTGCAGGTTGAGCGAGAACTAAGACTGATTGCCAAGCTGGGCTTTGCAGGATACTTCCTCATCGTTTGGGACATCATCCGTTACTGCCAGCAAAACGGCATTCTGGTGCAAGGCCGGGGTTCGGCGGCAAACTCCGCCGTCTGTTACTCGCTTGAAATTACCGCCGTCGATCCGGTCGGAATGGAATTGCTCTTTGAGCGTTTCCTCAGCGAGAGCCGGGGCGAGTGGCCAGACATTGATTTGGATCTTCCCTCCGGCGACCAACGCGAACAAGTCATCCAACACATCTATGAAAAGTATGGCGCGCTCGGCGCTGCGATGACTGCGAACGTCATTACCTATCGCGGCCGCTCAACCGCGCGTGAAGTGGGCAAGGCGCTGGGCTTTGACGAAGCAACGGTCGCGCGATCTGTCCGGCCTCATCGGTCATTGGGAGTGGCGCGGCCCGAATGACACCATGGCAAAACATTTTGAGCAGGCGGGATTCGATATACGGCATCCACGCATCGCTGCTTATCTCGATCTGTGCATGCGGATGCGAGACCTGCCGCGACATCTCGGCCAGCACTCCGGCGGCATGGTGATCTGCGCGGGAATGTTGAATCGCGTGGTGCCCATCGAGCGCGCATCCATGCCGGGCCGCACCGTTGTGCAGTGGGACAAAGAAGACTGCGCGGATATGGGCATTATCAAAGTTGACTTACTGGGCCTGGGAATGATGGCTGTGCTCAAAGACTCGATAGAACTGATTTCAAGCCAGCACCAGGAGCAGGTTGACCTTGCCGCGTTGCCAGAGGATGCGACCGTCTATGAGACGCTTCGCAGGGCCGACACCGTGGGAATGTTTCAGGTGGAGAGCCGCGCGCAGATGGCTTCATTGCCGCACAATGCTCCAGTCAAGTTTTACGATCTGGTGGTGCAGGTGGCGATTATCCGGCCCGGCCCGATTGTGGGCAAGATGATGCACCCCTACATGCGGCGTCGCCAGGGCAAAGAAGAGGTGAGTTACCCTCACCCGTTGCTTGAGCCCGTGCTGAAACGCACGCTTGGAGTCCCGCTCTTTCAGGAGCAGCTCTTGCGCATGGCTATGACCGTGGCAAGTTTCACCGGAGCCGAAGCCGAGGAGTTGCGCCGTGCCGTCGGGATGCGCCGCTCCATGCAGCGCATGAAAGATTTGGAAGGCCGCTTGCGCTCCGGCATGACCGGCAATGGCATTCCTCCGGAGACACAGGACAACATCGTGCAGAGCATCGCGTCATTCGCCATGTATGGATTTCCTGAGTCGCACGCGGCCAGCTTTGCGCTCATTGCTTACGCATCGGCTTACCTCAAGGTGCATTACCTTGCTGCCTTCACATGCGCCATGCTCAACAATCAGCCGATGGGATTCTACTCGCCTGCCGTGCTCGTCAAAGACGCGCAGCGCCACGGTTTGCGCGTGCGTCCGATCAACGTGCTTCGCTCGCACTGGCTCTGCGCGCTTGAAGTCGAGCCGGATGGTTCGCTCTCGCTCCGCATTGGTTTGAACTATGCCAAGGGACTTCGGCAATCGTCTGCGGAGCGCATTGCTGATGGCGCGCACCTGCGACGGCGCTTTTCTGTCTGTCGACGATCTGGCCGCGCGCGTGCCGCAGTTGAACCGCAAGGAACTCGTCACGCTGGCGCGCATCGGTGCGCTCAATTCATTTGGGGACGTGGAACACCGCCGTGACGCACTCTGGCAGGTGGAGCAGGCAGCACGACCCGTGGGCCCATTGCTGCGCTCTTCCCTCGCAGACAGCGCGGTGGATCTGAGAAAGTCTCCACTGCGCGCCATGACAACGGACGAGCGGATCGTTGCCGATTACTCCGGGACGGGACTAACGACAGGCCCGCACCCAATGGCCTACCATCGCGCGGAACTGCGAGAGGCAGGCATTCTTGCCGCAGCCGATCTTGCTGGCGCGCGCAATCACAAAACCGTTCGAGTGGCTGGTGCGGTCATTGCCCGCCAACGTCCCGGCACGGCCAAGGGATTTGTTTTTCTCTCGCTCGAAGATGAGACGGGCATCGCCAATATCATCATTACTCCCGACATGTTCGAGCGGGAGCGAATAGGCGTGACCCGCAGCCGGTTTCTTCTAATCACCGGACCAGTCCAGAATCAGGACGGGGTCGTTCACGTCAAAGCCCAGGAAATCGCGGCCACTCGAAATCACGCAAGCTGCCATCGGCTCCCGCGATTTCCATTAATCGGACACTGCCACGTACCGCTGACACATCCAGCACTCAGTCACATCCTCAAGCGCCCGGATGCAGCAGAGCGGTGATTCCCCACGTCGATATCAGCTTCTGCTTCACCCTCTCTGCCACTTTGCCGCTGATTATTCCCGACCAAAACGGGAAAAAAGTCGCGGCTATTCCCAAGTTGATTTTCTCTAAGCCTCTATCGCATGCATCGATTCAAAACGAACACCGGATGTTTCAAGTTGTGTGCGAAGCTTGAGGAGTTTTGCACGAACATGAAAAATTTCGGTTGCTGATTTGGCTGCGCCACAAAGTTTCGGCCGCCTGCGAAATGCCAACGCACCGATAAGGTTTGGATATTTTGTCACCACAGTTGCATGAGAGGGTACAAATGCGAAAAGGCCCAGTTGGTATCAAGTGTTTGCTGGTGGCTCTAATGGTCACCTTCATGGCCGGGTGCGGCGAAGAGGTGGCAACTGGACCGACTGTGGTGTCCACCATTCCTGCCAATGGCGCCACAAGCGTCGCCATTACCACGCCCATCAGCGCAACCTTCAGCACGGCGATGAATCCTGCCACGCTTACCGCTGCAACCTTTAAGGTCACCGGGCCCGGCGGAACGGCCGTAGCGGGAACCGTTACTTACAGCGGCGTAACTGCCACGTTTACTCCAACAGCCGCTCTGGCATTCGGCAGCGTTTACTCGGCCTCGATAACACCCTTGGCTGAAGCTGTGAACGGCGCTTATCTGACCAACGGTTATACGTGGAGCTTTACGACGATTGCCGCGCCTCCACCGCCGCCTACGGTTGCAGCCACGGTCGCCGCGAATGGGGCCACGGGCGTTCCAATCACCCAGGCGCTCAGCGCGACCTTTAGCGAAGCGATGAACTGCGCGACGCTTGCCTCTCCCGCGACTACCTTTACCCTCACTGGCCCCGGCGCCACAGCCGTGGCCGGCACCGTCAGTTGCGCGGGCTCGACTGCGACATTTACGCCAGCCGCCGACCTTGCAGTCAACACTATCTATACCGCAACCATAACCACAGGGGCCCAGAGCTCGGCGAGCACTCCGCTGGCGGCCAATTTCGTGTGGACCTTCAGAACGGCTCCGGCTGCCCCAGTCGTTCCTCCAACGGTCATCTCTACCGTGCCCGCCAACGGAGCGGTAGGTGTGCCGATCAATCAGGCTCTCACCGCCACTTTCAGCGTGGCAATGATTCCAACCACGATCAACGCGACGACCTTCACGCTGAGCAGTGCGGGCGGCGTGAGCGTAACGGGAGTGGTCACCTATGTCGCGGCTGGTTCGGTAGCGATATTCAAGCCGGTCGCGAACCTGCTGCCGAGCACGGTCTACACGGCGACCATTACCACCGGAGCAATGGATCTGGCGGGAACCGGGCTGGCCCAGAACTATGTATGGACCTTCACCACCGGTGCGGCAGCCGTGGTCACGGCGCCCACGGTCACTTCGACAATTCCTCTCAACGGGGCCACGGGCGTGCCTCTCAATCAGATCGTCAGCGCCACATTCAGCACTGCGATGAACCCGGCGACGATCAACTCGACAACCTTTTCGCTGACGGGACCGGGCGCCACAGCCGTGACCGGCCTGGTTGCTTATGCGGCGGTTGGAAATACGCTGACGTTCACGCCGACGGCAAATCTCGCCGCCGAACACCCTGTTTACAGCCACGATCACCACCGGCGCTCAGAATCTCGAAGGCACCGCGCTGGCCGCCAACTATGTGTGGACGTTTACGACCGGAGCGGCTGCGGCAGCAATCGCGCCGGAGATAGTTTCGACGATTCCGGCGAACGCTGCCACAGGCGTGGCTTTGAATCAGGCTGTCAGCGCAACCTTCACCGAAGCGATGAATCCGCTGACCATCACAACGGCGACCTTCCAGCTAACCGGACCCGGCGGAACCGCAGTAGCCGGAACGGTTTCCTATGATCCGGTCAATTTCATTGCCACGTTCACGCCGGCGGTCCCGCTCACGGGCAGCGACACCTATACCGCGATCGTGACCAATGGAGCGACAGACCTGGCCGGCAATCCGCTGGGCAACACCGGCGCGCCGAATCCCTGGATGTTTACAACCGGTCCGGCGGTTGTGCCTCCGCCTGTGGTTCTTGGGCCAACCATATCGCTGTTCGGCGGCTTCGGCGGCGGCGCAGGAATCACCAACCAGGGAACCCTCACGGTGATCAATGGAAATATCGGAACCACGGGCTCCTCCAGCATCATGACCGGATTCTACGATGAGAGCGTTCCGGCCGTTGCCGGCGTCTACCCCTGCTCGTATACGGTGACGCCCAGCAACATGGGGCTGGTCAATGGGACCATCGACACCGCTACGCCATCTCCCAGCGGAGCGTGCCCCAATGAAGGAACCGCGACTACATTCGCCATTGCAACTCAGGCCGCGCTCGAAGCTCAGGAGGCTTACACCACTCTTCAGGCGCTGCCTCCAGGCACCACTCTGTCAACCAACGAGCTGGGCAATCGAACCCTTGCCCCCGGCACCTACACATCCGCAAGCTTCTATCAGATAACGACTGGGCCGCTCACTCTCGACGCACAAGGCGATCCCAATGCGACCTGGGTCTTCCAGATGGGCTCCTATCTCACCGTGGGCACTCCCACAGCATCTGAAAGCGTGATCCTGATCAACGGCGCCCAGGCCGCGAATGTTTTCTGGGCGGTCGGCGGCCTGCCCGGCGCGGTCATCAACTATGGCGGCGGCGGAACGATGGTTGGAACCATCATCTCTCAACCCGGAATCACAGTTTCAAGTCCCGGAGTTGCCGCGTGTAACAACCATCAACGGCAGATTGCTGGCTTTGAATGCGTCGGCCACAATCGTCAATACCGTCGTCAACGTGCCTTAAGCCTGCTGAGACCGCTTGAACGCGGTCTCAGTCAGTTTCAGGCGATGCAGTGTTTTGGTAAGCCAAATTGCAGCCGTATTCGTGCCAGGTTCATACGGCGATGAAATCGAAAGCGAATCGCGGCGAGCAGTTCTGGAGGCGACAATGAGATTCAGCGTACGGATATTAGCCACAGCGGCATTTGCAGTTTTACTGATGCCGGCGATTCGCCTCTGCGCCGAAGACGCGGCCAAGCCTTCATCCGGAATCAGCGACGGCAGCGCCGCCGATTCCAGCGTCACGGCTGTCGCGGATTTTCGCGCCTTCCTGCCGGGCGCTCCAATGTCGATGGCGGCGGCCATGCCGTATTCGCGAGGCCTGAACAGTTACACCCCGCGGCTTGAATTGTTTGTGGGCTACACCTATCTGCGAGTTTTTCCGACGGTCGGTTTCGGAAACCGGATCTATTGGCTCAACGGCGGCAGCACATCCATCGCGTTCAATCTGAATCGTTACCTGGGACTGGTTGGCGACTTCGGAGGCTTTAACGAAACACGGCTCATGATCACAACCGGGAATCCGCCCCAGGCAACAGGCCCATATGAGGCGGTCGATGGCGGATCGGCATACACCTTTCTCGGCGGTCCGCGCGTTTCATTGCGCAGCCACATAAGGCTCACTCCCTTCGTGCAGGCTCTGTTTGGGGAGATGCACGCGACCGAAGTGTCGCTTTGCCCGAACTGCACCGCCATTCTTCCTGCTCAGAACGCGTTTACCCTGACCGCCGGAGGCGGATTGGACATCAGGTTGACCCATCGTCTTGCCATTCGCGCGGTTCAGGGCGAATATTTCATGACCAGATTCGATAATCTCGCCACCGGAAAAACCTCGGCGCAGAATGATGTGCGTCTTTCCACCGGGCTCGTCCTCCGCTTCGGCGGACATCCTGGTCCTGAGGCGCCTGAGCTCGGGCCCTTGTCGTATTCCTGCTCGGTCAACCCATCCTCACTCTATCCGGGAGATCCGATCGCGGTGTCAGGTACAGCTCTGAACCTGGACCCGTCAAAGACCGCCGTCTACACATGGTCGGCCGATGGCGGAACAGTGACCGGAACATCCGAAACCGGATCGATCGACACAACCGGCCTCGCCGCCGGCACCTACACGCTCAAAGGTCATGTTTCCGAAGGCGCCAAACCGGACGAGAATGCCGATTGCAGCGCGACCTATGTCGTGAAAGGCGTTTGAGCCGCCGACCGTCAGCTGCTCATCGAATCCTTCCACCGTGCTTTCGGGCGATCCTTCCACCATCACGGCAATTGGCGTCAGCCCGCAGAATCGGCCCCTGACGTACAGCTATAGCTCGACTTCGGGATCTGTGAGCGGATCGGGCCCGACCGCAACTCTGGCTACCACGGGCACCGCGCTCGGCGTAGTCTCCGTGACCTGCAGCGTCGCCGACGATAAAGGCGGCAACGCATCAGGCACCACCTCCGTGACCATCGCCGCTCCGGCCCCACCGCCGATGCCAGCCGTCAGCGAAATGTGCTCCGTTAAATTTGAACGGGACCTTCGCCGCCCGGTTCGCGTGGACAACGAAGGAAAGGCGTGCCTCGATGAAGTCGCGCTCAGCCTGCAGCATAGCTCCGATGCAACGCTGGTCCTCGTTGGGAATTCTTCAAGCACCGAGAAGGGCGGCGGCAAGCTTGCATCCGAGCGGGCGATCAACACAAAGGCGTACCTCGTGAATGAGAAAGGCATCGACGCCTCGCGGATCACGGTGTACACCGGCTCGCAAGATGGAAAAGTCGTCTCCACCGTCCTTGTTCCGGCCGGTGCAACATTCGACAGCACCGGCGATACGCCTGTGCGATAGATGTCGTACCTCGAAAAAATCGCGGTGCCTCGCGAGGCCCATCCAAAGCTTGGCATTAAAGGGAGTGGTGCAGTTCAAACTGCACCACTGCTACATATCAAAACTCTGGATTGCGGGCTGGCTTTACGGAGGGTTGTTTTTGTTGTGCCGACGGCTGCCTGCAATCCGTCTGACGATTCGTTTGTCGGGCGATTCGTTTGCAGGCTTCAGCTCCAATCGCTGGCTCCTGAACCTCGCTGGTTGCCGGTGCCGACTGGTTACCGGTATCTGATCAGAAATGCAATATCTCGTAAGCCACGCCGAAATTAAAGCCGTTAGGCTTCAAGGGGTGGTCGGGCTCATTCGCAAATCCGGGAGAGTTCGGCCAGATCTGATACTCGTATTCAGCGCGCAGTGTCAGACGGCTCGCAATGCGATAGTTCAGGCCTCCGCCGGGAGCAAGAGCAAAATATGTACGATTCCCTATCTGATAGGGATAGTGGATGGCGCCCTCGCCGAGTAGAAACTTAGCGTAGGGCTGGAATTTTCCAAAGCGGCCGAAAATGTAACGCGGCCCGGCGAGATAGCTGCTTTCAGTCGATCCGGCGAATCCGCCAAAGGCGAGCCAGCGCGCGTCTCCTTCCACGTCGAAGTGCGGAGCCCAGCGCAAATTGGCAAATGCTCCGCAGCCATCGATGCTCTGGCCGCTCTTATAGGGAAACGATGCGGAGTAGATTGAACATTCGCCGCCAACCCAAACGGCATGATTGCTCTCGAAACCCGCAGGAACAACCTGCGCCCTGGCGGCAGCCGGCAAAAGCGCGACGCAGAAAGTTATCGGCATTGCGATCGAGCAGAACCTCCGCGACAGATTCATACAATGCCTCAAAACAGGGATTTGACGGTTACGGTGACGACGGCCGAATGCACAAGCGTCGTAGCGGTTCCCGTCGTGGTTGCAGTCACTGAAACCTGATAGGTGCCGGGTGGAGTGCCACCGGTGACTTGGTTCTCTGCACCGCATCCGGCTATTCCGATCGCCGCAAAAGCCGCCAGCAACACGGCCGACAAGCCGGCCAGCATGCCGCGACGACGCCTCCATCCGGGCAACAGAAGCAAGGTGAGCGCTCCAAACACAAAAGCCGACGCGGAGACAGACGCAGCCTCAGCGTCGTGCGGAGCCGCGGTCTGGATCACGAGTTTCGCGCCACCCTGCCCGTTCGGCAATGAAGCAGGGCTGAAACTGCAAGTCGCATTCGCAGGCAAACCGGAACAGGTCAGCGCCAGCGGCTGATTAAACCCTTGCAGGCTCGCCACGCTCACCTCGATCGCGGCCGACTCGCCGGTGTAGATACTCGCCGTTCCGGGCGTTGCGCTGATCGAGAAATTCCCCGCCACAATCGTCTCTGTGAACACGGCCGACGTGCTGGTCAGGTAGTCCGCATCGCCACCGTAGACGGCCGTCAGGTTATGCGCACCTAAAACGGAAAAGCTTGCCGTGAGGCTTGCCGTGCCACCCGCCGAGAGCGGAGCCGTGCCGAGCGAATTGGCGCCGTCGTAGAAGGTTACGTTGCCGGTGCCGACCGGCACGTTGCTGGTCTGCGCGGAGCTGGACTGCGCGATAACGGTCGCGGTCAATATAACCGGCTGGCTCAAATCGCCTGGATTGGGTGCGGCAGTCAGGCTCGTCGAGCTTGGAGCGGCCGTGATGACTTCAGTGAGTGACGCTGAACTGGCTTGAAGATTGTTCGTGCCCGCAAAGCTGGCCATTACCGGGTAGCTGTTAGGTGCGAGAGTTGCTATCGTATACGTGGCTGAGCCGGTGGCGTCTGTTGTGAGATTGATGACCTGGCCGTTGATGCTGAGCTGGATCGTGTTTCCCGCACCCGCGGATATGCCGTTCGCCGTCAGGCGGGCGGTGAAAGTAACCGGAGTTAGATAGGTCGCCGGATTACTGCTGGAGCCGATGGCTAGCGAGCTTGGCGCCACGTTGACAGTTACAGGAACGGAATTGCAGTTACTCGCAGCATAGATAGAGCTTCCACCATAGGTACAGGTGAGGTTATAGCTTCCGGCAGCAAGGATGCCGGACGATAGGGTCGTAATGCCGTCTGCGAGCGTCCCCGTACCGATGACAGTTGCACCGTTGTAGAAAGTAACAACTCCGGCGGGTGTGCTCGGGCCGGGCGGCGTCGATGGAGTAACCGTCGCAGTAAGTGTGACCGGAGAGCCATAAGTGGAAATCGCCGGAGCAACCGTCAGTATGGATGTAGTCGGCAACGCGTTGACGACTTCCGAGCACGTCGCCGAGCTCGCGGCAAAGGAGCCAGTCGGCGTGTAAGTCGCGATGATGCTGTGCGTCCCGGCCACCGTGCCGGTGTAAGTGAGATTCGTCATCCCGCTCACAAGGCCCTGCGTCGCCAGAGCGGCTCCATTGTCGGTGAAAGAGATCGACCCTGTCGGCGTTCCGTTCCCGGACGTCACGGTCGCGACGAACTGTGCGGTGCCTGAGATATTGATCGGGTTCGGCAGGCAAGTGAGAGCAGTGCCGGTCGTATCGCCGTCAATCACCTCAATGAGCGAAGCAGTGCTGGCGCCGAAGGTTCCCGTCGGCTGATAGTTCGCAACGATCGTGTGGCTGCCGACGGTGAGTGAATTCGTGGTGAAAGCGGCCGACCCCGTGCCGGAAACCGTCTGCGTTGATAAAAGATTGGCGCCGTCGAGAAACTGAATGTCACCCGTCGGAGTTCCCGATGTCGCGGTCAACTGCGCCGTAAAAGTCACGTTCTGTCCGGCCATCGCGGGATTAAGTGAACTGATGAGCGTTTCCGAGACGCCGCATTGGCTTACATTGCCTGGGTATTCATAGGCGCCCATATCGATGATGCAGCCCTTGCCGGTAGCGTCCTGCACGCGCGGGTTGCCGTCGAAATCCTTCGTCCATGCCGTGCCTGTCGCGGTCAGAAAGGTTTGCAGCACGCTGTTCTGTCCGCTATCGATTGCCGGCGATGTGCTTTGGAGGTGATAATTGCCCGTGGATGCGCTCACAAACTGTGGATCGGCGGCAATGTTGTTGTATTCGTCTGACACATCCACGCAGAAAGAGCCAAAGAACGGCCCTCCAGCGTTGTAAAGGATATTGTTTTGAAACGTCGGCTGGTTTGCCTCGCTGGGGGCGCTGAACCAGGAGCAGTTCACGGACGGATAATCGGTCGAGCCACTGATGATGTTGTTGATGAAGATATCCGATGGATTGTCGTATCCGTATCTGTCCGGACTTGGATAGATTTGCGCGATTTCGGCGCATTCTGAAAAGCCCCAGTTACCCGAGCCAACATTATCGACAATCGTGTTGTTAAAGACATATAAACCCAAACTGTCGGTAGCGATAGCTCCCCCGCCGCAGCCCGCGCTATTTCCATAGATGAGGTTTTGTGCAATTACAGTGTTTTCGCTGTTGACAAAATTAATGGCGCCGCCACTGCCACCCGGCGAAGCATTATTGCGGATAATGTTGTTCATGATAATCGCAGTGCCGCCCCATACAGCGATGCCCGCGCCGCCGTTGCCACCAGCATCTTCCAGGCCCGATTCAACGTTGTTCTCGATAGTGTTGCCCAGAATGACTCCCGAATTAATGCCATTCGAGTTGTACCCGTTAAGACCGCCCCAGACGAGGATGGCAGCACCACCGCCAAAGGAACAGTCTCCGTTTGGGTCCTGGGTAGCTGAAATCGTGTTGTTCTGAATTAGCGGAGCAGAATAATTAGAGTAGATATCCCAGCAATTAGAAAGGGTGATGACGTTATTCAGGATAGTCGGAGAGGTCATATATAAATAAATGCCGCCGGGGACGGCAGTGAAAGATCCACCATGCTGGATCGTGAAGCCTGAGATCGTCGACGCCGAAGTCTCGCCGTTCATGAAAGTGACCGCGGGGGCCATCTGCCCACCGTCGATGATCGTGACGGCCGCCCCACCGGAGCTAGTCACGGTGATCGCCTTGCCGTTGAAGTTGATATTTTCGTTGTATGTGCCCGGCGCGACGAGGACGGTATCGCCATTAACGGCCGCGTTGATGCCGGACTGGATGGTGGTATAGGGCTGCGCGGGGCCAACCTGGATCGTCTGCGCGAGCGCCGCTGTGGCCAGCAGCGATAGTGCGCCGACCAGAGCAAAGCGCACTTTGGAGAGCTGCTTCGGGAGCATTGGGACCCTTGTTTCAGCGGTGACGGAATTATAGCCCAGGTCTCGGCTTGGGAGTATGGGACTTTTGAGTGACTTATAGCCATCCCCGCGCCGCCGACCAAGCTGAACAATAATCAATGACAACTGGCCACTGCTTCTATCACCCGCCGGCGATCGCGCCGAGAATCAGCAGCGGCTCTCGACCCGCCGAAACCGCGTCGGGCAACGGCTTGTCAGGCGATTCCAGCGACCAATCTTCTGCGCAAACAAAAAAGCGCAGAAACGCGCGGCGCTGGCCGGTTTCATATTCGCGAATCGTTCCGCGCAGCATTGGATAGCGCGCTTCAAGCGCATCAAGAACCGCGCGCAGAGTGACCGGCGCATTTACTTCGAGCAACACATCGCCCTCGACGTGCGCCAGGTTGCGCAGATGATACGGCAGCGCCACGCGCACCGTCGCCGCGTTCGTTTTCGCCGCCTCACTCAACGCGCAGACTCCGTCATCGCCGCTTTATCTCTTTCCGCTTTCCCGATCCCGGATCGCCGTTGGCTTGTAGCGCCGGCGCCCCGCCGGCTGTCGCGCTGGCGTCCACGCCCGCACTTCCTGATCCCTGACACCTGAACCCTGAAACCTCCTCTAATTCAGCGTCTGCACTTCAACCGAAAGCACCGCCGGAAGATCGCGCACAATCGGCGCCCAGCTATCGCCCGCGTCAGCCGATGCGTAAACCTGTCCGCCCGTGGTGCCAAAGTAAACGCCGCAATCGTCCAGCGTGTCCACGGCCATCGCATCGCGCAGCACGTTCACGTAGCAATCTTTTTCCGGCAGTCCCTTGGCCAGCGGCTCCCACTCATTGCCGCCCGTGCGGCTGCGATAAACGCGCAGCTTGCCGTCGAGCGGAAAATGCTCCGAGTCGCTCTTGATCGGCACCACGTAGACCGTCTCCGGCTCATGAGCGTGCACGTCGATCGCAAAGCCGAAGTCAGTAGGCAGGTTGCCGCTCACTTCGCGCCAGTTCTCGCCCGCGTCGTCGGTGCGCATCACGTCCCAGTGCTTCTGCATAAACAGCACATCGGGCCGCGAGCGATGCATCGCCACGTGATGCACGCAATGGCCGACCTCGGCATTGGGATCGGGAATGAATTCGCTGCGCAGTCCCTTATTGATCGGCTTCCACGTCGCGCCGCCATCGTTGGTGCGGAACGCTCCCGCCGCCGAGATGGCAATATAAATTCGCTTCGGATCGGTGGGATCGAGAATGATCGTGTGCAGTCCCATGCCGCCCGCGCCCGGCTGCCACTTGGGGCCCGTGCCGTGGCCGCGCAGGCCGGAAAGCTCGCTGCCAGTTCTCGCCGCCATCGGTCGAGCGAAACAGCGCCGCGTCTTCCACGCCTGCGTAAACCGTATCCGCATCGGTGAGCGAAGGCTCGATGTGCCACACGCGCTTGAACTCCCACGGATGCTGCGTGCCGTCGTACCACTGGTGCGTGGTCAGCGGCTTTCCCGTTTCCGGCGACGAATCGTACACAAACCTGTTGGGCAGCGCCGTCGGCGGCCCGGGAGCGGGAATTGCTTCATTGGGCAATCCCGGCTGGTGCCAGGTCTTGCCGCCGTCGTCCGATCGCTGGATCAGTTGCCCGAACCATCCGCTGGTCTGCGAGACGTAAATCCGGTCGGGATCAACCGGCGAGCCTTTCATGTGGTAGATCTCCCAGCCGGCGAAGAACGGCCCGCTGACCGTCCAATCTTTGCGCTTGCCGTCGGAGTTCAGAACGAACGCGCCCTTGCGCGTCCCCACAAGCACTCGCACATTGCTCATTTTCGCCTCCTGATTACCCCTGTATTTCAATGTCTTTTCTTGCGGCGATCCAGGCGTTGAAATCCCGTCTTGGTTGCCGTTTCGCCATTTTTCCCAATTTGCCCTGGCATATTGCAAGCAAATTGCGCCCACTCTGGTCTAAGCTCCTGAATAACACTGATTTGCTATTGAAAACTCTAGGTGAAACCAACAGAATTATCATGGCTCACCATGGATAACCTGCGCAAAGGGGCAAGTGGACCTATGCGCATCCGAGTTCCACGGTCCTTTCTCCCAATCCCGGGTCGGGCAGGCGCCAGACGATGATTTCCCGCAAGTCGTTGCAATTTTTGGTTTTCGTTCCTCTCGTTGCCTGCTCGGTTGCAGTGGGCGCGCGCGCGCAGGTCCCTGATCGCATTCAGCGTTCGTTTGACCCAGCTCAAACGCAGCCCCTGGCCAACCATCATCCGATATGGGCAGTCGCCGCCAATGACGTGGGACCGGTGCCGGCCAATCTGCCGATCCAGAGTATCACGCTGGTTCTCGCGCGCTCCTCCCAACAGGAACAGGCGTTCGAGCAGTTGCTGCGCGATCAGCAAGACCCCTCGTCGCCGGAGTATCACCACTGGCTCACGTCAAACGAAATTGGCGAGAGCTACGGATTATCCGAAAACGACATTGCCGCGCTCACCGGCTGGCTGCAATCCCAGGGGCTGCAGGTAAGTTGGGTCGCGCCGAGCCGCGCTTTCATCGGGTTCACAGGAACAGCGGCCAACGTGGGCCGTGCCTTTCAGACCGAACTCCGACTACTACACGGTCAACGGCAAGCAGCGCATGTCGGTTTCATCCGATCCCATGATTCCCGCGGCGCTGGCGCCGGTCATCAGCTCTATCCGCGGGCTCTTTACCATTGAAGATCGGCCATCCCACTTCGCCAGGACCGTGCAATCGAGCTCGCCGAACCTGACCATCTCGAGCGGCGGAGTGACGTATCACTTCCTTGCGCCGGGCGACTTCGCAACCATCTACGATCTGCCGGCGAGCCTGACCGGTTCCGGAACCACAATCGGAATCGTCGCCGAGGCACGCACCGATGCGGCCGACTTTACCAACTTCAAAAGCCTCACTGGTTCAACATTTGGCAACCCGACTGAAGTGATTCCCACGGCCTATGGTGGCGTCGATCCGGGCCCGGCGTACACCTCATCGCAAAGTTGCAGCGGTTCATGCACGTTGCTGGATTACCAGGCCGAGGCCACGCTCGATGTAATGCGCGCCGGCAGCGTGGCTCCCGGTGCAACGCTGCTGTCGGTCGTCGCCTCAGCCGCCAGCGGCGGCATCAGTGACGACGCGCAGTACATTGTCCAATCCACCCCAACTCCGGCGCAGGTAATGACCATCAGCTTCGGCGCCTGCGAGCTCGAAGTTAGCTCACAGAGTGTAGATTACTGGGACGGGTTGTTTAAGCAAGCTGCCGGCGAGGGGATCTCGGTCTTTGTTTCCTCAGGCGATTCTGCCGCCTCAGGCTGCGATACCGCCTTCACCACTCCTCCGGCGAGCCCCAACCCAAACAGTCCGAATTACATTTGCTCCTCCAGCTACGCCACCTGCGTAGGCGGAACGGAATTTAACGACGCCAGCAATCCCACCGTTTACTGGAACGCGAGCGACGGCACAGGCCTCAAATCGGTGATCAGCTACATTCCTGAGGGCGCCTGGAACGAGCCGCTCAATTCCAGTTCCCAACCGCAGGTTGCCGGTACGGGCGGCGGCGTGAGCAGTGTCATCTCCACTCCGAGTTGGCAAACGGGAACCGGCGTGCCTGTTGCGCGAACCGGCCGCTATACGCCCGACGTTGCGTTTTCCTCCGCGGACCACGACGGCTACTTCGCTTGTTTCGCTGCCGGCGGCGGAACCTGCGTGTATAGCGGCGGTAGCACTCCGTTCGATATTTTCTCGGGCACATCGGCGGCTGCTCCCGCCATGGCCGGAGTTGCCGCGCTGCTTGACCAGAGCCTGAGCGGCGCAGCGCAGGGCAACCTGAATCCACAGATCTACGCCATGGCGGCAAGCACTCCCGCCGCATTCCATCAGGTGTCCGTTGCCTCAAGCGGCGTTTCAAGCTGCACCATCGGCACGCCGAGCATGTGCAACAACAGCGTCGCAGGACCAACCGGGCTCACCGGCGGCCAGGCGGGTTTTCTATTAGGCGCAACCGGCGGCTACAGCGAGGCCACCGGACTGGGCTCGCTCGATGTAACTCAGTTCATCAATAACTATTTCTCGAGCCCCAAATTCGTGCCTACCGTCACAGTGATGGGCCCGCCCTCGGTTTCGGTCTCGCAGTCGGCGTCGGTGTTGATTACTGTAACGGGAAATTCTACGCCTCCCACTGGCACTGTGACGCTGTCGAGCGGCGCTTACGAATCTTCATCGACTGCCCTCAACATTCCCGGCAGCAACAGCAACGGAGTATACATCGTCATTCCCAGCGGAGTACTGGCTCTCGGAACCGATACCATCACCGCGAACTACACATCGAGTTCCTCTTCCTACAACGGCGCGTCAGGATCGACGACGATCAAAGTCACCTCTCCGACCACAACTCCGACTGTGACTGTGACGCCGTCTCCCTCCACCGTCTCAACCACGCAATCGCTTGTAGTCACTGTCGCGGTCGCGCGGCGGAGCCGGCAATCCCACGCCGACGGGAAGCGTCGTGCTCACCGGTGGAGGCTACACATCGGCGGCCATCGTCCTGTCCGGTGGCAGTGCTTCGATCATCGTCCCCGCTGGAGCGCTCGCGGTTGGAATCGATCCCATTACGGCGACTTACACCCCCGACACAAACAGCTCGACGGTCTACGTTGGTGCCTCCGGTTCGGGCACAGTCAACGTGACAGCAGCGACAAAGACAAACCCCAATCTAGTCTGGGCCACTCCCGCGCCAATTGCCTACGGCACACCCCTGGGAGCTGCGCAGCTTGACGCCACCGCAAACGTGGCCGGAACTTTTGCCTACTCTCCGGCGGCCGGAACGGTACTAACGACAGGATCGCAAATTCTTTCCGTTACTTTCACTCCTACCGACTCGACGGATTACGCCACAGCTTCAAGCATTGTGACGCTGACGGTAAATAAAGCCACGCCATCCATCACCTGGGCTACACCCGCCGCAATCACGTACGGAACAGTACTGAACGTTGCGCAACTTGACGCGACAACCAGTGCACCTGGTACATTCGCATACTCGCCGCCAGCGGGCACGCTCCTCCATGCAGGCCAGCAAGTGCTGATGGCGAGCTTTACGCCGACCGACACATCGGACTACAACTCCACATCGGCCACAGTCACGCTGACCGTCAACAAGGTCACGCCGACCATCACCTGGTCCACTCCGGCGGCCATCGCGGTTGGAACTGCGCTTACCTCTGCGCAGCTCGACGCCGCGCCAAGCGTGCTCGGCACGCTGGTTTACACTCCCCCGCTTGGAACCATCATGTCCACCACCGGGAACGTAACCCTTTCGACCAGCTTCACTCCGAATGACACCGTCGACTACAACGACGCCTCTGACACAACTACACTCACCGTGAACCCCGGGCCGCCACCAACATTTGCAGTTACCGGAAACGCGATTACACTCGAGCCCGGCGCAACCGCAGGAAATACCTCGACCATTGCTGTAACTCCGTCGAATGGGTTTACCGGAATTGTAAGTCTGACCTGCGCGATCACTCCCGCTGCCGCGAACGATCCCGCCACGTGTAACATCCTGCCGTCCTCAGTTACGATCAGCGGCTCAACCACGCAAACGGCTACGTTGACTGTTTCCACAACGGGAGCCACTGCTCTCAACAAGCCGTTCAAGCTTTTCTGGCCATCGGCTGGCGGGGCGACTCTTGCGCTCGCCTTTCTATTCGGGATTCCAAGACGGCGGCGTAACTGGATGGCAATGCTCGGCGTGTTCTGCCTGCTTGTTTCCATTGCCGGAATAGGCTGCGGCGGCGGCAGCACTAACTCCGGTGGTGGAGGCGGTACAAGCATCCCCGGCACAACGGCAGGAACTTACACCATCACCATTACCGGAACCTCCGGCTCGACTGTCGTAACCAACACTGCTGTCCTAACTGTGCAATAACTCTGACCTGTCGCAAGTTAACGCCGCATTTAGTGTGCAAGCTTGTCACTGTGCAGCCACCGACACGATGTGCACTGGCCCAAGAAGACCCGAAGGCAACAGCGGCGAATCGGCTTTGTAGGGCGTAAAGTCGGCGAATGCATATTTCTTCAGTGCCCACGGCTGCTGATCGCCGATCATGCGATTCACCCAGAGATTGGTTACCTTGATCTCGATGTCGTTATCGCCCGGCTTGATAGCGCCGGTAACATCGACCTTGTAAGGCGTCTTCCACAAGATGCCGAGGTCGACGCCATTCACCTTCACCGCGGCGAGGTCTCGAACATCTCCAAGATCCAGCCAGAGATGCGCGCCTTTCGTCAGATCGTCCGCCGGAATCTCGATCGTCTTCGAATAAGTGGCCGAGCCTGAGAAATATTTGATGCCTTCGCCTGAAGTGGACAACGGCATTTCGGTCCAGGAAACTAGTCGTTGGAAGTCGGCGGTCTCGGGAGCACCTTTTCCTGGCTCGAAGCTAACCTTCCAATCGCGATTTAGCGTTTCATCCAGGCCGTCAAGCACGGTCTCCTTCGTCGCGTGCAACTGCAGAGTGCTTTGCGTAGTCGGCTTGCGAAAAACGACAAACGTCGTCCCATACGGATCGAGATGCAACGGCACCGTCGTCCGGCCGTCCGCGGTAGTGCTATACGAGGTAGGCTGCGCTACGCCGATCGCCGGATCCCACAGTTCCGGCGCTTTCCCATTCACTCGAAATGTTGCATCGATGCTCTCTGCGTGGTCCTCGCGGTTGTCGACGAAATACACGTCCCCGTCGTTGAGCTTGCGATGCACAAACATCAAGTTCGCATCGGTTTTGAAGCAGTTAAGAACCACATTCTTGACACCATGACGCACGGACATTACATCGGGCACACAATCGGGCCCCGCGAATTGAAAGTCTCTCGCAAGATTGAGATCGGCCAGTACTTCGTTTGCGCTCATGCCTGTGTACACTCGCCCCTCACCGACCTTGCGCGTTGACCTGATTCCTGCTGGCCGTTTTCCCCAAAGCTGGTCTCCCAGGCGCTGAAACTCCTTCTCGTCGTCGGCAAGGCTTGGCGAATCCGTCGGCCTGTTGCCCACCAGAACCGCGCCCTGCGCAACTAAGCTCCCTGATCTGGCGCAGCACCGGCAACGTCATGCGCTGGCTGCGCCCGCCGAGATAGAGAATCCGATAACTCGTGCCACCCGGAGTTACAAGCCGGCCATCCTTCACCGACAGCTCGTGCAGAACCACGTCGCTGTTTACAAAATCGAATCCGTATCCATCCGGCGCGTCGTCGATCGCCTTTCCATCCGAAGACCGCTGTCAGCGGACCTTCCTCGCCGTAGAAGTACGCGACATCAGCGGCGTAATGTCCCTGCTGCAGCATGTAAGAGCAGCGCGCAAGATAATTCACCCACGGTTCGGCCTCTTCAGCCCAGGTGTCATTGCGATTGAACCAGAGCCCGTACGGGCCGAGCGTCAGCCCCGGCGCCATATCCGGCACAGGCTGATGCGTGGACTCATGAATCTCAAAGCGGTTCACGCCCAGCGCAAACTCCAGGTCGGCAACCTTTTTCAGGCTGTTCGGCGAGAACGACCACGCCGGTCCGCGCGAAGTCATCGACTCGGCGCCGACCAGATTCTGCCCGTAGATGTGCGCCACGGACGCAGCGCCGCGCAAATCGGAAATGTAGTCAATGTCCGGCCCCGGACTGCCTGCCCAGGTCCACATTGCACCCATGGGGACATCGGTCTTGCTGCGCATCTCCATGTCGTCGCCGAGAGATGGGCGATGATACTCCAGTGCTTCTCCGTAGTAACTCATCCCGTGTGCATGCAAGTCGTCGGCAATCTCGCCGTAATGATTTTCCGCCAGTAACTGGCCGAGTGTGCGTCGGAAATCCCAGAGAAAGCGGTCTGTATCTGCAGTGCTCTTGATAACGACGCCAGTAAGTGCCGGCAGCCATGGACGCGCATCGTAGCCGCGCCGCTGTTTGAACTCCTCCAGAATGTTATCTGTCCAGTTTTGCGGTCCTACTTCGATACTGTCGGTGAGTAAGTACGAGATTCCGTCCTTTCCCATATTCTCCGGGCCAACAGTATCGGCATACATTTTCAGATAGCCGTCGACATAGTTCTTCACGTAATCGCGGTTCAGCTTGTCCACTTCGAGGCCAGTCGCCTCCGCCGGAGCCGGGCCATTTTCATGGCCGGTAAGCGAATAACCAATGCGCAGGACCATCCACTTCCCTGCCGGCGGCGTCCAGTCGAGCGTTCC
The DNA here is from genome assembly GCA_963725115.1 of uncultured Acidobacteriaceae bacterium. Classification (GTDB taxonomy): domain Bacteria; phylum Acidobacteriota; class Terriglobia; order Terriglobales; family Acidobacteriaceae; genus Telmatobacter. The sequence goes on along the minus strand of CAVRXG010000003.1, from coordinate 387,939 downwards.
ATCGGGCTTCATCTTGCCCGTCAGGTCGATGCACATCTTGCGGCGGCACGACGGAAGTCGGCGCAACCTTCGGATCGCGAATCGCATAGAAGTCTCGTGCGTTCGCGTACCCGGCGCGCTTCTCCCACTCATTCATGCGCGCACCGCATCGAGCACCAGTTCCGTGATTTTGTGGTCATGGTCAGGCACGCCGGCCGGCTGCGCGGGATACACGACGCGAAAATACCGCGCCGTCACCGCATCGAATGACACCGTCCGCTGCACCAGGCTGCTGAATGGAATGTCGGCGACTTTCTTGAAGTTCACGCCGTCGTCGCTGGCCTCAACGAACGCCGGAACCGCATTGCTCTCGTGATCGAAGACGCTGATCGCATCATTCAGGCTGGCCACCGTCACCGCCTGAATCGTCTGCGGATGCCCATAGTCGAACTGCACCCACGCCGCGCCTGGCGCTGCGGCTGCGGGCAGATCGAGCGCCACGGTATTCACATCGCCATCGGAAAGCGCGGCCACGTTCGCCGTTCCAGCGCTCGACCCATCGCTCGAAGTGACCTGCGGATTCAGCTCCGCCTGCGTCTTGTCTCCGTCTGGAATCTTGTAGGCGATGACCTCGGAGTCGGCATAAAACTCGGGCGGGGTCACAATCGTTCCGTCGGGAGCGCGCCGTCCCGGCACTGGAAATTCTGAAACGTCCCGTCAACCTGCGGGCGGATGCGCCAGCTTTCCAATAAACGGCCGGCCGCCCTCAATACGCGTCGCGCTCCACACCATCTTTTTCATGCCTTGCGCCGCAGGCACCCACGGTCCGCCGGTCTCGCTCCAACCCGGCGAACTGGCGATGGCCACCTCCATACCCATTCCGCGCGCCGTACTCACCGCCATTCTGAACGCCTGCTTCCACTCCGGCGTCATATAGATCAGTCGATTCGGAACCACCTGCGGCGTGTTGATCGCGCCCTCGAAGATGGTTACGCCGCCCAATCCCACGCGATGCATCCATTCGAGATCGAGCTTGATTCCCTGCTCTGAGATGTTGCCGTTCATCCAGTGCCACCAGACGCGCGGCCGCGCTCCGTTGGGCGGATCGAGGAATCCTTGCAGCAGTTGATCGTCGTGCGAAGCTGTTGCCGCTTGCGCATCAGCGGCAGCCTGCGCCCGAGCCGTGCAACTCAGCAGACAAGCAGCGGACACAACAAAAAGAGCAACAGCAAGACCAACAGCCAGTCTCGATCTGAAACTTTTCATAAGGGACCATTGTAGATTCATTGCTTCACCAGAAGAAATCCGAGACCAGAAGAACTCCGAGACGCGGAGAAGTTCGCGACTTGAAGAAGCCCGAGACGAGAAGAAGCCCGCGCCGCCCCTCACACATCGCACAGATCGACGGCAGCGCGCAGGCTCTCGAACGGATCGCGCAACGGAAGAAATTCGTGCGCAACATATCCGTGAAAGCCCGCCTCTGCAATCGCCCGCATGACTCCGTCCCATTGTACTTCCTGCGTATTGTCGAGCTCGTGGCGTCCGGGCACGCCGCCGGTGTGAAAGTGCCCCATCCATGCGAAGTTCGCGGTGATGGTCGCGATCAGATCGCCCTCCATAATCTGCATGTGGTAGATGTCATAGAGCAATTTCACGTTGGGCGAATTCACTTCCTGCATTACGCGAACGCCCCACGCGGTGTGGTCGCACATGTAATCCGGATGGTTCACCTTGCTGTTCAGCAGCTCCATGCAAATGGTCACGCCGTTGTCCTCGGCAATTTTCTTTACGCGATTGAGTCCGGCGATGGTATTGCGCGCGCCTTCGTCGTCCGCCATCCCGCGCCGGTTTCCTGAAAAAGTAATCACATTAGGCATGCCGGCCTTTGCCGCCAGCGGAATGTTCGTGCGCAAGGCCGCCTCAATCGCAGCATGATTTTCTGTGCGGTTGAGCGCATCTGGAATAGTGCCTGCCGCCGGCGTATGCCATGGTGCAGATCAATCCATAGCGGCGCGGCACTTCATATTCCTCGGGCTGCAGCAGGTCGATCCCCTTCAAGCCGATCTCGGCCGCATACGCGCAAAGCTGGTCCAACGGAATGTCCTTGTAGCACCACCGGCAAACAGATTGGTGGATCCTGCCCTTCCGCACCGAGCGGGACGTCTATCTGCTCTCGCTATTTGCGGCAAGCGAGGCCAGCGCTGTCGTTGCCAGGCCTGACTTCAACGCCGCACGTCGGCTAAACCGAACAGGTTTCATTGGGTTTCCCCTCTTTATTCGGAGCCGCCATCGGCTCAGACCCAAATCTACTCCACCCACTATGAGCTATAGGCACGCAGATCGCGCAATACACCGTGCGCAGCCGTCGACGTCCAGCGCAGACGGGTAGAAGCAGACCGGATAAAGTAGAGCCGGCGAATCAGACCGATTGAATTTGAAGGGTAGGCTGCCGATAAGCTTAGAAAGTGAACGCGAGCCCGGCACGCAGGCTGCGCTGATCGTCCGCAAACAGAAGCAGCGAGCCGTCGCTCAGAATATACGGGCGATAGCCTTCGGCCAGCAGGTTCCTCACGTCGAGCAGAGCTTCCAGGCCTCCCGAACCGTCGCGCGTGACGTGAATCGGCTGGCTGACGTGGAGGTTCAAATACGGCGAGGCTGCGTCCTGAGCAAATGGCGCAATTTCAGTCACCGTGTCGTCAGGCTGCCAGCGATAACTCGCGTGCCAGCGGGTTCCTGTTCCATCCAATGTGCCAGAGAGCGAGATTGAATACATCTGTGCGCGCCGTGGATGCGCCGCGGCGATCACGTCTGCTAGCGGAGCCGCCGCAGGTAAAGCAGACATGACCAACGCAGCGCCGCTGGCATAGCTCACGCGCACGCGATTGTTTCCGGGCAGCCGGCGAGCCACGCTGGCCTGCACGCCCGCGGATGAAAATGCCGGCCCGGCAACGCGCATCAAATTGCTCGCCGGATCGAAGAGCACAGCCGCGTCAGCTGCGGAACCGGTCGCGGACCCAGTCGCGGTAAAGTGGTCCAGCGCCTGCAGAACAGGATTGTAGATGCGATCGGAATAAACCAGAACGGCCAGGTCTGAAGCGTCCGTCTGCCGTTCCCAACCAATCTCCTGATGAACTCCGTGCTCGATGGTCAGCGCGCCGTTGCGCATTGACATCGCCGGCAGCCACGCTGCAGTCTCGGATTCATCCCCGCTGCGGTCCTGATCCTGCATCATGGTGGCCATGCGGTAGCGCACCGAATTTGTCGCCATCTGCCATTCGACGTTGGCATACGGCAGCATCGCAGTCGCCGAGCTTGGGCTATTTCCACCCAGCCGCCCCATTACCGCGGTTGAACCTACTTCGGCATCGATGTCCGGCCCGATTTGCATCGTCTCGGAGCTGCGCACTGCAGCTTCGTCCAAGCCTTGATCTCCAGCTCCCTCAATCTCGGGCTCAACCGAGAATGCCGCAACCGACTGCACCGAGCCGGCCAATCCCAAATCCTGCCGGAAGCCCAGCATCGATTCCATGCCGCCATCGCTACCCGGCGCAAAATCAACGCGCGCCAGCAACTCCCGGCTGTCCGCCGGTGTATCTTCAACGGTCGTGGAGAAGCGCTCGCCGCTCTCGCCGAAGGTTCCGGCCTGGCCGGTCGCCATCAGGCGGGCCTTCAACTTCGGCCTGGAGCCCGAGCCATCCGAAACCACCACCAGCGGCCCATCCTCAAGCCAGCGCAGCAGCGGCCGGTTCGCCGCGGAGCGCAGCGTCCATGCCCAGTCGTCCTTTTGCGCAGTTGGCCTGAGCGCGGCTGCGCCGGCAGCCATTGGATGACTTCGTAAAGAGTGTTCAGCGTGAGATTGACGACACGTGCCGCCGCGGACCCGGACGTTTTCGCGCAGCGCAGGCAGGAAGAAGGTCCCATCGCCTTGAGAGCGTAGCGTGCCGGGAACCAGAGAGGAGATTACGAAAGCGGCCCGTGCTGTCGGTGTAGACGCTGGCGACCACGCTCAGGTCGGAGCGCAGAAGCTGGACTTCGGCGCCGATCTGCGGCACGCCGGCCGAGTCGCGCACCACGCCAGACACCGATGCCGACGCCGCTCCGAAGGCTGGAGCAGCTCCCAATGACGATCAGCACGGCGAAACCGGCGAGATGGGCACTTCGCTTCATCAGCAGATCTGCGACCCCGCCGCGTCCCTGGCAACATTCCTCAAATCACAAACCGCGCAAGCTACCGAATTCTCCTGTCCGGCTGGCGTCTGCACGGGATTGATATCTATTCGACGACAAAAGGCGCCGATTGCGCAATCTCTTGTTTTGAGATCGCGTCATTTATTTTCACCGTCACCTTGTACTTGCCCGGCTGCAAGGCCCGCGATGGATAGCGATTTTCTCCACCGTCAACTGGTCGCTGTGTGCCCCTAAATCCTTTGATTCCAGTTGCTTTCTGCAAGAATCACCGCTCCCGTGCCGAATCGGTGATCTGGTAGGTAACCGTCGCAGAGTTACTCTTGGTAGCATCGTCAATACCAAGGTTATAAAACTGCATCCAGAAATTCAGTTCCTGGTTGCGTTTGAAGCTCACCGGCGTGGCCGGCTCGTCGCCACGCGCGGCCGGACAAACATATTGCTGATAATGAAGTTTCCGCTCGCCGATCTGCCGCGATGAGACGGTGTTCATCTCGTCGGCCAGAATCAGCGACGACGCGCCCAGTTTGTCATCCTCGTAAGTCGGAACGTCGAGCGCTCTTCCGTAAGATTCCAATGTGATCCGGATTGTTTACATCCTTGATTGCAATATCCAGGCGGTAGAGACCCGGCTGAAGCGGAAGCGACTTCCAATAAAGCGACTTGCGATCGAGGCTCTTTTCCAGCAACTCGGAGGGCTCCTCCACTTCGACCGTGTCCTCGAAGGTCTGCACCGTCTTGTGCATGATCGTGGTCACTTTGCCCAGGATGTTCACCACGCCCTTCGACACGCCGTCCTTGGTCACAAACGTAATGTCGCGGTTGCGCAATCTGGATGGTGATCGGAACCAGGTCCATGCTGTCGGTGACCTTCACGAAATCGGTGCGCACATCGAATGGGAAGGGCGGGCCGGTCAGCAGCTTGTGCGTGGAGCTGAACGCATCGAGCGCGGCATCAAGATCGCCGAACTTGACCGGCGGCGGGGCAAATATCTTGGAGGCCATCTCGATGCGGTCAAACTCCTTGCCCTGATCGCCGCTGCCCATTGGGCCGTTGCCGAGCTGTTCCAGGCCGCTGCCCTTGAAACGGTCTTCTTTGTCCTTGTGGTTCATCTCCTCATACTGCGTAAGGCCCGCGCCGGGCACGTTCTTCAGCGCGTCTTTCTCGCTGCGGTCGATCGTGAAGTGGTAGTCGCCGCACTGGCAGGTATCGACGAACTCGAGGTCGATGTTCTCGCCGATTCCTTCGAGATAGCGATAGTGCCAAACCTCGAATGGGAACGTGGACGTCTCGCCGCCGCCTTCTTCCATAGGGCGTTCGTACATGCCGCCCGAAGGATGAGAGTCGATCGATCGGCTGGACCCCACATGATGTAAATGCGACCGCGATCGGTCTTCCATCCCGGCTTGCCGGCCGCGTAGTGGTCGTTGGCGTATTGAATGCGCCGATAATGCTCTTCGCGAAACTCGTTCTCGGGAGAATCGGGATTGGGGTTGCGCCGCTGCCAGAAATTCTCGATGAAGGCCTCGCGCTCCTCGTCGTTGCTCAGGCTCATGAACGCTCTGCGCTCATCGTCGGTGATGATGTAGGGAACTTCCTCGTTCAGCCAGGTCTTGTAAGGGCCCTTTAATTCCTGCCGCAACGCTTTCTGCGCCTTGTAGCGGTCTTTGTCGGAGAGCTGGCGATTGAGCGGATCGACTTGCTGATCCTGGCCGGCGGTCGGGGCCGCAGTCGTCTGGGGCTGATTTGTGGCTGGAGGCGGATCGTTTTGCTGCGCCATGAGCCCGCTCGCGGGCATCCAGATGACGCCGCAACCGAGAGCTGTGAAAAGAAGACGGCGGCTATTGAACATGATTGCCTTGAATACTCCTGCAATTCCTTCATTTTACAGCTACTTTAGTGGTTGGGCAAGGTTCAGTTCGCAGTCGTTCGCCGGTTGGACGCGCCAGACCCTTTAACGTCAACGATTCTGCGCCGGACAAAGGCAAAAATTCTCGCCTTTTGAAGCCTTTCTTGGCTCCTTATAAAGGCCCTCCTCCGTCCAATGGCCAGGCTGGTTCCTCGCGCGTTTCATGCGCCAACTGTTAACGTGCGCCACAGTTTCCCGCGCCTGGCAAGCACTCCGGCGTCTTCATGGGCAGAGTTTAATCTGTATTCGCGGCTGGCAAGAGGTGCGCGCCTCCGGATCGGAAACCAAGGGCCGCCGACGACGCTTGGATGTGTCGATGCACCCTCAAGGGAACCTTTGGCCGCCATCTCGCGTACACTGAATTGAAGAAAAAAAACAGGGATTTCATCCGCTCATGAAGAAAATCATTCTTATCTCTCTAGCTGTGCTTGTTGCCGCCGGACTCGTGGCGTTCATGGTCCTCAAGCAGCAATCCGGCTATACCAAGGTCTATACCGCTTCCCTCACCCGGGAGGATCTCTCCACCGTTGTCAGCGGCACCGGACAGATCAAGCCCAAGAACTACGTTAATGTCGGCGCCAATGCAATGGGCCGCATCACGCACCTCTACGTGGCGGAAGGCGACAAAGTCCACAAAGGCGAGATGGTCGCCACCATCGAAAACGTGCAGCAGGAAGCCAACGTCAACGGCCAGGAGGCTGCAATCGACTCTGCGAAAACCGACATTGCAGCGTACATCGCCGCGGAAAAAACATGCTCAGGCAAATCTCCAGCACGCGCAAGCCGACCTGGAACAGAAACAGCTGGACTGGAATCGCGCACAGGCTCTCTACAAAGACGGAATCGACTCCAAGCAGCAGTACGACGCCGCCAAGGCCGCCTACGATCTCGATGTCGCCGACATTGCGCAGGCCGAAGCGCAGCTCAACCAGGCCAAGGCCAACACCGATTCGGCTCGCGGACGCATGCACACCCAGGAAGCCGATCTAAAGGTGAATCAGGATCTCTACAACCGCACCATCGCAGTCGCGCCGTTTGACGGCATCGTCACCAACGAGCCCCCTCGCGAAGGCGAGATGGTTGTCACCGGCATCCAGAACACCGAAGGCTCCACGCTGATGACCATCGCCGACATGAGCGTCGTTACCGCCGACGTCAAGGTCGACGAAACCGACATCGTGAATGTTCAACTCGGCCAGCCTGCCGAAGTGACGGTCGACGCTCTGCCGAACAAAGTATTCAAGGGCCACGTCACCGAAGTTGGCGACCAGGCGTTGCTGCGCTCAACCGGCGTGGCCACGTCGCAATCCACTACCGGCACCGAAGAGGCCAAGGACTTCAGAGTCGTGGTCACGCTCGACGGGACCTTCGACGAACTTCGTCCCGGCCTCTCCTGCACCGCCAAAATCACCACGGCGCACAAGACCAATGTGCTCGCCCTGCCCATCCAGGCGCTCACCATGCACGATCCGGCCACTGACAACGCCAAGCCCGGCGACGTTCAAGCGTCAACAACCAACCCCAAGACCAATCCGATTCAGGGAGTCTTCGTCGTCGAGAAAGATGCGCACGGCAAGCTCCGCGCCAACTTCGTTCCCGTCACGACGGGCATCACCGGGGCCACCGACATCGAAGTGCTCTCCGGCCTGAACAACGGCGACGAGATTGTCACCGGCCCGTACAAAACTCTGCGCGACCTGAAGCAAGGCGCGTTGCTCAAGCGCGACAAATCCGTGCAGATAGTTACCACCACCAGCTCCAGTTGATCAGTCTTGATATGTCGCCAGTCGGCTCTTGAATTTCGAATGAGGATGAATCTCAGATGGCTCTGAACAGCATCGGCATCGAGGAACTTCCGCAAACGGCGGTCGTCAACGCCAACGACGTCATCGTCGTCGAAGACCTTTGGCGCACCTACGACATGGGCTCGGAGCAGCAGGTCCAGGCCCTGCGCGGCGTCTCGCTGCGCATTCGCCGCAACGAATACGTTGCCATCATGGGCCCATCCGGATCCGGCAAGTCCACGCTGATGAATCTGATCGGCTGCCTCGATACGCCATCCAAAGGCAAATACTGGCTCAACAACCAGCTCGTCAGCGATCTCGACGACGACCAGCTCGCGCGCATTCGCAACAAGGAAATCGGCTTCGTCTTCCAGACCTTCAATCTGCTGGCCCGCGCCTCTTCGCTGCACAACGTGGAGCTGCCCCTCATCTACAACGGCACTCCAGCCGCCGAGCGCATTGCGCGCGCCAAGCAGACCCTTGCCGACGTGGGCCTGGAATCGCGCATGATGCACAAACCGAACGAACTATCAGGCGGCCAGCGCCAGCGCGTCGCCATCGCCCGCGCCCTCGTCAACAACCCGTCCATCATCCTCGCCGACGAGCCCACCGGCAACCTCGACTCCAAAACCGGCACCGAGATCATGGCCCTCTTCGATCAGCTCCACGCAAACGGCAACACCATTGTCCTCGTCACCCACGAGGCCGATATCGCCCAGTTCGCTCACCGCGTTGTCCACATTCGCGACGGCCAGATCTTCTCCGATGAGCCTTCTGCGCGCGCCCACTGACAATCAGAAGCGCCCGTTAGCATTTACGCGACGCCGAAAGATTTTCGGCCGCTCCAGTTCCATTTCGATTGCGCTTTTCCACAGCCCTCCCTCCAACTTCTCGCTACTTTCATCAAATCGCCTTGACTTTGCACCGAAACAGGTACAAGATTTCCACAGAATGTGAGGGAAGAGACGCAGGCGGCCCGATCTAAGCCACATCAATTCCTGATCGATCGCTAAGCGGATGCACGGCCCAGGTTCTGGCCCCTCCTTCTTCTCCCTTCCTGATTGGCGATTTTCTGCGCCGAACTTTGAGCGACCATCGTGTCCCGATCGTCTTCTCTTAACAATCGAAGGCTCGATCGTTCTGTCCCGATCGACGCGCATCATCGAGCCCGCATTGAATTCGATTGCTCCTCAAATTTTTGAGCAGCCGCGATCTTTACTGGCAACCTCGACCTTTATTCGCGAATCTTAATCCCTGTTAGCTTGCGGGGATTTCCGTTCGCTGATCTTGTCCGCCAACCTGCTTCGCGAATCTCTTCGTCGCAGGTTTCTATTGGCGGTTTGATGAGGCGGCAAGCATCGGCTGATCCTGCGCAGGATTTTGGGGAGCTTCTCCTTTGGGTCGGCTATTTACCGGTTGACGCAGCCAAATGGGTATTCACTCGGAAACCCCAAGTGTCGGGCCTCCAGTGTGTGAATTCCCTTAAGAACACCAACGAGTTTGATATTGGCTATCGGCCGCGGAGGAAATCAATGGTTGTCACTTCAAAGTGCATCGGGCATAGGGTTACCGGGCTTTACGTTGGCCCCTCCAACGTACGCCGCTACTTCTCCAAACGTGCAACGCAGATTGAGCTCAAGCTCGATCACCTGCTGATCGAGTGCGGGCTTTCTCCCGATTTCTGGCGCGACGACCCCGAAATTTACGATCCCAGGTTGTGCCTGTGGCTCGAATCGAAGCAGCGGAAGCATAACGGCCATTCGCAGTTCGCGATGGCGCTTATTCCCTCCGGAAAAAACTCCTTCATCCTTGATCCCGCGAATAAAGAAGCCGCTGACCCGATCTTCGACGGCATGTCAGTCGAGCATGAAGAAATGCTCAGTCTCGACTAAATTCGAATTCAACTCACGAGCCTTGTATCGAAATTTAGTCTCAAGGTTTGGTTTTCAAGGCTTGGTTTCAAAGTTTGACTGTTAGGTCGATGAAAGCCCGGCGATGAGCCGGGCTTCTTCGTTAGAATGGGTCTGAAGAATGGGTCTGAGAGCCCAAGGAAAACTATGGATAAGGAAGTCGCTGACGCGATCGCTGAATTGAAGGCACAGGGAATCCCGGTGACAGTCGATCCATCTGACGGCCAAGCCGATTGCTATATTGCGACCGCCCCGAATGGAGAAAAGTACAAGTTTCATGCCGCAGGGCTATTGGATCTCAAGGCGAAAGCAAGATTAAACCTCGAAGGACTGCAAGAGTTGCACTTCGCAAAAAAGAAAATTCCAAATTTTCACAACCCACCTGGCACTTAGAAACTGCATTTGTAATGGCGCATCTCGCAGCCTGCGTGCAGCAGGAGCGCTGGTTGCCCCATCCCGGGCGCGTCCTTGTTTTTGCGCGTAGGGCGGGATAGCACGCTCTAGTTTTTCCCGTCTGACAGGCGCTTGATCTTGGATTCGAGATCCGGAATGTAGCTTGGCTGTGCATCGGGCTCCAGACGCTGAGCGATTTGGATGGCGGCTAGCCATGCTGTCTCGGCCGTCTGTTTGTCACCGGAAGCGGCGGCGGCATCGCCCAGCGCTGATTCGGCAAAGAGATTTTCGGGTGCGATAGCGACAGCTTCACGAGCCAGGGCGAGTGCTGGTCCTGCCTGCTTCTCTTCGAGCAATATTTCACTCTGCTGCGCACGTGATACCGCGGAGATCTCAGGCACGGCGAAGGTTCCCTCGTAGACGAATACGGAGTCGTCAATCGTCACATTGGGATGCAGCGACTGAAACGATCTGTAGGGATTGAGCTGGCCGCTGGGCCATTCGCACCCACTGAGGTCTCCGGCGCTGATCAGAACGGCTCCGGTGATCGAGGGAGGAATGACATCCGCGCTACCGAGCCACTGCGTGTCTATGGTGGGCAGCGCGTGACAGCGAATACCGTACACGCCCGGATCAATCTCGGGCCGCGCGAAGTACGCGAACCAGCACTCCTGGTCGGGGTGACGATCCTGCCACTGCTTCACTTGAAAAAGCTGTTGAGCCCAGTCGACGTTGGCGTCGCTCAGCAGATTGTGTACATTTTTGGGTCCGCCCCAGGCTTCGTTGGCATAAGCAATCTCATTGGGAAACACGAGAAGGCTGGAGACGATACTGGCTACAATTAGGACAGAGCACGCGACCGCCCAGCGACGATTCCTACCGGCGAGTGTCACCGTCCCCGGCAGCGGCGAAGATGATAACAAAGGCATACATGGGCAGCAGGTGTCGAGCGCCGATATTCATGCCCGACATCATTGCCACAGCAAGATAAAAGACAGGTGGAGCAAGAGCATAAAACAACTCGCGGCGTCTCGTTGAGCTTGCCTGTGACGGTGGCGAACGTGGCGAGAACAAGCAGCAGAAGCAGCCCAAGCGTCGTCTTGATCAGAATCACCAAAGGAAAATAATCCCACTGGCCGTGCGCATAAACCTTCCCGAGAAGGAAGGTGGGATAGAACGCCGCCGCCAATTTCACGTCGATGAGTCCGACCAGATACGACTCGGGCAAAAGGTGGAGGCGGCTCACTGCAATCATGCATGGCAGATTCGAAATGCGGCAGAGGCGCCGCGTATTGTGCCACCGAAGTGCTGAACTCCACACCGGCAGGACGCGCACTGTAGCGAAACCCGTAAAAAGCACCAAAGCACGCAAGACGCTAACGACGACGATCGCGAAAAAGCCGCCAGTGAGTCGCAGCGCTGTTCGTTTGCGCTCGGCACCCGGAGCCGTCAGTACCTCCCATGCGATCAGAGAGACGAACATTGGGCCGATCAGAATGCCGGAATGCTTGGTTGCGAGCAGCAGACCTGTCGCCACGCCGGCGATGAGCAGCCGGATAATCGTTGGCCGAGTCGCGAAGCGGTAGAAGGTCCAAATTGCTGCGACAAAAAAGCACGACACTCCGATATCGGTTGTGACAAGGGCAGAGTGTGCAAGAACGTTGGGATCAAAGACCACGAGAGTAAGAGCAATAAGACCGGCCGCGTCGCCAAACCACTCCCGTGCCGTCAGAAACACGAAGAGGCACAATCCGAGTGCAAGCAGCTCCGCGCTCGCCCGCATCTTGAAGACGAGATGGTGTCCTGTCTCCGTCGTTACGAGCCAGCCAGTCACGGCCATTCAGATACGCTTCAGCTTTGAAAAACGCGTGATTCCGAGGCGGTGGAACCCACAAATGGTCCCAAGGAGAGGAACGGTCGCGAGAAGCTTCACTAGAGGCGGGTGTTCAGGGTTCAGCCCATAATCTCCTGCTTTCCACATCATGTAGCCCGCGAACATGTGGTCGTCTTCATCAAAGGTTAGCGATTCCCGATGCACCATGGTCAGCGCCAGGGTTGCTTGAATCACCAGGAGAACTGCCACCGCGAGCCAGAGGTATTTTCGACGATGCTTGGCCATCGGCATTTTATGGTGCTTGGTCACCGGCATATTTTCTTGATTGTTCACGGGCCTATCGCGATACTTGGCCCCAGGCTTATTTTGATCTTTGGTCACAGGCCTATTGTAGTGATCGCGCATCGCCCGAAAAGCAATCAGACTCGAATAGCAGCGAAACCCAAAGCCCCTCAGAATTGCGGCGCCGCGGCCGGCAGCGCAGCCGATTGAATGCCTTCACACATCGAGTTGTTGACGGCCAGATTTCCTTCGCCGCCGAGCGTTACTGTCCACACTGTGTCGTAGTCGTTGTCCGGCCAGGTGAGCGCCGCAGGTCCGCCGCCCTGCGGAAAATAGCTAGAGATCAGCGCATTCAACATCAGCGGGATCCGAGTATGCTCCCACGCCACCAATACGCTGGAATTCGAGAATCCGCCGCCATTGAAGAAATAGCTGCTGGTCGCCGGACCCGAGTTCCAATCGAAGCCCTCGGCCAGTCGAAACGGCAAGTTATAAGCGATTGCGTAGGGTTCAACGGTCAGCGAAGGCCTGACATAAGACCAAACGGAGGCTCCAGACGCCATCTGCGTGCCCTGAATTGGCGTAGCCGGGTCGACCGAATACACCTGTGTCGGGTGAATCTTGTTCTCGAGCGCGAACGGAAGATCCAGCGCACGCCATTGCCCTGCGCCCACATAGTTGCCGTCGTCAAAATCGCCTTGCGGATGCGCCTCCGCATGCCGAATGATATACAGAGTTTCGTTGGTGTTAGTCCCCGCCGGAATTTGCGCTCCGCCAGCGCCGCCCGTCACCGCGATGTTGAATGGCGTCTGCTGCGTGCATGCGCCGGTCGGAACCTGCGGCAGCGTCGGATAAGTTGCAGGCGGATTCGCATTGCTGTTATACGTCGCCAGGCTGGCGCTTCCCGCGGTCGTGATCGAAAGAACATAAATCGCGTTGGCGCCCTGATAACTCGCCGGCAGAGTCAGGTTATAACTCTTCGCCTGACTTATCCGCGCCAACAGGCTGTAAGTGGTCTCCCACGGCGCCGAGAAGACATACGAGCCTCCAACATTTGCCGCAAGAATGCCGCTTACCAGCGCTTCGTTGTCGCCGCCCTGGTCTGCGAAATCCAGGCCCTGGCAACTCGCGCAGGAGTTCGATGGTGGAGCGGCATTGACCGGGTAGCCTGTGGTTGTGAATGGACTGCCGTATCCAGGGTAGATGGTGGACATGGTGACCGGCGTGAGAAGCGCGAACTGCTGAACGGTCTCAGCCGCCACCAAATCGGGGTAACTGCCCGCGGTTTGCAAATGGCTCGCCGGCGTCAGCACATAGATTCCGTTTACGCTGGTCGCCCCCACCAGCTGATGCAGGTACGTGCCCATCAGCAGCGACCGCTCTAAACCCTGACTGGTCAGGTTTGCCGTGTTGGGATTCACATCCCCAGCAGATTGGTAAGCCAAATCCTCGCTCACCACGAAGATCAGGTTGATCGGGCCGCCCTGCTTTTGCTGCGCGGGACCAGAAGAACTCCCCCAAAAATGATAGACCGCAAATAACACGACCGCGCCGATCACGACGGCCCATATCTTGTTTTGATTTTGCGTTCCCGCTGCCGGTGGTGTCGTTGCTGGCGGAGTCGTTGCCGGGACCGCCGCTACAGGAACGCGCCCCGCCGCTTGAGCTGGATATTGTCCCGGATATTGCGGAAAATATTGTGGCGGAATATATTGCGCAGGCGTCGCCGCAGGAGTAGTTGGAGAAGCCCCCGCTGCGGGTGTCGCTGCTGCGGCCGCTGCTGCAGCAGCCGTATTTGGCTCCGCCGCGGGCGCGTCCGCCTTCGCCCCCTGGTCGGCTCCGCACTTCGTGCAAAAGCGCTCGTCGTCCGCTAGCTGGTTCCCACAACTCCTGCAGAATGCCATGCCTTTATCGTGTTCTCCTCAACGAACACTCTACGGGAAAACACCGCTTACGCAAATCAAATACTGGGTGTCGCATAGCTCAGCCGCAATTAGAATCCCTTACGCTTCGTGAGCGGCGGGGGAATGCACATCGATTGAAAATTCTTTCTTTCTTTGCTCCATTGAGCCGGAATGTTCCAGCGCCTCTGTGCGTGTAACGGAGATGACGCTGATGTCGTCTTCCTGGCCGAAATCTTGCGCTGCGGCGGCCAAACCGGCAGCGGTAATCTTCGAGCCTAGCAATTCACAGATGCGCTCAAACCCGAAAAGATTGCCTTCGGCGTTGGTCGCCTCCACAATTCCGTCGGACATCAGCAGGAACGTGTCGCCCGGTTCAAACCGCAGGCGCAGCACAGAAGGCTCCGCTGCTTCGATGATGCCGAGCGGGAGCGCGCCTTCCATATCAAGGGGCTTGCCGTTCAGATAAGGGGGCAAATGACCCGCGTTCGCTATCGTCGCCTCGCCGTCGACGCCAATGTACAGGGCGAGACAGGTCGCCTGCGCATCGCCGCGACGTATCAGTCGTCTGTTCAGAACATTCAACACGAACTCCGGATCGAAGCTCGTATCGGTCACCGTGCGGATGGCACCAACCATCAGCGCCACCAGCATGCCGGCCTTCAGCCCTTTGCCTGCGACGTCTCCCGCCACAATGAGCGCGCTGCCGTCTGTGGGATGTTGGACAATCTGGAAGAAATCTCCGCCGACCTCGCGTGCCGGAAGATACACGGTTTCAATGGCCAGCCCCGGAATCGGAGGCTGCTCCTTAGGCATCAGCACCTGCTGCACTTCTTGCGCCTGCTTCACGTCGAGTGCCATCTGGCGCTGCCTGCGGATCGACAACGCCAGCCGGCGTAACAGCAGTAACGCAATCACCGCAGCGCCGGCCAGGTCGGCAGCCTCGTTGTAGAAAAAAACCGTGCCGAAGGCGAAGAATGTTCCATGCATATGCAAGCTGATTAGCTCGCTTTGGAACTGCGCGAATGCCATGAGGACAACGGCGGGAAGCACCAGCCAACCCTCTCTTCCCTGTTCGCGAATTCCTTTCGCAGCAACGAACGCTAGCAAGCCCAGCAGCCCCAGCCGTACCACTTCCGACGATGCATGAAAGACCAGGCTCGTCGAGTGGGGAATATCGTAGAGCAGATTTTCTCCCAATAGCTCGAAGACCATGTCCAGCACCGTAAGCGTGGCAATGGTCTTTGGAACCCACGCCGGGCGCCGCAAATGAAACCATTTCCACCACACCGTGGTCCAAACGCCTATTGCCAGCGGAGCGACGAAGACCTCGAAGGCCAGAAAAAACTCTCGAATGCTCACCAGTTGAGTCCAGTTTGCGAGGGAAAACATGCATTCCCGGAACCCCGCCAATATGAATGCAGCAGCCACCCACAGGTACACCCGGTCCGAGCGGTCAAACAGAACCAGGCTCGCAGCCACGATGGCCAGCAAAAGAAAAGGTCCACCCAGGAAACCGGAGAATGCGTATTGCTGCATCAGTTCCAGCCATTCCGTATGATTCTTCTCCGCGACCACGCCACTCTCGCCCAGCACCGGCGCGTAATGGAAGCCGCCCGAGAACGGATGATGCGAAAGCCGCACAGGTCCCATCCAGACGCGGAATGCCAGCACCTCTGTCGCGGTTGCGCCGCGCTCGATTCCGCCCGTGCCTGATTGCGCGGAAGAACTGTATTGCGGCAACACGAACATCGCGGGCTGGGTGAAATAGGCGATGGGCGCTTTGCCGGGCCCGCGAAATTCTCCCGAGCTTCCCAGCAGCACACCATTGTCGAATAGCTGATAAGCGTCATCCACCCATCCGAATGTTCCCAGAGCAAGCTGTTCGCCTGGCTTTGCCACTATGGATACCTGAATGCGATACCACGCCCAGCCCCAGTATCCCGCGTGGCCCTTCATCGTCCATCCCGCAACGTATCGAGGATCCCTGGTAAACGGGTCCACCGTACCCTGTCTTGGCGTCAGGTCCACCGTCTCCCATTTCGAATCGTCATAGACGGGCTCGGACCAAAGCGGCGCATGCGTCACGGGATCTACAGGCGAGTCGCCGATTTGGAACTTCCACGGCCCGTAGAGCGGGACAACGGACTGGCCAAACGAGATGGGCGCTGCGATATGCGGAGCGGCGGCCGGAGCGGCGGGCTGCGCGGGCGCCGATCGCGGTGAAAGTGCCGCTTGTCCCAGTGCAACCATGCTGAGTGCAGCAATCGCAGGGAGAAGTAACGAGGCGCGAAAAGCTCGCGACACTGCATGACCTCCTGGGCCGGATAACTTACTTTTTAGCACTATACGCAGTCTGGTGCAGCATTGGAATGCTGAATTTCGGCGCCTGTGACGGAGAGGGTGGCGAATCGATAGCCCAAAAGGAACCCGTTTCAGGCCAGCCTCTCAAGGATGGCCGTCAGGACTTCGGGCTGATCGATCATGACGTCGTGACCGCTGGTGACGGTTTCGGTTTTCCACGAGCGGTCGGCGCGACACTGTTCGAGGAAACCGTCAAACGCAGGCATTTTGAAGAGCGGTGCGCGAATATAAACCTTTTTGGCGATGCTTTGATAGGCGCCAGTGACTTTCAGCTTTTCGGTAAAGCATCCGGTCGGATGCGGAGTCAGTTTGCTGTCAACCCATGCGCCGTCGGCTGCATTCACATGGAAGAAGGCGGCCGGGTGCGGCGGAATCGCAGGGATCGCCGGCGGGGTGGTGTGAGTAATGTCGAACAGCGACTGGCCGTCTGCAGGCAGGAAGGCGTCCAGGTACACGATGGCCGAGATGCGGTTGCGCAATTGCTCGGTCACTCCGGTAATTACCATTCCGCCATACGAATGACCAACCAGCACGATCCCGTCGAGGTCCTTCCACTTGATCTCACCGATCACATCGTCGACTTGCGTAGTCAGGTTGATCGGGCCGGGCGGCAGATGCGAGCGCTCGCCAACGCCTGAGAGCGTCGGCGCGATGACGTAGTGGCCTCTTGCTGTCAGACGATCGGCAACGCGCCGCCAACACCATCCTCCGTGCCAGGCGCCGTGAACCAGCACGAAGGTGCGGGGTTGTGGGGCCGCATAAGCCAGGGGAATCGAGGCAATTTCGGCGCCGGCAAGCGCACCAAAGCCCACAGATATGAGTTGACGGCGGGAGAGAGATGATGAGGCAGGCTTGCGCAAAGGATTCTCCTGAAATCGGAGTTCGGTCCAGGCCCGAATGACCCACAGAAAATATACTCCCCAATTCCCTGCTCTTCAGATCTCCAGAATCACCGGCATAATCATCGGCCGCCGGCCCGTGCTCTTCTGGATCAGCCGCTTCAGCTCCACGCGCACTCGCTCGTTCACCATGCCGTAGTCGGATTTCTGCTCCGCGCTCAATCCATCCAGCGTCTTCAGCACTGCCTGGCGCGCCTGGTCCGTAATGTCCGCGCCGCCGAATCCGCGCATCACAACTTCAGGCTCGCGCTCCACCTTGCCGGTCTTCTTGTTGATGGCCAGCACCGCCAGCACCACGCCATCTTCCGACAAAATGCGCCGGTCGCGGATCACCAGATCTTCAACCACGTCGATCGACGATCCGGAGTCGATGAGAATGCGTCCCGCCGTCACCTTGTCCTTCTTGCGCGCGTCGTCCTTGTCCAGCTCCAGCACGTCGCCGTCTTCAATCACGATTGCGTGTTCCACCGCGCCCGTCTCCATGGCCAGCTTCGCGTGTTGCCGCAGAAAACGATAGTCGCCGTGAATCGGAATGAAGAACTTCGGCCGCACCAGGTTGATCAGCAGCCGCATCTCTTCCTGGCTGCCGTGGCCGCTCACGTGGATCAGCCCGTGCTGGCCGTCGTCGTAGATCACGTTCGCCTCGCGCCGGCTCAGGTGATCGATCACTCTGAAGATTCCCTTCTCGTTGCCGGGAATGATCCTCGAGCTCAGCACCACCGTATCGCCCGCCTCGATGTGCGCGTGCTTGTGGTTGTCCACCGCCGCGCGGCTCAGCGCGCTCATCGGCTCGCCCTGCGTGCCGCTGATCAGCACCATCATCTGTTCCGGCGGAAAGTCGCGAATCTGCCCGGGATTGATCATCAGCCCCGGCGGAATGTCGATATAGCCGAGGTCCTGCGCGATCTCCGTGCTCTCCACCATCGAGCGGCCCACCACGGCAACCTTGCGCCCGTGCTTGCGCGCCAGCTCCATGGCGATGCGGATGCGGTAGATCGACGACGAGAAGCAGCTGAAGAACAGCTTCTTCTTGGTCTGCGTCAGAATCTCGTCCAGCCGGGGAATCACCGCGCGCTCGCTCGGCGTGTAGCCCGGCCGCTCCACGTTGGTCGAGTCCTGCAGCAGCGCCAGCACGCCGCGCTTGCCGTACTCGGCAAAGGTGTGCAGGTCGAACGCCTTGTCGTCCAGCGGCGCCAGATCGATCTTGAAGTCGCCGGTATGAATAATGACGCCCACCGGCGTCTCGATCGCCAGCGCCACGCAATCCACCAGCGAGTGCGTCACGCGGATGGGCTCAATGGTGAACGGCCCGATCGTGAACTTCTCCTTCGGCTCGAATCTCGATCAGCTCGATCTCGTCGAGCAGCTCGTGCTCTTCCAGCTTGTCTTCCACGTAGGCCAGCGTGAACTCGGTGGCGTACACCGGAACCTTCAGCTCGCTCAGGATCCACGGCAGGCCGCCGATGTGGTCCTCGTGCCCGTGCGTCAGCACGATGGCGCGAACATGCTTCTTGTTCTCAATCAGGTAGGTGATGTCGGGAACCACAATGTCGACGCCCAGCAGCTCTGTCTCGGGAAACATCAGGCCCGCGTCGATCACAATAATGTCGTCTTCCCAGCGCACGGCCAGGCAGTTCATGCCGAACTCGCCAAGCCCGCCCAGGGGAATGATTTGCAGCTTTTTTGTTTGCATCTGTCATCTATGATGCTACCACTCAAAGCATTGCGCAGATTTCACGCCGATTCCCCCGCTGACGGACCTCACTCCTCTGGTGTAGATTGGATTCGCTGCGCTTTCACAGCTCAGGAGAGCGATTCATGAATTCCACGCGACGCACCTTCATCAAGACTTCCGCTTCCACTGCCATTGCCGTCGGATTTCCCGCCATCGTTCCCAATTCGGTATTCGGCGCCACTGCGCCCTCCAACCGGATCAGCATCGGCGCCATCGGAGCCGGCCGCATCTCGCGCGGCCACGACATGCCCGGCGTCTTGCAGTTCACTGGCGTTGCGGGCCGCGACAATCGCATCGTGGCCGTCTGCGATCTTGAGCGCGCAACGCGTCGAGCTCGGCAAGCAATACGTCAACGACGCCTACACGAAAAAACTCGGCACAGCCGTACACCGGCACAAGAGGCTACTCCGACTACAGAGAACTCCTCGCGAACAATGAGATTGACGCTGTCCTAATCTCAACGCCCGACCATCAACACGCCCGGCTGGCAGTTGCCGCAATTGCTGCCGGCAAAGATGTGTATCTGCAAAAACCTGCGTCGCTCACCATCCGCGAAGGCCGCGATCATGGTCGATCACGTGAATGCCAGCAAACAGATTCTGCAGGTCGGCTCGCAGCAGCGCTCCTGGAAGCAATTTGCGCGCGCAGTGGAATTGGTGCGAAATGGCCGCATCGGCACCGTGCAGCGGGTTGAAGTCGGCCTTCCCGGCGATCCTTCCGGCGGCAATCCGCAGCCTATGCCGATTCCCGATGGATTCAACTACGATGCGTGGCTCGGCTCTACGCCGGACGTGCCCTACACCGTCGATCGCGTAATGCCGCAATCCGGATTCGATCGCCCCGGCTGGCTACGCATGGAGCAGTTCGGTGCGGGAATGATCACCGGCTGGGGCGCGCACCATGTCGATACAGCGCACTGGGGCATGAATACTGAGCTGACCGGCCCCGTCGAAATATGGGGCCACGCCGATTTCCCGACCGAAGGCCTCTGGAATGTCCACGGCCCTTTCAAAACTTACGGCCGTTATGACAATGGCGTCGTGATGACTATCTCAGGCGATTTTGAAAACGGCATCAAGTGGATCGGGGACAAGGGCTGGATCTTCGTTTGCCGTGACACCGGTACCACGCCGACCGCCTCGTTGACCGGTGCGGCAGCGCCGATTGTTCCGCTTGCGCGCGAGCGATCCAGCGATTCTTGACTCGGTGATCGGGCCCGATGGCTGGCATCCCTACACCTCCGACGATCAACATGGAAACTGGCTCGACTGCATTCATTCACGAAAAGCGCCTGTTGCCCCAGCAGAAGTTGGCCATCGCGCCTGCTCCACTTGCCTGCTGCACTGGATTGCGATGAAGACCGATCACCATGTGTACTGGGATCCGAAGACTGAGATGATTGCCGGCGATGACATTGCTGCAAGTCTCTTGGTCCGGCATCAGCGGCATCCCTACGAAATCGCTTGAAGCCTGTGGCGACACGTGCCCAATTTCGCCTCGGCTCATTCATCTCCATTAGTAATGAGTCATTTACACGAGGCTGAAACAACGCTCGGGTATAATTTCCTGTAGCGCATGGAACTGCTTTGCAATCTCGGATGGCTGGCGGTCACAATCGCCTTTTGGGGATTCTGGTGCGCCCAGGGGCGCCAGGCGAAGCGCAGATCGCTGCTTCCCGCGATTGCAGTGCAGCTCATTTCGCTTTGTGCGCTCACGACAATTCTCCTGCCCGTCATCTCCATCACTGACGATCTGCAAGCCTCCAATAATCCTGCTGAAGTCGAGCGCAGCGCCGCAAAGCGCGACCAGTTTCTTAACCCACACCACGTTTCTCATGGCGTCCCTGGCGCGATCGCATCCACGGTGCCGGGCCTACAACCTGCCCTCATGCGCAGGTTGGCGATTCTACCCGTCAATTTCACCGTTACAGCCAAGGGATCCGCGCACCTGATCGCGCCGTGGTCCCGGCCTCCTCCTGTCGCCTGAACTGCGAGTTCCCTCCCCTTTTCATGTTTTCTGCAGTAATTACCCGATCGCATTCGTGCGACGACAGGATATGCCATGAATATTCAACCCCTTTGGCCCGCACTCGCCCTGGGCTTGCTCGCGGCTTCGGCTTCGGCGGGCGCGCAGCAAGCGCTCACATGGGATCAAGTCAAGGCAAAGTTTGAGGCTTCAAACCCCGCGCTTAAGGCCGATGCCGACAACGTGGACGAGATGAAAGCCGAAGAGATCACTGCCTTCCTCCGCCCAAACCCGCAGTTCACTCTTTTGGCCGACGGCACGCAGATTGCGCCGCACGATGGCGTGTGGACACCGTTCCGAGGCACTTTCGAGCAATCTAGCGCCAGTTATCTGCACGAACGCGACCACAAACGCGAACTTCGTCTCGAGAGCGCGCAGGAGGGCACGCGCATTACCCAGTCCGAGCACGAGGATCTGGAGCGAACGATGGTGTTCGATCTGCGTACCGCGTTTGTGGCAACGCTTCAGGCCAAATACGTGCTCGATCTTGCCAAAGCTGACCTGGACTACTACGACAAGATCATCGATATTTCTCAAAATCGCTTTCGCGCCGGCGACATAGCCCAGATAGATCTGGACCGCATCGAACTGTTGCGTGTGCAATATGAATCCGAAATCCAAAACGCAATCGTCAATCTGCGCACTGAAAAGATTCAACTGCTGCAGTTGCTCGACGACCGCACTCCGGTCGACCAGTTCGATGTAACCGGCGCATACGACTTTTCTGATTCGCTTGGGCCTTTGGATACCTATCGCGACGCTGCTCTGGCAGCGCGGCCCGATCTGCAAGCGGCTCTCGAAACGATTCAGCAATCGAACACCAACCACAAGCTGGCCATCGCCAACGGGTCTACTGATCCGACTTTTGCCGGCTGGTTCACGAATAACGCGTCGACCAACAACCCTAACGGCCCCGAGACGATCGGAGCGAGCGTGACAATCCCTCTGCGCATTTTCGACAAGAACCAGGGCGAAAAGCAGCGCACGCAAATCGATATCGACCGCAGTCAGCAGGCAAGCGAAGCTGCGCGAGCACAAGTCTTCAGTGACGTGGACACGGCCTATGAGCTGGTGCGCAGCAATATCGCTCTGCTCAACCCTTACAAGGAGAAATACAACGACCAGGCGCTGCGCGTGCGTGACACTGTCACTTACTCCTACGAGCACGGCAACTCCTCGTTGATGGACTTTCTCAACGCACAGAGCGACTACCGGCAGGTGCAGCTTGCCTATGCGCAATTGATCGGCAGCTATCTAACCGCAGTCGGCCAGCTCAACCTTGCTGTCGGACGAGAGGTGATCCAATGAATAATTTTTCTCTGTTAAGGGCCACCTGTTGTCTTGCCGCATGCCTTGCTTTGGCGGGCTGCGGAAAAAAATTCGACCCGGCCGGCGGCGAGGTGCAGCAGGCGCAGGTCACCCCAACAGGCGAAGCCGATCTGGTCTCCGTGCAGGACCCCAGCCAGTTTCCGCTGGTTACGGCAAGTCGATTCGATGCGCCCAACAAGCTTGATGTGACCGGTTCGGTCTTTCCCGACATCGATCGTGAGGTTCCCGTTATCTCGCTGGCCAGCGGCCGTGTCGTCGATATTCGCGCGCGCCTTGACGATAACGTCAAGAAAGGCCAATTGCTTCTCAAAGTGCAGAGCCCCGACGTCACCAGCGCATTCAATATTTATTTGAAGGCGACAAACGACGAGCAGTTGGCAAACAAGGCGTATCTTCGCGCTCAGGATCTCTTCGCGCACGGCGCCATCTCGCAAGCGACTCTCGAGCAGGCGCAGGACACGGAAGACAATGCCAAAGCCGACCTCGCCGCGGCCGATCAGCAATTGGCGACGCTTGGAGTTGACAAGAATCACCCCAGCAGCGTGGTCAACGTTTATGCGCCGATCTCCGGAGTTATCGTCGCGCAGAACGTCACCGACGCCTCTGCGACCGGTGTGACTTACTCGGGCTCATCGACGGCATTCACCGTTGCAGATCTGTCTGTCGTTTGGATTATCTGCGACGTCTACGAGAGCGATCTTCCTCGAGTACGCCGCGGGCAGGAGGCGCAAATTACTCTCAATGCAATTCCGGGCAAAGTATTCACGGGGCGTGTCAGCGACATTGGCCCGGTGCTCGATCCTACGATCCGTACCGCCAAGCTGCGCATCGAGGTCCCAAACCCGGGCACGTTCCGGCTCGGCATGTATGTGACGGCCACGCTGCTGAGTCGCGACAAAGTCGTGCACGCCGTTATACCGGCCACAGCAATTCTCCATCTGCACGATCGAAACTGGGTCTTTGTGCCCGCCGGCAATAACCAATTCAAGCGCGTCGAGGTGTCGACCGGCGACATGCAGCCGAGAGACATGCAGGAGATTCTCTCCGGCGTCGCGCCCGGCCAGCGGGTCATCAAGAATGTGCTTGAGCTTGAGGCGACGGCGGAGGCGCAATGATCGAGAAACTGGTCGACTTCGCGCTCAAGAACCGGCTGATGGTGCTGGGCATCGGAATTGTTCTCTTTATCTGGGGTATCGTTTCTTTCCATCGCCTGCCGGTGGAAGCCTATCCCGACGTTGCCAACAATTATGTCGACGTCATCGCGCAGTGGCCCGGCATTTCTGCCGAGCAAATCGAACAGCAGGTCACCATTCCGCTTGAAACCGGGATGAACGGCATTCCGGGAATTGCGCACGTCCGTTCCTGGTCCATCTTCGGGCTGTCTACGGTGGAAATGGTCTTCGGCGAAGATACAACCAACTTCGAAAATCGGGAGCGCGTGCTGGAGCGGCTTTCACAAGTAAGCCTGCCGCCGGGTGTGCAGCCGCAGATGGGAACCGACTGGAGCCCCGTAGGGCAAATCTACTTCTACACTTTGGAAAGCACCAACCCGGAATTCGACGTGATGAATCTCAAGTCGCTCGAAACCTGGGTGATTGAGAAGAATCTAAAATCGGTTCCCGGTGTCGTTGATGTCAATCCCTTCGGTGGGCCGACGCGGGAATATCAGGTCCTCATCGATCCCAACAAGCTCATCGGCTACGGACTGAGTATCAGCCAGGTAGAACAGCAGCTGGCTAATAACAATGCCAACGCCGGTGGAAGCTTCATCGAAGAAGGCGAGCAGGAAGTCAATGTCCGCGAGGTCGGCCTCATCCGAGACATCGAGGATATCGGCAACACAGTTCTAACCACCAAAGGCGGCACTCCGGTTCGCGTAAAGGATATCGGCACCGTTACGCAGGGGCCTGAGATCCGTCTGGGCAGGTTTGGCCGCGCTGAGCACTTGCCGGACGGCAGAATCCTCGACAATGGCGATGTGGTTTCAGGCATCTTGGCGCTGCAAAAGGGAGATGACGCGCAGCCAACGCTTGAGGGAATCCATCAGAAGGTAAAAGAGCTCGACGACCAGATTCTGCCCAAGGGAGTAAGCATCAAGCCCTTCATCGACCGCAGCGACCTATTGCATCTCACCACTAACACTGTTCTGGGCAACCTGACCGTTGGAATGATCCTGGTGGTCGTTATTCTGTTTCTCTTTCTCGGCAACGCGCGCGGCGCTCTCATTGTCGCACTCACCATTCCATTCTCTCTGCTCTTTGCCGCCACCTGCCTTGACCTGGCGCACATTCCCGCCAATCTGCTTTCGCTCGGCGCGCTGGACTTTGGCATGGTGGTTGAGGGAGCTGTGGTGATGGTCGAGAACATCGTCCGCCACCTTGCTCAAGCCGGCAACGCTCGCGCGCCACAGGACAAGATTCGCGACGCCGCTCATGAAGTGCAGCGGCCGGTCTTCTACGCCATCGCCATCATCATTACCGCTTATGTGCCTATCTTTACTTTGCAGGCCGTGGAAGGCCGTCTCTTCCGTCCCATGGCGTTGACGGTGGCCTTTGCATTGCTGGGCGCCCTCACATACTCCGTCCTCCTGGCTCCTGTGCTGTCGAGCATTTTGCTTAGTAAAGGCGCAAGGGAATGGGAAAATCCGGTGATGGAGTTTATGCGGGAGCACTATCGCAGCGGCGTCACATGGGCCATTAACCATCGCCGTTTCACTCTCGGAGTTGGCGTCGCCAGCCTGATCCTCGGTATCTTCCTTGCGTTTAGCGGCGTCATCGGTTCCGAGTTCTTGCCTCACCTGGATGAGGGCGCGCTCTGGGTTCGCGGCGAGCTAGACCAAAGCGCCGGTCCGACTGACAGCATCCGCGTCGCCAATGAAGCAAGGGTCCTGCTGTGCTCGTTTCCTGAAGCTACGGACTGTACGAGCCAGACTGGCCGTCCCGATGACGGCACGGACCATACGGGCTTTTTCGACACCGAATTCTTCGTGGGGTTGAAGCCAAAAGAAAATTGGCGGCCGGTCTTCCACAAGAATAAGGACGACCTGATCGCAGCGATGAACCTGGAACTGACGCAGAAATTTCCAGGAGTCAGCTGGGGGTTCTCGCAGCCCATCGAAGACAACATGGAGGAGGCCGTCAGCGGAGTCAAGGGCGAGCTGGCGACCAAGGTCTACGGCAGCGACCTGCATGTTCTTGAAGACAAGGCCAACGAGGTCGCAGGCGTCATGGGCAAAGTGCCGGGCATTGCGGATCTCGGAGTCCTGAATGTGACCGGGCAGCCTGACCTTGATTACGAAGTCGACCGTCAGGCGGCGGCGCGCTGGCAAATCAACGTGGCCGATATCCAGAATGCCATCCAGACCGCGGTTGGTGGCAATGCGGTCACGCAGGTTCTCAGGGGTGAGGAGGTTTATAACCTCACTCTGCGCTACCTCCCCGAGTATCGCAGCACTCAGGATGCGATCAACAGCATCCGCCTGTTGTCGCCAACGGGCGAACGCGTGTCTCTCGCTCAGCTCTGTACCGTCAAGGAAGCCGACGAAGGCTCTGAGATCTATCGCGAGAACAACCAGCGCTATGTCGCCATCAAGTACAGCGTCCGCAACAGAGCTTTGGGTGACGCCGTCCGGGAAGCCATTCAAAAAGTCAACGAACAGGTGAAGCTTCCGCGCGGCTATCACATTGGATGGGAAGGCGAGTTCCAAAGTGAATTGCGCGCCGAGGCGCGGATGCTGATTATCGTTCCTATTACTGTGCTTCTCATCTTCATCATTCTGTATTCGATGTATAAATCCTTCAAGTGGGCGATTCTGATTTTGGCCACCGTGGCCATGGCCAGCGTGGGCGGGCTGCTGGTGTTGCTGGTTACTGGCACGGAGTTGAGCGTTTCTTCTGAAGTCGGCTTCCTTGCGCTCTTCGGAGTTTCCGTGCAGTCAGGCGTCATCCTGCTGGAATACATCAACCAATTGCGCGCCCGCGGCTTCACGGTCGAGGAAGCAGCCGTGGAGGGATCCGTGGTTCGACTGCGGCCCATCATCATGACCATGCTCGTCGCCACGCTGGGCTTGCTTCCCGCGGCGTTGTCTCACGGAATCGGATCCGATTCACAGCGGCCGTTCGCCATCGTCATTGTCGGCGGGCTGATCACAAATCTTTTGATGAGCGTCTTCCTGCTCCCCACTCTTTACGTTTGGGTGGCGAGGCCTGACGATATTCTGCCCGCGGCCGAGGGTGTTGAAGAAGAATAACCGGAGACGGATTCAGAGTGCCGGCGCGCGACCGCCTGGCGAGTGCGGCGCGGTGTGACAATCAACGGCCTTGTGCCATCCAGGACCTTCCCTTAAAATCCGAGATGCCACAGGTCGTTAACTCGCCAAATCCAATTTTTGATTTTTAACAGGTGCGACGATACCCACGCCGCTCCGGGCCATAACCTTGTTGTGCGAATCATGAGGATATCCGATGAAAAAGAAATTTCGCTTATTCGTTCTGTTTTCCAGTCTGCTGCTCGCTTCGCTTTCCGCCCCTCTGGCTCTCGCTCAGGCTGCGCCGCAGCGAATTGAGATTATGGCTCAGAAATTTGTGTTCAAGCCCGGCGAAATCACGGTAAAGGTGGGACAACCCGTTGTGCTTGTCCTGACGAGTGTCGATGTCGGCCACGGCCTTCGCATTCGCGATGTTGGCGTCGACATCAAGGTGAAAGCCGGCGAAACTGCAGATGCGACATTTACCCCGACCAAAACCGGCGACTTCGTGGGCCATTGTTCCGTGTACTGCGGTTCTGGCCACGGTTCAATGGTTTTCACTCTTCACGTGGTTGGATAAGGATGCGCAGTTTGAGTGTGTGAGGGGCTCAAATCATGGTCGACGCGGCGGAATTGGCAACCGATCCCCAAAATGATCTTCTGCCGTCGAAGAACCTCGGAACCATCTTGATCATCGAGGATGACCTCCGCATGCAGCGGACGCTGCAGAGAGCTTTTGCTCATGAGCACTACGCCACCGTGATCTCGGGAAACGTTCAGCGCGCGCTGGACTTATTTCGCAGCGAGCATCCCCTCGCCGTCGTTCTCGACCCGATTCTGCCCAGCATTTCCGGACGGGAATTATGCCGCATCTTCAAGCAGCAATCCAGCGACACTCCGATTATTGTGCTGATCGCAATCACTGACGCCGCGGACAAGGTGCTGCTTCTCGAATTAGGCGCCGATGAATACGTCACCAAGCCATTTAGCCCGCGCGAGTTGACTGCCCGGGTTCAGGCAGCCATTCGCCGCCAGCGCAAGCCCGCTGCGCAGTCGGCTTATCGCTTTGGCGATTGCGAAGTCGACTTCAAAAAGATGACCGTTCTGCGCAATGGCAAACCGGTTGTGCTCTCGGCGCATGAGTTCAAGCTGCTGAAATTTTTCACTGATAATGCCAAGCGCGTGCTCACGCGCGACGTCCTGCTGAATGAGGTTTGGGGATACAACTTCTATCCGGCGACGCGAACCGTCGATAATCAAATCCTGAAGTTGCGCCAGAAGCTGGAGCCGGATCCCACCAATCCGATTCACCTGGTGACAATTTACGGCGCGGGTTACAAATTTGTCCCCTGACAATCACTCGGGTACTTATGGATTCTCCGCCCGAGCCACAGAAATTGATCTTTTCGGCAATTCGCAACCACCTGGGCCGCTGAGATATCGCGCGGGCGTTTCACTCTTCGTGGCGGAGTGAGATGAGCCAGAAGATCACGACCGCCAGATAACCGACGCCGGGAGCGTACGACCATCCGAGATACCAACCAGCATCGTGCTTGAGAAAGGCGTGAGCACGGCCAAATGATGCCGCTAGCTGAATGAGCGAGAAGGCGGCAAAGCCTGCCGCTATATGCCTCGGGTTTACAGAGCGCGCGTACTTAAGGGCGACCACAAACGGTGCAATCATCAGGAACCACACGAAGACTTGTACGCGATCAACTGGCGTGCGAACCGGCGTGAACCTGAGCACGAGCCACGTCAGCCCGGCTGCAAAACCCAGAAAGATAAGCAGAGCAATCCATCTGCCCTCTGTGGAGCTCCGCGACTCGGTGCCCATTTCTCGATTGATTCGCCAAAGCAATTCAACCGCTATTGCAACCTGCAGAAGAATCTCAGTGAACGCCAGCGCGCTGAACAGCGGATTGTATACATCGGCGTCGACACGGCCCGCCAGAACAAACAGCAGGCCGGCACGCAGCGGATAAAAGCAGATAAGCGCGGCAAAACAAGGAAACCTGCGGGCGATACCCCTGCGAAACACCGCGACGGCAAGCGCGCATTGCAACGCCAGGCCAGTCGCCCATAGAGTCCGGTTAATTGTCAGGCGGGAAGGCGCCCATATCCAGTCAAAATGGGCCCAGTCAAGAAGGGCCATATGTGTTGAAGCGACGTGAAATCGCGAACCCATCAATAGTCGTCTTCGTCCGGCGGCCCGCTTGGCTCTTCGTGAATGAGCGCATCCGGAGTCACCCTGGAGGCAACAGCGCTATAGGGAGCCGGCTTCTGCGTGTAGTCGAAGCAGTCGGCAAATGCGTCTGATCCGGCGTCTCGGCCGCCCAGGCTTCCCAAATCGAAGTTCTTCTCGATAAACGCGATGAAGCCGCTGACCTCGTGGAAGTGATGCGAGACATAACCGCGACGCGCGTAAGGCGAAACAACAATCAGCGGAACACGGAAGCCGGGACCCATTGCATCGATCTTTGGAGGGTCGACGTGATCGTACCATCCTCCCCAATCGTCCCAGGTGATGAAGATGGCCGTGGAGTTCCAGTATTGGCTCTGGCCGATGGCATTGACGATGGACGCGACCCAGTCGGGGCCCTCAGTGCTTTTTGATCCCGGATGGTCTGAGTGCGTCCAGTCAGGAACGATCCAGGTGACCTGCGCCAGTTCGCCGTGCGCAATGTCGACCAGAACCTTGTTTTGCGGCGAGATCACATTCTGGTTCCAGTCGTTGCCGTACCGAATGTGGCGGATGGCCTGATAGGCAGAGAGGATAAAGAAGCTGTTGCCTTCACCCGGAGCGTAGTAGCGCCAGGTGACTCCTTTTTCATCCAGCAGATCGGCAGCGGTCTTGTAATCGAAGCACGGATAAACGCCGGGCAATTCGGTGCCGTTGGGACCAATCAGCGGGTCTGTCGAGTTTGAATTAGCTGCGCATCCCCAAACGCCGCCGGACGGGTTTTCCGCGACATCGCCAGCTCGCGCCGCAATCATATATTGGTGCGCGGCGAAACTCGGGCCGGTGTTGGATTGAAACATTCGGTCACCGATCGTGTAGTTCTTCCGCCAGTGTCCAGTAGGCCTCGTCGTCCTTTTCAGGCACGTAGGAATAAGGAAGAGAACCCATTCCATTCTCCGCAAATCCGTCCATGCTGTCGTAGTTCCAGGCTCGCCACCATTGCTTGTGGCTGTGGTCGGGATCGGCCTTGTCGTCCAATCTGATGGGCGTCAAGGGAACTACCATGCCGTTGCTTATGCCGCTTTGAACGGTGTCCGCTCCGGGAAATCCATTGAACAGGTTATCGAAGGTGCGATTCTCCTGCATGATGATGACGATGTGGTCGATTGGCGACCCTGCAATGGGAGAAACTGTGTCGGCGGGAACCGCCGGCGAGGGAGTCAATATAATGGACGCGCCGCAACCGGAGAGCGTGGTCAGGTAGAAGGCAGCTCCCGCCACAACAGCATAGGGCCACCAGCGGCGAATTAGAGCGGACGCCGCCGTAGGTGGTCCAATATGACGCTTTTCGTGCATTTACCCGACCCCAAATGTAAGCCAAATGTAAATATATGCCTAAATAATAGGGATTAGGGAGTTCTAAGTAGGAGAATTCCGGTATCCAATGGGCGCTTTTGGGAGGTTACTTAAGGGCCAGATTGAAAATGAAACAGAGAGTGTCTGGATTTGTGTCTGAGTCTCGGGCTGGGAGTTGTAATTCTGAGCCTTCTCGCATCAAATTCGCTCATTTTAAGGCGCTTCAGTCAATCTTGCGCCCATTCCACCCGGCGGAATTCACTGTCTCGAGCGAGGGCTGAATCTGACGCATTCAGAATCTCGGGCCAATTTAGTCGTGTGTTGTGCGGTCTCTTCCGGATTTCCGGTTCCAGAGCCTTCTATACTCTCCCTATGTATTGCGTGTGTCCATGCCGTTGTTGTCGCTCCTTTCGGGTTTGTCCCGAGGAGTTGAGCGCCGTCGCAGGAACACAAATCTCCAGCTAACCCTTAGAATCCCCAACTTTATCGGGATAATCATTAAGGATGGCCGGGCGCCCTTCGCATCTGACCCACCCTTTGCTTCAACGCGGCACAAATGGCCCAATCCATGAATGACGAGCGGCAAGAGTTATCGATGCAAACAGAATGTGCGCAGGTTGAACTCGGCTTATCGGTTACCGCGCGGATTGGCGCAAACTCCGCTCATTCGCCTGGGCAATGCAGTTCGTGGTCTTGAAGGAGTTGTTCTATTGGCCAAGGCCGAATGGCTGAATCCGGGCGGCAGCGTAAAGGATCGCGCCGCGTGGTCGATGGTCCGCAAGGCACAGGCAGAGGGAAAATTGGGACCGGGAAAAACGCTGCTGGATGCAACCAGCGGCAACACCGGCATCGCGCTCGCCATGTTGGGCGCTGCGCAGGGATTTCCCGTGCTGCTGGCAATGCCCTCCAATGTTTCTCCGGAGCGAAAACGCATTCTCAAGGCCTACGGAGCGCAGGTGGATTGGACAGATCCCGGCCAGGGTTCCGACGGAGCCATTCGTCGCGCGCGCGAGTTGGCCGGCAACGACCCCGAGCGCTTTTGCTATGTGGATCAATACTCGAACGACGCCAACTGGAAGGCTCACTATGAAGGCACCGGGCCTGAGATTTGGCGGCAAGACCGAGGGCCGCGTGACTCATTTTGTCGCGGGTCTCGGGCACCAGCGGCACATTCGTGGGCACCAGTCGAAGGCTCAAGGAACTGAATCCAGCGATTCAGTGCATCAGCTTCCAGCCCGATTCGCCGTTTCACGGACTCGAAGGACTCAAATATATGGCCACGTCGATTGTGCCGGCCATCTACGATCCGAATCTTGCCGACCGTGCAATTGGCGGTGGAAACCGAAGCCGCGTACGCAATGGCGAAGCAGCTTGCGCGCGAGGAGGGCCTGCTGGTGGGCATCTCGGCCGCCGCTGCTGTTGTGGCCTCTGCTGCAGATTGCCCGCGAAGAGGCAGCAAGCGGACGGGCCGCCGTCATCGTCACGGTGCTTCCGGATTCGGCAGACAAGTATCTGAGCGAGCGGTTCTGGGAGGAAGGCTGAGCGTGCTGCGAGATGACGAAAGCGGTTTACGAGGCGATCCGCGCGCACGGCGAGGAGACGTATCCGCACGAGTGCTGCGGCGCGCTGCTGGGGCGCGCGACGCGGCGACGGCTGGCAGATTGAAGCGGCTATCAAGGCGGGCAACATGCGCACCGATTCGGCGCATAACCGCTATCAGATTGCCCCGGCGGAGCTGGTGAAGATCGAGCGCGAAGCGCGGCGAGCAGGGCTGGAGCATTGGCGGGTTTTATCACTCGCATCCCGATCATCCGGCGCAGTGGTCGCAGACCGACTTCGCGGAGGCGCACTGGCTGGGCTGCTCTTATGTGATTACCGCGGTGGAGCAACGGCAAAGCAGCAGTGACCAACTCGTTTCTGCTGGCAGGAGACACCGAGGAGAACAAGCAATTCGAGCAGGAGTCGATCGAAGTAAATAACTGAATGGGGTAAACGAGTAAGTGCGTGGCATCGTTGAGAGCTCCAATGAATCTAGAGAATGCTGAAGAGGGATTGACCGAAATGACGATTTTTATTCCGACGCCGCTTGCGACAGTTTACCGGAGGACAAGGACACGGTAGCCGTGAGTGCGTCCACTGTCGCGGGTGCGCTCGATGAGCTGACCCAAACGCATCCTGATTTGCGCAAGCATCTGTTTACCGAGCGAAGGCAAGCTGCGCGCCTTTGTGAATGTGTATCTGAACGACGAAGATGTGCGCTATCTGCCGGAGAAGGAAGCGACGAAGGTTTCGCCCACCGACACGCTTTCGATTATTCCGTCGATTGCCGGAGGGTGCCTGTAGTCGCTGACGCAATCGGCGCCGAATCGCGACGCGGATTGAATCATCTATATGAATGAGGCGATTATGACCACAGCAACCTTACCCATCGAGCTGCCCGAACTGACGCAAGACGATCTCACGCGCTACTCGCGCCACCTGATTCTTCCGGAGGTCGGCGTAGAAGGCCAGCGCAAGCTGAAGGCTGCGCGCGTGCTTTGCGTCGGGACCGGCGGACTTGGTTCGCCACTCGCCCTCTATCTGGCAGCGGCCGGTGTGGGCACGCTGGGCCTCGTCGACTTCGACGTTGTCGACGCCAGCAATCTGCAGCGCCAGATCATCCACTCCACTGCGGATATCGGCCGCAAGAAACTCGATTCCGCCGAGGAAAAGCTCAAGGCTCTCAATCCCGCGCTCAACGTGGTCAAGCACGAAACAATGCTTTCGAGCGCAAACGCCCTCGACATCCTGAAAGACTACGATGTGATCGCCGACGGCACCGACAACTTTCCCACGCGCTACCTGGTCAATGACGCATGCGTGCTGTTGGGCAAGCCGAATGCGTACGGATCGATCTTTCGTTTTGAGGGGCAGGCAAGCGTCTTCGCCGCGAAAGACGGTCCCTGCTATCGCTGTCTCTATCCCGAGCCGCCACCGCCGGGCCTGGTGCCCAGTTGCGCCGAGGGCGGAGTGCTCGGCATTCTCCCCGGACTCATCGGCGTGATTCAGGCGACCGAGGCAATCAAGCTCATCCTCGGTATCGGCGAGCCGCTGATTGGCCGCCTGCTCCTCGTGGACGCGCTCAAGCTGCGCTTCCGCGAGCTCAAGCTGCGCAAGAATCCCGATTGCCCGGTCTGCGGCACGCATCCGACGGTAACCAAACTCATCGACTACGAACAGTTCTGCGGCATTCACCCCGAAACCAAAGAGGAACAGGTAGTGAAGAATGGAATTCCGCAGCTGAGCGTGAAAGATCTCAAGAAGCGCATGGATGCGGGCGAGAACCTGTTTATTCTCGATGTTCGCGAGCCATTCGAATATCAGATCGCAAATATCGGCGGCAAGCTGATTCCGCAGGATCGAGGTTCCGCAGCGGCTTGCGGAGATCGATCGCGACCGCGAGATTATCGTGCAGTGCAAGTCCGGCGGCCGCAGCCAGCGCATTGCGGAGTTCCTGAAGCAGTCAGGGTATGCGAGGGTTGCCAACGTAAGTGGCGGAATTCTGGCATGGTCCGATCAGATCGATTCGTCGGTTCCGAAGTACTGACGCCCGACACTCGCTGCCGCAAATTTGGGAGACCCAAATCGGAAGGAAGCAAACCCGCGTGCAAACCAAGCGCGCGTTCCGACCTTCGGAACAATCAGAAAAACGCCGCACGCGAAGCGAGTTACGATAACAGGCGAGAGGCGTCAATCTGCCGAAGTTACTCTCTGTTCGCGCCGAGCCTCCGGTTGAATCGCAGCCCGACGATCGCCAATGACAGCAACCTTCCCTACTTCACGATGCTTCGGTCATTTGCCCACCGGAGAATCCGTTGAATCGTGGACCATCACCGGTTCGGGCGGCCTGGTGGCGGAGGTCATTACCTACGGCGGAATCCTCACGAAGCTTCTCGCGCCCGGGCTTAACGGTCAATTTGATGACGTTGTGCTGGGATTCAATCGACTCGATCCCTACCTCATCGACCGGGCCTATTTCGGCGCGATCGTCGGCAGAGTTGCGGGTCGCATCCCGGACGCAAAATTCATTCTTGAAGGCCAGATATATGAACTGACGCGCAACGAGGGCGTCAATCATCTTCATGGAGGATTTGAAGGATTCAGCCGAAAGTTATGGAGAGCAACACCCGGCATTGAGCACCAGGACCGGCCATCGCTTAGGCTCGAATATTTCAGTCAGACTGGCGAAGAGGGTTATCCAGGGTCAGTGAACGTTACAGTCACCTATTCCGTCACTCCGGAAAACGTCCTTCAAATCCGAAGCGAAGCTTCGAGCGATCAAACGACGCCGCTCAGCCTCACGTTTCACCCCTACTTCCACCTTGGCGGTGAAGGCTCGGGCACTGTTTCCGCCCACGAGTTGCAGATTCACGCCGATGACTTTGTCGCCGTCGATGAGAATATGACGCCGCTCGATGATTTGAAGAGCGTCACCTGCGACAATGACTTTCGCCGCTCACGAAACCTAGGAGAAGCGATTCCAAAACTATTCCGAAATCACGGCGACCTCTATCGCATTCGCCGAATTGCCGATCGGGAGGGGCTCAATGAGCTCGTCCCTGCGGCGCGATTGATTCATCAACCGAGCGGTCGTGCAATGAATGTCTCGACGACAGCAACCTATCTTCAGCTTTACACAGGCGTCGGCCTGGACGGAACTCTCGCGGGCAAACTTGGCGCAACGTATGAACGTTATGCGGGACTCTGCCTGGAATGTGAGGGATACCCAAATGGCGTGAACCATCCCGCACTCGGCGATATCCTTTTACGTCCGGGGCACGCGCGAAATAAAGTCGCGCAATATGCGTTCAGCACACACAACGCATCCGGCTAGGGGGAGAGGCGGTTCTAAATAAACGCAAGGATGGCATTCAGGAGAAAATTCAAGTATGGCGACCACAACTTCCGTTTCGCCCCCATCTCGAATTGAATACGATTACAGCCTCACCGGCGTGAATGCCAGTCTGGCTATCGAGAAGGGTCTGGCTGAAGCGGATTGGTATCAGTGTCCAGTCCCGCGGGAGAAACTGCGCAAACTTCTTGAGCGCCGCGATGGTCCGGCAATTCGCGACACGATTCTCTGGTTTGCCTTGATCCTGGGCTTTGGTTTCGCGGCGTTTTGGCTCCGCAATTCGTGGTGGTTCGTTCTTCCTTACGCCATCTATGCCGTGCTCTACGCCTCCACTTCAGATTCGCGCTGGCACGAGTCAGGGCACGGGACCGCATTTAGAACCGATCGGATGAACAATCTTCTGTACGAAATCGCGTCGTTCATGGTCTTGCGCGAGTCGGTTGTTTGGCGCTGGAGCCATACGCGGCATCACAGTGACACGATCATCGTCGGTCGCGATCCGGAGATTGCCGTGCCTCGACCTGCTGACCTGAAAGCGGTCGCGATGGCTTTCTTTGACCTGAAGGTCTATCAGAAATATTTCACGCGGATTCTGCTGCACAGCACTGGGCGGATGGCGGCCGAAGAAAAGACTTTTATCCCCGAGTCGGAGTTTCCACGGGTTTATTTGCGAGCGCGGATTTATCTGGCGATTTTTGTCGCAACCATCGTCCTCGCGCTCCTCACTCGAAGTTTCTTGCCTGTGTTATTCATCGGCTTCCCTAATCTGTTCGGCACGTGGCTGCTAGTCACGTATGGACTCACGCAGCATGCCGGCCTCGCTGAAAATGTGCTCGATCATCGTCTGAATTGCCGGACGGTCTATATGAATCCTATCCACCGCTATCTTTACTGGAACATGAATTATCACGTTGAGCACCACATGTTTCCGCTGGTGCCATATCACGCGCTGCCGAGCCTTCACGAATTGGTCAAGGACGATTGCCCCGAACCATATCCGAGCCTGCTGGCCGCGTGGCGCGAAATCTTCCCCACTCTGCTGCGACAGGTGAGAGACCCCGTGTTTCACGTGAAGCGCAAACTACCTGAACCCAAAGAACGGAACGCGGAAATAATTCTCTGCTCTACAGCCCTCCCCGATCCGGAAGGATGGCTCGATGTCTGTCCGACTGAGAGCGTGCGGCACGGCGACATCATCCGGTTCGATCACGGGCACAAGACATTTGCGGTGGTTCGCGACACAACCGGCAAACTCTATGCGACTGACGGCGTCTGTACTCACGGAAACACGCATCTTTCTGAGGGCATACTGATTGAGGGAACGATCGAGTGTTCGAAGCACAACGGAAGATTCAACCTCGTGGATGGCTCTCCGGCTCGCGCCCCGGTCTGTCGCGGACTGGCCACTTATCCAATTGAAGAACGCGAAGGCCGAATCTGGATAAACTCGCTGAAACCCAGGGGAGCGGGAGCGCGCGCCTCTCAGAGTATGCACTTCCGCGTCGTGAGTAACCACAGCGTCGCAACCTTCATCAAGGAACTGGTCCTGGAACCAGCGAACGGTACACCGGACATTGCTTTCACGCCCGGGGACTATCTTCAGTTGGAAATTCCGGCGTACGAAGAGATTCCCTTCCGCAATTTTGAAATTCCTGAGCCGTATGCAACGGTCTGGAGAAATCATCGCCTCTTCGACCTCGTGGCACGCAATCCAACGGCAGGAAGAAGAAACAACTACTCTCTTGCCGGCAATCAGGAAACGGAATCGACGGTTCGCTTCAATGTTCGCATCGCAACGCCGCCGCCAGGACAAGACTGCGCGCCGGGCGTCGGGTCAAGCTATATCTTCAATCTGAAACCGGGGGACGCAGTTTCGGCAATCGGGCCATTCGGCGATTTCCACATCAAACCCACCCAACGCGAGATGGTTTACATCGGCGGAGGAGCGGGCATGGCGCCACTACGCGCCCATCTATCTCATCTGCTGGAGACGGAAAGAAGCTCGCGCAAAATCAGCTATTGGTATGGCGCCCGATCGAAACAGGAGATTTATTACGAGGACTATTTTGAAAGTCTGACCGGTTTGCATCGCAACTTTTCCTTTCATCTGGCGCTATCGTCCCCGCTGCCCGAGGACGATTGGTCGGGGCATTCCGGCTTTATCCACGATGTGGTCTTCGACCAGCACCTGCAGTTGCATCCAAACCCGGCCAATGTCGAGTTCTATCTTTGCGGCCCGCCAATGATGATCAAGGCCTGTACCAGAATGTTGGAAAAGATTGGCGTCGAGCCTTGCCAGATTGCGTTTGATGAATTTTAGGAAGGACGTTGAATGACTGTGCGCTCGAACCTTTTGAATGATGGCTCAAATCAGTTGCCAAAACTCCGCGTCTTTCTCAATCTCGACACGCTGAAGGATCTTCCTGCGGATTCAAGAGGCCACGGGCTCGGGGATCCGCTGTTATTTGCGGAGCTTGCCCGCGACGGCTTCGAAGGCGTCCAGCTCACGACGGATGAGCCAGTTCCCGTCTCTCTGCGGCTGCCGTATTGCGGGCTCGACCGCATCAACACCCCGGAGGAAGCAGGCACGATTATTGAGAAGCACCAGGCGCGCGGGGATTTGTGTATCACCGTGCACGCCGGCTGGGGCACTGAAGATGACGACGATGTGTTTCGGTTGGTTGAAGCCATTCTCACTGCCGGCGAGAAACACAAACTGCCTGTCTTTCTTGAGACGCATCGGGCTACCATCACGCAGGACATCTGGCGAACAGTACGCATCGCAACAGAGTTCCCTGATATCCGCTTCAACGGCGACTTTAGCCATTATTACTGTGGCCAGGAGCTGGTTTACGGTGACTGGGTGGCAAAGCTTCACTTCATGGGGCCAATCTTTGAGCGGATTGGCTTTCTTCACGGCCGCATTGCCAGTTCCGGTTGCATGCAGGTACCGATCGGTGCGGATTTTTCTTCGCCTCCACTGCAGGCCCATGGTGCAGCGAACTACCTCGAGCATTTTAAGGAAATGTGGGTCAAGGCGATGGCAGGCTTTTTGCGTAACGCAGGCAAAGGCGATGTGCTCGTATTCGCGCCGGAATTGTTGTCAGGAGCGTATTACTACGCACGAAAGTTTCCTGACGCGTCAGGCTGGCTTGAAGAAGAATGTGATCGATATGATCAGGCAATTCTTTTGAAAGATCTGGCGCGCACCTGTTTTGAGCAGGCATGCAAATCTAAAATGCGAGAGCCCTGAGTGTCCCAAGACCAAACAATTAATCAGCGTGCGCAACCGGAGAACCCCGTTCACCTGCGTTATGTAGCCTTCCTCGCGTGCACAGCGGCACTCGGTGGATTGCTGTTTGGTTTTGACATCGCAATTATTACCGGCGCAGGCCCCTTCATCACGCAGGTCTTTGCCCTCTCCGATTTTGGGCTCGGGTGGGCATTCAGTTCCCTGCTCTTTGGCTGCGTGATCGGCAGTTGTCTGGTCGGAAGAGTGGCGGACCGCTACGGCCGCAAGAAACTGATGCTGGCGGACGCAATTTTATTTGCGATTACTTCCACGATCACTGGTTTGGCGCCCAACTTCACAGTGTTTGTATTCGCGCGTTTTTTGGGTGGTCTTGCCGTCGGAGGAGTTTCGCTTCTCTCGCCGATGTATATCGCGGAGATTGCTCCGGCCTCAATTCGCGGACGGCTTGGAACTCTCTACCAGCTTTCCATTATTTCTGGAATCTGCGTTTCTTATGCAGTCAACTTCCTGCTTCGCAACTTCGGCGCCAACAATTGGCGATGGATGTTTATCACCGGCGTGGTGCCATCGGTAATCTTTTTCGTCCTCATCGCGAGAGCACCAGAGACGCCGCGTTTTTTGGCGCTTCATGGCAAATTGAAGGAGGCAATGGCCGTTCTCAACCGTATCGGAGGTGCGCAGCCCGCTGAAACTCTGTTGGCCGAAATTACCGCAACCTCACGGGCCGGAAATCGCGGATGGCGCGAACTACTGCGTCCCGGAGTGCGGCGCGGAATCACCGTGAGCATCGGGCTTGCAATTCTGGTTCACGTTTCCGGAATCAACACGGTCATCGATTTTGCGCCTGTCATCTTTCAATCGGCAGGATGGAAGATTGAAGAGGCATTGGCATCGACACTCGTCATTGGCGCAGTCGAATTAGTCTTTACCATTCTTTCCCTGGCAATGATCGATCGATTTGGCCGCAAACCTCTGTACATCGGCGGCTCGATAGGAATGGCGGCTTCACTCGGCGCGCTCGTGATCGCCGTCCTGCTCGGCCGCTTTGAGGGAATGCTCGTCCTGGTCTTGATTCTCGCTTACCTCGCGTTCTTCTCCGCCTGCATCGGCCCGGTCTTCTGGACGCTGGTTCCGGAAATCTTTCCCAACGACGTGCGCGGAATGGCGATGACCGTCCCGGTTCTTACCCAGTGGATCGCCAACGCAATTGTCGTCCTGCTCTTCCCCTACGCGTTTCACGTGATCGGCAAGGTCTCAACCTTTGGATTCCTCGCGGCCATGTGCGTGGTCCAGGCAATCTTCACATTCCTGTTCATCCCCGAAACTAAGAACAAGCATTTAGAAGAAATAGAGCAGTATTGGTTGGCCGGGTAGGGACGAACCAGGAAAGGAAATTAATACAACCTGCCGCGCAACCGATGCAGGGCTGGTTCTGCAGGCCTAGGTCCGAACGCGATCAATCGGCTGTCAAAAGCTCCCGTCCATCCAGGCAGTCGATCATGGCAACGGCGGAAGTTCCGCAGGCCGGTTGTGGTGATACGTCGTCCAACCCATGTAGCGGCTCAGGGCTTCAGCCACGGCGCTGGCCGTGTGGCTCCGGTTCATCGCTGCGTGGTGCTCGAATCCGTTCTGGCAAATAAGATGCATCAGGGCCGACAGCCCTTCCACGTGGACTACCGCGCGCGTGCCAAAGGTGTTCAGCGGATCCGCTGTGAACTCGCCCTCGCCCACGTAGGCCGCAATCTTTCCCGTTAAGTCGTCCGTGCTTACGCGGCCAAACGTCACCGGCCCCGGCCCCGTGCGGCCTTCGAGCGCGCCGAATGTGTTCTCTTCGCCCAGCGTCGTTCCAAGAATCGGCGCCGTGGCAATGCGAATTTCCGGCAAAAAGTCCTTGGCCCAGTTGCCGCAATGGAAAAACACACACTTTTCCGGATCGTTGCCGTAATTATTGTTCCAGTCAACCAGCGCGCTCGGTGTTCCGCTCGCAAGTTGCAGCGCATACATGCCGACCACGCCGGCAATGTCCACTTCGCACGCTGAAGGCAGCATCTGCTCGCTCATCATCGACATGATCGTGCACACATTCACGCCAAAGTTCTTCTGCAGTGAACTCCAGCATTGGATCGCCGTCGCCGTGATCGAGAGAGATTTCATCCAGTCGTCCACCACCAGCGCAAACTTCGCCATCTTCACGATCGCCTCATCGGGCGCCTGCGACGAATCAGCATACAAGCGAATCTGCTCAACCCGCTGGCGCACGCGAGCGTCGTCACTCGAGATTCTGGCCGCATTTCCGAAAACTTCAGAAAGATCGATCGTATTCACGGTGATGCCCGCAGCTTCAAACAGTTTTTCGCTGAAGCGAGTGGTATTGAAGGCGTTTGGCCGAGCGCCGACCGCTCCGATCCGCACTCGACTCAAGCCGCGCACGACTTTGCAGGTCTGGATAAAACGCGTCAGGTCCTCTTTAAGTCGTTCATTAAGAATTGCGACTGTATGATCGCGCGTGAGCGAATACTTGATGCGATACTGACGAAGGTTGTTGCAAACTGAAATTTTTCCGCAGTACGCGTCGCGGCGCCGATCCAAACCGAACTGATCGAGATCGTCCGGGCATGCCTGCACCAGAACCGGAACATTGGTCTCCGCGAGCCGGATCGAATCGGCG
This sequence comes from uncultured Acidobacteriaceae bacterium, assembly GCA_963725115.1. Taxonomy (GTDB): domain Bacteria; phylum Acidobacteriota; class Terriglobia; order Terriglobales; family Acidobacteriaceae; genus Telmatobacter. The sequence continues at coordinate 346,816 of CAVRXG010000003.1, read as the reverse complement.
ATTCCTTTTTCGTCACCAAAGTTCGGCAGGCAAACCAGGATCCCCTCAATCCGGTCGCGATTTCGCCGCAGCAATTCGCCACACTTCTGCGCATCGGCCCAGGTCTCGACGGCGCCCAGCTTTGAGTCCGTTGCACTCAGCCACACCGGCTCAATCTTCAATTCGTCGAAAAGCTTGATCAAATCTCGGCGCGCCTCAGAGATCAGCACGTCCGGAAAGAAGTCACGATTCCCGATAATGACGCCGAGACAAGTCGCGTTGGCCATACTCTCACCTTATCTTCTCAAAATTCCGATAGTCATCTGCGTTGGCTCTCGTAACCAGATCGCAGGGAATCATCTGGTCTTCCGGCCTTCCCGTAGAGCCGGTCTTCAGGAATTCGTCGGCCTCGTCGACGGCCAGCTTGGAGATGAAGACTGCCGGCTGCAAAGCTGTAGCCTGAATTGTCCCCGCGCGAATCGCGTCGATCGCATCCGGGCTGCCGTCGAAACCGACAATGCGAACATTCGTGAGCCCCGCCGACTTGACTGCAGCCGCCGCGCCTAATGCCATCGTGTCGTTTCCCGCGATGATACCCGCAATCTCCCCATGCGCTTGCAGGATCGTCTCGGTTTTCTGAAAGGCTTCAGACTGCGACCAATTGGCCGATTGCGCCGCAACCAGCTTCAAGCCTTGTAGCTTGTCGAGCACGACATGAAAACCCTTCGTGCGCACTTGCGCGTTGGTATCCGATTCCCGCCCCAACAGCTCGGCGTAGTCGCCCTTTTCGCCAAGCGCATGAGCGAAGTCCGCTGCAACTAGCCGCGCTCCCTGATCGTTGTCCGAGATGATTTGCGCCTTCGCGACACCCTGCGCTTCGATTTCGCGATCGATGAGGAACACGGCAATCCCCGCCTTCGTCGCTCGGCGCACGGCGGCGATCGATGCGTCCGCTCCCGCGTTGTCCAGAATCAGCACTGCCGCGTTCGATGCAATCGGCAGCGTCCACCAGATTGTCCTGCCGGTAGGCATCGTCATCGTGCGCATCCACGCGCACCCGATAGCCAAGCGCAACAGCTCGCGCCGCCGCCGCATCCGCCTCCGCCTTGAAAAATGGATTGTCCTCCGAAGGAACAATGATGAAAATGAGTTTCTCACTGTGGTCGCCGCGATGACAGCCAACGCAGCAGATGAGGATCAACGCCGCGAGCGTAACCTTGCGCTGCGCAAGATCGCACCATTAGCGCCCCGCCTCGAAGGTAGGGGAGCAGCTTCGCCTGCAGACGGATCTGGGCTTGATCCAGTCCGACGGCCAGCACAATCACGACGCCTTTAATCACCATCTGCCAGAACTCTGAGACGCCCAGCATCACCAGCCCATCGGCAAGAACGCCGATAACGAATGCGCCGATCAGTGATCCAGTGACCGACCCGCGTCCGCCCATCAGTGACGTTCCGCCCAGCACCACCGCTGCAATCGCGTTCAACTCGAAGCTCTCGCCCGTGGCCGGATGCGCCGCCTCCAGTTGCGACGCGATGATCAACCCGACCAGCGCCGCGCAGAATGCGGAGAACACATACGTCGCGATTTTCACGGCCGGCACGCGAATCCCGGCCAGCCGCGCCGCGCGTTCATTGCCGCCGACCGCGTAGACGTGGCGGCCAAACGGCGTCTTGATTGCTACGACCCATGCGATCACAAATAAAACCGCCATCATCCAGACCGGGCTTGGAACATGCAGAATGAAGCTCTGGCCGAATGCTGGAAATCCCGTGTTGCCGCGCGACGCAGCCCCTCCCAACGCCGGGAATGTCTTTCCGTTCGAAATCAGCAACGCTGCGCCGCGCGCGATGTAGAGTGTGCCCAGAGTCGCAATGAACGGAGCGACCCCGGCTTTTGCAACAAGCCACCCGTTCAGCACGCCGACAACCATGCATGCGCAGATCGTGATCACAATGACGATCGCAACCGGCGGATAGACGATCGCCCCGCCCATTGAAATACCTTGTGTCAAAAGATATCCCGCCACCATACCGCCAACCCGGCAATCGATCCCACCGACAGATCAATCCCGCCGGTAAGTATTACGAATGTCATTCCGATCGCGAGCAGCGCAGTAATTGCCACGTGCTTTGTCAGAATGAATAGATTGTTCGCCGTCAAAAACTCGGGCGCGAGCGAAGAAAACAGTACAAGCAAGGCGACCAGCACGACAATTGCGCGCGCCCGCAGCAGGATAAGAACCGCGCGGACTAGAGTCCCGGCAGCACTGCGTGGGCGGGGAACGGCGTGAATATCCGTAGTCATGCGCTGCTCTCTGGCGACGACATTCGTTCAGCCGCGCTGCCACCCGCGACAACCGTCGGGCTGGCTGCCGCAAAGAGACGCTCGTCTGTCGCTTCACCGCGCGTCAGTTCGGCTGCGATTCTGCCCTGGCAAAGAACCAGCACGCGATTTGCCAACAAGCGCGTCTCCTCAATCTCCGACGATGTAAAGATAATGCTCATTCCCTTCGCCGCGAGCTTGCGCAATATGGCATAAATCTCCGCTTTCGCTCCCACGTCGACACCGCGCGTTGGCTCGTCGAGCAGCAGCATCTTCGGCGAACACATCAAACATCTCGCCAGCAGCACCTTTTGCTGGTTTCCTCCCGAGAGCGTGGTCACTGGAAGCTCGAGGTCGTTCGTGGCGATGCGCAACTCGGAAGCAAGTTTCTGTACGCGCGCGATTTCGTCGGCCTGCGACAGAAAAAAGCCGCGGTTGCCCGACAGAACCACGTTTTCTCGAATCGACAAGTCCGGAAACAGTCCATCGCGCTGTCGATCTTCCGGCAACAGCACGATCCCTACGCGTAGGGCGCTGCGCACATTCTGAATTCGCACCCTCCTGCCGCTTACCTCGATTTCGCCTTCGTCCATTCGTCTCATTCCCGCCAGCGCCTCCAGCAGTTCTGTGCGGCCGGCGCCGAGCAGTCCGTAGATTCCGAGAATTTCGCCCTCGCGCATCGAAAAACTCAGCTCATGCAGCGCCGCATGTGAATCTTCCGCGCCCACAGAGCCGCGCAGCGAAAGATTCTTTACTGAAAGCACTATTGGCCGCGTTGCGGAGGATTCTCGCTGCTCGTTGATCGTGTCATCGCCCGTTCGCCCCGACATGCACTCGACAATCCACCGGCGCGTAACCTGCGCGCGCGACGCCTCGCCCACCACGCGGCCCGAGCGCAGCACGGTGAACTGATCGCCCAGATGCAGCAATTCATGCAGCCGATGCGAAATATAAATGATCGTCACACCCGAACGCTTCAGATCCGCAATCACATCAAAGAGCGATTCGGTCTCCGCCGTCGAAAGCGCCGAGGTCGGCTCGTCGAGAATCAGAATTCTTGAACCTTGATCGAGTGTTCGCGCAATTTCCACAATTTGCCTGCAGCCGAGCGGCAAACTTGAACTCTCGTTTGCGACGTTCATCGGCATGCGTAGTCGCCGCAGCGCCCCTTCGGACCGCGCCGCCTGCCGAGGCCCGTCCACAAACATCGCACTGCGCCGCAGCTCCCGCCCGGCGAAAATGTTTTCGCTGATGTTCAGGTTGGTGAAAGTAGCCAACTCCTGGTGCACGATAGAAATTCCATGAGCGGTGGCATCGCGCGGAGATTGCAACTGGATCGCTTTGCCGCCGAGCAGAAGCTCTCCTTCATCCGCCGCTTCAACGCCCGCCAGAATTCGCATGAGCGTTGACTTCCCTGCACCGTTTTCGCCGATCAGTACGTTTACCTGATTGCGGTAGGCGCGAAATGTCACGCCATCAAGGGCGACAATACCCGGATAGCGCTTGACGATAGCCCTCGCCTCCAGAAAAACGTCGCCTCTCGATGAGATCGTTTCGCTCATGCCGTGGCCTCCGCGGCAAGTCGAGCTCGCCGTAAAGCAAGCTTCCATGCGCAGCGCATTTTGTCGCGATCGACGTCGCTCATTCGCGGCTCAAAAACCTCCGCTCGGTTCTCTAACTTGGCCAACTCTTCCAAGCCGTGCCACCAGCCCAATTTGAGGCCTCCCAGCAGGGCGGCGCCTCGCGCCGAGAGGTCTTCCTGCGAAGATCGATGCACCGGCCGGCCAATGATGTCGGCCTGCGTCTGCATCAGCGCATCGTTACGTGTGGCTCCGCCATCGGCCAGCAGCACAGGCAAATTCACCTTGGCCAAATCTTCCATCCCGTCCAATACATCTGCAACCTGCTGCGCAATCGCGTCGACTGCCGCTCGGGCCAGATGCGCCGATGTGTGAGCGCGCTCAATATTACACACTAGTCCACGAGCCGTCGCATCCCAGTGCGGCGCGCCCAGCCCCACCATCGCCGGCACCAGAACAAGCCCGGCTGCATCCGGCACTGTCGCCGCTAGAGCCGCCGCATCGTCAATCGGATTCTTGAGGCCGAGAAACTCTCCCACCCACTGCACGGCCGCGCCACTCATTGCGATATTGCCTTCGAGAGCGAACCGCGCACCTTCCGCCGTCGACCACGCCACGGTCCGCGCCAGATTTCCGCCGTCGCCCGCCAACTCGGGCGTGAGCATCATCAATGATGAGCCGGTCCCATAGGTGGCTTTCACGGTGCCACTTTGATAAAAACCGTGCCCCACGAGCGCTGCATGTGAGTCGCCAATCATTGCAACAATCGGAACTGCGCCCAGCTCTGAAATCGCCACGCACTTCCCAAAGTCGCTGCTCGATGCCAGCAATCCTGGCAATCCCTTCCGAGGAATCTGAAACAATTCCAGCATCTCAGCGTCCCAATCGAGTGTCGCAAGACTCATAAGCGCGGTCCGCGATGCATTCGTGTGATCTGTCGCGTGCACCTCTCCGCCAGTCAGGTTGTAGAGCAGCCATGCATCGACTGTGCCGAACAATACTTCGCCCGACTCAACCCCCTTGCGCCATTCAGGATTCCGATCCAGCACCCATGCCCACTTCGAAGCGCTCAACAGCGGATCGAGTGGCAGACCGGTCGTCGCTTGAATTCTTCCAGCATCGTGACGCATCCGCTCGCACACTGGCGTCGACCGTCTGCACTGCCATGTGATTGCATTGCCAATCGGCTCGCCCGCGCATTCAGCCCCCAGGCTCGCGCTCCGCCAAATCACCGCGGTCTCGCGTTGGTTCGAAATCGCAATCCCGGCAATCGCGCCGCGCGCTTCGTTTGCGTACCTCGCGCACTCCCTCATCACGCTCACCACGGATCGCCACAGATCGAGCGGATCCTGCTCGACCCAGCCGGCCTGCGGCTGCAGAATTCCAACCGGCACCGAAGCTCGATAAGCAATCTCGCCAGTGCGATCCACCAGCAGCGCTTTCGTGTTGGTCGTACCCTGATCGATTGCGAGAATCCATTCGCTGGCCATCTAGCCCTCGCTCTTCAGCAAATCCAGCGCCGCACTCTCGATTCCTGCGGCCGTTAGCCCAAAATGCTCAAGCAGAAACTCCGCATTACCCGTCGGAGCAAACACATCCGGCACGCCCAACATGCGCATCGGTGCCGGATGTTCCGTTGCCAGTATTTCGGCAACAGCTCCGCCCAGCCCGCCTGCAGCCAGCGCCTCTTCAGCCGTCACAATTCCTCGCGTTGTTCTGGCCGCATGCACAATTGCCTCCACGTCCAGCGGCTTCAACGTGCTCATATTCAGCACGCGAGCCGAAATGCCTTGCCCCTCCAGCGCGCGCGCTGCTTCAAGTGCGCGCCACACCAGCAGCCCGCTGGCGATCAGCGTCACATCCGTGCCTGCGCGCAACTGCACGGCTCTTCCAAACTTGAACTCGTAGTCGTCCCCATGCACTCGCGGCACCGGAACGCGCGCGATACGCAAGAACATCGGCCCCTCGTATTCCAGCGAGTAGCGCATCGCCGCGGCAGTCTCAACCGGATCGGCCGGCACCACGACTGCCAGATTCGGAATCACCCGCATCCACGCCAGGTCTTCAATCGAGTGATGTGTCGGGCCGAGCTGTCCATATGCCATGCCTGGCGACATGGCGCAAAGCTTCACGTTGGACTTGGAGTAAGCGAGGTCGACCTTAATCTGCTCCATGGCGCGCGCCGTCAAGAAGCATGACGCGCCGCAGACATACGGAATCATTCCTCCATTCGCGAGACCGGCGCCGACGCCCACCATGTTTTGCTCGGCGATGCCCACATTCACAAAGCGGTCAGGAAACTTCTCTTTAAAGTTTTTCAGCTTTGCCGATGACAGTGAGTCATTCGCCACCGCGCACACGCGCGCGTCGGCGGCGGCCATCTCTTCCAGCGCGCTCATGTAAGCGTCGCGACAGTCGAAGAGCTCCCGCTCTGCGCCCGTCTTTGTGGAAGCCGTGCTCACCATTTCACCTCCACGTCCAGTTCTGCTGCGGCGGCAGCTAACTGCTCCTGCGTGGGCACGCCGTGATGCCACGTCGGCTGATTCTCCGCAAACGAAACACCTTTGCCCTTGATCGTCTTGCGCGATCATGCACGACGGCTTGCCTTTCTCGAGCGGCAGGTGCGCAAACCTGTCCATAAGCGCGTCCGTCGAGTGGCCGTCGATCTCCTCAACCGCAAATCCGAAGGCGCGGAATCGCTCCGCCAGCGGCTCCATGCGAATCGTGTTCTCCGTAAAGTCGCCCTGCTGGATGCGATTGCGATCCACAATCACGGTCAGGTTCTCGAGACCGTAGTGCTGCGCGGTCATCGCAGCCTCCCAATTCGAGCCCTCCTGCAGTTCGCCGTCGCCCGTCAGCACAAAGACGCGCCAGGACTCCCGCCTCATGCGCGCAGCCAATGCCGCACCCACCGCAATCGGCAGCCCATGCCCGAGCGGCCCGGTGTTGGCCTCTACGCCCGGCAATTTGTTCCGGTCCGGATGGCCGTTCAGCATCGAGAGCGGATCCATATAGGTCTTCAATTGCTCGGTTGGAAAAAATCCTCGCGCCGCCAGCGTGGAGTAATACGCGGCCGCGCCATGCCCCTTCGAAAGGATGAAGCGGTCACGTTGCGGCCAGCGCGGTTGGCTCGGGTCCAGTTGAAGCACGCCGCCGAGAAACAGCACCGCCAGAATGTCGGCCGACGATAGGTCGCCGCCCGTGTGTCCCAGCTTTGCGTGATGATTCATCGTCATCGCGCTCAGCCGGATCCAATTTGCTTTCTTTTTCAGCCAAATCGCGCGCTCGGCGCCGGCGGACGGCAGCTCTTGAATTGCCTTCGCCGTTGCGGCAACAGAATCCCTTCGCGACATGTTTTCTCGGGGCATATTTTCACGGTGATGCTATCGGTGTGGAGTCGGCCGGTCAATAGCAACCGTTGCTGCCAAAAACGACGTCCGACTCGCCTCGCGAATCGTACTTGCCAATTCCGAGCCTCGGAATATACTGTACCGCCTTGAGTCTGAGACGAGGAGGACGAGAATGTCCCGGCGAGTAAACAGCGACTCCATTCACATACTGGATCGAAATCGAGACGCCGCAGGTGCGCCCGCGCGTGAAGGTGACCGGAACGGCGACCGCAATGAATCGCAAACCGTCCTGCGTGCGTGCGAAGTGCTCAAAGCATTTCGTCATCTGGGCGAAGAGCTGCCCCTCACCGGCGTGATGGAGCGGACTGGCCTGCCCAAAACCACCACCTTTCGTCTGCTGCGCACGCTCATTCACGGCGGCCTGGTAGAGCGCGTCAGTGCGGGCGTCTATCGCAACAGTTTCGGGCCCGTCACGGCACGCCCCTTCCGCATCGGCTTTGCCACGCAGGGCGATACCGAATTTGCCCGCGAGGTTACCCGAAGCATGGTCACCGCGGCGGCGCGCGAGCACGTGCAGCTGATCACTCTCAACAACCGCTATAGCGCGCGCGAGGCGCTGCGCAACGCCGATGTTCTCATCCGCGAACGCGTCGACCTCGTACTCGAATTCCAGACCTATGAGCGCGTCGCGCCGGTCATCGCGTCCAAGTTTCTCGCCGCCAACGTGCCGGTGATCGCCATTGAAGTGCCGCATCCGGGAGCCACCTATTTCGGCGCGGATAACTACAAAGCTGGCCTTATCGGCGGCCGCGCTCTGGGCCGCTGGGCGCGCGAAAACTGGGAAGGCAAAGTGGACCAGCTTGTGCTCGTCGAGCTGCCCATCGCCGGCTCGCTGCTTGAACTGCGGCTCGCCGGACTGGTCGACGGTCTGCGCGCCGAGCTGCCCAGAATTGTCGAGGCGCCGCTCGTCCGCCTCAACGGTCGTGGCAACTTCGAGCAGGTGCTCGACGTGCTGCGCAAATATCTCCGCCGCCGTGGTCCGCGACGCACACTCGTAGGCACCGTGAACGACATCTGCGCGCTCGCGGCTCTGCGCGCTTTTGAAGAGGCCGGTGCTTCGCAGCAGTGCGCGGTCATGGGTCAGAATGCTCTGCGCGAAGCGCGCGCAGAACTTGCGCCGCCCTCGAACGCGGCTGGTCGGATCGGTTGCCTACTTCCCTGAGCGCTACGGCGATGAACTGATTCCGCTGGCGCTGAATATCCTGCAGCAAAAACCTGCCCCAGCCGCGATCTTCGTCAAACACCAGCTCCTCACGCCGCGTAATGTCGACCTCGTTTATCCGCTCGACGAGGCCATCGCCGGAATCGCGCGTAAGATTCCCGACAGACCCGAAAATTCCGCATTGCGGAACCAGAAGGCCGTCGAAGTTTGACCTTCGAGGTGCTCCGGCCATCTACTTAATGTCTGCAATGTCCAAGGGAGACATCTCCGTCAGGATGGAATTTGAAGTCACAAGAAGGCAGTTCTTGGTTGGCGCCGCCGCGGCAGCATTGGCGGGCGAAATCCCTTCTTCCGCCCTGCCTTTATCCGTCGTGTCCGCCCCTGCCGGACCGATTTCCGAACCACTCGCCGAATTCGATTACGGCGCCGTAGAGCTCACCGGCGGACCGCTCAAGCGCCAGTACGACCGCATCCACGCCGCCTATCTCGCGCTCGACAACGATCGGCTGCTCCGGGTCTATCGTGAACGCGCCGGCCTGCCTGCGCCCGGAGCGCCCATGGGCGGCTGGTACGGCCGCGATGGCTTTGTGCCCGGCCATTCGCTGGGCCAATACATCTCCGGGCTGGCGCGCATCGGCCGCACGACCGGCGACCCGGCTTGCGCGGCGAAAGTCGGCGCGCTCGTCGATGGATTCGCGGCGACACTCGGCCCAAAAGATCAGATGCTTCGCCGGACCGAATGCCGAAAAAGTCTGGCCATGCTACATCCTCGACAAGCATCTGGCCGGGCTGATGGACGCTTACAACTTGAGCCGGCGTTACGCAGGCGCGCGAGCTCATCCCGCGCGTCTTTCACGGGGCCCTCCCCTACATTCCCGAGCGTGGCCACGATCGCATCGGCAAGAAAGATCCGCCCTACGACGAAACCTTATGTCTTGCCCGAATCCCTTTTCCTCGCCCATGAGCTGACTGGCGATCGTGCGATCTACGATCGCGCCTTGGCCTACATGCTCGACCGCGAATATTTCGATCCGCTGGCTCGCGGCGAAGACGTTTTGCCCGGCCGCCACGCCTACAGCCACGTCATCGCGCTCAGTTCGGCGGCCAAAGCGCGCCTGGTTCTCGGTGATGAAAAGTATCTGCGCGCAATGAAGAATGCGTGGGCTCTCCTCGAATCAACGCAGCAATACGCGACTGGCGGCTGGGGACCGAACGAAACCTTCATCGAGCCGCACAAAGGCCAGCTCTACGACAGCCTGCAGCACGACCAGCGACCACTTCGAGACGCCCTGCGGCAGCTACGCGGCCATCAAGCTGGCGCGTTATCTGCTCTGCGCCACCGGCGACGCGCGCTACGGCGACGGCCTTGAGCGCGTGCTTTTCAACGGCGTACTGGCGGTGAAAGAGCCGGACACAGACGGCGATTATCCCTACTACTCCACCTACGGCGGCAGACGCAACAAAGTCTTCTATCCGAAGAAATGGCCGTGCTGCTCGGGTACGCTTGTTGAAGGCGTCGCCGATTACGTGAAGAACATCTACTTCCGCGCGCACGACGGCGTGGCCGTGAATCTGTATGCGCCTTCGCGGCTCAAGTGGAACGAGCACGGGACGCCGGTCACGCTCACGCAGGAGACCGAGTACCCGCTTGAGTGAAGCGGTCACATTGCGAATCGCATGCGCCGCTCCAGTCGAATTCTCATTGCAGTTGCGCATTCCCGGCGGGACGCGCGATGGCTCAAAATACACGGCGCCGAAACTCATGCTGAATGGAAAACCTGTAGCCGCGGACGATCGCAATGGTTTTGCCGTCGTGCGGCGCAGATGGTCGAGCGGCGACACTCTCACGTTTGAGTTGCCGCAGCACTTCCGCACTGAGGCCATCGACGATCTGCATCCGAATACCGTGGCGCTGGTGCGCGGGCCCGTGGTCTTACGTCGAAACGAATCCAGCGGCAGGCGAGACCGCGCTGCCGGATACAGACTCGCTCACGCCGGTCGCTGGAGCACCTGGGTCATTTTCGGCTCAGGCCGGTGGGCGCCCGCGTTTGTTCGTTCCTTTCTATTCTGTACGCGATGAGAAACTACACCATGTACAACTTGCGAAGCTAAAAGACAAAAATGGCCAGCGAAAGCAAAATGACCGAACGAATTGAGGCTCGCTACTGGATCGAGACTGCGTTTCCGCTCGAGGAAGCGGCGGCCATCATGGCCGGCGAGCAATCCACGGGAACATTTGTGCGCGTTCCCGGCGAGACGGACGAATTGCGCTCGCGCTACGCCGCGCGCGTTGAGCGGATCGTCGAACTGGGCACGGTCGACTCGCCGTCGCTCTCGGGCTCGGGTCTGCCGAAAGGGCAGCGCGGGCCTGTCCTGCGGCGCACCGCCGAGGTCACTTTATCCTGGCCCATCGAGAACATGGGGCCCTCGCTCCCCAACCTTCTCGCCACGGTCGCGGGCAATCTTTTCGAGTTAAAGCCGTTCTCAGGGCTCAAGCTGCTCGACGTGACTCTGCCGCCAGCATTTCTCACCGCTTATCAGGGTCCGCAATTCGGCGTTGAGGGAACGCGCCGCCTCACGGGCGTCTTTGGCCGGCCGGTGATCGGCACCATCATCAAGCCCAGTGTCGGCATGTCGCCGGAGCAAACCGCGGCGCAAGTCAAAATCCTCGCCGAAGCCGGCGTCGACTTCATCAAAGACGACGAGCTGCAATCCGACGGTCCTCACTGCCCGTTCGATCAGCGCGCTCCCGCCGTGCTGCGCGTCCTGAATGAGTACGCAGACAAAACCGGCAAGCGGCCAATGTACGCCGCCAACATCACCGGCGAAATCGACCAGATGCTGCGCCGCCACGATCTCGTCGTCGCTTCCGGCGGCACCTGCGTCATGGTCAGCGTCAACAGCATAGGCTTGCCCGCGATGAGCTGCGCTTCGCCGCCATGCGCAGGTGGCTATTCATGGCCATCGCAATGGATGGGGAATGTTCAGCCGCTCTCATGCCACCGGCATGAGCTTTATCGCCTTCCAGAAATTCTGGCGGCTCGCCGGCATCGATCACATCCACGTCAATGGCCTGCGCAACAAATTCTGCGAGGACGACGCAAGCGTCATTGCCTCCGCGCGTGAGTGCCTCACGCCCATGTTTCCCGCGCCCGCACAAAGGGCTGCGAAATCATGCCGGTCTTTTCCTCCGGCCAATCGGCGCAGCAGGCGCCGGACACGTTTCAATTGCTAGGTTCGACCGATCTGATCTACGCCTGTGGCGGCGGAATTCTCGCTCACCCCGGCGGTGCCGGCCGCTGGCGTGCGCAGTCTTCATCAAGCCTGGGAAGCGGCGGCAGCGGGCATCGCGCTGACCGAATATGCCGCGAACCATGCCGAGTTGCGCGCCGCGCTGGAGGCGTTTTCCGCGTGAAACGTCCCGAATCACCCAGCCTGCTCTACGCCTGGTACGGCGACGACTTTACCGGCTCGACCGACGTGCTCGAGGCGCTTGCGCTGCACAATGTGCAGGCCGTCCTGTTCACGCAGCGCTCCCGATGCTCGCGCCCTGGCTCGATTCCCCGCTTGCCGCGCCGTTGGAATTGCCGGCGAAAGCCGCAGCCGCAGCCCGCGGTGGATGTCAGCGAATCTTCCCGCGATATTCCGCACCATCCGCCGGCTCGGCGCTCCGGTGAATCACTACAAAGTCTGCTCGACCTTTGACAGTTCGCCTCAGGTTGGCAACATTGGCCGCGCCATGGAATTCGGCCGCGCCGTGTTTCGCTCCGGCGCAGTGCCCGTCGTCGTCGGAGCGCCGCGCCTGGGCCGCGCCGTCATCTTCGGCAATTTGTTCGCGGAGGCCGACGGCGTGATGGTCCGCATCGACCGCCATCCAACCATGCGTCATCATCCTGTCACGCCAATGACCGAGGCGGATCTGCGCCTTCATCTCGCACGGCAAACCAAACTTCGCCTCGGCCTCATCGACATGAATGCCTTCTCGGCGCGCACGGCCCAGAAGCAATGGCAAACCCTACTGAAAGAGCGCGCTGATGGTGTGATCTTCGACGGCTGCTCAGACTCCATGATGGAAGAAACGGCCCGTCTCATTTGGGAGCATGCGACCGATAACATACTCGCTCGGCCAATCTTCGCCGTCGGCAGCTCCGGCCTCACACATGGCCTATTGCGCCACTGGCGGTCTCTCGGGCTCATCGGCCCCGCCCGAAAGTTGCCGAACGCTTCGCCGGTCGACCGTCTTTTGGTCCTAAGTGGAAGCTGCTCACCTGTGACCGCGAAACAAATCCGCCGCGCTCGCCAAATGGGTTTTGCCGCATGGCCCCTCGAAGGATCACTTCCCTGGACCGCGCGATGAAAAAAGCCCTCAACGCGCTCAACGACAGCCGTAGCGTCGTGCTTTACACCGCACTGGGACCGCAACCCGCGGACGGGAAGCATGGCGAACATTTCAGCTCCGCGCTGGGAGATCTGTTGCGAAAGCTCGTGCTCTCGACCGGTGTACGCCGTGTCTTGATCGCCGGCGGCGATACAGCGACACACTCCGTCAAACATTTGGGACTTGACGCACTCACGTTTGCTGCGCCGCTTGTGGCCGGCGTGCCGCTATGTCGCGGCCATGCTCCGTCGCCGATTGATGGCTTGGAACTCGCTCTCAAGGGAGGCCAGATTGGCCCTCCGGATTTCTTCGCCCACGTGCGCGATGGCGGCCCACGCCGCTCGTCGCTTCTACGCGAGTGAGTCTGCATCCACTTTTTGTGTGGAGTCGATGCGTGTATAGATGAGCGCGCTCGTCATCACCATGGCTGCGATAAACCACAGCGGCAGGTTGTAGCTCCCGGTCTCGTGCACGATGTATCCGAAGAGCACAGTGCACAGAAAGCCGCCCGCCTGGCCTGCGGTATTCATCATTCCCGTAGCTGTTCCACTGTATCGCCCACCTATCGCCAGGCACAATGCCCACGCCGACGGCAGCATCAGATCCATCACGCCAAAGCCCAGGCTCGACAGCACAACCACCGCAATCTTTCCGTGGAAGAGAGCCATCGCTACGAGCACCAGCGCGGTCAGCGTCAGGCAGACTGCTGGAATCCAGCGCAGAGCCTTCGCGCCCCCAACGCAAAGTCAGCCGGTCGCCCAGTTGGCCGCCCACGAGATTCGCCGCCAGGCCCACAAGAAATGGCAGCGATGCAAACAGCACACCGTTGAGCGAAAAGCCGGCCGCGTGAACCATCCAAGTAGGAAACCACGAGAAGTAGAACCAGCTTCCGCATCCGTAGCAGCCATAAGCAAGCACCACAGCCAGAGAGCGCGCGAACGAAACAGCCGCCGCCAGGGCACCGACGTTTCGTGGCTCGTACCGCGCGTATCGCCAATCTCGGCCAACTCCGCCGCTGTCACTTTAGGATCTTGTCCGCGGCCAGTTGCGAAAACGAAACCACCACACAGCAGCCCATGAAAATCCCGCGAGTGCCAGCACGCGGAATACCGCTCGCCATCCGAAGAAGTGCACCATCGGCACAAACAACAACGGCGCCAGCGCCCCGCCGAGGCGGCTCGCGGCCCACACCACGCCCTGGCAGCGCGCGCGCTCCCGTGCCGGAAACCATCGCGCAATCACGCCTGCAATGTTCGGATACGCGCCTGCCGCGCCCAGCCCGAAGAAAAACCGCGAAGCGCAAAGCTGCCAGAACCCGCGCGACCACGACGTGAGCGCGTTGAAGCAGGACCACCAAGTCACAATGCGCGTCATCTCGCCGCGCTGGCCGCGCCGGTCGCCCATCGCGCCCGATGGAACCTCGAAGATCCCGTTGGCCAGCACGTACGCGCTCAGAATCCATCCCCAGTTTTGCGGCTGAATATGGAGATCCGCCTGAATCGCAGGGCCTGCGACGGCAATGGCGAGACGATCGAGAAAAGTGAGAACCGAAAGCAGGCCAAGCAGGCCCAGGACTCTTTGGCGCTGCTTCAAGCGCCGGACCTCGCCGGCTGCGGCAGGTCCAGCGCCTGGCGCGCGCTCAGCACAGCGAGTTCGGGACTTGAAAGCACCGGCGCATGCACCACATCGGCCGCGAGCGTAGTCAAGACACGCGCCATCGAGGCTTGTGCGAGCACGATCAAATCCACTCCCTTCAAATCTTCCACCAGCGCCCGCGCAACAGGCGGTCGTGGGTCGCCGTATCGCCGGCGAGCACGGCTGGAAATGCTTCCTCGCATAAGCACTCTACCAGTTCCACCTTGCGGCCTGCCTTCGCGGCCTTTTCGCGCAGCAGCGCGGTAGTCGGATCGAGCGTCGTTCGCAGCGTTGCCAGCACGCCGATGGTGTGCGCCTGCCGCACGGCATTCTCGGCCATTGCATCGTCAATGCGCAGCACAGGAATCTCGAACAGTTGCTGGGCCAGCGTCACGCCCGGCCCGATCGATGAGCACGTCACCAGTACCGCGTCCGCTCCGGCTTCTTCAGCCGATGCAATTTGCCGGATCAGCCGTCGGATGGTCGCCTTGCGTAAGTGTCCGGCCTTGACCGTGTCCTGAATCAGGCTTTCGTCCACCATGTGAAATACCTTTGCCTCCGGCAGGTGCCGATGGCAGAGCTTGGTGAAACCTGGCGCGAGTGTCGGGCTCGTATGAATGAGAGCGAGGGTCGGTGCGGTTTGAGTCGACAACGGTTTGCCTTTCCATGCGGCGGGCCCGTCCGGTCATCGAGTCCTTGCCGAAGTATCTTGCCCCGTTTGAACCCGGAGCTGCGAGCCTGAATGAATCGAACCTCAAGTTACCGCATTTTCGCCATGTCTTGCGAACCGCGAAAAGCCAGCTGCCATCGGATTCCGATAAGCGGAACGGAATGCGCCCACCGGCCGCCCACGCGTGACTCAAGCTGCGTGTGATACAAGAACCTCGAATGAGAATTTTGCTGATGGGGATACGTCTTCGCGCTCCAGCCGCAGTTCGCGTCGCGAGGAGCTTTTTATTCTGTCTCGTTTCGGCGCTCGTAGCTTTTTCCCTCATCTCCCCTTCCCCTGTTGCTGTCGCGGCCGGCAGCGATACGCCTGTTCCCGCGCTGCTGCTCGGTGCAGCCTGGTATCCCGAGCAGTGGCCGGAGTCGCGCTGGGATGCGGACCTGCAGCTGATGGAGGATGCTCACCTGCACGTCGTACGCGTCGGCGAGTTTGCGTGGAGCACACTGGAGCCATCTGAAGGCCGCTACGACCTCGACTGGCTTGCGCGCGCGGTCCGGCTGGCGGAAAAGCATCACATCGAGGTCGTCATCGGCACTCCCACCGACGCGCCCCCGGCATGGCTCACTTCCGCTCATCCTGAAACGCTGCGCGTCGATGCCCACTGGCCGCCGCGCCGAGCACGGCGGCCGCCGGCAATTCAACTACGCGAGTCCGGAGTATCGCGTCTTCTGCGCAGCGATCGCAGAACAGCTCGCCCGCCGCTTTGGACACGATCCAAATGTGATCGGCTGGCAAATCGGCAATGAATACACCGACGAGTCCTTCGACCCCGACACGCGTCGCCAATTCGATGAGTGGCTCCAGCGAAAATACAGAATCGCTCGACGCTCTGAATCGCGACTGGGCCACGGCCTACTGGAGCGAGACCTACGACCGCTGGGACGAGATTCCGCTGCCCACGGATGGCGGCAACCCAGGGCTTTTGCTCGACCATCGCCGTTTCGTCAGCGATACTTGGCGCGACTTCCAGCAGGTGCAGATCGACGAGATTCGCAAATTTGCCGATTCGCGCCAGTTCATCACCACCAACATCGGCGGCCTCGGATGGTCCGACAATTGGGATCACTACGAGATCACGCAGCCGCTCGATCTTGCCGCATGGGACGACTATGTCGGCGAAGGCCACTTGAATGTCGCCCGCAATGGCGCCATGCACGACTTCGCGCGCGGATGGAAACGTCAGAACTTCTGGGTGATGGAGACGCAACCCGGATCGGTGAACTGGGCGCCGATAAACACCACGCTCGATCCCGGCGAAACTCGCGCCATGGCCTGGCAGGCTGTTGGCCACGGTGCCGACGCCGTGCTTTATTGGCAATGGCGCGACGCGCTCAACGGACAGGAGCAATACCATGGCGCGATAGTCGGGCCGGATGGCACGCCGCTTCCGATCTACGACGAAATTCGCAGCATCGGCAGCGAATTCGAACGCGCCGCAGTTGCGTTGAAAGGAACCCAGCCTGTCGCACAGGTTGCCATCGTCGTGAGTTATGACAGCCGCTGGGCCATCGACTTCCAGCCGCACAACAAGAACTACGACCAGCTTGAAGTGCTGCTCGACTACTATCGTCCACTCCGCGAACAGGGCCTGACCGTCGACATTGTGAGCGCCAATGCCCCGCTCGATTCCTACAAACTCGTGTTCGCGCCAAGCCTCAACGTCATTCCTCCGCAAGATCTCGCGCGCATCTGCTCGCCTACGTCAAGCAGGGCGGCCATCTGCTGCTCGGGCCGCGGTCCGGAATGAAGGACGAGCACAATTCCCTGAACGTCGAACGCCAGCCGGGCCCGCTCGTCGCGCCACTCGGCGGCCGCGTTGAGCAGTATTACGCGCTCGACTCGGAGGTGCCGGTGAGCGGAACCGCTCGGCTCTGGAACCGCTTCGCTGTGGGCGGAACAGCTTTCCACGCGTGCTCCAGACACCGAAGTTCTTCTTCGCTACGGAAAATCAACGGCTGGCTCGACGACCAGCCCGCGATGATCTCGCGACGCGTCGGCAACGGACGCATCACTTATCTCGGCGCGGTCCTCGATCCAGACCTGATGCGCAAAGTCGTCGCATGGGCCACGAGCAACGCGCAGGTCACAGCCCGGAGTTCGGCGTTGTGCCCCGGAACGTCGAAGTCTGCCGTCGCGTTGATGCGAATCACACAGTCTTTGTGCTCATCAACCACGGCCCGGTCGAAGTGCACCTCGCATTGCCGTCTGCAATGCGCGACATCCTGCACGACGGCCGCATTATTTCGAATCTCGACTTGGCGCCGCAAGGCGTGGCTGTATTAGAGCCCGCTGCGCACTGACGCTACGCATCGGATCCCGAGAACACGAGCGTGCATAAAATGAATCCAATCATCACAAGGCGGCGAGTTTCCTCCAGCCTGGCAATGGCCGTGGCCGGAATCCCCTTTGCGCGCGGCATCAATCTTTCCGCTCAAGCTTTCAGCCAATCCGAGATCGCGCCCTTCCGCACCCCTTTCAAATACGGAAAGCTCGTTCTCGCGGCTTCGGCCGATCCCAATTCATTTGACAGCAAATCCGTCGACGATCCCTTCGTCTTTCTTCACGACGGCGTCTTTCAAATGCTCTATATCGGTTTTGACGGAACCGGCTACCAAACAGGCCTCGCCAAATCCTCCAACCTTCTCAGCTGGGATCGCGTGGCCTGCGTCGCGCGGCGCGATCCCAATTCGAAATACACGAAATACAACATCGCTCTCAGTTGCATCGTTCGCGAAGAGGGCCTCACCTCGCTCGGGCGGCTGAAAAAAGTGAAAGGCCGTTACCTCGGCGCCTGGAATGCCTACCCGAATGCGGGCTACGAAGCGGGCGCGGCGGTCATAGGTCTGGCTTGGAGTGACGACCTGCTCCATTGGGAGCTGACAGACCCCATTCTCTTTCCTGGCGATGGCGCGCCTTGGGAGCATGGCGGCCTTTATCGGCCAAATCTCATCGAGCAGGACGGTGTTTTCTACCTCTACTACAACGCCAAGACCGATCTCCTGCCGAAGAGCGAAGGCGGAGGCTGGCACGAGCAAAGCGGTGTCGCCACGTCGCGCGATTTGCAAACATGGACGCGCTACTCAGGCAATCCGATTCTGCGCAACGGCGGACCTGACTCCTGGGACGCGCGTTTTGCCAGCAATCCTTTTGTCGTCCGCAACAAGAATGTCTGGGGGATGTATTACTTTGGCCTCGACCGTCAAGGCGTGGCTCGCGAGCTTCTCGCGCTCGGCCGCGATCCTTATCACTTCGAAAAAGTAAACGAGATCATCATCGACCGTGGTGCGCCCGGCACAGTGGACGAAACCTTTGCCCACAAACCCTGCGTGATCTTCCACGATGGCGCGCTTTACCACTTCTATTGCGCCGTTTCGGGAAAATGGCCGAATGAAGTGCGCGGCATCTCTGTAGCGCGGTCGAAGCCGTGGTGAGCCGACGCTCCACGAATTCTCAAAGCGCCGGATTCTCCGCGCGAATCTCATACTCTCCTGATCCGACAGTCAGCGTGATTCTCCCACTCTCAATTCGCGCAGCAACCACTCCAGCAGCCTTCGCAGCCGCAACGCCATTCACCGTCGCCGAACTGGGATCGCCGGAATCGATCTCGATCGTCGCCGTCGCGTTCGCCGGAATGGTGAACCGATAAACCGTCGCATGCACCCCGCGCTGCCAGCTGCTCTCGATCATGCCCACTGCCGATTGGTAACTCGTCCGGACCCACGCGATCTTGCCCACGACTACCGGATGCAAAATAATCTGCTCCGCGCCTCGGCGCGAAAAATCGACATCGATGCCACCAAGCCCGCGATAGAACCACTCCTCCGCATCGCCGAGCATGAAGTGATCCTGCGAATGTCCGCCGTCCCAGGCTTCCGTCAGCGACGTTGCGCCCTGCGCCAAAATATAGCCATAACTGGGAGCATCAGTCCGCTCAAGCATGTCGAGCAGCACGTCCGACCGGCCGCCATCGAGCAGCGCATCCACATCGTAGTGAAAGCCCACTTCGCCTGACGTCGTGTGATTCTGGTGCGCGCGGATATCTGCAACCAGCGCATCGAGAACCGCAGTTCGCTGATCGTCAGGCACCATTCCAAGCGCCAGCGGCATGGCCTGCGCCGTCTGGCTGCCCTTGTCATACCTATGCTGGGCAGCATCGAAGAATTTCGCATTAAATGCATCCTTCACGCGCTCAGCCTGTCGCGCGTAGTCTTCGCTCTCGTCTTTACGGCCCAGCAGTGCTGCCGTCTTCTCCATCACTTTCAAGTCCTGGTAGTAGATCGCGGTTGCCGTCACGCCGGCGGTCGTCAGCTTTGACAGCCCCGGATCGCCCGGCCCGATGTCGTACCAGTCACCGAGCCCATAATCGATGATTCCATCGTGCGCCCGCGTTCCGAGATACGCCGCATATGCTCGCATCACGTCGTACTGGGCCGCGAGAAAATCTTTGTCGCCGGTCCGCTGATAGACGTACCAGGGAGCGAGCATCGCCGCGCTTCCCCACTCCGGCGAGTCGTTGAACATGTCCCATTTGGGCTCGAACACCATGTATTGCGGCGCAATCTCCGGAACCATCCCCGCCTTCGGACCGTCTCTTCTCTGCGCATCGGCGATGTTGCGCGCCGTAGCCGCGTATAACCCCGCGAAATCGAAGTCGTAGAGCAGCGACGGCGCCATCAGGTGCGTCTCTTCAAGCCAGCCCAACTTTTCGCGGTGCGGGCAATCGGTAAAAAGACTCACTGAATTGTTTTCAATCGCATGCAGAATCAGCATGTGAATGCGATTCAGCAATTCTCGTCCGAAGACGCGAACTCGCCCACCTGCTCGGACGACGATATGAATCTCATCGCCGCGAAGGCTCAGGACGCGAAACTCAGGCTCCGTCGCGCCGGTCTCGCCGCTCTCAACCTGCACATAGCGGAATCCGTAATAGCTGAACCGCGGATGCCACGTCTCCAGTTCCGCCGCCGCGCAATGTGTACGAATACCACTGCGGACTCCCGGAGCTTCGTTGCCACGCAAGCCCATCCTTGTCGAGCAACTCGCCCGCGATCAGTTTCACTACGGCTCCCGGCCGCCCGTTGACCGTGATCTCCGGCCAACCGGCAAAGTTTTGCCCCAGATCGTACACCGTGATTCCCGGCTTGGGATGCGTCACCTTGATGGGCGAGTACACATGCATCTCGCGAATCGGCGGCGCTAGCTCTGGAGTCAGCGCACCGCCGGGCCCCGCAACCACCGATACTGCTGTGCCACGTTTCGTCGTCGAAGCCCGCGCGATCCCAACCTCGCGGTTCAAGCCGCGCATCGAAATCCTCGCCGCCGTACGTCGACGAAAATGTGATCGGCCCCGGAGAGGTCTTCCACGATCCATCACTCAAGATCTCCGCCGAACTGCCATCGGCAAAACTCAATTCGAGTTGAACCGTGCACTTCAACTCACCAAAACTGCCCTCGAATTTCGTAAAACGTCCGGCGGTGCGGAGTACTCGGTACATCCCATTGCCCAGCATGACGCCGAGCGCATTTTTCCCCTGAAGCAAAAGCGGCGTCACATCATAAGCGTCGTAGTAAACAGTCTTGCGGTAATCGCTCCAGCCTGGCGTAAGCTCGTCCGTGCCTACTTTGCGGCCATTCACGCGTATTTCATCCTGCCCCAGCCCAGACGCGTAAAGCACCGCGCGTGTAAGGCGGTGGGTCACGCTGAAAGTTTTACGAAAGAGCGGAAGCGGCTTATCCGCGTCCTCTCCGTCGGTCGGCTCCACAGCAATCCACTGCGCGCGCCACTCGGGAGCTTGCACCCAATGAGCCGCCGCGCTCCATCCAGATCGGGCGATTGCGCTCATCCCAGACCTGCACGCGCCATGCATATTCGTGCCCGGCTTCGAGCGCCGGACCTGCGTACCGAACTCCGGAAATCGCGGAGCTTTGGACGATGCCGCTGTCCCACAAAATTCCTCGCACCGGCTTAGCCTGCATCGGCCCAAACTGGCTCTCGCTAGCGACCACTTGAATCTCATAAGCGATCTGCGCCACTCCGTGCAAAGCCGTCTGCACGGCCTCGAGCTTCCATGAAAACTCTGGGTGAGCGTTGGCAACCGCCAGCGGACCGACCTGCCCCGCGCAGCGCAGAGCATTCGGCCGTGCCAGATGCGAATCCGGCGCCGCCGCCGCAATTGATGCAGCGCCGGCAATCGCCGCAACAAATACAACCACACTGATCAAACAGCGGCGCATCGAACTGGATCGTTCGCTCAGGTCCTTCCGAGAAACCATAAATGACGTGATACAGCAACCGGCCACGAACCCGCAATAACGCTGATTGCATTCCCCGAGACGGCGCAACGGTGATAGGTTGGTGGCATGAATCGCGTCGTCTTCCGTCAACGCCTGCGGCTTCTTGTCACCTCTACAGCAATCTGTGCAGTTGGCGCGGCGCAGGCGCGTTGCCAGGCATCGGCGAAAGTCGAACAGCAAATCGAGCGCGTCAACGCCGCGACACAAAAGGGACCCTTCAAAGCCGATTGGGATTCGCTCGCAGCCTATCGCGTGCCCGCAGTGGTTTCGCGACGCCAAATTCGGCATCTTCATTCACTGGGGCGTCTATTCGGTTCCGGCATTCGGAAACGAGTGGTATTCGCGCAACATGTATGTCGAGGGCACGCCCGCGTTCAAACACCACGTTGAAACCTACGGCCCGCAATCGAAGTTCGGCTACAAGGACTTCATCCCCATGTTCCGCGCCGAGCACTTCGATGCCGATGCCTGGGTCGATCTGTTTGCCGCAAGCAGGCGCGCGCTACGTCGTCCCAGTCGCCGAGCACTGCGACGGCTTTGCCATGTACGACTCGAGCCTCACCGATTGGGACGCCGCGAAGATGGGCCCGAAGCGCGACGTTGTCGGCGAGCTCGCCGCCGCCACGCGCCGCCACGGCCTGCACTTCGGCGTCTCTTCGCATCGCGCCGAGCATTGGTGGTGGTACGACGGCGGCATGAAGTTTGACTCCGATGTGCGCGACCCGCGCTACGCCGGCCTCTACGGCCCCGCGCAGCCGATGGCGCTGCCCGGAGACGACGATTCGAAAGAGCCCGATCCAGATCATCTCGAGCGCTGGCTACCGCCGGACAAAGCCTTCCTCGACGACTGGCTCGCGCGCAGCTCCGAGCTCGTCGACAAATATCACCCTGACTTCCTCTACTTCGATTGGTGGATCGGCCAGCCCGCGTTTCAGCCCTATCTGAAGCGCTTCGCAGCCTACTACTACAACGAGGCCGCGCAGCGCCATCAGGGCGTCGTTGCTCACCTACAAGGGGTACGACTTCCCTGAGAATGCCGCCATCCTCGACATCGAGCGCGGCAAACTCGATACGCTGCGCCTGCTGCCCTGGCAAACCGACACATCGGTCAGCATTCACTCCTGGGGCTACGCCAAGAACGACGAGTATCGCAGCGCCAAGTCGCTCATCGACGAGCTGGTCGACGTGGTCAGCAAGAACGGCAACCTGCTGCTCAACGTGGGGCCGAAATCCGACGGCACCATTCCCGAAGCAGGCGCGCGCCATCCTGCTCGAGATGGGCGCGTGGCTCAAAACCAACGGCGAAGCCATCTACGGCTCGCGCCCGTGGCTGGTCTACGGCGAAGGACCGACCAAAGTCACCAGTTCGGCAAAGAACTCTGACCAGCAGGAATTCACGGCCGAAGACATTCGCTTCACCACGCACAATGGCGCGCTCTACGCCATCGCGCTCGGCTGGCCCGCAAAGCGGCGAACTCCGCGTGCATTCGCTCTGGGAGGGCAATCCCTTATCTCGACGGGCCGGTGTGCGGAGTGCAAATTGCTGGGCTCGGACCAGGCAATTTCCTGGCGTCAAGACCGCAGACGGATTGTACATCGAACTGCCGATGCAGCAGCCGCGACGAGCCTGCTTTTACATTCCGGATAATGGAACCGCAAGGCCGCTCCGGCCGCTGCGGAAACTAGAGATTCAATGCCGTCTTTGAGCACCGCGCGCGCTCAACGCGGATTCACTGGTCATCGAATGCTTTCGGCCGGCAATCCGGCGCCAGTCGAAACTTGATCCGCGCGGCCAGAAACGGGTCCGCAATCTCGCGCGAGAATCCATTTCCGCCAAGTATTTACGCCCTCTCTGCGCATCTTGGTGCGTGTCGAGAGCAGCATTGCGCCGCGCTTCTTCAGCGCCTCGAAGAGCTAAAATTCTTCAAGTCGTTCCTCCCTGAAATTGTTCCGCATTGCGGATTAATCGACTGAAAATCTCCAGCTTCCCGCAAACGCCCTTCTACTCGCTGGTTTCTCTGCCCATAGCCGTTCACCGAAATGTGGTTTTGCCGTTGACACCGAATTCAAGGGTTTCTTAATGTTCCCTCCGCAACCGCAAAGTTGTGCTCTTCCGGCGCCTATCACCGGGAGCCTGTCGAATTCAAGGGGGAGGCCTTCATGAGACTGAATCAAGTGCGGAACATCTGCCGGTTGGGTGTGGCGTTCGCCCTGGTATGCGCGGCCGCGTGGGTGCACGCGCAAAACGCAACCAGTTGCGCCATCACCGGCACTGTCACAGACTCCACGGGCGCTGTGGTGCCGGGAGTCCAGGTGACAGTAACCAACCAGGCCACGGGCGTAGTCGGAACTGAGACAACCAATAGCTCCGGCTTCTACGATGCGGAATCGCTGGTGCCGGGCGACTATTCGGTCTCGACAGCAAAGACCGGATTCAAAACGCAGGTCATCAAAGACGTTCACCTCGATCCCGGCCAACGGCGCGGACTGAATGTGAAGCTGGCGGTGGGCAGCGAATCCATCTCCGTCAGCGTCGAAGCCGATGCCGAAGTCGTGCAGACCGAGAGCGCTGAATCGGGCGGTACCATCACGGCGAGTGAAGTCCAGAACATCATGCTCAACGGCCGCAACTTCTCCGCGCTCCTGTCACGGTGGTTCCGGGCGTCAGCACTGTCAATGGCGCCAACGGCCTTTATCAAGCCGGCCAGGGCGCCATCACGTCGGAAGTCGTCATCAACGGCTCCTCCGACGAAGAAACAATGTACACCATCGACGGCGTGTACAACGTGACCGCGGCATCCGAGATCACTCTGCCCATCACGCCCGTTGTCGATCACATTGCCGAGATGCGCGTCCTCAGCGACAACTACAGCGCGAAATATGGCTTGGCCGGGCGCCAGGTTCTCGTCACCACCAAAAGCGGCGGCGAACAATTCCATGGCGGCGGCTACTTCTTTGATCGCACCAACGAGTACGGCACGGCGCATGGATTCCTGCAGAGCGGCCAGGTTCCGCTCACTTCTCTGCACCTGTCGGACTGGGGCATCACACTAGGTGGTCCGGTAGCAATTCCCGGCCTCTTCACGAGTCTGAATAAGAAGCTCTTCTTCTTTGTCGGAGCCGACTGGAAAGCCGATCACTACGCCTACACGTCGGGCGCTCGCTATGTATTTCCCAGCGGCGGACCTCTGGATAATGGCGTTGACTATTACAACGGCGACCTCAGTGCGGACCGCAGGCCTCGCACGCCGGCGGCGCAAAAATGAATCCCTATAGCAGTCTCGACCCAGTTCACCAGGCAATTCTGGATGCCCGTGTCGGCGGAGGCGCGGGGTCCGGAGCAGCCTGCATCTACCAGAAGACCGCCGGCGGCAACTATAACCAGATCTCTGCCCATGTGCATGGACCCGAACACGGTCGCTCTCGGCAAAGCATACTGGCCGGCGGCAAACTACACGTCTGCCTCTCAAAACTATCTCAACGACAATCCCGTTCGTTTCAGCGTCAACGACGAACTTTATCGCGGCGACTACAACATCAACCAGAGCAACACCGTCACGCTGCGCGTCATGCAGGAAGAAGCCACGCAGATCAACGCCACGCGTGGCTACAACGACTACGCTCCCAACCCCAATTCCGGAACCGACACTCCGGCCGGGAATTTGCTTCTCCGCTGGCAGTGGACGATCAGACCGTCGCTCATCAATGTAGCTAGCCTCGGCGCGGTCTACACCAAATACACTGCTGCTTTGATCGGCAAGTACACGGTGCCCAGCGGAGTCACCATCAACCAGAAGTTCACCGGAGCCGACCCGCTCAACCGCATTCCAGACATCAGCATGGACAACGACGCGCAAGGCGGAGAGAACTGGTTCTGGATGGGCGAAGGTGCTCTGCCCACTCACTCCAACGATCAGACCGGCGAGTTCTCTGACGACATCTCCTGGGTCAAGGGCAACCATGTTCTTCAGGGCGGGCTCACCTACATGTGGAATCTGCTTCACGCTAACGCGGCCAGCGCATTCCCGATGGGCAACTTCTGCATCAACGGCGACTTCTCCGGAGACACGGCCGGCGACTACCTGCTCGGCTTCCTTGCCAATCCTGACAATGGCTGCGGCTTTGGCTATGAGCAAACCAATGCGCAGCGAGACGGCCGCTTCCGCAACAAGTGGACCGAGGCTTATTTCGAGGACGACTGGAAATTCAGCCCGAGGCTGACCTTCAATCTCGGCCTCCGCTGGACCTATTTCACAGCTTCCGCACTTGATGGAAACCAGATCTCCAACTTCGTTCCCAAAGCATTCAGCACCGGTCAGGCGCCGGCTCTCTGCGAGATCACCGCAAACTGCGCCAAATCGACCTTCGGGTTAACAACATCCTGGGCTTACTTGAACAGCCAGAATCAGCCTCTCGTGTCGTCGGGCGGCGCGGTCGCAAACCTCACCAACAACGGAATGTTGAACGCCGGAGTTGGAACACCTGACGGCTTCACCACTCCTAGAAAGGGATTGTTTGCGCCGCGCATCGGCTTCGCTTACCGACTCACCAACGACGGCAAGATGTCGCTCCACGGCGGATTCGGAATGGGGTACACGCAGGTCGGTCTTCTGCAGACTTCTAACCTGCTCACGAACATTCCCTTCGTGCAGCAGCCGACCTATAACGCCACTGAATTCACCAATCCCGCCGGCAGCGGATCGGGCGCGGTACCCAATGCGCCAGGCTTGACGGCACTGAACGCCACCAGCTCCCACTACCAGCCTGCATCCATTCGCAACTACAGCCTTACCGTTGAAAAAGAAGTCGTGCCTGGCGGCGTATTCGCCATCGGCTACGCCGGCATGGTCACGCAGCATATCTTCACCAGTGCTCTGGATCAGAACTTCTACCAGAACGGAACCTCGCCGGGAGATGCGGCTTGCGTCACCCAGGGCGAAGCTGAGGCGGTATCGGGCAACTATGGCATCTGGTCACAACCCGGATCTGGCTTCCAATACGATCCCTGCATCAATGCGGCCGGTTCGGTGACCGTCAACGGCACCACTTATACGGCCACTCCGACCATCAGCAACTTCTACCGGCCGTATGCTGGATACGCCGGAATCAGCACCGGCGTCAGCCTCGGCGTCGCCAACT
Source organism: uncultured Acidobacteriaceae bacterium (assembly GCA_963725115.1). Lineage (GTDB taxonomy): Bacteria > Acidobacteriota > Terriglobia > Terriglobales > Acidobacteriaceae > Telmatobacter. The sequence goes on along the minus strand of CAVRXG010000003.1, from coordinate 320,186 downwards.
ACAACGGTCTGCTCGTCGGCTATGTGCAGAAGATGCACGATCTCACCGCGCACGTTTCCTATACATGGAGCAAGTCGTTGGGCGATGTGAACGCTTCAGGAACGCAAGTGGCTTACAGCTCCAGCGGCAGCTTCCAAAACTCCGACAACCCCATGGGTGATTACGGCCGCCCCGACTACGACCGTCCCAACGTATTCGTCTACTCACTCGTTTACAACCTGCCTTTCTTCAATACCACAACCAACTACCTCGCCAAAGCCCTGCTCGGTGGTTGGAACTTTGACTCTTACGGCGTTGTCGAAAGCGGCTTCGCGCAAACTGTCTCATACAGCAGCGGCTTGGCCACACGGCCCAATGCCACCGGGCTCCTGGTTCGGAACCATGGCACCGATGGCAAACCGGGACAGGCTCCTGTTTATTCCTACATGAGCTATACCCACCCAGCCTGGGGATACTTCGGCAGCGCTTCCGTCGGTTCCATTCGCGATCCCAAGGAAGTTGCCTTCCACATGAGCGCGGAAAAGGGATTCGCCATTCGCGAGTGGGCTACTGTGAAACTGGGCGCTCAGGCCTTCAACGTCTTCAACCACCCCAACATCATGAGCCTCAACACTTCGTGGTCTCCCACAGCTCAGGGGTCTTTCGGCACCGCGACGGCTTATGGGGATCCACGCCAGATGCAGTTCTACACGAAGATCACGTTCTAGCCTTCGTTGAATCATTCATCAAGGGGGGCGGGAGCCGGTTGGCTCCCGTCCCCGTTTTTCTTGGGGCCGAAAAGAATGCTCTGCCTATTTTCCTTGGGGTGGAGATGAATACTTTGTCCTTTTTCCCTCTGCGTCGAGATCAATGCTCAGTCCTTTTCTTGTTGGGATCGAGATGAACGCAAGGAACAGGCTCACGCCCACCGCAAGCCTGCTTCAAGAGCAAACTCGCTCTTTGAGCTTCCGTCTGTCCTCAGTCTTCGCTGGCCGCGCACGCCCACTCCGGAGACGCCTGTTCCGCGATGCGGATTGGGCGTAAACAGCTCACCGTCGACCCGATGCAGACGTTAGATGACCGCGCTTGATTCCTTGAGATAGCATTGTTTTTCAGAACCTGAAATGTATCTGGATTGTCTGCAGTCATCTTGATTGGAATTTGCCCGCTCGGTGAGGCGTGCTCAAGGAAGTTCAAGAGGCTTCCGGAGACGTGCTCGCAGAGCTTTTTCTTGAGCGACTCATCCTGTTCGAGCGCGGCATTTCGCCGACAGTGCCGGCCTCTGGACCACTCCCTTCCACTGCGTTGTTCTTTATTAGACCAGCACCCGTCGTTCGCTCTGCGGACTGTGCCACAGGATGAGCCACAGATTCTGGGTTGTTGAGGGCTAAAGTGCGCTACGCTACTTTTCCGCCAAAAACAAGAGCCCGCTGAATTAGCGGGCGACAACGCTCTATCGCGTGATTGCCGGCTCAGCGGGCGTTCCCGATACTAATCCTCTACCAATTTATCGGCCTACTCGTGCGGCTTGTAGAAGCTGATTGCGCCGGCCTGAAATCATCGCTTCCGGACTCCACTATTTCTGAAGATGCTTTAATTTCGCGCTGCGAAGTGGGCTTCAATCTCTTCCAAGGTCTTGCCTTTGGTTTCCGGCAATAAAAAGACGGCGACGATAAAGTAGATCACCGTAAAGCCGGAGAACAGGAAGAACATTGAGGAATAGCCGTAGTTGCTCACGAAGGGCAAAAAGATGCCCGCCAATGTGGTGGAGACGAGTTGATTGATGACCAGCGCGATGCTCATGCCGTTGGAACGGATCCTGGTGGGCATCAACTCAGAAAGCGCGAGCCACACCACCACGCCTGGGCCGATTGCGTAGAACGCCATAAACAGGTAGAGGCCCAGGGCGACTAGCCAGCCGTCATGCGGATCGGGAATGCGGCCGACAATGGCCTTCTGGATGCGCAGCGGGGCAGCGCGCGCAGCCTTCAAATTTCCCAGCGGATTTTTGAAAAAAGCTTCAACCGCATTCGAAGGCACGCAATTTGCTCGTGTCATTTCAATGGGTGCGGCGGCCGGATCGTCAGAGCGCACGTAACTGGTGGCCGCGGTGAAATCGCCGTAGGAGTAAATGATGGCAAGCGAGGCGCGATCGCTCTGGATCGTGCCGCTTGAGTGGCCCTGCGCAGCCAGCAGCCTAGCGGCCGTGGCACGGTCGAAATGAAAGCTCAACCGCTGATCGGCGCCTACCATGGCTTGCACGGGCACGCGGCAATTCACGGTGAAGCGCTCGGTGCGCAGGAACAGGAATCCGACACTGAACAGCGCGAGGGCAGCGCCGCCGGTGCCCAGCACAAGCAGAAAGCGGCGGCCTTTGCGGTCGACCAGCATCATGCCCACGGAGGTCAGCAGGAAATTGACGACAGTGAAGATGACATAGCCCCAGTGGGCGTGGAGGTCATCGAGGCCGCTTTGAAGTAGGATGCCGGCGTTGTAGCCGATGATGGAGTTGATGCCCGTGGCTGTGTTGCAAAACAGGATCACGCAGGCCAGCACAAACGGGATCACGTATTTGCGGCGCAGGACCGAGTCCGCGATCTGTTTGCCGGAAGCGATCTGTGCTTTGGCTCGTGCGTTGGCTTCCATTTCTTCCATCTCGATGGCGGCCTGCCGCAGGGTGCGCGAGCGGAGGAGGGCGGCGTGGGCGCGCTGCGTGTGGCCGTGGTGGAAGAGCCAGCGCGGCGATTCGGTAACGAAGAGGCTGCCCAGTACAAAGAGCGCGCCCGGCGGAAGCGATACCCAGAAGATGCGCCGCCATGCCTGGTCTTTGAAGGCGAGAAGAGCTGCTGCGCCGGCGGCTTTGGCAACCGCTTCGACGCGGTAGCTGTAGTAGATACCAACCAGAGCCGCGGCCACGATGCCCAACGTCAGCAGCCATTGAAAAATGGCCGTGCCTTTGCCGCGGCTTGAGGCCGCGAGGCACTCGGCAAGGTAAAGCGGAACAGCCACGCCGACCAGTCCGGCGCTGACGCCCTGCAAAAGGCGGCCAAAGAACAGCGGCGAGTAGCCGTGTGAGAGCGCGATGATGGGAATGCTGAGGACGAACGCCAGACCGCTGAGGATCATGAGCGGCTTGCGGCCCAAGGTATCGGCCAGGATTCCCGCGAAAAGCGTAGACAACACGCTTCCCAGCAGCACTGCAGCCACGATGACGGAGAGCTGGCCGGCGGTCAGGCCCGAAGTCGCCTCCAAGTAGGGGAGTGCGCCTCCAATGATGCCGACGTCGATACCGTAGAGCAGCCCTCCAAGGCCCGCAACAAGCAGCAGAAGGAGGTTGTAACTGCGCTTGGCAGAGGGATCGGCGGATGCGGGCTCGGCCGCAGAACTGTTAACGATCACCATCACGTTGGAAACATATTAACATTTAGAGCGTATTTGTGTTGCATTATGCTTCCTTTTATATGCTATTATTTCCTTTGGTGATATGCCGAGACAAGAATCTCTTGCCAATACGTAATGACGGAAAACTTTGGGAGGCATTGATTCTCTCGTTCTCCCTATTCAAAACCGAAGACAACCCAATGGAGCCACGATGGAACGCGGAGCAGCAACACTACGGGAAATCTATAGCCAGCCCGAAGTTTGGCGCAATTGTCTCAACACATTAGACAGACTCAAACTGGAGCCGCTTTTCGGCGACAAAGATCCGCGCTCGCATGAATGGATCTTCATCGGCTGCGGCACAAGTTACTATCTTGCGCAGGCCGCCGCAGCCACATTCGCGACCTTGTTAAGCGCGCCGGCGCGGGCTGTGCCTGCCTCTGAAATCCTGCTGTTTCCCAAATTAGTGGTTCCCATAGAAGACGCGGTCATCTTCCCGGTTCTTATCTCGCGTTCTGGACACACCTCTGAGGTTCTGCAAGTAGCTGAACTCCTCAGACGGCGCGGCGTCGAATTTCTGGCAGTCACTTGCGATGGCAACGAGCTGGCTGACCTCAGCACTCGTACCCTGAAACTGCCTGTGTCAGAGGAGAGCACGGTGATGACCTCGTCGTTTACCTCCATGCTGATGGCGCTGCAGTATATTGCTGCGCGGTTCGCCAAGCGGGATGAGTTTGTAGACGCGCTGCATTCGCTACCCGAGGCCCTGGCTCGACTGCTCCCTATTTATGGCCCACAGGTCGAGCAATTTACTCAAGAATCGTTTGACGACGTAGCATTTCTCGCACAGGGCGCACTATATCCTATAGCGTCAGAAACAGCGCTCAAAGTCATGGAGTCTTCGTCCAGCTATGCTCAGTTCTTTCACACACTTGAATTCCGGCATGGACCCAAGTCCATCGTTTCGGAGAGAGTTCTGGTGGGTGCGTTGCTCTCCGAGACGGGCTATGCGGAAGAGAGCGCAGTATTGCTGGAGATGAAGGAGCTCGGAGGGCACACTTTGGCTATTGCAAATCAATTCTCGCCCGAAGTACGTCGCTCTGTCGACCTCGCCATCGAACTCTCTCTGCCTATGCCCGAGCTTGCCCGACTCGTCATCTATCTTGTGTGGGGACAGTTGCTCGGCAGCCATCTCGGCCTGCGGAAGGGACTCAATCCCGACTCGCCGCGACATCTTAGCCGCGTAGTTACACTCGCAGATTAGGGCCAATATGAAGAAGCGCTTCGATGTGACAATTGCGGGCGAAATCAATCTGGACCTCATTCTCTATGGCCTCCCGGATGTGATGCCCTTGGAGCGGGAGTTATTGGCCAACGACTTCCGGCTGACCCTGGGTAGTTCCTCGGCGATTCTCGCGCACAACCTGGCGGCGCTTGGCGTTTCGGTCGGCTTCATTACCCGGCTTGGAGATGACGCGCTCGGCAGCATAGCCCTGGAGAGACTGGCCGCGATAGGAGTCGACATCGCTAAAGTCAAACGCATCTCTGGCGGCACATCTACAGGCGTCACGATCTTGTTGGACCACGGCGGCAAGCGCCATATTCTTACCTATCCAGGAACTATGTTCGAGATGGCCGCCACGGACCTCGATATGGCTTACCTCGCGTCCGGCCGACACTTCCATCTCTCCTCTCTCTTTCTTCACAAAACGCTTCAGTCTGACCTGCCCATGATTTGCAGACAGCTCAAGGACGATGGCCTTACGCTCTCCCTCGATACCAATGACGATCCTGACGACAAGTGGGGCGGCGCACTCGACGAGCTGTTGGGTATCGTCGATATCTTCCTGCCCAATGATGATGAGGCCTGCCGCATCAGCGGGAAAGCCAATGCGGAGAGCGCCATTGAAGTTCTGGCAAAGCGCGTCCCGCTCGTGGCCGTGAAGTGCGGCAAGCGAGGCGCACTCGTACAAACTGGAAACCATCACTGGCACGTTCCGACGGAAGTCGTCACTCCCATTGACACAGTTGGCGCGGGAGATAGTTTCAATGCCGGATTCCTGGCCGCATACCTACGCGGCGAGACGCCAGATGCCTGCGCAGCCTTCGGTAACCGTACCGCCGCCCTCTCAACCCTGCGCCCTGGAGGTACTGAAGCTTTCCGCGATCCCAGCCTGGTTCAGGAGCTTCTGGCTGGCACCTGGTGAGAAGGTAAGCAAGATTCGTGTGCATCGCGAGCGATCTATCGACCTCCGGAATCACGCTCCGCAATGATCGCCTGCGCGTGCGAGTACTGCCTGAAGAAGGTGGTAGGATCGCATCATTTTTCGATATAAAATCGAAAATCGAATTCCTTCTTCAACCTTCAAAACCCTATCGCCGACCGAGGTCGATTGACCGGTGGGATCGCTTTGAGAACTCTGCTTGTGCCGGCATCGACGACTGCCTTCCCAGCGTTGGCGCCTGCGGTCCTGAGACTCCCGGCGGCCCGGTTCCTGACCATGGAGACTTCTGGAGAATCAGCTGGGATGTTCTGAGCACATCCGAGAGCAAAGAGATTTTGATGGCGGCAGCCGGTTACAGCAGGCCGTTGCTCTTTCAAAAGCGCCTGACCCTCCGCGCAACGTCTTTGGAGATTCATTACCTCATTCGGAATCTCGGGGACACGTCGGTACACTTCCTCTATGCTCTACATCCTCTCTTCGCGATCGATCCCGGCGATCGCGTCGTCTTGCCTCCCGAGGTCTCCACAGTGCGGGTTGAATCTTCCCGGCACGGGCGTGTCGGTGCTCCACGCTCTCTGATTCACTGGCCAAAGCCCGGCGGCCTGGGCTCAGCACTTGACCTGAGCCGCACGGATGCGATCTCGGCATCCACTGCGGAGATGCTCTACACCAGCCGGTTGCAGGCGGGTTGGTGCGGACTCTACCGCGCACAGAGCGGACAAGGCATTGTGGTGCGGTTTAGCGCGCGGCAACTGCCGTACCTTGGCCTATGGCTCTGTTACGGAGGCTGGCCTGAGGACGCCAGACGGCCGCGTCAATACGCAGTGGCCTTCGAACCCACAGTGGCCTCCTGGGGAACGCTCTCCGGCGCCTTGGAAAATGGCCAGGCACCCGTTCTCGACCCGCATGCGTCGTTCGAGTTTTCTGTTGTCCTCGAGCGAGTTGGACTTATCCCTGTGGACTACGATGCCTTCGTCGCGCGCTGTTCAGAGAACGCCTGCTCTTGACGAATTCTTCTCCGCCACACTCTAACTGAAAAAGACAAAGCCTGCGCACCGCAGGCATTCATATAGACTCAGCTAGATACAGCATCTCTAAGAAGATGAGGCATGTAGAAGCGATTTCTGCTTCTCCATGCCTCCTGAACGGTCAGCGCCCTGGACGACCGATTAATGACGTTCTGTTGCGCGGTTAAAAGATGTACTTCAAGGCTGCCTGCAAAACGCGCGGTGATTGAGCGCTGGTGATCTGTCCGAACAACGTCCCTCCGCCAAGCGTATCTCCTGGTTGGCCTAGATTCGGATGATTAAACAGATTGAAGGCCTCAAACCGGAAGTCGAGCTTCTGCGTATCGCGGAGCGGCCCGAAGGGCATTGCAAAGGACTTGATCAGCGCAGAGTCCAGGTTCACGAACTTTGGTCCGCGGAGGAAGTTCCGGGGAGAATCACCATTTGAATTCACCGGTTCCGAAAATGCCGCGGTATTGAACCATTCTGCAATTTTCGAGCCTCCCGACAGGTTTGTATCACCACTCACGTTCGCGCGACTGAAGCTATCCCCGTCCAGGTTGGGGTCGCCGTAAGCCAACACCGAGAACGGAAACCCATCGTGCCTGTCAAGAATTCCACTGATCGACCATCCTCCCAGAAACTCCCGGCCTGCGAAGCCCAGCGATGAGAAACCGGGAGTCTGCCACACGCCCGCCAGCTTGAATTGTTGCGCAAGATCGGAATCACAGATTCCTCTGTCAAGATAAGGGCGCCTCGGATCGGTAAATTCGTTAATGGCGAAGCTTGAATCCGAGCCTCCCACGTCAATGCACTTCGCGAAACGGTATCCGCCCAGGAAAGAAAGATTCCCTGTCATCCGCTTTTCCGCCGAGACCACGAACGCGTTGTAGCTGGATGTGTTGTTGCTCTCGTTGAGAATGGCCTTGCCACTGAAGCCTGCGCCGCCTTCATACATGGGACGGGTTGCCGAAGTGCCATCGGTGGAGGGGTTAATGTCGCGAGAATCAAACATGTGGAAGCTTTCCGAGGCCTCATATCCGGCGCGCAGCAGCACTCCGAAGCCGAGCTGATGCTCCACCGTGAGGTTCCACTGCGTAGTCGCCGGCGCCTTAAATATTGGCGAGAAACCGATCGCAAACGAGAACGGCAGCGGAAATACGGTGCCCTTGGTTGGCGGGTTCGGAAGAGGAGCAGTCCCATTGTAAGGAGATGCCGCATACGGATCGTACGCGTTAATGTTCGTCCCATTATCGAGATCATCGACCTGTGCGCCCGAGTTGAACGGCAGAGTGTCCGTCATCTCGTTGTACATTCGGCCGAAAGGTTGGTCGTGGTAAATCCCGAAACCGGCGCGAACACTAGTTCGTCCATCTCCGAAAACATCCCATGCCAAACCCACACGCGGGTCTAACAACTTCCAATTCGAGGGCGCGAGTCCATTGGGCACGCCTTGATCCCCACGCACAAGGAGGCCGGCTGGAAGATTGGGAAACCGCGCAGAATGAACGCCGTCAGCAAAGTCGGCCACATTCAATTGACTTCCGATCTTTCCGGCGCTGCTGTCCGCCCACGGTAACCAGGGCTCCCAGCGAGCGCCGAGATTTAGGTTAAGGCGCTGACTGATCCGCCATACATCGTTCGCGTAGAGTGCAGGACTCTGGCCACGGGGAGACACGTAAGAGGGAACATATTGTTCATAAAACTCATTGGAGCCAAGCATAAAGTCAAGAGGCTCGGAACCGGAGTTTGAACCGTTGTAGTTTGGACCCTGAAACCAGCCCGAATAACCGGCAGACACATAGGCTTGACCATTAATGCTCTCGTAGTAAGGTAACTCACCGCCAAAATCGAGAGTGTGATGGCCCTTGGTGTAAGTCCAGTTATTGGTAATATCCGTCTGGTTCCGAATGACGTTCAGAGACCCGTTCCAGTAAGCTCCTATATTCCATTCGCCACCTATATAGAAGCCAACCTCATCGAGATTAGGAGCCCAATTGGGATAGTTTGCGGGTGGGTTCAGGCTAGACAGGCCGTTCTTGAACTGAGGTAACCCGGACTCTAAATATCCAACCCGGCTCAGCGTCGCCCCCAAGGTGGTCAAGAGGTTGTTTCCGAAACGGTACGAGAGGTTCAACGCAGCATGCTGACTAGTAAAAACCTGGTTCCCTGCGCCGCTCTGACCTCCACTGAGGATGTCGCCGGGCACGGCGATGTCAGGATTACTGAATTTGTCCCAAAGATAGCTTGCTGACACGGTCGCTCTGTCGCCAAAATGTTGATCGACCCTGGCAACATATTGGTCGTCGTCCTGCGACACCACCGTGGGGAAATTAAATACTCCGGTCAGGGGATCCCCTGTAGGTATGAGCTTGAGTAACGCAAGCGAGGTCGGGTTGTAGAGCGCTGTATCTACCTGGTTGTTAGCAAACGCCAGACCGGTAAATGGATCCGTCAATTGGTAAGTGGTGACCGGGACCTCGGTAGACCAATCACCAGCAAGCTCAGCCTGGGTTGGGCCGGCCCCGATATTTGAATTGGTCCCATAGCGAAATGTCGTGCGCTGAAACGAACCGAACCAGAACGTCTTGTCCTTTACAAGAGGCCCGCCCAGGCTAAAGCCGAACTGATTGCGCTTCAAAGTGTCGGGGGTCGTGGCAAAGCGATTGGTCGCGTTAACGTAATTGTTTCTCAGGTACTCGAATGCGCTCCCATGAATGCTGTTCGTTCCACCCTTGGTAACGGCGTTGACGATGGCGCCGCCGCGCCCACCGAATTTCGAGTTGTAGGAGTTCGTGTCCACCGTGAACTCTTCTACAGCATCGGGATTGGGGAAGACGTTGGCGACGTCGGTATAGGCGTCCTCATTAAGGCCGCCGTCCAAATAGAATGCGGTAGAGTTCTCGCGAGCCTCGCCACTCGCGGTATTGAAGCCCGCGGTCACCGTTTCCGGGCGAGTCGATATCTGACTTGAGTAATTGTCCGCGGCTGGATTATGGGCGCTCGTGTCGGGGGCGAGCGCGATCAGTTGCAACACCTGCCGGTCGTCGAGCGGCATTTGCTCTGTAAACTGCGGAGTGATTGCGAAACTTACTGTCTGGTTGGTGGTATCCACGAGCGGCGGCGCACCGGTAACCATAACCTGCTGACTCGCGGCGCCTACGTTCATCGCCACATCAATCGACGTTGGCTGTCCGGCCTGAATCACGATTCCGGTCCTTTGATAGCTCTCGAAGCCAGCCTTGCCCATATGCAACTTGTATGTCCCCGGTTGCAAGTTAGAGATCAGATAAAAGCCTTGGCCATTCGATTGCGCTGACGTGGAAACGCCCGTAGTAATCTCAGTTACAACAATGTTCGCTCCAGGAATAACAGCCCCGCTCTGATCCGTCACCGTCCCGGATAGACTCGACGCCGACCGCTGAGCCACCGCAGGAAGGCACATACAAAATACGGACAGGCATGCAACCTGCAGAAGCGCTTTCAGTCTCGTCATCGACAATCTCCTGCAAACCATGGGTAGACAGAACAACTGCCATTGCTCAAATCTGGTTTTCATTGCGTACGTCCTCCCTTTATTGAAAATTGTCAAATGGCCTTATCGTGCTGCGAAGATCAAGCCTGCGGCCTGCTTCTGCCCTCGCGTTGACCGACACACAGCTTTTGGAAACGCCTTGGGGGGAGGCGCTTGGGTTAGATGAAAAATAAAACAAAATAAAAGAGAAGTCAAGAGAAATAATAAAATACATTCTTTTGGCGAAAATGAATGAAAAGATAGCCAGCAGTTTAATAGGTTGCGAGAGCTGTGTCCGCCGGAAGAGTGGAAAACCGTCAAGGACATCGAGGTCTTAGTATTCAGCGGGGCGGTTATAGAAGACAGGCATGGTGCCTTCAGTACAGGCCAGGATGAGCATGCCTCGTGAGAATCCGCCATCGGCTCATTTCATTCAATATCATTGCTCTAAGCGGCAGTTTCGCGCTTTTCGCGGGCGATTAGAGGTATGATAAGGAACAATTCACCCGGAAAAGAAACATGACACCCAAAAAACAAAACGGAAGCAATATGCTCATCGATGAGCGCCGCCAGCATATGCTCGCGAAGATTCAGCGCGAGGGACGCGTTCTGGTCTCGGACCTATCCGAGGAACTTGGTCTGTCTCGCATCACGATCCGCAAGGACCTCGATTATCTCGAATCAAAAGGGGTGGTCCAGCGGACCCACGGCGGAGCGCTTGCCCTCAATGGAAGTGCGCTGCTCGATCCTTCACTGCAGGAAAAGGAAAAGAAACAACTCAAAGAGAAGCAAAAAATTGCTGTGGCTGCGGCTGCGCTTGTTGAAGAGGGGCTGTGTATCCTGCTCGACTCCGGCACAACAACCACAGCGATCGCCCGCGAGCTCCGCCGTTTTTCACACTTGACGATTATTACAAATGCTGTAAATGTCGCGGCCGAGCTGGCGGGAACCGACTTCGAGGTCATTTTGACCGGTGGAACGCTTCGCAAGAATTCCTTCTCCCTGGTGGGTCCTCTTGCCGAAGACATACTGAGCGAAATGCATGCGGACATTCTCTTTCTCGGCGTCGACGGATTCGATGCCAAGGTCGGGCTTTTTACACCAAATTTCCTCGAGTCACGCGTGAACCGCGCCATGGTCAACGCTGCCACGCGAACTGTTGTTGTTTGCGACTCCACGAAATTCAGCCGCCGCAGCCTGGCCCTGATCGTGCCAACGAAGGCCATTCAGACGGTCATAACCGACGATCAACTCAGCAAGGAGGATGTTGAAACGTTGAAGTCGGCAGGTCTTGAAGTGATCCTCGTTTAGTGCAATTGCGCTCTTCAAGTTGAACCCAACCTGCCGCTTCGCAAATACGGAATATCTTATGATCGCTGCGCGATTGCTCCTGGCCAACTATGCTCGACAAGCGGCTGCGTAAGGCCGCAGCACCTCTCGTATTCGGTGGATAATTACGGAGTGTGCATCGGGATGCAATGTGCCGGCACGGACGGCACGATATTCTTCGGGCAGGAAAGAACTGAGCATGGTTTCAGGTATCGCCTTGTCCCGCAAGTTCGATATCAGCGTCTCGACCGCCTCCTTGACTTGCGGTTCGTTCCAGTAGTAGCGCACCCGGTCGCTGTAACTATAGCGCCGTAGCAAGTGCACCGCCTGTTCATCTCCGGTGTAATGGTGTTCCCAGTTGGTGCGTTTGTTTAGCATTGCTCGTTCCAGCACGTCCATCAGTCGCGAACATTGCCAGCGCGGCACCAGTTCTGCCTCAATCAGAGAAAGATCGGTCAGAACCTCCCGCAGAGCAAACGTGAGCGCCGGACCAACCTTCAGAATGGCAAATCCATCGCGCACCAATTGGCGATACGCCTCGGGGCGTTGATAATCCGTGGAATGGGCCTCATAGACCAACCCCTTTTCGTCTCGTAGAAGCGCGGTGAGTTCTACAGCGAGTTCCGGTTTATAGTCGACGACGCTCTCATGGTTGAATTCAACTCCCGGTTGCACTACGAGGGCGATCACCCGCGGCCAAGTGGATGCAAGTCCAGCTTCTTTGAAGACCTGCCGATGTATTGCTAAAGTTTCTGCGGCGCCTTCCCGGCTTGTCACGGAAAGCTCTGTCAGATTTTCGGTTGCTCCTCCGGGTGTGGGTACTTCCGTGCCAATGACATAAACGGGCTTCAATTCGCCACTGGCCTGCTCGGCGGCGGCACAAAGATCTGCGGCGCGGCGGGCGATCGTCTCTCCCGAGAGCGGGCCAGGATCGTCTCCGCAAGCCATACTCGTATCGAGGTGGATCTTCTGGAACCCTGCCCGAACATAGGCTTGCACAGTCCGCTCGGCTTCCTGCATTGCCTCAATCGCATTTGCTTTCTGCCATGGATTCGGCCCAAGGTGATCTCCACCGAGGATCAACCTCGATTCGCTGAATCCCTTGCTGGCAGCAATCTCCACAACGCGCCGCCGGAAATCCTCAGGCAACATTCCCGTGTAGCCACCAAGATGGTTCACTTGATTGGAGGTGGCCTCAATTAGGAGGTTCGACCCATCCTCAATTGCCTGGTCAATGGCTGCTTCAAGCACCCAGGGATGCGCAGAACAAACTGAGTAGATTCCCAGGGGCTGGCCCTGATGCCACGCAACAGCTAATTGCTGCAATACATTCGAAACTTCCAAGGAATTTGACACGGCTTACCTCCATTCAGTACCCCGCTTTGGACTTACACTCAAGCGGAGTTGTGTTGATGTTGACGTGCACAATTCGAAGCGAATGACTGTCTGCCGCTACTCGCAGGGAGAACATCGTTCGCAAATCAACCTGCAGGAGTGGCCTCAAGGACCAGCACCTGAAATGGCTTGAGATGGATAATCTGAGTGCGTCCCGCGCGCAAGTCGAGAGAAGGCGATTCCCGATCGGGGGCCCACGGGCTATGAGCCAAGTAAGACTGCGCTGCATGGCGCGGCAACTCGAACGCCTTGCCTACATCGAGCGCAAACTCCTTCGCGCGATCCGATGGATTGCGCAGCACCACAATCCCTTTGCTCGGAGCCCATGAAGCCCAGCCATACACTTGTAGCCTGCCCGGATCGCCGCCGATCCAATGCGTGTCTTTTAAAACCGATTCGTTGGAGCGCGACCAGCGTGCCGCTTCCCCAAGAACATCCCAATCCCGCGCCGAAAGCAGCGATGGGGTTAAATACATCTCCTGCAGTTGCGTACCACTACCGAAAAACGAGTGCACCTCGTCGGGAAAGTCGTCCTTAGGATCCGTGTCAAGGTTTTTCGCCTTGTCTGCGTAAATGAGCCCGTGCAGCATGAGCGAGTTCAACGGATACAGCGGTCCGCCTTCCACTACATTGCGATAGGTCTGTTCATCGCGGTAAGTGATCCATTTTTGACGCCAGCTTCCTACACCGTCGAATCCGTGATCTTCGCCCCCCCGCCAAATCGAGTCAGAATACCGCAGCCAAAAAGGCGAAGGCCAGGTGCCAGTCGTGAGGTTAATGAAAATGTTTGGGTCGCGCGTGCGAAGCTGTTCAATCAGATGAATCATGGCCGAGAAGTCGCTGTCAAAAAGGCTCCCAGGGAAGATCTGGTTGGCATTTCCCGTGCCGTCGAATTTGAACTGGTTCACGTCATAGTTCGAAAGCATCTCCATGCAGGTCTTCTCAAAGCGCTCATAGTACCGGAGCCCTGAAAGCGCAAACCCGCCCTTTGCCGTTTCGAATCCGGCCTGCTCTCCCGCGGCGACGCGCTTCGCCTTCTCTGCTCCATAACCGCCCCACGGAGAAAGCCAAACGCCAATGCCGAAGCCGTAGCCCGCGGCTGCTTTACGGACCGCGGTAAACCCGTCGGGAAACCCCGAATTGAATTTCCACAACGAGCGCGGATCGTCCCAGCCATCGTCGAAGAGAAACGAATCCATAGTGACGCCCCGCTTGCGGACCAATTCGTCTCCGAAGGCATGCACTCGATTTAGAGCGTCCGCTTCACTGTAGCGATCGCCGTAGCCCAGGTCGTACCAAGTGTTGTAATTCAGGAATGTGCGATGTGGATGCGCTCGCTCCTGCTCCAGGTAGGCAAGAAAATCGCGACGCAACTGACCTGGCGACGCTACGCCGATCACGGAAGAATAGGTGATGGAGTGTCCCGTGCCGAGAGGCAATACACGCGTCAGGATGGAGGTAGCGCGAGCATGTGTAACGGCGCTTTTAGCCAATGGAGACTCAAAACCGAAAAAGAAGCTGCCAGCCACAATCGGCGAACCAGCAACCCTTCCCACCACCTGCGCGCCGGGAACCTGAAAGTCAAACAAGCGTACCTCAGTTATGTTCACAGGGTGTGTCGAGGCCCGCAGCGTAATCTCCTGGCGCAGATAATCTGCGCCGTCGCGCAAGACCGCGCACCAGTGCACGGCCAACGCATTGTCCAGCGTGGTCAAATCCGCACAGAGCTTTTGCCCGGCAACCCGCTCCGCCTGGCGCGATGCGGTCGGGATGGGAGCTACCTGTTCCTGCGTGGGCCCACCATCGATCCGAAGTTGCGAAGCGCCGATGAGATGCCCATCGCCAAGTAGAAGGGAGAAAACCTCACCCGGCCGCAAGATTGCGCCGTTCCCCAGGTCTTCGATGTCCTCAACCTTGAGGCTGCCATGAACTACCTGGAAGCGAGCGGTGAGGCGTTGTCCGGACAACTCGTATGTGTGCACGACATTCTCGCCAAGCGTGCTCGCGCATGCAGCCAAGGCTGCGGAGAGAAAAAGACAATAGACCAGTGCACTCGCTGGGGATCGCCGTGCTGCCAGCATTTTCATCCTCGTGCACCTCCTTTTTTCGGCGCGCCAAATCGTTTTGCCCAAATGACGCAGGGCCAAGGGCCGCGGCAAGCGAAGTCGCTTTCCTAAAGCACACGGCTCCCGGCGAACTGACTCCCAGGATTGAAGGAAAAGCAATGCATCCCCTGCCTTCACTTCGAAGCGCCAGGAAAGTGCTCCGATGAGCAAAGTGTACATCAAAAGGAAAGAAAACAATACAAATAGTTGACTAATAAATAACAATAGGCTATGGTATTCCCGTCGAGTGATCTCGTAAGATCGGAGCGAGAGGGGCGGAAATGTGCGACGACGATGCAATCTGCGAGGACAAATTTGTCGCCATGGTAAGCGCCAAAGCTGAGGTCGATCTCCGCCTCAGCGACTACGCACCGCGTTCGCAGTTGAAGGTTGCGACTCATGCAACCCTACAGCCTAAATTCCCTGTCATCGACTATCACAACCATCTCGATGCACAATCGCCACAAGCGGTGCTTCGCGTCATGGATGAATGCGGCGTCGAGAAGGTGGTGAACATCACCATGCGTACCGGACAGGCCGCAATCGAGTCGATTGACAGATTTCATCGAACAGCACCTGATCGCTTCGCCACCATTGGATGGATGGATTGGAGCGGCCTTGAGCGCAGCGACTTTGCGCAGCTCAGCCTGGATCGGTTGGAGCGCCTGGTGGAGCACGGGGCCTGTGGGATCAAGTTTTGGAAAGATCTAGGCCTCAGAATTCGGGACGCCAGCGGCGCGTTGCTGCGCGTGGACGATGAAAGACTGGCGCCGATTTTTGAGAAGGCCGCTGAACTGGATATCCCCGTCATGTTCCATACCGCCGATCCCGATGCGTTCTTTACTCCGACCGACCAATTCAACGAGCGTTACGAGGAGCTCGCGGCCCATCCCGATTGGAGCTTTTACGGCTTGTCCGTTTCCAAAGTCTCCCTGTTGGACCAGCGCGACCGTGTAATTGCACGGCATCCGAAGACAACCTTCATTGGCGCGCATGTTGCGGGAAGCAGTGAAAACCTGAGTTATGTGGCAAAGTTGCTGGACAGCCACCCAAATCTATACGTCGATATCAGCGCACGCACTCCAGAGCTCGGCCGGCAGCCCTATACGGCGCGTAATTTCCTCCTGCAATATGCTGACCGTATTCTTTTCGGCACGGATTTGTTGCCCGAAGTCGACATGTATCGTCTCTACTATCGTTTCCTTGAGACTGCCGACGAATACTTCGAGTATCCTTCGCACGCCTCGCGCCAAGGGCGTTGGAATATCTATGGACTTTTTCTGCCTCCGGATGTGCTGCAAAAGATATACCGCACCAATGCACTCAAGCTCATGCGCGTCAACGCCCGCTGATGTTGCCGGCCGATGAAAATATCGAGGACATCCGATCCAGTTATCTTCTCTGATCGTGGTGAATTCCGATAACACGCTCTCCGGGTTACGACCACGGACGCGAAGTCAAACGCGCATCGATATGGCATTCCAATTTTTCGGGTAGAAATGAGGCACGCGGCGAACATTTCAACACCCTCAACCGCCGTAAATCTTCCTCGATGTGAAAGCCGGTCTACGCTTAAGCGAACTCTTTGGTCTGCGCTGGTGCGACCTGGACTTCGACAATGCTGAGATCAACGTCGTGGGTTCCGTTGTTCATGGAGCGGTAAGCAGATGCAAGACTGAATCCTCAGCGAAGCCTAATACTGAATTTCCGGCAGACCTCGCAGCACAATCGGTGCGAGAAACGCCGGAATGTGGTTCAAATGTCGTACAACGGGCGAGGGTGGCAGGCTAAGCCATTTTGGAATGAGAGGGATGGAAATGACTGGTAGCGCTACCGGGAATCGAACCCGGGTTTTAAGATTGAGAATCTCACGTCCTAACCCCTAGACGATAGCGCCACTCATTGTGTGGAGACGACCCGCGGGCGCGGGCTACTCCCTTACTTTAACAAATATCCGGCCCGAACCAAAGGCGAGGCAGGCCTCCCCAAACGGCGCAGCAAGGGCGGGAACGCCTATTCAAATCCCCAGCTTTCGCACTTCATCGTTGTAGTACTTGCGATACAGAATGTCCCACTCCTGCGAGCCTTCCTGGATGATCTTCCGCTGGTTGGCGATCTTCTGCCGCGCCATCATGTCGATCTTCGCTTCCTCGGTGAGCAGAAGCTCCAGTTCCTTCCGCGCCTCCTGCCGGATCGTGTTGCGATCCTCCAGAAAACCCACCTCGTCGATCTCCGCCAGCGTGTCAGCCACCGTGTGTGCCAGCTTGTTCAGCTTGTCGCGGTTGATCCTCATAGCACGGCCTTGTATTTCTTGGTCAGCTCGGTCTTCACCTTCTTGAACATTTCTGCGTATTGCGCCCCGCTCTTGCGCATCTCCTCGGAGTAGGCGTCCAGAATCACGCGCACCTCATCGTTGATGCGGTCCTCGAGCGAAAGCTCCTCGAGCAAAGCCGTATTCACGCGCGCTTCCGTCACCTTCATGTCGCTGGAGGTGATCATCTTGGCGTCGATCAGGTGCTTGACCGTGCGGCGGGCGAGATACCCAATGTAGTCGCGGGAAAAAATCATGGGTTAGCTTCAGGGTACCGCATCGCACCGCCGCCTGTACACCGGCAAGCGGCACAATCGGCGATCTTTGCAGCTTGGCTCCGGCTGCCGCGCTGGAATCGGCCTTCCCGGCCTTGCGTTACGCGTCTTTCTTCATCACCGTCCCGCCATCACTGCCCCGTCATCACGGTGTAATACGGCTGATTCGAGAGTGTCGCATTGAATGCCGGCTCCATCCGCGACGCGCCGCTCTTTCCCACAAGATCGAAATAGTACTCCAGCGGAAAATCGGCCTTCGTATAATCGGCCGGAATCGCGGCGGTAAAGCTCCCGCCATCCCCACGCATCTCCACCCGCTTCCATCGTTCCGCCTGGTCCACATGCCGGTAGTGGAGACGAATCGAAGTCACTTCCTCCGGCACCAGAACAGTGAGCGCGAGCGTCAGCGGCACACCAGCCTCAAAACTCACCGGCGGCTTGTGATCGCACGCCAGTTCGGGCCGCGCCGGCGCGCCAGTCGCCTCTGCAATCGCATGCCTCGTGTCCGGCGACGACACGTCAGGCTGCTCGCACGCCCTTTCACCCGCTCCACTACAGCCTCAATATCTTTGTCGATCGCGCTCAGCCGATCGCTCCAGTGTCCGCGCCGCATCGGCGTGCTTCCGTAGGAAATGTCAGCTTGATATATCGCCGCTGCTTTCGCCGCCATGCCTGCCCACGCCTCGCGCGCCACTGCTGTATTCGTCGATCGCCTTCCGGCCCGCTTCCGCTTCCTGCGATTGCTCAAAGACTGAATACAGCACGCCGCCGCGCAGCTTCGACGCAAAAAACCATCCCAGGCCAATCTGAATCTCCACGTCCGCTTCGATCCTGCGAAATGCGGCGGTCCGCCGCGCCACTGTCTTGCGGCGCGCCTCGTCCAGCGCCGCGCTCGCCGCCGTCGCGCAATCTTCCATCCACTGCGCCACTTCAATCGGCGAGTACTTGGGATTCGCCGCGCCGCCCATCTCGTCCGCGGCGTGTTCGTCGATCGTCGCGAACAGTTGCGGATCGAGCGGGCTCACCGTCCCAAAGCATCGCGGCTCCGGCGTATCGCTGTACGGCGAGGGCTCGCTGCCGCGCACTATCGGCATGTTCGTGTACATCTCCGGCCAGAACGAGTGATTCGACGCCGACGGCAGATGCGCCGATGTCAGCAGCGGCAGAATCCTGCTCGCATTGGCCACTGCCGTTTCCACCGCCGTCGCAGCCGTCCCAAACTGGCTGCGAAGCCATCGCCGCCACGCCTCCGCATTCGCCTCCGGATCGTAAAGCCGCCGCCCCCACACCCTGTAGTAAAGCTCAAATTTCTCCCAATCGGCTTTTGGGTTCAGGCTCGCGTCTGCATACGCGCATCGCCCGCCCGCATGCCCCGATCCTTCCCTTCCCTTGAACGTCAGCGGCTCCATCAAATCCAATCCAACCGCCCCGCAAAAATGCGCTGTCCTGCCCGTATGCCGCCGCCATCTCCGGATCAGCGCTCAAAAGATGCCGCTGCGTGCCCGGCCACAGTCGAAACAGCAATTTGTAAGTGGCTGCCGGCTCGCAGAAAATCCGCATATCCATATCGCGTAAACGAGCGCGCGCCCGAACTCACGCAAACGGTCCCCAGCGCCTCGTGCACCGCCTTCGGAATCTCCAGCGCGCGAATGTCCGCCTGCTGATACCCAAGACTCTGATGCTCCGCGGAATATTTCGCGCCCAGCTTCACCGGCATTCCCGTCGCCATTCGCAATGTCGATCATCGTTTCGTCCACGCCCTTGGCGTGCATATCGATCTCGACCGTGCGCCCGCAACCCTTGATCGCCTCGAACAGCGTCCGCCAGAAGTCGTAGCTCCCCTCCGGAATCCCGCTCTCGCCGTGCACGCGCAAAGTTAATCCCTGAATCTCCGGGCACTCCTTCAACAGCATCGCCAGCGCGTCGCGGCAATACGCTGCGTGCGTCGCCGCCGTCAGCCCCTCAATGCGGTGATACGCATTTGGGCTGTCGGTCCACTGGTACGCATGCGTCCAGATTCCCAGCTGAAAATGCAGCCCGCGCGCAGCCGTCTGCGCAGCAATAAATTTCAGCGCGTCCAGGTTCATCTTCCGTTCGCGATCGCTCAGCTCAACCGGCGCCGGCAGCACCGTTCCGTCCGCGGCAGCCAGCTGCATCACGCGCACATCGTATCCCGGAACATTCACGAGATATGGATACGGAAAATGCAGATAATCGCTCGTCACGCCCTTCGGAAAGTCGTATTCAAGCCCGAACGCGAGGCAAAACCGGTTGAACCGGCTCGCAACCAGCAAATCCAGATATCCCAGCCAGAAATCCTTGTCGTAGAGCCACGCCTTGTCCTCGACCTCGCTGCAAAAATATCGCCCAACGCTGCGCACGTCGTTGGCCGGCTTCTCCAGAATTGGCTCTGCCAGGTGCAGCGCCGTTCTCGCATCCGCGGCGAATCGCACTCGCTCTGCCATCTCCAGCAATCCGTAAACGCAGCCGCGCACATCGCTGCCGGAAACAATCGTGGCCGGAATTCCGGCGTACCGTCCCGGAGTCAGCGCGAACGACTCCGCACCGGGATGCCACGCGGACAGATGCGAAGCACTCTCGGTTGATGACAGCCCGGCAGATTTAAGTCCCGCTGGCGTTTTCCCAGCGGATGCCGGGCTCACGGATGCCGAGCTCGCCGGCGCTTTTCCCCCAGGCGCTAGAACTGATGACGCTAGAACCGAAGAATTGACGAGCACATAGAATGCCGACCCGCGAACCCGCTCGCTGCTCCCGCCGCCAGATATTACGATCCGGCACAGCGCGCCCTTCGCCGCCAGCGCCGCGCGTAGTTGTTCCGCTGCCCATTGCACAGGAGGTGCTCCGGCCACAGGATCGCTTCCATCGATGACGATCGTGCAGCCGCGACCCGCCTGCGCCATCGCGCTCGGCACAAGGCTCGCAGCCGAAGCCGCTCCCGCAACCTTCAAAAACTCTCTGCGCTTCATCGCAAAACTGTCCCACTTCCACGCTACTTACGTCCCAGCTCCGCCAATACCGCTAACTCCGCCGGCTTCCCTAGTCCCTTAGTCCCTGCTCTTAGCTCCTATGCGGGCAGCTCTTCGTATTCAAGCACTCATCGGCGATCCGCAACCGCTCCACCGGCCGTCCGCCCACCAGGTGCTCCGTCACAATCTCCTCCGCATCTTCCGGCTTCACATTCCCGTACCAAACAGCCTCGGGATAAACCACCACCGTCGGCCCGTGTTCGCACTGGTCCAGGCACAGCGGACTTGTTGATCCGCACTCTGCCGCGCCAAGCCCGGCGTCTTTGGCTTAGTTGGCTCAGCCGCGTGTGCAATTCGCTTTTTCCATCGCTGGTGCAGCAGGGCCGCGGCGCATCGGCGGGGCGGACATTGTGGCAGACAAAAACGTGACGTTCAAATGCTGGCAAGCGGTAATCCTCCCTCGATTCATTCACCTTATTCATTCAAGAGTAACAACCTCACCTCCGGCCCGCCCGTCGCACCCAGCCGCGCCTCATCGGAAAAAGTTTTCCTGATGCCCGCCCCACCCCCATCTGCGAGAATGGGTGTTTGACAATGAGCACCGACAACCTCCTCTCGCTGAAAGACGACATGGTGGCCTTTATTGAGGGCCATGGTCTCCATCGCCTCCCCGGCTATGTCACCGACGACATTCCCTCCGTCCTCTGGGAAGGCCGCGGCAATCCCGACGCGTGGAAAGATTTTGTGGAGATGGCCAAGCACGTCGGCGCGCCCTTCGTCACCTTCAGCGAGATGACGCTGGACCACGAAGAGCTCGACGCCCTCATCGAAGAAGCCGGCGAGATGAACTTCCCCGATGAAGAAGCCGCGGAGATGGTCGAGGCCAAGTGGCTGCGCAAGTACTCCGGAATGCTGGGCTACATTCAGCTCGGCTTCATCTACCAGGGCATCGTCTTTCTGCACGAAACCACCACCGAGTGGTACGAGCGCTACCAGTCGCTGCTCGAAAATATCGAGAGCTTCCACGACATCGTCATCGACGACGCGCACTCCCACGACGACGAGGACGAGTAAGCGTCAGTGCCCCTCCCCGCCAGTACCACCGGGCCCCAGAGCAATGCCACTGCAACTCGCACTTTGCCGCCGCAGCGCTGGCTCCTCGCAGAACCCAATCCTGAGAAGTCCGCTTCGCTCGCCCAGCGAAGCGCGTCTGCCACTCGTTCTCGCCGAGCTGCTCGTTGCGCGCGGCATCACCACGGCCGCCGAGGCCTTCGCCTTCCTCAATCCCGAGCCTGCCCACCTCCACGATCCCTTTCTCATGCTCGGCATGTCCGCCGCCGTCGAGCGCCTCGAACGCGCCATCGCCGCGCGCGAGCCCATCCTCCTCTACGGCGACTACGACGTCGACGGCACCGTCGCCGTCGTCCTGCTCAAAACCGCCATCGAAATGCTTGGCGGCGTCGTCCGCTTTCATGTTCCCCATCGCCTGCGCGACGGCTACGGCATGCAATCGAGCGTGCTCGAAGCCGCCCACGCCGACGGCGTCCGCCTCGTCGTCACCGTCGACACCGGCATGCGCGCCTTCGCTGAAGCTGAAACCGCGCGCCGCCTCGGCCTCGACCTCATCATCACCGACCATCACCTGCCTGACGCCGCACGACGCAGCTTCCCGCAGCCCTCGCCATCCTCAATCCCAATCAAGCCGGCTGCCCGTATCCCGAAAAATCGCTCTGCGGCGCGGCCATCGCGCTCAAGCTCGCGCAGGCGCTGCTCGAGCGCCGCGATCCGCGATCGCGCCGCGCGAAAAAACTCTGCCCAGCTTTCTCAAAATGGCAGCCATCGCCACCATCGCCGACGCCGTTCCGCTTCGCGGCGAAAATCGCACCATCGCCGCGCTCGGCCTGCGCGAGCTGCGCCGTCCCGTCGGCGCCGGTCTCCGCGCGCTCTTTGCCGCCGCCGCGCTCGATCCCGCCAGCAAACAGATCACCGGCTTCGATGTCGCCTTTCGCCTCGCCCCGCGCATCAACGCCGCCGGCCGCATGGACGTTGCCTCCGAAGTCATCGAGCTATTCACCACGCGCGACTCGCACCGCGCCGCCGAGCTCGCCGCAAAGCTCGAGCGCCTCAACCGCGAGCGCCGCGACGTCGAAGCCGCCGCGCTCACCGTCATCGAAGCCCGCCTCTGCGTCGACGAAGAAATCGCCGCCGACCGCCTGCTCGTCATCGACGGCGACGGCTGGCATCGCGGCGTCATCGGCATTCTCGCCTCGCGCGTCGTCGAGCGCACCGCCAAGCCCGCCATCGTCGTCAGCGTTGAAGACGGCGTGGCCCACGGCTCCGGCCGCTCCGTCGACGGCTTCCCGCTCCTCGCCGCCATCGAGTCCTGCGCCGATCTCTTCACCCGCTTCGGCGGCCACGCCTTCGCCGTCGGCTTCGCGCTGCCCGCAGAAAAACTTCCCGATCTCAAGCGCCGCCTGCGCACTTACGCCGCCGAACATCTCGCCGCGCGCGAGCCTGAGCGCCTCCTGCGCATTCACGCCGAGCTGCCGCTCGACCGCATCACGCCCGTCCTCGCCGGATGGCTGCGCAAGCTCGAGCCGCTCGGCCACGGCAATCCCGAGCCGATCTTCATCGCCCGCAACGCGCGCCTGCTCGCCCCGCCGCGCATCATGAAAGCGCGACACCTCGCGACTCGAGCTCGCGCAAGACTCGCTCCGCGCCGCCCAAGATTCGGCCGCCTCCGCCACACCATCACCCGTCGCCGATGCTTCCGCTAGTCCGCCTGCCCGTCTCCGCCGCGCCCATCAGCTCCATCCGCGCCGTCGGCTGGAACCTCGCCGAGCGCGCCGCGGAACTCCGCCTCGCCCAGGGCAGCCTCATCGACATCGCCTACCGCATCCGCGAAAACGACCACCCCGACTTCGGCGGCCTCGAAATCGAAATCGTCGGTCTAGAAATCGCCGGAACCAAACCATAAATCCTCTTTCGGCCCTGCAATTTACAACAATCTCGCCAATCTGCTCCCTGCCGTGCAGAATCTGTCCGAAAATCCACATCTAAGCCCAGTGTGCAGGTCAAATGCGCGCAAACTGCCTCGCGGAGGAAAAATCGCCATGCCCAATGATTCCATTCAGTCTGCCCAGTCCGTCTTGATTGCCGGCGGCGGCCCCACCGGCCTCGCCGCTGCTCTCGAACTCCGCCGCTTCGGCATTCCCGTCAGGATCATCGACGAAAAAGAAGGCCCCGTTGGTACTTCGCGCGCAGTCGGCATCCAGGCACGAACCCTCGAAGAATTAGAGTTGCGCGGCCTTGCCGATGACTTTGTTCGCATCGGTCATCAGCGCAAACGGCGGCGACATCTACGGCGAAGGAAAACTCCTCGTCCACGTCGACTTCACAAAAATCCCCAGCTCCTATAACTACCTCCTCTTCCTGTCGCAAAATGAAACTGAGCGCATCCTGTGTGAAGCCCTCGAGGCCGAAGGAGCGGCCATCGAGTGGGGAGTCAAAATGATCGCCTTCGGTCAGGATTCCGCCGGCATCACCGCGACCCTCGAGCATAGCGATGGCTCAATCGAGGAAGTGCGGCCCGCTTACGTCATCGATGCCGAAGGCGCGCACAGCATTATCCGCAGCACGCTCGGTTTGCAATTCAAAGGCAAGACCCTTGACGAAACCTTCGTTCTCGGCGATGTGCACGTCAGCGGAGATCTGCCCAACACCAGTTTCCACATCTTTTCTTCGGAGCTCGGCTTCCTGGGAATGTTTCCCATGGGCGGCAGCCACTTCAGGCTAGTCGCCGGAAATCCGAACGCCGGAAAAACCACCAGCACCGACACGAGCACCGGCAATACCGACCCGGCCATCGCGGCGCCCGCCCCGACCCCGGGAACCAAAACCGATGAAATTGCAATCAGCCCCGCCGAAGCCAACGCAAGCAACGTCAATCAAACCAACGCCACTCAAGCCGGCAATCCGCCCGACGCCAACCCAACCGTTGACTCCACGCAATCTGCTGTTTCCGTTCTCGATGAGCCAAAAGCAATTTCCAGCGCCGAGGACCAGAAGGCAGTCTCCGATGTTGAAGACGAGTCGGCGTCTCCGGCTCTCGAAAACCAGCAGGCCGCTCCAACTCTCGAAGAGTTACAGGCAATTTACGACCAGCGCTCGCATATCCCCGCCAGGCTGCACCAGCTCACATGGAGCTCCTACTTCCACATCAATAGCCGCATGGTTAAAACCCTGCGCGTCGGCCGCATCTTTCTCGCCGGCGACGCTGCGCATATTCACAGCCCCGCGGGCGCGCAAGGCATGAACACTGGAATCCAGGACGCCATGAATCTCGGCTGGAAGCTCGCGCTCGTCCTGCAAGGCATCGCCCCTGAAAAGCTCCTCGAAACCTACGAGCAGGAACGCCTTCCCGTCATGCGCTCCATTCTCTTAGGCACCGAAGGCATGACCAACATCACCGGTGGCAATTCCATCTTGCGAACCTTCTTCATCCACTTGGCGCCGCTTATCGGCAATGCCGAGTTCGTTCAGAAAAATGCGACCGCTCGCCTCAGCCAGCTCTCTCTCAACTACCGCACCAGCAATCTCTCCGAAGATCACTTTGGCGATGGCTCTCTCACCGCCGGCGACCGCATAGCCGATCTGGAAATTCGCGCGTCATCCTCAAGCGCGCAATCGTCTTCAAACGCGCCATCGTCCCCGGCCGCGTCGTCACCCTCGGCCACGCAATCACCCTCGGACACAAAATCAATCTCGGACGCGAAATCAGTTTCAACCGCGCCACCGCCCCAAGCCGCGCAGGCTGGATCGCAGAAGTTATTTTCTCTGCTCAATCCATCGCGATTCACGCTACTATTGGCTAACTTCCCAAACTCCGCCCCATCACAATCTACCGCCTCAAATTCCGCCGCTTCCGTTCCGGACGCTCCCGACTCTGCCGCTTCAGACTCTGCCGGCTCGAGTTCTGCCATTTCTGATTCCAACGCAGATCCAGACGCAATCCGCGCCAAACTCTTCAAACCGGCCTCGCACGCTTCTGGTTCTGCCGATCCAAATTCTCCCGCCCCAGATCCTGCTGCAATCCGCGCCAAGGTCCTCAAATCGTACGCGCCCTGGCAGGATCTCATCGACACCTTTGAGATAAGCGCGCCCGCAGGTGAAGCCGGCAAAGCATTCGCTGAGTGCTTTGGCGTCAAGCCGTCCATCACCCTCGTCCGTCCCGACGCCTATATCGGTTTTCGCGGCGGCGCATCTTCCGCCGACGAGTTGCCGAAGTTTTTGAGCAAGTGGCTCTCGCCTGCCGCGCAGAAACAAGCTGCTTGACCGCGCGGCCTGCACTTCATCCTCAGCATTCACGCAAGAAAAAAGGCCCTCCGCATCGCGGAGGGCCTTCTCATTCCAATTCAGTTGATCGCGATTTACCCGACCACTTCAATCCCCATCGATCGCGCCGTTCCCTTGATGCTCCTCACCGCCGCATCGACCGACGCCGCATTCAAATCCGGCATCTTCTGCGTGGCGATCTCGCGCACCTGCTTCTCGGTCACTTTGCCCTTCTTTTCCTTGTTGGGCGTGCCCGATCCCTTGTCGATTCCCGCCGCCTTCTTCAGCAGCACCGCCGCCGGCGGCGTCTTGGTAATAAAGCTGAAGGTGCGATCGCCGTAAACCGTGATGACAACCGGAATAATCAGCCCGGCCATCTCCTTGTTCTGCGTCTTCGCGTTGAACTGCTTGCAGAACTCCATAATGTTGACCTGCGCCTGGCCCAGCGCGGGGCCAACCGGCGGCGCGGGCGTTGCCTTGCCGGCTTCGATCTGCAACTTCACGTAGCCGGTAATTTTCTTCGGAGGTGCCATTCTCTTTTTCCTTCGGAACCAGCTCCCGGCTTCTAGCCGCCAGCCGCTGGTTCACTCGTTTCTGTTACAAATTTTGGTGCCGAATCCTCAGCTGTTCGCTCGCAACCGGCGGTCGCTAGATCGCCACACCGGCTAGAAGCTGAAAGCTACTGGCTGAGAGCTTCGACTACTCAATCTTTTCCACTTTGCCGAACTCGAGTTCGACCGGCGTTGACCGCCCGAAGATCGTCACCATCACCTTCAGCGTCTCGCGATCCTCGTTCACCTCGTCCACCACGCCGTTGAAGTTGGCGAACGGCCCATCCGTAATGCGCACCTGTTCGCCCTTCTCAAACTTGATCTTCATCCGCGGCTTGTCTTTGGCCGTCTCTGAGCGGAAGAGAATCGAGCTCACTTCTTCCTCGCTCAGCGCCACGGGCTTGTCGCCGGTGCCCAGAAACCCCGTCACCTTGGGCGTGTCCTTCAGCACGTGCCACAAGCTCGTTGTCGAGTTCCATCTCCACCAGCACGTACCCGGGCAGAAACACCCGCTCCACAGTGCGCTTCTTGCCGTTGACGATCTCCGTCACCGGCTCGGTGGGAATCATCACGCGACCCACGCGCTCCTTCAATCCGAACGCCTGCACGCGGCTCTCGATCGACTCGCGCACCTTGCGCTCAAAGCCCGAGTAGGCGTGCAGAATGTACCACCGGAAGTTTTCGTTCTTCACCGGTGGCGGCTCCGCTGCGGCTGCAGCCGGCTCTCCTGTCTGTTCCACTGTCGCTTCTGTCGTCGCCTTCATTTCCGTTTCAGCCGCGCTGGCCTTCGGCTCTGCCTTCGCCTTCTTCTTGCTCTCCGCCGCGCCGGCTTTTGGCGACTTTGTTTCCGGCTCTGCTTCCGGCGTTTCTACCGGAGCCTCAGGAGAAGTCTCCACCGCTGCCGCTGTCTCTGCGGGCGCCTCTGTGGCACCGGTCTCTTCGGCCTCTGTCGCAGCGGACTCTGTTGCAGCAGATTGTTCCAGATCTTCCTTCATTCCACTCTCAATTCTGTGCCTTGTAGGCTACTGCAATCCGCCGAGCTTGCCGAGCAGACCGTACACACCCACGCTGAAAATGAAGTCGACGACAAAGAAGAACAGCCCAAACAGAAAGACCGCGACGATCACCACGCCGGTCGTCACTCTCACTTCTTTCCGACGAAGGCGTAACGACCTTGCGCATCTCCGAGCGCACATCGCGCAGAAAGCGTGGTGAATTCGGTCCACTTTGCCCAGCAGCGCCACCGCCAAACTCAGTCATCGCTCCTGGCTCCTGCCGCTTTGCTGACCGCTCTTCGCTTTTTTCTAATGCCATCTTCGTCGCCATGCTTCAATTCCTTCTCCAGAGGGCCAGAAATCTGGTTCGCTCTCTTCTTGCCGCGGCGGCTGCATTCTTATTCGCTGCCCGCCGCTCCCTATTCCCTGACTTGCTATTCACTGTCTTTCTAAACTGGCAGGGGCGGAGGGATTCGAACCCACAAGTCCGGTTTTGGAGACCGACAGTT
The DNA here is from genome assembly GCA_963725115.1 of uncultured Acidobacteriaceae bacterium. GTDB lineage: Bacteria > Acidobacteriota > Terriglobia > Terriglobales > Acidobacteriaceae > Telmatobacter. The sequence continues at coordinate 292,289 of CAVRXG010000003.1, read as the reverse complement.
TAGCCGTTGAGCTTACGCCCCTGAATGCAGCCACTAGCTTTTAGCCTCCAGCTTCTAGCTTTGGTCCCGGAAGAACTAAATTCTCTGTTCTCCCGATGCAAGAGCTGGAAGCTAGTAGCTGAAGCTGCTTTACTTCGTTTCCTTATGCGCCTGGTGCTTGCGGCAGCGCTTGCAAAACTTCTTCAACTCAAGACGGCCCGTAACGGTCTTCTTGTTCTTCGTCGTCGAGTAGTTGCGCTCCTTGCACTCGGTGCATTCCAACGTAATAATTTCCCGCATTGTCCAGTTCCCTTCCGTTGACTCAGATGAATCATTGCCAGTTCAGAGTTCGCAGTGCCGCGTCGTGCTTTCGCCCGCAGGTCTGTCGCCTGCGCTGTCAGCTGCTTACTTAATAATTTCCGAGATCGTGCCCGCGCCCACGGTCCTGCCGCCTTCGCGAATCGCGAAGCGCAAGCCCTTCTCCATGGCCACCGGCGTAATCAGATCAATCTACCAGCTCCACGTTGTCGCCCGGCATCACCATCTCCACGCCCGCCGGCAACTCCGCCACTCCCGTCACGTCCGTCGTGCGGAAGTAGAACTGCGGCCGGTAGCCCTTGAAGAACGGCGTATGACGGCCGCCCTCTTCCTTGCTCAGCACGTACACCGAGCTCTTGAAGTTCGTGTGCGGCGTAATCGACGCCGGCTTGGCCAGCACCATCCCGCGCTCCACGTCTTCCTTCGCCGTGCCGCGCAGCAGAATGCCCGCGTTGTCGCCGGCCAGTCCCTCGTCCAGCTGCTTCTTGAACATCTCGACGCCGGTGCAGACCGTCGTGCGCGTCTCGCGGAATCCGACGATCTCCACGTTCTCGCCCACCTTCACCTTGCCGCGCTCGATGCGGCCCGTCACCACAGTGCCGCGGCCAGAGATCGAGAAGATATCTTCGATCGGCATCAGGAACGGCAGATCGATGTCGCGCTTCGGCTGCGGCACATACTTGTCCACCGCCTCCATCAGCTCGTCGATCTTCGCCTCCCACTTGCGCTTCGCCGTTCAACGCGCCCAGAGCCGAACCGCGAATCACCGGCACGTCGTCGCCCGGGAACTGGTACTTGCTCAGCAGCTCGCGCACTTCCATCTCCACCAGGTCGATCAGCTCTTCGTCTTCAACCGCGTCGCACTTGTTCAGGAACACCACGATGTACGGCACGCCTACCTGGCGGGCCAGCAACACGTGCTCCTTGGTCTGCGGCATCGGACCGTCGGTCGCTGCAACCACCAGAATCGCGCCGTCCATCTGCGCCGCGCCGGTAATCATGTTCTTGATGTAGTCGGCGTGGCCCGGGCAATCCACGTGCGCGTAGTGACGGTTCGCCGTCTCGTACTCCACGTGCGCCGTCGCGATCGTGATGCCGCGCTCCCGCTCTTCCGGCGCGTTATCAATCGAGTCGAACGAACGGTACACGTTCTTCGGGTTGTGCTTCTGCAATACCTTCGTGATCGCCGCCGTCAACGTCGTCTTGCCGTGATCGATGTGCCCGATCGTCCCCACGTTTACGTGCGGCTTCGAACGATCAAACTTTTCCTTCGCCATAAAACTACCCAAATCCCTTTCATCGCTTGTTGCTGCCTCGTCGTCAGCTCAGCTTCGCGTGCGCGCTCAGGCCAGCGGTCCGGCTCCAGCCTGCCACTGACAACTGCTTCTCAGTAATACGCGTACAACTTCAAATACCTCTGCCTCAACTCCAGCGGCACCTTCTCCACCAGCCGCAAATACCGCTCGCGCGTCAGCGCCTGGTCTGAAACCGGCAGCGCCTTGTACAGCCCGATCGCTTCCTTGCCCAGCAACCCGCGCTCCAGAATCTCTTCGTAATCCCGAACCCGCAGCTTCGCCTTGCGCACCCGGTTCAGAAAAACTTCCACGTCGCGCGCGTCAAACGCCGCATCAATCAAAGCGTGCAGCTTTGCGTATCCCTGCTCATCCGTCACCGCAATTGCCGCTTGCTCAAACATCTTTTGCAATCCTCACGCTCTGCAGCCTCTCAGCCGCAGACGCAAAAGCGCCAAACCTTGGAGCGGGAGACGGGGTTCGAACCCGCGACCAACAGCTTGGAAGGCTGTGACTCTACCACTGAGTTACTCCCGCCTGAAACTGATTTCTGGAGCTGATGACCAGGATTGAACTGGTGACCTCTCCCTTACCAAGGGAGTGCTCTACCAACTGAGCTACATCAGCCCGCGAACCACAATTCTGAACCGCAACTCGCAGCCTCTCAATTCGAACAGTTACGAGCTGCTCTTTCTTCCCCGTCCCTGCGAATCTTCTCCGCCTTCCGGGCCAAAACCGTTCTCAACGCCAGTCCGCCAATCACAATCAGCGGAATCAACCTCAACTCCACCGGCTTGCCAAACACGAGCACCGAACCATCGCCCATCGTCAGCCAAACCAGCACTGCCAAAACCGCAAACATTGCCAGCGCCACCCAGAACTTCCGATCCAAATCCCTGTCGGCGCTTTTCACGATCCACTGCTCCGCGGTCCCTTATTCCTTTGGTCCCTCGGTCTCCGCTATTCCGGTCCCTGTATTTCTGGTGCACAGGGGAGGATTCGAACCTCCGTAGCTCCAAGGAGCGGCAGATTTACAGTCTGCTGCCATTAACCGCTCGGCCACCTGTGCCCATCTGCCCCGGCGTCAAAAAACTTGCGCCGGAAACTCCACCCAACTCTCCGCTCATCCATCTTCCGCGCACGCCGCAACCTCCGGACGATCTCCGGAACTTCCCGACATTTCGCCTGAAGTGGATTCACCGCGGAGTCAAAACCCCGGCGTTCAAAATCTGGTCCCCGCCGGTCAACTCTTGCCGCTTTCGTCTCCCGTTCCCGCTTCCGTATTGTGGAGCTGGCGAAGGGATTTGAACCCCCGACCCTCTGATTACAAATCAGATGCTCTACCAGCTGAGCTACGCCAGCTCTTTAACCACCGGAAGCCTTCCCGGAACCCGATTCGTGCGCGGACACACTCCAGCTTTCCGCGTACACGGCACAGAAATCAAGGTTAGCACACCGCCGCACAGCGAGCAAACGGTGAAAACGGCAGAATCCCAGCCCCGAATCGCGCTCAATAACCCCGGCAAACAACGCCCCCGGAATCGAAGCCGCCGCAGCCGCGCCGCAGTGCAGTTTCGGATGCGCCCGGCGCTCATGACTCGATAGTTTTATTGCGAAAGCGCCGCCTCTCAGTAGATGATTTTCCTGTATTCCCGACTCACGTTTCACGTTTCCCATTTCACGGTTCCCATTTCCGTTCGCGTACGAGATTCACCACTGGAGGTTTCCATGCGCAAGGGCCTCGTTGCTCTTTTGTTTCTTGCTTTCACTTCATTCCTGACCGCTCAGCAGGCGCTCAACAATAGCTCCGTCATCAAGATGGTCAAGAGCCGGGCTAACCGACGACGCCATCGTCGCCACCATCAATGCCAACCCGGGCGCGTACGACGCTTCGCCCGACGGCCTCATCGCGCTCAAACAGGCCGGCGTCAGCAACAAGGTCATCGACGCAATCGTCGCAAAGTCCACAACCTCCGCACCCGATTCCGCCCAGCCTTCCGCGCCTGCGCAGCCCGAGCCGCCAGCGCCTGCGGATTTCGCCCCGCTCCCTCCCGGAGTCGATAACATCGGCGCCTACTATAAAGACAGCGGCGGCAATTGGCAGCCGCTTCCCGCTGAAGTGGTGATCTTCCAATCCGGCGGCCTCGTCAAGCACGTCGCCTCTGCCGGCCTCGTAAAAGAAGACCTGAACGGCCTCGTCGGAGGCATGCGCAGCCGCCTCGTCGTCAGCACTCCTGTCACCTTCATCCTCCACGTGCCCCAGGGCCGCACAGCCAGCGACTACGAGCTCGTCCATCTCCACGTCGTCTCCAACAATCGCCAATTCCAATCCGTCGCCGGCGGCCTCATGCAGGCCTCCTCAAGCTCGCTGCGCGATGAGATCGATTTCTCGAGCAAGCAAATCGGGCCTGCCGCCTACGAAATCGTCCTCAACAATGGATTGGGCGATGGCGAATTTGGCTTCCTTGCTCCGCAGGACACGGGCGCTGACACAGGCTCGCCGAAGACCCCAGCCAGCTCCGGCCAGATCTTCACCTTCGCCATCGTCAACTAAGCTCGCGCCGGTTGTGCATACTTGCAATCGCATCGATGGGGGAGGGCCGTTTCTTTTGGGTCGCGAGAAGACCTGTCAACTCACACGAAATGTTCAACTTTGTGCGACCGGACCCCGCGAAATGGTCGCTTAAAGCTTCACAAAAAGCTCCAAATGGTCGCTTAGAGTTTCGCGAATCGATGAGTGGTGCGCCAAGCAATTTCCCAAAACAGGGGTAATTGGTCGCTCAGAATTTCACATTTCACGGGGAATGGTCGCGAGTAATTTCACAGATAGCTCGTTTGCGACCGCTCAGGCGGCCAAGCCGCACCAAAAACGGCTCATTTACGCAATTTTCTGCGCGATATTGCACGCTGGGAGCAGGCAACAAGCCTTACTCTTGCAGCTCCCCGCCCCGGTCCCCAAAAGCAAGGGACCGGGGGCACCTCAGCGTGGTTTGAAAATCTCGCCGGGATCGGGGCTCCCGGCCGAACAAAAGTTTTATTGCGAAATTCCAACTTTCGGTACATCATTCTTGTACTTTCCCTCAGGTCGACTTTGTTGTTCTGAAAGACAAGGAGAAATCTCATGCGCAATTGCGCTTTCTCGCTCCTGTCCTTGACGCTTTGCCCGCTGCTTGCGGCTCAACAATCACTCTCCACTGCGAATCCGGCACCGCTATCGCCGACCCAGGCCGCAGCACAAACAGGACAACCTCAGCCGCACACACTGCTTGATGGCACTCCCGTAAAGCTGCGTCTCAGCCAGACAATCTCCTCGGCAAATGCCAAGGTTGGTCAGGAAATTCCCTTTGAGGTTGTGGAAGAGATCAAGGTCGACGACACCGTTGTTCTCCCAAAAGGAGCTGTCGCAATTGGAACGGTCACCGAGTGCAATCCCAAGAAAAGCATGGGCAGGGCCGGCAAACTGAATCTCAACATCAGCTACGCACGCCTTGCCGACCAGGAGAAAGTCGCGCTTCGAGCTACCCAGGACAATAAAGGCGGCGGCCACGTGGGCGCTATGACCGGGGCAATGGTAGCGACCGCGGTCGTCTTCTTTCCCGCCGCGCCGCTGTTCCTCTTCATCAAGGGGAAAGACATCACCATCCCCCAGGGAACCGAGATCACCGCATTTATCGAAGGCGATATGCACCTGAACATGGCTAATTTCGGTGTCGCACCAGCCGTTGCGGCCGCCCCACCCCAAGCTGCCCAAGCCTCACTGGTCATTGACTCCACTCCGCCCGGCGCGGACATCGAGATCGACGGAGCATTTGTTGGCAACACACCTTCCACCATCCCCGTTGCAAGTGGAAGCCACGAAATCTCCGTTCAGAAAAAGGGATTTTCCGACTGGACGCGCAAACTAAGCGTTACTGGCGGCAGTATCCATCTGAGCGCCGCCTTGGACCCTGCAGTTGCGCCAGCCGATTCCCCTGCCACAGTTGCCGGCTCTGCGTCCGCCGCTTCACCCGCGCCCGCGCCAGTTCCAGTGGCAGCTTCAGCAGTCACGGCCACGGCTCCTGCTCCGAAGTAGTTAGCAGCCGGCCGCTCCGCGCCACCGGAAATCGCGATTCTTCTCGGCGGGTTCGATTTCCACACTTCAAAGTTATCTTGCCTAAATGGGCATCTCGTTAGATCATTCTGTTGCATCCCTTCAAGGGCTTTTCTCGGTCGGAAACTCAAGGAGAAGCTTCATGCGCAAAAGCGTAATTGCTCTGCTCTTACTGGCTGCCTGCTCGTTCCTCGCTGCTCAGCAGGTGATGAACAATGACTCGGTCATCAAGCTGGTCAAGGCCGGCCTCTCAGACGATCTCATCGTCACCACCATCAACTCGTCGCCCGGCGCCTACGACACATCCACCGATGGAATCATCGCTCTCAAAACTGCGGGCGCCAGCGACAAAGTCATTGCCGCAGTCATCGCCAGGGCCGCCGCTCCTGCCACACCCGCCCCGGCGCCGCCGGCTGCGACAGCCCCTGTCAGGCCTGCTGGCATTGATGATGTTGGCGTCTACTATCGCGACCGCAACGGCGCATGGACCAATCTTGAGCCGGAGATCGTTAATTTCAAGACCGGGGGGTTCCTCAAGAGCCTCGCCACCGATGGCCTCATCAAAGGCGACATCAACGGCCACATTCAGGGCAAGGCTTCAAAGAACGTCCTGACCTTCCCCGTCGTTCTTGCGGTCTACGTTCCCGAAGGCGTCGATATCGCCGAGTATCAGTTGCTTCGTCTGCGCCCAAGCGGCGATGCACGCGAGTTTCGCTCCGTTACCGGCGGCGTCATTCACTCCTCAGGTGGCGCGACGCGTGACGACGTCCAATACCAATCCACGAAGATTGCTCCACGCGTCTACCAGATCACCCTTGACCCGTCGCTCGGCAAAGGTGAATACGGCCTAATGCCCCCGGGCTCCTACACCAGCTCCAACATGGCCAGCGGCGGCAAAATCTACTCCATCAGCATTCCGGAGTAGCGACGTTGCCGATTCGAGTCCGGGGAAGATCAGCCATGAAACGTTTCGCTCCGTTTTTCATTTTGCTCACGGCTTTCTTCGTGGCCGCGCCGCTGGCCGCCGCACCCAGCGCGCCTCCGCGTTTCAACACCGTGGTTGTAAGTCACTTCACCAATGCCAGCGGAATGAGCCAATCGCAGGACTTCATCCATTATTTTTCCGACGACCTTTCCGAGGGGATCGAGAGAAATAACGTCGCCATTCAGATCGTGGATTACGGAACCCCTGTTCCCGACGCAGTCGCCGCTAATTCGCTGGTGATCGAAGGCAGGTTTCTCTCGCACGAAGATGCCGCACTCCTCAAACCCGGCAAGCTGATCGTAGAAATCAGCATCTACCGGCTCAGCGATCATGCACTGGTAAAAACCTGGACTGCCACAACCCACTTCCCGCTCAACGGCGACCATAAAGTCCGGGCCTACGCCTACTACACGGGATTCGCAGCCGCGGACACGATTGTCGATGCGCTCAAAAGCGTGGACTTGGCCAGTATCTCGCCCGCAGCCCCCGATAGGGCCAAAACGGCACCAATCGCGGCTCCTAATACAGCTCCCAACGCGGCTCCCAGCCCAGTTCCGAACGCAGCACCCAACGCAGCACCCAGCCCGGCACCACCCGCGCCGTCACCCAACGCCGCTGCTCCTGCCAGCCCCGATGCAGTTGCTTCCGTTCAGTTGTCATCCGACCCCAGCGGCGCAGAGATCACGATCGATGGCAGCTACGCCGGCAACACGCCAAGCCTCATCAAACTCAGACCGGGTACGCACTCCATCAGAATGACCATGCCCGGATACTCGCCCTGGGTGCGGTCGATCGAAACCGCAGCCGGCGAATCGCGCAACTTTGCCGCTACGCTCGACAAAACCGGCCAATAAAGCCCAGCCAGTGACGTCACGCTCTCGGGAGCGCCAGGACGCGCCAAACTCAGGGCGCGCCAAAACAGAACGGCAGCGAAGCTAGCGAGAGTCCGGCCGTAAATATCGCAACACCCCGAGGCGTTACACTTATTCTGACGGTTCCCGCATCAAATCCCCCCATGGGCCGACGCACCCGCAAAACGCTTCTTATCGTCGCCGCAGTCCTCGTCCTGCTGGCTCTGGCCATCTTCCTGCGCTCCAAGGCCCCGCCCGAGGCCGCGCGCCTGCTCCCCGAGTCCGACGGCATCATCTACTTCAACCTCAAGGCCATCCGCACCCTCGCCGGCAACAAGATTCAAGCCGCCGAACCGCGTCCCCGAGTACCAGCAATTCGTCGACGACATCGGCATCGACCCCGAGCGCGATCTCGACCAGGTGGCCATCGGTCTGCATCGCATGCCCGATCCCAACGGCCCCAACGGCCCCGTCGCCTACTCCATGGTGCTCGTCGGCAGATTCACCGGTCAGAAGCTGAACGCGTGGCTCGATTCTGAGGCCACTTCGCGCGAAACCTACGCCGGCCACACCATCTACAACATCACCTCCCAAGACCGTACCGTTCGCGTCGTCCAAATCGGCTATGACTCGGTCGCCATCTCCAACACCCCCACCGCCGAGCAGATTCATTCCATGCTCGACCGCCATCGCGCCGCCGCGCTGCCGTTTTCCGGCTCCTCGCTTCTCGAGCAGCACTACCACGATGTGCCTTTGCTCTCGTTTGCCTGGGGCGTCGGCCAAATCGGCCTGCCGTTTTCCGATAGCGGCTCCATCCACATCTTCGGCGTCGCCCTGCCTCTCGAGCCTGACTCCACCATCATCGCCAGCGTCGCGCCCGCGCTTCCCGTCCCCGGCGAGCTTGAGGCTCTGCGTTTCAGAGTCGAAGAGATCGCCACCAGCGAAGACAAAGCCGCCAGCCAGGCCGCCGATCTGGCCACGCTCGTCACTCTCGTCCGCGCGCTCGCCCAGCCCCCATCAAATCCCCCAGCAAATTCTGGTGCCGAAAGCCCGGGCACCAGCAACCCAGACGCTAACAATCCCGGCGCCAGCAACCCTGCGGCCAGCAATCCTTCGGCCGACAAGGTTTTGGCCAACAACGCCCTTAAAGAGCTACTGAAGACGACTACCGTCACTCAGCACGGCGAACGCGTAGTCGTCACCGGAACTATCTCCGCCGCCACCCTTGGCCACCTCTAGTCCATCCATCGGCGGCTGGCGCTGCCAACTCCCCACCCCGCGTTGTAGCATGGAACTTGCTCGGAGGACTATGCACAAGCGCACGTTGAATTCCCGCTTCTTCTTTTTGTTCTTTGCAGTTATCGGCCTTATCTTCACCGCTTGTTTTGCTCCCGCCCAAAACCCCGCCGTCCTCAACCCGACCCAGCCCGACGCTTCCCAGCCCGATTCCTCCCGCCCGTGGATGAATCCCAATCTCTCCCCCGAAGAGCGCGCCGACCTCGTCCTCAAGCAGCTCACCCTCGAAGAAAAGATCGCCCTCCTTCACGGCAACGGAATGGCTCACGCCCCCAATTGGCAGATGCCGCTCACCAATCTCACCAACGGCGGCGCCGGTTATGTTGAAGGCGTCAAGCGCCTCGGCATTCCCGGCCTCGTCATCTCCGACGCAGCCTACGGCGTCCGCGACAGCGGCGCCAACGGTCGATACTCCACAGCCCTGCCCTCAAGCCTGGGAGCCGCATCCAGCTGGGACCCCGAGTCCGCTTGCGCGTTCGGCACGGTGATCGGCAGCGAGCTTCGCGCGCAGGGCTTCAACATGACCCTCGGCGGCGGAGTCGATCTCGCCCGCGAGCCTCGAGATGGCCGCACCTTCGAGTACGCCGGCGAAGACCCGCTGCTCGCCGGAACCATCGTCGGCAATCTGATGAAGTGCGAACAGGCCCAGCACGTCGTCGGCGACATCAAGCACTACGCCATGAACGACCAGGAAACCGGCCGCAACTTCGTCAATGCCGTCATCTCCAAACGCGGCATGCAGGAGTCGGATCTCCTCGCCTTTCATATCGCCATCTCCATCGCCAATCCCGGCGCCGTCATGTGCTCCTATAACCGGGTCAACGGCGACTACGCCTGCGAGAATTCCTACCTGCTGCACGACGTGCTTAAGAATGACTGGGGCTTCAAAGGCTTCGTCGAGCTCCGACTGGGGCGGAACCCACTCCACGGAAAAAGCATCAGCCGCGGGACTCGATCAGGAGCAGCCCATGGCCAACTACTTCGGCCCCAAACTGATGGACGCCGTCGATGCCGGCCGCGTGCCGCTCTCGGAAATTGACGACCACGCCCGCCGCGTTCTCTATGCCGAGTTTCTCTCAGGCATCGTCGACGATCCGCCTCAAAAAGGCGTCCCCGACGTCGAAAAAGGCCTCGAAGCCGCCCAGCACGTCGAAGAAAACAGCATCGTCCTTCTCAAGAATCGCAACTCCATCCTCCCCATCATTCCCTCGCGCGTCCACAGCATCGCCATCATCGGCGGACACGCTGACGTCGGCATGATCTCCGGCGGAGGATCGGCGCAGGTTGACCCGCCCGGCGGCAACGCCATCATGCCTCCCGGCAAAGGCGCGACCAAATGGCAGGATCACGTCTGGTTCCCCACCTCTCCGCTCCAGGCCCTTCGCGCGAAGCTGCCCAATACAAAAATCAACTTCGATCCCGGCACCGATCCGGCCTCTGCCGCGAAACTCGCTCGCAATTCCGATCTCGTCATCGTCTTTGCCTATCAGTGGGAATCGGAAGGCATGGACCTGCCCAATCTCTCGCTGCCCGACAATCAGGACGCGCTGATCGCGCAAGTCGCAGCGGCCAATCCTCACACCATCGTCGTGCTCGAAACTGGAACCGCAGTCACCATGCCCTGGCTCGACAAAGTTTCCGGCGTCGTCGAAGTCTGGTTCGCGGGCAGCGCAGGACACAAAGCTCTCGCCAACATTCTTCGTCGGCGACGTCAATCCATCCGGCAAGCTGGCCATCACTTTCCCGAAGAGCGAACAGGACCTTCCGCATCCAGCGATTCCACCGTTGCCGCCGCACACTCGTGGGCAGGGATCAGATCCTGTCAACGCCGGTTCGCCCGTTGCGAACTACTCTGTTCACTACAACGAAGGCGCAGAAGTCGGCTACAAGTGGTATGAATCCGAGCACAAAACGCCGCTCTTCCCCTTCGGCTTTGGCTTGTCCTACACCACCTTCGCCTATTCCGCTCTCGCTGTCGATTCAGCGGCGAAAACTGCGCGCTTCACCGTCAGGAATACCGGCACTCGCGCAGGCACTGAAATCGCGGAAGTCTACGCCACCCTGCCCAAAGGTTCAGACGAACCGTATCAGCGCCTCGCCGGATTCGCGCGCATCGCGCTCGCCCCCGGCAAATCGCAAACCGTCACCGTCTCCATCGATCCGCGAGTCCTTCAAACCTTCGACGAATCCGATAAGAGCTGGAACCTGTTGGCTGGCTCGTACAAAATCCTCGTCGGGCCTTCGTCCAGCAACACGCCCCTCACCGGCAGCCTGCTGATTCACTGAGTTCTTGATGCGCGGAATTGCTCAGCCAAACGACTTGCCTGCTCTATTTGGCATCTAACATAAGTAACTGGCTCAAGCGCGTAGAGTTAGTTCAGGCGGGCCCTGAAAACGGCCTCCCCGAACACGGCCTCATAGTCACGAGAAAGAATTCACTATGCCGATTCCAGTAAAACCGTGCGACGGCACATTCAGCGAAGAAACTAACATATTGCTGCTCAAAAATACAGATCGAGCACAGTGGAATCTCCATCCTTGCCAGCGCTGCGGCCAACAAGTTGGCGCGCGTCTCGAAAAGGGCCATTGGGTTCCCGAATCACACTGGCCCTCAGTCCCTCGCCGGCCCTCTCGCAATAAGCAATAATCGCTCCGAGCGCCCGATCCCACATCAATTCCAGTTGAGTCTTCGTTCCCTTGGTCCCTTGGTCCCCTGCTCGCTTGTTCCCTCGGTCCCTGCTTTCTTGGTCCTTTGTTCTCTGCATTCTCGGTCCCCGCTTTTTGAAGCACACCATCCCTCCGCCGCATCTGAAACAATAGTTGCTGGCTCCACGGGTGCTCTTCCCCCGTGGTACTTCATTTCTTGAATTTCACCGCACTGAGAGGTTCCATGAATCATCCGCACCGTCTACTCGCCACATCGGCCTTCATCGGCCTTGCATTCCTTGCTTCCACTTTCACCGTCTCCGCCGCCTCCGGTCCCGCAGCAAGTGATTCTTCAACCAAGCCTCCTGTTCTCACCGGCCAGGCCGCCTTCACCGACGCTGCTCACGAAGCTCCCGGCATTCGCCGCCATCTCACCGTTGCCGATCTGCCCGAGCCCATGCCCGACCAATCCGTCGACAACGGGCCCACCGTCGTTCCCCGCCCCGACAGGCGCCTGGCCCATCGCGCCCAAAGGCTTCAAAGTCGAGCTTTACTACCACCGGCCTCGATAACCCGCGCCTCATCCGCTTCGCTCCCAACGGCGATCTCTTCCTCGCGGAAAGCGCCAGCGGCAAAATCAAAATCTTTCGCGGCGTCGATGCAGACGGCAAGCCAAAACAAGTCTCCGTCTTCGCCACCGATCTCCACCAGCCCTTCGGCATCGCTTTCTATCCCCTCGGCCCCAACCCCAAGTGGGTTTACATCGGCGACACCGATGAAATCGTGCGCTTCCCCTACCACAACGGCGACCTCACAGCCACCGGCCCCCAGGAGCACATCGCCGATCTTCCCGGCGGCGGCCGCCTCCGCGGCGGCGGCCACTGGACACGCGACCTCGCCTTCACTCTCGACGGCTCAAAGCTCCTCGCCTCCGTCGGCTCGCACTCCAACGTCGACGACGCCGACACTCACCCTGAGGAATTCCACCGCGCCGATGTCCTCGAGTTCACTCCCGAAGGCAAATTCGTCGAGGTCTACGCCTACGGGCATTCGCAACTGCGTCGGCGAAGCCATCAACCCCACAACCGGCCAGCTCTGGTGCTCCACCAACGAGCGCGATGCGCTCGGCAACAACCTCGTCCCCGACTACATCACCCACGTGCAGGAGCACGGCTTCTACGGCTGGCCCTGGTTCTATATGGGCGGCCACGGGGTCACAGGATCCGCGCCTTGACGGCAAGCACCCCGAGCTCAAGTCCAAGGTCATCACGCCCGACATTCTCCTCGAGCCGCACTTCGCCTCGCTCGAGCTGACCTTCTACGAGGGTTCGCAGTTCCCCGCCGAGTTCAAAGGCGACGGCTTCGCCGCCGAGCACGGCTCATGGAACCGCGCCCAGCGCGCCGGCTACGAAGTCATCCGCCTGCCCATGCACGACGGCCACGCCACCGGCGAATACGAAGACTTCCTCACCGGCTTCACCGTCGGCAACGGCGACGGCGATGTCTGGGGCCGTCCCGTCGGAGTCGCCGTCGCTCCCGATGGCTCGCTCTTCGTCACCGACGACGGCTCGCGCTCCATCTGGCACGTCATCTACACCGGCAAATGAACTACACCGGCAATTATCTACACCGGCAAATGACAGCGCCCAGTTGGGCGATGTCATCCTGAGCGAAGTGGGGCGCGCAATCGGTACGATTGCGCCCCCTACGCCGCCGAAGGATCTGCGGTCGTCTTTCGTTTGCTCCCGCAAAACAAAACAGGCCCCGCGAGGGGCCTGTCCGCTAGCTTGTGGGTTGCCCCACCCTAATTGTTCGCCGAAGCGAACAATTAGGGTGGGGCCGCACGAAACCTGCTGCCTTTTTCGTTTACTTCTTGAGCGTTGCCAGCACCGCGCCCGCGTCCGCGTCCTCAAGGCACGGAGTCGTCTGGATCGACAAAAACTCTTGCCATTCCGCAAACCACGCGTACAGAGCTTTCGGATCAGTGGTCTCGACAACCGCAAATCCGTTTCCGCTCATTCCATGCCAGCGCCCAATCAGATTCACGCCCGCTGGCGGCATTCCGCCCGTCTTCATGAACTTCTCGCTGGCGCCGTGATACGTCGCCTGGGGCAACGTCCAACTCACAATGAATTTCACATGTCCTCCTGTCAGTTCGGGGGAGGCATTGATTTGTGTTGAGCAGCGGCAGACCTCGCCGCCGCACTATTTATCAATCAAGATCTGCGGGTGTCCCACCCTCGCGGCGTCCCTGTTCCTTCCGCTAGGGTGGGGTTCTGTCTAACTCCGCCAGCTGCGCCAACCCCGCTAACTCCGCTAACTTCGCTGCATCCCGCCCTACTTGTACACCCCATTCCCCTTCAGCAGCTCATCGCGATGCTGGCTGTAATCAATAAAGGAATCGAACGCCGGCCCGATCAGCGGATTGTCTTTCTCTGATCCCAGAATCGCCGCGCGCACCGTGTCCACGCCCTCCGGCTGTCGCTGCGTCGTAGACAATCGCAAACAATCCTGGCGCATCGGTGTGAATGGCCTCGGTGTCGATCTCGTATTCCACAATCGTCCCGTCCGCCAGCAGCTTTTCAATCGCCGGCACAACCACGGTCTTGCTCAGCGTGCTCAATCGCATCGTCCGGCGCGTCCGCCTTCAATTGATACATCATCACGTTGACGTACGCGCCCGTGTACGCGCCCGGCTTCCAGTTGTAGTAGTGACTCACGAGCACCATGTCCCAGTGCTTCGTCGGGTTCAGCGAATGCGGCGAATTGGAAGGGTCCACGCCCCTCAACTTATCCAGCACCTTCAACAGTCCCGCCGAGCGTCGTTGACGACCACCATGTGTCGTGCGACTCGCCGTCCGGCGTGTGCACCATATTCACATCGTTGCCGTAGCCCACGAGGGTTCCGTCGCTCAGCGCGCCCTGGAAAATTGTGTTGTCAAAAGCATTAATCTTCGCCACGTCTCCCCAATGCTCAGCGGGAATCTGCCAGTCGGCCACGTATGTGTACATCGGCGGTTTCTCTTTAGCCTCTGTCGTCTGCGCGCCCGATGGAACTGCGCTCATCGCGAACACCGCAACTCCGCATAAACCCGTGAAGACACTCCAAGTCTTTGTATTCATCAGCTTTCTCCTGTCTTGATTTAGTCAGCGATGCCCCAGTGAACGCCTGACCACCGCAAGTCTACTCCCGCCGTCCCATCTTCCCGCCTGTGAATTATTCCCGCCCTCCGGAATTTCTCTCGCCGTTCATGTCACTTTGAAGGGACAGAGCGTTTTGAAGGAACAGAGCGTTTTGAAGGAACAGAGCGTTGCCCCATCCTTTCACGGCTTCACGTGAAAGGGTGGGATACCGCGAACGTACACTCGCAAACTCTGCGAACTACGAGTTACGAACTTCTGTATCGTCCTCAAAAATCTCTTCAATTTTCATTTCAAACAGTCGCGCCAGCTTGAACGCCAGCGGCAAACTCGGATCGAACTTCCCCGTCTCGATTGCATTGACGGATTGCCGCGATACCTCCAGTCGCTGGGCAAGATCTCCCTGCGACCAGTTCCTCTCCGCGCGCAGAACTTTGAGCCGGTTTTTCATCGGTACCTCAGCCTCACCACCGGATACGAGACCACAACGAAGAGCCAGAAGATCGGGCACACATAAACCAGATCGAGATGCGGAGCGCGGGCAAAATCTTCGAGATACCCCCAGACAGTTGTCGTAGCGAGAACTCCCCCGGTGCCGCCCAGGAGACATTGCACCAGCAGATTGCGCTGGAACTCGTCTTTCTCCGCCGCCAGGAACCTGCCCATCTCCACGAGAAACCACAGAATTGGAAGCGCAGGCAGCACCGCCACGACATAAGCTGCTAGACCCTTCAAATGCCAGAGGCGAAACGCGGCAGCGGCCACCGCGGCGAAAAGCACAATCAACGCGGCGCTCATCCCGCAGGAGCGTACCCACCGGCGTTGCTCGGGACTATTTGTTCTGCAAAACATAGTAAGTCTCCTTTACATATTGACAAGGAAACATTACAGATTTTGGCCAAACCTGTCAAGTGTAACTGACAGATTCTTAGAAAACTAAAGCCAAGTCATTGAAAACAGGACAATCATCGCCGTCTGACTCGGCCTTCCACCATCCGGTTCCTCACCGTCCACTGCTCCCCTCAATCCCCATGCACTATCCTCAATCCATGGGCTTTCAGGATTTCCTGGGCAACACGGCCACCGTCACGCACCTGCGCGAAAGCATCCGCTCCGGCCGTTTTCCGCACTCCATGATCCTGGCCGGCCCGCGCGGAGCGGGCAAATACACGCTCGCGCTCATGCTCGCCCAGGCCGTCAACTGCCTCAAGCCCACTGAATCCGACGGCCTGCCCGACTTCTGCGGCGTCTGCTCAAATTGCATGCGCATCGCCGCCTCCGCCAATCTCGAAACGCTCGTCGAAGAGGCCGTCGCCGCCCGCGATGACCTGCGCGAAACCGACAAGCGCGAAACGCGCATCCTCATCCAGACTCACCCCGACGTGCTCGTCATTCCGCCCGACCCGCCGCAGCTCATGATCAAGCTCGGCCAGATTCGCCAGGCCATTCACGTCGCCTTCTACCGCCCGCCCGTGGAAGCCCGCCGCGCCTTCACCATCTTTACTTCGTCCGCCTTCATGAAAGAGGCAGCCAACAGCCTGCTTAAACTTCTCGAAGAACCGCCCGATCACACCTCGCTCATCCTGCTCACCGAAAATCCGCAGGAGCTTCTGCCCACCATCCGCTCCCGCGCCGTCATTCATCGCCTTGGCGCAATTCCCGCCGCCGATCTCGAATCCCTTCTCGCCCGCCGCCGCCCCGAGCTCAAGCCGCAGGATCGCGCTCTCGTCGCGCGTCTCGCCATGGGCGCAGTCGGCCGCGCTCTCGCGCTCGATCTCGCCACATATCTCTCCAGCCGCGAAGACGCGCTCGTCATTCTCCGCACGGCAATTCGTGAACCCGATTACTCGGCTCTCTTTCACGCCACCGAAAGCTATCGCGCCGGCGCCGACGGTCAGGAGAAAACCGTCAATCTCCTTCGCGCCCTCGGCAGCCTCATTGAAGATCTCCTGCTGATCGTGGCCGACACTCCATCGCTCATCCGCAACACTCGACATTGCCGCCGAGCTCACTCGCCTCGCCGAGGGCCTCACCGTCGACTGGATCGACAATGCCGCTCGCGCCCTCGTTCAGGTGGAACAAGGCATGCGCCGCAATCTCTTGCGTTCGCTCTCACTCGACGCCATGACCATGGGCCTCACGGCAGAAAGCGCCCGCTGAACGTAATTCGCTTTTCGTTCAGCTCCCATTCACTTCCCACCGCTCCTTCCGCGCCGCTCGTCGCGCACTGTTTGCCGTTCGCTGCGCCCGCGCTTGACGCCATCGTCACTTGAACGCAAAATAAAAGAGCAACCTCCAATCGGCCCCAGGCATCTTGTTCGAGTAACGAGTTCTCCCATTGAGTCCAGGGACGCAGGGATACGCATATCCCGACAACGCAGGACTGTTTCCCGCTTAACTCGAATTTGGCAACACGGTATTTGGACTTCTTCAGATTTTGGCTCAGGCCGCATCTCCGACCGCTGGTTTTTGGTAGGTTTTACCAGATCAAGTTTCCCGGACGGCCTCAGGCTTGCAGTTTTTCGCGTATCGGATTTCATTTTGAGGGAGGTTGGTTCCCCATGAGTTTGCCATCGATTCTCCCTCCATCGCCAGTCCCCGAACCTGGTCGAACTCCGCCACAGAAGCGAAAGAATTTCCCCACCCCGCTTCCCTTCCGTTTTCCCGCGCAGACCGCCAACGGCGACGCGCCCAACCGCCACGCGGAGCTCTTCTATCTCCAGAAGCAGATTCAGTCGCAAACTCCCATGGTGATTGTGCTCGAAGATGGCGAGCGCGTGGACGGCTGCATCGAATGGTACGATCGCAACTCGCTCAAGGTCCGCGGCCGAACCAAGACTCTTGTCTACAAATCCGCAATCAAATACATGTACAAGCTCGGCGACAACGGATGAAGACAGGGAGTAGGGAGTAGCCAACAGGGAATAAAAAGTGCATCAGTCGCCGCCAACCAAATCGTGCGCCTTGAATTCACGTTGACGCCGAATCCCGAGAGGCCGCTCAACCTGTTCCTGTTCCTGTTCCTGTTCCCTACTGCCTATTCCCTGCCTTTAAAAGCCGGTCCCGAATCGCCGCCCCAATCCCTTCCGCCGGCGGCAACGGACACAGAATCACCGTGCATCCCGCCGCATCAAGCGCGCGCAGCCCCGCATAAAGCCCTTGCGCCAACGTTTCCGGCGCATCCCACCTTCCCCACGGATAAATCTTCGCCTCCGCAAATCTCTGCGCCGCCAAAATTCCGCCTGGCAGCATCACGCCGAGCCGCTCGCCGCGCTCGGCGCTCGCCAGCTTCAGCCAGACGCGCACCCAAGTCATCGTTTCGCTCCGCCTCTCGCGCCTCCACCAGCACCAGTCGCGCTCGCGGCGCGTAGTGCTTCAATCCCACTCCCGGTGAAGGCAGTCGCCTCCGTCGGTGTCTCCTGCAATTGATTCGCTACTCCGGAAAACCTCGACCGGCCCCGCCACATCCGCAATCTGCTCCGCTGTCACCGCACCCGGCCGGTAAATCATCATCTTGATCGGATCGAGCACAGTCGATTCCACGCCGCGCATTGTCGGTCCCGCGTCGAGTACTGCATCAATGCGCCCATCCAGATCATCGAGCACATGTTCGGCCGTCGTCGGGCTCACATGCCCAAAGCGGTTCGCGCTCGGTGCAGCCACCGGAACTCCTGCGCGCCGGATCAACTCAAGCGCGACCGGATGCGCCGGCATGCGCACACCCACCAGCGGCCTTCCCGCCGTCACCGCGTCCGGCACGGCTTGCGTCCGCTTCAGCAGCAGCGTCAGCGGCCCCGGCCAGAATGCCTCCATCAACTTCCGCGCCGCATCGGGAATCTCTTCGACCAGCCCGTCGAGCATCGCCGCCGACGCCACATGCACAATCACCGGGTCCCACGCCGGCCTCGACTTCGCTTCAAAAATCCGCTCCACCGCTGCCCGGTCCAGCGCATTCGCTCCCAGCCCATAGACCGTCTCCGTCGGCAGCGCCACCAATCCCCCGCCGCGCAGAATCTCCGCCGCACGCTCCAGCGCCGCTCGCGCCTCGGCGTCTCCAAATTCTCCGCGTCCACCTTGAGCCGCAGCGTCTTCACTTCGCG
This sequence comes from uncultured Acidobacteriaceae bacterium, assembly GCA_963725115.1. GTDB lineage: Bacteria > Acidobacteriota > Terriglobia > Terriglobales > Acidobacteriaceae > Telmatobacter. Next base: position 273,591 of record CAVRXG010000003.1, on the reverse strand, counting down.
CCTTTCAATGCATTCCAATTTGCTGCCCAAAATTTCTTAGTCCCCAGTCCCTTAGTCCGGAGTCCCTGCCTTTCTCCCATTCTCGCTTCCCGAAGCCCTCGACGCCATCGGCTTTATACTCTGTTGTACCCATGCCCGTCGAAACCGAGATCAAATTTCGTGTCGACGATCTGTCCGCCCTGGCCGCGCGCCTCCAATCCGCCGGTTTTCGCCTCGAAACGCCGCGCAGCTTCGAGAGCAACACCCTCTACGACACTCCCGACCGCCAGATGCGCGCTCGCACCGAAATCCTCCGCATCCGCAACTACGCCGGCCACTGGACGCTAACCCACAAGCGCCTGCCAGGCCCCGGAATTCCGAGTGAAGACCGTCACAAACATCGCATTGAAACCGAAACTCAGATCGCCCACGGCGGCGCGCTCGCCGAGCTCTTTCTCTCCCTCGGCCTTGTCGCCGCATTCCGCTATGAAAAATGGCGCACCGAATGGGCCGACCCCGGCGAACACGCTGCTGAGGGCCACTGCGTCATCGACGAAACCCCCATTGGCAACTACGCCGAGCTCGAAGGCCCCTCCGAATGGATCGACCGCGCCGCCCTGCGCCTCGGCATCACTCCCGCCGACTACATCACCCTCAGCTACGGCCGCCTCTTTGATCAGTGGCGCCAGCAGCGCCGCAGCACCGCCGAAGAGCTCACCTTTGCCGCCGTGACTGCTTCCATGCGGTGACCCTCCGCTACAGCTATAGCAGGGCTATCTCGGCTGTTTAGTCTCTCCAAATTACCCTCCGCAATTCAGCCTCATTCATCCTCGAGTTCCTTTCAGCCGATAACTCTTCATGAGCGGCTCTAAAACGTCGCGGCCCAGGTTTTGCGAAATCTATATCGCATTCTGCCTGCAGGATACCCATGGCTACTGATTATCAAATTACAGAAACCATAACTCCGCGCCGATCCGAAACTGCCGACTCGGACGGCGCGCTAAGGGTCTCGATTGCAATCGTCGATCCCGACCACGACCGAGCCAAAACCGTCGCCGAATCATTGCCGGGAGCCAAAACCGGCTCAGTCCTCCTCGTGCCCGGCTACCTTCCCTCCCTGGATGATGTTCCCTGGCTCACCGACCAGGGTTTCGAAATGATTCTCGTCGGCCTCGACGGCAACATGCACGAAGCGCTGCAAACAGTTCAGAGCCTGTGCGCGCTCACCCCGGCCACAGTCGTTGTCTATTCGCACCGCGCCGAACACGAGCTGCTCATTCAGTCCATGCGCTCCGGCGCTCGCGAGTTTCTTACCTTTCCGTTCGCGCCCGAGGCAATCGAGGAGGCGATGGCTCGCGTTGCAGTCCGCATTCAGGCGTCTCCAACTCCAAAGAAAACAACTGGAAAGATCCTCGCCTTTGTCGGCGCAAAAGGTGGAGCAGGCGTCACCACCGTGGCCAGCAACTACGCGGTCGCCCTGGCGCAGGACACAACGAAGAACACCTTGCTCATCGACTTCGATCTGCCTCTTGGCGACGCGGCGCTCGGCTTCGGTTTGGCCTACGAGTTCTCCACCGTCGACGCCTTGCGCGACGCCGAGCGGCTTGATTCTGCTTTTCTTTCCAAATTGGTCGTCCGTCACTCCTCGGGCCTGTCGCTCCTTGCGGCCCCAGGCCAGTTTCCGGCACGTCCCCATCGACAATGCCGCCGCCAACAGGCTGCTCACTGTGGCCAGCAACAGCTTCGATTACGTGGTCATCGATGCCGGGTCTCGACTCGATTGGACGCGCACCCATCTCTTTGATCTCGCATCGCGAATCTACCTCGTAACGCAAATCGGAATTCCGGAGCTGCGCAACGCCAATCGCATGATCACAGGCTCGATTCCGGCCCACGCCTCCAAGCTCGAAATCGTGTTGAATCGTTATTCGCCTAAATCCGTCGAAGTCGACGACGACGCCATCGAACGCGCGCTCACCGTCGCGCCCCGGTGGCACATCCCCAATGACTACCTTGCCGTGCGCGAAATGCAGGGCCGCGCCGAGCCGCTTGCTCTAGCCGACTCCCCCATCGCGCGCGTAATCCGCAAAATGGCCGGCGAGATTTCCGGCTTGCCAAGTGAAAAAGACAAGAAGAAATCTATGTTGGGTCTCTTCAGCTAACGCATTCGCCGATTTCGCTTTTCAAAAGGGGTTCATCCGCACGCCGAGCGCTTTTGCCTTCCTTCAACCCGGCAGCCCCCAGTCCCGTTGTCGACCCGATAGCTCCATCCCCATCAATCGCTTGGAATTCCATCCCGCGACTCTCTTTATCCACTCCCCCGAAAGAGTCATAGCAAGTCCCATTTCGACAATGAGATGGACTAAAATAGAGCGTTGGGAGAAGTCTGCTCGATATGTCGCAAGCCCCAGGGAATTCCGCCATTCAGGACGAGACAACTTTATCCGTCGCCCTTCTCGGACCCGACGAAGAACGGCGCAAGGTCGTCGCCGCTGCTGTCTCCAAGCATCCTGGACTCAAGCTCCATGAATTCTCGTCGTTCCCTCCCCGGCTAGAGGATCTGCCCCAAATGCTGGCGCAGGCCTATGAAATTGTCATCATTGACGTAGATAGCGAACCGGATTACGCGTTTGCTCTTGTCGAGAGCCTGTGCGCCAGCGGCCGCACCTACGTCATGGCCTACACCGCCAACGCCGATATGAAGCGCGCGGTCCAGTTCATGCGCGCCGGCGTGCGCGAGTTTTTCACTCTGCCTCTAGACGAAGTTGAAGTCTCCGCCGCCCTTCACCGCGCAGCAACACACCGCCCTGCTGCACTGCCGCCTCAGGATGACAACAAGAAACATGGCAAGCTGTTTGTCTTTCTGGGTTCAAAAGGCGGATGCGGCGTGACCACTCTGGCGTCGAATTTTGCATTGGCTCTGGCTCAGGAAAGCGATAGCGAAACTCTCCTCATCGATCTCGGCCTGCCGCTCGGCGACGTGGCCATCAACCTCGGCATCAAAACCGAATACTCCATCGCCACCGCGCTCGAGAATCCCAGCCGCGTAGATGCCAATCTGCTCTCCACGCTTGTCGCCAAGCATAGCTCGGGATTGTCGGTGCTTCCCGCGCCGACCGATTTGTCTGACGCCGTTGCCACAAAGGAAGCCGTTGACAAGCTGCTTTCGGTAACGCGCGACATCTACGACTATGTCGTCGTCGATGCGGGATCGAGAATCGATCTGATGGACTCAACGTTGTTTGAAGAGTCCGCAACCATCTTCCTCGTCACGCAAGTGGGCATCTCCGAGATGCGCACTGCCAATCGCATGATCGTGAAGTTTTTCTCTCGCCGCGACGAGACCCTGCAGATTGTGATCAACCGCTATAAAACCAGCGATGCGCTCTTTGACGAAGCCCAGATCGTCAAGGCCCTCACCCGCACCGCGCAGTGGAAGATTCCCGACGACTATGCCGCCGCGCGCAGAACGCGCGAGACCGCAACTCCGTTGGTGATGGTCGATTCCGCCATCGCGCATACCATCCGTCAGATGGCCAAAACCGTCGCCGGTCTGCTCCCCGAGAAGAGCGACAAAAAAGGCTTCTTCAGCTTCCTGCGCTGAGACCGACGATACGCATCCATCTGAGCACAGATCGACGCTGGTCGGCAAGTGCCGTCCTCAGCTCCCTTGCCTGGCCGCTAGTTCCACTGCTCACGCCCCATGGCACTTCTTGTACTTCTTCCCGCTGCCGCAAGGGCATGGATCGTTGCGCCCCACCTTATCGCCGGTCCGCGCTGCGCGGGCTCGCTTGATTCGCCGCCGCCCTGCGCGGCTGGCCGCCGCAAGCTCCCGCTCCTTCTTGCGATGGAACTCCTTCTCCAGCTCGTCGATCGTCGTCGAAGGCTGCCGCGTCGGAATCGCAATCTCCCGCGGCGCGCCATCGCCCGCAGGCGGTCGCGCGGCGCTGGCCACCGGCGGAGCCTTCGGCACCGGGCCGCGTCGGCCGCGGCGCCGCATCCACCGGCTGCCCGTCCGGCCCAAGAATCTGCATCCGGAACAGGAACCGGACCGTGTCTTCCTGGAACTTCAGCATCATCGCTTCGAACATGTCGAAGGACTCGCGCTTGTATTCCACCAGCGGATCTCTGCTGCGCATAGCCGCGCAGACTGATGCCCTCTTTCAGGTGATCCATCGAGAGCAGGTGATCCTTCCACAGCCCGTCGATCACGCTCAGCATCACCATGCGCTCGTGGTAGCGCATGGTGCGCCGCGCCCAGAATCTTTTCCTTGGCCTCGTAGGCCTCGGTCAGCTTGGCAAAGATCTCCTCGCCCAGTTCGTGCCGGCTCAGTTCCTCCGGCTTGATGCCCGACGCCGCCAGATTGAATCCGAACTGATCGACCAGCTTCTCGCCCAGCCCTTTGTAGTCCCACTGATCCTGGCGCACGCGCTCGCCGGCAAACTCATCCAGAAGAGTGCTCAGAATTCCGCCGACATAATCCTCCAGAATCAGCTCGCGCTGGTCGACGCCTTCCAGCAGTTGCCGCCGCAGGCCGTAGACGGCCTCGCGCTGCTTGTTCATCACGTCGTCGTATTCCAGCAGATGTTTGCGCGATTCGAAGTTCTGCGCCTCCACGGCCTTCTGCGCGCCTTCGATGCGCTTCGAGATCATCTTCGACTCGATCGCCACGTCCTCTTCCATCACCCGCTGCATCATGGTGCCGGCAAATCCGCGCGCGAAGATGCGCATCAGGTCGTCTTCGAGCGAAAGAAAGAATCGCGACTCGCCGGGATCGCCCTGCCGTCCCGCGCGCCCGCGCAGCTGGTTGTCGATGCGCCGCGACTCGTGCCGCTCCGTGCCCAGAATGAACAACCCGCCGGCCGCGATCACCTCGTCGTGCTCCTGTTGCGCTGCCGCTCGCGTGGACCTTGTAACGTCTCTGCCCACTCCGCGTCGGAGACTTCGAACTCCTGCCCCTGGTAGTAGAAGCGCTGGAATCCCGCCGGCGCCATGGGATTGATCGCGCCCTCGGCCACGCTGATGGCGCGCGCCTTCTTCTTGTCCACCAGTTCCTGGCGCGTCATGAACTCCGCGTTGCCGCCCAGCAGAATATCGGTGCCGCGGCCGGCCATGTTGGTGGCGATGGTCACCATCCCCAGCCGCCCCGCCTGCGCCACAATCTCCGCCTCGCGCTCGTGGAACTTGGCGTTCAGCACCACGTGCTTCACGCCCTTCCTCTGCAGAATCGCCGACAGCCGCTCCGATCTTCTCGATCGACGTCGTGCCCACCAGCACCGGCTGCCCCTTCTCGTGCAGCTCCGCAATGTTGTCCGCCACCGCCTTGTACTTTTCCTTCTCCGTGCGGAAAACAACGTCGGGATTCTCAAGCCGCCGCATCGGCTTGTTGGTCGGAATCACCACGATCTCGAGCTTGTAGATCTTCTCGAACTCGGCCGCTTCGGTCTCCGCCGTGCCCGTCATGCCGCTCAGCTTTTGATAAAGCCGGAAGTAATTCTGAAAGGTGATCGTGGCCAGCGTCTGGTCTTCCTTGCGGATGTTCACGCCTTCCTTGGCCTCGATCGACTGGTGCAGTCCATCGCTCCAGCGCCGTCCCGGCATCAGGCGGCCCGGTGAACGTGTCCACGATAATCACTTCGCCGTCCTTCACCACGTAGTCCACGTCGCGCTTGTAGAGCGCGTGCGCCTTGATCGCCGTCTCCACGTAGTGCTTCAGTTCCCAGTTCTCCGCGTCGGCAATGTTGCCGATCCCCAGCGCCTTCTCGATCGTCTCCCAGCCCGTAGTCCGTCACGCCGATCGTCCGCTGCTTCTCGTCCACGAATGTAGTCGCCGCTCAAGTACTTCTCGCCCTCGCCCAGCCGGATGCCCAGCTCCTCCTGGCGCTGGTGTCGCTCCATTCCACCTCTTCGCCCAGCTCCAGATCGCGGAATGATGCTGCCGCACGCGCGCGTACTTGTCCGTCGTCTGGTCCGTCGGGCCGGAGATGATCAGCGGCGTCCGCGCCTCGTCAATCAGGATCGAATCCACTTCGTCGACGATCGCGTAGTAGTGCCCGCGCTGCACGCAATCCTTGATCTCGAACTTCATGTTGTCGCGCAGGTAGTCGAAGCCGAATTCGTTGTTCGTTCCGTAGGTGATGTCGGCGGCATACGCCGCGCGGCGCTCGTTGTCGTCCAGGTCGTGCACGATCACGCCCACCGTCAGCCCCAGAAACTCGTAAATCTTGCCCATCCACTCGGCGTCGCGCTTGGCCAGGTAGTCGTTCACCGTCACCACGTGCACGCCGTGCCCGGCCAGCGCATTCAGATAGCAGGCCAGCGTGGCCACCAGCGTCTTGCCTTCGCCGGTCTTCATCTCGGAAATCTTGCCCTGGTGCAGCACCATGCCGCCGATCAGCTGCACGTCGAAGTGCCGCATCTGCACCGCGCGCCAGCCCGCCTCGCGCACCACCGCGAAAGCCTCGGGCAGAATCTCGTCCAGCGCTTCCTTCTCCGCCGTCTTCTTCTCGTCCGCGTCGGTAATTCCTTCGAGCCGCGCCGCAATCCGCGCTCTGAACTCGACCGTCTTGGCCTTCAGCTCTTCATCCGAGAGCTTCTTCATCTCCGGCTCCATCGCGCTGATTTCAATCACGATAGGCCTGAGCCGCTTGATCAGCCGCTCATTCGCAGTGCCGAAAATTTTGGTTAGAATCTTATCGAAAAACACAGGTTTCTCCGCTTTCTAGTGTAAATGGCTGGGGTTGATGAGAGCCTCGTACTGCTCCCTTGGAAGTACTGGGATTCGACGTTCTGCTGAACCTGCGTCACAGCCGCAGCACAAGATCACCGACGTCCTCGCCCCGGCGAATCCGTTTGAGCTGGCTGCTGAGTTGCTTTTCCAGGCTCTCAGGATCACCATCGTCGTCCTCATCCGCATCCTCGTCTCTTATCTCTTGAAGCACAAAGGCTGCGCCCGGACAATACAGCTCACTGATTAACTGCATGAGAGCGAGCCCGGCAGCGATGAAGTAGCCGGGGATTCTGCGGCGTTTGCCTTTGTCGAAGCCTGTTCCTCCTGCCAGGACGAATCAGAATGTAGTGGGCCAGAGCCACGGCGAATCGAGACAGCGGAACGAACCCGGCAAGCAGAAGCCAGACTACAGCAATGATCGAGCATCGATTTCAGCCTCGCGGATCGCGTAAACGAAGGCAATGTGCCGCCGACGCTCAAAGCAGAGCTGCGGTGCAGCCAGTGCATTTCGCGATGGGTCTACGCGATTGGAGGGGTGGTGGACGTTGGAAAGACGGCGAAGAGCTGGGGCTTCTGTGCGTAGGCCCAGATCACAGCTTCGGCCGAGGCCGGCAACAGCAGAGCTAAGCCAGATCACTCCGATGAACAGAACCGGAAGCACTGCGAGCCACACGCTCGCATCGGCCGGAGTGGCGTCTGCGGAACAAGCAGAAGCACAAGCGCGACCACGATTGCGATTGCCGCAATCAGCAGCCACTTGCGCTCGATGCCAGCCTCGAGTCATTGTTAGAGCTTCCGTGATGCGCAGTATAGCAGTTCGGATAAATCTCGATTCCGGCTGGAGTTTGGAGCAAAGTGCCGCAAAAGAAAGCCCCCGGCATTCTGCCGGGGGTCTTTCTGGATTTGAATGCTGCGGTCAGGCGCTGAACAACAGCACGCCCGCCGCCTTCTCGTCGCCAACGGTCTCGTCCGCGCTTACCGGCCGATAGAACAGCTGGTTCTGGTCGAGATAGACCTCGAGAAACGCCGGCCGCTCCTGAATCTGCCCGGCGATCAGCGCTTCCGAAAGCGGATCTTCGACGTACCGCTGCAATGCGCGGCGCAACGGGCGCGCGCCGTAGCTGCGATCGACCAGCGTCTTGTCGAGAATCCACTTCTTCGCATCGTCGTTCACCGAAATCGTGATCGACTTCTGCGCCAGGTTGACGTTCAAGCTCTGCACCAGCAGCTCGACGATCTGGATCAGGTCGCCGTCCGTGAGCGACTGGAAGAGAATCATTTCGTCGAGGCGGTTGAGGAACTCAGGATTGAAGGTCTTCTTCACCTCATTCATCACATTCTTTTCGACAGCTTCGTTCACCAGGTCTTCGCGCTCGCTCTGGAAGCCAAGCCCCTGCTTCTTCTTGACCAGGTGCCGCGCGCCAATGTTCGACGTCATGATGAGGATGGTGTTCTTGAAGTCGACGGTATTGCCCAGGCCGTCGGTCAATTGCCCATCCTCAAACACCTGCAACAGAATGTTGAACACATCCGGATGCGCCTTCTCGATCTCGTCCAGCAGCACCACCGAATACGGCGACCGCTTCACGCGCTCCGTCAACTGGCCGCCCTCCTCGTAGCCCACGTATCCCGGAGGCGAACCGATCAGCTTCGACACCGAGTGCTTCTCCATGAACTCCGACATATCGAAGCGGATCAGCGCCTTGTCCGACCCGAACAGGAAGTTGGCCAGCGTGCGCGCCATCTCCGTCTTGCCCACGCCCGTCGGTCCCAGGAAAAGGAAAGAACCAATCGGCCGGTTCGGCGATTTCAATCCCGCGCGCGACCTGCGAATCGCCCGCGCCAGCGCCGAGATCGCCTTCTCCTGCGAGATCACGCGCTTGTGCAGCTCTTCTTCCACGCGCAGCAGCTTCTGCGTCTCTTCTTCCTTGATGCTGGTCACCGGCACGCCCGTCCACCGGCTCACCACGTCCTCAATGTCCTCGCGGCCCACAATGCCCGCCGCCGAATCATCGAGGTGGTACTTGTCGCGCAGCGCGCGCAGGTTCTCGCGCTCCTTGCGCTCCTCGTCGGAGTAGAACCGCGCCTTCTCGAACTCGTGATTCGCAATCGCCGAATCCATGCGGTGCACGATGAACTTGATCCGCTTCTGCACCTCGGTGATCTCTTCCGGCAGCGAAGTCTGGCGCAGCTTCACGCGCGCGCCCGCCTCGTCGATCAAATCGATCGCCTTGTCGGGCAGAAAGCGATCCGGAATATAGCGGTTTGAATGCGACACGGCAAACTCCACCGCGGCATCGGTATAGCTCACCGCATGAAACTTCTCATAGCGGTCCTTGATGCCCATGATGATCTTGATCGCCTCGGCCTCGTTCGGCGGCGGAACCTTCACCGCCTGGAAGCGCCGTTCCAGCGAGCGATCCTTCTCGATCGACTTGCGGTACTCCGCCGGCGTCGTCGCGCCAATGCACTGAATCTCGCCGCGCGACAGCGCCGGCTTCAGAATGTTCGCCGCATCGAGCGATCCCTCCGCCGATCCCGCGCCCACCAGCGTGTGCAGCTCGTCGATAAACACGATCGAGTTCTGGCTCTCCATCAGCTCTTTCATGATGGTCTTCAGCCGCTCCTCGAACTGCCCGCGATACTTCGTTCCCGCCACGATCAGCGAAAGATCCAGCGCCAGCACGCGCTTGTCAGCCAGAAAGCTCGGCACTTCGCCGTCGGCAATCTTCTGCGCCAAGCCCTCCACAATCGCCGTCTTGCCCACGCCCGGCTCGCCAATCAGCACCGGATTGTTCTTCGTGCGCCGGCACAGAATCTGAATCGAGCGCTCCAGCTCGCCTTCGCGTCCCACCAGCGGATCGAGTTGCCCATCCATCGCCGCCTGCGTCAAGTCGCGGCTAAACTCCGCCAGCAAACTCGACTCGCGCTGCCGCTGCTGCGGCGGCGCCTTCTCCTGCGTCACCCGCGCCAGCTCATCGCGAATCTGCGTCAGCTTCAGCCCGCGCTCCTGCAAAATCTCCGACGCAAAGCACTTCTCTTCGCGCAGCAATCCCAGCAGCAGATGTTCCGTTCCAATATGTTTGTGTCCCAGCCGCTCGGCTTCTTCGGCGGCATAGGCCAGCACCCGCTTGCACTCGTTCGAAAGCGGCAGGTCGACGCTCGTCGACACCTTCTCGCGGATCGTGGTGTGCGCTTCAATTTGCTTCCGGATCGACTCCACCGAGGCGTGCGAACGCAGGAAGCGGTTGGTTAACGCCTTGTCTTCGCGCAACAGCCCAAGCAGCAAATGCTCGGTCTCGATATAAGGCGAGCCGAACTGGCTGGCCTCATACCGCGCAAAGAAGATCACGCGCCGTGCCTTCTCCGTATACCGTTCGAACATGATGTGCTCCCCCCCGTTTTCGGGGCCCCGTTTCGGGGTCTGCCCAGGCGCTCGCTTGAAGTAGCCGTCCGGTGGTTTTCCCGGCCTCGGCCCTGCCTGCGTGCGCCCTTCCGTTGCTTCGCCGTCGGAGGCCTTAGAAAGAAATACAATCGCCCGCGCTCCGAACAGCTCTTTTGGATGGTTTTGGGGCCTCTTTCAACCCAGCGTCAACCGGCTTTCACTCCGCCTGCCGACTTCCATCCCGACCTCTGCAAGCCTGCCTCGGAAAATCCTTCGCCAGGCCCTGCTAGTATAAGACTCAAAACTCGTTGAAAAGGCTGCTTTTTCTAGACCGAATTTCCAGCTTGCAGGTCATTTCGGCCCGGCGTCTGTGATCTCTGTCAGTCTTCCGTTTCCCAGCCGCAAAATGCGCCGGCACCGCACGGCTAAATCCATATTGTGCGTTACCAAAATCGAGGTCAGCCCGTGACTTGCGTGTAGCCGCTCGATCAAATCGAACACCCGTCCAGCAGTCCCGTCGTCCAGATCGCCCGTCGGCTCGTCAGCCAGCAGCAGCCGCGGACCGCAAACCAGCGCCCGTGCCAATGCCACGCGCTGTTGTTCGCCGCCTGAAAGCTCGCCCGGCCGATGGTCGCCGCGATCCTCCAATCCCACCTCGCCCAGCCACTTCTCCGCCGCCTTCAACGCTTCCGCTTTCCCCATGTTCCGCGCCAGCAGCGGCATCGCCACATTCTCCAGCGCCGTAAACTCCGGCAGCAAATAATGAAACTGCCACACGTACCCAATCTCGCGATTGCGAAACGCCGCTGCCTCTTTCGCGCTCAGTTTCGCCACGTTGGTTGACGCGCAGTATACCGTTCCCGCGGAAGGCGCATCAAGCGCGCCCAGAATGTGTAAAAGAGTGCTCTTTCCCGCGCCCGATTGGCCCACAATCGCCACCATCTCGCCGGCCTCAACTTCGAGATTCAGATCCTCGAATAATGTCAGCGCGCCCCGGGCCCTCTGGTACGTCTTGCGCAGGCCTTGAACTTGAACTAATTTTGATGGGTTTGCTTCGGGTCCAGATACTCGCGACCCCGTCTCCCGCGCGGCACGGGATGCCATGGGAGCAGCCGCTGAAGGGGTTTCAATCATCCGGTTACTCTCTATTTTACATGGCTACGGCAGCCAGCGGCACATCCCCCACTCGGGCCATCGACGGGGCATCAAGGATGCCACGTCCGGCAGTTACCGCAGTGTCTCGGCACACCTCAGCCTTGCCGTTCCCCCCACCTCTTCGCCTCCAAACTTTGTCTCCGAACGCAACAAACGGGAGCCGCCTGTTCCAGCTCCCGCTTTGGCGAAAGACTCGCCTGGTTCTGTTGCGAGTCATTTGGAAGGGTACGGGCTTCAGCCCGCACAAAAACTAAGCAAAACGGTTTCGGGCTTTAGCCCCCGAGGGAAAAATCTTTCGGACTGGCCGGAACTTGCGTGTCAACTCGAATCACGCCCCGCTTGTTATCATCAAATCAACGGCCGCCGCGTCCTCGCTCGTTCGCGCCGCCGCAATCATTCCATACTTCATGACTCCCGCCTCCCAAGTCGCCGCGTCATCTGACCTCGCCGTCAATTCCGCGTCGCACGCCATCCATGCGCCCGCTCCCGGCGCAACCGCGACGCTCATCCACGACCTCCGCGAGCTCTTCAAAGTCAAAGTCGTCAGCCTCGTCGTCGTCACCGGTTGGGGCGGCTTCTATCTCGGCTCAATGCAGTCCGGAATCTCCACTCTGCAGCGCGGCCTGCTCGACACGCTGCTCGGCATCGGCCTCATCTCCGCCGGCGCAGGCGCGCTGAACCAGGCTCTCGAGCGCACCACCGACGCGCGCATGAAGCGCACCGCCGATCGCCCTCTCGCATCGGGCCGCTTGCCGCTCTCCGTCGGAATTCTCGCCGGTCTCGGCGCCATCGCACTCGGCGCGGTTTGGCTCGCGCTCTACACCAACCTGCTCACCGTCTCGCTCGCGCTGCTCACCGCCTTCACTTACGTCGCCATCTACACGCCGCTCAAGCGCGTCACCTCCATGGCGACATTCATCGGCGCATTTCCCGGCGCCATGGGCCCCTTGCTTGGCTGGACCGCCGCTCGCGGCCGCATCGAGTGGCCCGGCGTCGCTCTCTTCGCCATCCTCTTCGTCTGGCAGTTCCCGCACTTCATGTCGATTGCGTGGCTCTACCGCGACGACTACGCCCGCGCCGGCATTCGCATGTTGCCCGTCGTCCAGCCCGACGGATGGTCCACCGTCGTCGAAGCTCTCTTCTACGCCGTGCTCATGATTCCCGTCTCGCTCGCGCCCTGGCGTCTCGGCCTCACCGGCGTTGCCTACGCCTACGCCGCCGTTCCGCTCGGCCTCATCTATCTCGCCTACACCATCCGCTTCGCCGGCATCCTCCGCGCAAAGTCTGAAGACGAAAGCCGCAAGCTCGCCCGCGATCTGCTCAAAGTCAGCGTCATTTATCTCCCGCTGCTCTTCACGACACTCATGCTCTGCGCCCGCGCAAAAGGTTAGCGCGCATGACCATCACCGCCCCAACCTCCGCTCCCCGCTCCGGCACAGGCCCGGCCATCGCCGCCATCCTCGCCATCAGCGCCGCCGCCTCGCTCTTTCTCTTCTGGCTCATCTATATACATCCCGCCGCGGCCACCAGCTCTCAATACGCATTCCTCCCCGCCATGAACGCCGTCTTCAACGGCCTCGCCGCCACCGCGCTCCTCATCGGCTTCACCTTCATCCGCGCGCGAAAAATCAAGCAGCACCGCGCCTCGATGATCACGGCCTTCATCTTCTCCACGCTTGTTTCTCGTCGGCTACATCGCCCACCACGCGCTGCACGGCGACGTCCGCTATCCCATCCACGCCGCCTTCCGCACGTTTTATCTCTCGCTGCTCGCCAGCCACATCATTCTCGCCGTCGTCGCATTGCCTCTGATCCTGGTCACGTTTTTCTTTTCGCTCTCAGGCCGCATCCCGCAACACCGCCGCATCGCCCGCTGGACGTTTCCCATCTGGCTCTATGTCTCCGTCACCGGCGTCATCACCTACGTCATGCTCCGCCTCGCGATGGGAAGCTAGCGACTGCTCTGATTGCCTTCATCCATTTTTTCACCGCGAGCTGCAGCCCGCGAAGCGGGCAAAAGAAGATAGCCGCAGGCGCAAGCCTGGGGAAAGCGCCGCACTCTTTCGTGCCTCAGCCCGCGAAGTCGGGCGTAAGAACCCCACTTCCATTAGCATTGAATCGAACCCATGCCCTCAATCCCCGACCCCGACAAACGCAACCACCCCACCCGACGACGGCACGCGCCAGCTCCTTCAATGGGGCGGCTCCATGGTCGGCACAGGTCTGCTCTGCGTGCTTCTGCTTGTCACCGTCCTCGGCGGCTACTCGCGCCTCGGAGCCAGCACCAACACCGGCTGGTTCGCGCTCATCGTCGCTCTCACGTGTATTCCCTTTGGCCTCTTGCTCCTCGCCCTCGGCCTCGCCAAATGGCTCCGCAACCGCCGCGACTCCCGCACTCGCTCCTGATTCCATCGTCAATTTGTCTTTTAAGCGATAATCAACCCAGCGCAATCGTGATCGCGAGCGCCACTACGATCGCAACGAATGATCCATCGGCCTATTGCCGGAAAGGCAATTTGAAAATCTCCCCAACCCACCGCCGACTTCAAACGCATCGCCAAGAATCTACGCCTCATCTCGTCCCTCATCCTCGCTCTCTCGCTCGCGATCATCGCGCCCCATTCGATCGCACAATCTTTCTCGCGCGCGCAATCTGTTCCGTCGGAATCTTCGCCTCAGCCCGCCCGATCCCCTCAACCAGCACCGCCCGCGATCGACTCCGATCACGACGGCATCAGCGACGACCTCGAGCAAGCATTACTCCTGCAATTTGCCCCAAAGTTTCTCGTCGGCTCGCATGACTGCTCCAACATTCCCGCCGAGTTCCAGCCCGGCGACTCCACGCCGCTCGTCAAATCTGAAAACGGAACCATCTACGGCCAGGTTTTTCCCGCGACCGACCCCATCGACGGCGCTCCCGCCGCGGAAATCCACTATTACCATCTCTGGCGCGTCGACTGCGGACCTCACGGCCACCTGCTCGACACTGAGCACGTCTCCGTACTCGTCCGGGCTAATATTGCCAGCGCCGATCTCGCTCGCGCGTCCAACTCCGCTCCCGCATCGAACCCCGAGCCGGGTTCCAGCCCCGATCTCAGCTCGGCCAGATGGAAAGCTCTCTACTGGTACGCCGCCGCCCACGAGAACACCGTTTGCGACGTCAGCCAGATCGCCCGCGCATCCACTCTGCACGCCGAGAACTCCGGCCCCACCGTCTGGATCTCGCCCGGCAAACACGCTTCGTATTTGAATCAGGCGCTCTGCGAAAAAGGCTGCGGTGCCGATCGCTGCGAGAACATGAGAACCCTCGCTCCCGCAAAGCTCATCAATCTCGGCGAGCCGGGCCATCCCATGAACGGCTCCGTTTTCATCGCCTCATCCGCATGGCCGCTCACCGCCAAAATGTCCGAGACGAATTTTCCCGGACCGGTTCTCGCGCGGCTCAATGAACTTCCCGAGTCCGACATTGCGTGGTTCAATGCAGGCAAGCATCCAAAGCAAGGAATCATAGCCATCAGCAGCATGACAGGACGCGACGCGTTGGGAGGACTCGACACCGCCGCCGATGATACGAACAGCTCACTTTCAATCGCCCACGACTCGACCGGCAACGCACTCCACAAAAGCTATCGCCACACCACCCACGCGCTCGGCCCTTCCGCGCGCCACGTCGGCAAAGCCCTCGGCCTGGAGAAGAAACAGGCTGACAAACAGGCTGATAAAAATCCCGACGAGCAACCCGCCGCGCCGCAACCGCCCGCAGACTCAAAAACTCCGGCACCTGACGCGAAGACGCCTTAGCTCACGATCTCGACTTCAGCCTCAATTCCGATTCCGGCCCATTCGCTCGTATAGATACTGTCGCCAACTATCCGGAAACTCTTCAACCTGGCCAGCCCGCTCCACCAATGCAACGTCAGCGCGGCTATAACTTTTCTTGGTATACAAGCGAACGATCTCCGAAATCGAGACGCCGTTTGGATCGCGGCTCAGAAACTTCATCTCATCGCCGGCGCCAACCTCGCCTTCACGAGTAACAGCAAGATAGAATCCCGTGCGACCGCTCGCCAGAAATCGCCTGACCATGTCGTCGGATTCGAATCGTATCCCAAGCTTGTAGCAAGGCAAGCGAGGCTGAGTCACCACAACTTCCGCCGAGCCCACTCCAAACCTGTCGCCAAGATGCACCCGCTCTTCCGGCAAACCGGCTGCCTCTGAAGATCCCACTTCGCGCGGCGAATCATCTAGTGTAAAGTTCTCCCCGAACACACCCATCGGCAGCTCGCGGCCGGGCAACTTTCTCTTCCAGTAGTCGTAGTGTTCCAGCGGGTAGCAATACACGGCCTTATATTCCCCTCCGTGAACCGTCAGATCCGCCTGGCCGTCGCCCTCAAGGTTCAGCTTGCGCAACGCAACGCGTCCGTCCACCGGCTCCTTGAAGATTCCGGTCGACACGCTGCTCCCGTGCCACGTCACCTCTCGCGGAAGCCCGACGTTCACCGAAATCACTCTCATCTGGCCATCGTAATCGACGCTCGCGCCCGCAAGACTCTTTAAGCCATTGTCGATTTAGCTCTTAAAAAACTTCAGCAGATCCGCGTTCACCGTCTCGGCCTGCGTCGTAATCATCCCGTGCGGAAAATCCTTATACGTCTTCAGCGTCCCGTTCTTCAGCAACTTCGCCGTCAACGGCCCCGACGCAACATAAGGAACGATCTGGTCGTCCTCGCTGTGCATCACCAGCACCGGAACCGTAATCTTCTTCAGGTCCTCCGTGAAATCAGTCTGCGAAAAGGCCACAATCCCGTCATAATGCGCCTTCGCGCCGCCCATCATTCCCTGGCGCCACCAATTCTGGATCGCAGCCTCCTGCGATTTCACGCCCGGTCTGTTGAACCCATAAAACGGTCCGCTCGGCAGATCGCGATAAAACTGCGAACGATTCGCCGCAAGCTGCGCCTGCAAGTCGTCGAACACTGCCTTCGGCAGTCCCAGCGGATTGGCCGCCGTCTTCAACATCAACGGCGGAATCGCGCTGATCAGCGCCGCCTTCGCCACCCCGCTCTCGCCACGCCTCGCCAAATAGCGCACCACCTCGCCGCCGCCGGTCGAGTGCCCCACATGGATCGCGTCTTTCAAATCCAGATGCGCCGTCAAAGCAGCCAGATCGTCTGCGTAATGATCCAGATCGTGCCCGTCTGCGACCTGGCTTGACCGTCCATGCCCGCGCCGGTCATGCGCAATCACGCGATAGCCCTGCGCCAGAAAGAACAGCATCTGCGTGTCCCAGTCATCGGCCGACAGCGGCCATCCATGGCTGAACACAATCGGCTGGCCCGTTCCCCAGTCCTTGTAAAAAATCTCCACTTCATCTCTTCGTCCTGATCGTCGGCATATTGGCTCCTTTCGAATTCACTCGCTTGAGGCCACTCATTAAACCACAATGTGGTGAACCAATCTTCAACAGCCGGTCGTCTGCTTTCAATTTCCGCGGACTAAAATCTGATCACGAGCGGGGTGTGCAACGGCCGCGAGCGCATCGATTCAATTCTCTGTGGAAATTCATACCAAGCCGCGTGGAAGCTGATATACCATGCAGCCAACGTTTCTTCCGACACGACAACATCGAAAACAACAAGGAGAGGAGTCACCATGAAACCGACAGACTCAAATGAAATTTCACGCCGTCGCCTGCTGGCAATGGGTGGTCTCTCCACCGGAGCCGCGATGCTCGCCCCGACTCTGGCCTTCGCCGACCCGGAAGCGAATGCACTTGCTGCCGTTTCTTTGACCGCCAGCACCGGTAACACGTCCTTCGCCTCGCTCAAGCAAATCGATGCTGGCCTCCTCAACGTCGGATACGCGGAAGACGGCCCGGGCGATGGTCCTGCCGTCATTCTTCTGCACGGCTGGCCCTACGACATTCACAGCTTTGTCGACGTCGCCCCCTTGCTCGCCGCGAAAGGCTATCGAGCGATCGTCCCGTATCTGCGCGGCTACGGCGCCACTACTTTTCTCTCCAGCGAAACCATGCGCAACGCTCAGCAGTCGGCGGTCGGCCTGGACATGATCGCTCTCATGGACGCGCTCAAAATTCAGAAAGCCATCTTCGCCGGCTTTGACTGGGGCGCGCGCACGGTAGACGTCATGGCTGTGCTCTGGCCGGAACGCACCAAGGCGATCGTTTCCGTTAGCGGCTATCTCATCAGCAGCCCCGCAGGCAACCAGGTGCCGGTGCCGCCCGAGCCTGCGTTCTTGTTTTGGTACCAGTATTATTTCGCCACCCCCGTCGGCAAAGCCGGGTATGCCAAATACCT
Organism: uncultured Acidobacteriaceae bacterium; assembly: GCA_963725115.1. Taxonomy (GTDB): domain Bacteria; phylum Acidobacteriota; class Terriglobia; order Terriglobales; family Acidobacteriaceae; genus Telmatobacter. The sequence goes on along the minus strand of CAVRXG010000003.1, from coordinate 256,024 downwards.
CAACGAGTTCAATAAATTCATCTGGCACCAGGCTTCTCCAAAGTGGAATTTTGACGATGCCACGTACGATCGCAGCGCAGCGGCCTTCAACAACCCCGACCATGTTGACATCGTGATGCACGACTATCGCTGGCGGCTTGGCCTCGCGGACGGCGAGCGGAAATACGGCGATCTCGAAAGGCGGCTGGCCGCGCTTCCTCCCGTCACCGTGCCCGCCATCACCATGGAAGGCGACTCCAACGGTGCCGCGCATCCGCCCGCGTCGACGTATCGCGAAAGATTTACGGGCAAATACGATTACCGCCTCCTCACCGGCGGCATCGGCCACAATCTGCCGCAGGAAGCCCCGCAAGCATTCGCGCAAGCCGTCATCGACGTCGACGGCTTTTAACACACAGGCCAGACCGTCTTCTGTGATCAAATCGTCAGAGCCGGCAATCCCGGCTCCGATATTCCCGTCAAGAGAGGCCTTTCCTTCATGCGACCTGACATTATTCCCGGTGCCATCTTCCCCGATTACGAATTGACAGATCACGCCACTAAACGTCGCAAGCTTTCCGAACTGCAAGGCCAGCAACCAATGATTCTGTTTCTAAGCCGCGGCGCATACTGCCCCAAAGACCGCCGCCAATCGGAACTGCTTGTCGAATTCCTTCCGGAAATTGAAGTCGGATACTGCCGCCTCGTCACCATCAGCACCGACACCATCGAGCAAACCAACGAGTATCGCTCCGGCGTCGGCGCGCACTGGCCGTTTCTTTCTGACGCGGGTCGCATCGTCCAAAAAGATCTCGATATCGCCGAATACACCGATCCCGAACACAATCCCATGATTCCCCACATCATCGTTCTCGAGCCGGGCCTCGTCGTCTATAAAATCTACGACGGCTATTGGTTCTTTGGCCGCGCCACAATCGAGGAGCTCCGCCAGGATCTGCGTGCAGTCAGCCGCAAGTGCCGGCCTGACTGGGACATCACAACGCCGGAGATGAAGGCCGCATGGAAGGAGGGCCGCAAAGATCTCTTCTATCCCTACGGCAAAACCTATGCGCAAACCTGGAGCCAGCAGGATTGAACCGGGCCTTGGCAGTCATCCTGAGCGACCGGAGCGAAGCGATGGGAGTCGAAGGACCTGCATTTTGGAATTCCGCGAGGAATGGGATAGCACAAACGCACACTCCACTGGAGACCGGTTATGGGCGCAGAAACCAGCGGTAGCAGCAACTCCACGACCGCCGCACAAGTCGATCTGAAACTCGAAGCGGTCGTTATTCCCGTCTCCGACGTCGACCGCGCAAAAAAGTTTTACTCGAGCCTCGGCTGGCGGCTCGACGCCGACTTCCCTTTCGACAACGGCTTCCGCGTCGTCCAGTTCACGCCGCCCGGATCCGGCTGCTCTGTCCAGTTCGGCGCGAAAATTACGCCTGCTGCGCCCGGCTCGGCTCATGGACTTTATCTCATCGTCTCAGACATCGAAGCTGCGCGCGCCGAACTCATCTCCCACGGGGCGGCTGTCAGCGAAGTGTTCCACTCCGCAACGCCCGGCGCTCAGTTCAGCCTTACGCCAACGGTCGCGCCGTCGGCCCCGCGCCCAACCACGCCAGCTACAGCTCCTTCGCCACCTTCAGCGATCCGGACGGGAACACCTGGCTGCTTCAGGAAGTCACCACCCGGCTGCCCGGCCGCGTCGACTCTGCCACGACTTCATTCGCGTCGAGAAGTGATTTGGCAAGCGCCCTTCGGCGCGCAGAAGCCGCGCACGGTGAGCATGAAAAGCGCATCGGCCACGCAGATCCCAACTGGCCCGATTGGTACTCGAGCTACATCATCGCCGAGCAGGCCGGCAAACCCCTGCCGCAATAAACCGACTCAAAGCGACCGGCGCCCGAAAAAGACCCACTACATGATCGCGAAGCGGCTACTCTTTCTGGGAACCCCTCGCACCACACTCCACTACCCCGCAACTCGCGCTAACCCCTTGATCCGCCAGCCGATCCCCGCATTCCGCTCTGGCAGCCAATCCCTGCGCAAAGACCACACCTGTTCTCACCTCGTGTAGCTCCTCTTCCAGATTCCCGGGGTTCAGACCAAACGGCCGAAAAAAGCAGATCAAATTTGATCTCAGACTTGATCCCAGGAGGCGTCTGCCAGCCTTACAATTCGAGCTAAGCAGTTCTGAAAAAAAACCCAACTTGAACGGCGCCAGCGAAAGCAGACGAACCCTGATAATGTTCTAGCTGGAACCGCCCAGGTCTGAACCAGCATGCGTGAGTATGCTCGGGAAGAAAATCGAGAGAAGAGGATCGTATGGCATTCTGCCCAAAATGTGGCTCACAGTTGGTAGGCAATGAACAATTCTGCGTACACTGCGGCAACGATGTGAGCGCGACAACAGCAGCGGCTGCTCCCGCTGCGGTCGCAGCTGTCCCCGTTGCTCCTGTCCAGGCCGCGCCTGTCGCTTATGCGCCGGCCCCGACGGCCCCGCCCGCCGCACCCTATCCGCAGTACTATCCCTCGCCGGGACAAATTCCCGTCATGGTCCCGCCGCAAGAAGTGCCCAAGCACCACGGCGCTGCCTGGTGGGTGGTCATCATTGGCGGTGTCCTCTTCGGGCTCTGGTATATCGGCACGCACGATCAAACGAGCCAGCAAGCGCCAACGCCGCCGCCGGGGGGCGCACCGCCCGCAACAGGACCGAATGCCGCGATTATCGCGCAGCAGACCTACACCACGAAGTGGAACGTGGTGAATGGAGATGTCCATCTCTCCAACCAGCAATGGGCGAACAACTCGCAGACGACCATACAGTCGGCGGATCTGGAGTGCGACCAATATGACCAGACCGGCGCCGATCAGGCGCAAAAGCACGTCGACCTAACAGACCAGACTGGTGCAGCGGTTAAACCCGGAACGACGGAACAATTCGGCGATCTCGATATAGGAGCGGCTGTAACGGGCCTGACCAAAGTGAATTGCGGAATTGTGGGCGTAACCCCGGCAACGCAGTGAGCTCGCGCGCCGTCGCTGCTGCCTGGCACTTTTCTCGGTTACTACTGCGGGGAGCCAAGGCCTGCAGCACCGGCTGCTCTTTCGCTCCCTTGCTGCCTCGTTCCCTGCTGTTAACGTTCCCTTGGACCCTTGGTCTCTGATTTTGACAACACAGCGCCCCACTCACAGTCGTCACCGACTGCTCGAGTGAGGCACTTTGTTGTCCCAGGTCTCTGAATCGGAATCTCCCCCCCGAGCGACCCCGATCCTCCACCGGTCTCTTGGAGACGCCAAACCGCGACGACCCTGTTGACCTCTGCCTCACGAAATCGGTTCTTCGTTCCACCTGCCCGTGAAGCATCGGGACAACCGTCCCGGCATTCTCCCGCCGATTCTTAAAATTTATTCAGATCGTTTCAGTAGCTTTGATTCAGGCGCTGCATTCGCAATGTGTTCTGCATTCCATCAGACGCTGCATCACGAAACTTTGTTGCATCATTGGCGCAGTTTTGTTTCAAAATCTGCGCGACAAATTCAGAGCGACAACCTTGCGTCGCGACTTCGTTCTGCGCTGAGCTTCCATAACGACGAAGGCCGGCAGCAACGCCCGAACTTCCAAGCGTTGCAACCGGCCATTACTTGCCGTCGTTAATCGGCGCCCAGCTACTCGCCGTTCTGCTGATTCTCGTCCGGATGCAGAACCAGATAGCTCTCGCCGCCGTTCGCCCAGACCAGAAGCAGAACGTCTTTTCCTGCCGGCTCGGAGTGAAGCTGGTTCACGAAGCTGTCCGCATCCTCCACGGGATGCCGATCGACGTCCGAGAATCACATCGCCCGGAGTCAGGCCCGCATCTTCAGCCGCGCTGCCCGGGCGCACCGATTCAATCACCGCGCCCTTTACTTGCTCGGGCACGTTGTACTGCTGGCGCACATCGGGAGTCAGGTTAGCCACCGCCAGTCCCAGCCTGCCTTTCTGTTCCGCTGCCCTGCTCGCCGTTGCTGCCTGCCTCGGCCAAGTCTTTATGGAACTCGCCCACGGTCACGTGCAGCGTTTGTGGCTTGCCGTCGCGCAGAATTCCCAGCTCGATCGACGTGCCCGGAGTCATCTCGCTCACCGCAACCTGCAGCATGCCGCCGTTGGCGATCTTCTTGCCGTTGATCTCGCGCAGCACGTCGCCGCTCTCTAAGGCCCGCGCGGCTCGCCGGCGAATCCGGCGTCACCTGGCTCACGATGGCGCCGGTCGCGTCAGGCAAGTTGAAGAAGCTCGCGTTCTCCGGCGTCACGTCGTTCATGCTGATGCCCAGGTAGCCGTGATGCACGGTGCCGTTCTTGATGATCTCCTGAGCCGACGATCTGGGCAATCTGCGACGGAATGGCGAAGCCCGCGCCGGCAAACGATCCGCTGCCCGAGATGATGAACGTGTTGATGCCGATCACTTCGCCGTACGCATTCACCAGCGGTCCGCCGGAGTTGCCGGGATTGATGGCCGCGTCAGTCTGGATAAAGGCGCCCGGCTTGCGCGGATCGTCCCGGTATGGATTGGGGCGGTCGAGCCCGCTGATAATGCCGCGCGTGACCGTGAAGGGGAAGTTGCCGAAGGGATTGCCGAAGGCCAGCACGGTCTCGCCCGGCTTCAGCTTCGTTCGAATCGCCCCACGGAACGCTGGTCAGGTTGTGCGCGTCGATCTTGATCACCGCCAGGTCGTTCAGCTTGTCCACGCCGATCAGCTTCGCGGTAAAGATGCGCCGGTCATTTAATGTGACGCGTATCTGCGTCGCGCCGTCGACCACGTGGTCGTTGGTCACGATGTAGCCATCCGGCGAAATAATCACGCCGCTGCCCACGCCATGCTCAAACTGGGGCTGTGGCTTCATCTGCTGGCCGCCGGGGCCGAAGAAGAACTGCCGAAAACCCGGCGGCAGATCCTGCGGATTGACGCCGCCGAATTTTGGCCGCCATCCCCGGAGTTTTGACCGAGTCTTGTCATCGGCGAAACGCGCGAAGTGACGGCGACGTTGACCACTGCCGGTGTCACGCGCGAGGCCACGGCTTCCACCGCGTTGTCGAGCGCGACCAGCGACGACACGCTGCTCTCGTCCAGCGGCCCGGCAGCAGCCGCGGCTGCGTGCGCTCTGCCGTAATCGAACAGAAATGCTGAAGCGAACAAAACCGTTGCCAGAATTCCCGCAGGAACCGCAAGTTTCTTCACTCTTGCTACTAATGAATTAGTTGTCATAGACATTGCTTCATCTCCATGGGTGTTGAGTTTGCTTGATTAGAGTTGGAAAAACAGCCAGCCGCCATAAGACGTGGTTGGCCGATGGGAAGGTGAACCTGCTTGTTGGCGCTGGCTGCACGCCAGTCACTGCGGTTGCCGGATAAACGACCAGAATCATCCGCGTGACGGTAATCTGTGCGTCCCGATTTGTATCGGAGTGACTTTTATTGGTAAGCCTCGAATCGGATTGCGTGCCCGCGTGATCGGTTTGCTCTGGATCGCTCGCACTCGTTTCATAATCGGCAACTGTTCTCGAATTTGGCGAAGAAGTCTGCACCTCTTCCCATGTTGTGAGAACAAGAAATTCCTGAGCCTGGTTCGCATCGGTATTCGCGTCGATGTTCGCGTCGGTCGTCGGCATTGGCGCTCGCCGCATTCACCGGCATTGCGCGTGTGCGGCGGAACCTGCATTGGTCTTCGCCACGTCCGTCATTCCCGCCGAGGGTTCATCGCCGCGGCGCGGTCGAACAGCAACGGCCGCCATCGCATTGTTGCGGCTCGCAGGCGTGATCGCCTTCGTCTCTATCGCGCGGAAATGCACCGAGCTGCGGAATACGGCATCGGTGGCCCTGATTCCCTCTGGCCCGCTCTGCGGATCGAGCGCAGCAACCTGCGCATCCGCCTGGCGCCGCCACGAACGCCACCAACTGCGGGCTGCGCGAAAGTTCCACCGCGCCCAGCGACCAAACCAAATCCCACGACGCCGACCAGTGCGCGCCGCCGCCAGCGGATTCAGCGCCCGCTTCCGCCGCAGAATGCTGTGCACGCGGTGAACCAGCTCCGGCCGCCGTGTAAACGCACCCAATGACAGCGCATGAGCGCGCCGCAGCAACTCCCGTTGTTGCAGTCCGCGCTCGGCCAGCGTCGTAAGGCAGGCCGCATAGGCACGCGGAGCCTGCGTGCGCCGAACCACTCCCTCATCGCATGCCATCTCGCGCTCGCGGCAAAGGCGCCGCTCCATCCAGGCCAGCGCAGGATTCAACGGAAATAAAACCAGCAGCAAGTTTCTGCAGCAAATTCGTCCAGTCGTCGCGCCGCCGCAGATGCTCGCTCTCATGCAGAACCACTTGCTCGAGCTCGCCCGGCGTCAGCCGCGAGAAAAGCCATTCAGGAATAAGAATGCGCGGCGCGAAAAATCCGATCACACTCGGACAATCGAGATCGCGAGTGGTGCAAATCTCAATCCGACCCGCATTCGAAACTGCGGCCAGCGCTTCCCGAACTCGCGACTTGACCCGCGAGTCGATCTCGACCCCAACTCTGGCTCCTATCTCGACCGGAGTCGCGGTCTTCCACAATCTCCGCAACCTGAGCGCATGAAATGCGAGTTCGCCGGCGCGGATTGCCGAGGCCGCCAGCCACACGGCCGCAATGACGAATGCCCAGCGAATATCCAGATGCATCAACGGGTGCATCAACGGCTTTGCCGCCGCTTCGCGAATCGGCGCGGCTGCGCTCACACCGCTCGAATGCATGAACAACGGCAGAAGAGGCAATCCAACCACCACCGCAAATCCTGCGGCCCACAACGCAAACCGGTGCGCCGCGGAGACGCGAGGTGCGAACCGCAGGCAGAGAACCAACGCAAGCTGCAACCGCCGCGCCCTGCCACAATGCCGCCACTGCCGCCGGTGCGGCGGCCTGCGCAAATGCGGAAAACATCGCGCGGCCCCAGTCAGCCATCGGTCCAAAGAACGCATCGGCAATGTGCATCAGCGGCATTCTTATCTCCCGCTCCTCTTCTTATTGGATGCGGCGTCGCGTATCGCGGCCCTATCGGGCGATGCACTACGAATCGCGTCGCGCAGCCGGGCCAGTTCCTCAGCCGAAATCCCATCGTCGTCCAACAGGCTTAACACCAGCTTCTCGCGCGAATTGCCGAAGAATCGGTTCAGCACATTGCGTACCTCTGAGCTGCTCGCTTCATTTTCTTGCACGCAGGGCCAGTAGACGAACGCGCGCCCTTCCTGGCGATGCTCAACGTAGCCCTTCTGCTCCAGAATCCGGATGGTAGTGAGCACAGAGTTATAGGCCAGCTGTTCGCCTGCCGGCAGGGCATCCACCATGTCGGTGACGGCCGATTCGCCGCGCCGCCAGAGGATCTTCATCAGCCTCAGCTCAGCTTCGGTCAGCGTGTTGGATTTTCTTGGCGGCATCGTTAACTTGTTGATCTCATTATGAAAACCTGTCGGACCCAGCGGATCGACGTTTCTATAGACGAACAACTAAAGGATTAGTTACCAGAAATCCGAAGATTTTTCAAGACATCGGGGCGGCTCTTGCCCAAGAAAACCCATTTCGTTCGTCCGGAGCCCGGGTTTCTTGCACCCGGCCGCACTCTCGCGGACTCGCTCGAATTGAACCCAAGTGACTGTGCAAGTAGAACATCGCATTCGATTGAACAACCAAGCGGGAACTACCTCTATTGCGAATTCGAGCGGAATCTGTGCAGTTTTATGATCTGCTTAGTATCATGTACCCCAATCACGACATTGAGGGCCAAGACATTCAGAAGCAAGACATGCAGGGCCAAAGCACTCGGGGTTCGGCGACAATGGCAGTCGCGCTGCCACAAGTTCTTGAAACGGCCAAAACCGAACTCCGCAACCGAGAGAGATCTTTGAGGAGATGACCGCCGTGAATCCATGGAAGAGTTGGGTCCGGAGGCTAGGTCAACCGGACAAGCCGAGGGCCGAACGACGAATCCCATTGGGATTTGTAGCCTGGCAGGCGAACAACCCGGCTTCGAAGCGATCGAACGTCGCAGATATTAGCTTGTCAGGGCTTTTTCTGCACACGGACGAACGCTGGCCCGTTGGCGAGGTCGTCCCGGTGATCATAGAAGTCGAAGGTTGGCTGGAGAAAGGTGCACAGCAGCAAATTGCAGTGCAGATGCTGGTTGTCCGGACGGACGAACATGGCGTTGGATTGTCGTTCGTTTTGCCCAATGACTTCGATCCGGAACTTTGGAAGGTCCTGGTCACGGATGCAGCCGTCCTCACGGACCCCAAGGACCTCTTGTACTCACTCAAGATGATGCGAACAGCCCTGTTCCTTTATCGGCTATGTCACGCCGAAGCCAACAAAGCGATTCTATTGCTCGGCGAAGAACTGGATGAGCCTCGAACTGAGAACGCCTTGGAAATTGCGCTCGGCGCGGAAAAGCTGCTGGCTTCGGAACCTGACGCGAGCAAGATGCGCGCTCATCCAGAGATTGTCGCGAGCATATTTAAATATGGGTCGTGGGCGCAGGATGATTTGACAAAGCAGCTATGGATAGGTCTGTTTGCGACCTGCTGTCACGTGGATGCAATCGACGAATCCGGCAGCGTTTTTGTCGATCTGCTCGTGAATATGACGCCCCACCAGAGCCTGATCCTGGTTACCGCCTGCAAAAAGGTGATAGGCCTCATGGCGGATTCCGATACTCCTCCCTCCACGCGAATCATCTTCACGCCGGAAGAGATGACTCAGCTCACAGGTATTTACGATCCCGCAAGGATTGCTGTGGAGACCGCATACTTATTTAACCCGGGATTGATTGAGAAGGTTTTCGACTTCACGTCTTATCTTCCCACGGAGAAATTCGATATCACTCCTTCCCGCCTGGGGCTTGAATTGTACAAACGCTGCAAGGCGGAGCGCATAGTTGCGCAGCCGCCTGTTGGATAAATCGGAGGCGCGGGGCAAATCGGGGGCGGGAGAATCGGCATGAACAACCAGCTCAGGCCGATGGCTCTCGGCGAAATCCTCGACCGGACCGCCGAGCTCTATCGCAATCATTTCCTGCTCTTCGCTGGAATCTCTGCCATCTTCGCCGGAATCATGCTCGCCGTTCAGCTTCTCTACGTGCGTTCGCTCGTTCTGCTCGGCTACCCGAACATGATTGCGCACTTCCGGTGGGGCACTGCCTCAGGCGCAGTTTTAGAAGCGCTCGTGATCCTTATGCTGGCCGGCCTCTCCATCGCGGCCAACAATCGGGCTGTGGCTTGGGTGTATCTGGATAAACCCGCGTCGATTCGCGCCGCCGCGAAAAGCGTCTTGCCTCGCCTGCGCACTTACCTGTGGCTCATGACCATCACTGGTTTCCGCGCATGGGCGCCGTTTGCCGCTTTGTATGTGGCCTTCTTCGCGGTCGCTCTCGCCTTTCTTCCGCATGACTTCATGACCAACCCGGCGGCGGTACAGAACTCGATACAACAAAATCCAGGCAACCTGATGGAGTTTGGCCTGGGCATGCTCGTTCTGCTGCCGTTTTTCATTTTGGCTGCGCTGTATGGCACGTGGATGTCGCTGCGCTATTCGCTGGCAGTGCCGGCATGCGTTGTAGAAGAACTGCCGGCCACAGCCGCAATCAAGCGCAGTATCCAGTTGAGCCTTGGCTCCCGCGGGCGCATCTTCGTTCTCGGCCTGCTGGTGTACGCGGTACGGGCGTTGCTGGGAGTGCTGTTTGGCTTTCCCTTGATCGCGCTAGCTATAAAACACCCCGGCCATCCGCTGCCTGTGGGCTGGTTGATGATGCAACAGGTCGGCGTGTTCGTATCGAGTTCTTTGATCGGACCCATTTACTCCATCGGCCTCACGCTCTTCTATTACGATCAGCGCATTCGCAAAGAAGGCTTCGATATTGAGTGGATGATGCATGCCGCCGGGCTATCGCCACAGCCTGAATTAGCGGAGCCGCAGAACTCCTGAGCAAGCGAGTACGCCTATGAGCGAAACCTTCCGGCCCGCCACTCTCGGCGAAATCCTCGATCGGACGGCGCAGCTCTATCGCCGCAACTTCATGCTCTTCGTCGGCGTGGCGGCTTTGCCCATCGGCGTGATTGTCGGAGTGAGCGCCCTAGCAGCAGCGATCTGGAAAACTTTTTCCAGTTCGATCACAGTCAACAATTTTGGGATGACTGGGGCTTTGGTCGTCCTGATCGGGGCGATGGCCCTTGTCGCGCTGCCGGTCTACATCGCAGCAGCCGTTTTCTCCTGCGCGGGACTCACCGAAGCCGCAGCTAGTGTGCATCGCGGCGAAGGATTCACGATTCGGAGCGCGCTTGAGGCGGTCAAACCGCGGTTCTGGCGCTACCTCTGGTTCCTGATCCTGCAGGGCATCGTAATCGGGCTGATTCCGATGGCAACTGCGGTGGTTGTCATTACCGCTTTGCTCTATCTGGCTCCTGGAGCGGGGACAGCGGGCGCTTTGGCTCTCGGCTTTGTCGCTTTTCTTGTGGGCGCAGCCGCTTTTGTGATCATCGTCTGGCTCGCGCTGGGATTCTCACTCGGTTTTCCTGTATGCGTGATTGAAAATAAGCCCGCATGGGCGTCGCTGCAGCGCGCGTGGAAGTTGAGCCAGGGCACGCGCGGGCGCATTCTGGTGATGTACCTGCTGGTTATCGCGTTGTCCTTTGCTGTCTCGATGCTCTCTGCGATTCCTACCATGATCGTCATCTTCATCGCCGCGGCTCGCGGCGGCGGAGCAGCGCATTCTTCCACTGTTGTCGTCGCCGCCGAAATCGTGCGCGTCGTTATGGATTTCGTGCTCCAGGCGCTCATCGCTCCCGTCTCCGCGATTGCACTCGTGCTCTTTTACTACGATCAGCGCGTCCGCAAAGAAGGCTTCGATATCGAATGGATGATGCAGCAGGCGGGACTTACACAGCCTGTATCCGCGACGCCGCCGATCGAAAGTGCAGGGACGCCGCCCATCGAAGGCGCAGGCATTTCCGGTCCGATTGGCCCTCCTGATACCGTGGAAGAACCATGAAATTGGGGTGGCCGCTTTCAGGTTCGCGCCATGGCGCCGCACGTGCTTTCGCGGCCTTCACTTTGCTCGCGCTCTCGCTTTCCGAGCCTCTCGCTGCGCGCTCTCAGGAAATTCAATCTGACGCGGGCTGGCGCGATCTGAGCCTGGAGCAATACAAGCAACAACTCCAGAATCTCGACTCCATTGTTGCCGCCTGCCAGAAGCAGCGGTCTGGGGCCGGCGCGGCGCAGACAAGTTTCCCCGCCTGCGATCCGGCGCAGGTTGGTCCCGACAACCGAGTGCAATGGCCCACTGGGTCAGCCTCACAATCGCGTGAGGTCCGTTATGACTGGTTGCGCTCTGTGCTGGCTCGCGCCGCGAAGAAATCCGCTGCGCCAGAGAAAAGTATTTTCGCCGCACTACCCGGCGCGAACGATAAAGCACCCTCTCCTGATGAATTGCTTTCGGCCGCCCGTCAACGTCTGCGGAATGACGCCACGCAGGCAGGCAGCCCACTTGCGCCCAACCCTGACTACAGCAGCGAGCGAGCCTCCATGAAGTCGATCCTCGCGCAACGCGCCTACCAGAGCATCGACTCGCAGTCGGCTTTGGCTCGATTCCGCGAGTGGCTCGGCAACTTGCTCGACAAGATCTTTTCCGGTCTCATTCGCTTTGGCTCGCACGCCCCCTGGATCGCGTGGCTGCTGCGCATTCTGTTGCTCGTCGCCATTTGCACTGCGCTGGTCTGGTTTCTTCTTCGCATTGAGCGGCGCTCGCGCATCCGCCTCATTCCCGACGTTGAGCCCGCGCCCGGAGCACCTTCGGCGCGCGAATGGCAGTTGTGGCTCCGCGACGCGCAAGCAATGGCAGCCAAGGGCCGATGGCGCGAAGCAATTCACTTTCGTCTATTGGGCTTCGATTGCACGCCTCGAATCAAAGCGCTTGTGGCCGGCCGACCGCGCTCGCACTCCGCGCGAATATCTGGCGCTGCTCGCGGCAACCGATCCGCGCAAGCCGAATTTGAAGGAGCTCACTCGGAGCTTTGAGCGCACCTGGTATGGCGGACGCGCGGCTCAGGCCTCGGACTTCAATGCCGCTCTGGAGCAGGCTGCTGCGCTGGGGGTCGCGCGCGGAATGAAACTGTTCCCCTCACTCGACGCCAAAGATCGCAGGCTGCTCATCGGCTGTCTGGTCGCGGTTCTCGTGCTGGCATTTGTGACGGCATTCTTTTCGCGCAACCAAAACAACGACGACAACACCGTGCCCAGCTCCTACCTGACCGGCAAGCACGGCGCGCGCGCCGCCTATGAAATGCTGCAGCAAGCGGCTACACAGTCGAGCGGTGGGAGCAGCCGCTGAGCGACCTGGCGCAACGCGCCGACGCGCAGACCGTGGTCATCCTGGCCGAGCCCGATCCGGCGGATATCGCGGAGGAGGATCTCAAGGCCGTGCGCGACATCGTAGCCAGCGGTGGTCGCGTCCTGGTGACTGGCTGGTCGGGTGGCCGTCTTGTTCCGGATGGCGACGCTCAGCCGCCGACGCAGTTTGAAGTCGCCTGCAAACTCACGCCGCAGGGCCTCGATCCGCTGGCCGGCTCCGGCGAAGTGTGGATGGTTCCTGAAGCTGGATGGGGATTCGATCGGCCGCGCGATCGCGTGCAATACAACTGCCAGGGCGCGCCGGCGGTCGTCGAATACGCCGACGGCAAAGGCGAGATTGTTTGGTGGGCAAGCTCCACGCCGCTCGAGAATGGCTCGATCAGCCGCGCAGATAATCTGAACCTCTTTCTGAATGCGCTTGGCTCGCGCGAAGATCACCACATCTATTGGGACGAATCGTTGCACGGTGAGACGCGCACCGAGTGGTTCTACGCGAGTGGACCTGCGATGTGGATGCTGCGGGCCGGCTTGTTTGCGATTGCACTGCTGATTCTTTTCAGCTTCAGCCGCCGGCGCGGGCCTGTGCGTGACCTGCCCGCTCCCGTGCGCGCCACTCCCGTCGAATTTCTTGAGGCGCTGGGCTCGCTCTACGCCGAAGCCAATGCCTCGTCAACAGCGGTCGAGCTTGCCTATGAGCGCTTCCGCCGCAAGATGGGCGATCTGTGCGGGCTGAAAGGGGCGAAAATGAGCGCGGACGAATTGGCCGCCGCATTGCGCCGCCGCTTTCCGCAGGCCGCGCCCGAGCTCGAAAAAGATCTGGCCGATTGCGAAGCAGCCGCGACCAACGACAAGCTGCCGCCGAAAAACGCGCTGGCGCTGGTGCAGGCGCTCAGCCGGCACAGTGAGTTGCTCATCGCCGTGGCGCGCGCAGGCGCGGCACGATAGTGAAATTCAAACGGGCGGAGAATTGGATTCGCGCGAACGATAAGATCAACGAAGCCGAAAGCAAGGAGACCGGAATGACCGAGGAAACGAATCAGGAACAAGGCTCACAACCGCCGAACGCGTCACTGCCGGCGACGCAACAGTTGCTCGCCGCATCGCGGGCAGAGCTGGGACGCGTCATTGCCGGACAAAGCGAAGTGATCGGCGAAGTGCTGGTCGCCGTGTTGACGCAGGGCCACGCGCTGCTTGAAGGCGTGCCGGGCATCGCCAAGACGCTCATCGTGAAATCAGTCGGCCGCCTGCTTGGCCTCGGCTTTCAGCGCGTGCAGGGCACGCCGGACCTGATGCCCGCCGACATTCTCGGCACCACAATGTTTCGTCCCGGCACCGACTACGTTCACTTTTCACGCCGGTCCGGTCTTCACCGATCTGCTGCTCGTGGACGAGATCAATCGCATGCCGCCGCGCACGCAGGCAGCGCTGCTCGAATGCATGGAAGAGCGGCAGGTGACGAGCGACGGCGTGCAGCGCCCGCTGCCCGCCCTGGTTCACCGTCTTCGCCACGGAAAATCCCATCGACTTTGAAGGCACCTATCCGCTGCCCGAGGCGCAGCTCGACCGCTTTCTGCTCAAGATCAAAGTGAGCTATCCCAGCGCCGGACGAAGAACGGCAGATGCTCGAGCGGCATCACGACAGCGGCAGCGCAAACCTGCTCGAGGACGCGAAGATTCAGCCGCTCTCCGCCCAACTTCTCGCTGCTGCGCGCGATGAGATTCGCGCCATTCGCGTCGAAAGCGATCTTTACGGCTACATTCTCGATCTCGTCCGCCGCACGCGCGAGTGGCCCATGCTGGCGCTGGGCGCAAGCCCGCGCGCCGCCATCTGCCTGCTGCGTGTCGCGCAGGCCTTCGCGGCCTTTGAAGACCGCGACTACATGATTCCCGACGACGTGAAGCGCGCCGTGTCTGCCCGTGCTGCGCCATCGCATCCTGCTCAAGCCGGAGGCGGAGCTGGAGGGCTTCGACGCGGATCGCGTCCTGAACGATGTGGTGGCCGCGGTTGCGGTGCCGCGAGGATGATTTCTGCGTCGCTCCATCCCGAGCCGATTCGCGCCGCTTGCCGGCCGCGCGGCCGCTTCGCGTTTGGCCTCACGCCACGCACCATCTGGCTGCTGGCCGCGGGCCTGCTGCTCGCGCTGCCGGGATTCTTTCGAGCGCACCTCGGCTACGGCATGCTGGTCTGGGATGCGCTGGTGCTGCTCGCGGCGTGCTGGATGGGCTGCGTCTGCCGGCCGCGCAGCAGATCACGATCGAGCGCTCCTGGAGCAACGCGCCCGCGCTCGATAGCGAAACCGAAATCGAACTGGCCGTTGAGCAAAGCGCCGAGACGATTCTTGAGTGCCATCTGGTTGACGACTTGCCTGACGCATTAGTGGCCGCGCCGGCCACGCACGATCTGCGCGTCTTTCCTCGCGTTCGCGCAACGCTGCGCTACAAAATCGAGCCACGCGAACGCGGCGATGTCCGCGCCGGAGCGGTTTATCTTCGCTATGCTTCGCCGCTCGGCCTCGTGGAGCGCTGGGCCATGGCGCCGCTCGAGCAGACGGTGCGCGTCTATCCGGCGCTGCGCCAGGGCGAGGATCAGGAAATCTTTCTCGCGCGCGGACGCCAGATCGATCTGCAACTTCGCCGGCGCGCGAGCGCGGCCTGGGCCGCGACTTCGAGAGCCTCCGCGAATATCTCGAGGGCGACGACCTGCGCGACGTCTGCTGGACGGCGACAGCGCGCCGCGGCCAGTTGATCACGCGCCGCTACCAGACCGAGCGCAGCCAGGCCGTGTGGATCGTTCTCGACGCAGGCCGGTTGCTGCGCGGCAGAATTCTCGACAACGCCGATGCGCAGAACCGTCGCGGCCACTCCAAGCTCGACTACGCCTGCTCCACCGCCGTGGCGCTGGCGCAACTGGCGCTGTTCTCCGGCGATCGCGTCGGCCTGCTCGTCTATGGGCAGCATGTGCAGCAGCGCGTTCTTCCCGGCCGCGGCCACGCGCATCTGCGGCAAATTGTCGAAGCGCTCGCGCAGGCGCGCGCCGAAACGAGCGAGGCCGATCACCTCCGCGCCACGGCCACGCTGAATCGCTGGCAGCCGCGCCGGGCGCTTGATTCTCTGGATCACCGACCTGGCCGAGACCGCCATGCGGCCCGAAGTCATCGACGGCGCCATGCAGCTGCTGCATCGTCATGTGCTGCTGTTTGTCGCCATGGCCCAGCCCGACGTCGCAGCCATCGCCAACGCGCGGCCCAAGAATGTTGAAGAGATGTTCCGCGCCTCCGCCGCGCAGGAACTGACAACCCGCCGCGAGCTGCTGCTGGCGCGCCTGCGCGATCAGGGCGCGCTCACCCTCGATCTCGATCCGGCGCAGCTTACGTCGGCGGTGTTGAACCAATATTTGAAGGTGAAAGAGCGGGCGATGGTGTAGCCCTGACACTTCCCAAAGCGCCGACTACTGGACTTCATCTCGCGAACATCGACAGAAAAGGAGAAAGATAGTAGTTTAGAAACTACGGTCGCCGATGGTTGAACTTAAATAGACGGAAACGTTCCGTAAGTGGCGAACAAAGGTCAAAGATGATCGCGCCCGTGCGTTGATTGCATCTCGCCTCGACCGACTTGCTTTCGGAAATGCCGGTGATGTCAAACCGGTCGGCCAGGGCGTCAGCGAGTTGCGGGTCGACTACGGCCTGGTTACCGAATCTACTTTCAGATGCGCGAAAGAACTATCAGTCGTCCTTTTATGCGGCGGCGACAAACGCACACAGAAATCGGGACATCGAAACAGCGAAGCGTCTCGCAGCGGAATGGAGCGAAGAGAATGGCTAACAAGTTAACGAATTACGACCCTGCCGAAGATCTGGGATCGAAAAAAGCCATTGCCATCTTCATGGCCGAGGCGTTTGAAAGCGACGATCCAGCCTACATTGCGCACGCGGTGGGCGTGGTCGCGCGCGCCAAAGGAATGTCGGAGATCGCAAGCCGGACGGGGCTCTCGCGCGAGCAGCTTTATCGCTCATTCAGCGCCAAAGGAAATCCAACGCTGAAGACCACTCTGGCCGTCATGAAGGCGCTGAACATCAAGCTGACGGCTAAGGTTCAGAAGGCCGCCTGACCGTCGCCAGGCCGGAACAGCCACACCAGCAGCAGCGTAAACAGCAATCCGCCCACCGTGAATTTGAGCCAGACCGGCGCGCTCGACGGCGAAAAGAATCCCTCCAGCGTGCCGGCGATGACCAGCAGCGGAATGATGCCGGCGACGAGCCGCGTTGCTTCCACGCCGGCCAGTGCAATCGAATCGCGCCGGCGATAGAGCCCCGGAAACAGCACGCCGTGCGCGAGGCGCAGCCCGGCGCCGCCGGCAAGAATGATCGAAGGCAGCTCCAGCGAGCCGTGCGGAGCCACAAAGCTCCACAGATCGACCGACATGCCGTGCTGCTGCGCAGGCCACGCCGATGACGCCCGAGCAGCAGCCCATTGAAAAACATCGAGTAGAGCGGTCCCGAGGCCGAAGATGATGCCGCCGGCAAAGGCGACAAAGCAGACGCTCAGATTGTTGGTCATGATCGCGCTGCTGGCCACCGGCTCAATGCCGACAATCGAGTGCGTCCACATCTCGTGGCGCTCGATGGTTTCGACCATCGCCGGCCCCAGCATGTGGCGCATGAACTGCGGACGCGCCAGCGTGAGCACCGAGCCCAGCAGCGCCCCGCCCAGCAGTCATCACCAGCGAAAGCAGCACATAACGGATCTGGCGCTGCACGATGAGCCGGATACTCATCGCGCAGGAAATAGAAAATCTTGAGGAAGCCTTTGCGCCGGCTGGAATAAATGATATGGTGGGCGCGAGCCAATAATTGGTTGACGTGCTCGGCGTAAGCCCGCGCGGTCGAGTCCTGGCGCAGCGTGGACAGATCGCTCGCCGCCTGCCGGTAAAGCAGCGCGGTTTCGCGCAGCTCGGCGCGCGAAAGCTGCCGCACGCCGCCCGCGCTCGCCTCGCCCAGCAGCGCGGCCAGACGATCCCAGTAAGGGCGGCGCTTTGCGAGCCACTGATTGGAGAGAATGAGTCGCCATGGAGCCGATTGGAGATCAGCTTAACATCGATACCCCGGAGCTCGTGGCCATCGAGATGCCGCTCGCCGGCATCGGCAGCCGCTTCATCGCCATCCTCGTCGACTATCTGATTTGGGGATCTGCCTTTCTTATTTTCTTTCTGCTGGCCGCTGATCATCATTCCGGCGCTGCATATCTTCGGACGCATTTCGGCAAACTGGGCGATCGGCATCTTCGTTCTCATCGTCTTTCTGCTGCACTGGGGATACTTCGCGCTCTTTGAGGCATTCAGCAACGGGCGCACGCCGGGCAAGCGCGTCGCGAAGATTCGCGTCATTCATCAATCAGGCCGCGGCATCAACTTTGTTGAAGTCGCTGGCGCGCAACCTGGTTCGGTTTGTCGACTATCTGCCCGGCTTTTACGCAGTTGGAGTCGTCGCGATCTTTCTGAGCCGGCGCAATCAGCGGCTCGGCGACATGGTTGCCGGAACGCTGGTGGTTCGCGACCGCGAAGTCGATTCGCCGCACTGGGGCGAGAGCGCATCGCGCACCTTTACTGCGCCAACGCTAATCGCGCCGTCGCCCAGCACTCGGCCGGATTTTCACAGGCAAGTCCTGGTCCGCAGGCTGATTCGTGGGATCGCCCGCCGCATCTGCGCGTTGTGTTGCCTGCGCCGGCGCTGGCCAAACTTTCCGGCTCCGACCTCGAAGTGCTGGAAAGCTTCTTTGCGCGGCGCCTCGACATGGACCTCGCGACGCGCGCTGCCCTGGCCAGCCGCATTGCCTCGGCTCTCTGCGCCAAGTCAGGCCTCGCCATTCCTCAGGACACGAGCGTGGAGACTTTTCTTGAAGCCGTCGCGCATCAGTTTCGCGAACAGGCGCGGATGAGCTAGCGCGCGACGCCTGAAGCAGCCAGCCGCGCATTAAACTGTGAATCGCATCACAGCAGAACATCGAACTCGAGCGGTATATTAAGATTCTGTCTGGATAAGAGCAGTTGCTGCGCGGTTCCCTGTGAGGGCTGAACCGATTTCTTCAAGATTAGCCCGGACCTGCGGCATACTCGCCGCGCCGGCATTGGGACAGGAGGAGCAAGAACATGGCAAAGAGCGTCAACAAAGTTTTTCTTCTAGGCAACGTAGGCAAGGACCCTGAGATTCGCTCCACCCGCAGCGGCACCATGGTGGCCAACTTTCACGCTCGCCACCAGCGATCGCTCTCAGGACGCGCAGGGCAACTGGCAGGACCGCACCGAGTGGCACAATCTGGTCGCCTTCAAGCGCACCGCCGAGATCGTCCGCGACTATGTGAAGAAGGGTTCGAAGCTGTTTATCGAGGGCAAGATCCAGACGCGCAGTTGGGAAGACAAGGAGACCAAGGCCAAGCGCTACCGCACCGAAATCATCGTCAACGATCTCTCGCTGCTCTCCGGGCGCGACGATTCGATCGGGCGGCGGCGGGTACAGCCGTTCGTCGAGCTCGTCGAATGCCGCGGTCAACGAGGACCAGCGCGTGCCCGCGGCGCAGGACGACTTTGCGCAGTCAGCCGAAATCTCCGACGACGATATTCCGTTCTAAAGAGCAGGGACACAGGGAACAGGACCAGCGGCGCCGGAGCGAGAATCGCGCGATGGCGAGCGTTCTGACCGCCTGTAGGCCGGCGCATGCTGCGGCTGAGGAGAATTCCAATGAAAAAGCTCTTCGTCGTTGCACTCTTCGCCGCGTGCCTGGCGCTGCCCGCGCAGGAGACGCGCCGCGAGGTCAGCCATGCCACCGGCAATCCGGCGATCGACTCCAAGCCGAACAGCCCCGATGTGCCCGACGTGTTTGCCGTCAGCGGGCATCTGGAGCGCATTGTCGTGCTGCGCTTCAAGTTCGGCACCGATCTGCTCGCCGGCCTCGCAAAAAATGGTCGCGCAGGAGAAGATCAAGAACGCCGTGATCCTTTCCGGCTTCGGATCGGTGCGCGGCTACCAGGTTCACCAGGTGTCGAACCGCGACCTGCCGTCGAAGACTCTTGTTCGTCAAGAATCCAACGGCGCCGGCAGACATCATCGGCATGAGCGGCATGGTGATGAACGGCCGCATCCATCCGCACATCACGCTGGCCAATGGGGACAAGGCCTTCGGCGGCCATCTGGAGCCGGAGACGACTGTCTTCACCTTCGCCGTCGTGACTCTGGGCGTGCTCGACGACTCGATCGACATGAGCCGCTTCGACGATTCGAGCTATCGATAGCCGCCGCCTACGCGGGCGATTCTGTTCCAGGTTCTCCCAGCGGATCATTGTCCCGGTCCGTAACCTCGGCGAGCGCCGCCAGTCGCTCCGCCAATTCATCCGTCCAGCACTTCTCCGGCGCGCGCCAGCTCCAATTGCCGGCAGGCACCGCGGGCGTATTCATGCGCGCCTCTGATCCCAGCTCCAGCAAATCCTGCGCGGGAACGATCGCCATCTCGGCCACGCTGGCCTCGGCGGCGCGGATCAGCGGCCATGCCGGCCGGTCGGCCACCGGGCCCACGAGAGCCTCAACGGCCGTCGCGCTCCGCTTTGCCGGCGGTGTTCCACCATCCCTGCGTCGTGTCGTTGTCGTGCGTGCCGGTGTAGGCCACTGTGTGCCGCGTGAATTGCTGCGGCAGGTGCATGTGCGCGCCCTTGTCGCTGAATCCGAACTGCAACACCTTCATGCCCGGCATTCCCAGCTCCAGCCGCAGCGCATCAACCTCCGGCGTAATCAGGCCCAGGTCTTCGGCCACCAGCGGCAGCGGGCCGAGCGCCGCTTCAAGCGCGCGAAACAGCTCCAGCCCCGGCGCCTTGATCCACTCGCCGTTGATCGCGGTTTCTTCCTCGGCGGGAATCGCCCAATAGGCCTCGAAGCCGCGGAAGTGATCGAGGCGCACAATGTCGTAAAGCTCCACGGCGCGGCGGATGCGATCGATCCACCAGTCAAATCGAATTCCGTTTGCGTTGGGCGCGGCCAGCACATCCCAGCGATAAAGCGGATTGCCCCAGCGCTGCCCGGTCGGTGAAAAATAATCCGGCGGAACGCCGGCGATGCGAATCGGCTTCAGGTCGTCGTCGAGCTCGAAGATTTCCGGATGAACCCACACGTCGGCTGAATCCATATTGACGAAGATCGCCACGTCGCCCAGGATTCTGATTCCGTTCTTCGCGGCAGCGTCTTGCAATTGTTCCCACTGCCGCGAGAACGCGAACTGCAGCACTCGCTCGATGGCCACCGCGCGCCCGTGCTCCGCTTCAGCCTGCGCCAGCGCCTGCGGATCGCGGCGCCGCAGCGGCTCCGGCCACTCGGTCCACGCGCCGGTTTGATGCACGCGGCGCAGCACGGCGTAAAGCGCGTAGTCGTTGAGCCATGCCGCCTCATCGCGGCAGAAATCCTCGAAATCGGCCCAATTGTCGGCAAGTTTCGGCGACTTCGAGCCCGCGATCGAGAAAATTTCCCGCAGCCTCCTAGAGCAGCGGCAGTTTCCGCCGCTCAACCTCGTCAAAATCGACAGCTCCGGAGCGACCGGCCAGCCCGGCAATGCGCGCGCCATCGATCCAGCCCCAGTCGGCGAGAAACTCCAGGCTGATGAGCGAGGGATTTCCAGCGAATGCCGACGACCCCGCATAGGGCGAGTTGCCATATCCCGTTGGGCAAAGCGGCAAAACCTGCCACACATGCTGCTTGGCGCGAGCCAGAAAGCCAAGAAACTCGTGCGCGGCGGGGCCCAGATCGCCGATGCCGCCATAAGAAGGCAGCGAACTTACGTGCAGCAAAACTCCGGTCGATCGCTGAAATTCCATGATGCCGTTATTACCGGATGAATCGCTGTCGCCCGAAGCGAGCCGGATTTGAGACACTGTTGGGCGTGCACCCGGACCAGATTTGTCCCGCCACTCAAGCATTAAGGGGAGTCCTTCGTTGAAGACCCGTCCATCGCCTGTTTCTCTTTGTGTTTCCGCCTTGGTTTCGCATCGTCGCCGTCTCTTGCGCCGCAGACTTCCGCAGTCGCGCTCGCAGCCACTCACTCTAGCTTCGGGCTGGCAATTGCAGGACGTGGCGAAAGTGCCGCAAACCGGCGCGCAGGTTGTCGTCCGCCGGCTTCGACACCAGCGGCTGGTACGCGGCCACGGTTCCGGGCACGGTGCTCACCTCGCTCGTCAACGATCACGTCTATCCTGAGCCGCTCTACGGCGAAAACGAGCGCCCCGAGATCATTCCCGAAAGCCTCGTCCACACTTCGTATTGGTACCGCACCGTTGTCCGCATTCCCACCGCCTACGCGAATCGCCACGTCTGGCTCAACTTTGACGGCATCAACTACTCCGCCGAAGTCTGGGTGAACGGCGCGCAGGTGGGCACAATGCGCGGCGCATTCATTCGCGGCATCTTCGACATCACCGCGCAAGTGAAACCCGGCCAGCTCGCCGTGGTCGCCGTGCTCGTCACTCCGGAGCCGCATCCCGGCGTTCCGCACGAGCACACGCTTCGCAACGGCGTCGGCCAGAACGGCGGCATCACCGCGATCGACGGTCCCACGTTTCTTTCGACCATTGGCTGGGACTGGCTCGATGCCGTGCGCGATCGCGACACCGGCATCTGGCAGAAGGTGTTTCTTTCGGCGACCGGCCCGGTCGTTGTGAAAGATCCGCTCGTCACCACCGATCTGCCGCTGCCGAAAACCGATTCGTCCGACGTTACCGTGCAAACAACCGTCGAAAATGTGAGCGACGAGCCGGTCGCGGGTGAAGTTCGCGGCACAATCGAAAACATTGTCTTCGCGCGGCAAGTGACACTCGCGCCGCACAGCACGCAGCAAATCACCTTCGATGCGAAGAACACGCCGGCGCTGCACATCGATCATCCGCGCCTCTGGTGGCCCAACGGCTACGGCGCGCAGCCGATGTACAAACTGCATCTTGAATTCAGAACTGGCCACACCATCTCCGACGCGCAGGATGTCGACTTCGGCATTCGCAAGATCAGCTACTCGGTTCCCGGCACCGACACGCTCACAATCTCCGTCAACGGCGTGCCCATCTTCATTCGCGGCGGCGACTGGGGCCTCGACGAAGCCCTGAAGCGCATTCCGCGCGAGCGGCTCGACGCCGAGATTCACCTGCACAAGCTCGCCAACCTCAATCTGATTCGCAACTGGGTGGGCCAGAGCACCGGCGAGGATTTCTACGAGCTGTGCGACAAGTACGGCATCCTGGTGTGGGACGAATTCTTTCAGCCGAATCCGCTCGACGGCCCCGATCCCACCGACATTTCAACCTACGTTGCGAATGTGCGCGACAAAGTTCTGCGCTTCCGCAATCATCCTTCAATTGTTCTGTGGTGCGCGCGCAACGAGGGCGATCCGCCGCCGGAAATCGACGCCGCTCTGCGCACGCTGCTCGCCGAGCTCGATCCCACGCGCCGCTATCGGCCGAATTCGACCGATGGCCCGGGCGTGCGCTCGCACGGACCGTATTACTGGCGCGCGCCGCGCGAGTTCTACAGCGTCTACGACGACTACTTCAAAACCGAAACCGGCAGCGTCTCAATCCCTACGCTTGAATCCATTCGCGGCATGATGCCCGAAAAAGATTGGGAGACGATCAACGACGACTGGGCCGCGCACGACTTGGCCAAAGGCAACCAGCACGGCGATCTGTACCCGCTCATCCTCGCCGGCCGCTACGGCAAGATCGCCAACCTCGCCGACTTTGTGCGCAAGGCGCAGATGATGAACTACGAAGCCTTCCGCGCCATGTACGAGGGGCGCAACGCGCAGCTCTTCCATCCCACCACGGCCGTCATCACGTGGATGAGCAATCCCGCGCAGCCCAGTTTCGTGTGGCAGATTTACCACTACGATCTCGAGCCCATGTCTTCCTACTTCGCCGTCATGCACGCGTCGGAGATGGTGCACATCCAGTTCAACGAAGCCAACGGGCGACGTGCAGGTCATCAACAACAAGCCCGAGCCGGTGACCGATCTGCGCGCGCACGTTGCGGTCTACAACCTCGACGGCTCGCTCGCGTATGAGCACGAGACCAAGCTCGACTGCCGCGCCGATGTCGCCACCGATCTCGGGCCGATTGATTTTCCGGCGTCAGTCTCCGCGGTTCACTTCATCAAGCTCGACCTGCGCAATGCGGCCGGCCAACTCCTTTCGACCAATTTCTACTGGCGCGCGCTGCCTGACAATCCCGACGATCTCACCGCGCTCAATCAGCTGCCGATGGTCACGCTGACGGCGACCGTCGGATCGCGTGAAGAAAAAATTGCAGGGCGACGGCTTCTGCAGGTCACGCTGCACAACCCGACACAAAACATCGCCGTGATGGCGCACGTTCAACTTCGCCGCAAATCGGGCGAGCGCGTCTTGCCCGTCTTCTACAGCGACAATTACGTCTCGCTGGTTCCCGGTGAATCGAAGACGATCGACATCGATGCTGCCGAACGGCGACTTTCAACGGAGAAGAGCGCACTGATCGTCGTCGACGGATGGAATGTGACGGTGGCGCCGGCGTCGTTTCCAGTCGCAATGATCGAGCCAAACCTCGACGCTCAACCCGATCACTGGCCGGCAACTGGATTGCCATTCGCGACGGTCGGACTGCGCTGAAAGCCGCTACGGTCCCACGCAAAAAAGCCCGCAACCATCATGGCTGCGGGCCGTTTGTGTCTTAATTCGCCGCGTGTTTAACTGCCCGGCTGGCCTGGCAATTGCGGACCCTGTGGCTTGGCGTTGATCATGACCAGCTTGCGTTTCTTGTAGTCGTTCAACACGCCGCTCACAAAGACGCTGAAGGCCTCGTTGCGGCGCTGGTCCAGAAGTTCATCGCGCGTCTGATCGAAGTTCTTCGCAATCTCGTCAGCGCTCGGCTCCTGCTTGTCGTCGATCTTCACCACCACGCCGGTGCGGCCGGCGTCGATCGGTCCGCTGATTGCGCCTACATTCATGTCGAAGAGTTGCGGCGCCACCTGGCCTACCTCGCCAAAGTCCGGCACCTGTCCGCTTTCGCCCACCAGGTCGCTGGTCTTCACCGTCGCGCCCACTGCCTTGGCAGCCTTGGCCAGATCGTTCGTCGCCTTCGCCTGATCGGCGAGCGCCTTTGTCTTCTGGCTCAACAGAAGCAGGAAGCTGCTCCTGGCGGTAGTCGTCGAGCACGTGGGTCTTCCAGTCGGCAAATGTCGGCGCGTGCGCCGGCACAATGCCCGTCACCTGGAAGATCGCATAGCCTTCGCCCGTGGGCGCCGACTGCGGCGGATCGCCCTGCTTCGCCGCGAAAGCCTTGGCCAGAATCTGCGCGCTGTCGGGCAGCGCGGCAATCACGCCGTCGTGCGCCACCGGATCGGTCGTCACCACCTCCAGGTGGTGCGCCGCGGCCGTCTTTTCCAATCCGTTCTTGATCGCCTCGCTGGTCAGTAGCTGCGCGTAGTTGTCTTCGGCGGCCGCCTGAGCCTGGCGCGTCAGCGTGGCCAGAATGGTCGCCTGCACTTCGCTCAACGGCTGCGTATGCGCGGTCTGGCGCTCCTCCACCTGCACAATGTGATAGCCAAAGTTGCTTTTCACAATGTCAATCTCGCCAATCTTCTGCGTGAAGATCGCATTGTCGAACGCCGGCACCATCTTGCCGCGCTGCGCAAATCCCAGCTCGCCGCCTGTGTCCTTGCTGCCCGGATCGTCAGAGTATTTCTTGGCCAGATCGGTCCAGCTTCCGCCGGCCTGGAGCTGCTTCAGAACCATCTCCGCCTTGGCCTTGGCCGCCGCATCGGTCTTGGCATCGGCGTTCGGGGGCACGCTGATCAGAATGTGGCGCGACCTGGCCTGCTCCGGCACCGAATAGTCGCTCAGGTGATCGTTGTAATACTGCTGCACTGCCTGCTGGCTCGGCGGTTGAACGCCGCCTGGAATCTGGCTCTGCATTGAACGCGAAGTAGGTGATCTTGCGCTCCTCAGGCACCGCCTGCGCATAGCGCGCCGCATTCGTCTTGAAGAATGCTTCCAGTTCGCTGTCTGAAGGGTTGATGGTCTTGCGCAATGTCGTCGGCCGAGATCACCGCATAGTCGAATTTGATCTTGATGTTTGCCTTGCGGTAGGTGTCGCGCACTTCCTGATCGCTCACCGTCACCCCGCCGGTGATCAGCGCCTGCAACCGCCGGATCGTGATCTCGTCCTTGATCTCGCTCTCGAAATCCGTCACCGACTCGTTCAGCCGGTCGTTGATGAGCTGCTTGTAGGCATCTTCGCCGATGAATTTGCCGCCGGGGTAGAGAACCTCGCCCGAGGGGCCGGTGCGCAGATTCTTGCGCACATCGTCGTCGGTCGCGTAGATCCCCAGCCTGTGCGCCTCCTCGATCAGCACCT
The DNA here is from genome assembly GCA_963725115.1 of uncultured Acidobacteriaceae bacterium. Taxonomy (GTDB): domain Bacteria; phylum Acidobacteriota; class Terriglobia; order Terriglobales; family Acidobacteriaceae; genus Telmatobacter. The sequence continues at coordinate 230,224 of CAVRXG010000003.1, read as the reverse complement.
GCTCCTGCACCAGTTGCTGGCCCACCTGCTGCTCAAACATCTGCACGATGCATTGGGTTGTTGGCATACTGCGGATCGCGCTGCCGCAACTGGTTCTCGGTGATCTGCTCCACGTGCGCCTGGGTAATGCTGTCGCCGGAAGAAAGCAGGCGGCTATACCAGTGCGGATAGACGACGGCGTATGTGTCGGGCGACGAAGAGCCCACGCCGCCGAGGCCGGGAATCAGGTACAAAACCATGGTGATGGAAGCTGCGCCGATGATGACGACGATCAGCGCTTTGACCATGCGATTATCTGTCTGCAGGAAACGAATCATGGATGGACTTAAACCTTCAACTCTCTGAGCGCGTGCAAGCTGAACCGGCGGGCTGCAGCACTGAATCTGCTGCCTTTGCTGCGGAGCTGCGGATGCGCAATTCTCGCTCGATGCGACTCTGCCATTATAGACGACGGCGTGGGCTGGATTGAGCGAGGCCGGAGCGCGTCGAATCCGGCTTCAAGTTGTACAACGGCACAAATGCTCTATCGCAAAACGGGCATCCCGTTCGCACAGGACGCCCATTTCTTATTCCCTAATGCCTATCCTCTATTCCCTGCTTTTTTACCGCCAGTAGTACGATCCGCCGACGATGTAATACGGCCGGTAGTAGACCGGAGGATACCCGTACGGGTAGGGAGGGTAGCCGTATCCGGCGTAGTAGCCCGCCGGCCCGTAGGGTCCGCGCCGGTAGAGGCTCGGCCCGCCGGGATACAGCCCCTCAGCCAATCGCGCCGCTTCCTGCGGGCTTACTGGATTCACCGTGAGCGGCGCATTGATGTGGAACGTGACCAGCGCTTCTGCGGGAATCCAGACTCGCGGTCCGCCCGAAGCAGCCGAAGCTGCTGTGCCTCCGGCCGCGCCGACTCCCGCGCCAATGGCGCAGCCTGGGCCGCGGCCTATCGCGCAACCAATGATCGCGCCAATCACGGCGCCGCCCACTGCATTGCCCGCCGTCTGGCCGGCTTTATTCGGTCCCTTCACCTTGAACTGATCCGTACTCAGCGGATAGCTTTGTCCGCCCAGATCAAGCGACGTCAGCGTGAGCGCCAGCACTGAGCTTCCGGCCAACTTGCCGGAGCCGGCATTCTTCACTTCCGTGACCACGCCGTGCACCGTCGCGCCGCGCGGAATAGCGAGCACGCCGCCGACGGCCACATCCTGAATCACCGTGAACTGCACCGGCTCGCCGTCCTTGGCGCGTTTGCTATCCACTGGCTCGCTGGTCCGCACCTGCAGCAGCATGCCCGGCGGAATGGTTACAGGGCCTCTGGCAGGCTGGTACGCGGGCTGCTGAGGGTAAGGCGGATTCTGCGAAGTACTGCGGATTCTGGTACTGCGGCCGTGCCGGAGGAGGCGGCGGATAGCCGCCCTGCTGCGGGTAGCCATTTTGCTGCGGATATGCAGGCTGTTGCGGATAAGGCTGCGGATTATTGGCTGCGGCCGGATCCTGCTGATTGATTCGCGTCCGGTGCAGGCCCTGGCGGCGGCAAGTTCGCCATTTGCTGCTGTGCCTGCGATTGGTCAGGATCAGGCATTTCGTCGGCACTTGGCGCCGGCTGCGGATTTTGCGCATCCGCGCCCGGATTGCCGATCTGCAAGTTGTCATGCACCTTGGTTACGCCGTCCACATGCGAGGCGATCGACTCAGCCAGCTGCTTGGACGCATCGCTCGAAACCGTTCCCGAGAGCGTAACTTCGCCCTGAATCGTGGCCGCGGTAATCAGATCGTTCTTCAGCGCCGCCGAACCGTCGAGCGCGTGCACCACGTCCATCTCAATCTGCCCATCTGTGCGCGGTCCCTGTTGTGCCGCCGGCTGACCTTGAGGCTGAGCCGGCGCGCCTGCGTCCTGCGCCAGCGCAACCCCGGCGCACAGCACGGCCAACACCATCCCGGCCATCAACTGCGAACTCGCTTTCAGTATCGAGTTACGATTCTTCAAGCTACGATTCATTTTCATTTCTCCTGTGTTTGCCCCGTCGCGCCCCTGCGGTTCCAACTCACGCCGGGCGAACGGTCTTCCCCGAACTCGCTTCATCGCTCAAACCGTTAGACGAGCTTCGGCCGAGCCTGTTAACGGCTTAAACCCTGGCTCGGGGAAAAAGTTTCCTGAAAGCGCATCGATCGGAACCCTACTACAGCGCCGCGCTAACCGCTGTGCCCAGAGCCTTTAGCCCCGCCGCCACGTCAGCGCCAAGGTGCACCCGCAGCGCTCGCCGTCCGCGCGACTCCAGCACCGCCAGATCGCCCGCCGCCTGCGCATCGATCACCACGCCAAAGCTGTACTTCTGGCCGGGAATATCCAGGTCGTCGCGGCGGTCGGCGGTGATCTGCAAAAAGACCCCGGTGTTGGGGCCGCCCTTGTAATCCTGCCCAGTGGAGTGCAGAAAGCGCGGCCCAAAACCCAGGCAGGTGGCCACGCGTTTTTTGTCGCGCACCTTGTGCCGGAAGTCCTGAATCGCCGCCTCGTGCTCCTCGAACATGGGCAAGAAAGCCAGCGTCGCAAAATAGTCGCCGGCGCCAAGTTGATCGAGATGCGCGCGCAAAATTCCTGCCAGCGTCTGGCTCGGCGCAGCGCCCTTCAGCTTTGCGGCATATGCATCGGTCGCGTAGAGCGCAAACGGAATTCCCGCATCATCTTTTCCGGTCAGGAACGGCGTCCGCTCGGGCAGCTTGCCGCGTTTTCTCGTATTCGGTGGTCAGCGTGCGCGTCTCGATCTTTGCCGCTTCCACATCCGGCTGGTTGAAGGGATTGATGCCGATCACCGAACCTGCCACCGCAGTCGCAATCTCCCACGTAAAGAACTGCCCGAAGATTTCATAGAGATCGGTAATTTCGAAATGCACGACCGGATGCCCGGCGGCTTCGAGCGCCGCGACCTTGGCGTCCTGACTCGCATCGGCAGTGCCCTTCAGCCGCACATACGCAAACACGCGGTCCTTGCCATACACCTCGGGCGCGCCAATCGCCTCGCGGTCTACAGGCGTAATTCCCTTCCCTTGCTTGCCCGTCGATTCGGCGATCAGTTGCTCCAGCCACGCGCCCAGGTCGGCAATCTCCGGCGAAGTGAAGAAGGTGATCTTGTCGCGGCCGGCGTTGGCCGCCGTGCCCAGCAGCAAGCCAAGCTGCACGCCGGGATTGTCGGCAACGGGCAGTTTCGCCGCGGCCACTGCCTTGGCCGCCTCGGCTAAGCAGCGTTTGCTGCGTTCAGGCCGATCATGGTCGCCGCCACCACGCCAAAATTCGACAGCGCCGAGTAGCGCCCGCCGATCTGCGGATCGCCATAGAAGATGTGACGGAAGCCATCCGCCTTCGCTACCTGCTCCATCTTCGAGCCGGGGTCGGTAATCGCGATAAAGCGGCTGCCCGCTGCTTCGGCCCCTACCGCTCGCCGTATCTCGTCGAAGAAAAACTGCTTCAGGATATTCGGCTCGAGCGTGGTGCCGGATTTGCTGGCCACAATCACCAGCGTCTCGCCCAGGTTCACTTCGTCGCAGGCAGCCTTCACCTCCGCCGGATCGGTGGAGTCGACAATGTGCAGCGCCGGAAAGCCCGCCTTCTCGCCGAAGGTCTTCGCCAGCACCTCCGGGCACAGGCTCGAACCGCCCATCCCCAGCAGCAGAACCGACCGGAACTCCGCGCTCTCCACGTCTCCGCCCAGTTCGGCAAACGACATCAGGTCCTTCTGCTGCCGCTCGACAATGTCGATCCAGCCCATCCACTGCTCCTCGCCGTCGCGAGTCCACAAGGATGGATCCTTCTTCCAGAAGCGGTCCACTTTGTTGTTGGCTTGCCAGTCGGCGGCGGCCGCGTCCACGGCGCCGCGAAGATCAGAGGGAACTGCGAGTCGAAAGCTCATATCACCTTAGATTCTGCATCAAAGGACTGGTTGCAAAGCTAAAGATTGTGCAAAAGTTTGAGGCCGTAATCCCGCGCGAACCTTGCCCAATTCGCCCCGCAAATCGCTATCAGGCGGATTTTTCCGGCCAATTTGGAGTGATTCGAATCAGGTCAAGACTTCCGCCGGCTTCGCTCGTATCCTCCAGCACAAACTCCGGCGAAGCTGCCGGAACGGCCACAATCCCGCGCGGGGGCAGATCGACCGGCTCAAATCCCGCGCCCGACAACCGCCCAGCGCCACTCGCCGCAAATAGATACTCCAACCCACGCCTCCCGCTCGCCCCACGCAGGCCTTCGCTCGTCAGCTTGGTCGTCACGGGAATTCGCTCGATGCGGAAGTACTCCACATCGATCAGCAATGTGCGATCAGCAAGCTGGAGCGGAGCGACTTTGCCGGCGCGTGTTGTGAGCTTTGTTGCCTCAAGAGATTTTTCAATGTGCAGCTCGCGTGGCCGTCCGTAGTCGTACATCCTGTAGGTCACGTCGGAGTACTGCTGCGTCTCCAGCAGTATCGATCCCGGCGAGATCGAGTGCACCGTTCCCGCATCGACGTAGATCAAATCCCCAGCCGTCACCGGAATCATATTCAGCCTGTCTTCGAGCGTCCCAGCGCTAATGCCTTCCTGGATTTCGGCAAGTGTTGTCCCGGGTTTGACCCCAACTGCAACCTCCGCTCCCGGCTCGGCTGCAAGCGCGTACCAGCACTCCGTCTTCCCGCGCGGTTCCCCGTACTTCCGCGCCATCTTATCGTCGGGATGCACCTGCACGCTCAGCTTTTCTTTGGCAAAAATTGTTTTGATCAGCAACGGAGAATCTGCCTCACGCTCGTCGGCCGCTGGCGCACCGTTGCCAAGCAGGGCATCACGTTCTTCGCTGAACAGCGCGCCCAGCTTCTTCCCCGCGTGGGCCCCGGTCCCAACCAGGCAATCGTCGCCCGTCAGCCAGACTTCGCCGATCGGATCGCCCTCGGCCACGCGGTCATACCAGGGCCGCAGATCGCGAAATCCCCAAACCCGTGCCGTGAAAACAGGCTCGATGCGAAACGGCGCTAACCCCGCCAATAGAGCGTTCATGGAAGTATTGCCCCTCTTGACCTCCTCACTCTAGCAGACGTCTCGGCGACCTTACGCTCCGCTCAGCCGCGCCCATCTCGTGCTGTAAGTTTCTGTAGCGAGCCGGCGGCGCAAGAGCTATGCTCTCTCCATGCCGCACTCCGCGATCTTCAACGACATGTTCCAAATGCAGCTTCCGCTCCTGGAGAAGCTGCTTCGTCCCGCCATCGTCTACCTGGCGCTGGTGGTGCTGCTGCGCATCTTCGGCAAGCGCGAACTGGCGCAGCTTAACCCGTTCGACCTCGTCGTTCTGCTCTCTCTTTCAAACACCGTGCAGAACGCCATCATCGGCAACGACAACTCCGTCTCCGGTGGAATCATCGGAGCCGTCGCGTTGCTGGCCGTCAACTGGCTGGTGGTGCGCGCGCTCTTCTCATCTCCGCGCCTCACGCGCATGTTTGAGGGCCGCTCGACCGTGCTGATCGCCAACGGCCAAATCGACAAGAAAGCCGTGAAGCGCGAGTCGCTCAGCCCCGAGGAGCTCCTCGACGTCATTCACAAGCAGGGATTCGACTCCGTCCACAAGGTGCAACGCTGCGAACTGGAGCCAAACGGCACTTTCTATGTTGAGGCCTACGAGCCGTCTCCCGCCGACAAACAGCACGGAGAGTTGCTGGCCCGGCTGGATGCGCTAAGCCGCGAGGTCGCCGCGCTCAAGCCGCAACAGGCTGGCAATTAATTGCGACCGTTGTGAAGGGCGCCAAACTGCTCAAGCTGCGGGCGAACTACTTATAAGGCGCGCGAACTACTTATAAGGTTGATGGGCGAGCTCAAGCACGAATGGCGCCCGAAGGGCGCGCCCGCCCGTGACGGCAAGTCACTCCCACTCAATCGTGCCCGGCGGCTTCGAAGTAATGTCGTAGACCACGCGGTTGATGCCGCGCACTTCGTTCACAATTCGGTTGGAGATCTTCTTCAGCAGCTCGTACGACAGCGGCGTCCAGTCAGCAGTCATGCCGTCTTCCGAATGCACGGCGCGGATGGCGCAGGTAAACGCATACGTTCGCTGATCGCCCATCACGCCCACGCTCATCACCGGCAGCAGCACGGCAAAGCTCTGCCAGATCTTTGTGTAGAGGCCAGCCGCCTTAATCTCGGCCACCACGATCTCGTCGGCCTCCTGCAGAATCGCCACGCGCTCCGGCGTCACCTCGCCCAGGATGCGCACCGCCAGTCCCGGCCCCGGAAACGGCTGACGGCTGATTAACTCCTCCGGCATTCCCAGGTCGCGCCCGATGCGCCGGACCTCGTCTTTGAAAAGATCGCGCAGCGGTTCAATCAATTTGAGCTTCATCCGCTCCGGCAGCCCGCCCACGTTGTGGTGGCTCTTGATCGTCTGGCTCGGCCCCTTCACGCTCGACGATTCGATCACGTCGGGATAAAGCGTTCCCTGCACCAGCCACTCCACCCCGCCTGTCTCCTTCGCAATGCGATTCGCTTCGTCCTCAAAGACCGCAATAAACTCCGCGCCGATTCGCTTGCGCTTCACCTCGGGATCGGTCACGCCAGCCAGCCGCTCCAGAAAGCGCGCGCTCGCGTTCACCCCCACGATATTCAGCCCCAGCTTGCCGCGCAGGTTTGCCTGCACACTCGTGAACTCGTTCTTGCGCAGCACTCCATTGTTCACGAAGATGCAGGTCAGCCGATCGCCGATGGCCTTGTGCACCAGCACCGCAGCAACGGACGAATCCACGCCGCCCGAAAGCCCGCAGATCACATGCCCGTCGCCAACCTTCTCGCGAATTGAGGCCACCGTGCTCTCGATAAAGTGCGCCGCAGTCCAGTCGCCGCGCGCTCCGCAAATTGTCAGAAAATTCCGGATAATTTGCGATCCCAGTGGCGTGTGGTGCACTTCGGGATGGAACTGCACGGCCCAGATGCCGAGCTCCTCGTTGGCGATTCCTGCCAGTGCGTTTTCGCGTGACGGCGATTCGGCGAAATCCCTCAGGCAGCTCCGCCGCTTCGTCGCCATGGCTCATCCAGGCCTGAATCGTCTGCGGGCAAGCCCGCGAACAGCGGCGTTGACAGGTCCTCGAGAGTCACCTCGGCGTGGCCGTACTCGCGCTTCGGCGCGGAGAGCACCTTGCCGCCCAGGTGATGCACGATGTAATGCAGGCCGTAACAGACGCCGAGCACCGGCATGCTCAGTTCCAGAATCGCCGGGTCGGCCGGCGGCGCGTCGGCGTCATACACCGACGACGGGCCGCCCGAAAGAATCAACCCGATAGGCTTGAGTGCTCGAATCTCAGCGAGAGGCGCCGTGCACGGCAGCACCACCGAGAACACATTTTGTTCGCGGATGCGCCGCGCGATCAGCTGCGTATACTGCGACCCGAAATCGAGGATGACAATTGTCTGGGTGTCCACGTTTCAGTGTGTCAGGGGCTGGGCCTGGCTGTAAAGACAGCATTCAGACCCTTACGGCAGCTTCGCCGCCGCTGCCACCGGGTCCCAATGGTCCGTTCCCGCCAGAAACACCCTCGGCCTGAACTGCGCCGCCTGCCGCGCCGTCAGTTGATGCGACCACGTCGCACGCGCCGCCGCATTCGCTCCCGGCCCGCTATCGTGATACTCCGCGTAGTAAGCCAGCGGCGTGCCGGGCGTTTTGCCCCACGCGTTCCACCCCTCCGGAACTACATCGGCAGGCAGTTCTGTATCGATATACACCACGCGCGAGTAGGGCCGCCACGGCCGGCCGAGGCTGATCGTGTGCGCTGCGCGCAGCAGGGTCCGACGTTTCAGAGCTTCCCGACCCTGCCTGCCTCAATCCCGCTCGTCACTTTGCTGTCGATGATCACGTAGCCAGTGGTCTGCTCCGGCGAAGTGCGCGACTGCGCGGTCAAATACCCGGGCCCATTCGCATGGATCTCTGAATGATCGAAGACCGCCGTCGCGTTGCCGAAGATAAAGTCGACCCCGCCCTCAATATAAGAGTCGACGTAATACTGCCGCCCGTAATCCGCGAAAAGCGTGTCCTGGTGGCCGAGAAACCGGCAGTGCTTGAAAACCGCCTTGTCCGCGCGCACCGCCGCCGCAACCGCCTGCCCGGTATTGCCGGCGGTGTTTTCAAACGTGATGTTGTCGGCCTCGAATCCCGTCCCGTTAATCTCCACCGTCTCCGTGAAAAATGTTCCGCCCGCCTGCTTCGCGTTCAGGCTGTTCGTAATCACCACATCGGCCGGAGTCTTCCCCATGCCCACCAGCGTGATGTTCGTATGGTTCTGCGTCACAATCACCCGCTCGTGATACACGCCCGGCGCGATCTCGATAAACACCCGGCCGGGCTTGCCATCCTGCCCAATGCCTGCGAAGGGATGGTGGTCCATCGCCATCTGGATGGTCGGAAACTCAGTCGTCCCCTCGATCCCCGTCTTTACATCGGGCGAAACGCGCACATGCACGTCCTGCCCGCGCGCCAGAGGCTCGAGACAGCAAAGGCCCGCCAGGCTCAACCCAGCCAGAATCGAACAAACAGTTAGCAATTGGCTCCGCATATTTCTTTGCATTCCGAAGCTATTTTTGCACGCTCGCCCCAGCGTCTCACGCCGCCTTTTTCGTTGACTTTTCCCGCCCGCACCGCGTCCAAAAGCCAAGTGCTCGCAAAAAAATTGATGGTCAGGCTGTGAGGTTTTGGGGCGAGGCGTTCGCGATTCCCCGTTGCGACCCGAATTCAAAGTATTTACCAGTCAGAGGTGGAAACTAGGCACAACCCGCCCTCGCCTTTTACAATTCATCAGGGACTCCATCCCAACCCAGCTTTGCTCGGGAACGATGAAACTTGGCGGCGCATGCCTGACCAGGATGAAGGAATAGCATGAAGTTCATGAAATTCGGCAAGGCGCTTGCGATGGGCGCACTTTCGGCGGCCGTCGTTTTTGGCGTGACGTCTTGCGTTGAGAGTTATACGGTTGGCTTCTTGTATGTGACCGGCACCGTCACCGTCTCGACGGGCAATAACGGCATCATCTCAGGCTACAAAATCGACCACAACACGGGCCGGCTGACGCCCATCAATACGCTGCCTGTCGCTTCCGGCGGCGCCAATCCCGTCCGCGCCGTGTCTGACCCTCGGCAGCCGGTTCCTTTATGTCCTGAATCGCGGCGTCAACGGCTCAGGCAGCGCGGATTGCTACGGCACCGGCGCCAATGCCTGCTCAAACTCCAACATTAACAATTCGCCGTTGGCGGAAATGGCATCCTCACCCCTCAGGAGACCTTCTTTACTCAGGGCATCAACCCTTTCCGCATGTTTGCCGACGCCTCGGGCAACTATCTATATGGTTCTGGACCACGACGCGCCAGACAACGTCAGCCCCTCCAGCACCGACAACTGTGCGCTCGCCCTGGGCAACGTCGGTGACTACCTGCGGTGACATCACAGTCTTCAAGATCGACCAGACCACAGGCCGGCTGTCGCTGGTCGTCAATGCGCAGGTCACGGCCACCACCAGTGGCCAGCCGATCACCTACTTCCCGGTTCCGGCTAATCCGGTCGATTTCGTACTTGGCGGCGGCGGCATCGTCCTCACCCTCGGCAGCACAGCCAGCGCCAACCTCTTTCCCCTATACGGGTGGCAGCTTCGTCTTTCCGTACACCTACGCCAGCTCCACGGGACAGTTGACGTTGAGCCAGAACACGCATTCAGCCCCTGGCAATTCAGCAGGGCACGGCCATTGTGAATGCCAACGGCGTCATTTACGTGCTGGATAACGAGCCCATCACCATCGCGTCCGGCTCGGCTTTCCCCGCGGGCACTTACCCCAGCCAGATTCTTCCCTTTTCACTGGGCGCCGGCGGCGCGCTTGGCGCGGAGCCGAGCGGCCCGATTCCCGATGGCGTCGGTCTTTCCAACCCCATCTACCTCCTGGTCGAGAGCAAGGGCAAGTATGTTTATGTGGCCAATCAGGGAAACAACGTCGTCGGGCCGAACTCCGGATAGCGGGCATCGCCGGGTACTTTCTTACCACCGCGCCTGCCTACCAGTTAAGCTTCATCGCCGAGGAGCCATTCGGCTCCGGATCGGGTCCGCAGTGCATCGTCGAGGATCCCTCCGACCAATTCATTTACGAAGCCAATCAATACGACTCCACCGTGACGGGACGGCTGCTCGATCCGAATACCGGCGATCTGAACGATTTGCGCGTGGCTGAAGACTTACAAGCTCCAGGGGCCGGCGTCATGGTGCCTGGTTGATGGGCGCACAAGTTAGTGCCGCGCCCGCCAGCCGAAAGCAGGCGCGGTCTTGCGGGCCGAACCTGTTGTGCCAGGTTCGGCTGCTTCCGCGGCCTGCGCAAATTGAAGGTCTGTCGGCAGGCCCTGACGAAATTCCGACGTCGCCGGTTGCTTTGGCGCCGAAGTTCGATTCGCCGGCACACTTTTTTGACCGGCATTTTTGGGAAGGCCTGCCTGCAGGCCGTGTGAATGAAAGATGCGCATGAAGTTCAAGAAATCGAGCCAGCTATTGCTGGTCGGCGCGGCCAGCCTGCTGGCGGCTTCGCTCGTTACTGCCTGTTCCCAGTTGACGCAGACCCTGACCGTCGACTTTGTCTATGTCGCCAGCGCCAAAGCTGCCGGCGCCAACAACTACGGCGAGATCAACGTCTTCGAGATCAACTCCGAGTCGGGCCGCATGCGCCAGATTCCCACTTCACCGTTCCCGTCGCAGGCCGCAATCCAGTGGCCGAGGCCGTCTCCGCCGATTACGGCAGCCTCTTCGTCGTCAATCAGGACGACAACACCATCGTGCAGTTCGGTCATCGGCACCGACGGCAAGCTCTATCCCTACAACACCGTGAACACTCCGGGAATCTTTCCGCTCGCCATCGCAGCCAACAAGTCGAATCTCTTCGTCGTCGATCTTTACCAGCCGCTCCCCCTCTGCTCCGATGCTGAACCCTGCTCCGGCTCCATCGGCGTATTTCCGCTTACGGCGCGCCAGCCGGTTCCGGCAGTCCAGTCTGCATCGGAACGCCGGTCACCAATCCCGCGGTGAGCGCGCAGTACTGGCCGCTCACGCTCTCCGGCGCTAACGCAGCAGACGTCATTGTGCCCACGGCCGTCAACGTGCTCGCCTCCGGCGCTTATGTCTACGTCACTGCCTACGACTCTTCGGTCACGCCGAACGTCGGCTATGTCTTTGGATTCTCGGTCGGCTCGAGCGGCGCGCTCACGCCGTTGCCCGGCTCGCCTTTTGCGGCCGGCGTCAAGCCTTCCGCCATCGCCAGCGATCCCACCAGCACCTATGTCTATGTGACCGACTTCTCGAGCGGCAATGTGCGCGGCTACGCGGTCGGGTCTACCGGCGCTCTGACTGCGCTTGCCGGCAGCCCGTTCCCGGCCGGCAACCAGCCCTCCGCCATCGTCGTCGATCCGGCGTATGCCTTCGCCTACGTCGCCAACTCGCAGGACAGCAACGTGACCGCCTATTCCATCTCGCCAGCGGCGCGCTTTCGAGCATTGGCACCTATGCCACCGGCCTGCAGCCGGTCGCCATCGGAATCGATCCCTCGACGAACCATTTCCTTTACACCGTCAACTTTCTTGACAACACCGTCTCCGGCTTTGAGTTGAGCACGACCGCCGGAACGCTGCTCGAGTCGCAGGATTCTCCCTTCCTGTGCAACGACAATCCCACCGCCGTCGCTGCCATTCCGCACAACGGCACGGGAGGCGGCATCCAGCCGTGAGAGACAGTATTCGCTCCGCTCCGGCAGCGGAGTTGGTGGCAAAACCCCGTATTCGGCTTTTACAATGACCACGGGGGCAACTTAAACGAGTTTTCTTGGGGCTTCTACTTACGGGCCCATGACGAAGGAAGCGCATGAAGTTCAGTAAATTGAGCCAGCTTTTTCTGGTCTCTGCAATTGGCCTGATCCTGGCCACCTTTCTGACTGCCTGCGATCTTGTCACCATCGACTATGTTTTCGTGGCCTGCTCCGCGGGCAACTCGCCGGGCAGCGACGGGCAAATCTACACCTACGCGGTCGACGCCCAGTCGGGCGCGCTGCGCACCGGCGTCTCCCGCCGTTTCCTCGGGTGGTTCCAGCCCCGTTGCCATGGCCATCACCTCCGACTACTACAACCTCTACGTCGCCAACCAGGGAAACAACTCCGTAGTTCATTTCTCATCGCTCTGACACGGCATCCTCACCAAGAAGGACTCCATCACCCTGGCCAGCGCCCCCGTCTCCATCGCCGTCAACGCCGCCGGTACGTATCTGTACGTGGTCTCGGGAACCACCTCCGCCACGCTGACCGAATATGCGCTCAGCACCGGCGCCATCGGCTCCGCCACTGCCACGCTGCCGCTCACGGTTCCCGGATTCGCCGGCGACACCATCTTGCCGACCGGCGTTGCGGTGCTTGCCAACAGCAATGCCGTCTACGTCACCGCCTACGACAAATCGGCCTACAATCCCGGCGGCTCCACCACCAGCAACGCCAATCCCGGCTGGCTCTTTGGTTATGCCGTTGGCTCCGGCGGCGCTTTGACGCCGGTTTCAGGCAGCCCCTACCAGGCCGGTGTCAAGCCCTCTGCCCTGGCTACCGATCCCATCAGCCGCTTCGTCTACGTCACTGACTTCGCCTCGAACGAACTGATCGGCTACGCCGTGCTCTCGACCGATGCGCTGCACTTCATGGTCAACGGCCCATTCAAAACCGGCAACGAGCCCACGTTCCATCGTCATCGATCCGCGCGGCATCTTCATCTACCTCACCAACTCGCTCGATTCGACAGTGTCGGCCTACTCCATCTCCCTGCCCACCGGCACGCCCTCCACGATCGTGACGTCAGCCTCGACGGGCGGGGCAACACCACCGATACTGAGCCGGTGTCGATCGTCGTCGATCCCGCGCTCGGCCGCTATGTTTACACCGCCAACTATCTGGGCAACTCCATCTCCGGCTTCCAGCTCAATCCCAGTGACGGAACCATCGAGCCGACCCAGGCCACGCCCTATCCCACTGGCGCGAATCCGACGAGCCGTGATCGCCGTTCCGCACGGCAACCACGCACTGTCAACTCCTCAGTAATGCTTCCTTGAAGCGACCTCGTCGCGAATTCGACCCATCTAAATAAGGAAGAGCCCAGCCTGCGATGGCTGGGCTTTTTAGTCTGCCGATTCCCTATATCGCCTCGTTTCTTTTCTTTCACCACCGTCGTCGCGTGCAGCCACTCGCGCAGCTTCCGCTGCGCCGGCTTCTCAATGAAGTACAGCGCGAAAATCGCCAGCGCAATCAGCAGGACGTAGCTGATCCACGGATCGAAGCGGCTCAGTCCCAGTCGCTTCCAGCACATGCGAGTCGTGAATCAGGTTCCACAAGTTGAAGTGCAGCAGGTAAAGGCAGTAGCTGGCCTCGCCCACAAACACCAGCGGCCGCACTCCCAGCGCGCGGGCCAGCGGATTTTCGCCGGCCAGCCCCAGAACGATGCAGCCAAACAGCGGCATCAGCAAGCCGTCGTGGATGATGGCGTAAGGCACCAGCGAGCCCAGGCTCAGCAGTGCGTAGATTCCGCCGAACCCGAAGATCCCCAGCCACAGGCGCAAGCGGCTCGTGCGCGCAATCATCCGGTCCAGGTCGGCCAGCATCACGCCGAAAACAAAGCTGAAGACGTGCGTGTAGGGCGTGTACTTCAGCGCCCACAGCCATGGGCCGTAGCTCCAGCGGTCCGGGTGCGCAATGCCGTCGGGATTGAATGCGATGTAGAGCGCGCCCGGAACCAGTCCCAGCGCCCACACGCCGGCCATCTTCACCAGGTGCGGCGCAATCCGCTCCGGGCGCTTCCACTTCGCCACCCAGGGAAAAATCACGTAGTATGCCGCTTCGGCCGACATCGTCCACGCCGGCGTATTCAGAAACGTCGCTATCGCCGGAATAAAGCCCTGCAACAGCAGCGGCGTCAGCACCACGCCCGTCCAGAACATCGCGTGCGTGTGCGTCTGGTATTCCCCGCTCAACAAGTTCAGGCTCAGAAGCAGGCTGAGAAAGTAAATGGGATAAATGCGCGTGAATCGCGCCTCCCAGAAGCGCTTCCGGTCCAGTTCCCCGTTGCGCGCGCGCTCGGCGTAGTTGTACGCCAGCACAAATCCCGAAAGCAGAATGAAGTAGCTGACCGAGATAAACCCGGCGTTGACCACCGGCGCCAGAAACCCAAACCACTTTGGATTGGAGAAGTGAAAAAGGACAATGTTGATGGCCGCGAAGCAGCGCAAGCCTGTCAAAGCTTTCAGCGGTGCTGGCTTGCGAGTTTCCACCAACAGTTAGACGTCTCCGGACTGAAAGGCAGCCGCTAGCCTCTAGCTCTAGCAGCGCATGACTGGTGTGCTAGAAACGGTTCGGCACGAAATCTGGGAAATGAAATTCTGCTGACAGAACTCTGGGATCGGGGGCACTCAAGCAAATTGACCGGCAAGCTCGGGGCTAGAAGCTAGATGGCTGGAAGCTGCTTTTCACGCCGTCACCAGCGATCCGACCTTCTCGCCCAGCACCACGCGCCGGATGTTTCCCGGATGATTCATGTTGAAGATGATCATGGGCAGGTTGTTGTCCTTGCACATGCTCACCGCGGTCAGGTCCATCACTTTCAAGCCCTGCTGCAGAATCTCCATGTAAGTAATCTCGTCGTACTTCACGGCGTCTTTAAACAGCACCGGGTCGGCGTTGTAGACGCCCTCCACCTTGGTGCCTTTCAGCAGCACATCGGCCTTGATCTCCATGGCGCGCAGGCTGGCCGCCGTGTCGGTTGAAAAGAACGGATTTCCCGTGCCCGCCGCGAAGATCACCACGCGCCCTTTTTCAAGATGCCGCACCGCGCGCCGCCGGATATACGGCTCGGCAATCTGGTTCATGAACACCGCCGATCATCACCCGGCACTGCACCCCGCGTTGCTCCAGGGCGTCCTGCAGAGCGATGGCGTTGATCACCGTGGAGAGCATGCCCATGTTGTCGGCGCTCACCCGGTCCATCTCTTTGGCCTGCTCCTCCACGCCGCGGAAAAAGTTCCCGCCGCCCACCACAATGCCGATTTCCACGCCCAATGCGTGAACATCCGCAATCTCGCCGGTAATTTCGGACACCTTGTCGGCATCCAGTCCAAAGCTGCGCGCTCCCGCGAGCGCCTCTCCCGAAAGCTTCAGCACAATTCGCTTGTACATGTCGTTTCGAGTATCGCATACGCATGGCCTCTTCGGCGCCTCCACGGAAAGCCTTGCTGTCTTCTGCTGGCCCTCGCTCACTGTCCGCCTGCCGTCTCTGACCGCCGTCCCTGCAATTGATACACTCGACTTGCAATGAATCTCAACCAACTTGAGCAGGAGATCGCGGAGCATTTTGCAGCCGGCCCGGCCGCCATTATCGATTCCATCGCAATGACAAGCTTCCTCGAGCTGCGTTCGGCGCTCGAGGCGGGCACAGTCCGCGCTGCCGAACCCGACGCCGCCTCGCCCACCGGCTGGCGCGTGAACGCCTGGGTCAAGCAGGGAATCCTGCTTGGCTTTCGCATCGGCGCGCTCGAAGAGATGCCCGCCGCGAGTCTTTCTTTTCCCGGCCTGTCCTTCGTCGACAAGAACACCTTCCCTGCCCGCCACTTCGCCGCCGGCGATGGCGTGCGCGTAGTTCCCGGCGGCTCGTCGGTTCGTGCCGGGGCGTACCTGGCTCGCGGCGTCGTCTGCATGCCGCCCATGTACATCAACGTCGGCGCTTACGTCGACGAGGGCACGCTGGTCGACTCGCACGCCCTGGTCGGCTCCTGCGCGCAGATCGGCAAGCGCGTGCACCTGAGCGCCGCGGCGCAGATCGGCGGCGTCCTCGAGCCGGTGAACGCCAGCCCGGTCGTCATTGAGGACGACGTGCTCGTCGGCGGCAACTGCGGCGTCTATGAAGGCACAATCGTCCGCAAAGGCGCTGTGCTCGCCGCCGGCACCATCCTCACCCGCGGCACCCCGCTCTTCGATCTGGTGAATGGCTCGATTCTGCGCGCCTCCGCCGATCTTCCGCTCATCGTTCCGGAAAACGCCGTCGTCGTGCCCGGCGCGCGCGCCGTCAGCAAAGGCAAAGGCCATTCCCAAAGCGAAGCCTGGGGCCTCAGCCTTTACGCCCCGGTCATCGTCAAATATCGCGACGACAAAACTGACCTAAGTACCACGCTTGAGGACCTGCTACGGTAGCCAGCCGACCAAAGAGGTGGGACCAAATATGGGCGTGAGCTGGAAGACCGGAGTTGGCCGCTCCACGGTCTTATTAGTAGTTGCCTTCATCTGCGGAGTTATCTTCATCCACAAGGCAAAGCAGTTCGCCGGCGCCGCTCCAAGCGAGAGGACTGCGACCGTTCCCGATAAATACATGCACTGTCAGAAAACATACGACATAATTGGTGTCGTTCTACGTGGTTCTAAGTATTCTTGCAGCTACAGCTTCAATGTTGACGGGACCTCTTACGACGGACAGGCGTTCTGTGCGCAGCCAAGCGCGGCCGCAACCTTTTATTACGACTCAGCCGATCCATCGCTGAATAGCCTGCTGGAGTTTGGCGCGGCGAGCGAGCAGGAATACCGAGAAGCAGCTCTGTGGATTGGTGTCCTGACGCCTTTTATCTTCTTCGTCGTTTTCTCTGCGCTGCTCGACGCAACTAAAAACAGAGGAGATGGCCGGGCAGCGGTAGATGCAAGAGGAACGGTAATTTATCCGGACGAGATCGGTTTCGGCTCAGGGCCTGGCGGCCTGCCGGGCGGAAGTAGAAGAACCGGGGCATTCAACGCTGCCCACAGCGACGAAGCAGCAAAAGCCACGGATCCTTCCCCTTCTCCCGCACTGAGGGAACTCTATCTCGAAGTAGTCAACCGGATTCATCCGGACCGCGCCTCGAATGAACCGGACCGGGCTTTGCGGGAACGGCTGATGAAAGAGGCAAATGCGGCATTCGGGAGTGGCGAAGCCGAGACGTTGCGAAAAGTCCTGGTGGAATACAAGGGCGCGATTCCGGCATCGTGAGCAGGACCCGTCGCCTTCGACTCCGCAGGCGATGCGTCGGGGAAAGAGAACGACTTCAGAGAACGACTTCTGTGATAGAAAGGCTCCCTTTGATCGACAAGTTTGGCACCCACCGCACAGCAATCAGTCAACGGACCGCCGCCTGCCACGTCTAACCCCTCGGAACGTGTCTAGAAAGTGTCCAGTCAAAAGAATTTATGAAGATCCGCTCTTCCCTCTACTTCGCCCTGTCCCTCGCCGCCCTGTCCTTCCTGCGCGATCCCGATGCCGCACAGCAGCCTTCCACCACCCAACCAATGACCAACATCAAGGTCCAGGCGCGCGAAGTCCTGCTTCCCGTCACCGTCATCGACAAGAAGGGCGCACTCGTCACCAACCTGACCGCCAAAGACTTCACCCTCACCGAAGACGGGCGTCCCGAAGTCATCAAGAGCTTCACCACGCAGAGCAATCTGCCCTTCCGCCTCGGCCTGCTCGTCGATACCAGCCGCAGCGTCTACTCGGCGATCGACAGCGAGCGCAAAGCCGTCCGAGAAATTCGTTGACCTGATGCTGCCCGCCGATCCAAAAGCCGCCGTTCGCGGCGACCAGGCTTTTCTCATCCACTTTGACAGCGAAGTGGAGCTGCTTGAGGACTTCACCAACTCCCGCGAAAAGCTGGATCACGAGATCGATGCCATGACGCCGACCGCGCGAGAGCACAACACCCAGGGCCCTGAAACCAGCGGCGGCGACGACCACGGATCGGGCGATCATGGCGGCTACAGCCACGGCGGCGGAACGCAGCTCTACGACGCCATCTATCTCGTCTTCAGACGAGCTGATGAAGCCCAAGGACGGCCGAAAGGCGCTTGTCATCTTCTCTGACGGCGTCGATCGCGGCAGCAAGGAGACGCTCAACGACGCCATCGACTCCGCCGACCGCGCCGGCGTCGCAGGTCTTCACCATCTACTTCAAAGGCGAAGAGGAGCACGGCGAGAACGGCTTTCCCGGCGGTCACCACGGCGGAATGGGTGGTGGCGGCTATCCCGGCGGCGGGGGCTACCCCGGCGGTGGTGGAGGCGGTTGGCCCGGAGGCGGTGGTGGCGGCGGTCGGCACCCCGGCGGCACCAACGCACCCGCAGCTCGACGGCAAAAAGATCATGCAGGAGATCGCCTCGCGCACCGGCGGTCAGTTCTTTGAAGCCAAAAAGAAAGACTCGCTCGACGACATCTACGGCCTCATCGCCGGAGCCCTTCGCCAGCAATACCTGCTCACCTACACCCCCGACAAGGTCGACACCGACGGCGACTTCCACAAGATCGTCCTCAAGGCCGGCAACGCTGACCTGACGGTGATCACCCGCGAAGGCTACTACGCGGCGAGCGGCAATCAGACCGCCGGCAACGAATAGCTCCAGACAGCGGCGCGCAATAAAGAAGGCCGCATTCCACCAATGTCAGCGTGGAATGCGGCCTCATTCTTGAGCCCGATCGAGCGCGTCTGCGCAGCCGGGTTCAATGTTGGTTAGTGCCCTTTTTCGTGACCGCCGTGCGGCTCGCCGCCACCCCCGCCCCCATGCGGTTGGCCGCCGCTCGCGTGCGGTTGGGGCGCCGGGCGGCTTTCAGGCGCGGGCCGCGACTCGTGCGGCTGAGGCGCGGGGCGGCTTTCGGGCGCAGGGCGCGATTCGTGCGTTTGCGGCGCCGGGCGGCTTTCGGGCGCGGGCCGCGTCTCATGCGTTTGTGGCGCAGGGCGTTCCGCAGGCGCTGGGTGATTCACCGTAGTCTCCGAGCGATTACCCGTATTCGAATGCGACGCGTTGTAGGTGTTGCTTTCTGGAGCGCCCGCATTGTGATTTCCAGCGCTAGGATTCGCCGTGTTCGCGTGGTTGCCACCTGCCGCCGGACCGCGTGCTCCACCGGCCAATGGCCTGTCAGTCGCTGCATTCGCCGGGTGCCCGCCGTTGTGGCTGGCATAGTTGTTCACATTCGTCCGCGCCGCCGTTTCATGCTGCGTCTGATACGACGTTGGAGCCGTGTGCGACTCGTGCGAGTATTGGTTCTCCTGCGCCGTCGCTGGATGATTAATCCCGCCCGGCCCGCCGCTGTACGCCACATGCCTGTCGTTTGCGATGGTGTTGCGTTCGCACGCTGGTCCGGTCCACATACGTGTTGTGGATGACCGTAGTGTTTACATGCATCACCGCCGTGTTATAACGGAACTCCCTGCCGGCCCACATGCCGCCCACAAAGCCGATGCCCATGTAACCGAATCCATAATTCACGCCGCCGTAGTAGCCCACGTGCGGTCCCCAATAGCCCGCGTGCCAGATATACAGCCCGCTCGCCCCAGCCCCAGTAGCCGGGCGTCCACAGCGCGCCCTCATAAGGCGCTGGAACCCATGTTCCGGGAACCCAGTAATAGCCGTCATCGCCATAGGCCCAAAAGCCCGGCGTCCACATCCAGCCATCTTCCGGGCACGGAGGTTGCTCATAAACCGGCAGCACCGGCGGAGCAAATCCTACGCTGACAAAAACCGCCGCGTTTGAAGTTGCGGGGATCAGACAAACCAGTAAAGCGACCATCATCGCCGGGATAATAGCCCGCATAAATTTGAAATTTCGCATGGGGAGGAACCTCCAATGATCTTGAGTGGATCTGGCCCTGAAGGAAAAGCCGATCCAGTCTATGCTCGTAGGAACCCATCCGGCATGAAGAAGTTGCCCGGGACAGCCGTCTTTTTCACAATAACTGCTTTAATACCTATGGGTAAGGCCCAGACGCATCGCACCTGGATCCCGCGAACCGCCTTCGCGGACCCCCTCGCGAACCCACCCCGAACCTCCTCCCGGACCGATGATAGACTCAGCCCATGCCGCGCGGTGTTTTCATCACCCTCGAGGGCCTCGACGGCTCCGGAAAAACCACCCAGATCAAGCGCCTGGCGGCGTGGCTCGCCCGGCGCGGCCATGAGGCCGTCCTGCTCCGCCAACCCGGCGGCACCACCATCGGCGATCGCATTCGCGAGATCCTGCTCGACTCCCGCTCGCGTGGCCTCGACCCCATGACCGAGATGGCCCTCATGTTTGGCGATCGCGCGCAGGCCATCGCCGAAGTCATCCAGCCTGCCCTCGACGCCGGCAAGGTCGTCGTTTGCGACCGCTTCACCGATTCGACAGAAGCCTACCAGGGCGGTGGCCGCCAACTCGGCTCTAAAGTTGTGCTCGATCTCCATCGCCTCATCTGCCGCGGACTTCAGCCCGACCTCACCCTTCTGCTCCTCCCCGGCTTCGAGTCGTCGCTGGCTCGCGCGCGCCGCCGCAACGACCGCGTGGAATCCGAAACCGGCCGCGACGAAAACCGCTTTGAAACCGAGAAGGACGCCTTTTTTCGCCGCGTCTGGGAAAAATACCGCGAGATCGCCGCGCGCGAGCCCGACCGCGTCGTCCTCATTGAAGGCGACCTCACCATCGACGAGGTCCACGAGCAAATCGTCGAATCCGTCTCCGAGCGCGTCCTTACGGTCGCCCCGCCCGTCAAACAATCGTGACGGTCGTCGCTCGGGGCTGGAAATCGGGCCTGGAGCTCGGACCTGGAGCTTCGATTTACAATTTTCGAGCAACCGGAGTTTTCGCGCGAACGCTTACGTTAATGAGGCTCTATGACACGCGTCTGTTCCTCGGCTTTCATCGCCGCTCTTCTTCTCGCCGTTCCCTGTCTTCATGGGCAGGCATCGCCCGCCACGATCTCCGGCGAAATCGGCAAGCTGCGCTCGCTACCCGACCAGGAGCGTCCGGCTGCAACCATCAAAGCCGCAAATGAAATCGGGCGCTGCCGCCTGGCATGGACAAGGTCGAACTCGCCGACAAAGTATCGCAGCGGGTCACCGAGGGCGATCAGGGACAAAGTGCTCTGCAGGCTGTCGCCGACGCGCTCTCGAAAGCCCTCGCCGCGACGCCGTTTCACACCAGAGGCAGCGAGGTGCCCCAACCCTACATGGATCTGGCGCGCCTTGCCCGCTACGAGCACGTCGCAGTCTCTCTCGATGACCCGCTCTACAAAAAAGCCAACGACATCCTCGCCGCGAATGAAGCCGAGATCGCCAAAGCCGACTTCACGCTCGAGGATCTCAACGGCAAGAAGTGGACCCTCTCCGAGCTCCGCGGCAAAATCGTCCTCGTCAACTTCTGGGCCACGTGGTGCCCGCCGTGCCGCGCGGAAATGCCGAACCTCGATGCCCTTTACACGCAGTACGCAAACCAGGGGCTGGTGATTCTGTCAATCACCGACGAGAACCCCTCTAAGGTCGATTCATTCCTGCAAGGGAAGGACTACCACCCGCCCGTACTCATCGATTCCGACAGGGTCGTGAACAACGAGTTCCACGTCGAAGGAATTCCGCAGACATTTGTCTTCGACCGCGACGGCAAGCTGACGGGAATCGCCATCGACCAATCCACGCCGCAGCAGTTCTTGCCCTGCTCACCCAGGCCGGCCTGCAATCGCAATAAACTCTCGCAGGCCGAAGCTCAAATCAGGCGAACATTGTGCTCGATCGTCTTGATCACCTTGTCCATGTCCCCTGACAGCACCTGCTTTGCCATGCTCAGCGTGAAGCCCTTCGCCGTATGGAACGGCACGTGCGACGGCAGCGAGAGTGCCAGGCAATCCACAACGGCGTCCACCACCACTGGTCCGTCTTTGTAGGCCAGCGCCTCGGCGAGCGCGTCCTTCACGTCGCCAGGTTCCTCAAGTCGAATCCCTTTCGCGCCCATTGCCTCGGCCACCTTCGCAAAATTCGGATTCTTGAAATCCACGCCGAAGGGCAGCATACCGGCCTCCTGCTGCTCGATGCCGACGAAGTTGAGCGACTCATTATTGAAGATGATTTGAACCACAGGCGTCTTGCGTTCCACCTGCGTCAGCAGATCGCCCAGCCCAAGCATCGTAAATCCCCCGTCGCCACACAGAGCGATCGTCTGCCGTCCGGGGTAAGCCAGTTGCGCGCCAAACGCGTTCGGTGCTGCGCTCGCCATGGACGCCCACGTAAGCGACCCATGGAACCTGCGGTTCACTCCAGCCCGTATGTGCCTCGCCATCCAGATGCATGGCGTACCGGTATCGGCAAAGAACATGGCATCGTCTGAAGCGAGCTTGCAGAGCGTGGCCGCCAGAAACTCCGGCCGGATCGGTTTGATGCTCGGTCCCTTGTCGACGTAGTGATTGAGCAGCTCGTAGAAGTCGCGCGTCTCGGCAACATGATGGTCGAGAAACTTCGTGTCGTTCTTCGCGCTCACTTTCGGCAGCAACGCGTCGAGCGTCGCCTTAACATCGCCCACCAGCGGCAAATCGATTGCAGTGCGCCTGCCGATATGACTGGCCTTGCGATCGATCTGCACCTTCTTGACCTTGTCCCCAGGCAGGAACTCTGAGAAAGGAAAATCGGTTCCCAGAAACAGCAAGAGCTCGGCTTTGTTAATGGCGTTGTACGCGCCCCCGTATCCGAGAAGGCCGGTCATGCCCACAGCATAGGAATTGTCACTCTCCAGCCACTGCTTGCCGCGATACGAATAGCCCACGGGCGCTTTCAGTTTCTCCGCCAGCGCAAGCACTTCGCTGCGGGCATCGCGGCAGCCTTCGCCGCCAAAGATTGCCACGGTCTTTGCTGCCTCGATCATTTGCGCCAGCTTGTCGATGTCGGCATCGGCGGGACGGAAAACCGGCGCGCCCGGAATCCTCACCCCCTCAATGCGAAAATCCGCATCCGCACTTGCCACGTCGCCCGGCATCGAAATCACCGTCGGTCCGCGCTCGATTACCGCCGTCATAATGGCTGTATTGATCACCGCGCGCGCTTGTTTGGGATTGACAACGCGGCCCGTGTAGAGGCTTGCCGTCTCGAAGAACAGGTAAGGATTCAGCTCCTCGAGCCCGGCGGTGTCCATGATGCTTGTTTCCACATCGCCGGCAATCGCAATTACGGGCGCGCCTTCTTTCAGGGCATCTATCAACCCGTTAATCAGGTGGGTAACGCCCGGCCCCGCCGTACCGCACACCGCCACCGGGTCGCCCGTGAAATATGCCTCGGCACCTGCCGCGAAGACGCCATATTCTTCGTGCCGCACATGCACGAATTCGATGTTTCCATTACGGCGGAGCGCGTCGATCACAGGATTCAACGCGTCTCCAATGATGCCGTAGCAGCGCTTCACGCCCGCCTTCTCCAGCATCTTCCACATCAAATCGGCTACATTCTGCGCCATGTCATTCCTCCAGTCAGGTCAGCCAAATAATCGGCCAAATATTTGAGTTCAAGTGCGCCGCCCCAGTGGCGAGGGCCGCCGTGAGGACGAGCCAAGAATGAATTTCAAGCGACGAAATAGGAAGTGTCACGCGAACGCTCTGGCTGGAACGCCCTCGATTGATGATGCCCCGAAATTCGGCTGGGTTGCATTAAAGCTCTACAACACGCGGCGTGAATCTCGATCACCCACCGCTCAACCGGGAACTGCAACTAGCCCGCCATCTTTTTGAAGATAGCTTGAAGCACAACCGCTTCATTGTGCTCCGTATCCTTGGCTCCGTAAATCAGAGTGATCGCGGAGTGCTTTCGAGCAGCCTGCACGATGCCGGCAATCGTCTTTCGCGCTTCCGGGTTCTTCAATTCCGCTTTGTATCGCTTGCAGAATTCGAGCCACCGTTTCGGATCGTGGCCAAACCATTTCCTGAGCTCCGTGCTGGGCGCGATGCCCTTCGCCCAGGCATCCAGGCGTAAATCTGCTTTCTTTATTCCACGCGGCCACAGCCGGTCAACCAGTACGCGGAATCCATCAGTGCCGGCAGGTTCCTCGTAAGCCCTCTTGAGTAGAACTTTCATTTGTCTACTCCGTTTCGAAAACTCGGTATCGAAGCCCGCAATCCCGCAGGGACAGCGCAAAACAGTCTCACCGTATAGCGTAGCCAAACCCTGGGAATACCGCCGGCCGGTTTTTCTTGGAGATTTAGCACGGGACGAAGCCACTGACTCGACAGATATCTCCTTTTGATAGTAGACCGCCTCAAGAGAATCAGGCATCCAAACCTGCGTGGTGGTGTCGGATGGCTGAGACGACTAGATGGGTTCTGCATGGGAGTGTCTTCTTTGCCGCAGCCTGGATGGCATTCGGCTGTAGCGGAACGAGGCTGGCCCAAGCTCCGCAGCAACAAGTTGAGCCCGCGCCCCCAACCCCGATCGCGGAAAAGAAGGATGAGCTCGGCATGCCATCCTGGGATCCAGCGTGGGATCGGACCATTGAACAATCGCTCCCGCCAGCGATGCTGTCGAACAGCGAAGCGCGAGCGGTCAAGCCATTCTGCCCGCAATTCCAGGAAATGAGCGAAGCGGATCGGAAGGTTTTCTGGGCGTATGTTTTCCAGGCGCTGGCCGGTGCAGAAGCAGGCCTCAAGCCGACGACTGACGTGCGGCATACGGAACCTGAAGTCGCCGTAAAGGACTCCGTGACGAACAGAATGGTGCGCAGCGAAGGCCTGTTGCAACTCACCTACGAGGATTCCGACCGCTACGGTTGCGCTTTCGATTGGGACAAGGACAAGCTATTGCCCGAGAAGGATCCGCAGAAGACCATCCTTCAGCCGGAAAATAATCTGAAATGCGGCATCAGAATTATGAGCAACCAGCTCATCGACAGGCACGAGCCGCTGGCGACTGGATCGAGCTATTGGTCGACACTACGTCCTGGAACGGTGAGTTACAGAGTCTTCGTCAAGCAGATGGCGAATGTTCCGTCAGCCTGCCGTGTCCCAGCGCCGGTCGCTCATGTGAGGAAACCGGTCGACCGGGAAACCAAAGCGAGCTCGGGCACCAGCGAGTAATCTCTTTCGGGCAAGAGCGAAGAATCTCCGGATTGCCGGCAATTCGCCCGCACTATAAGTAAACCCTCGGAGCATCGCCCTGTTTTCGAGAAACCCAGCCAGTCTTTCGAAAAGAAAAGCAGGAGCGAAGCCACGATAAAACCTGGCCCCAAAATCTGATCGACCACCCACCCAGCTCCCTCGCGATCATGTCCGTAAATCGTTTCCCACAAGCCGACTTGTCGGTACTGATCATTTCCCGCGAGGCAGGTTTCTCCGAGTTGTTACCCAAGTAGCAACTGACGGTCAGCTCCTGGTTCCCAATCTCAATGCCGCTACCACGAAACGCGGGCTCAGTTCATGGCAGGGAATTTTCCGAAACCTGGGACTGAGAAGTTATTCCGAATAGTTCACAGCGCCTCCAAGAACCCCTGGTCCCTTGCGACATGCAACCCGACACCTACGCGCACGCTCTCGGCTCACGAAAGGCGGGGCGAGCGACGAACGCTGGAGGTTTGGCGGTAGGCCCATACGCCGTAGATGATTCCTGCCAGAATCACAATGTAGTAGGGGATATGGATGATTGTTGCCAGCAAGGTGAGCCCAACGAGAGGCAACCACGGCGCACTTGCTCGCCACGCTGTTATGCGTGACTTTGTTTCGAGCAATTCCAGAAAAAACAGTAACATGAAAAATGTCGTGACTTCGATGCACATCGCTCCCATATGGATCTGCCATCGCGGGAACTTGCCTATCTGACGCTCGCACGACTCCAAAAGGTCCGGAAGGAAGATCTCAACGGCAATGAAGGCGCAGGCACCCCCAAACAATGCGACCAGCAGTGTTATCGGGGTGTGGTGATATTCGTGACTCAGCCGCTTTTTCGGTCTCCTCATCTAATTCCCCGGCAAAGCGATGCACATCTTAGCTTCGAATCGTCAAGACTGGGCAAGGAGCGTCTACGATGATCCGAAAAGCCCCGGATGTTCTCATCTCCATGCTGATATGCGATGTCTTTCGGATGCCGAGCACGAGGAGCTCAATCGATCGCTCCCTGATGTGTTCAAGGATTTTGTCGTGCGCCCCGCCGACAGCCACATAAGTTCTCGGATCGCAGAATTCTCTGGCCGATTCCGGCACAAGGGCGTCAAGCGCGTTGAAGAAGCGGGCCTGAAGTTCGGATAATCGATCCGGATGTTCAATGGCATCGTCTTGAATCACATTGAGCACATCGATCTTCGCCGCGAAAACCTCAGCGAATGTAACCGCATAGGTCGCAGCGTTGGCGCCCGCCTCTGTAAAGTCGGTCGCAAAAAGAATCCTTTCGAATGGGAACGTTTGTGAGGACGCGGGCTGAGCCTGCGGTCCAACAGTAAGCGCTGGCCAGCGGGTGGACCTTAGGATTTTCTCTGCGGTCGAGCCGATGATTCCCCGTTCGAGCCGACCTCCGCCATGCGTTCCCAGAACGATCATGGACGGCTCAAGCCTGTCCGCCAGAACTGGAATCAAATCCTCCGGAGCGCCTTCTAAGAGTGTGGGAATGATATCGATCGAATGTGCTCCCAGTAGATCAGCCTCTCTCCATAGAAGATGCGTCAAACTCTCTCTCTGCTGACTTAATCGTCTGTCACCAACTTCAACCTCCAACGCGGCTTGTTCCAGTGTGAAGGCATGAGTCACCAGAAGCTTTGCTGAGAAATAGCTGGCCATCCGAGCGGCGTAGTGGCCCGCGTTCCTGGAGCAGGGAGAAAAATCTGTCGCATAGATAACGGTCTTAAGATTCAATTCAGGCCTGTCGCCAATCACTGGCATGGTGGCAATCTCCTCGAAATAGAGCTGAACATCGGAATGATTGGTACGATCGCCTCTCGCGGAGATCTGGATACTGTCCGATTGAGAGGAGAATCCAACGACGCCGAAGATAACATGGCAATTCTCACAAGGCTACTGGCCCGTCTGGAACCGCACTACCGCCAGCGCGGTTTGATAGGCGTAGCGGGCATTGGTATAGGCGATCTCTGCCTGCGTTTGTGCAAGTTGCGCCTGGGTCAGCTCCACGATGCCGCTCAAGCCGATCTTGTACCGTGCCTCTGAAAGATCGAGAGCCATGTTCGACTGGTTCAGCATTTCCTGAGTGACACCGATTCGCTGGAACGCGTTCTGCGCATTCAGGACCGCGGTGCGCAAATCGCGCGCAATCACATCGCGCAAGTTCCTCACTTGTTCCCTGGCAGCGTTGGCGCGCAGCTTTGCCTCCTGCGCGCGGGCGTTATACAAAAATCCATTGAAGACCGGAATGCTAATGTTTGCGCCGGCGGCGCCGTACCACGAGGATTGAATCTGATCCGCGCGCACCGGAGTGCCGCCCGCCGCAGCCAATGCCGAAACGGTCGGCATCCATAGATCGCGTTCGGCGGTGCTGAACTGACGGGCAGCGGTGTAGCTGTCGTTGAGCGCGGCAAGATCGGGACGCGCGGTAAATGCCGTTTGCAGCAGCGCGTCGGCGTCCTCGGGCGCCGGGTCAGGATTGGCCGTAGTTTCATCCACGAGCGTATATTGCTCATCCTGTTCCGAGCCCAACACGGTGTTCAGGCTCGCCATGGCGTCGGCCGCATCATTCTGGGCGTCCAGCAAAAGCAGTTTGGCTTGAGAGAGTTGAACATCAGCAAAGCTCAGATCG
This sequence comes from uncultured Acidobacteriaceae bacterium, assembly GCA_963725115.1. Lineage (GTDB taxonomy): Bacteria > Acidobacteriota > Terriglobia > Terriglobales > Acidobacteriaceae > Telmatobacter. The sequence continues at coordinate 202,667 of CAVRXG010000003.1, read as the reverse complement.
AGATCCGACCGCAGCTTATGCTTGGCGAGAGCGCCAACCTGATCTACCGTCGCCTGGCGCTGGTTTACCGTTTCTTCCGCCACCTTCAGCACCGCCTGGCTCGTCAGCGCCTGATAGAAAGCCTGATCCACCGTGAGCGTAATGTCGAGCTCCGTGGCCCGCTCGTTTTCAAGTTGCGCCTTCGCGTTCGATTGCGCGCTGAGCACCAGGTTGTGCGTGCGCCCGAAGTCGGTGATCAGTTGGCTCACCGTCAAGCCGCCCGCCGCGCGATCGTAAACGGATGGATTATTCAGAAGGCCTGCGGTGATGCGGCTGTTTTCGTGCGCGCCCACGGCGGTCAGGTCACCCTGCACCGTGGGCAGTTCGGCAGAGCGCACTTCACGCGTTACCTGCGCCTGCGCCAGCGCTATGAGCCGCGCCACGCTGATGTTTGGGTTGTGCTCGATCGCCATGCGCTCTGCATCCGCAAGCGTCAGTCTTGGTCCCAATGGCGTGACAGGCCCAGTGGGCGCCTGAGCAGCCGGCAGTTGCAGCGAAGGCATTGGCGCAGCCGGCGCAGGCACCTGTTGCGAATGCACTGCGCATGGCAACAAGGCCAGTGACAAAAACACGCACGTCGCAGAAATCAATATCCTGTTTACGAAATCGGTCATATCTATTCCTCCGCGATCTCGGTCTTGGCTTCGTCACGCCCATGGATCACCAGATACACCGCTGGAACGAGGAACATGGTGACGACAACGGAAAGCGCCAATCCGCCGATAATGGCCCGCGCCAGCGGTGCATACTGTTCGCTGCCGGCCTCCAGTCCCAGCGCCATCGGAATCATGCCCAGCAGCGTGGCCAGCGAGGTCATCAGAATGGGGCGCAGACGAACCTTGCACGACTCCACCACCGCTGCCTTCAGCCCCATGCCCTGCTTGTGAAGAATCCCGGCGAACTCGACGATCAGAATGCTGTTCGACACCACGATGCCGGCCATCATGATCACTCCCATCAGCGACATGATGTTCAGTGAACTGCCAGTCACCAGCAGGATGAGTGCCACGCCGGCCAGCCCCGGCGGAATGGCCATCAGGATGATGAATGGATCGATGAACGACGCGAACTGCGCCATCAGAATCAGGTAGACGAGCAGGATGGCGATGATGAGACCGATGCCGAAGTCGTGGAATGCCTGGTTCATGCTCACCACAGCTCCGCTCACATCGATCACTGTGTTCTTGTCGTGCTTTGTATCAGCCAGCAGGCGGTCGATTTGCGATCCCACACCTTGCAGTGCCTCGCTCCTGGTGGCCACATAAATATCGATCACGCGGCGAATCTGGTTGTGGTCCACCTCGGTGGGCGTGTTGATCTGCTGGATATCGGCCACCGCGCCCAAGGGCACGTAGCCCGCCGAGGTGTCGTTGCCGGGCGTCTGCGATAGAGATGGATCCGCCTGCCCGGCGTCCTGCATCGGGCTGTAGCCGGCAGGCCGCACGCCGCGCAGCGGAATGTTCTTCATATCCTCCATCGACATGTTGTCGATCCAGCTGTTCGCGTATTGCACCGTGACCATGTAGTTGTTGCCGCTCTTCGGATCGATCCAATAACTGGGGGCCACCATGCCGTCTGAGGTGAGCGCTGTAATCACGTCGTCCACCACGTCTTTGGCAGAAAGCCCGATCAGGCTGGCGCGCTCGCGGTCGATGTTCAGCGCCAGGCCGGGGTAGTCGATGCTTTGCGGAATATACACATTGCTCACGTTGGGCATCGCCTTGATCTTCGCTGCCAGTTGCGTGGCCAGAGCGAAGGAGCTGTCCATGTTCTGCGACTTGATCTGAATGTCGATGGGAGCCGGCAGTCCCTGATTGATGACCGAATCCACCAACCCGCCTGCCTGGTAATAGGCAGAGAGCTCCGGCATCTCGCGGGAAAGCTTCTCCTGCACGCGGCGCATGTACTCATAGCTGCCGACGCTATGGCCTTCCTTGAGGCTGGTCTGCACGAAGGCCGTGTCCATCGACGCGTTGGTGGTGTAGATCGCCGAAAGATCGGGATAGACGCCGATGTTGGAGACGATCATGCCCAGGTCTTTGGGGGGAACCACGCTGCGGATGATGTCTTCCACCTTCGCGATGTAGTCGTTGCTCACCTCAAGTCGCGTGCCGCTCGGCATGCGCACGTCGATGATGAATTGGCCTGGGTCGGTGCGGGGAAAGTACGCGCGGCCGATGAAGGGAACCGTAACCAACAGCAGCAGCACCACGCCGCCAAAGATCACCGCCGCGGTAAAGCCGGGCCGCTCCATCGCCCGCATGCAAGACCTTCGTACCAGTTCAGCATGGCCTGGAACTTTTCGTTGAACTTGGTCTCGAAGCGCGTGAAGAAGCTCGGCTTGCGATTGAGTCGCCTTCGTCGTCGCCGTGCAGGCGGATGAATTTGGCGCAGAAGAGCGGCACCACTGTCATGGCGAAGAAGTACGATGCGAAGATCGAGAGCACCACGCCGAGCGCCATCGGCGTGAAAATGTACTTGCTCACGCCGGTGAAAAACGTGACCGGGAAAAACACGATGGATGTAGTGAAGGTGGCCGCCAGCACCGCCATCGAGACTTCTGTTCCGCCCTCCTCCGCCGCAGCCTCAGGCGATTTACCCAGCTCCATGTGGCGGAAGATGTTTTCGAGCACAATGACGCCGTTATCGATGAGTCGCGAGAAGACCAGCGCCAGCCCGCCCAGAATCATGGTGTTGATGGAGCCGCCCATGTAATCGACGATCAGAAGGCAGACCAGCATCGAGAGCGGAACGGAAAGCAACTACGGCGATCGTGGCGCGCGGGCTGCCCAGGAAGATAAGAATCATCACTCCGGTCAGCACCAGTCCGATGAGCGCCTCGTTCGAGACATTCTCGATTGCCAGCTTGACGAAGACCGACTGGTCGAAGACCACTGCGGTCTTCAGCGATTCGGGAATATCGACCAGATGCTTGATCGCGGCCTTCATGCCGTTGACGATGGTGATGGTGTTGCTGTCGCCGCCCTGCTTGAAGACCGGCACGTAGACCGAGCGCTGTCCGTCGATGCGCACGATGTTGTACTGAAGTGCGCCGGAGTCGATCGCCTTGCCGATGTCGCCCACCAGCACCGATGAGTTGCCCACCGACTTGAGCGGCATCTCGTTCATCGAGTTCGCATCGGGAAACTGGCTGTTGGCGTAAATGTTGTAGTCCTTTGAGCCGATGCGCACGTCGCCGGCGGGAAGAATCAGGTTCGAGCTGTTGACCGACTGTCACCACGTCGTTCAGGCTCAGGTTGCGCGCCTCCAGCTTGAGCGGATCGACGTAAATCTGAATCTGGCGGTAGGTTCCTCCGTAGGGCTGCGGCACCGACGCGCCCTGCACATTGGAAATCTGGTTGCGCACCTGGAACTGCGCCAGATCCTTGAGGCTGGTTTCGTTCAGTCCCTGGCCTTTCAGCGTTACCAGGCAGACCGGCTGCGTCGAAGCGTCCATGCCCAGCACCACCGGCGGCAGTGTTCCCGGCGGCAGTCGGCGCAGGTCGGCCATGGCCAGGTTGGCGATGTTGCTCAATGCCGCATTGGGATCGGTGCCCGGCTTGAAGTAAATCTTGATCAGGCTCACGCCGGTCAGCGAACGCGATTCGCTGTGATCGACATTGGCGGCCAGCGTGAAGAACCGCTCGAATGTATTGGTGATGTCGGCTTCAATCTGCTGCGGCGGCATGCCGTTGTAGAACGTGGCCACCACGACGACCGGCATGTCGATCTTCGGAAACAGGTCCACCGGCATCTGCGCGATGTTGACCGTTCCGACCAGCGACACCATCAGGCAGAGCATGATGATGAAGAAGGGAAATCTGAGAGCAAACTTTGGCATTAGTGGCGCCTCCGTTGCTCGCTTCGGCCTTCATGTCGATCATGCCGCCCGTCTCCTGCACGGTCTCCGACGCGGGCTCGGGGTAAGCAGCGGATTGACCTCTTCGCTCTCCTGATACTTCTCCTGGCCACCGAGCACCACGCGATCGCCGGGCTCGAGTCCGCTGATCATCTCGGCCAGCTTTGATCCCTCCAGGCCCACTGCAACGTTGCGAATGTGAATGTGATTGTTGTCGTCGAGCACGTAGACTGTCTCCTGCTGCGCGTTCAGCACCAGCGCCTCCACGGGAATGGTCACCACGTTCGTCACGTGCGCCAGTTGCAGCAGCGGTGTTGGCGTACATTCCCGGCGCAATGGAGAGATCCTTGTTGTCCACGTCGACTTCGGTCTCCATGGTGCGGGTTTCAAAGTTCACGTCGCGTGTAAAGCGCACGATCTTTCCGGTGAACGAGCGACCGATAGCGTCGACGCGCACCTGCAGCTGGTCGCCGTCGTGAACGTACCTCACATCGTCTTCCGGCACCGGAATGCGCAGCCGCAGCAGACTGCTCTGCGAAAGCCGCACGATGGGCAGCGTCTGGTCGTTGGAATTGGTGCCGCCCTGAATCAGTGCGCCGGTATCGGCATAGCGCCAGATCACGACGCCGTCAGATGGGCGCCGTCACATTGGTGTAGTTTTCAAGCGCCTGCACGCGCTGATTGTCTGACTGCGCTGCTTCGGCGTGTTGCTGCGCCGCGGCCATTGCGGACTTGGCCGCATCCACCTGCGCCTGCGACGACAGATCCTTGGCCTGCGCGTCGTCCAGTTCCTGTTGCGCAATCAGGCCCGGCCGTGTAGCGGCCGCCTGCTGCAGCCGCTCCGACTGCGCGTGCAGGGCCGCGTGCTCCGCCTCGGCGCGATTGATCTCGTGCTGCGCCCGCGTGATCTCTTCCTGGCTCTGCTGCAGCTGAAACACCGTCTGCTGCAACTGCGCCTTCAACTCCGGCACTTCAAGCACCGCCAGCGTCTCGCCCTGATGGACAATGTCGCCGATGTCGACATTGATGCGCTTCATGTAGCCGCTCACCTTGGGGTGCACGTCGACAACCTGATAAGGCTGGAACTGTCCGGCCAGCGTGAGCACATGGGAAATGTCGCCGCGCTGCGCCGCTGCAACCTTTGCGGATGGAACAGTTACGGTTTTGCTATCCGCCGTGTGACAGGCAACGAAACTGGTCACCACTGGAAAGACCAATCCAATGGCGAGCGTCAAAGAGGTCTGCTTTCGCATATCTCGATTGCACCTCGTAAATGGAATCCTGCGACTGCCGGCGCGAAAAGGCGCGACACTTTGTCGGTGGAGAAAACGACGCGGGACACTCGGCCAATTAGCCCGAGCGAGATGCGTCAAATCTTATGCAGAGAGGAACAACTAGGCGAGAATCGGCGGGGGACGAACGAAGAAAACATTGAATAAGCCGCTTTGAAGGCGCCAGACAGTGCTGGTGCGCTGATTTCTTTGGCGTGACGTTTGCAGATTTAATAGATTTAGAGTCAGCAACAGAAACAAGAAGACAGCAGCAGTCGGAACGGCGTAGCTAACGGTAGTGGAAGTTTTCGTTCGGAGTACCACCGGGCTCTCAGCGAATCCAGCTCGCTCATTTCTGGATAGGAGCTTGGCTTGCGGAATCTTATGAGAAGCTGCCTGAGGTGGATCGTAAAGGGAAAGCTTATATTGGAGACCCCATGTGAAAATGCAGAGACACAATCCAAGAGACGCGAGGATCCCCAAGAGATTGAATGACCGAGTTGCAGTCCAATGTTGCGCTTTCACCGGGACACCGATCGAAGTTTAGCACATTCGACTGACGCAACCTATGACCGCGCCGGTCTAGTTAGGTAACCTTCAAACTCTTTGACGGGCAATTTCCCAAATCGGTTGCTCCGTCGCGACAGCCGCTATTGCCTCACATGGCCGAACCTGTCAACTCGGCTGCCTTGGAAGAAACGGTGATGCACCATGCTTAGGCCGAGCAGATAAACGGCCACTACAAAAGTGGCGAGAATCAGTACCTGCACCACTCGAAACCAAAGTGGCATCTGCCTTTCGGGATCCGTCGTGTTTGGATAGGTTGTCATTTGAGCACCTCACCGGGCGATCCGTCGCCCGGCGCACTTTCGAATGCGCTCGCACCTTATAGATGCAGGTAGCGAAGTAAAGTCGTATACCTGGGCGACAGAAATTGCATCGAATATAACGGAGACAAATCGTTTGAGATCGGGTCTATACTGTTGAGTTGCTCCTTCCCCGCATGGAGAAAGGGCTGTTAAACCAGTTGCCAGTCCAGAAACCATCGCCGATTACCCCAAGCGCACATGTGACAAATGCTCCGGTTACTTGCGCACAGAAGAGTTTCGTCGATCTTCCATGGAAACAATTATTTAGACCTTTTCCTCTCGCTCTTATTGGTCTCGCAATAGCCGTCGCTCTATGGGGCTACGGCTATAAATTATCGCTATATCATCCCCATCCGACTCCTTCGTCGCAGGCTTCGGTTGCGAAGATGTGGGACGGTCCGCGGAACGCTTCTCTGGCCGCTGCATCCAAGCCCAACACTAAATCGCGTCTCATCCTCGGCTCACCAGCCCTTTTGGTACCTTCTCAGCCAATTCCCTCTACCATCCGCACCGCCGCGCTTGTTTTTCCCGCGCGCACGGGCGGCGTTAGATTTTTCCAATCCCTACTGCCATCCCGCTCTCCCCCTCTTATCGCTTCCGCCTAGCCTAGTTCGCGCTGCGGTTCCATGTCTCAGTTGGCGCCGCTGCCGCGCTCTCTGACTCGAATCGTATTTCCAAGCGATTTCTCAATGGAGGAAGTCATGCTGTATTCCCTATTCCTGCTGGTACTCGTGCTGGCGGTCTCATTGTTTGCCGAATGGTGGACCAGGCAATCTCGAAGCCGCAAATTTTGTAACAGATTGCGATCCGTTACCAAACCCTCTGTCCCGTTGGGAATCGTTCCGGCGTCGGCCGAGGGACAGGCACGACGGATGCAATGGATCTCGGTCGACGAGTTCCTCGCGATGCTCACAGACTGCAGCGATCTCACTGTGATCGATCTCAGAGCAGATGCTCAGTGGGCCCCGTTTCCCGCGCCGACTGCGTTCATAATTCCCGTCGTTCCGAACGAGCTAGATGAGGTACTGGAGTGCCTTCCCGCGGACAGAAGCGTAGTTTTCTGCGGCGCATCCAATTTCATCATTCTTACGATCCTCACTAGCTCGTGTATGCACGGCTCAGCCCCTCTCTATTTTCTCGAAGGTCATCATGGCCTCGCGGAGGTTGCATGAGTAGACATTGTGTTCAAGCTCAACGTGCCGACGCGAGCGTCAGCAAAGGTCCAAATCAAAGAGATACCGAAACGCAAAGGACCATCCACGTGCTGTCTGTGGGGTCGTTTTACCTCGGCAGCATCGTCCATGATGCATTGCTTGAAGGACCAAGATTCCATCTCTCCATCGCAACGGGCTTTCTGGATTTGTGGGCTGTGCAGGAGCACGGGAACTTTCAGCTCGCAATCCTTCACCAAACGCTGACCTCTCCGGATCTTGAGGATGCCTGTCGATTTATCCGCCATCGCTGGCCGCACACTAGGATTTTGGTGATCCGCGGGGGTGAGGACTTTCTCGAAGATGCTTTGTATGACGACCGCATCATTCCTAATGTCGCCCGCGAAGTCCTGCTTGCGACGATCGAGCAGTTGACGGCAACGCAGCACAAGGGGAGGTCTGGAAATGAACGCTCGTGGCGGGAAGGAATCGGAGATGAGGAGTAAGACCGCCGTTGCCGACGGAATTGAATTGAACGACAGGTCAGTAGCGGTGGATACCCCGGTTGTTGAGCCAACAACTCTCTCCTATGAAGAAAAGCTTGCTGCATATCTGCGAATTGCTAAAGACCGTCGTGAACAGCTGATCTGGATGGCGCTGCACATGACAAACAATCGCGACGAGGCCGAGGAAATTGTGCAGGAAGCCTTTTTGAGAGCTTTCAAGAATTTGGCGAGGTTTCGAGGTGATTCGACGATGGGAACCTGGCTTTGTGTCATTGTTCGGAATATCGGGCTCGAGCGTCTGCGGAATCGCAAGGGAGCTGTCTGCCTTCCGCTGGATTGTGCACCGAACGATGAAGAAAATCCATTTCACTACGACATTCCCGATCCTGGCAGAAACCCGGAACAACATTGCGAGAACTGGGAATTGCAGGACATTCTGCTCTCGGAAATCAACCGAATGAGTTCCATTTGCAGGCACACTATTCAGATGTGTGCACTAGATGAACTCTCGCACGTGGAAGCGGCGAATGTGCTCGGCGTGAAAGTCTTCACTGTCAAATCGCGACTATTCAACGGGAAGCGAATGCTGAAACGAGCCATTTGTCTTCGCACGGGCGTGCGAAATGAGCATTGCGAACCTTGGAAACAACCCTTCAAAGAATCATTCCGTGTGAGAGGCCGCAAGAGTGTAAGCAACAGGTGATAAACCCAATTTAGATGTCAGGAGAGTCGTGTATGCGATGTCCGCTTGCCGCCTTGCTGCAGGGTCACAAACTGAAAAATCCTTGCCGCAGTGCGGCTCAACACTGGCGAAGGATCTACCCACCGGACCAGTACAATTTCCATCAGACGGCGGCTCCTGTGCGACGGGATCCGACCTGAGCTTGAGCGTGAGTCCATTCGGTTGGCGCCACTTCCTTGGGCGTTCGCGGTGCAAAGTGTGCCCTTTCCAAACAGGAGATTGTCAACTCGATGAAGATCTTTGGCAAACTGATCCTTGTGGGAGTCGCGGTATTTGCGGTGCTCCAGCTAGTACGACCTGGCATCCCGGCCAGGCCCGCAACAGCCGAGCTCGAAGCACCGATTGAAGTCAGGCAAATCCTTGAAAAGGACTGCTACAGCTGCCATTCGGACCAGCGCCGGCTCGCGTGGTTCGACCAAATCGTACCCGCTTATTGGCTCGTGCGGCACGATATCCTCACCGCGCGTGAGCACTTGAATTTTTCCACGCTGGGCTCGAAACCTGCAGCCGTGCAGAAGGCAACGCTCTACGAAGCTGTCAACATGATCCAACTTGGCGCGATGCCGCTTTCAAACTTCGTGAAACTCCATCCCGAGGCGAAGGTGACTCCCGAAGAACTCGCGACACTGAAGGCGTATCTCTCCCCATGGAAGCCGCTTCCGGCCTATCAGAATCCGCCGTCCGAGAGTGCCGGAAAGAATACTGATGACACACGGGCGATTGTTGCGGGGGAACCCACCTCGCCGGTATCTCTAACGACGGTGCGCCCGGAGTTCAACGGAATCCCATTCGATGCAAGTTTCGAGAACTGGAAGCCAATCAGCTTCACTGATCGCGGCGACAACAACACCTTTCGGTTCATTCTCGGCAACGACATTGCTATAAAGGCGGCACTGTCCGGTAACATCTCGCCCTGGCCGGACGGAACGCGATTCGCCAAGATCGCCTGGCAGCAGCAACTCGGTGCGGATGGCCTGGTGCACCCGGGCAAGTTTGTGCAGGTGGAGTTGATGCTGAAGAACGCTGATCTCTACAAGAAGACCGATGGCTGGGGATGGGGTCGCTGGCGCGGCCTGGATCTGCAGCCCTACGGCGAGGATGCGCGTTTCGTGAATGAATGCACTGGCTGCCATCGGCCCGTCCGCGGCAACGACTACGTCTATACGCTGCCCATTACGACAGTTCCGATCAATCGTGATGAGGTTGTTAACAACAGAGCAGCGGTGTTACCGGCGAACTTGCCTTATCAGCCGCTCAATTGGAGTGCGATCACAATGTACGTCGATCCAAAGTTCCGCACTATGGCGACACTTTACGGAAACCCCACAGCTATGGCGGGACTGCAAGTGCGTGGTAATCCTCCCTTGGGTGGGCCAAGGTATCCAGCGGGAGCAGTGCTTGCGCTCGTAACATGGGCACAGCGCGATGACCCGCACTGGTTCGGCGCGCGAATCCCCAATGTGCCAGAATCTGTAGAATTCGTGCAGGTGGCGGCTACAGGACAGACCAGCAGTTATCGGCGCTTCGCAGGCAACGAGCTTATTGAAGAGCATCCAGCCGCGAGCGTTGTAGCTTATCGGACAAGCTTCATGGTCGGTCTCACTCCGGCGCGGCTCCCATAGACTTGTGGTCGGGCGTCTGGAGAGATGAAAAGGAGTCTGGCGATATGGATAGTCCGGCAGATCCTGGGCAGAAGGCGAGCCTTAGTGATTATTTTGCTGCTGAGCGAACTCTCCTCGCGTGGATTCGTACTGGCCTTGCCTTGATGGGGTTCGGTTTTGTGGTGGCACGTTTTGGGCTATTTCTGCAGCAACTGCAAATCATGCAACGAACTCCCATAGAAAGGTCCTATGGACTGTCACTGTGGTTCGGCACTGCACTGATCGCAGTCGGGGTAATCGTGAATATTTTTGCCGGTTGGCAACACCTTCGATTGATCCGGGAGTTGGACCGCGGCACGGCGTCACACTCTCACTCTTCAACTCAGGCTGTCTTGATTGCTTTCTTTTTGGCGTTGGTCGGGTTGACGATGGCGATCTATCTGGTTTCGGTCCGAAGCACCACTCATTCAAAGTTTGAAAACGGAGAGGAGACAACCTTGGCGCTCAACGGCGGCAACGGGATCATCGACGTACCCAGCAATTACTCGGTAGACCAGACGGTAGAAACCCTCAAGGGAATACTGAACGCAAAGGGAGTCACGCTGTTCGCACTGGTCGATCACAGCGGAGAAGCGGAAAAGGTGGGAATGAAGATGCCTCCCACCAAACTGCTCATCTTCGGGAGCCCCAAGGCGGGTACGCCTCTAATGTTGGCGGTTCCCAGCGTCGCCATCGATCTCCCGCTCAAAGTTCTGGTCTGGGAGGATAGCTCCGGGAAGGTCTGGCTTTCCTACAACAGCCCGGCATATTTGAAGGAGAGGCACGATATCCCTGACGAGTTGCTGCAAAACATCGCCCTCGTTGGATCACTTGCAGCTAAGGCTGGTGAGTAGTGCTGACGAACTATGAGTCCGCTGGGAAACCATTCCTTCAGGGTTGGCATTGGCTCGAAAGCACCCATTTGCCGTCTGGAATCAGTAATGATAGACCCCAATGACTCTATCGATCTGAACCGAAGTGCATCGTGTGATTGCCGCGTGTCCTGTCGGCTGTGTCCAGCAGTTGCAACTCGTCGTCGCCGCGGAACAAGATCGCCTGCGAGCCGCTGACCGGCGATGGAAAAATTCGCCAGGGTTCTCAACAAAGCGTGGTCTGATACGCGCAGACAACCCGAAATCATGTCTCCGCCGAACGAAACCAATGCTATCGCCAATGTCCAGTACTACTAGCCGGGCATATCTATGCTGGATAGTATCTTTCTGGCCGTCAAACCGCCAAAGATGGCGTTGAGTTTTTCACGATAGACGACACTGCGAAGAATGCCTTGGCTTGCGGTCGTACCATCGCGGACACCGCTGTTGAATGGCGCGGGATCTACACGCAGCGGGTGATTAAGGAGAAGATGCCTTTTGACGGTCGTGCAGGTAGCAATCCACTTTTGAACCTTCCTTAAACCGTGAAAGAAAAACTGGGGACCGCCGGTCGCGGATTTGCCCCAACTGTCGTTCTCCGGCGTCTTCCCACAAGTCGACTTGAACGAAGCCGCTGCGGCGGCGGACGCTTCCGCGTGCGGCTGAACCAGCTTTTGTGGCCGGCGGGGTAGTTTGGTTCGCAGAGAAGGAGGATTCTCTGTGAACCAACTACGTCAGCTCATGCTTGAGGAGTTGCATCGCCGCAACTTTGCCGCTACCACCATCCGCACATACCTGCACGGTGTTGAGCACTTCAGCCGGTACTTTCGCCGTCCGCCCGATCAGCTTGGCCCTGAGGACATTCGCAAGTACCAGGCGATGCTTTTCACCAAGTTGAAGTTCAGTCCGAACACCGTCATCCTGCGGCTGGCGTCTCTGCGGTTCTTCTACATTCACGTGTTGAAGCGCAACTGGAGCATCGCGGAGACCCCTTATCCGAAGAAGCTGCGTCACCTTCCCGGGGTGCTCAGTCAGGAAGAGGTTACGCGGCTGATCGACGCCGCGGACACACCCTTTCATCGCATCCTGCTGATGACTATGTATGCCACCGGCGCACGCCGCGCAGAAGCAGCCCGTCTCAAGGTGAGCGACATCGACAGCAAGCGGATGGTGGTTCATATCCGCGAGGGCAAGGGCGGTAAGGACCGCGATGTCATGCTCAGCCCGAAGCTGCTCGAAGAACTGCGTGCCTACTGGCGCGGCCTCCGGCGCAAGCCCAAGGAGTGGCTGTTTCCGGGCAACCGCTGGCACACATCGAGTCATCCAGTGACCACCAAGGTTCTATGGTCTGCATGTCAGATCGCAGCCGAACGCGCTGGCCTCGACAACAGGCGCATCCATCCCCACACGTTGCGCCACTGCTTCGCCACACACCTTCTTGAAGCCGGTGCCGACCTGCGCACTATTCAGATTCTGCTCGGTCATCGCGATCTCGAGGTCACCACAGTCTACCTGCATCTGTCCCAGCGGCATCTCAGCGCGACCGCCAGCCCGCTCGATGCGCTCACTCTCTCTTCCCACGGAGGACAGCAACACAGTTGAACAACCGGCCTCTCCTGGAGATGGCCGACATTGTTCGCTGTGCTGGACAGACATTTGTGGAACACAGCCGCAGGTGGATCAACTGGCAACACCGGAAGGTGCTGCTGGCCATCGTGCGCTGCCGCACCGCAGCGCTGGGTGGGCATCGCGACCGCTGCACCGGCTGCGGACATACGACCACCATCTCCTACAACTCGTGCAGAAACAGACATTGCCCTCGCTGCCAGGGCAACGCGCGCCGACGCTGGCTCCAGGCGCGCGAACGGGAGCTTCTGCCCACTCACTACGTCCACGCGGTCTTTACTCTCCCTCGCGAACTGGCTCCGCTCGCATTACAGAACAAGCGGCTCATCTACAACCTGCTGTTCCATGCCAGCGCTGAGACACTGCTTGAAGTCGCTCGTGATCCACGCCATCTCGGTGCCGAGATCGGTTTCTTCAGTGTGCTTCACAGCTGGAACCAGCGACTACAGTTTCATCCGCATATCCACTGCGTACTTTCCGCCGGCGGTCTCGCTCCGGATCATTCCCGCTGGATCTCCGCTCGGCGTTCCTTCTTTCTTCCCATCGGCGTGCTCAGCCGCGTCTTTCGCGGCAAGTTCGTCGCCGGGCTCCGCAACGCCTTTCATCGTGGCGAGCTTCAGTTTCACGGCGAGCTTTTGCCGCTAGCTCATCCGAGCGCCTTCGCTCGATGGCTGAGGGTACTGTTCCGCCACGACTGGGTCGTCTACTCCAAGCGGCCCTTTGGCGGACCGGAACATGTGCTGCGCTATCTCGGCGCCTACACCCATCGCGTCGCCATCTCCAACTCAAGGCTGGTCGATCTCTCCGATGGCATCGTCACCTTCCGCTGGCGCGATTCCGCGCACGGCAACAAGAAGAGGATCATGACTCTCACTGTCGACGAGTTCCTGCGCCGCTTCCTGCTCCACCTGTTGCCGCCCGGCTTCGTGCGCATCCGCAACTTCGGATTCCTCGCCAACCGCAACCGCGCTTCTCTGCTGCCGCTATGCTTCCAACTGCTCAGCGGCACAGAGAGGATCACTGCTTCGCCAGCATCACCGTCCACAGATCAGACTCATTCACTCTGGAACTGCCCAGCCTGCGGCGCAGCCATGCGCGTCGTCGAACGGCTCTCCGCTGCGCAACTCCTGCTTCGCTCGCCCCCTCAACCAAACCGGTGTGCAGCATCAAGCTCTATCTGAATCTCCGGCCATGGTCCGCGCTTCGGCGCGTTCGCGGATTCCTTGCCTCTTCCGGTCGAAACCCCTTCGATGCCAGCCTCTCCAGCCTCACATCAGGTCTCGGCAAGCCAACATGCTGCCCCATCCTCCACTTCAGTCATCGGATGCAGCCCAACTCTGTTTGTGCCTGATCCCTCTGCATCCGTTCAGACCGATTCAAAGTACATAGGCTTCCATGTGGGCGGCTTCCTTCAAGTCGCTGTATCCGAAGCGCCCCCTGAAGACTCTCCAACTGCGCACGATTGCGTGGCGGGCGCTCCAGATACAGCACTAAGACTTGTCAATACCGAATCACTTAGTCGTTTCTACTGTGCAGCCGGTTAGCTTGTAGTGCCACGCTTCGTGGTGGCTCTCGCGATTGATCGAAACTTGTTCGGGCAATTGAAACCCGCCAACGCTTTGATAGCTATAGGCGAGGATTATCCGATTGCCGGACCTAAAATCTCCATCCTCGCCTAGTCTGTAGGAGGTCATGAGAAAGCCCTGCGGGCCGGGACGGAAGTCTGTTTCCCGGCGATCGGAGTCAGATCCCTTTGCCGCTTCGCTCTGGAGGTTCATGTCGTGCGCGAACATCATCTCAACATCAAACGTCTGGATCTTGAATTCAAGCTTGTAGCCTGACGTAGATGGCTCGACGTGAACGGGCGTGTCTTCCGGCGGAAGCATCGCGTTATTACTGGCAACCAACCAGCTATTCAAGCTGAACTGCACTGCATGTTCGAGAAGACCTTCCGCCATGCCTCCATGGGGGAGCTTGCGTTCTTCATCTTCCGTCATCCCGGATGACACTACAGCGTTCTGTCGGGTGACAGTGACGCGAGTGTTGATGGGCTGAATTAGTCTAGCGATCTCCTCGTCCGTTCCTTCGTCGCCGAGGCGTACAGCCTCAGTGAAGTGTTGCTTCCAGTCGAACTCTACGGCGCAACTGAAAGACTGGAGGTTTCTTTCAAAGGGAGCGTCATATTTCGCCCGGGTCTGCTTTAGGACCGTTGCATCATTGATTGCTGTCTGTGCGTGGCAAAACACGGCACAAAGGCTAAATGCCAGCGTCGAGTAGAAAAGCCGCATGACGCATCCTAATTCATTACACCCGAAAAACGCGCCTCTCGGCGCCTGCGTCAGGCCGATTCCCATCCGCGAGTGGTTGCTCGCCGCCCGCTCCCCTTTCCTGGCTGCCGCCCTCCACAAGATACTCAAGTTTTCACTTGACAATCAGTCGGAGTCACGCAATACTTAAGTCGTTACTTAATGATTTCCCACAAGGAGCGCACGCTTTATGACCTACTCAACCATTACCAAGCCAGCCGTCATTCACAGCACTTTCCAACTCGAACGCAAGCTCAAAGCTTCTCCCGAGCGCGTCTTCGCCGCCTTTTCCGACGAGGCAACCAAGCGCCGCTGGTTCTACGACAGCAGCCGTCACGCGCTTGAAGACTACAAATTGGATTTCAAGGTCGGCGGCAAGGAGCGCGCCCAGATGAAGATGGGCCCCGGCACGCCCGTCGCCGGCAAAACGCTGGTTAATGATGTGGTTTACGAGGACATCGTTCCCTCGCGCCGCATCGTCACTGCCTACCGCATGTCCATGGACGGAACGCCGTTCTCGGCTTCGCTCGCTACCATCGAATTGATACCCAACGGCACCGGCACCGACTTGCTCTTCACGCATCAGGGCGCATACTTTGAAAACGCCGACGGGCCGGAGATGCGCAAAGCCGGCTGGCAGTCGCTGCTCAACAAGCTGACCAAAGAACTCGGCGAAACAAATGGCGAGCTCGGAGAAGAAACTGACTAACTTGGCGATCCATTCACAAGCACCGGATCGTCACCAACGGAACGGAGGAAGACGCCAGGCGTGAAACGCAACTCCCCCAACCCCTCCGCGAAAATCGCCCGCGTCTTCCACGCGCTCGGAGACCCCACGCGCCGCGCTATGCTCGAGCGGCTCAGCAACGGGCCGATGTCGGTGTCTTCTCTTGCCGAACCTTTTGATATGTCGCTCGCTGCCGTGGTGCAGCACTTGCAGATCCTGCAAAAAGCCGGCCTCGTCAAAACAGAAAAAATCGGCCGCGTGCGCACCTGTCGCGTCGAAGCCTCAGGCCTGCGCGCCGCCGAAAAATGGCTCAGCGCGCGCCGTCCGGAGTGGGATCGCAAGCTCGATCGCCTCGTGCAGTTCCTCGATGAGCCGCCGGAAAGCCGGAAAAAATGACGGGGCTTCGATGAAGCTCGCGCAGCGTGGGAACAGCGACTCACAACTCCCCGCCCACACCTGCCGACTCGCAGACTCGCTTTCTAATCAGTGTCCCTGCAGCCCCAACGCCTTCACAACCCCATCATCCACCTGCGCCGGCTGTCCATTCTGCTTGGTCACTACGCCGAAGTTGCCGCGATAATCCCACATCGCCCAGCCGATGCCGTCGGCCTCGAGCGCGGTGCGCACATCATGCAGCCAGTTGTCGCGCGATACCGGATCGCTATGATCGCGAAACACGCCAAATTCATTGCAGATAAGCGGCACATGATTGTCGTGCGCCCACGCCGCCGCATTGTCAATCATCAGTTGAATGCGATGCGCATTCCAGTCGTCGAGCCAGTATTTCTCCATGGAATACCGGATCGAGGCATTCGGAGCCTCCTTCAGCAGCTCCGCCATCGAGCTCTCCGTCGCCGGATAAGGAATGTCGTGCTCGTAGCTGTACCACGGCGAACTCCACGTCGCGCCCTGATGCGTGAACTCGTGCGGCTCGTAGAAGTGGAAGTTGTAAATCACGTTGCCGTCGGCGAGAGGCTGAATGGCCAGCAAATCCCAGAAATCGGACCAGACTGCGCCCGACGCGATGATGGTATGGTGCGGCGCTTCTTGACGAATGGCCGCGGCCACGCTCGTTTGGATCCCGGCCCACCTGTACGCATCGTAGATTTCCGGCTCATTCAAAATCTCGAAGAACACCATATTCGGATCGCGATCTGCGTAATGCGCCGCCAGCCTGCGCCACATCGTCGTGAACCGCTCCACAGCCTGGTCGTCCGTGCGCATTTTCTGCTTGTAATCGTCGCTCGGATGAATGTCGATGATCACCGCGAGATGATTAGCCAGCAACGTGTCCACCGCATGATCCAGCTGCGTAAGGAATTGGGGATTCGAATTCCCTCCCCTGAATCCGTACATCGCAACTGCCAGCGGCATGGGATCGATGCTCACCCGCACGTGATCGAATCCCATCTTCGCGATCAGCGCGATGTCCGCATCATCGGTGAAGCTCGCGATATGTTCGGCCGAAGTATCGCCCGTCCCTCCGAACCATCCCGATGCGTTGATTCCGCGCTTCAAGTGCTGCGCGCGGGCAAACGCCGTCTGCACATCGGCAGCCCGATCTTGTGCGCTGTGGTCTGGTGGGCTTTGTGCTGTGGCGGGAATTGCAAAGGCAAGAAGACCTGCAAGAAAGCTGAGACGAATACGCACGGAAATCCTCCCCAAATTGACAACGAGATAACGATACCACGCCAAGGGGCGCAGTTTCATTTGAGCGTTCCGCAAAACAAAACGGCCCCCGTTTCCGGGAGCCGCTTGTTCCTTCCCCTCAGATTTCGATTGTTGGATTTCTTAACGGCTCGATTATTGTCCGGATGGCGATCCGTCATCCAGGTTTGTCGCCTGTTCATAGGTCACGCGCAAATACTTGTAAGGATTCACCGGCACATCGTGCACCCGCACTTCGTAGTGCAAATGCGGCCCGGTGGCGCGTCCTGACTGGCCCACGTAGCCGATCACCTGTCCGCGAGTCACATGCTGCCCCGGATAAACCGCAATCTCCGAAAGATGTCCGTAGAGCGTCATCACGTCGTGACCGTGATCCAGCGTCACTTCGCGCCCATATCCAGCGCCCATCTGCGCTCCGGTCACGTCGCCATCGCCTGCCGCGCGCACCGGCGTTCCGTACGGCGCGTCAATGTCAACCCCGGTGTGGAATGCGCCCTCACCATTAATCGGATCCTGGCGCTCGCCGAAGCTCGACGCCACGCGGCCCTCCACGGGCCACATCGACGGCGCATCGGCAAGCTCTGTCCAATCGCCGGCAAAGTTCGAAGTAAGCCCACCCTCGATCGCCCGCGAAACCTGGCCCGACATCGCCTCTGCGCGCAATTCATAAAACATATCGATGGAGTTGGTGACCTGCTGCTGGTTCACGTCATCGGCCTGAGCCAGCGTCACAGGAGCCGCAGCCGACGCCGCTTTGCTTCCCGCACCCGGCGTATTCGATTGAGTCGCGGCTTGTAATCTGCTCTGTCTCAGCCCGTAGAGAGCCGACACTTCATTGGCCAACGCGCCCAGGCTCGCCACCTGCACGCTGCGGTTGTGCGCAATCGCCGCCATGCGCTGGTAGTTCTGGCGCAGCGTCTCGCGGTCTGCGCGCACCTGGTTGTAGCTTTCGGTCTTCAGCACCATCCGCGTGTACGATCCGGCCAGGCCCACAATCGTAAACGCACCCACGATTGCCGCAGCCACGAATCCATACACATACTTCAGCGGAAGCGGAATCTTGCGTAGTCCGCCGTCCTCATCGCGCGCAACAAAAAGTATGTAGTATCGCTTCCGTAGCATTTTTGCCTGCAATCCCCGGCGATCTGCCAGCAAACAAGATTCCAGATCGGGGGAAGTCGATCGGTTGCGGATTACCCAACCCGCCAAAGAACCTGTGCGCCCATTGGGCCAGTTACGAGAACGTTGCTAAAGCCTAGCAGACCGTTCAAAAACGGGTCAGCGAAAATCGCCCTCCGTCATTACTAGAGTACCACCGTCAACTTGGTTGCCCTTTCGGAGTCCTTACTATCGGCTTCCCCTTGAGATCAAGGCACTTAGGCGCCAAATCAGTGTCACCCATCGGCGAATACCGACAAATTTTTGAGGTCGTTCCTGCCTGTCGGCGGTGCCTCCTGAATCGTTGGACTCTTATCCGCTCCACCCGATGTACTTCCAATGTGTATCGATTCCGGGCACAGCACTCGCCTGCCGCGCCGTATCCTATCCTCAAATCATGCCCCGCCAGCCGAAGCCGTCGAATTCCACCCCCACGGGTCCCGGCCGTTCTCGCCCCAGTAGCTTCGGCGAGTTGGCACTGCTCCAGAGGATTCGCCTCCGCGCAGCCCACTCCCAAACTCCAGAGTTGCAACTCGGCATCGGCGACGACTGCGCCCTCCTTCGTCTCGCTCCAGGCGAAGAGTTGGCCGTCACCACCGACCTCTCTATCGCCGGCCGCCACTTCCGCCTCGATTGGCATCCAGCCGAATCCGTCGGCCATCGCGCTCTGGCCCGCGGACTCAGCGACCTGGCCGCCATGGGCGCACGCCCCGTCGCCGCGTTTCTGTCGCTGGCGCTGCCCTCGGATCTAGTCCAAAACCCGAAAGCGCGGAGCGCGCGCCAGCCCCGAAGCGCCGCGTTCCTTAGCGCCGGCCACGACAGCGCAGCGCGCCGCAGCGCGCCTGCGCCCTTTATTGATCGGTTTCTCGACGGCTTTTTCGCGCTCGCCCAATCCCACCAGTTGCCACTCGCCGGTGGCGATCTCGCCGAGTCCCCGCTCGCCGTCGCCGACGTCATTCTCACCGGCGCAGTCTCACAGGGAAAGGCTCTTCTTCGCTCCGGCGCCAAGCCCGGCGACCTCATCTACGTCACCGGTCAATTGGGCGCAGCCGCCGTTGGCCTCGAACACCTCACCGCACTCGCCGCCGCGCTCAAGCGCGAGCGCTCACGCAAGAAGTCATCGCCTCTTCCGCCCATTCCGCCGCGCCTCAAGGCACTGCTTAATCGGCATCTTTTTCCCGCGCCGCGTGTCGCTCAGGGCCTCTGGCTCGCGCGCAACGCACTGGCCACCGCCGCAATCGACTTGAGCGATGGCCTCTCCACCGATCTCGCCCATCTCTGCGCAGAATCCGGCGTCGCCGCTGAGCTTGATGCCGCCGCCCTGCCCTTCGCCAATGCTGCGACGCCCGCTCAAGTTCTCAATGGCGGAGAAGACTACGAACTCCTCTTCACCGCGCCGGCCTCCCCCCGCATCCCATCTGAAATTGAAGGCGTACCTGTCACGCGCATCGGCAGGATTCTGGCTGGGCGCGAAGGAGCCGCAAAGCCCTCTGCCTCACCCATCACCCTCATCACTTCAAAGGGCGCAATTCGCCTCACTCCCCAGGGCTGGCAACATTTCTCTTAAATTCGACTTCTTTGGAATTCAGCTTCCGCTGCCCTTCCTTCCCAATCGCCGCGCAGTAGGAGCATAGCGGCGATGTTTTGATGACAAGAAAGTGGCTTTCACCAAGCCATAGCTACTTCCTTGCGTCTCGCGTCCAACGGACTGGAGGCGAATAAGCGGTTTTCAGCCAGGGCCTCGAATTCGATCGGAATGAACTGGAGCCGCATCGCGCAAACCAACATGAAAATGTGCAAGGTCTCCCCCTCCCGCCATCTGCCGGCCACGGTCGCGGCCATTGTCATGGCTCTCGGCTTCACCATGCCGGCTATGGCTTCGCTCGGTGGCAACGCCGCCTCTATTCAGGCAGACACTGCTCGCATGAATGCCAATGTGATCAGGACTGGAGGCGACACTTACGAGACGCATCAGTTGCAATCGCCCACAGGCACGGTGGTCAATGAGTATCTCAGCTCGTCGGGAACTGTGTTTGCCGTGACCTGGCATGGGCCATTCATGCCGGACATGCAGCAGATTCTGGGATCTTATTTTCAGCAATACTCAGCAGCCCTTTCGTCGCAGGCGTCTTCCCAGGCGTCATCGCAACCCAGGCAGTATGGCCGCCATCCGCTCAATATCCAGCAGCCAGGGCTCGTAGTGCAAACGGGCGGCCACATGCGCGCGCACTGGGGGCGAGTGTACATACCGGCCCTGACGCCCGAAGGTGTGAGCCCAGACCAACTGCAATGACGCCCAATTGCAATGACGCCCAGTTGCAATGAGGCGCAACTTCAAAAACGAATAACTGCAATCAATAAATCAAGCAGGAGCAGGTCGTGCAAAAGTTTCCTTTTTCGCTTTTTCTGGTTTCACTTTTTCTAACCGGTGCGATCGCGATTGCCGGTTGCGGCGGCGGCACCGTTGCCACATCCGGATCCGGCACTACTGGCACCACCGGATCGACAACGTCCAACGTCATGGCCATCTCCGTCAACGGCGGCCCAACCGTGAATCTGCCGGGCGGCGGCATCTATCCCAACGGAGCCTTTGCCAGCGCCACGATCTGCGCTCCGGGCAGCACCACGAACT
Organism: uncultured Acidobacteriaceae bacterium; assembly: GCA_963725115.1. GTDB lineage: Bacteria > Acidobacteriota > Terriglobia > Terriglobales > Acidobacteriaceae > Telmatobacter. The sequence continues at coordinate 181,601 of CAVRXG010000003.1, read as the reverse complement.
GCGTCACCGTAGACGGGCTGCTGGTGGATACCGGCTCAACAGGGCTGAGAGTGTTGCAGTCCGCGGTGTCGTCGTTGAATCTGCCTGCCGTCAATGCTTCAAACGGCTCGGCAGCCTACGATTGTGTTTCGTTTGTAGATGATTCGTTTATGTGGGGCCCGGTGCAGAACGCCGACGTGACGCTCGGCGAGGAAACGGCGACCAACGTGCCGATTCAGGTGATCAGCGCCAGCACGAATGTGCCTTCCACCTGCTCCAACGGAAGCAACATGAATGAAGACACGCTGGACACACTAGGCGCCAATGGCATTCTGGGCGTGGGCAATGAGCGCACGGACTGCTTCTACGAAGGCGTCAGCGTCTGCAGTCCGAGCTACGGCCTTTCGAGCCCGCCCTACCCGGCGTACTACACATGCTCTGGCACCAATTGCAGCCCGGCGTTTGTTGCCACAAGCGCTCAGGTGGCAAATCCCGTCGCCCTGTTTCCCTCCGACAACAATGGAGTCATCGTGGAGTTGCCTGCCGTTTCAGGCAGCGCGGCTTCTGTCTCCGGATCGCTGGTGTTCGGCATCGGCACAAGATCCAACAACGACCTTCCCAGCAGCGCCACGATTTTCACCATGACCTGCGACTTATTCACAACTACGTTTGAAGGCCAGACCTACGGCATCACCAATCCCACCAACTGCGCCGGCCCGGGCAGCTTCATCGACAGTGGCAGCAATGGACTGTATTTCCCGAACGCGGCCAATATTCCTCTGTGCCCCACCAATACGGCTGCGGGCGATCTGTCCTCGTTCTACTGTCCGGCGTCTACCGAGAGTTTTTCCGCCACGCAACTCGGCGCTTCAGGCACATCCAAGAGCGTCAGCTTCAGCGTGGCCAACACCGAAAGCCTGTTTACCAGCCCAGCGACGGAGTCCGACGCAGCCCTCGGCGATCTGGCCGGCACAAATCCGTCGGGATATGGCTTTGACTGGGGCCTGCCGTTTTTCTACGGGATAAATTTGTACAGCTCGATCGACGGGCAGACGATGCCCTCCGGTACACCGGCGGCTCCGTGGTGGGCTTATTAAAAGTCCGCTAATAGCGAAGACTGACCCTTTCGCCGGGGGCATGGATTCAAAGGCATCAAATCGACGGCGGCCCAGAATCTGAAACCGATCACCTAATCCCAGTGCGTCGGGCCAGAGATGGCACACTGGATTATATGAAGAAACTTGGCTTCCTCTCGTTCGGCCATTGGACACCTTCACCGCAATCGGAAACGCGTTCGGGTTCTGACGCGCTCTTGCAATCTATCGATCTCGCCGTAGAGGCTGAGCGCCTCGGAATGGACGGAGCGTACTTCCGCGTCCATCACTTCGCGCGGCAGCTCGCATCGCCGTTTCCGTTGCTCGCGGCCATCGGCGCCAAAACAAAAAGGATTGAAATCGGCACCGCGGTCATCGACATGCGCTATGAGAATCCTCATTACATGGCAGAGGACGCCGGCGCGGCCGACCTTATCGCCACCGGCCGCCTGCAGTTGGGAATCAGCCGCGGCTCTCCGGAGCAAGTCATCGATGGCTGGCGCTATTTTGGCTACCGCCCCAACGAAGGCGAGGATGATGCGGCCATGGCCCGCCGTCACACCGAAGAATTTCTCACGCTGCTCGATGGCAAGGGCTTTGCCAAGCCGAATCCGCGCCCCATGTTTCCCAATCCGCCCGGCCTCCTGCGTCTCGAGCCATTCTCTGAAGGTTTGCGCGATCGCATCTGGTGGGGGTCTGCTTCGAACGCGACCGCCGAGTGGGCCGCCAAGCTGGGAATGAACATGCAGACCTCCACTCTCAAATTTGACGAGACTGGCGAGCCGCTCCACATCCAGCAGGCAGCGCAGATTCGCGCCTTCCGCGCCGCCTGGAAAGAGGTCGGCCACGGCCGCACTCCGCGCGTCTCTGTCAGTCGCAGCATCTTCGCGTTGGTCAATGATCGTGATCGCGCATATTTCGGACACGAGCGCAATGAAGCAGACTCCATCGGCTTCCTTGACGAAACCACTCGAGCCATCTTCGGCCGCAGCTACGCCGCCGAGCCGGATGTCCTGATCGAACAACTCAAAAAAGACACCGCAATTGCAGAGGCAGACACGCTCCTGCTAACCGTCCCCAACCAACTCGGCGTCGCCTACAATGTGCATGTCATGCAGGCGATTCTGACCCAAGTCGCCCCGGCACTCGGTTGGCAGAAGCGTGCAGATGAGCGAAACTGCTGATCCGTTTTTTGCGGATTGGTTTTGGAACAATAGATTGGAGAATTCAGCTTGAAATTGCCCCCTGAGAAATTACAGTCACTTATCGATCGCCGCGATTTTATGAAGACCGGCGCCGCCGTAGCCACAGCCAGCCTTTTGCCGCGCGTGGGCTCTGCGAGCCTTTCCGGCCCGATCGACCGCTCAGCACTCGTGAGCAGACACACTGTCATCCTTCACGAGCCAGACCCCGTCGGCGTCGTGGCAGTTGGCAACGGAAATTTTGCCTTCAACGCCGACATCACCGGCCTGCAAAGTTTCCCGGAGTATTACGAAAAGTCCATGCCCATTGGGATTATGTCGAATTGGGGTTGGCACAGCTTTCCCAATCCCAAGGGATACAGTCTCGAAAATTTTCCCGACACCTGCTACGACATAACGCGTGATGGAAAACCTGCCAAAATTTGCTATCCCAGCATCGACCGGCTCGTTCAGGGGGTTGAAGCCGGCGTGCCTGAAGAGGCGGAGTATCTGCGGTCGAACCCGCACAAATTCGGCATCGGAAGAATCGGCCTCGAAATCACCAAAGCTGACGGCTCCAAAGCGGCCATAGGCGACCTCGAAAATATCGCCCAGAAGCTCGATATTTGGTCCGGCCTCCTCACCAGCAGTTTTGAAGTCGACGGCGAGCCGGTTCATGTCGAAACCGCTTCACACCCTGACCGCGATGAAGTCGCTATACGAATCAAATCGCGCCTCATTCAATCGCAACGGCTCAAGGTGAAGATTGCGTTTGCCTACGCTCCCGGAGTTTGGGGTTGGGCGTACGAAGACTGGACTCATCCCGAACTCCACCAGACAACGTTGATCCGCCGAGGCACTCACGCAGCGGATTTCGCTCGCCAGTTGGACGACACTCGCTACTTCGTCCGCGCTTCATGGTCGCCCGGGTTATCTCTCGCAGCCGCTGAGCCTCACACATACTGGTTGTCTTCTGCCGCTCCGGCCAGCGCCAGCTCCAACGCTGACACCATCGAACTCGTTGCCTGGTTCGCTCCCCATCCCGTCGAGGGTGAAACCGACCCGCTATCCGCCGTTCAATCCGCTTCCGCGAGGCATTGGAAACAATTCTGGATGAGCGGCGGCGCGATCGATCTTTCCGAAACCGCCGATCCTCGCGCGCACGAGCTCGAACGCCGCATCGTGCTGTCGCAATATGTCACCGCTGTGCATTCCAGCGGCATCATGCAACCGCAAGAGAGCGGCCTTACATGTAACACGTGGTTCGGAAAGTTTCACATCGAAATGTATTGGTGGCACTGTGCGCACTTCGCGCTCTGGGGCCGGCCGCAGCTGCTTGAAAACAGCATGTCAGAGCTTCTCCGCATCTTGCCCAAGGCCCGCGAGATCGCGCGCAAGCAAGGATTTGCGGGAGCAAGGTGGCCGAAGATGATCGGCCCGGAAGGCAATCAGTCTCCTTCGCCGATCGCGCCCAAGCTGGTTTGGCAGCAGCCGCACCCCATTTATATGTGTGAGCTTCTCTATCGCGCCCATCCCACTCGAGCCACGCTCGACAAATACAAAGACATCGTCTTTGAAACCGCCGAATTTATCGCTTCCTTCATGAACTGGGATCCCGACAGGAAGCAATATATCCTCGGTCCGGGCCTTTATTCCTCGGATGAGCATCATGTCGATCTGGTGCACAATATCAATCCGACCTTCGAGCTGGGCTACTGGCGTTGGGCTCTTGAAACCGCGCTGCCCTGGCGGCAGCGTCTCTGCTTGCCTCGAAACGCGCAGTGGGATCATGTCTTGAAGAATTTCGCCCCGCTGCCCGTACACCATGGCGTCTACCCCGTGCTCGAGTCAGTCGACGAGCCAGGCGCGTCCATCAATGCAACATGGTTGTACGGCATCCTGCCCGGCGATGGCGTCGACCTCGCGGTCATGCGCCGTACACTTGAGGAATTGTTAAAAGCCAAGGCAGCGCGTCCTCTGATCAACTTCGTCGGCACGGGGGAGCCCATGATGGCCATGTGTGCGGCACGTTTCGGCGAGCCGGCCACGGCAGTCGATCTGCTGATTGGCAAGTATGAGAAAAATCCCTTTATGGTCTCGGGCTATGCGCGCGGCTACGACGAGATTCCGGTCTTTCTGCCTTCAAACGGCGGCTGGCTGGCGGCAGTTGCCATGATGGCCGTCGGTTGGAAAGGCGGTCCATCCGGCCCAACTCCTGGCTTTCCACCCGATTGGCGAGTTCGCTGGGAGGGCTTGGACCCGCTGCTATAAGGGCTTCGCCGAGGCAGCCCGCAAAATCGCATCCGCAACCTGCTCCGGGGTGAGCCTGTCGACATTGAGCGAAACATGTGCCATGCGATAGAGGGGCAGTCGGCGCTCATAGCGGCCGGCTAGATTCGCCTCATCGGCAAGAACCGGTCGCAGATCCTCGGTTCCCTTGCAGCGCGCGAGCGTCGTCGCGAGTTCAACTGCGAGGTGCACCACGAGCGTCTCGGGATTCTTGACCAGCAGCTCGCGTGTCGCCGCATCCTCAATAGCTCCGCCGCCAAGGGCGAGTACCAACCCTTTCTCGCCCGCCGGCACCAGCCCGTCGCCGCTTGCGGCCTGCGCGCCGCTGATGAGTCGTTCAATCGTCTCCCGCTCATGCCTACGAAAGTCCTTCTCGCCTTCATCGCGAAAAATCTCGGGAATCGAACAACCGGCTTCGGCCGCAATCACATCGTCAGCGTCGACGAACTTCCAGCCCAGCCGCTCAGCCACCAGCGGCCCGACAGTCGACTTTCCGGAGCCCATGAATCCGGTCAGCACAATCCGCCGCAGCCGAATCTCTCGCGGCCCGACGAGGAGCGGCAAACTATGCGAATGTTCCCCTTTTTCCGGCGCTTTCATTCGTTCCAGTATAAGGACACTAAACCCACGCCGTAGCTAGCCGGCCTAAACCCGGCGCCGGCAGCCTGAGACGATCGCCGCGATTGGCGAAATAAAGGTTGTTGAGCTCGGCGGCGCCGAGTTGTTCGAATCGGCCGAATCCGGCGCGGACGAACTCTTGGTCGAGCTGTTCAGGCGTGAAGAGCAGGCGGAATGGCTCTCCAGCTCGGGCGACGCGTCGCGCCAGTGCGCGGAACGTCATGCGATGGATAAGATTAAGCGCTTGCGGCGAGATGCCATAGTCGAAACTGACGGCCGTGCCAGCTGGAAGTGCGGCAATCGTATCAAGAGTCGCGCGGAAGGCTGGAAGCGTGAGGTAAGGCACAACGCCGAGCCAGCCGAAAAACGCGGGCTTCGCGGCGTCGAATCCCGCGGCGCTCAAACCCACTGCGAGAGTCATGTGCTCGAAGTCGAGTGGGACAAAGGTGAGATTAGCGGGCGCGGCAATCGCTGCTGCGGCGAGCAGCGAGCACTTCCATTCCTGCGTGGCAGGAAAGTCAACTTCGAAGACGCGCAGTCGCGGGAACGGATTGCGATAGGCGAAGGTGTCGAGACCGGCGCCGAGAATCACATACTGCTCGACGCCGTTCGCGACCGAAGCTGCCAGGCGGTCTTCAGCATAGCGGCTTCGCGCGGCCATGAAGGCGCGAAAGGCGCGCGCGAACGGATGCATCTCGCGGGCAGAGTCGTAGCGAAATTCCTGTCCGAGCAAGGGAATAGCAATTGGATCTGCGAGGACGCGCGGCTGGTCGAGAACCTGATGGATGGCGCGCCGTTGGGCCACGCGAAGGGCAGTTCTGCTGGCGCGGCCAGTCTGCATGCTCAGGAGTGTATCTTACGGCTCGCGGTCTAGCGGGTCACGGTCCGGCGGGTCACGGTTCGGCGGGTCACGGTTCGGCGACTTGCAATACATGCCTCACTGCCCCATGACGCGCGTAAACGTCATTGGCCCGGTTTGGTTGGACAACGTCATCGAATTCGGCCCGTTGAACGTATACGCGTATTCGGAGCCGGGCGGCTTGGGGTAATTTACCAACCGCTGTACATTGCAAGTTGGGTTGTTCGGAATCCCGCAGGGGACAAGCATTATCCTGCTCTTCGGCGACCAGTTTGTGACCGTAAAGATAATGCTGTTGGGCGCGATCAGCTGGTAAGGTCCGGCTTGCATCGTTTGTATGCCGGTCGTCGTCAATCCCGTTTGATCGTATTGACCATTTGACATGAACGTGATCGTGATCGTCCCTGTCTGAACCGTTGTGCGCCATTGGCCGAGGAGGCCCGACTGCGGCGCGAGTGTCGATTGTGGCGCGGGCGCAGCTTGCGGCGACTGCGGCAAAAATGGGGACTGTGGCGCTTGTGGTCCTTGTCCCGCTTGCGGCCCGCAACCTATTGCTAGGCTAACTGTGAGAATCGCCGGAAGAATCCGGCGTAGGCCTGCGTTGCTGGTTCCCGTGGGAATAAAGGAACTTTTCATAAACACCTCCTGGGATTCGGAGGGGGACGCAGAGATGATAGCACTGGGAGAATTGGGCTGAAAGACTGTTCTTTTTGTAAGACGGGATTCGCGCCGGGCCCAAGCGCGGCGCGTGTCATGTGCAACGACTATCACGAGCGGCGCGTATTCTGGTTGCCATGAGCTGGACAAATTCCTGGATTGGCTGGGCGCTGCTTTCCGCCGCATTTGCCGCTGCGACTGCCCTGCTGGCAAAAGTTGGCGTGGCGCACGTTGACTCGAACCTGGCTACGGCGCTACGCACGAGCGTGGTCCTCGTATTTGCGTGGGGCATCGTGCTGGCACTGGGCAAGCACGGAGAAATCAGTTCACTCGACCGGCGAACGATGCTGTTCTTGGCGCTCTCGGGATTGGCGACAGGACTGTCGTGGCTCTGCTACTTCCGCGCGCTACAGCTCGGGCCGGCTTCGCGCGTGGCGCCGCTGGATAAGTTGAGCGTGCCGCTCGTAATGGTATTTGCATGGCTGCTTCTGGGCGAAAAACTAAATGCCGCGGCGGTGACCGGCGGATTGCTGATTACGGCGGGCGCGATGGTGATGGTGTTTGGATAGCAGACTCCGCGCCGGCACACACGATCAAGCCGCAAGATAGAATTGCTTCATGCGCTCGTCCGCATCGCTGCTCATCGCCGCTTCCACTGCGCTGGTCCTGTTCAGCCTGGCCGGATGCGGTTATCACACGCTGGGCGCGGCCACGCATCTTCCGCCCAATATCAAAACGCTCGCCGTGCCCGTCTTCACCACGCGCACTGAGGCCAGCGGCACCGAACGGGCGTTCACTGAAGCGGTGATTCGCGAGTTCACCACGCGCACCCGCTTCCGCGTCACCTCCGACGCAGGCGATGATGCCGACGCCGTTCTACACGGCACGATCCTGAAACAGACCACCACTCCGCTCACCTACAACTCAGCTACACAGCAGTCGTCGAGCTTCCTTATCACCGTCGTCGCATCCGTCACGCTCACCGCTCATGACGGCAGCGTTTTATACCAGAACAACAACTACGTCTTCCGCGAGCAATATCAATCCACAACCAATCTGCCCACATTCATCCAGGAAGACCCGGCGGCGATTCAGCGCCTCTCCAGCCAGTTCGCCCGGCAGTTGGTGGCCGACGTCCTTGAAGGCTTCTGAGAGCGCCCCCAAGCCGCTCACTTCTTGATTCCTCACCGGATTTCCGCGCTGGTCACGCGCGCTGAAGGGCTGTATTCTGGAGCCGCATGAGAAATGCGGCGTTCAAGCGCGCTCAAGCGGAGCGCGTGCTTTGACCGGTTCGCGCTGGGGTGCGGGATTCAGCTCCGTTGCCCGCTTTACCGCGGAGATTGAAGCTGCCGCTGCGGGCACGGGCAAGCTCCGAGCCGGCTACGTGCTGGCCGGCGACGAGATCTTTCTTCTCGACCGCTGCCGCGCCGCCGTTCTCAAGGCCTTCGTCCCACCCGATCTTCGCGACTTCTGCCTCTCCGATCTCGATCTCAGCTCGACCTCGATCTTCGAGGTTCTGGACCGCGCGCAAACACCATCGCTGATGTCTCCGTTCCAGGTGATCTTCATCCGCAACGTGCGCCAGCTCTATACACGTGGCGCAAAAAAGGAAGAATTCGCCGCGCTCGATCGCTACTTCCAATCGCCCAATCCGCAGGCGCTTCTGTTATTCATCGCTGACTTCATTCGCATCCCTCCGGACACGCGCCGGATGGAGCTCGACGATAAGAATCGCTTCGAGCGCTTGACCGAAACCCTCGGCCAGCACTGCGGCATGGTGGAGTTGGCCCGCGTGAGCGACGAAGACGCCATGCGCTGGGCTGTGACCAAAGCGCAGGAAACAGACCTGCGCCTGGAGCCAGACGCCGCCCGCGAACTGGTCGACGCGCTCGGGCGCGGACATGATGCTGGTGTCGTCGGAGCTGGAAAAACTGTTGCTCTACACGTCAGGCCGCGGCCGCATCACTCTGGGCGACGTGGAGACCATGGTGCTGAGTGCCAAGCAGCGCACTCTTTACGAACTGACTGACGCCATCAGCGCCCGCGACCGCGTTCGCGCGCTGGCGCTGCTGCAGGGCCTGCTCAACAGCTCCGACGCGGGTGAAGACTCCGCCATCGGTCACCTCTACATGCTGGCCCGCACCTTTCGCCAGATGCTTGTGATCCTCGAAAAGAACGTGCGCGACTCGCGAGCCATCTGGCAGGCACTATGGCAGGGCTTTCGTATGCCGCCATTCGCCGCCGACGACCTTATCCGTCAGGCGCGCCGCTACAAAAGCAGGCGCGAGCTCACGCGCGCGCTCCGACTCGTGGCCCGCGCCGACGTTGAATTGCGCTCTTCGCCGCCAGACAAGCGCCTGGTGCTCGAGCGTCTTGTTTACGAGCTTGCTTCAGAACCTAGGCCGACCGCCGCGCTGTGGGCACCGGCTCAGCTCTCTTTCGAGAGCTGACGCGGTTTCGCAGCCGGCGCGTGCTCCTTCAGCCAATCGCCCGTCGAAACTTTCTATTACTCGGTGTTTGATTTGGTTCTATGTCTTTTGACCTGCCGCCAATTGCCGGCCAGGAGCCAGGATCGATCCGGATCCCTCACTCACCCAGGCTCCGAATGCAAGGTCTTCTCTTTCCGAATGCGCGATATGCGACTCCCAAAGAAGCCCGAGCGGCTCGCGCGTCAACAAGGCATCGCTTCTGCGGTTCCAGTAGACATCCGTACGCCTGATCTGGTCCAGCATCCATTCATGGCTCAGCGCGTGGATTCCCAGTCCCGGATAATTTGCGGCCGCCATCATCCCCTCTTCCAACATAAAGTGGGAGCGCGTTATCCGCATCAGCTCCTTCAGCCTGCGAGTCCGCTCGCCGACGTCGCCGCCTTTGTTTGCGTTGAAGTTGATTTCCAGCAAGATCTCGGCAATCTCCTGGTGGTCGCGGCCAATCATTCGAATGCTCAGATCGCTCACTTGACTCATCGCTTCCATGACACGTTTCTCCTTCAAGATTTTTGGGGTTCGGCTGAATCAACGCAGGATTGAGCAGGTCTCCGAGCTGGAGGAACTTCAACCTGCGGGGACGAAGAATGGGAACAGCGTTTTAATAAATCGAACGCTGGGAACCGAAGGCTGGCTAGAGCGTTGTGCCCTCTCTATTTCTGACGGCGATTTCGGTCCGACTGGAGGCGCGAAGATGCATCCCCAATCAAATGCCGGTTGGAGTCTTATCGGCGCCAAATTGAAAAGGCTTAGGCCAGTCCGAAATATTATTTTGTCGCCCACCGCAAGGCCTGACCAACTCGTTCTCTGTCAGCGAATTCCGCGCTCGCGATTACTCCAGCAACACCGCCGGCTCCGTCTCCTGGCCACGTGTCGTGAGCGTGATCGCCGCTGCCAGAATCAGCGCTCCGCCCAGCCACGCAAAGGGCCCCAGCTTCTCACCGAGCAATTCCACACCCAGTATTGAGCCGAGCACCGGCTCGATGTTCAAAAACACTCCCGCGCGCGATGCCGGCACGTGATGGATTCCCCAATTCCACAAGAGAGTCGTTGTCGCCGTGCAAAGTATTCCGCTGATCGCGAGCGCCATCCAGGCTTTCGCGCTTACGTGGGCAAACGGCATCGGCTCGACATTCTTGTGCGCGATCCAGGCGAACAGCCGCGAGCCAACTGCGCAAATGACCAGCATCGCAGTGCCCGAGAAGATGGTGTATGCGGTCACCACGCGCGGGCTGTGCGTCTTCATCAGTTTCTTGCTCAGCAGAATCCAGGCCAGCGCAATGATGAGCGAGGTAATCACCAGCAGATCGCCCGCGAGCGAAGGCGTCTCGTGCCCAGTCGTCGCGCGCGTTCCGCCAAGCGTCACCATCGCCACGCCGGCTGTCGAGCAGAAGAGCGCCAGCCAGCCCACCCAATCCAGCCGCTCACCGGCAAACAGAACTGCGGCTGCGGCCAACATCACCGGCATGACGCCCACCATCAGCGAGGCGTGGCTTACGGTAGTCAGTGCCAGGCCATGAAATTGCAGCAGGAACTGGAGGGGAATTCCAAGGGCCGCGGCCAACAGCAATGTCCGCGATTCACTCGCCGTCAGCCGGACGCGATGCGTCAGCAGCACCGGCGCCATGCCCAAACAGGCAAAGAGAAAGCGGTAGAGCACCATGTGCTCCACGCTCATCTCGTTGAGCGCAAGCCTTCCCCAGTAGAAGCCGGTTCCCCAAAGTGTCCCGGCGAGGGCGCACGCGCCGTAACCCAGAAACCTGATCCCTCCGCCGCTCGTTTCTGCGGCTGAGTTCCGCCCGGCCGTCGCACGCTTCGCCATCACTCCTTTACTCTCGCACACGCGATGAGGGCCAGGTTCGACGCTTCTGCATGCTGCGATCGGTCATTCTTTGTTCTTTCGGGTTGTACTTTCGATTCAGTGCGCGAACGATTTATCTCCGCGCACTTCCACCACCATACCCGCATCGGAGAGAATACTCATCGATGGTCAGATGGCTCGGAATCATGCGGCTGGTGGGTCGGCGATGTGCAATCCGGGCTTGCTGCGTCTCGGCTCTCTTCTGCGCTCTCGCTCTCGTTCCATCCGCGGCGCAAGACCAGATTCCACCCGCACCAGCGCCAAACTCGACTGCTCCTTCGCCGGATGTAGACGCACCGGAGCCTAAATCCTCGCCTCCCGTTAAAGAGCGCTTCCTCGTCGATCGCTTTCCCGACAAGCCGTCTTTGCCGCCCGCGTACACCATTCCCGTAGAGCCGCTTGGCTTCACCGCGCCCGGCGCCAACTATATGGGCCAGCGGAATACGATGGCCTCCCTCGATTTCCTGGACGAAAATCGGGTGCTCTTAACGTTTCGCATTCCCGGTCTGCTGCGCCGCGATCCCACTAACAACGCGGAAACCGACGAGCGCCAGATTCGCGCTGTGGTACTGGCATTGCCCAAAGGCACTGTGGAAGCTGAAGCCACGTGGACGGTCCACGATCGGGTCCGCTATCTTTGGCCGCTGAAAGACGGCCATTTTCTTCTCCGCGACCGCAACAACCTGTACGAGAGCGATGCCACACTCGCGCTAAAGCCGTACCTCGACTTCCCGGGTTCGCTGCTTTGGCTCGAACTTGATCCGGAACAGAATTTTCTCGTCACCAACTCCCGAGAGCCGGCCGCCAAGCCCGCAAAGCCCGAGGCTCCTGAAGACGGAACTTCGACGGCCGCATGGAGGCCCGGAGAAGTGTCGAGCCCTTTGAGCCCCCCGACCGCTTCGACCGCTTCAGCCACCATCACATCCGACCAGGATTCCCCCGCCGATGTCAGCCAACCCGATCTCGTGGTCCGCATTCTTCGTCGCGATTCGGGCGAGGTTATGCTCGTCAGCCGTGTTCGCGCTGCGGTTCATCTTCCCATCAACTCCATGGGCTACCTCGAAAACCTCCGCAGCCGCGGAAATGAGTGGATTTTGAACCTCAATTACTACACCGGCGGAAGCAAGATGCTCGGACGCGTCGCATCGACTTGCGAACCCGACGACGAATTTCTTTCAGAGCAAGAGATTCTTGCCACGACGTGCGGGTCGGGAGGGGAGAGCGGCCTTGTCGCGGTATCCACCGCGGGCAGGACGCTTTGGGAGACTGGGCGCCACCCACCGAGATTTGGCCGCAAATGGCCGTTGCGGCAAACGGCTCGCGCCTGGCGTGGGAAACGCTCGACGCCAACCACTCGATCTACGCCTACGCGCCCTTGGACGCCGGCGACATCAAGGAGCAGTCAGTAACCGTCTTTGACGCGGCCAACGGTGACATCGACCTGGTTTCACCAGTCAGCCCGATTCTCGACGCCGGCGGTAATGTTGCCATTTCGCCCTCCGGCCGCCGCGTCGCGCTGCTCAACGCGGGCGCAGTTCAGGTGTTCGAATTGCCTCCACCGCCACCGCTGCACGTTGATTCGACCTCAAAGCCATAGCGAACGCTTTACCTCGACCGGTGTGGCCCGCTGTCTTTCAATCCCGCGATCAGAACCGTGGATCAGGACCGCGGATCAGGCACGCTGGCACATCGGCCTATGACGCTTGTGCTCCCTGTCCCATTGTCAACAGGCCCCATCACGGGCTTCTTTAGGTACACTGAGCGACGGGGGTTTGATTCTTGGCTTCTGCTGTCGTCCACTACACGGCCTCGGCGCTTACCGACCGCGGTCGTAAGCGCGCTTCCAATGAGGATGCATTCGGTATTTCCATTGAGCGCGGCGTGTATGTTGTCTGCGACGGCATGGGCGGCGCGGCCGCAGGCGAAGTCGCCAGCACTCTGGCTGTTGCTGAGGTGATGCGGCTACTCACCGAACGCACGGGCGCCAGTCCGCTGCCAACCGAAGCCGAGCAAGCCGTCGCCGCCGCCAATCAGGCCATCTACACACGCTCACAGCGCAACCAAAAGCTGAGTGGCATGGGCACGACTCTCGTGGCGCTTCTTGTGGAAAATAGCCACGCATGGATTCTGAACGTGGGCGACAGCCGCGGCTACCGCCTACGCAGCTCCCGCCCCAACTCCCACATTGAGCAGATCACGCTCGATCATTCGCTGGTTGAGGAGCAGATACGCCTGGGCCAAATGAGCCGGCAGGAAGCTCTCCACTCGCCGCTCAAGAACGTCATCACCCGCGCGCTGGGCACGCAAAGCTCCGTCACTCCCGATGTTTTCGAACTCGAAACTGAGCCGGGCGACCTTTTTCTTCTCTGCTCCGATGGCCTCACTCGCGAACTCTCCGACTCTCTCCTCGAATCCATTCTGCGCCTTGACGTGCCGCTTGAGAGTCTGTGTTCACGTCTCATCGCCGCGGCCAATGAGGCCGGCGGCCACGACAACATCACATGCCTTCTCGTCCGCGCTGACGCTTAAGCCGAGCACGCAGAGAGGCACCGGTCTCAGTACGATCACCTGACCTTTCTCAGAATTTGGCTCCGTCTCCTGGGTCGAGAGGCCTGCTGCGCGGACAGTCTCTGTGCCGAGACTCAGTCCGCAAATTGCCCAGCGATTCCCATCTTTGACATCACCGGAAGCCGAATTGGCCGGTGGATAGGGGCCGGTTGACAGTGACTTCACAGCGTATGTATTCTTCCGTGAAGTTAGCGTTAACTCTATCCACACTCAAGGCCGATCGCGCATGCCAAATTCCGCCGCTTCCGCTTCCGTCGATCTGGCGGCAATCCCGCAGCGAACGCTCTACACGGGTGCAAGTATGCCCGCCATCGGCCTCGGCACCTTCGGATCCGACCACGTCTCCGCAGCCGAGATTGCCGAGGCGGTGAAGGGCGCGGCCGCAGCTGGCTACCGGCATTTCGATTGCGCTTCGGTCTACGGCAACGAGGCCGAGATCGGCGCTGCCTTCGAGGAGATTCTTCGCGGCGGAATCAGGCGCGAGGACCTCTGGATCACCTCGAAGCTGTGGAACGACAAGCACGGCGAAGACGATGTGATCGCTTCATGCCGCCAATCGCTTGCCGATCTGCGTCTCGACTACCTGGATCTCTACCTCGTCCACTGGCCGTTTCCCAACTTTCATCCGCCGGGCTGCGACGTTTCTTCGCGCACGCCGGACGCCAGGCCGTATATCCACGAGAACTACATGAAGACGTGGCGCAAGATGGAAGAACTGGTGGACCTGGGCCTGGTGCGCCACATCGGCACATCGAACATGACCATCCCCAAGCTGAAGCTGCTTCTGCGCGATGCGCGCATCAAGCCGGCGGTGAATGAAATGGAGCTGCATCCGCACTTCCAGCAGCCGGAGCTTTTTCAGTTTGTGCTGGACAACGGCATGCAGCCGGTCGGCTACTGCCCCATCGGCTCGCCGGGCCGGCCGGAGCGCGATCGCACGCCGGAGGACACCGCGCCGACAGAAGATCCGGTGATTGCTCGAGATTGCCGAGCGGCATGGAATTCATCCCGCGGTCGTGTGCATCAAGTGGGCCGTGCAGCGCGGGCAAACGCCGATTCCCTTCTCCGTTCATCATTACCGCGCCAATCTCGAAGCTGTCGTGTCGCGATCCGCTTACCGACGAAGAGATGCGCGCGATTGCCGCCATCGACCGCAATTGCCGTTTGATCAAGGGCCAGGTCTTTCTGTGGAAAGACGGCCAGACCTGGGAAGATCTCTGGGATCTGAACGGAGAGATCACGCCGCCGTAAACTGTGAGAGGCAATTCGAGTGCCGCTCAAAGGCACTCGGAGAGCGAGACCCATGAAAGACACGATGACCGCAGCGTTTCTGCCGGGCAACTCGACCGTTGAGCTGCGCACGGTGCCCGTGCCGGAGCCGGGTCATGGCGAAGTTTTGCTGCGCGTGAAGGCGTCGACCATCTGCGGCTCCGATATTCGCTGCATTTATCACGAGCATCTTGGCAAAGGTCCTGAAGGCTACCAGGGCGTGATCGCCGGGCACGAGCCGTGCGGACAGATTGTGGCCGCGGGCGCGGGCTGCCGCCGCTTCAAGGAGGGCGACCGCGTGATTGTCTATCACATTTCCGGCTGCGGCGTGTGCAACGACTGCCGGCGCGGCTACATGATCTCCTGCACCAGCGAAAAATATCGCCGCGCCTATGGCTGGCAGCGCGACGGCGGCATGGCGGAGTACATGGTGGCCGAGGAGAAAGACCTGATCGCCCTGCCCGACGAGCTTTCCTACGCCGATGGCGCGCAGGTGGCTTGCGGATTCGGCACCGTCTACGAGGGCCTGGAGAAGATCGGCATCAACGGCAATCATGCGGTGCTGATTACCGGTCTGGGGCCGGTGGGCCTGGCCACCGGCGCGCTCTGCCGCAAGCTCGGCGCGCAGAAAATCATCGGCATCGATGTGGTGCCAGAGCGCATGAAGATCGCACGCGACCTCGGCCTGTGCGACGCGGTTCTCGCCTCGGGACCCGACAACGTGGCCGAGGTGAGGCGGCTCACTGGCGGCATGGGAGTGGAGCGCGCTGTCGACTGCTCGGCGAATGACGCCGCGCGGGCCACGGCGATTCGCGCCACGCGCAAATGGGGCAAGATCGTTTTCCTGGGCGAAGGCGGCCGCGTCGAATTCAATCCGTCGCCCGACATGATTCACGATCAGAAGACACTCTACGGCTCGTGGGTCACTTCGACGTGGCTGATGGAAGAGCTGGTGGAGCGGCTGGTGCGCTGGAATCTGCATCCGGCCGACATCATCACGCACGGTTTCCGCTGGAGCGCGCCGGCGAAGCCTATGCGCTGATGGCATCAGGCAAGTGCGGCAAGGTGGCCGTGTGCGCTGATGAAGAATTGAAATAGTGACTCTCAATGAGCGAATTCGGGGGCACAAACCATGGCCGATGGCGCCGAGACTTACGAGAGCCGACTGGGAAGCGACAACTGAACAGCTTGCTGCCGCTCTTCGGGCATCGCAACTGGATCGTGGTTGCGGACTCGGCGTATCCTGCGCAGTCCAAGCCCGGCATTGAGACCATCGTCTCCGGCGCCGGCCAGGTTGAGGTCGCGCGCAGAGTGCTCGACGCGATTGACGGCCAGCGAGCATGTTCGCGCCAATATTTATCTCGACCAGGAACTGCAATTTGTCGCCGAGGCCGACGCGCCGGGTGTTGCGCGCTATCGAAAACAGCTCGCCGAACTGCTCAAGATCTGCCAAAACCATCCCCATGCCGCACGAGCAGATCATCGCCAAACTCGACCAGATCGCGCAGGCTTTCGCGTGCTCATTATCAAGACGGAACTGACAATTCCGTACACCTCGATTTTCTTCGAGCTCGATTGCGCCTACTGGAGTGCGGACGCGGAAGAGCGGCTTCGCGCTTCGATGGCGACATCCGGCGCAAAATAGAGTGCGCGATCGCGGTCGACTTCGACCTTGAACTCAACACGTTCGCTCGCACCAACGCGAGAAAGGAAGCTTGCAAATGAAGATGAATCGCAGGGAAATGCTGCAATGGATGGGCGGCGCGTGTTCCGCTCTGGCCCTTTCGAAAATTTGCGCGTCCGCAGCATGCGGCAGCGAGCGGCCCCTTTCTGCCAACCAGGGAATCTCTGCAAGCCTACACGATTCCGGACTGGTTTCGCGATGCCAAGTTCGGCATCTGGGCGCACTGGGGACCGCAATCGGCCATTGAAGACGGCGACTGGTACGCGCGCAACATGTACATCCAGGGCTCAGCCGCAATATCTCTACCACTGCGAAACCTACGGCCATCCATCCAAGGTCGGTTACAAGGACCTGGTCAACATCTGGAAGGCCGACAAGTGGGATCCGGATCATCTGATGGGTCTCTACAAGAAGGCCGGCGCAAAATACTTCTTCAGCATGGGAGTGCACCACGACAACTTCGATCTGTGGAACTCGAAGTACACGCGCTGGAACGCGGTGAACATGGGGCCGAAGAAGGATGTGGTGGGCACTGTGGCAAAGAGCGGCGCGCAAGCACGGACTTGCGCTTCGGCGTCAGCGAGCACCTGTGGATCAGCTACAAGTGGTTTGCAGTGAGCCATGGCGCCGACAAGACGGGACCGCTGGCCGGCGTTTCTTACGATGGCGTCGATCCGAAGTATGCCGACCTCTATCACGATGCAGGCTGCGCGCCGTTCGTTGACAAGCTCGACTGGAACGACGATGGCATTCCCGACTCGTGGCGGCAACACTATCTCGAACCGCATGACCGACCTGATCGACAAGTATCAGCCCGACCTGCTCTACACCGACGGTCATCTTCCCTTCGAGGAGTACGGCCTGAAGATGGTCTCGCACCTTTACAACGTGAGCGCGCAGTTGAACGGCGGAGCAGACGGAGGCGGTCTATACCAGCAAGGAGGCTTCGGATTGCGCGATCGGCACCTGCGTGCTCGATCATGAGCGCGGCGTTGCTGACGCGATCTCGCAGAATCCGTGGCAGACCGACACCTGCATCGGCCAATGGCACTACAAGCGCGGCATCAAGTACAAAACGCCGAAGAAGGTGATCGATCTGCTCACCGACATCGTGAGCAAGAATGGCAACCTGCTGCTGAATTTCCCGCTGCCCAACTCCGGGCGAACTGGACTTCGAGGAGATGGAGGTGCTCGAAGGCATCACCGAGTGGATGCAGATCAACAGCGAAGGCATCTACGCGACGCGCCCCTGGAAGATCTACGGCGAAGGCCCGTCGACCAAAGTGAAGATTGCGACGGGAAACTTCAACGAAGACAAGCAGAATGACCTAACCGCCGAGGATGTCCGCTTCACGACGAAGAACAGCACGCTCTACGCATTCGTGATGGGTTGGCCGGAAAAAGAGGCGGCAGTGAAGGCTCTTGGCCTCGCAAGCCCGCAGCAGCCGGGCAAGATCCTCAACGTGGAACTGCTCGGGCACAAGGGCGATCTGAATTGGAAGCAGGACGACGCTGCGTTAAGGGTTCAAATGCCCGCGGAAAAGCTTTCTGAGATCGGCATCACTTTGAAGGTTGCGCTGGCGTAGGCAACAAAAACTCCGCCATGGCTTCAACGCTCGGTTTGCCGCGAGATTCCAGCTGAGGCGCGACGGTTGGGGTGCCCGGCGACTCGAACGTCACGCTTTAGTCGACGCTTGGCCGGCGATCCTGCGCAGCTGGCAGATGTGATTGAGGTCGTGGCCGGCCATGGTTTCGACGACGGATTGAAAGGTCATGGTTCCGCGCTCGGGATGCGTCATCATTCGGCCGGCCGCGGCGGGCGGCGCGTTGCGAATCAATCGCAGATTCCAGTTGCGCAGCGCTGAGAAGGCGGCCAGCGCCTCGGCGGCAGGAACTCCAGAGTAGCGTGCGGACCACTTCTCCTGATCGAAGGCCTGGATGGTCGGCCCATCTTCGGCCAGTGTCTGGCGGAGACGGAATGCGAAGACAATCTCGCAATCGGCAAGGTGGGACACGATCTCGGCCGCGCTCCATTTGCCGGGAGCCGGCGGCAAGCCGGTCTGATTTGGGCCGATCTCCTCGAGACACTCGGCGATGGCGCCAGCGGTCGACGCCAAAATCGCGTCGATCGGCCGACCGTCAAGAAAACTCTCATAGGGGTTAAGCTGGCTCATTGCTCTGTCTCCCAAAAATAATCAAAACCAACCACTCTCTGCCCGAGATCGGCTTCAGATTTCGCGAAACCGGAGACCGGTTCTGACATCATATGCGAGCGCCGCGTAATCGATGGGAGTGAGGGCGTTAATCTCGCGGAGCTTTCGGGGCCGATTTCGCCTGCTGGCGTCGGATTTGCTTCAAACACCCGGTTTCGGCGATACTTAGTTGTTGTGATGTGTGCGGCCGGGCGCGTCGGTTTTGACCTTTGTGCTGGCCATTGTTGCGCAGAACCAAAGGTGGCTTTCCCGCTCGCAGAGCGAATGCCGGATTGGAATCCGGCTGGGAAGCTTCCGGTTCATCTTACTCAAGCTCAGGAATTCGAAAGGAATTGATTCATCGTGGTTATGATTCGTTTGGCGCGTTTCGGCGCCCGCAAGCAGCCGTATTACCGCATTGTCGTGATTGAGAAGGACCGCGCCCGCAATGGCCGCTCCATCGAGGTTGTGGGCACCTACAATCCCCGCACTAACCCGGCCAGCGTCGACCTGAAGCACGAGCGGATCTCCTACTGGCGCAGCAAGGGCGCGCAGCTTTCTTCGCGAATGGAGAAGATCGTCGCCAACCACCCGGTGACTGCGGCCGCGGAGCCAGCGGCAGAAGTCACGGCCTAAGTTAAGAACCAAGTTACGGACTAAGTCACGAACCGGGGCAAGGTTCAGGGGCAAGAACATGACGCAACTTGATACGGTGCAAGTAGACGAATTGGTCCGCGAGATTGCGCGAGCTCTTGTGGACGAGCCGAATGCCGTGGCAGTGGAAGCCGTGAGCCGGGGCGAAAATACGGTTCTCAATCTCCGCGTGGCGCCGCAGGACGTGGGCAAGGTGATCGGCAAGCAGGGGCGCACGGCGCGCTCGGTGCGCACCATTCTGGGTGCGGTGAGCATGAAGCTGCGCCACCGCTACACGCTCGACATTCTGGAAGAAGACGACGAGGAATAGCATGGCTTTTGCCTCTGGTCGCTGCATCGTCGTCGCGTGGCCGGAGGTAACTGTGCCGGAAGCGGCTGACGCGTGGGTTTGGCTGGCGCGGATTCGCCGGCCGCAGGGACGCAAAGGCGAAGTCTTCGCCGAGATTCTCACTGACTTTCCCGAAAAGTTTGCAGAACGGAAGCAGCTTTGGCTGCTTCCGGCGGATGTGCCTGCGAAAGCAGGCGGCAACGGGCGCGCGGCCGGCTGGGCTTACGCGCGGCCGGCTGCGCAGACGCCGCGACAGGTGGAGCTACAGAATCATTGGCTGCACAAGGGCGGCGTGGTGCTGCACTTCGCGCAAGTGGACTCGATCTCAGCGGCTGAGCTGCTGGCGGGAATGATCGTCGCGATTCCGCGCGCGGAGCGAGCCGCTCTGAGCAGCGACGAGGTCTACGTCGGCGACCTGATCGGCTGCGCGCTGGTGGATGTTGGCGGCGCGGAGCCGGTTCGCGTGGGCGAGATCGAGGACGTGGACCGGAGCGGAGGAGCTGCGCCGCTGCTGGTGGTGCACGGCGCGAAGGGCGAAGTGCTGGTTCCGTTTGCGAAGAGCTATCTGCGGAAGATCGATCTTGAAGCGAAGCGCGTGGAGATGGCGCTGCCGGAGGGATTGGTCGACTTGAGCAAAGCCGAAGAGGCGTAGCTGAGCGAGGTTCAGTGGTGGTGCGGAGCATTCATCACTTCGCGTCTGCCGCCCTTCCGAATCGCAAGCCCGCGTTAGCGGGCGAAAGAGCGTTGCCCTTCCGATCCTTGGGGCTTTTTCGTCATCTTCCAACTCTGTCAAGCCCCTACTCTCCATCGGGACCCCCAACCCGCTCAAAACATAGACACAAAATCCGCCCTAGCTTTGCTGATCATTTCCACCAATTCTTTACACTTGTCTTAGGCAAGAAAGGGGATACAGGGAGCGAAATCCCACCCACCGCGGCATCAACCTGCCATTTTCAGAAGGGCCAAGCGAGAAAGAGAGTGATTTTTTCACCGCTTATGTCCAAAAATCGCACTTAAGTAGTTTAGAATCAATAAAACAGCCCTAAAGCCGTGGTAAAATTTATGCGATTTTATGCACCAAACAAGCCTTTTTGCCCGCAAAATGCCCCCTCGTGACCGCTCTCCGGCCGTCTTCGCGACAGAGATGGCCATTCGCGATCGCGTTCTTTGCGAGTAAAGCCGCATGGTTCTTGCTATCCCACCCTTCGCCAACGAGAAGGCGAAGGATGGGGCAACGATTTTCCTGGAGGGGTTGAGAGTGCGAGCGGAGTCGGGGTAGGAAATCCGTTTATTCTGATTGAATTCAGGAGCGCAGCGAGCCGGGTTCCAAGAAAAGAACGGAGCAAGAGACGTGGGGACAATACTACCGCTGGGAGATGCATCGCGACGGACGCGCGGGTTTGCGTGGGTGACGGCGCTGATTATCGCGGCGAACGCATGGGTGTTTCTGCTGGAGCTCGAGGGCGGAGACGCGTTCGTGGATCGCTGGGCGGTGATTCCGGCGCAGATTACGAGCGGGCATGGATGGATCACCATCTTTACCGGGATGTTCATGCACGCGGGCTGGCTGCACATCATTGGGAACATGATTTTTCTATGGGCGTTTGGGCCGGCGATTGAAGACGCGATGGGGCCGATTCCGCTATCTGGCGTTCTATCTGATGGGCGGAGTGGTGGCGATGCTGGCGCAGGTGGCGGGAAGCCCGGCATCGACGGTTCCCTGCCTGGGCGCGAGCGGAGCGATTGCGGCGGTGATGGGCGCGTTTATCGTGACGTATCCGCGGGACCGGATTCGAACGCTGGTGTGGATCTTGATCATCATTCGGGTGACGTATATTCCGGCGGTGGTGCTGATCGGTGTGTGGTTTCTGATTCAGTTGTTCAACGCGGGATCGGTGGCGAACGTGCAGACGGGCGGAGTGGCTTACCTGGCGCATGTGGGCGGATTTCTGTTTGGGGTGGTGACGGCGCGGCTGTGGAGGCGGAGAGCAGCTGCTAGCTACTAGCTTCTAGCTGCTAGCTTCTGGCGTGCTGAGGCCGGGGCCAGTGCTTTCCCCGGTCTCAAAATCGAGACCGGGGCACCCGGCTATCCCGTGGCTCCTCGGCTGCGGGGAAAGTACCGGTGGCACCGGACAAATGTTTCGCCGCAATCTGTTTCGTTGTAATCCGCTAAATACCTTAGCGATCGCTGGAAAAAATACTAGGCGGCAAGTCGATATCAAGGCAGCCGAGTGTGAATGCGAACGGGAACGGACCCGGATCGCTCGTTCGGTATAAGCCGTCAAAGAACACGAGGGCGCGCGCACTATTTTGCTCGTTCCACTGGAACGACGGCTTCCATGGGCCGGAGTGCCAACCCCGATCTTCAGCTGTCATGATCTGGAGTGGCTCGCTCCAGTCGGCCAGCTTGCCCGATGGTGTTTGTGCCCTGCACCACCACAGCCCGGTTTCAGGCGGCGCGGCGCCTCCGCTGACCCCGACGCGCGAAAAGATCGCGTCAAATGAATCGCCCGAATCGCCCCGCTGACGTACGCAGAAGTCGAACATCTTCATTTCGGGCGGCGCGAAGACCTCATGCTTGCTCCAGCCCGTGACTGCCATCGTCACTCTCGGCGAACCCGTGGACGAGGTAATCCTCCTGATTCGATCCGGCGACGTACCACATCTTCCATTTGCCGTCGTGATAGATGAGGTTTGGCTCGTAAACGCTTCCGTGTTCCCATTCTTCGTTCGGTGTGAACGCCGGCTCGGGCTGATCCATCCACTTTTCTCCATCCCATTCGAGGAAGCCAATGGTGTATGGACCCCAGAGGTTCTCAGCCGCTCCGGCGTAGTAGATGCGGTCAACAGATTCCTGTTTCACGGGGTCCCATCCCCTTACGTGCGATGGGCAGTGCCGTCCGCCGTTTCCATCCCATCCGCCGCTAAGGACTCGCGGGGCCAGTGGCTGCAACTGCCCGGCCGCGTCGCGAGTAATGTTCCAGCCGGTGGCGGTGAGCGGTGATTGCGGCGGTAGTGAAGCGCTGTAGATCTCAGTAGCACCGTACCCATGAGCCTGGCCAGCAAGGTACAACCACCACTGATCCCCTCTCTTTACGACGGTTGGATCGAGCAATTCGGCTCCGCCCGAGCCAGTGGACTCGTCGCGGGGATCGAAGATCTTCACTTCGGTTCCGGAAAGATGATTTCTGAGATTAGCCACTGTGCTCCTGCGTGAACTGGACTTTAGACGCTACGCAACCAAAGTTTATCGTCTCGAGATTCATGCGCGAGGCAGGCGGCTGAGCTTCTATCATCAGAGTTATGCGATTCGACATTGTCACCATCTTTCCGGGGTTCTTTGAGAGCGTGTTTGCGCACGGGATTGTGCGCCGGGCGCTGAAGGAGGGATTGGTGACGGTGGAGGCGCACGATCTGCGCGAGTACGCGCACGACCGGCACCGCACGGTGGACGACCGTCCGTTTGGCGGCGGCGAGGGGATGGTGCTGAAGCCGGAGCCGCTGGCGGAGGCGCTGGAGGCGCTTGGGGTGAGGACGAGGGCGGAGCGGGAAGCAGCGAGTCGCAGTCAGCAAGAGCGTGAAAGCAAAACGCAGGTCCTTCGACTTCGGTCGCCGCGGCGACCTCCGCTCAGGATGACATGCAATTCAGGATGACAATTCCGGGCGGGACGCGGGTGATTCTGCTGTCGGCGCAGGGGCGGCTGTTTACGCAGGCTGTGGCGCGGGAACTGGCGGCGCTGGAGCGCGTGGTGCTGGTGTGCGGGCGGTATGAGGGCGTGGACGAGCGCGTGAACGAGCTCTACTGCGACATGGAGCTTTCGATTGGCGATTATGTGCTGAGCGGCGGCGAGCTGGCGGCGGCGGTGGTGGTGGACGCGACGATGCGGCTGATTCCCGGCGTGCTGGGCAACGAGGCTTCGGGCGAGTTTGAAAGCTTTGGCGCGGCGGATGCGGAGATCGACGTGGATGTGGAGGGGGTTCCGCGATCGCAGCACGGAGCGGGAGGGTTGCTGGATTATCCGCAGTACACGCGGCCGGCGGAGTTTGGCGGATTGCGCGCGCCGGAGGTGCTGATGAACGGAGATCACGCGGAGATCAGGCGCTGGCGGCGGGAGCAGCAATTGCGCAAGACGCTGAAGAATCGGCCGGAGCTGCTGGAGCGCGCGGCGCTGAGCGCGGAAGATATGTTGACGATCGAGAGAATTCGCGGCGAGATTCGACTTTAGAGCGCCGCTGAGAGGGCTGCTCGGTTGAATGTAAAAATCCCTCGGGGGCTAAAGCCCCTCATTCATTTGGCGCAATATTCGGCACGACTAAAGTCGTGCCCTGACACTTCGTGCTTTCGAAGCAACTCATCCTCAGTCCGTTAGGCCACGCGAACATTCTTGCGATTCGGATGCCTTGGATCAATTCGAGGCCTATCAGTTAATGTCCGTTCAAAACTGAATTTGCGCAACCCGTTTCAGGGTGGAGTAAAGCCGAAGGGATGCTGAGCTGAAGGTAGCAGCTTTCCTGAGGACGAACTGGTTGGGCTCGACCATTTGGAAATTTCAGCACAGCATCCCGACGGGTTGGCTTAGATTTAGCGGGCGATGTTGACGACCAGGTTCATGTCGACGGGCGTGGGTTGGTTGTCGACGGTGGCGGGCTTGAAGTGGAACTCGCGAACGGTGTCGATGACGCGAGCGTCCCAGAACTTGCTGAAGGACTTGGTGACCTGGATGTTTTCAGGCTGGCCCTTTTCGTTGACGGTGAGAGAAAGGCTGACCTGGGCATCGGCAGGAATAGCGTCGATGGAATAACCAGACGGAATGTCGAGGAAGGCGGAGTTGACGAGGACCGGCTCGAGTGACGCCGGAGCTGACGCGGATGGGGGTTGGGGCAGTGGCGTCGTCCACGGGCGTGCTGGCAAAAGCCGCTGCGGGGAGAACAAGCGAGGAGAGCAGAGAGCTGATCGCAAGTATACGGCGCATAAAGTACCTCCATGGCGACGATAGTCACCGTCACTCATTTTTATCCTAACGATATACGATTGTCAAGCACAAAATCTGAATTTTTATTTTTCAATGACTTAAATGCAATAGAACGATTGAATTGTTAAATTCATCTCACAATTTGATGTAGTTTTCCACAGGGCAGGCGCAGCGGCTCGGCTGGGAGTGCCAGGGCCCTGAGGGGGGAACTTGAGCCGAGTTCTGAGGCGCGAAGAGTGCGGGCGGGGACCGCCCGCACGACAGCCGGCGGGACGCCGGCGCTACTGATAAATCGACTGTTTTTGAGAGTCAGCGGGACAGCGAAGAGCAGGAGAGAGGTGCGAGGAGCGGTGCCGGGAGGGCTATTCCGGGACGGAAGGGCTTTGCGGAGACTAGAAGGGCTTTACGGGCTCGGGCTGGACGGAGTTGATCTGGCCGATGGTGATGGCTGCGACGTAGAAGTTTTCGCCGCGCGTGGGCGAGCCGGCGAGGCGGCGGAGCATGGCGAGCTGGCCGGCGTGGGTGAAGCGCGTCGGCGACGGGGCCCTGCATGAGGCGGTCGATGGGCGCATGAACCTTGGAGGATGAGGCGAGATAGGCGTCGAATGCGGAGAGGGCGGCGAAGAAGCGCTGCTGCTCCTGGGGCCAGGCGAGGGGTTGTGTGTTGTGCCAGGCGGGGTTGCCCTGAGCCATGGAGAGCGCCCAGAGGAAAAGATCGCCCATGTGGGCGAGGATCTGCGACGGGACTGCGGCCGGCGCTGTCGAAGTTGGCGAAGGATTCGGGTGCATTTTCCAAGGCGCGAACGGTGCGGTAGGCCAGTGTGGCAAGGGTGTGGCGGAGCAGATCCCGTTTTTCATCCATTGCGGAACTATAGCGCACGGGATGGGAGCCTAAACACACGGAAAATGAGGGGGCCGCGCATGAGGCAGATGGCGGCAATCTTTGATAAACTGAAGGTTCTGAGTTTAACCGCAGGAAATCACAGAGAAAGTTCAATCGCAGGAAAATAACATGTCAATCCATCCCGTAATGCAGCGCCTGGCTGACAAGCTGAAGCGCACCGATTTGCCGGCGTTTGTGCCCGGCGACCAGATTCGCGTTCAAGTGAAGATCAAAGAAGGCGATAAAGAGCGGCTGCAGGCCTTTGAGGGCCTGGTGATCGCCATCAACCAAGGCCCGCAAGGCGACGTTTACCGTGCGCAAGATGAGCTTTGGGCAGGGCGTGGAGCGCATCTTCCCTTACAACTCCAAAGTGGTGGACAAGGTGGAGCTGGTGCGCAGCTACAAGGTGCGCCGGGCGAAGCTGTTTTATCTGCGCGGACTGCGCGGCAAGGCGGCGCGGCTGAAGGAAGTGGACCGCGTGACGGGCAAAGTGCGGGTGTAGCGGCAGTTCACAGTTCTTAGCTCGCAGTTCATAGATGTCGGTCGAATCGGATTTGTGGGAAGTGACAGAAGCTATTTGCAGCGCAAAAAGAACCCCGGCTTTGGCCGGGGTTTTTGCTGCGCGCAGTTCCCTGCACCGCGAAAGCGACGTTGAGCAATTGAGCGGGCCGGTTCAATTGCTGGCCAGATCGCCGGTTTTGGTTGGCTGCCTGAGCGCGGCGAAGTCTGCGGCATGCGACGTGAGTTCTCCGCAAACTTACTCGCTGGTTGTGGGATCGATGACGGAGCGGACCTGGGCAACGGAGTTTGCCGGGAACCCTCCCTGCTTGGCGTGCTCGCGAACGGTAGCCTCGTCCGGGGCGATGTAGATGCAGTAAATTTTGTTGTCGGTGACGTAACTCTGGAGCCACTGGATGCGAGGTCCGATGGACTTAACCACGCTGCAGGATTTCTGCGAGATGGCGTGCAGTTGATCCGGGGTCAGTTTTCCTGCGCCGGGAATTTCCCGCTCGATGACGAACTTGGGCATTGCGGTTAACCCTCCTGTGTTGATGGGTAGCCTATCATCTTGCGGCACCTGGTGGCGCAAGAGCGGGGACGCGAGATGTGGTATGAGGAATTCAAGGTGCGGGTGTGCAGAGTGGAGCGCGACTATGGGTTTGAGCGGGCAGGTTTGAGCGGGCAGGTTGGAGCGGGAATGATCGATTGAGGTCCGGTTTTTCCACCTGAGGATCACGGGAGAACTAAAGGCGGAGTTTTTATACTGTGCGCATGGCCATGACTGCGAGAGCTCCGGTGTGCGGATGGGCGCTGGAGAAAGCGGCGCGACGGGGCGGCGCGCGGTGCGTTGCCGGCCTGGACGAAGTGGGGCGCGGGCCGATGTTCGGGCCGGTGGTCGCGGCAGCGGTGATTTTTCGCGAAGGCTGCAGGCTGCCAGGCCTGACGGATTCAAAACAACTCACGGAAAAACAGAGGAACGAATTTGACGCGGCGATTCGCGACTGCGCAGTGGCTTGGGCGATTGCGGCGGTGGATGTGGAGACGATAGACCGGATCAACATAAGGCGGGCTTCGCTGCTGGCGATGCGGCTGGCGGTGGAGCAGCTGGCGGCGGGGCCGGATTCGCTGGGGCCGGATTCTCTGTTGCCCGACTTTCTGCTTATCGACGGGCGCGACACGATTGAGTGGCCGTGCGCGCAGCAGGCAGTTGTGGGCGGCGACGCGCGAAGCGTTTCGATTGCCGCGGCGAGCGTGCTGGCGAAGGTGCATCGCGACCGAATGCTGGTGGAACTCGATGCGGTGTATCCGGGATACGGGCTGGCGCGGCACAAGGGCTACTGCTCGCAGGAACATTTGGAAGCGCTGCGGCGGCTGGGACCGACTCCCCTGCACCGAAAGAGCTATTCGCCGGTGGCGCAGAGGATGCTGTTTGAGTAGGGCGGCGGGGCTAGCGGTTTGGCGGTGAACTCTGGGTTCCAGCTACTGCTTCTCGTACACGAGCATGGCCTTCTCGTCGGGCCTATCCGGCGACCAATACGATTCAGTAAGCGAGCGCCCGTCCGGGCTGATTTGCAAGTATCCGATGCTGTGAACCTGGCCATCCAGCTTCTTTGTCAAGCTGAGCATTCGCTGACTGCGTTCCTTGAGTGAGATTGATGACCCGGCAGCAATCCCAGGACCGTGCACGGCTGCGTCCGCGCCGTCGAGGGTGACATCCGCGTACTGGCCCCCCGGATAGGATTCGTGCAGCGCGTGACCTTTAAGAACTATCTGCCGTGTCGAAGGTATACCTTCGAGCGGATTCACATTTCTCCACCCGCCAGCGAAGCCGGTTGATCCAGAGGTGCGCGTATACCGACGCTCTTTCGATTCCACCGATCCATCTGCCTGAAAACGTCTAGATTGGATCGTGAGTGCGTTTCCGTCGGAAGACAATTGCCAATGGACGGTGCTCACTTTCGATCCATTTCTGAAGATGGTGATTTCCATTTCAGAACTGATCTTTTGTGTGCAAAAGGCCGTGAGGGTTTCCTTTCCCTGGTATCCCTTGCCGTCGCAACGAAAGTTCGCGGTGCTGCCGCCGCTTGCGTTGTGGTACATGCCATCGGGCGTGATCGAAACCGTAATTGTCGGTCCGGGAATGTCGCTCTTAAAAGGGTCCAGCTTCCACGTGCCATTCCAGTCGGGAAATGGCCTCTGACAGGACGCGGTCGCGAATAAAGCGAGTGCTGTGAGGCTGAGCCATAGGAGGTTCCTCGCTTTGGGCTTTAATTCTCTGGGCACTTTAGCTCGATCAAAGGTATTTCTCGCAGCAGTATACGTCAGTTCACGAGGGCGCGTTGGACTGTTGGCCCTGGGGTTGTGACGGCGTGAACGGCCACTGGCGGAGGCGGTGGGCGCGGAAGAGATAGATGAGCGTGCCGCTGATGGCGATGGCGATGGCACCGTAGAGTTCAAAGAGGCCGCTGCCTCCTTTTGCATGGGCGCGGCGCGGATCGAAGAGCATGAAGGCGAAGCCGGCCATGGCGACGAGCGGCGGGAGCGGGTAGAGAGGAATGCGGAAGGGGCGCGGGAGATCGGGGCGGCGGATGCGGAGAAGGATCACTCCAATTTGCTGAAGTGAAAACTGGAGCAGGATGCGCGTGATGACGAGCATGGTGATGACCTGCGCGAGCGAGAAGAAGCAGAAGAACGCGCCGACGAGGCCGAGAGCGACGAGCGAGCGGTGGGGAATTCCGTGCTTTGGATGGACGGCGGCGAGAAAGCGGAAGTAGTTGCCATCGCGAGCGGCGGCGTAGGGGACGCGGGAGTAGCCGAGGAGCAGCGAGAAGACGCTGGCGAAGGCGGTCCAGATGATGAGGGCGGCGATCAGGTAGCCGGCCCAGCGGCCAAAGGCGGAGCGCGGCGATGTCGGCGACGAGCTGGACGCGGAGGGCGGCGGATTCGGCGGCGTGTGTTGCGGCCGCGCGGAGCGAGGGCAGCGCGGCGAGGTTCATGAGGACGTAGAACGCGGCGACGAAGAGGATGGAGAGAAGGATGGAGCGCGGGATGGTGCGCTCGGGCTGGCGAACTTCGCCGCCGAGAAAGGTGATGTTGTAGTAGCCCCAATAACAATAGGTGGCGAGCAGCGTGGCCTGGGCGAGGCCGCCGAGAGAGAGCGCAGTCGAGAGCGCGGGAGCCTGCGGCATGTGCCAGCCGCCGGTGGCTGCGGCGTGGGCGAATCCGGAGACGATGACGCCGGTGAGCGCGGCGATGACTCCGGCAAAGAGCACCCAGGCGAGACGCGTGATGGAAGCTGAGATTGCGATAGAGGAGCGCGGTGACGAGAAGGCACGCGGCGGCGGCGGCGAAGTTGGAGTAGTGGAGCGCGGGAAGAGCAGCGATGGGCGCCGAGTCGAGACCGGGCCAGAAGAAAGCGAGAAAACCGGAGAGGCCGATGCAGCCGGAGGCGATGGAGAGCGGCGCGGTGAAGCCGACCTGCCAGACGTAGAGAAAACTGAGCCAGTTGCCGGGGCCTTTGGGGCCGTAGATTTCCTGGAGGAAGGCGTAGCTGCCGCCAGCGCGCGGGAAGGCTGCGCCGAGCTCGGCCCAGACGAGGCCGTCGGCGATGGCGATGACGGCGCCGAGCACCCACGCCCAGACGGAGAGCCGATAGCCAGCGGCGGCGATGATGAGCGGCAGAGTGATGAAGGGGCCGACGCCGATCATCTCGAGCATGTTGAAGAGGACGGCGGAGCGAAGGCCGATGCGGCGCTCAGAGCAGTGAGATGGCGCGACGTTGGCGATCGAGGATTCGGCAGCACGATGCTCCGATGAGTGCTGGTACGCGGATTTGCAAGTCAGATGCGGTCATCGACTGCGGTCGCGTCTGCGATTCGCTAGGATGCATTACGTCAAGGCCTTTGAGACGGCGATTGACGAGTTAGAGGGCGTTCGAGGAGACTGGGTGCTCAAGCAAACGTGTGCATAGCGGAGTTTCGGGCATGTTGGAGAAGGACAGACGCAATCGGGGCGCGGAGTCGCGCATGGGCGGCGCGGGAGGGCGGACACCTCGGCAAACTGTCGCGGCAACCTTCGATCAAGGACATTGCGCGGCTGGCGCGGGTGTCGCATCCGACGGTTTCGCGCGCGCTGCAGAACAGCCCGCTGGTGAATCCGGCGACGGCGGCGAAGATCCGCAAGATTGCCGAGGCTGCGGGATACAGGCCGAGCGCAGTGGCGCGCGGACTGGTGACGCGACGGACGCGAACGATGGGGCTGGTGGTGACGACGGTGGCCGATCCATTTGCCGGCGAGGTGGCGTGCGGAATTGAGCAGGCGGCCAACGATCACGGGTACGCGGTGTTCCTGGCCAACTCGAATGCCGATGCGGAGCGCGAGCGCAAGGTGGTGCAGGCGCTGGCCGAGCGGCGCGTGGACGGAATTATTGTGACGTCGTCGCGCGTGGGCTCGGATTATCTGCCGATGCTGGCGCAACTGAATGTTCCCATGGTGCTGGTGAACGACCAGTATCCGGGTGAGTTTGTGCACTCGGTGATGATCGCGAACGAGGATGGCAGCCGGGCGGCGACGGAGCACCTGATCGAATTGGGCCACCGGCGAATTGCGTACGTGGGCGACCGCAGCGGCTATCAGATCGGACACGGAGAGGCTGGAGGGATATAAGCAGGCGCTGGCCGAAGCGGGAATTGAGTTTGCTGCCGGAGCTTGCGGTGCTCGGCGACGGGCGGCCTGAGGGCGCTCTTGCGGCCGTGGATGGGCTGCTGAGATTGGCCAATCCGCCGACGGCGGTGTGCTGCTACAACGACATGACGGCGCTGGGCGCGATGCGGGCGATTCGCGCGCGCGGGCTGCGCGTGCCGGAAGATGTGTCGGTGACGGGATTCGACGATCTGTTTTTTGCGGAGTATCTGGAGCCGCCGTTGACCACGGTGCGGCAGCCGATGCGGCGCATGGGACGAGATGGCGATGGAGAATTTGTTGAAGCTGATGTCGGGCGAAGAGTCGGTGGCGCAGGTGAAGGTGGAGGCGGAGTTGATTGTGAGAGGGTCGACGGGAAAAGTAAGAGCGAACCCTGGTCTCAACAAGCGAAGGCACCCAGCACGTGCGGGGCGGCGGAATGGGTGAAAGCGGAGCGAGAAACGGCGGGCCGGCGCAGTTGACGCCGCTGAGCGTCTTCTGCAAGGAGACGCCGATCATTCCGGCGATTCGCAAACCGGATCAGGTGGAGCAGGCGATCGCGTCGCGCGGCAAGCTGGTGTACCTGCTCACCGGCGATCCGGACAACGTGGAGACGATGATCCGGAAGATTGTTGCGGCGGAGAAGATTCCGCTCGTGAATCTCGATCTGCTGAACGGATTCTCGCGCGACAAGTATGCGGTGAATTACCTGAAGCGCGTGGGCGCGCAAGGCATTATTTCGACGCACCTCGACCCGCTGCGGCATGCGCTGGCCATTGGGCTGTACGGAATTCAGCGCACGTTTCTGCTGGACACGGGCGCGATGGACACGATCACGAATCAGCTGAGAAACACGCCGGTGCATGCGCTGGAGATTCTGCCGGCGCTGGTTGCGCCGAAGATGCTGGAGCGGGTGCGAGCGATCTCGGCCGATCTGCCGGTGGTGGGCGGCGGGCTGATCGAGACGATGAAGGAAGTGGAAGAGCTGCTGGAGCAGGGACTGAGCGCGGTGTCGACGAGCAACCCGCAAATGTGGCTGAGGTGAGGCGGCTACTCCGTGTCGGGGTTGGGGAGGATGATGTCGCGGACGATGGAGTTCATCTCCGCGACGGCGGAGATGAACTGGCGCAGGGTGCGGCGCGTTGAGCCGAAGGTGTCGAACTCGGCGGGCGTGAGGCCGTTCTCGGTGTAGGCGCGCTCGAAGTCGGGGAATTTGCTCGAGCAGCGTGTCGACGATGCGCGGGTCGACGGGAGTGTCGATGCGCGAAATGACTTCGATGTCGCTCTCGTTGTAGCGCTTCTGCCAGGCGCAGGGCGGAGAGATGACGACATCGCCGCCGATGAACTCGCTCCAGTGCATGTGATTGCGGAAGGCCGCGGAGAGCAGGCGCAGGCGATAGCCGCGCTCGCGGTAGATCTTGTAGGCCTTCTTGAAGACGGCGACGCCGGCCCACTCGAGATAGCCGGGATCGACGGAGAGATTGTGCTTGTCGTGCAGGACCTTGAGCCAGTCGTCGAGGCGGCCGACCATGATGGTGCAGACGGGGCCCATGGTGGAAATATCGAGGCCTTCGGCTTCGCGGCGCTTGAGGCCGCGCTCGACGGCTTCGGCGACGGCGATGGCCTGGGGCAGGGTGAAGCTGACGGTGGCGTTGATGCTGATGCCGCGATAGGTGGCTTCTTCAATGGCGGCGAATGCCGGCGCGCGTGGCGGCGATTTTGACGATCATGTTGGGCGCGAGCTGGCTGAAGCGGATGGCCTGCGCGAGCATGGCGTCGGTGTTGCGATAGTTTCGCGGGTCGGTTTGGATGGAGAGGCGGCCGTTGCGGCCCTTTTCGCGCTCGAAGATGGGCAGGAGCAGTCGCGCGGCGTTGGCGGAGATCTCTTCGACGATGCGCCAGGCGAGATCGTCTTCAGTGAGTTCGGGCTCGGCGGCGGCGAGCTCGAGGATGCGCGGCTTCCAGGCGGCGAGTTCCTGTTTGAGCACCGCGACAGCGATGGACGGATTGCAGGTGGCGCCGACTGCGCCGTGTTCGATGGAATAGGTGAGCTCTTCAATGGAAGCCGAGTCGTTCCACAGACAGGTGGGAGTGGTCTGCGTCATTTTGTGGAGCGGGCTTTTGTAGCTGAGCGGCGGAAGCGACGGGAGGCATGCATCCTCCAGAGGTGCAAACGTGTGCAGAAAAACCGTAACACCCGGGAAAGTTCACGGTCAAGGAAGTGAAAAGAGAAAGCGGAGGACAAAGGGAAACATTTTCACCATTGACAGGAAAGGCGGGTTTGTGGAGAATTATGAAGGTGCACACGTGTGCATAAATTGTTGCACTTGGTTGGTAAATCGAATTATCCGGTGAAGGCATAAGCCGGACATTCTGTTTTTGCTTTGGACAATATTTAGCCCAGGAGAGATGATGAGTGATTTGCTGGTCCGGCGCGGAGAAATTCCGCAACCGGATTGAAGATTTTGGATTTGAGTTTTTGTCGTTTGAGACGCGAAAGCTGGAGGTGGGTCAGAAATACAAGAGCGAGACGGCCGCAAGAGAGATGGCCATGGTGGTGCTGGGCGGCGTTTGCTCGGTGACAAGCTCGCGAGGCGATTGGCGAGGGATTGGCCAGCGCGAAACGGTTTTTGACGGGCTGCCCTACACGCTTTATCTGCCGATCGGCACCTCGTTTACGGTGAGCGCCGATACGGCATGCGATTTGGCATTTTGCTACTGCAAGGCCGAAGAGGAGTATCCGGCGCGGCTGGTGACGCCGGCGCATGTGGGGATTGAGATTCGCGGCGGCGGCAACGCAACGCGGCAGATCAACTCCATGCTGCCGCCGACGTTTCTGGCGCACCGGCTGATGGTGGTGGAGGTATTCACGCCTGCGGGCAACTGGTCGAGCTTTCCGCCGCACAAGCACGACGTGCACAATCCGCCGGGCGAAGTGGATCTCGAAGAGATTTACTACTACCGGATCGAGCGGCCGGAGGGATTCGCGGTGCAGAAGGTGTACACCGCGGACAGGCGCATCGACGAGACGATGACGGTGCGCGATGGCGAACTGGTGCTGGTTCCGGAGGGATATCATCCGGTGGTGGCTGCGCACGGATACAACGTGTATTATCTGAACGCGCTGGCGGGGTCGGCGCGCTCGCTGGCCTGCTTCGGACGATCCGGATTACGCGTGGGTGAAGGGCGGCTGGAAGGAAAAGGATCCGCGGCTGCCGATGGTGAAGACGGTGAGCTGCTAGCCGCGAGCTGTAGCCTCTAGGTTCCTGCGACAGCGATCGTTGGTTCACCGCAGAGAGCACGGCAAGAAAGTTGAGAGCTCGAGGTTCGGGTCTCAGGGGAGACGAGCATGAAGACGCGGCGCATGACGATGGCTCAGGCGCTGATCGCGTTCCTGAAGCAGCAGTATGTGGAGCGGGATGGCCGCGAGCATGCGTTCTTCGCCGGCATGCTGGGGATCTTCGGCCACGGAAACGTGGCCGGGATCGGCCAGGCGCTGCAGCAGAATCCAGACTTTCCTTACATACTGGTGCGCAACGAGCAGGCGGGCGTGCACATGGCTGCGGGCTTTGCCAAGGCCAGCAACCGGCTGCGCACGTTTGCCTGCACATCGTCGATTGGGCCGGGCGCGACGAACATGATTACCGGCGCGGCGCTGGCGACGATCAACCGGCTGCCGGTGCTGCTGCTGCCGGGAGATATTTTTGCGCGGCGCAATGTGGCGCCGGTGCTGCAGCAGATTGGAGTCGCCGACGCACGCAGGACATTGGCGTGAACGACTGCTTCAAGCCGGTGTCGCGCTACTGGGACCGCATCTACAGGCCGGAACAACTGATTACGGCGCTGCCCGAGGCGATGCGCGTGCTGACTTCGCCGTCGGATTGCGGCGCGGTGACGCTGGCGCTGCCGCAGGATGTGCAGACCGAAGCGTACGACTATCCCGAAGAGCTGTTTCGCAAGCGCGTGTGGCTGATCCGGCGCGGCGAGCCGGACAGAGTTTCGCTGGAGCGCGCGGTCGCGGCGATTCGCGCGGCGGAGCGGCCGCTGATTGTGTGCTGGCGGCGGCGTGCTGATGAGCGAGGCTTCGCAGGCGCTGAGCGATTTTGCCGCGAAGACCGGGATTCCGGTGGCGGAGACGCAGGCGGGCAAGGGCGTCGCTTGCGTGGGATCATGCGCAGGTGGTGGGCGCGATCGGAGCGACGGGCATCGCTGGCGGCGAACCGGCTGGCGAACGCGGCCGATCTGGTGATTGGCATCGGGACGCGCTACTCCGATTTCACGTCGGCGTCGATGACGGCGTTTCAGAATCCGAATGTAAAGTTCGTGAACATCAACACCGCGGAGTTTGATGCGTACAAAGTGGGCGCGATTCCGGTGGTGGCGGATGCGCGCGTGGCGCTGGAGCAACTTGGCGCGGCGCTGGCGCGGACACAAGGTGAGCGCGGAGTATGCGGCGGAGATTGCGGAGCTGAAGGCGAAGTGGGACGCGGAGGTCGATCGGCTGTTCCATCTGAACAGCAAATTCGACGGCAGGGCAAGCCGGCGCAGAGCGAAGTGATTGGCGCGATGTGGGAGGCGGCGGGCGAGCGCGACGTGCTGCTGTCGGCGGCGGGCAGCCATCCCGGCGACCTGCACAAGCTGTGGCGCACGCGCACGCCGAACGGCTACCACATGGAGTACGGCTACTCGTGCATGGGATACGAGATTCCCGGCGCGATGGGCGCGAAGCTGGCCGATCCGAGCCGCGAGGTGTTTGTGTTTCTGGGCGACGGCACGTATCTGATGATGCCCACGGAGATTGTGACGTCGGTGCAGGAGGGGATCAAGATCATCATCGTGCTGGTGGACAATCACGGCTTCGCGCAGCATCGGCAGCCTGAGCCGGTCGCTGGGGCAGGGCGGATTCGGAACGCGGTATCGCGCGCGCAATGCGAAGAGCGGGCCAGCTGGACGGCGAGGTGCTGAAGGTGGACTTTGCGGCCAATGCGCGCAGCCTGGGCGCGCATGCGATCAAGGCGGCGACACTGGATGAATTGAAGAACGCGCTCGAAGGAAGCGAAGGCGCTGGACCGCACCACGGTGATTGTGGTGGAGACGGATGCGACGACGAGCGTGCCGGGCTACGAGTCGTGGTGGGACGTTGCGGTTGCGGAAGTTTCGGAGATGGAGAGCGTGCGCGAGGCGCGGGCGCGCTACGAAGAGGCGCGCAAGCGCGAACGGTATTTCATTTAGGCAGAATCGGAGTTTGTGCGTTCCAAGTGCGGGCGGGACGCCCGCACGACAGCCGGCGAGGACGCCGGAGCTACATTTGGGTCACTAGGAGGAGACGAGATGGAGCGGTTGCAGAATTTTGTTGAAGGCGCATTGGCGCGCATCGAGCGCGAGCGAAACGCTGAACGTGATCAACCCGGCGTCGGCCGACGGTGATGGCGGAGGTTCCGCTGTCGCCGGCGGCGGATGTGAACGCGGCAGTGGAAGTGGCGGAGCGGGCGTTTATCGAGTGGCGGCGCACGCCGGTGGTGGATCGCATTCAGCCGCTGTTCCGGCTGAAGACGCTGCTGGAGCAGCATCGCGACGAGCTGGCGCTCTCGATCACGAACGAATGCGGCAAGACGCTGGCGGAGAGCAAGGCGGAGATTCTGCGCGCGGTGGAAAACGTGGAGACCGCGTGCGGCATGCCGATGATGATGCAGGGAACGAACTGCGAAGACATTGCGCGCGGCATCGACGAGCACATGATCCGGCAGCCGCTGGGCGTGGTGGCGGCGATTGTGCCGTTCAATTTTCCGGGGATGATTGCGTTCTGGTTTTTTCCCTACGCGGTTGCGGCGGGGAACTGCTTTCTGCTGAAGCCGTCGGAGCGCGTGCCGATTACGTCGCAGAAGACTGTTCGAGCTGATTCAGGCAGCGGGATTTCCGCCGGGCGTGATGCAGCTTGTGAACGGCGGGCGCGACACGGTGAACGCGATTCTCGATCATCCGGGGATTCGCGCGGTGAGCTTTGTGGGATCGACGGCGACGGCGAAGTACATTTACAGCCGCGCGGCGGCGAATGGCAAACGCGCGCAGTGCCAGGGCGGCGCGAAGAATCCGGTGGTGGTGATGCCGGACGCGGACATGGAGATGACGACGCGGATTCTGGCCGATTCCGCGTTTGGCTGCGCGGGACAGCGATGCCTGGCGGCATCGGTGGCGATCACGGTGGGCGACGCGCGGCCGAATTTTACGGAGCAGATTGCGGCGGCGGCGAAGAATCGCAAGACGGGCTACGGCGCGGCGCCGGGCGTGGAGATGGGGCCGGTGATTTCGGCCGAGAGCAAGACGCGGATTGAAGGACTGATTGCGAAGGGCGAGCAGGCTGGAGCGCGCGTGATTGTGGATGGGCGCGGGCGCAAGGTGGCCGGACTACGAGGATGGATATTTCGTGCTGCCCACGGTGCTCGACGATGTTCCGCCGGATTCCGAGACGGCGCGGACGGAGATCTTTGGGCCGGTGCTGAGCCTGATTCACGCGCAGACGATTGAAGAGGCCATTGCGCTGGTGAATGGACGCAGCTACGGCAACATGGCGTGCATCTTTACCACCGACGGCGCGAATGCGCGGCGCTTCCGCTACGAAGTGAACGCGGGCAACGTGGGCATCAACGTGGGCGTGGCCGCGCCGATGTCGACCTTCCCGTTCAGCGGATGGGGCGAAAGCTTCTTCGGCGATCTGCACGCGCAGGCGCATCACGCAGTGGAGTTTTTCACGCAGACCAAGGTTGTGGTGGAACGCTGGCCGAAGGAGTGGAGCCGGAAGTTCTAAAGACAGGGACAGGCTAGCTTCTAGCTGCTAGCTTGTAGCTGCGATGCACACGAGTACAGCGCAACGTTGACAGGAACTGAGACTGAAAACCCGGGGAGTAAGGAGAACGAATGAAAGAGTTGTTGGTGGGGAATGCGCCGTGTTCGTGGGGCACGCTGGAGCACCAGGACCAGAGCCAAGCGATTCCGTTTGACCAGATGCTGGACGAGCTGGTGGAGACGGGCTACACGGGAACGGAGCTGGGCGACTGGGGCTACATGCCGACCGACCCGGCGCGGCTGAGCGAGGAGCTGGCGCAAGCGAAACAACGTGGTGATGCTGGGCGCGTTTGTGCCGGTGGCGATGAAGAATCCGGCGGCGCATGCGGAGGGCGCGGCGAGCGGCGGTGAAGACGGCGAAGCTGATTGCCGCGGTGGCGACGACGCAGGCGCCTTACCTGGTGCTGGCCGACGACAACGGGCACCGATCCGGCGCGAACCAAGCTGGCCGGGACGCGTGACGGCGAAGCGATGGACTGAGCAAGGACGAGTGGAAGACGTTTGCGAGCGGCGCGGACCGGATTGCGCACGCGGTGTTCGATGAGACGGGACTGCGCACGGTGTTTCATCACCACTGCGCGGGCTATGTGGAGACGCCGGACGAGATTGCGACGCTGCTCGACCTGACCAATCCAGACCGGCTGGGACTGGTGTTCGACGCCGGCCACTATGTGCACGGAACGGGCGGCGAGGATGTCGATCTGGTTGCCGCGCTGAATCGCTTCAAGGAGCGCATCTGGTACATCCATCTGAAGGACATGGAGCCGAATGTCGCGCGCCGCAGCCGCGAAGAGGAGTGGGATTATTTCACGGCGATGCGGAATGGCCTGTACCCGGAGTTGGGCAAAGGGTGCGTCGACTTCCCTGCCCTGTTGCGCTGGCTGGCTGCGCGCGACTACAAAGGATACGCACTGGTGGAGCAGGACATTCTGCCGGGAATGGGAACGCCGAAGGAGAGCGCGGCGCGGAACCGGGAGTATATTCGGTCGATTGAGGCGAATTTCACGGGGCGGCAGCTTCAAGCAGCGAGCTTCTAGTCGCATTTGCGGCTTGAGTATTCAAAAAGAAATGCGCGGGCGTGGACGCGGGCGATACGTTGGTGTTGTTTCGGGTGCGGGCGAGGACGCCCGCATGACAGCCGGCCGGGAGGCCGGCGCTACAGGGATAATGTGGGGACAATGAACGAATGAGCGGGAAGAAACTTCATTTCGGAATGATTGGGGCGGGGCGCATTGGGCGCGTTCATGCGGAGACGCTGGCGTTCCGGTTGCCGGAGGCGGAGATTGTCTGCTATTGCCGATGTGAAGCCGCGAGGCGGCAGAGACAGTCGCGGCGCGATGCGGCATTCCCAAGGTGGTTGCGACGGCTGAGGAAGTGATCGGCGATCCAAAAGATCGAAGCGGTGCTGATTTGCACGCCGACCGGGACGCATGCCGATCTGATTGTGCAGGCGGCGAAGGCGGGCAAGCACATTTTCTGCGAGAAGCCGATTGCGTTCAGCCTGGAGAAGATCGACATGGCGCTGGCGGCGGTGAAGGCGCGGGCGTGAAGCTGCAGATCGGATTCAACCGGCGGTTCGACTCGAACTTCATGCGCGTGCGGCAGGCAGTGGCGAAGCGGCGAGATCGGCACAGCCGTGCCTGATGCACATCATCAGCCGCGATCCCGCGCCGCCGTCGATCGCGTATATCCGCACCTCGGGCGGAATCTTTCTCGACATGATGATTCACGACTTCGACATGGCGCGCTATCTGATCGGCGACGAGGTGGAAGAGATGTACACGGCGGCGGGCGTGCTGGTCGAACCGGAGATCGGCGAGGCTGGCGACCTGGACACGGCGATCGTGGTGCTGCGCTTCAAGAGCGGCGCGATCGGCACGATCGACAACAGCCGCAAGGCGGTGTTTGGCTACGACCAGCGCGTGGAGATTCTGGGCAGCAAGGGCAAGATCGCGAGCGAAAATCGCTATCCCGAACGAGGTTGTGGTCAGCACGGCGAATCAATTTACACTGATCTGCCGCTGAACTTCTTCATGGACCGCTACACGGAAAGCTTTGCGCTGGAGCTGCAAGCTGTTTGTCGAGGCAGTGCTCGAAGGACAAGCCGACGCCGGTGACGGGCGCCGATGGCCGCGTGCCGGTGGTGATGGCGCTGGCGGCGCGCAAATCGTTTGACGAGCACCGGCCGGTGAGGCTCGCGGAGGTGTCGGCGTGAAGAATCGATCTGCAGATCTGATTTGCATTCTGACCGACGTGCACCTTTGGGTGCCTGTGGTGGTGCTGATTCTGGGAACCACGCTGCTGATGACGCTGAGGTGAGCGGATGAGCGAACGACGACAGCCACCGCGGCAGCGCGGTCGCACAATTTCACTGCACAAGCTGGGCGTGTTCTGCGGGCTGGCGGCGGCGGTGTGGCTGGGCAGCGCGGAGGCGCCGACGAAGCTGGTGAACGAGGGCTTCTCTCCGTTCCTGATCTCGATGGGGATGGTGATGGGCGCGTTTGTGGCGCGCTGGACGGTTCCCACGCTGCTGAAGGGCACGGGATTCCTGTTCGACGATCTGCGCGAAAAGCCGCACCTGATGGTGTGGGCGCTGCTGGGCGGAATGCTGTGGGCGGTGGCCAACACGCTCACGATCTTTGCGGTGCGCAACGTGGGCCTGGCGATTGCGTTTCCGCTGTGGAACACGAATAGCCTGGTGGGGCTGTTCTGGGGCTGCCTGCTGTTCAAGGAGCTGCGCGGATCGCGGACGAAGGACTGGGCGAAGGTGATTGGCGGCGCGGCGGCGATTGTGTTTGGCGCGGCGGTGCTGGCAATCGCCACGGCGCAGCAGAATGCGGGCGCGCCGGGCAAGGCGGCGATCGGCATTATTGCCGCGCTGGGCGCGGGCGTGCTGCTCGGCACCATGTACATTCCCTACCGCAAGGCGTACATCAGCGGCATGAATCCGCTGTCGTTCGTGACGATTTTTACCTTTGGCGAGCTGGGAACGGTCTTTCTGCTGGGATGGATTTTTTACGGCGGCACCGGCGCCGCTGCTGGCGGAGCTGCACCGCGCGCGGCCGATGCTTTTCTGGCCGTTTCTCGGCGGATTCTGCTGGGTGATCGGCGATCTGTTTCAGCAGTACGCGGCGAAGTACA
Source organism: uncultured Acidobacteriaceae bacterium (assembly GCA_963725115.1). GTDB lineage: Bacteria > Acidobacteriota > Terriglobia > Terriglobales > Acidobacteriaceae > Telmatobacter. Next base: position 140,861 of record CAVRXG010000003.1, on the reverse strand, counting down.
TCGGCATCGGGCGCGGCATTCCGCTTTCGAATACCAATCAGCTTTGGGGATTGGCGTGGGGCGCGCTGGTGTTTGGCGAATTTGCTGGAATGACACATAGCGGAAAGCTGCTGATCACTGGTCGGATCGATCATCATGATCGTGGGCGCTGTCTCGATCAGCATGGCCGCAGCCGCCGCCATCGGAGATGGAGAACTGGAACGCGGCAATGCATCGCGAATGCGACCGCTACGGGCTGGACACGGAAAATGTGGCCGCAGTGGTGGCCGGCGACGATCCGCTGGCCGACAATAAGCACCCGCGCCGCTGGTGGGAGATTCTGATTGTGTGCGTGGCGAGCGGAATCTTTGTGTGGCTGGCCGTGGGCACGCGCGCGCAGCACATTTTTGTGAATGTGCCGTGGATGATTGTGCTGATGATGGGCACGATCATTCCGCTGGGCCTGTGCGGAACGCTGCTGTGGAGAAGAACGAGATTCTCGTAGGTTCCTCAGGAACCAATGAGGGGACTTTCGCGATTCTCATCAACATCTGAATAAATTATTAGCAAGGTAATCTCGCGCTCGAACACGGCGACTTCGACGGCCTTCGGCGCGCCATTCCCAAAGAGCTACTTTTCCACAACGCTGCGCGTGTCTGCTGTGCAAAACCCTCTCATAACTAACTTTTCGGCTCTGCTGAAGTTCATGAAGAGTGAACTTCGTCACATCGTTGTGGCTCCCGCTCAGACTTAGAATCACCGCAATTCGAGAACGACTATCTCTGCCCTCCGTTTGCAGCATTCGGGACCCGCAAGGCCGCCGACAAGAATCGCGGCCCGCGATGGGTGCGTGGTGGCGAACTTGGTGGGAACAGATGAGAGAGGGCGGCGATGGATCATTTGTTCGAGGAGTTTGCGCCGGTCAGCAACGCGGAGTGGGACGCGGCGATTGCGCAGGAACTGAAGGGCGCCGACTACGCGAAACGACTGATCCGACAAAGCGAAGAAGGGTTTGAGGTAAAGCCGTATTATCGCGCGGACGATTTGAGTGATTTGGCGTTTCTTGATGCGTTGCCGGGAGCGTTTCCGTATCGGCGCGGCAGCAGCACGAGCGGTGATTGGCGGATTCGCGAGGAAATTGACGAGAAAGATGTAGAGAGCGCCAATCGAGCAGCCCGCGCGGCGGTTGCTGCCGGTTCCGAAGAAATCACGTTCAGCGGCGCGCTTGCTGAGCGAGCCGACGAATTGGAAGCTCTCCTAAGAAATCTCGATGAGATTCCCGTTCATTTTGAACGCGCCGACGAGGGGCTGTTGCGGCTTCTAAGTGAACGAGTCGGCACAGGGCGGCTTGGCACTGGCCGCCGCGGTGCGCGCATTTCTACGGGATACGATGCATTGGCCGGCATCGACATTGCGGCAGAAGTAATCGGCGACTCGCGGGGCGGGTTTGTGCCGTTCGCCGTTCATGGTGAAACATTTGAGGAAGGCGGAGCGACGGCAGTCGAGGAAGTTGGATTCACGCTCGCAGCCGGGATTGATTTTCTGGCATCGGCCGCGGAGCATGGCGTGGATGTAGAGCGCGCAGCGGCGGCGCTCGAATTCAGTTTTGCCATAGGCTCGACATTCTTTTTTCAAATCGCAAAACTGCGTGCGTTCCGGATGGTGTGGGCGCGAGCGATCGAGTGCTTCGGCGGGTCGCGCATCGGAGCGGTGGCACGGATCGCAGCGCGAACCTCACGGTGGAACAAGACTGTCTACGATCCGCACGTCAACATTCTGCGCGCCACCACCGAAGCGATGAGCGCGGTACTGGGAGGAGCGGACTCAGTGACGGTCGCGCCATTCGATACGTGCTACAAGCGCCCCGACGAGGCGAGCCGGAGACTGGCGCGAAATACACAGCTCATAATTAAGCACGAGGCGTGCATGGGGCGTGTGGCCGATGCGGGCGGGGGATCGTACTACCTGGAAACGTTGACTGATTTGCTAGCGAACGGAAGCTGGAAGCTGATGCAGCGGATCGAGGCGCGCGGCGGTTACCGAAAAGCGCAGGCGGAGGGGACGATCGCGCTGGCGCTCGAGTGCTCGATGGCAACAAGGGAAAAGGCCATAGCGGCGCGGCGACGAGTGCTGGTGGGAACGAATCATTTCGCCAATCCTGCGGATCGGGCGTTGCACCGTATTGACCGCGTGCGAATGAGGGAAATCAAGCGCGGCGCGCATCAGTATGAGGAGCTGCGCCTGCGTACTGAATGCAACACTGCAGTGCGAGGCTCAACGCCGCGCGTGCTCCTGGCTGAGTTCGGCGACGTGAAGACGCGCATGGCGCGTTCCGGCTTTGCGGCGAACTTCTTTGCCTGCGCCGGATTCGAAACGGTTATACGACGGTTTAGAAGAGCGACAGGAATCGCGATAACGGACAGCGATCTGATTGTGCTCTGCAGCGCTGACCCGGAGTCCGCGGCGATTGTGACAGAGCTGATGCCGAAGCTCAAGGCGCTAGGCCGCTCGGTCCCGGTAATTGTGGCCGGCAATCCCGAATATGCTGAGGGCCTGGTGGCGGCGAGGGTTGCCGATTTTGTGCATGCTCGAAGCAATCAGATGGAGGTGCTGACGAAATGGCAGGCGCGAATGGGGATCGAGAGCTGACGATGAGGCCGGACTTTGCAAAGATCGAATGGAAGCCGGCAACTAAGGTGCCAACGGCATCGCGAGAGGCTGAGGAGCGGTTCTCAGTAGAGTCCAACGAGCAAAAGAGCTTTTACACGCGCGAAGATCTCGCGGGCCTCGAGCATCTGGAATACGCGGCTGGCATTGCGCCTTATCTTCGCGGACCGTACGCGACCATGTATTCGATGCACCCGTGGACCATTCGGCAGTACGCAGATTTCTCGACCGCAGAAGAATCGAATGCGTTTTACCGACGCAATCTGGCGACCGGACTGCGCGGGATTTCCGTGGCCTTCGACCATGTGACGCAGCGCGGGTACGACTCGGATCAGATGCACGTGGCGTGTGACGTGGGCAGGGCGGGCATCGCGATCGACTCAGTTCTTGACATGAAGATTCTTTTTCACCGGATACCGTTGGAGAAGACATCGGTTTCGATGATGATGAACGGCGCAGTGCTGCCCATCGTGGCGTTCTATATTGTTGCCGCGGAAGAGCAGAGCGTGACGCCTAATGAACTGAGCGGAACCATCCAGAATGACATTTTGAAAGAATTTATGGTCCGCAACACATTTCTCTATCCACCCGCGGAAGCAATGCGAATTATCGGAGACATCTTCCGGTACTGCGCGGCGAAGATGCCGAAGTTCAACTGCATAAGCGTGAGCGGATACCACATGCAGGAGGCGGGAGCGACGGCGGAACTGGAACTTGCTTACACACTGGCTGACGGGCTGGAATATCTGCGCGCGGGAATAGAGGCGGGACTGGATGTAGATGAGTTCGCGCCGCGAGTCTCCTTTTCCTGGGGCGCGGGCATGAATCATTTCGGAGAGATTGCCAAGATGCGCGCTGCGCGCATGATTTGGGCAAAGCTGGTTGGCAGCCTCGGAGCGAGGAATTCCAGATCGTTGTCGCTGCGCGCCCATTCGCAAACCTCGGAGTGGAGCTTGACGCAAAAAGATCCGAACAACAACATCGTGCGAACCTGTGTGGAGGCGCTGGCGGCGGCGTTCGGAGGCACGCAATCGCTGGAAACCAGCGCTCTCGAAAAGGCGTTGGCGATGCCTGCAGACTTGTCTTCGCGCATTGCGCGCAGCACCCAGCTTTATCTGCAACTGGAGACGGGCATCACGCATGTGATTGATCCGTGGGCAGGATCGTACTACGTGGAGCGGCTGACGCACGAGCTCATGCACGCAGCCTGGGAACTGATCCAGGAGATTGAGCGTCTGGGTGGCATGACGAAGGCGATCGCGACGGGAGTGCCAAAGATGCGCATTGAAGAAGCTGCCGCACGAAGGCAAGCGGCAATTGATGCAGGACGTGAGGTGATTGTGGGCATGAATGCGTATGAAGCCCGCGAAGTGCCTGAAGTCTCGGCGCTCGACTTCGACAACAATGCGTTGCGCAACGCCCAGATAAAGCGCCTTGAGCAGTTAAAGCGAGAGCGCGATACGAGCGCGGTGCGCGAGACCCTGGAGGAGCTGGAGAGGTGCGCGGCAAGCGGCGAAGGCAATCTGTTGGATTACGCGGTGGAAGCGGCGCGCAAACGAGCAACTCTGGGCGAAATTTCAATGGCGCTGGAGAACGTGTGGGGGCGCTACCAGGCGGTGACGCGCACCATTGGCGGGGCCTACTCTGCGGAGAGCGCCAACGGAGAGGAATTCAAAAAAGCGCGCTGCATGGTGAAGGAGTTCGTGCGCGAAGAGGGGCGGCGGCCACGGATTCTTGTCGTAAAGATGGGCCAGGACGGGAACGATCGCAGAGCGAAGGTGACTGCGACGGCGTTCGCTGACATTGGTTTTGAAGTGGAAATCGGTTCGCTTTTCCGGACACCTGGCGAATTAGCGCAGCTGGCCGTGGACGGGGACACACATATCGTGGGTGTGTCGAGCCTGGCAGCGGATCACAAGATGCTGGTGCGGCAATTGATTGCCGAATTGCGCGCATTGGGCCGGGAAGACATTCTGGTGGTAGTGGGTGGCGTGATTTCGCCGCGAGATCAAAGCTACTTGTATGATGCGGGCGTAGCGGGAATCTTTGTGGCAGGCACAACGGTTCCAGTAGCGGCCCAGAAGATTTTAACGATGTTGAGCGCCGCTGTAGTGGGCTAGGTGAAGGCGATGAAGAGCGCGCGGCTGCGACGACTAAGAAGGCACGCGAAGGCTGGCAATCACTTCATCGAGCGCGGATTGCCACGATGAAAGCTCGACACTGAAACGGGCGCGAAGCTTTTCGTTTGATAAAACGGAATTGCGCGGCCGCGCGGCGGCGGTGGGATAGTCCTTGGTGGCGATCGGAGTGAGTTCGGGCGACTTTACGCCGAGCTGATTTGCGGCGCGAGTGAAAATTGCCTGCGCGAATCCGAACCAGGAGACAGAGCCGGCGCAGGTCATGTGGTAAAGGCCAGACCAGTCCTGTGGCGCGCCAAAGCGGCCGGCCAACGCACCCGTGACGATGGCGTGCGTGGCGCGGGCCAGTGCGAACGACGATGTGGGCGCGCCGATCTGGTCGTCGACGATGGACAGCTTGTCGCGCTCGCGAGCCAGGCGCAGCATGGTGAGCAGAAAGTTGTTGCCGTGCGGGCCGTAGACCCAACTGGTGCGGAAGATGAGATGCCTGGCGCGTGAGTTTTGAATGGCCTGCTCGCCGGCGAGCTTGCTGGCGCCATAAACGCTGAGCGGCGCAGGAGCGTCAGTCTTCGGTCCATGGCTCCTGCTTGCTTCCGTCGAAGACGTAGTCGGTGGAGTAGTGGACGAGAAGAGCATTGCGCTCGGCGGCTTCTTCGGCGAGAACGCGAGGAGCATGGGCGTTGATGGCATGGGCCAGAGCCATCTCAGACTCGGCGCGATCGACGGCGGTGTAGGCAGCGGCATTGAGAATCACGTCGGGCGCGGCGTGGCGGACAACTTCGCGGAGCTGGTCGGCATCGGCAAGATCGACGGACTCGCGATTGACGGCAACGATGGGACCGACGCCGGCAAAGATTCGCTCGAGCTCGCGGCCGAGTTGGCCAGTGTTGCCGACGATAAGAATGCGCGGCATTTCAGGTGGATTTGCTGCGGGGGCTGGGTTGTCGGTCATGCGCGCGAATCCCCGATCAAGATTGGTCTGCTACTCGAATTTTAGCTGGCATGGCCAGCGGAGAAATCATTCGTCTGGGCCGCAGGCGCGGGCTGGTTCGCGCCACAGCGGGATTCCCCGTACAATTTAAGCAGGAGTGCTTCGCCGATGCGACGGGTCTATTGCGATGCCAATGCCACCACGCCTCTGCTGCCGGAGGTGATGGAGGCGATGCGCCCGTACTGGATGGAGGATTTCGGGAACGCTTCGTCGATTCATCTGCAGGGACAAAAGGCGCGGAAGGCGGTGGATCAATGCGCGCGAGACGCTGGCGCGGTTTTTCCACTGCCGCGAGGCTGAGGTGGTGTTCAACTCCGGCGGGACCGAGGGCGACAACACGGCAATTTTCGGGCTGCTGCGGCGCGGGCGATCACTTTATCACCACGTCGATTGAGCACTCGGCTGTGTTGCGCGCGGCAGATCGAGTGGCGGAACGCGGAGCGGAGGTGACGTTTGTCGCGCCGCGGACAAATGGGCTGATCGATCCGGAAGAGATTCGGCGGGCGATCAGGCCCGACGACGCGGCTGATCAGCGTGATGCTGGCGAATAACGAGACGGGCGTGCTGCAGCCGGTGGAAGAGATTGGCAGGATCGCCGCTGATGCCGGGGCCTTCTTCCATATCGATGCGGTGCAGGGCGCGGGGAAGGTTGCGTTCGACGTGCGGCGGTTTGGATGCCACTTGTGCTCGATCAGCGCGCACAAGATGCATGGACCGAAGGGCGTGGGCGCGATGTACGTGCGGCGCGGAACGCCGCTGGAACCGCTGATCGTGGGCGGGAGCCATGAGCGCCGGCAGCGCGCGGGCACTGAGAATGTGCCGGGCATCGTGGGCCTCGGCAAGGCCGTGGAAGCTGGCGATGGAGAGCCTTGAGGATGGAACGATGGAGCGGGTCGAAGGGCTGCGCGACCGGCTGGAGGCGGGGATTCTTGCAGATTCCGGGAACGCGGGTGAATGGCGCGGGCGCGCCGCGCGTCGCCAACACGACGAATATTCATTTCGAGCAGGTGGAGGGTGAGGCGCTGGTGATCGCGCTGGACCTGAAGGGCGTGGCGGTGAGCGGAGGGTCGGCGTGCCACTCGGGATCGACAGAACCGAGCCACGTGCTGATGGCGATGGGACTGGACAAGAATGCGGCGCGGGCGAGTTTGCGCTTCAGCCTGCTGAAGACGGCGACGGATGAGGATGTGGACCATGTGTTGCGCGTGGTTCCGGAGGCGGTGGAACATTTGCGAGCGCTTGCGCCGGAAGTGGCGGGAACGCTTGGGTGAAACTAGCTGCTAGCCTCTAGCTCCTAGCTTCTAGCTGGTCAGAGTTGAACTCGCGATACATTCGCGACGAAAAGCTGATTGCGCGATGAAGCTGGTGGTCAGCAGCAAGCATTTGAAAGCTATTTTATGAAGCTGAACACAACTATTGCGGTAGCGATGTCCGGAGGGGTGGACTCCTCGACGGCGGCGGCGATTCTCGCTCGCGAAGGCGGCACCGCCGATTCGCGCAATACGGTGGTGGGTCTCACGCTTCAGCTTTGGGATCAGACGCGACTGGCGGGCAAGCACGGCATTCCCGATGCGCCGAAGGCCGGGCGCTGCTGTTCGCTCGACGATGTGTACGACGCGCGGCGCGTGGCCGAGCAGCTGGAGATTCCGTATTACGTGGTGAATCAGGAAGAGCGGTTCGAGCGCGATGTGGTGCGGCCGTTTGTCGATGAGTATCTCGCGGGACGCACGCCGATTCCCTGCTCTCTCTGCAACAACCACATCAAGTTCGATCAACTGCTCAAGACGGCGCGCAGCATTGGGGCGGAGCGGATCGCGACCGGCCACTACGCGGTGAACGAGTTCGATGCGGCGCGTGGGCGCTGGATTCTGAAGCGGCCAGCTGACCTGGCCAAGGACCAGACGTATTTTCTGTTCGGGCTGACGCAGGAGCAGCTTGCGCGCACGCTCTTTCCGCTGGGACACATGACCAAGCCGGAGGTGCGCGAGGTGGCGCGGCGAGCATGGATTAGCGCTGGCCGAGAAGCCGGACTCGCAGGAGATCTGCTTCGTTCCGGGCGGCGACTACAAGCAGTTCATCGACGGCGTATCTCGAGGAACAGGGTGAGGCGTCGTCAGAGACGGCGGGCGAGCTGGTGGCTGCGAACGGCGAAGTGATTGGGCAGCACGAGGGAATCCACAACTTTACTGTTGGGCAGCGCAAGGGATTGGGTGTTGCGAGTGCAGCGCCGCTTTATGTGCTGAACATCGATCCCGCGAGCCATCGCGTGACGGTGGGCGCGGACGCCGAGCTGGCGACACATACGCTGCGCGCGCGGCAGCTGAATTGGATCAGCATTGCAGAACTGACGGGGCCGATGCGCGTGAAGGCGAAGATCCGCCACCGGCACGAACCTGCGTGGGCGACGCTGGAGCCGGCAGGAGCCGACGAAGTTTTGGCCACATTCGATGAGCCGCAGCGCGCGGTCACGCCGGGCCAGGCCGCAGTCTTTTACGACGGCGATGAAGTGGTGGGCGGGGGCTGGATCGTTTGAAGCCGCGTTAGCGAGGCCCCCCGCATCGATAGAGATCGCTGGGCAGAGATCACTATTCTTAGACGAACATGTCGTTATCGCCGCGGGGCGTTGGATTGGCCTGCGAGCGAGATGCGGGCGCGCCCGAGCGCAACGATTCAACAACCGCCTTGACAGAAGCCAATATCGCTGAGAACTGACGCATGGGCTTGTTGACGGCATCGCTCATAAAGTCGCCGGTGCGCTGCAACGTGTCGAGAACATGGGAGAGCATCCCGTCAAGGCGGCTGGCCTGAATGCGGGCGCGCGCAACGATCTCATTGGCCGCAAATTGTATATCGGCGGTTTGCACCCGCAGGGAATGAGTGAGGGCTGCGATGTCGTCGGCGGTTTCTTCGATCCTGGGTGTAAGGCGCGTAACGAGCGCGCGGGTATTGTCGATCAAGGGCGTGACCGAGGAACTAAAAGCCTCGAGCTTTTGTTCTATGGAGCGCGCCGCAGCGCGCATGGCGATGAAAGCGGCCAGAAGTACGATGGCCTGAACCAGCATGGCCAGCGCCACCAGAGCGAACAAAGCGAGTTCAATGGTTTGGTTTTCGAACTTCGGCATGATGAAGATCTCGCAGGTACAGTGAGGAACGAATAATAAGCGAACGCGACCCACGTTGCAAATAACGCAGCGAGCATTCTCAGCGGGGCACCCCGGGCCCGAGGTCAGCCCGGCTCGATCGGCCTCCGGTTCGATGCCGGAAGGGACGATGAGAACAGAACCCGCCGAAGGGAGAACAGAAGCCGCTGTGGGCGTTGGAATTTGCCGGCTCTCAGTACTCGTGCGTTTCAGGCTCGCCGTTGTTCGCGGTCTTGTACGCCTGGCGGCCAGCATCCACGGCCGCGGTGACACGGGTGGTCTGGTCGGCAACGATGTTCTTGCCGCGCTCGACAAATTCCTCCCACTGGGCGCGACCACGATCGACGGCCTCACGGCCACGGTCGACGTATTCGCTCATCTGTTCCTTGCTCCGGTCGACGATGGCGCTTACCTGTTCCTTGCCGCGATCAACCATCGCGCTCACATTTTCCGCTGCTTCGCGCGTACGCGCACGGAGATACTCGGCGCTCTCGCGCGCTCCGGAAGCGATATCCTCGCGGGTCTCCTTGCCGCTCTTTGGCGCATAAAGAATGCCAACGAGAGCGCCAACGCCTAATCCGGCCAAAAACCAGGCCAAGCCATAAGACTTATTCTCTTCTGCCATGATGAACCCTCCTCTTTCAACCGCGCTTAATGAACGCCTGAGACTACCAAACCATTCCAGTCTACCGCAAACCGGTCCTGCGCCGCGTCCTGCCTGCATGAGTCCCGTGCCCCGAAACTGACCCGCTATTGCATTGGATGCGCTTCGCGAGGTCGGCGGTCATTCGGGTCGGGCGCAACTTCGCGCCAGGCGCCGCGGGCGCAAGTTCGCGCCAGGACTTCAGCGAAGTGAACGGCCTTTCGAGGGGACAACTGAGCAATTTGCTCACGGCAACTGAAACCATCGGCGACTAGAACGTGTCTGGGCGGGCGGATCGCACGGCGGGGAGCAAGCCCTGATTGGCGATGGTCTTAGAGACTTCAAACTTGCCGGCCTCAAAGCCGAAAGGGCCGGCCATTCCGCAGCAACCGGCCTCGATGAGTTCGACATTGGCTCCGGCCTTACGAAGCAGCGCGATTTCGCTGGCAGGGCCGCCGAAGACGGCTTTGTGATGGCAATGGCCGTGAACGAGAATCTGAGCGCCCGCGAGAGGGCCGGCGGCAAATTCCGGCGCGTGATCGGCGAGCCAGTCGGAATCGGCGAGCCAGTCAGAATTGGCAAGCCAGTCAGCGAGGAGAAAGACTTGTTGGCTGAGGCGCTCGGCGCGGGGATCGTTGGGGAACAATTCCGGCAGCTCGTCTTTGAAGACGCTGGCGCAACTCGGCTCAAGAAAGATGAATGGAATCCCCGTCTCAATTTGCGGCGCCATGCGGTCGAGAACGCGAGAGAGATAGGACCGAGCGGCGTCGAGAAGACCGAAGTCGTAGAGTGGGCGGCCGCAGCAGATGTGTCCGCGGGGAATCTCGACCTGAAATCCTGCTTGACTTAGTACAGTCTCGGCGGCGGAAAGCGCTTGTGGGTGGTAATAGTTGTTCCAAGTGTCGGGCCACAGCAGGACTACTTGCGGTGGGGCAGACCTTTGGACGAAATTTGTGGGAGTCTGTTTGGATTTCCGAGAGATTCCGAGAAAGGGATCGCGCTTTTTGGTAGCTTTTTGGCGCGAGGCGCGGCAACTGGCGTTCACGAGCCACGCCGGCGATTCGCTTGACGAGCGGACTGGTGAGCGCGCCCGTGAGGATCGCGTTGGTGAGCGACGGAGCGACGGAACCGTAGTGGGCGAGTCGGTCGGCAAAGCCGAATATGTAGTGGTGGAGCGGGTGCAGGCGACCTTTGTAACGCTGCGCCAGAAACTCCGATTTGTAGGCAGCCATATCCACCTGCACTGGGCACTCTGATTTGCAGGCTTTGCAACTCAGGCAAAGATCGAGGGCCTCGTGGACGGCGTGGCTCTCAAATCCTTCTTCGCGCAGAGATCCGGCAAGCATCTCCCAGAGCAGATGGGCGCGGCCGCGGGTGGAGTGCTGCTCCTCGCCGGTGGCGCGGTAGCTCGGGCACATGACGCCGCCTTCGGTGTTGCGGCAAGTGCCGACACCGACGCAACGCTCGGTGGCGTGTTCCAGCGAACCGTTGCTGGCGGCGAAAGCGAAGTGCGTTTCGAGTTTTGAATGGGCGGGAATCTGGCCGGCGGGTAGATTGGTGAATGGCGAAGATTTTCGACGGGATCGTAGACCCGCACAGCATCGGAAAGCTTGCCGGGATTCATGCGATTGTCAGGATCCCACAGAGCTCTTGAATTCGCGGAAGGCCTCGATAAGCTCGGGGCCGAACATCTTCGGCAGCAGCGCGGCGCGCGCCTGCCCATCGCCGTGCTCGCCGGAGAGCGAGCCGCCGAAGGAGAGCACGACGTCAGCAGCGCGATCGATGAACTCGCGGAAGCTGCGAATGCCCTCGGCGCTGTGAAAGTCGAAGTTGACGCGCATGTGCACGCAGCCCTGCCCGTAGTGGCCGTAGAGCGGGCTGCGATAGCCGTACTCTGCCATGAGCGCAGTGATTGCGCGCAGATATTTTCCGAGTTGCGCGGGAGGCACGGCCGCATCTTCCCATCCCTCCCAGCGATCGGGCTCGCCGGGCACAAAAACCATGGCGCCGAGGGCAGATTCGCGCACATGCCAAACCGATTTCGCCTCATCCGACGTGCAGATATGAGCGACGGGCGGCGAGGGCCACGACTGCGAGGCGTGCGCGAGAGACTCGGCTTTGGCGTGCGCCTCTTCGGCCGACCACGCGCCCATTTCGACGAGCAGAAAGCCGACGCCCGGCGGGAGCTGATCGAGATCGCGCAGCGCCAGGCCTTTGCGGCGCATGAAGTCGACGAGAAGCGAGTCGAAGCCTTCGAGACCGATGGGCTTGTGCTCAAGCGCGAGCGGAACGGCGTCGGCGGCAAGGAACGCATCATTGAAGCCGAGCACCGTGAGCACGCGGAAAGGCGGGCTGGCGGTGAGGTTTAGCGTGGCGGAGACGACGTTGACGCAAGTGCCTTCAGAGCCGACCAGCGCGCGCGCGACATGAAAGCTGTTTTCCGGAAGCAGTTCGTCGAGGTTGTAGCCGGAGACGCGGCGAGGAATGCGGGGAAATTTTTCGCGGACCAGCGCGGCGTAGCGATCGCGGATGCGCGCGAGGCCCGAATAGATTTGGCCTACGCGGCCGCCGCCGTGGATCAGCGCGTCGAGGCGCTCGGGCGGCGTGGCTCCGACGGTCATGCGCGTGCCGTCGTAGAGGACGATGTCGAGCGATTCGACATTGTCGACGACTTTGCCGCCGAGCAAGCCGTGGACGCCGCAACTGTTGTTGCCGATCATGCCGCCGAGAGTGCAACGAGAGTGCGTCGCCGGGTCGGGGGCGTAGGTGAGGTGATGCAGCTCGGCCGCGTCGCGAAGGCGGTCGAGAACAATGCCGGGCTCGACGCGGGCGAGCCGCTTCGCGGGGTCTAGCTCTTGGAGCGAATTCATGAAGCGAGAGTAGTCAATGACGACGGCCACGTTGACGCATTGTCCGGCAAGGCTGGTGCCTGCACCGCGCGGAAGAACGGCTGCGCCGGTGGCGCGACAGGCGGCCAACGCAGCTTCAACATCGGCCGCGTCGCGGGGAAAAATGACGCCAATCGGAAGCTGACGGTAGTTCGACGCATCAGAGGCGTAAAGCGCGCGTGAGCCGGGATCGAAGCGCACTTCGCCACGAACGGATTTTTTCAGCAGGCTCTCAAGCTCGCGATGAGCCGCAAAACTCTCGTGGTCGAGGGGAGCGGAGTTGGACAGGATGGCAAAAGTGGAAGAGCTCACGCTGCAATGGTAGCGCGAGCAGGGCGGCGGACATTAATCAAAGTGTGCCGACGCTGACTTGACCGGCAGACTGCGACAATCGGCGTTCCGACTCGGCAAGGCAAGCATTTGGCGAAGCGAGCATTTATTGAGGACGCGCGATTTGGAATCGCGGCAGTTATCGCGCCGGCCACTCTTCGACGACTATGCCGAGATCGTTGAGCTGGCGGATCACGGCTTCCACATTGCGCCGAACTTTGGGCCGGTCGGCGGCTGCCGCGGAGGGCGATTCGGCCACGGCGATGACGCGGCCATATGGCCACGCGCCGGCGGGAATGGCTGCGACGGCTGTATCCATATCCGAAATGCGCAACTGCAATTCCTGCCGACGGGCCGCCTCCAGCCGAAGCAAGGTTCCCTTCCCTTCCGGGCTGGGGTTTTCGTCGGGAAGAAGAATGCGCAGCGTGAGCATGTCAGCGCCAACAGAGAGGAATGGATTCGTCCACTGCGAGGGTTCGTGGATGTCGATATAGAGGCTCTTGGTGGGGACAGGAATCTGGTCAAGCTCGGCGCGTTCCTGATCGTGCTCGGTAGCCTTTATCTGCGCCTGATGCTCGGCCTTTTCGGCATCTTTTGCCAAGCCCGCGACGGCGTGTTCTTCTCTGTGGCAGGCGACGAGGCCCAGCGCTGGAAGCAGGATCGGGATCAACATTTTTCGCGAGGGCCAACATTTTTCTATAGAGGCGATGCGGAATCACGAGATCAAGAATAGCAGGGCGGCGATCACTGATTGCCTGCGATCACGCTGCGCGCAATCGAATCGAGGACACCGTTGAGGAAGTTGATCGACTCGGGCGCGCAGTAGCGGCGGCCAATCTCAAGTGCCTCATTGATGACGACCGGGAAGGGCGTGGATTTGACGCCGATAAGCTCAGCCACGGCCATGCGGAGCAGATTGCGATCGACGGCCGGCATACGCTCCAACCGCCAGTGTGCTGAATGCTCGGCGATGAGCCCGTCAATCTTCGGCTGCTGATGCTGCGCGACGAGAAAGAGATCTTCGGCAAATTGACGCACTTCCGGCTCGACGGGATCGCCGGCTTTCCAAAATGTGGCGCGGACCTCGTCGGGAGTCTGATGGCCAATGTCGGCCTGAAACAGCATTTGCATCGCGAGTTCGCGAGACTTGCGGCGATGGCGCGAGGTCAAGCAGGGCCGCCTTGCTCGAGTTTCCTGCGGATGCTTACCATTTCGATGGCGGCGGCAGCGGCTTCAAAGCCTTTGTTACCGCCCTTGACTCCGGCGCGGTCGAGCGCCTGCTCCAGAGTTTCGCAGGTGAGCACGCCAAAGCTGTGAGGGACGCCGGTTTCCTGCTGCGATTGGCCGATGCCGCGCGCGACCTCGTTGTAGATGGCCTCGTAGTGAGCGGTTTCTCCGCGCAACAGACAACCCAGCGTGACGATGGCGTCCACGCGACCGGTGGCGGCGCAGGTGCGAGCCGCGGCGGGAATCTCCCATGCGCCGGGAACGCGCACAATCTGGATGTCGGAGCGGACGGCACCGCTGCGCAAGAGCGCGTCGAGAGCGCCATCGAGCAGGCGGTCGGTGATGACGGCATTCCAGCGCGCGACCACGACGGCGAATTTCATTCCGGCGGCGGAAAGATCTCCCTCGAGGGCGACCAGCTTGCCCTTCACGGGTCGGACCATGCCCAGAAGCCGAAACGAAAGCCGGGTTCCGGCTCGACAGTAAAGAGGCGCGAGCGCCAATGGGTTTCGGCGATCGGCGAGAGCTGCGAGGCTGAGGCATCGCCTGAATCGCCTGGGGTCTGGATTAGCGCGAAGCCATGCTTCAGCGGCCTGGTGGATGGAGTCGAGCGAGGTGACTTCGACGAGGATATCGGGAATCGAGGGGAAGTTTCCGTCGACAAACTCCAGATTGGCGAGCGGAGCGAGAAACGATACGCCGCGCGATCCTTCTTCCTGCCAGCCCCTGCCGGGCGCGAAGCCCAGCGCGCGAAAAAAACTCGCCAGCCGGTCGAAACCGCAGCGCTACCGGCGGGCCGCAGAAATGAGATGCCCTTGATCATGAGTCGATTTTATCTTGCTCGGTCGCCGGGCTAAGTGACGGAACGCGGCTTGACGGTGATGACAGTAGCGGGAACCACGGCGTTGGGTGCAGGCGCAGTGGGATAGAGACAGCCGGCATCGTTGCCGCCCGCGGAGACCGGTGTGCAGGCGGGCAGAGCCGGGCTCACCTGCTGCGAATCGGTGGGAGGCGAAGTGAGACTCAGATTCGGTGGAATGCTGATGAAGTGAATCTCGTCGTCGCCCGCGGTGGAGACGAAGAAGATCGAATGGTCGGGCGAGAAAGCGCCTGCAAGCGGCGCCGTGGGCGGCGTTGCCGATGTACTGTCAGCGAATGTCACATAGCCGAAGGGGCCGGGGCCGCTCGGTTGAGGCAGATAGAACGGAAGTGGCGCGGCAGTAGTGGAAGTCGAGGCGTGTTGTAGGTGACG
This sequence comes from uncultured Acidobacteriaceae bacterium, assembly GCA_963725115.1. Taxonomy (GTDB): domain Bacteria; phylum Acidobacteriota; class Terriglobia; order Terriglobales; family Acidobacteriaceae; genus Telmatobacter. The sequence continues at coordinate 125,606 of CAVRXG010000003.1, read as the reverse complement.
AAGGCAACGGGTGCCGCAGTCGTCACAGAGGCGGTAGTAGGAGCGGCGCCGGTGACGATCTGGTTGACGGCAGTCGCATCGGTCACGCCGGTCAGGTTCACCGACCCATTGAGCGTGGGGTTGGTCGAGAGAGGCGTGAGCGTTTGCGTTGTGCCAGCTGTGGTCACCGGACATTCGGCGTCGGGGTAAGCCAGCGATGGTGGAATATTGACGCCAATGTCATCGAGCGTGATGCTCGTCCCGGTGAGCGATGCGCCAAGAATGTGCTGACCGTCCGAAGTCGCTCCAAGAATATTGGTCACCAGATTCACGGAATCGCTCTGCGGATAAAACTGAATGGTGGCGTTGTTTCCGACCGTGCCGCTGGGGCACCAGGTGTGGGCGACAGTTGAATTGCCGCTAAGATAGGCGCCCAGGCCGGGAACTGTGATGGCGAGGTCCTGTGCTCCGCCGGAGGCGTTCAGGCTGTAAGTGCTCCAACCCGAGCTGGCGTCGTGCACATAGAGCGTATTGGTGTGATTTCCGCCGAGTGCGGCGCTATCGACGACATAGAGCGTATTCGAATCCTGCGTCCAGGCGGCAGCGGCTCCCAGGCCGCCGAAGGTGGAGACAATGCCGCCAGAGGTGCTGTAGAGGTAAAAGAGGCCGCGTATCTGATCGTTGATGAGCAGATAGTTGGCGTTTGGAGAAGCGGCAAGGACCACGCCGGGAACCGAAGTGTCCTGCTTGGTGAGGGTATTGGCCTGGGTCGAATAGACCATGAGCTCGCGGGCTGAACCGAAGTAGAGGGAGCTTCCCGCCTGGTCCATGACCATGGAATTGGGCACGTAGGGCATGCGGACAGTGGAGCCGGGGTTACCCGTGAGAAGTTCGATGGAAGAAAAATATTGCGACTGGTTGGGCGCCGCGAACCACACAAAGTCGCTGGTGGTGCCGGGAACAATGACGTCGACGGGATTCGATGTGATGGAGAGCCCGGTCCCATTGAGGCCGAGCTCGTTAATGGGAGCAGGATTGCATAACGGCGGCTTGCAGAGCGCAGTCAACGTGGCAACACCGGGATATGCGGCAGTGATGGAGCCGGATCCGGTAGTGGTGATCTCGATGGGGTTGGTGGACTCGTAGTCGAGCGTGAGGCCGGTGATGGAATTGCCCTGCGTATCGATCGCCGTTGTAGTCAGGTTCTGCACGGCGCCCTGCGCGACGACGCCTTTCGTACTTCCGTTGGCCAAAGCGATACTGATCGATTTCGGCGGGCAGGTGGAGAAGTATCCGGCCGATGAAGAAGATTGCGCGATGGTCGCGGTGATCACCGTGGTACCCGGTTGCTCAGCGGTAATGACATTGGTTGTGGGATTGATGGAGGCCACAGCAGAGTTGCCACTGGCAAAGTTGAGCGTTCCGATGGAGTTTGAGCACTCGGGGAGCGTGGCGGAACCTGGCGCGCAAAGAAGTGTCTGCGTGCCATTCAAGCTGTAGTAGGCCTGGGCGTCGAGGTTGGCTTCATCGTTTTGGGAATAGCAACCCTGGGAAGGCGAGCCAGGTAGCGGCTCGGTCACCAGGTTGATGCTGGAAATAGGGGCGTGAACGTAGACCGCGACGGGATTGGATGTGACTCCATCGGCAGATGCCGTGATGTAGGCGACGGCGTAGGGTAAACCGCTTGTCGATGGCAACGGATTGGGGAAGTTGCAGTAGGTGTAGTCAGCGATGCCGCCGCCGCTATTGCGATTCCAGGTGCCGGCGCAGACGCCGCCCTGGGGCGAAATGTCGACCAACTGATTGTTGGTGGTGCCGTAGCTGAGGGAGCCGGCGCTGATCGAAGCCGGAGTCGCCTTTGCAGGTAGTGGCAGTGGGCTGCTGAATCGCGGTGGTCTGTCCGTAGGCCAGGGAAATGCCGGCGATCTGCGGCTGCAGGGTGAGATTGGCGACGACATTGTCCTTCAATCCGTAGCCCAGGCCGTTGCAATAATTTCCTGCCGGATTGCGCACGCAACCGGAGATGGAAATCCCGGCCGGAAGGGCCAGGCCAAGCAAACAAACAAGCGTCAGAAACCGCCGCATGAATCCTCCCCGTCCCGCACCGTCGAACCGCGGAACGGATTTGAAAAACAACGTAAAGAAAAATGAGTTATAACCGCCACCGTCCATGCCAACAGTCGTCGAGCGGCAGGCGAGTCGCAGCCCAGCCGAAGGGTCCCTGCGGCACGTTGCCGCATGCGGCCGGAAGGCGAAATCGCACACTGAAGGCCCAAAGAAAAAGTGTATCAGGATGGGCCTGCCTCTGGCATCGAGCGAGGAAGCAATAAGACTCTGCCAAATAGACTGCCGCGAAGGCCGTTGGCGAGCAGGAAAACAGGGAGCGAGGGAGCAAGGGAGCGAGGGAGCGAGGGAGTGAGGGAGTGCAGGGAGCGAGGGACAAGAGCGAGCGGTGCGAGCAGCTCGGACGTCAGGGGCTTGGGGGGCATGTATCGGGCGAACCAGTCGACGGCTCGCTCAAGCACATCGCGCCGATCCGCCGGATCGGAGAACCCGTGGCCCTCGTCAGGGTAAACGACCAACTGCGCAGGAACGTGGAGATCGCGGAGAGCGTGCCAGAACTCGAAGGACTGCGGTGCGGGACATTCCCCGTCGCGGTCGCCGACGAGAGTGAGGGTGGGAGTATTCGCCTGTTTGATGTAATGTGATGGCGGAACTTTTTGCGTAAACCTGCGGGATCGTCATAAACTGACGCGCCGAAGTACGGAATCATCCACTGATCGATGGAGTTTTCGCCGTAGTAGGAAAGCCAGTCGGAGATGCCCGCTCCGGCGACCGCGGCACGGAAGCGATGGGTCTGGGTGACGGCGAACATGGTCATGAAACCGCCGTAGCTCCAGCCGGCGATGCCGATGCGATTGGGATCGACAGGATACTTGGCGAGGACCGTGTCGACGCCGGCGAGAATGTCGCGCAGGTCGCCGTATCCGAAGTCCTTGCGATTGGCCTGGGTGAAGGCCTCACCCTGGCCGTAGCTGCCGCGAGGATTGGGCATGAGGACGAAGTAGCCGAGCGCGGAAAAAGTGGTGGCGCTGATGCCGCCTGCGCCGCCGTTCCAACTGGAGAGGACAGATGAAGCAGGACCGCCGTGAACCTCGACGATGAGCGGATACTTTTTCGTCGGGTCGTAGTGCGCGGGTAAGAGCAGCCAACCCTGAATGTTGAAGTTTGTCGTTGGTCCATGTGAGCGAAACGGAATCGCCCCAGGAGGGTTTGAGGCCGTCATTGAAGTGCGAGAGCTGGGTGAGGCCTGGGAAGCCCTCGGTGAAACCAGACGGCGTATTCCCTGAGCCAGATGGCATCGCGTGGAGGGACGCCTGGCGGCGTAAATTTCCTGGGCGCGGTCAAAGCTGCTCGCCTGAAAAACGAAGAGGGAGCGATCGGCGGAGGCGGAGAGGCTGGTATCGAAGATGCCGGTGCCGATGGAGCCAGGGACGTTGAAGAGGGGTAGATCGAAGACCGCGGGCGCGGATCGGTCTTGGGGGATTCGCAGGCGCGTCACGCGAGAATTGCCTCCTGAGAGCTCGCTGACGAAGATGTGCTCTGCGTCGCCCCATGTGATCCATTGAGCGGAGGCGGGGCGGTTGGGTGTGAGGTCGACAGGCTGGCCGCCGGCGGAGGCGACGACGCTGGAAGAGATTAGCCAAACATCGCCACCGGTTACGCCCTGATCGCTCATGAGGCCGCCGATGAAGGCGATGGATTTGCCGTCGGGCGACCAGCGGGGAACGGCGATTTGCAGGCCGTGGAGCGGGCCGGAGACGTCGGACGGGGCGAGGATCTCGACGGGAGGCGCAATGCAGCCTCTGTTGGAGTCGGGAATGCAAGCCCCTGCCACATAGCCCAACGCGGCCAGGTCCTTTTGCGTGTAGAGCTTGGCGACCCACCAATTGTTTTCGCCGGGAGGGTCGGCGGCGATGTAGGCGAGAGATTTGGAATCGGGCGACCAGTCGAACTCGAAGACGTGAAGGTTGGGCGGGCGTGATGAAGATTGGAGCGGCAGGTTGCGGAAGTGGCGTCGGCGGAGACCGCGGCGACGCGCTGAATTTCGACGTGGTCTTCTCCGATGACGCCGGAAGGCAGCGTTTCCGCGGCGAGCGCGCCGGAGGGTCGTGTGGCGCCCTCGACGTAGAGAAACGCGATGCTGTGTCCGTCCGGCGAGAATGCGGGCGCGTCGACGTAGCCGTGGAGCTGCGTGAGGCGAAGGGCGGGATTGCCGTCGAGATGAGAGAGATAGAGATCGGACTGGCCGCCGGATCGGCGCAATCGGAGAGGAAGGCGAGCGACGCGGAGTCCGGCGACCAGGCAAGATCGGAGGCGTTGCAGGAGTGGCCGGGCGCGGCGGCGGTGACGGGCTCGGCTTGGGCGAGATTGTCGAAGGGGGCGAAGCGAATCTGGCCGGCTTCGAGCCATGCGATGCGCTTGCCGTCGGGAGAGACGGCGACCTGGGCGATGGTGCGTGCGCGATTTTCGCTGGAGAAGATTTCGTCGAGCTGGATCCGGGATGGCGCGACATTGGGTGGCGCCGGGGCGGCGGATTGAGCGCCATCGGGTTGCGCGTGGACGAGTGCAATCAATGCGGCGCAGAGAACCAATAAAAGCGGAGCGCACCGGAAGCTGCGGCTGGAGAAACGCATTGGGAAATGCTAACAGCAACGATTACGGATCAGGGTCTGTTGACGGCGCGGGAGCCGTAGGGATTGAGAAGATTGGCAACTTTGGGCGTGACGACGGGGGAGCCTGCGCCGACGAACTCGGTAATGCTGTTGAGTGAGGCATTCGTGACCCAGACATTTCCGGAGCCATCGACGGCGATGCGAAGAGATAGATTCAGGCCGGCCTGATAGCCGGTGGAGAGTGAAATTGCGGTGCCGGCGGAGTTGAACTCGCTAATATCGCTGTCGGGATAGGGCGGAGACGTCGCGTTGGTGGCGCGATTTGCGACCCAGACGTTTCCAGCGCCGTCGATGGCGATGTCTTCGGGGAAACTCAGTCCGCCGCCGGTGTATCCGGTGGGGCTGGAGATGGCCGTGCCGCCGGCACCAAACAGGCTAATTCTGTCCGCGCCCATTCCACTGTCCGCCAACCAAATGTTTCCGGAGCCATCGACGGCGAGGCCCCATGGATCGTTGAGGCCGCCGCCGGTGTCGCCGTTGGTTCCGGATTCGGCAGTGCCGGAAGACGTGCCAGTGGCGTAGAACTCGCTCAGTGCGCCAAGCGTAATGCTGTCGCTAATCCAAATATTGCCCGAAGCGTCGATGGCCAGCGAGACGGGATCATTGCTGATGCCGCCTCCGGTGTCGCCGGTGGAACTCGAAATCGGCGTGCCGGGAGTCGAGCCGGTAGAAGTGAACTCGCTGAGGCTGGAGCCAACATTGTTTACAACCCAGACGTGGCCGAGCGAGTCGAGAGCGATGTCGTAGGGCGCATTGAGACCGCCGCCGGTGTAGCCCGCGGAAGTAGAAACAGGCACGCCAGCGGAAGTGAGCTCGCTGAGGCTGTTTGGGGTTACGTTCGCCGTCCAGAGATTGCCGGATTTGTCGATGGCGAGACTGTAGGGGTCGACGATTCCGCCGCCGGAAAAGGGCGAGCCGGAGATGACCGCGCCGAGTGGACTGAACTCGCTGACAGTGTTGGCATCGGAGGCCGTATTTCCCACCCAGACGTCGCCGGAGGCGTCAATGGCAAGGGGAACGGGTGAATTCAACCCGCCTCCGGTGTAGCTGATGGCGATGGTGAAGTCATTGGGCGCGGAGGTGAGCCCGGATTGAAAAGGCGAGTCGGCCGTTTGCAGGCCGAAGAGATTGCCGACGACGGTGGAGCTGGGGCCGGGATTGTGGGCGATGTTGAGTGCGGCGGTTGCTGTGTCAGTGGTCACAAAGGCGCTGCTTGCTGGCGTTCGAGAACAGCGTGGTGCATTGCGTAGAGGAAGGACCGGTGGAGTTGACGCAGGCGGCGAGGATGTTGGCGAGAGTGTTGATCTCGGTCTGCGGCACCGTGCCGTTGCCGGCGGCGGTGGTGGCGAGCGCCGCACCTGTGCTGGCTGTTTCAAGGTTGGCCAGAGTGTTCGCCGCATTGGTGAGGCCGGTGGCTGCGAGCAAGGTGTTGGAACTGGAGATGTGCAGCGGGTCGCTGGCGTAGCCGGCGTAAGCGAAGGCGGTGGCGATGGTCGAGACTTCGTTGATATCAGTGGGGGTGGAAGTGTTGCAGGCCTGCGCCGGAGCCAGAAGTGTAATGGCCGTATTTACGCCGGAGCCCAGACCGGGATCGCCGCTTGAGGCATAAAAGTAGGTATGAGGATAGTTGCTGGGGCAGCTGTAGTCGCCGGTGATGGTGAAATTGCCGTATGGATCGGTAGTGACGTAGTAATTGCCGTTCGTGTCTTCAGCGGTGCCGGTGAAGTTCCTGAGCAACGACAACGAAGCGTTGGTGCTGGAGGGAGCGATGCCAGGGCCACCGTAGCCGGCGGTGTTGATGGCATATAGATAGACATGCGCGCCGACAATGGGGTTCTGGCCGCCGTGAACGGAGCCGTGCAGGGCGGTGCCGGGAATGGAGTCTGTGTTGGACGTAGTGATGGCCGGCATGCCCGCGCAGCCGGCGAGAAACAGAGCGCATGAGGACAGCAGAATGACGAAGGGCAGTCGCATTGCGGGGACTCCTTTTGTTGCGGCAATGGCCAGTTGCAACCATGAACCGGGGGCACGGACGTTTACCGGCGAAGAACCTGAGACCGGCTGTCTCTCTCGAAGCGAGAACGTGAGAGCGACAACCTGAGAGCAAGGATAAGGCCTGGGAGGGGAAAATTACCGGAGGTATTATGCACCATGGTACCGAAAGGGAAATCCGCTTAGAAGTGGGACTAGAGAAACGGAACTGGGGAAGCAGGACTAGAGAGGGTCGGGCTGAAGAGGGCTGGTGGTTGTGCAGTTCGGATCTTGACGCGCGGAGGAGGGTGGGCTGAATCTTGTCAAATGCCGCGAGGACGGGAAAATGCTTAAGTGACTGAAAACACGAAGAAGATTCAGCTGGGTGAAGTTGCCGATAATTTATAGCGAATGCGTTAGGCTAGAAGCAATCTCAAGGAAATGATTCTGATTAACGGAGAAGCCGAGGAGGCTTTTTCGATCTTCTTTGCGCCATCACCGCGGAGGACGCGGGCATGAGGAGAGAAGAAGAGAGCGGAGGGGCGACTCGATAAGCGAGTTGCCCCTTTTCCTTTTCCAACGCACAGGAAGGACCGTGGGTGGGCGGCCGGAATGGTGGAGAAATGGAAAAGACTTCGCTGGAGATGGAATCCAATGGGAGGAAGAGCAGGTCGGTGAAGACATCGCGGAAGGACAGCGGCGAGACCACGAAGGCACGAGGGAAAAGCAAGAAAAATGCCGCGCCGAAAAAACAAGGGAAAGCCGAAAAGAAGGCGACGAAGAAGATCGAAAAGAAAAAGCGCAAAGGGGCAAAAAAAGCGCTGCGCCACGCGGTGCAGAGAGAAGTGAAAGAGAAATGCGGCAAGATTGCGGAGTCGCTTGTGAATCAGACGGGGCTAGGCGACGTGCGCAGCGCGGCGATGGTGATGGATCTGATGGAGAAAAAGAAGAAGAAGGACGGCGACGGCGAAGCTGAACCGGACGGGCCGAGCCTGGCTGAGCAGTTGGCGGGGCCTTCCTGGGATGAGTTGCAGGAGGCAAAGCGGATCGTGAGCGAGAGCGGAGCGAAGACGGAAGCGGCGTGAAAAGAGCAGATCAAGCTCAGGGGCAGGAGTCTGCCTGCGAATCGCATCTGAAATTAATTGGCGGCGGTTGCAGGGCTGAGACGGACCGAGCTCGATCTGGCCGGCGGGGCGCGGCGCGAGATCGATAAAGGCAAAAGGGGCACAGCAAAAGGGACATTGACGAATTGCAGTGAGAAGAGGACACGATGGGAATGAGGCTCATGAAGAACAAATGGTTGCGGATGAGGCGCGGGATTGCTGTCTGCGTGCTGGCGATGACGCTGGCGGCGATGGCGATGGCGCAGGCAGTGAGCACGACGACCGTGCAGGGGACGGTGTACCTGGCGAACGGGCAACCGGGCGCAGGAACACTGCTGATCAGCTGGCCGTCGTTCACGACCGCGGCGGGCCAGGCGGTGGCCGCCGACTCGATAACGGTGGCCATTGGGACGGACGGATTTATGAGCGTGAACCTCGCGCCGAACTTAGGCGCGACGCCCGCGGGAGAGTTCTACACGGCCGTCTACGACATGAGCGACGGGACGACAAGCACGCAGTACTGGGTGGTTCCGGCGGCGGCAAATGCGAGCCTGGCCGCGGTGCAGGCGCAGGTGATGCCGGCGGCGCAGGCGGTGCAGACGGTGAGCAAGGCGTATGTGGACCAGGCGATCGCGGAGCTGAGCGCGAGCAGCGGATTGTCGGCGATCGGGCGGGACGCTGACCGGGCCGCTGTATTTGAGCGGTGATCCGACGCAGCCGTTGCAGGCCGCGGACAAACATTATGTGGACACGCAGGTGGCGACGGCGGTGCCGCTGGCGGGCGGAAACATGACGGGCGCGCTGACCACACCGGCGGTGAACGGAGTGCAAGCTCCGGCGGTTGCGAGCGCGCAAACAACGCTGCAGGCGGCGATGAACTGCCGCAGGGACGAATGGTGCGATGGTGATTCCGCCGACCTACGCGGGGACGGATACATTCACGAATGCGAACGGCGTGAAGGTGACGGATTTGCGCACGCACGGGCGCGCAGCAGACGGAGCGCAGCGTGAAGGAGTTCGGCGCGGTGTGCGACGGCGTGACCGACGATACGAATGCGCTGCAGGCGGCGCTGAATTATGCGAATGCGCACGGAGTGGCACTGACGATTCCGCAGGGAACGTGCAAAACGCGAGCGCTGAGCTGGCACGGGGAATCGATTGGAGGATTGGGCAAGCAGGTTTCGGCGCTGATGGGATTTCCGGGGCAAGACGTGCTGGAGAGCGGTCCGGACGCGACGAACATGCTGAGCTACACGCGGCTGCACGATCTGACGATCTATGTGGACCAGAGCGAGGATGTGTCGTGTTCGCCGGCCGAGGGGCGCGCGGCGGCGGGAAGCTGCGCGGATGAACCGGCCGATGGAAGCGAATTCAATTTTTTCGCCGGGCGGAAACGGACTGACTGGAACGGCGGGAACGGGAGCTGCGTGGAGCGTTGGTAATTGCGCGATTGCGATGCAGGCGACGACGGGCGCGGGAGGCAATGGGCTGCGCGTGGCGGAGATGGAGAACGTGGAGATTGCGACGACCGGAACAGACCCGATGGCGGCGCAGTATCCGGGCGCGCACTCGACGCATACGTGCGGCCTGTATCTTGCGCAGTGGCCGCAGTGGAGCGAGTTTCGGAATATCGACATTCGCGGGCTGAATACGGGCGTGGCGATTCCCGCGCTGCCGGTGACGGCGCCGGCGGGATTGAATGCAGATTCGAACCGCTGGCAGAACGTGACGATCCAGGCGACGCACGCGTTTACGGCGGCGGCGGGATCAAACAATGTGCTGGATAACGTGGTGGCGCATGGCGGGGAATTCATCGGCAACAGGCGAGCCGCCGACCGGGCTGGTGCTGGACCTGAACGGAACTGCGCAGGGATGGACGGTGCGCAACGCGGTGGTAGCACCGGCGTGGAACGCTGTGGCGCCAGCGCTGACGGTGACGACAGCCGGCGGCGCGGTGACAGCGGTGACGCTGGGCAGCGAACACGGACTGGGATGGGATCCGTACGGGGCGAGCGTGCCGATCGCGTTCAGCGGGTCGTGCACGGCGCAAGCAAATGCGGCGGTGAATGCAAGCGGGGCGATCTCAGGCGTGACTGTAACGCAAGGAGGAGTGGGCTGCTCGACGACGACGACAGCGAGCCTGAATGCGGCGGGAACGTGGGATACAGCGGCGCCGGTGAACCTGATCGGCGGACAGAACATGACTTTCTTCGCCGGAAATCTGCTGAAGGGCAATGGCGGATACACGGTGTGGAACGCAGGAAGCTCAGCGAGCTACGGCACGCAATTGGACAGCGGAGGCGGAACGCTGCCGGGAGGCGGCACTTATGCCGCGTTGGCCGGAAGCGGCAAAGTCGGGTCTGCTTTTCAGGTGGATCAGTTTCCAGGCGCGGACATTGGCGCAAAGATCCAGGCGTGCGTGAATGCGGTGAATGCGACTTACGGCGGGACGTGCGATGCGCGGAACTTTACGGGCAGTCTGACGATGGGATCGAATCTGACGATCGCGACAAGCAATACGGCCATTCTGCTGCCGTGCGCGACCATTACGACGGCAAACCAGATTGTTGTGACGGCGGGAACGCGCAACGTATCCCTGCGCGGATGCGCGTTGCGCGGCGGTTCAGCGGGCGAGTGGAAGCACGGGCGGAACGGCGCTGGCATATACGGGATCGGGCGCGATGGTCGAGGTGGGCGATCCGACCTATGCGACGGATACACCGGGCTTCCACATGGACAACGTGGTGATTAATACGACTGGATCCACGAGCGCGACGGCACAGGGATTGGTTGCTTACCGCACGCAGGAGTTGGACTTAGAAAGCCTGTATTTTCTGGGTAACTCGAATCAGACGGGAATGACTCTGGACGGGACCGGGAATTACACGGGCGGGACGTTCTTCGATAACCAATTCAGCGGATTCGGGACAGCAATCAATGCTATTGGACACCAGGTTACGAATCCAGCGACGACGGATTGGATGAATGCGAGCACATTTGTAAGGCTGCATATCGATTGCCCGACAAGCGGCGGGAGTCCGATCAGCGGCACTTATGGGATCAACTTACAACAAGGCGACGGAAACACTTTTACGGGAGGAGACGTGGAGAGCTGCTCGACGGCGCTGCACTTAGGGCCGAACGCGCAGAACAACACAATTGTGGGGCTGCGGAACGAGAACTCGACAAGCCAGGTGGTGGCGGACGCAGGGAGCTCGTACAACAACTGGATGACGGGCGGCACGATGTTCACCGGGAAGCTGACTGACAACGGCACGCGCAACAGCTTTCTGGACACATTTCACCGGAGTTTCAATGCGTTGAATGGTGACTGGTACGAGAGCCAGCAGGATGCGACGGTCACCAATCACTTCCGGCTGGGAACGGGCGCGGGAAATGAACGCGGGCTTTTGAACGAGATCCAGACGGACTACGGCTATCGATGGCTGGAAGGATTCAGCGATGCAACCGGCGGAGAGCAGCTTTATCAACTGGACGACCTTCTGAACAACGTTTATCGCATCACGGTGGGGCAATACCTTTCGGGCACGGCCGACGTGGTGACGGATGTGACATTGAACAGCGGCGGCTGCTATTCGAGCAATGTGGCACCGACGCTGGCCTTTTTAGGAGGAGGGGGGTCGAGCGCCGCGGGCACGGCGAATATGACGACATCGAAATGCAGCGGCGGCTACACTGTCGGGAGCGTGACGATGAACAGCAACGGCAGCGGGTATACGTCGCAGCCGACGATCAGCTGGAGTGGGGGCACTCCGGTCTCCACGCCGACCGCCATTGCCGAGATCACAACGACCGGCAGCACGAATAATCAGACGGCATTGAACGCAGCAGGGACGGGGAATGTCTGCTTTAACTGCTCGACCAATTCGGGCACAGGCGGAGTGACCTTTGCGAGCGGCGGCACGACACCGACGGCAGTGGCCACGGTCGACAAGCTGGGGGATGCGCCAATTTGTGGGGAACCTGATGGTTGGCGGGACGACGCAGTCGACAGGGACCATGTCGCTGCGCAACAGCGCCGATGCGGAGGTGGATTACTACTTGTGGCCCGGACTTACAACGAGTCAAAAGGGATCGTTCACTTATAAGGACTGGAATGGTAACAGCCAGTGGTATCTGGTGAAAGACGCAAGCAATAACTGGGAGCTGAACTCGGCGACCGGCGGGTTAGATAGCTTTAAGGCGTATCAGAGCACCAACACCGGAGACACTTATATCGACGCGAGTAACTCGACTGGACATGTTCGGTTTAATTATGAGACAGGCTCCGGAGCCGAGACCGATATCTATTCAGGATCGAGTACGAACCTGGATGCCGCGTTTCTAGCGCCGAATGCGATCAAGTTTCCGGGACTTGCGGCTTCATCGGGGGACTTTTGCCTGCAGGTCGATGACTCCGGATATATGACGAATACTGGCTCGCCCTGCGGCACCGGATCGGGGTCAGGAGGCGGGAGCGGCACGATCAACTCCGGGACCTCAGGGCAGATCGCCTACTACACCACGAGTGGAACGGTGATCGGCGGCACGAGCGCGGTTCCGTTAGCATCGGGCGGGACGGGCGCAACCACGCCGGCTGGAGCAGTGGCGAACGTCGTCAACGGACAGAATATCGCGCCGAACGCTTCAGCCTCAAAGGTGAGTCCAGATTGCGACGTGACGGCATACGGTGCTGTGGGCGACGGAAGTACGGATAATCATGTTGCCATCCAAGCCGCGTTTAATGCCTGTTACGCATCGGGCGGAAGTGTTTTCTTTCCTGTCGATCCAGGTCTTTCATCGGGACCGACCGTGTATTACACGAGCGTTCCGATCAATCCGCAAGGAGTTTCGTTTCACGGTCCTCCGGGCTCAGCGGGTCAAAGCCAAGGCTCCCCAAACGCTATGTTGGTTGCTGTGCGCGGAGCACCCGGAAAGGACGATTTCGATGTTCCAGATCCAGGAGCGGTCCGTCCGTCGAACTCAACGAGCTTCGCGGTGCGCGACATAGGCTTAATTGTCGACTCCACAGTTGACGCGTCCTCAAGCGGCTTGGGAAGCTTTCCCAATCGGCTGCCGGGTAGAACCTGCTTTGATGCTGTTGCAAATGGGACGACCGTCATCACCTCGGCTGTGCAATGCCAGTTCCAGCCAGGCGACGTGGGACAGGCAATTCTTGTGAACGGCGTCACGACTGCGATCGCTTCCTGGCAGTCGGCGAGTCAGGTGACGTTGAGCGCCTCGGTCAGCTCCGGCACCGGACTCACCGCTTACATTTCGGTCGACGGTCTGTCCGCTACGCAGACGATAGGCAACTGCGCCTTTGCGATGGACGCGAGCGGACTGGCAGGAGGATACGGCAGCGGTCCCGGCCGTTCTGACTTTACCAATGTGGTCATCCAGATAAACGGAGCTCGGACGACCAATACCTGTGGATACTTTTTCCAAGGGAATTTCGGGCCGTATCAGTCAAAGTGGGACCATGACTTCGTAGGCGGCGAATTCGGCTTCGTGTTTGCTATGCCCAACACATCGGCTGGACAGGCAGGCGGCTACACCTGCCAGGGGATGTGCGATTTCAATGAATTCGACAACACCTGGATCACCGCCCCCTATCCGTGGATTTCCTACGGAGGCAATGTCGAGACGATCAAGGCAATGCAGATATCAGATGCCACCTATGGCCCGCAGATTCTTACCGGAAACGGGGAAAGCGGAGCGTCGGAGACGGATGTACCTTCGAATTGGCACCTAGATATTCCCGAGATGGAAGGTCCAGGCACCGCGTGTCCAGCCGCCAATACCTTTCGCATATCGGGGCGGCAGCACATTGGCGAACGAATCGGCACTATTTACTGCGCCAGCGGCACTCAGCCTACGTTTCAGTGGGACGCGTCAACCTCGAGTGTTTCCGACCTCTTGCTAGGGGGGACCGTGACGCTCGCTATTTCAGGAAACGACAATAGCTTCGTCTCTCCCTGGCAGACGCCGCCAGCAACTTACGCAATCACAGGGGTCGGCAACACGCTTCAGACTTGTACAAGTGACAATGAGCCGTATGGCCAGGATCCTGGCCGGTGCCAATACGATCAAGCTGGCGTTTCTACTTTCGGCCCTCCGCAGCTCGCACATGGTTCTCTTGCGCTAAACCGCACAGCCGACTTCATCGAGAAAGGCGCAGGCGCCTATTACTTCAATGACTATGATCTGTGGGTATGGCCTTATGAGGCCATGAATCCTTACGGAACACTTCCCGTAGTTCAGGATTCCAGTTCCGAGACCGGCGCTGCGATTTCAATTGTCGGGACCAACTCTTATGTGATTTACGGAGCAAACGGTACTGCCTGGGTGTACGGGGATCAAATTCCTTCCACAAAACTGCGATTCTATGTGATGGCGAAAGCCAATACATCCCTTTCGTGGTATTTCAGCGGCGGCTTTTGCTCAACTACCGTGACGCTCACGACTTCCTATGCAGTCTATGAGTGCGACGGAGATGCGACTGGTGATTCAGGCAATATCTACATGAGCGTTGGTGCGGCGGGTTCAGGTAACACGGTCAACGTGGCATGGATCGCGATTAGGCCGTGGTCTTCAGATGGGCTTGTAAATGGGCCCGTCAATGCGACAAGTTTCCAAGTGAGCGGATCTCCAATCGCAACGGGCAACCTTGCCGACTGGACGGATAGCGGCGTGGGAAATGGCTCGGTGCCGATTTGGAATTCAACGACGAGTAAGTGGACACCGGGAGCGCCGGGCGGCGGCACGGTGAGCGACGGAAGCGGCACCACGACCACGCCGGAGTTTGCAGAGTCTACTTCGGCGGCACACATACTCCAGTACCGCACTCCCGCGCAGGCATTGTCGGACATGGGCGCGGCAACCGCGCCAGGAAATGCTACAGATGAATCCTCATCGTGGTCACTCTCGAACAGTGAACCCTATCGCGTGAACTGCTCGACAGCATGCACAGGAACGCTGCCGTCGACCATTTCAACGGGCTTCGTGGCGGCAGTAAACAACGTAGGCGCGGCGACCATCACAATTGCGGGCGGCGGCCCGACGCTGGTCTGTGCTCCAGTTGTGGCGTGCACAATTCCACCGGGAGGGAACGGCCTCGTCTACACAGATGGGACCGATTGGTACTTGATCGACGGAGGCAACGCGACCGAGATCAACGGCGGAGCGGTGCCGGCCAGCGTCGCGGTGATTGCGACGAACAGCAGCGCGCAGCCTGTAAGCGCATCGACAACGGGCAGCGGAAACGTGGTGCTGGCGACGAGCCCGACGTTGAGCGGAGCGACTCTGGGCGGGACGAGTACCATGCAAGGCAACGTGACGCTCGATAACGGAGCAAATTCGAATCTGACGCTTGCCATTCAGCCGGGATCGAGCGCGGAACAAATCGGCGCGGTTCAATTCAACAGCTATACAGGCACGTCGGAGTGGCAAGTACGCAAGGACGCGAGCAACAACCTGCGCGTGACCGACGCGGTGAATTCGCTGGACCGGGTGATTCTGCCGGCGAACGCGAACACCACGATCAATGCTGGAGCCGGCGCCAACGCAGTGGCGATCAATAACACGAGTGGATCGGGGACCAGCGGGTTCATCGTGTATGAGGGCGGATCAAATTATTCGACCACGGCATTCCAGGTGTCAGGCAGCGGGAACACCACAGCGACTGGCTATCTGCAAGGGAAATTCATCATGGGCTCGGGCACGATGGGCGTGGCAGCGGGCGCGGCAGCGGGGTCGAGCCCGATCGATTGCGTGCGCGACGAGCCATGTGTGCGATGGCGTAAGCGGGACTGTGACGCTGACAACAGGAACGAGCCCGACGACCGGAACGCTGGCGACGCTGAGCTTTCCGAACACACACACTAATCAGGCCAACTGCATGGTGAGCACGTTGAGCGCGACAGGAGTGGTCACCAGCAATACGTGGACAGAGAGCACGACGGCGGTCACGATCACGGCAAACACGGCGCTGACCGCATCGACCGCGTACACGATCAAGTACTGGTGCGGCAGTTACTAGAAAGACAGGAAACGAGGGAACGAGGGACCAAGGGAACGAGGCGGCGATGGCGGCGATCGCGCCTGGGCACAATAACCGGTGGCGAATACGCGTCGCCGGCTACAAAGACAACACAGATTGATGGGTCGATATGGCAGGCGCGGCTCGGGGAATGCGTGCGCCTTCGCATGGCGCGCGACTGGGCATCGCGCGTCAAGCCTGATCGTGAAGCAGCACTCAAAACTACTTTGAACAGCTCACCAGGAGGAGACGAGTGGCGGCAGATGAGGAAGGTGCGCTCGGATCACCGTGGTTGAAGTCGCAATTCGCAAAGCTGGACAGAAAAGGATTGGAGGATTTGGGGAGGCGGCTGCCCACGCAGCCTTCGACTTTGGGCGGACTCACGGTGGAGATAGCGCTGGCTGAAGAGGTACTGATGGTGCGGTCGCGCAATGGCAGGGCGGTGAAGCTGACGGCGAACGCGGTGCAGAAGGAGTTCGAGAAGCGACGCGGCCAACGAAACATTGTGCTGAAGGCGCGGCAGATGGGGCTGACGACGTGGGTGGCGGCGCGGTTCTTTCTGAAGACGATCACGCACCCCGGAACGCTGACGCTGGAAGTGGCGCACACGCAAGAGGCCGCGGAGGAGATCTTCCGCATCGTGCACAGGTTCGTGGATCGGCTGCCGGAGCACGTGCGCAAGGGGGCGCTCAAGACGGCGCAGTCGAATGTGCGGCAGATTGTGTTTCCGGAGATGGATTCGCAGTATCAGGTGGTGAGCGCGGCGGACCGGAACGCGGGGCGAGGACTCACGGTGCAGAACCTGCACTGCAGTGAGTTATCGCGCTGGCCCGGCGATGCGGCGGAAACGCTGGCGGGATTGCGCGCGGCGATGACGCCGGATGCGGAGATGGTGCTGGAGTCGACGCCACTGGGAGTGGGCGGGTGCTTTCACCAGGAGTGGCTAAAGGCGGATGAGACAGGGATGGTGCGGCATTTTTTCCCGTGGTGGATGGAACCAAAATATTGCGCAAAAGCCGTCGACGCCGACAAGCCTGACCGAGGAAGAGCGCGGCCTGATGGCGAAGCACGAGCTCGATCTGAAGCAGATCGGGTACCGGCGGCAGATTCGCGCGGACTTTCGCGGGCTGGCGCGTCAGGAGTACGCAGAGGACGCGGACAACTGCTTTTTGGCGAGCGGCGAAAGTGTGTTTGAGCTGGCGGCGGTGGAAGCGCGGATGAAGACCGCTCCGGAGCCGGTGGAGCGGAGGAAGAATGGGGAGCTGGAGATCTGGCTGCCGCCGGTGAAAGGCAGGCAGTATTTGGTGGCGGTAGATCCGGCGGGAGGCGGGAGCGAAGGCGACTACTCCGCCGCACAGGTGCTGGAGATGGAGACTGGCTTGCAGTGCGCGGAGTTTGCCGGGCACATGGGCGGGCTGGAGCTGGCGCAGTTCGTGACCGGTCTGGCGGCGGAGTACAACGGCGCGTGGCTGGTGGTGGAGCGGAACAACCACGGCAGCGGCGTGCTGGCGCTGGCGGAGACGGCGTGCAAGTACGAACGAATCTATGTGCAGGGCGGGATGCAAGGTGGGCAAGCGGGCTGGCTGACGACGAGCGTGAGCCGGCCGGCGATGCTGGGCCAGCTGAATGCGGCGCTGGTGGAGGAGCCGGAGCGGTTCCAGAGCCGACGGCTGCTGGGGGAGTGCCGGAGCTTTGTGCGGCAGGCGAATGGGAGCAGCGGGGCACAGGCGGGGACGCACGACGATCGTGTGATGGCCATGGCGATAGGGCTGGCGGCGAGGGCGGAGTTGGTGGGAAAGCGGAGTTGGCGGGGGTAATTGAGCCAGCGGGCGCAAACCGCTCTTGTAGTTCCCTGCTCCAGAATTGCGAAAGCGGGCGAATCCACTTACAATAAGATAGAGAAGAATTGCAGGAAAGGTCTGTCTGTCGATGCCCAAGGAAAAGATTCATCCCAATTATGCCGCGGTGCGGGTGATGTGCGCCTGCGGAAGCGTTTTTGAAACGAGGTCGACCCACAAGGGCGACATTCACGTGGAAATTTGCTCGGTTTGCCACCCGTTCTTTACGGGCAAGCAAAGGCTTGTCGATACGGCGGGACGCGTAGAGCGGTTCCGCAGGAAGTACGCGAAGAGCGACAAGGCGGTCGCGGCGGCAAAGTAAGCCGAGGCAAAAAGTTGGACCAGTGAGCCTCCGCCGTGGCGGGGGCTTACGTTTGTTTGGGGCGCAAGAGACAGCTTTTAGCCTCTAGCTCCTAGCTTCTAGCTGTTGGTGCGATTGGAGACGAAAGCTATGCCGCGACCAAAGCGTTCCATTCAGTCGGAGATCAAGATCGATGGTTTCTCCCTGGTCTGGAATCTGCACCGGGAACAGCAGTGGTGTGGTGAGGATCGCTTGAGGGGTGTAGCGATTCATGTGCAAGTTGCGGGGGCTGCGCGCCGGGAGCTTCTTCTGGAATATCCGACGATACCGACGGAGAAGGATGATGGGTCACGAATCGACGTTCGTCCTCAAAAAATCGCTGAGAAGAAAGTTGAAGCTCATATCCGCGAGGCAATGGCAGCGGGCTGGGACCCTGACTCGCGCGGCAAACCATTTGTGTACAAGGTAGCCGAATTGCCGAGCTGATCAGGAGCGAGATGTCAGGCCGCGGATTCACGGTAAACAAGGACTGGGACAACCCAGTGGAGCACGCAATGCCTGCGGAGACGCGGGTTCCGGCGGAAGTGCGGCTGGGCACGGTGGTGGTGCGGCCGGCGACGGTGCTGGCACCGATGGCGGGCGTGACGGATACGGTGTTCCGGCGGTTTATCCGGCATGCGAGTTTATTTTCGGGAGACCCGAAAACAGAGATCAGAGAACAGAGTTCAGAGGACAGTGATCAGAGAGCGGAAGCGGCGGCAGTTGATGCTCCGGTGACGAATGCGCAGTCCGGCTGCGGACTCATCATGACCGAGTTCACTTCGGCGGATGGTCTGGCGCGGATGCGGGAGACGAAGCGGCGGCGCTATCTGACTTTCTATGACGACGAGCATCCCATCGGTGCGCAACTGTTCGGATCGAATGCCGAGACGCTGGCGGAAGCGGCGCGCATTGTCGAGGAGACCGGCTTCGATACTGTCGACTTGAATCTGGGCTGCCCGGCGAAGCGCGTGGTGGGATGCAATGGCGGGTCGGGTCTGTTGCGCGATCTGCCGAAGATCGGCGAGATCTTTAAAGCGATCCGCAAGGCGGTGACGATTCCCTTCACCGTGAAGTTCCGCATGGGCTGGAACAATTCGCAGATTGTGTGCGTGGAGCTGGCGCGGATGGCCGAAGCCGAGGGGCTGAACGGATTGGCGCTGCATGCGCGGACGCGCGAGCAGGGCTACAGCGGCCAGGCGCAGTGGCAATGGATTGCGGCAGTGAAGCAGGCGGTGAAGATTCCGGTGGTGGGCAACGGCGACGTGCGCACGCCGGAGGATGCGGCGGCGATGGTGGCCGAGACGGGCTGCGACGCGGTGATGATCGGGCGCGCTGCGCCGGCGAATCCGTGGATCTTTCGGCAGATTGCGCAGTACACGGCGACGGGCAGCTACGAGCGGGCGACGAATCTGGATCGCTACAGAATGATTCGCGCGTATTTTGAGATGCTGCTGGCCGAAACCGAGGCGACCAAAGATCTGCCGCGCGACGCGAGGCTGGGCGATCCGGTGGGAAAGATGAAGCAGTTCGCCACGTGGTTCACGCACGGCGTGCCGGGCGGCGCGAAGCTGCGCGCTTCGATTTACCACGCGCGGACGGGGCCCGATGTGCTGGGCGAAGTAGAGCGATTCTTTGCGGCGCAGAGCGAAGCGGGCGACAACGCAGCCGACGAGCCAATGGACGGGGCGATGGACTTTCGCGAAGCTGCGCTGGTCTGCGACTGAGGCGACTGCGCTGAACAATACCGCGTTGAAAGAGCCAGCGCTGAAAGAGCGACCGCAGGTCCTTCGACTCCGTCTCGCTGACGCGAGTCGTCGCTCAGGATGACAATTCGTTAATTGTTGTGTTTTGCGCCGGCGCATTTTCCACATTCGGGCACGCGGTGTGCACCGGGTGCGCGAGAGGGCGAGTGCGCTAGGCTGGAACTCGATATGACGGTTTGCGCGATTTGCGATGGGGTAGGTCTGGTTCGGGTGATGGATGCGGCCGGGAATTGGGTGAGCCGGCCCTGCGAGTGCCAGGAAGCGGAGCGGGAGCAGCGGCGAATTGCGGCGGCGCAGATTCCGGCGCGGTACAAGGATTGCACGCTGGATGCGTTTGATCCTTCGTATCCCGGGGCCGACCCCTCGCTGGCAGGGCTCTTGCAGACGGCGCGGCAAATTTGCGGAGACGTATCCAGTCGACACGGCGGGACGTGGGCTGCTGTTCGTAGGCACGACTGGGCTGGGCAAGACGCACCTGGCGGTAGGCGTGTTGCAGCGGCTGGTGCGGGAGCGAGGAGCGAAGGGGCTCTTCTGCGATTATCGCGAGCTGCTGAAGAGCATCCAGAACAGCTACAACCGCCGAAGTTCGAACCACGGAGCTGGAGCTGCTGAAGCCGGTCTTTGCCGCCGAAGTGCTGGTGCTGGACGACCTGGGCGCGCAAAAACCCAATGAGTGGGTGTGGGACACGGTGGCGCTGATTTTGAATACGCGCTACAACGACCGGCAAACGACGATCATCACGACGAATTATGCCGGACCTGCCGGCGGGAGCAGGCATGAAGATCGACAAGGATCGGAGTCGAAGCCGCGCAACTATCGAGGACACGCTTTGGCGACCGGATTGGAGACCGCATGAGGTCGCGGCTGGCAGAGATGTGCGTTCGGGTGGAGATGACGGGGAATGACTATCCGGCAATCGGTGAAGCGGGCGAGGTTCGGGTGAGAGAAGCAGCCACTAGCCTTCTAGCCTCTAGCTTCCGGCTCTCGCCTCGAGAAGCAGAGACGTAGCGGCGCAATCTGGGGCCAGCAACATCAGGTGTAGAATTTCGCTCGTGAGAACACGCGAACATGAGCGCTGGCCGGAATGAGCGAAGGATGAGCGCAAGATGAGCACGGGTCCACAACTGATTCGTCCCGCCGAAGCTGAAAAGCGCAACTGGCTGCCGCTGGTGATTGCCGCGGCGATCGTGCTGGCCGTGGCTGCGGAGCTGGTGATCTTTTATGAGCATGGCAAGAGCGCGCCGACGGTGACGCCGATCTCGGCGGCGCTCGATCCTTACGCGGCAAATTTGCCGATCAGCAATCTCCACATGAGCGAGTCGTCGAACCTGGCCGGCAGCAAGGTCACCTACATAGATGGGTCGATCACCAATACGGGCAGCCGAACGGTGACCGGAATTACCGTGCAGGTGTTGTTTCGAGATCCGGCTCGCGAAGTGGCGCAGAACGAGACCCAGCCGCTGAACATCATTCGCACACGCGAACCGTATATCGATGTGGAACCGGTTTCCGCAGCGCCACTCAAGCCCGGCGACAGCGCAGATTTCCGGTTGATATTCGACACGGTGGCGCAGGACTGGGATGGCGCATTCCCGGAGATTCGCATCGTGCACGTAGATGCAAGGTAGGCACGTAGATGCAAAGTAGGAATGTGGATTCAAAGCAGAATCGTTGACCCGAAAGTTGTATATGGACTCGAATTGAGTGCCGCGACCCGGATTTCCCACCGTCAACTCAAAATCAGAGCAAATTGACCCCGGACAGTACGAAGCTTCCTAGGCCGGGTAGAAACTACGCAAAGATGCAAAATTTACCCGGAAACAGGGGTATACAGGTCAAGAAACGGCCCGATTGCGGCGTTGGATGCATCCATCCAAGCGATTTAGTTTCAAATAGATAGATGTTTTCCCCATCCTGCCTGTGCTTTGGCACCCCTCTTGCAATTAGACAGGGCGAGCGGACATCAGCGCTCAACCCGTGCCGGTAGCTTGACGGCCGCGAACAGAGAGGGACAAAACCCATGATGAAGACTGCGAACTGAAACAAAATTATTCCCCCGTCAGCTGGCCATGCTTGTGCTGGCATCCGCGATTGCGATTCCTGTGTGCGCACAGGATCAAGTTTCCACTGGAACTTCGTCCGGCGTTACGACGCAGTCCCAGAGCACGACATTCTGCTCAGCCCTCCCCAATGCCCATGACCGAGCAGCCCTTGGCTCCCCAAAAAGAGGGGTTCTGGGGCCGCGTCTATCCCTTCGCTCGCAAGAAGTGGGTGAAGAGACAGATCGATCCGATCAACGACCGGCTCAGCGAGCTGGATGAAGTGAACGCCAAGAACGCGCAGGACATCAAGGATGTGGATGCGCGGGCGCAGGCAGGTATCCAGAAGGCGCAGAGCGCAGCCGATGCGGCAAATCAGTTGGCGATGAGCTGCCAACACGCACGGCGGAGAACGCCAACACCGCCGCGCAGAATGCTTCGAATCACGTGAACCAGGTCAACACCACAGTGAACGGCCTGGATCAGTACAACCAGGCGACCGACCTCGTGATCAAGTTCCGCGGCTCAAGCCCGGTGCTGACTGCGGATTCGAAGGCAGCGCTGGATCAGCTGGCCTCGAGCCTGACCGGGCACGAAGGCTACATCCTGGAAATGGAAGCGCACTCGCCTTTGGCGGGCAGCGCAGGCATTCAAACTTCTGAGCGCCTGTCGGAAGCAGTCAAGCGCTATCTCGTATCGGAACATCAGATTCCCGTCTACCGCATGCACTCCGTGGCCCTCGGCAACGAAGTAGAGATGGCCTCAACCGCAACCGGCGATCAAGATCAAAAGCCGGAGCGGGTTCGGTTCAGCAGTGTGCATCTGAGCGTGATGGAAAACAGTTTGGCGGCCCAGGCAGCAGCGTCACCCCAAAGCGCTCCTGCCGCAGCTGGCACAGAGCAGCCGTAACATAGCGGCCAACTCCTCCCCCGAGGCTCTGCTCCTGCGCCAACGGCCACCCCGCCGTTAGGCCGCCAAAAAAGCTCTCGCAACGCGAGAGAACCAAGGCAACTTGGCCCCCGTGAAACGGGGGCCGTTTTTTTGCTGCCGACCGTTTCCTCATTAACTTCCTCAGTCTTCAGCTACTTCTCTCACGCTTGCCGTGGCTCCTTTGGCTCTTGGCCCTGTGTTGATATTATAATACTTGTTATAATCATTATAATGGAGGCGCGGATGATCAAGCTTAAAGTCACAACCATCGGGAGTTCGGCGGGAATCGTTTTGCCCAAGGAAGCCCTGGCGCTGCTGAAAGTGCAGAAGGGAGACTCTGTGTTTCTAACTGAGTCGCCGGATGGTTTTCGGATCACACCCTATGACCCGGAGTTCGAAGAAGACATGAACCTGGCTCGCCAGGTAATGCGCAAGCGCCGCGACCTTCTTCGTGAGCTGGCGAAGTGACCATTCACGATTGGAGATGGATCAAGGAAAGCTCGGTCCTCGCTATTCACGAAGAGCAGATTGCGGAGCACGGTGGTTTGGCGGGAGTGCGGGATCTGCCGCTTCTGCAATCGGCCTTCGCACGTCCGCAGAATCTTGCGGCTTACGGGAGCCCGGATGTGGCCGACCTGGCGGCTTCGTATGCTGTAGGCATCGCCCGTAATCACGCGTTCCTTGACGGCAACAAACGTACAGCCTGGGTCGTCGCCGAAACTTTTCTGCTCAAGAATGGCTACGAACTGATCGCGCGTGATGACGACGGTGTAACCGCGATGCTCGCCGTGGCCGATGGCTCGATGCCGGAGCAGGAATTCGCGATTTGGCTGCGGACATACATCCGGCCATTGGATACGAAATGAATTCCTTCAATTGAACTTTGGGCCGTGGTCAGAGATCGTCGCGCGCGCGCCACTGGCGAACGAGATCGGCGGCAGCTTCGGGCCAATCGGGAAATTCGAACTGAAATCCTGATTGAAGAAGGCGCCCCGGAACGACGCGGCGGCTCTTGAGGACCAGCTCGGGTTCGCTGCGCAGGAAGAATGTGCCGATTGCGATGAGCGGCGCGGGCGCAGGCAGGCCGTTGGGCATTTCCCATGCCTCGCGCAACGCGGCCATAAACTCGCGGTTGGGCAGCGGATTGGGCGCGGCGAGATTGACGGGGCCGTCGATCTCCTCGTGGTCGATGAGGAATTCGAGAGCGCGGGCAAAATCGGCTTCGTGAATCCAGGAAACATATTGGCGGCCATTGCCCTGCGTTCCGCCGAGGCCGAAGCGGACCAGACGAGAGAACACGGCGAAGATGCTGCCGGATTCGTGGGCCGAAAACGAGCGAGGTGCGCAGCGCGACCGGCGCGTGCCTGGCGTTTCGCCGGAGAAAAATGCAGCCTCCCAATCCTTTATAAGCTCAACGGTCCAGTTCCATTTTTCCGGAGCGCGGCGGCGGCGACGAGATCATTTCGTGGCCGCCCAGGGGGTCATTGCCGCCCAGTTCGCCGGTGGCTTCGTCCATATCGCGGTCGAGAGAGTGCCGGTAGATGCTGGCCGATGACGCGTTCATCCAGAGTCGCGGCGGATTGGCCAGCGTGGCGAAAGCCTGATGCAGCAGGCGCGTCGGCCCAATGCGCGAATCGTAGAGCTGGCGGCGGTTGCGGGCGGTGTAGCGGCAGTTGATGCTGCGGCCGGAGAGGTTGATGCAGACATCGGCGCCTTCCAGCGTTTCAACCCAGGGACCAAGCTGAATTCCGTCCCAATACACCGTCTGCCAGGGCGCGGTGTACGGCCCGCGCGTGAGCACCGTGACGTGATGGCCGCGCTCCTGAAAGAAGCGCGCCAAAATGTGGCCCACCTGACCGCTGCCGCCGGGCATGACGATGCGCAAGGGGCGAGCAGTCCACTAAGCCAGGTTGGCCCATGGCAACAGCGTAACGCGCCGGGCCGTTGATTGTGCTTATTGCCGCGGTGGGAACGGGTAAGCCAGCGCGAACCGGCGCTGGCGATGGACTCGGACCTCGTGGATGATGACGAAGATCACCATGAAGATGATCAGCAGCGGACCGAAGAAGATCCATGGCGAGAAGACGACATGATCTTTGCCGATGGAGACACTGGACGGAGTATGGACTACGCCGAACATCGCGACCAGATCTTTGGCCACAGAGACGTTCTCGCCCGAGCCGGACGGAGCCGAAGAACGAGACCAGGTCGCCGCCAATGGAGGAGTTATCGGCTGCCGTGACGCTGCCGAAGAAGTTGACCACATCGTGGTGGGCCTGGCCGTCGAGGCGCACGTTGCCGAAAAAGACGACGATGTCGCCGTTCACGTCTCCGTCGTCGTGGACGTTGCAGAAAAAGCACACAGCATCGTGCACGGGGGCGTCGGGAGTGACTTCAATGTTGTTGAAGAATTGAACCGCGTCCTCGTTGGCGTGGGCCGGCGCGGCGGCAAGCGCCAGTGCGGCGCCGAAAAGACAATGGGCGAGGAATCTGCTCTGCATAGGCGCAATATCCCCTCTCAATGTGAATATACGCCGACAAGCAGCCGGAAGTTCCCGAGAAGTAGGATCGCCCTAAAATATTAATTTTGTGTGATTTACGCTGGGATTAATGCCTGCGTCCATTCGGCTGCGCTGTCAACGAGCACGTCGGGAGGGGTGTCCAGAATATTCTGCGGGCCAAAGCCGAAAGCGCAGCCGACCGACCAGGCGCCGGCATTGCGCGCGGTCTCGACGTCCACCTTGCTGTCGCCGATCATCACGGTCTCCTCAGGCGTTGCGCCGGTCTCTTCCATGAGCGAGCGGAGGCCGAGCGGATCGGGTTTTTTCAGAGGGAAGCTGTCGCCGCCGTAGATATGGAGGAAGTAATCGGCGAGGCCCAGCCCCTCGCAGATGCCGCGCGCCGGACGCACCGGCTTGTTGGTGAGCACAGCCATGGTTCGCTGCGGGCCGCCGGGAGCGTCGTGCAGCTCGTGCAGAGCCTTGAGCGCGTCGAGAACGCCTTCGTAGGCGTAAGTGAAGTCGAGCTTGTGCTCGCGGTAGTACTGCAGAAAAAATGCGTAGGCTTTCGCGAAGATATCTTCGCTCACTTTGCCGGGATCGATATTGCCGGCCAGCGCCAGCGAGCGGCGCATGAGCATGGGCGCGCCGTTGCCGACAAAGCCGGCAATCGCGGGGTCGGGCAGAGGGCCGAGATTGCATTCCCTGAGAGCCGCATTCACGCTGTTGCACAGATCCTGCGCGGAGTCGATCAGCGTGCCGTCGAGATCGAAGACCAGCAGCTTGAGCCGCTCGACGGGAATGGGGCGAAAGACGCGGATCATCTTCTTCTCAGTGTAAAGGGCTGAGCAGGGCGCGTTGTTTACACTGGGCAAGCAAGTGGGATGGAGCGGACGTTCAGTATGGCGCAGAAAGAGACTTGACCATTCTTGCGGACACCAGTCAGATCTGCGCAGATTGGAGTGCGATCAGGACTTGCATCGGTGCTGGCGATTGGACTCACTTCCCTGCCCGCGCAGCAGTCGACGCCAGTGATCAGCAGCGACGCGGCCGCGGAACGCATTCCCAACCTGGGCACGCTCAAGACAGAAGTGACGCAGTATCACGATTGCACTTGCAAGTGCGGATGCTATGCGCACGACCTGGACGCGCAAGCGGATCGGGCAATTGGATTCCTGCATCGGCTTGCTGCACGCCGCCGGCCGCACGAAAAGCTGGCGCTGATTCTGGACATCGACGATACGACGTTATCGACCTACCCGGAGATGGTGGGCGCGGATTTCGGGTATGACCCGGCCAGCTACGATCAATGGCTTGCCACGGCGCAGGCGCCTGCGATTCCCGGTACGTTGCGGATCTACAAGGAAGCGCAGAGACTTGGGTTCAGCATTTTCTTTATTACGGGCCGCAAAGAAGCGGTGCGCGCTGCCACGGAGCGCAATCTGCGTGCGCAGGGCTTCGACAGTTGGAATCTGCTGGTGATGCTGCCGGCAGATCACGGTTCGCAGACAACTGGCGCCTTCAAGGCTGTGGCTCGCAGGCAGATTGCCGCGGCGGGTTACACGCTGGCCCTGAACGTGGGCGACCAATGGAGCGACCTGAAGGGCAAGCCAGAGGCGGAGTATTCGGTGAAATATCCCGACCCGTTTTACTTCATTCCCTAGATCTTCATTTCCAGGTTCTTCATTTCCTGGAACGGCCTAGTGAATCTTGATGCTGCCTGAGCCTGTATCGACGCGCACCTCAGGCCCTCCGCCGCCGATGGTGCCTTTCAGATGATGGCGATCCATCGTCCCCTGCGACGAGATTTCGCGGTCGGTATGAATGCCGCCGGAGCCCGTCGAGGCGTCCAGCGTCAGCGCCGCATTTTCTGTCCAAAGCTCGACGCTTCCGGAGCCGGTGTGAATGCGCCATGAGCCTGTCGGCGTGCCCTCCACCTTGACGTGGCCCGATCCTGTTCCGGCGTGCAGCCCGCCATGCAGATTCTTCAGCTCGATTGAGCCTGAGCCGGTACTGGCTTTCACGTCGCCGGGACTGACTTGCTCGGCGTCGATGTTGCCCGACCCGGTCCCGACGGTGAAATCGCCTTTGAGTCCAGTGGCCTGAATCGATCCGGAGCCGGTGCTCAGTTTGGCATTCGCGCCCACGCCGTCGTCGGTAATGTTGCCAGAGCCGGAAGC
This sequence comes from uncultured Acidobacteriaceae bacterium, assembly GCA_963725115.1. Lineage (GTDB taxonomy): Bacteria > Acidobacteriota > Terriglobia > Terriglobales > Acidobacteriaceae > Telmatobacter. The sequence goes on along the minus strand of CAVRXG010000003.1, from coordinate 98,184 downwards.
GGCATCGAGATATGCGTCGGCGGAGCCTGAATCTCATAATCGATGCTGACGTTATTGAGCGCTCGATGAATCGCTCCGATGCGCACGATGTTGCCGGTCTGCTGAATGGGAGGATGCGCCGCGATCTCCTGGACCGCATCATCGCTCGAGCCCCAGCTGGAATGTACGCGCGCGAAGATGTGGACGTGGCCCGCGGGGCCATTGGTGAGATGGATGAAACCTGAGCCGTTGTTGATCGCCAGATCGACTCGGCCGCTCACCGTCAGGTCACGCTCAAATGTCGCCTCGGTGGCCCACGCTGGAACCGCCAACGTGGCCAGCAAAGCCGACAATGCCGCCATTCCTCGCAAAAAAATGCTTCATCATGCTCCTCAAATTACCGCCTCAATCTCTCTACGCACCCGGCTGCGGTCTGGTTCCGTGGAAATGCCGCGCGCAAGATCGATGCTAACGCTTCGCGCGCCATCGAGTGCTATCCTCACTGCGAGATGCACGAGCTTCTGCTCATCAAGCCGGTCGCCGTGGCCATGCTGATCCTGGCCAACGCCTACTTTGTCGCAGTGGAGTTTGCGCTGATCTCCATTCGCGACACGCGCGTGGAGCAGTTGCTGGCCGCGCGGGTGCCGGGAGCGCGAGCGGTGCGTACGTCTGCAGCACAATCTCGACGACCTGCTTCCGGCCGTGCAGCTCGGCGTGACCCTTTGCTCGCTGGCGCTTGGCTGGCTGGGCGAGCCGCTGGCGGCGCAGATTCTCGGCGGGATGGATGGGCGCGCTGCCCGATGCGCAGATTTACGGCCATGTGGTGGCCGTGGCGCTCGGCTTCGCGATCATCACCTACTTTCACGTTGTGGCAGGCGAGCTGGTGCCCAAAGGGCTGGCGCTGCGCCGGGCCGAGGCGCTGGCCGTGGCCGTGGCGCCGCCCATGCTGGTGTTCATGGCCGATCACTCGCCCTGCGGTGCGCCTGCTTAGCCGCTCGGCGGCAATTGTTTTGCGCGCCTTCGATATCCCATCCAGCGAGCGCGCCGCGTCCATCCACTCCGCCGAAGAGCTGAAGCTGATTGCCACGGCAGCGAGACGGCTGGGCCTGCTGCCCGAGTTTCAGGAGATGCTTGTGCACCGCGCACTGGAACTCGGCGATGTGCCGGTGAGCGCGATCATGACGCCGCGCCAGAGGATCTTTTCTCTGCCGTCGAACATGCTGCTTGAAGATGCATGCACGCGTGTCTTCGGCCGCAGCCACTCGCGCATTCCTGTTTACGATGAGGCCCGCGGTCCGGAGTACATTGTCGGAGCGGTGTATGCGCGCGACCTGGCTCGGCTGTTCTATAAGCGGGCGTCATCGGCTGCGCCGCCAAGGACGAGGTTCGACTCGGCCAGATCATGCACGAGGTGCTGGTTGTGCCGGAAACAAAATCGGCGCTCGACCTGCTTCGCGACTTCAAGCACCACCGCCGGCACCTCGCCATCGCAGTCGACGAGTACGGATCGACCGTGGGCCTGGTGACCGCCGAGGATGCCATCGAGCAGCTGGCGGGCGAACTGGAAGACGAATTCGACGCGCCATCGCACCCAGTGCTGAGCAGCGCCGGAGGGGCGGTGGTGATGGATGGCAGCGTGAATCTGCGCGACCTGGAAACGCAGATGCACTGGAACCTGCCGCGCGACGGCGGCGTGGAAACCCTCGCCGGATTCATGCTGGCGCGTCTCGGACACATTCCCAAGCACGGGCGAAAGCGTCGTGTTTGAAGACAGGCGTTTGACCGTGGTGGAGATGGACGCGAGGCGCATCGCGAAGATTCGCGTGGAGCCGTTGCAGCAGAGCGTACCCGCGTCGGAATAGGGCTTCCCATCAGGCGCGAGTTGGATGCCGCCCGCTGTTGGCTGGCTTTAGCGCGTACATCATCCATTAACCTTCGATCCATGCAAAACCCGGTCCGCATGGATGAAAATGGAATTGGATGAATCAAACAGACACGACGAAAAGAAGCATTGGCACACGCCGCGGCCGCAGCTCACCAATGGAGCACCGAAGAGTTTGAGCGGCTGGTATTTGAGAGCAAGCCCAAGGTTGCTGTGTTCGACTGCGACGGAACCCTTTGGAGCGGCGACGCCGGGTATGGATTCATGGCCTGGTCGCTGGAGCAGGGGCTGGTGTCGCGCTCGACAAACGACTGGATCGACTCACGGTACCGCGCTTACCGCAATGGCGAGGTGAGCGAAGCGGCGATGTGCGGCGAGATGGTTCAGTTGTACGCCGGTTTGCGCGAAAGCGAGTTGGAGGCGGCAGCTGCAAGGTATGTGGACGAATTCGTGCGCCTGCGCGTCTTTGCCGAGATGGCTGCGCTGGTGAAAAAGATGCGGCACATCGGAGTCGAGATTTGGGCGGTCAGCTCGACCAATCGCTGGGTGATCGCCGAAGGCCTGCGCGATTTCGGCATTCCGCGGGAACGCATTCTGGCGGCGGAAGTGCGCGTCAAGGACGGCATCATCACCAGCGAGATTGTCGACGTGCCGACGGACGAGGCTAAGGCAGCCGCGCTCAAGCGCGTGGGCCTGCCCGCGCCCGATGCTGTGTTTGGCAACTCGATTCACGACCTGGCCATGCTGGAAGTAGCGCGGCGCCCATTTCCGGTGAATCCGTCTCCGGCGCTGCTTGGAAGCGGCGGCCAAAAGAGGCTGGGGCTACTTCAGGCCGCAGACTGCCGAGGGCGTTGAAGCGAAGGTGGGCGGAGAATAGTGTGGCGTTCGCCGGCTGGCTCTGACATTTTTGCGACGTCGCACCTGAGGATTTGGGCTTCTGGCGCGCAAATTCTTCATTCCATTTGCTCTTTTCTGTCATTTACACTGAATCGGTGACTGAGAACCCACCCAATCCCAAGCCACATACTCCCGGTCCCGCGCTGCGTTTTGTGGCCGCGGCGCTGATCGTGCGCGACCGCGAGGTGCTGATAGGCCAGCGACGGGTGGATCAGCCGATGGCTTCGTTATGGGAGTTTCCCGGCGGAAAAATTGAGCCCGGCGAGAGCGCGCCGGAAGCGCTGGCCCGTGAGCTGAATGAAGAACTGGGCATTCGCGCTGAAGTGGGACCCGCGGTGACGCGCATTCGCCATAACTATCGCGGCGGCGGCGCCGTGGATCTGCAATTTTTCGCAGTGCACAACTTTGCGGGCGACATCGACAACCAGATCTACCAGCAGGTGCGCTGGGTAAAGCTCGAAGACCTGACCGACTACAAGTTTCTGGCAGCCGATCGCGGACTGATCAAGGATCTGGCGGCGGGCAAGCTGCTCTAGCGCCTTAGTGTCCCGGCATCATCCCCCAGAGCATCACCATCGTCATGCCGATGACGATAATGCTGGTCCCCCATGCGATCCAGTTCCAGAGGAGCGAGTTTTTGTGCTCGCCCATCAGGTCAGTGCGATTGATGAGCAGCAGCATGAGAATAATGACTACCGGAAGCAGAACGCCATTGAGCACCTGCGAAAGAATGGCGACGTTGATCAGTTGCGTGTCAGGCAGGACGAGAACGGTGACTGCGCCGCCGGCGATCAGCAGCGTATAAAGCCAGTAGAAAAACGGCGCTTCTTTAAAATTCTTGTCGACGCCTGATTCGAAGCCCATACCCTCGCAGACCGTGTAGGCGGTGGAGATGGGCAATATGGAAGCCGCAAAGATCGAGGCATTGAAGAGCCCGAAGGCGAAGAGAATGAAGGCGTAGTCACCGGCCAGCGGGCGCATGGCCTCAGCCGCATCGGAGGCTACCTGGATAGCGCCCATACCGTGCACGAATAAGCGTGGCCGCGCAGGCCACGATGATGAACCAGGCCACAATGTCGGTGAACAAGCTGCCGACAATCACATCCAGCCGCGAAGCCGCGTAGTCCTTGACGCGAATGCCTTTTTCGACGATCGACGACTGCAGATAGAACTGCATCCACGGGGCGATGGTTGTGCCGACCACGCCGATAGCCATATACATATAGGCTTTGCCGCTCCACACCGACCTTGGAGGCAGCTTGACGGTGGCCACCAGCGCGTCATGCCAGTCAGGCTGCGACAGCACCCCGGCGAAGATGTAGCAGATATAGACCAGCGAGGCGACGATGAAAATCTTTTCCGTGCTCTTGTAGGTGCCGCGCACGACCATGTACCAGACCAACCCCGCGCAAATGGGCACGGAGATGAATTTAGTTACATGAAAAAGGCGCAGCGAACCGGCGATGCCGATGAACTCGGTGACCACGTTGGTGTAGTTGACCACCACCAGCAGCACCATGATCACGAATGTGATGCGCAGGCCAAACTCCTCGCGGATAAGATCGCTGAGGCCTTTGCCGGTGACCACGCCCATGCGGGCGCACATCTCCTGCACCACGATGAGCGCGATGGTGATGGGAATCATGGTCCACAGCAGGGTGTAGCCGTACTGCGCGCCGGCCTGCGAGTAGGTGAGGATGCCGCCGGAGTCGTTATCGACATTGGCGGTTATGAATCCGGGACCGAGCACGGCCAGAAAGAGGATGATCCGGATTCGCCAGCGCTTCCACATGGAGATGCGAGTTCCTAAATTGGATTCCCTAAGGTGGGTTCATTGCTGTCTTTAGATTGGCGGAAAAATAATCCTCACTGACCATAACAGGGCTGGGGCTGAAGCGAGAAGGGCGACGGCGCAGCTAGATTTTTTCGCGCAGAAAGCTGATGACCTGCTCGGCCTGAACCACGCCAACCATGCGGCCCTGCGAGTCAACGACGGGAAGCGCGTGAAGGTTGTACTTGTCGAACATTTCGGCCAGATCGTTCTGGTTCATGATCCAGCGGGGCAGGAGAGCACGCGGGGCTCGGTCAGCACGCTGAGATGCGTATCAGGCTGCGCCATCACCAGGCGCGCCAAAGGAATCGCGCCGCGAAGCATGCGTTTCTCGTCGAGCAGAAAGATTTCGGTCACGCTCTCCGGATCGCCGTCGAAGCTGCGCAGCGCCTGCACGGCCTGGGCCACGGTGGCGTCGACGCCGAGAGTAGACAAACTCCGTGGTCATGCAGCCGGCCGCCGAGTCCTCGTCGAACTCGAGCAGCTCCTCGACTTCCTGCCGCTCCTCCGGCTCCATCTCTTCGAGAATGGCGTCGGACTGCTCCTCGGACAGCTCGGAGAGCAGATCGGCCGCGGCGCCGGGGTCCATCTCTTCCACGATGTCGGCGATGCGCTCCTCGTCGAGCTTTTCGAGCAGCGCCTTTTGCAGCTTGGGCTCGACCTCTTCCAGGGTTTCGGCGGCCACTTCTTCGTCGAGCGAGGTAAAGACAGCCTCGCGCTCGGCGGGGGCCAGATCCTCCAGAATGTCGGCCAGCTCGGAGGGGTGAATGTCGGCCAGCCGCTCGTGCTCGATGCGCAGCTTGACGCGCCGCGCGGGATCGGGCTCAATGACGTCGACAAACTGCCAGGGAATGGCGCGCGCGCTGAACCTGCGCGAGACAGATTCGAGCCGCGCCCGCGGCAACACGCCTTTGAAGACCCGGCGAAATGCGCCGCGCAGCCCGACTTCGACCTCGGCCACGCGCAGATGGTGCGCCGCGCCGTGATCCATCCACTCCAGGTCCACATCGTTGACGCGGACCACTTTGCGGCCGTTGATGTCGATGATCTGGCGGTCAACGAGATCCGCTGCAGAAAGAGATAGTTGCCCTCGTCCTTGAGGGGCGACACTGCCTCGGCCGAGCGCAATTCGAGCGTGCCGGCTGGAGTTTCCATCACCTCCTGCGAGGGCACAATGGAAAGGCCGGTGCGCGTCTTGAGCACAAGGCCGGCCACTTTGCCGCCGTCCGGTCCCGTGGCCACCACAATATCTTTGAGCTTGCCGCGCAACTGTCCATGCGCGTCGGTCACCGGCGTGCCGAGAAGCGCCGTCAGGCTGACGCGGATTGGGTTGCGATGGTCCATATGAAGTTTGACGCGGCTCAAAAAGATTGAGTGGCGAGTCGAGAGTCGACCCACCGAACGCAGTTTACTCCCTGTGATGTGAGGTTCGCCCGCGCCAATCAGCGACCGGACCAACTGAAGTAATCCCATTCCGCGCTTGACACAATCGCATCCAGACTTGAAACTGCCAGCAAGGTTGATGGAGCAGGTGGCGGAGTCTGTGAGCCCACCCTGCGGAGGCAATAGACGTCCGGTGAGTGGACGCGAGCAGAGGACGGCAGAGTTTCCGGCTGAGCTCCACCATGGAAAGTGTCAGCGAGGTGGAAGCGGCCGCGGATCATTTGGCCACCGAGGCTGGCCTGGACGAGGACCAGCGCTTCCACATCGCCATGGCCGTGCGCGAAGCTGCCATCAATGCCGTGCTTGCACGGCAACGAATACGATCCCACGCGACAGATCGACGTCTCGTTGGAGAATACCGGCAAGGATCTGGTGTTTGCCATTGCCGACGAGGGGCAGGGATTCGATCCCGATAAGGTGCCCGATCCGCTGGCGCCGGAGAACCTTCTTCGCGGCACCGGCCGCGGCATCTTCCTTATCCGGTCCCTGATGGATGAGGTACACTTTCGACAATTGCATCCCGGGACCGAGTTGACGCTGATCAAGCATCTGGCGCCAACGGCGCAAGAACACTTAGCATGGTGACGGCAGCGCGGGTGCCGGCGGACCATCAATTTCTCCCGCGACGCTGCCGGGCGAGGAGTTTTCCGCAAACCAGCGGCGGCAAAGATGCTATAACCGAAGTACCGACAAGGAGGGATTTTCCGTGGCACTTGCGATAGCTTCCCGTGAAGTGGATGGCGTCACTGTTTTGGATCTCAGCGGGCGGATCACACTGGGCGAGGGCAGCGTGCAGTTGCGCGACGCCATTCGCGACCTGATCGGCAAAGGACAGCGCAGCATCCTGCTCGATCTGGGCGAAGTGAACTACATCGATAGCTCGGGCCTGGGCGAACTGGTGAGCGCCTACACCACGGCCAAGAATCAGGGCGCCGACGCTCAAACTGCTCAAACTGACCAAGAAGGTCCACGACCTGCTGCAGTTGACCAAGCTGTACACCGTCTTCGACATCTACGACGACGAGGCCAGCGCCATCGCTTCCTTCAAGTAGCCCGTTAACGGCGAAGCTTCTCAGACCAGAAAGGCCATCCCGCGCGCGCGGAATGGCCTTTTTGCGTGCTCTTCGGCAGTGCGCGCTGAGACGCGAGTTTAGAAACTCACCGTTGGGCACGGCTTGCGCAGCCGGGCTGGCCGTGAAGTACGCATTGTTCTGGTGGAAGCCGGCAATCCCCGCCCAGATACTGTTGGGGAACTGCAGGATAAAGGTGTTGTAGTCCTGCAGCGCATCGTTGTAGCGCTTGCGCGCCACGCTGATCCGGTTCTCAGTGCCTGAAAGCTCGTCCTGCAAGCGCATGAACTGATCGCTCGAGCGCAGTTGCGGATAGTTCTCGGTCAGGACGCAGAACCTTGGCCGAGAGCACCATCGAGCTGATTGTTCGCGGCGATCTTGGCTGCCGGGGTCTGGGCATTCATCAGTCCCTCACGGGCCTGCGCGATGTCGTCGAACACGCTGCTTTCTTCCTTGGTGAAGCCCTTCACGGTCGACACCAGGTTGGGAATCAGGTCGGCGCGCCGCTCCAGTTGCACGTCCACCTCGGACCATGCGGCTTTTACCGCCTGATCCTTGGCCACCATCTGATTCTTGGCGCTCACGTAGCTGCCAAAGACCATCAAGCACCACGAGAACAAGGACGCCCACAACGGCCAGCGTAATTCCAAGTCCCTTGACTCATACAGTTTGATTCTCCTCCGAAGCTTCATTATGCGAGCACAGCCACAGCTGAAATCTGCAGTTGGCTTTTACCAACTTCCTCCAGCGCCGCCGCCGCCAAAACCGCCGCCGCCACCGCCGAATCCCCCAAAGCCTCCACCACCCCCACCGCCGAATCCACCGCCGCCAAATCCGCCCCGCCGTTCCAGAGCCGCCGCCCCAACCGCCTCTGCCCCAGCCGCCAAAGAACAGGCCGGCGCCAAAGAGAATGCGCAACAGCGAGCCTCCACCGAAGAGGAGCAGCATGATGAGAATCAGGATAAGTTTTCCCATGCCGCCGCTGCTTTGCTGAACGGGTTGGGGCGCGTCTGTAGGCTGGTCCTGGTTCAGCGTGATCTTGGCATCGTCGGCGATCACCTGGGCCACTTCGCCCACCGCGAGCGTCACCGCGCCGTCGTAGTCGCTGGCCTTCAGGTCGGGAACCATGTCGCGGCCGATGTCGCCGATTTTGCCGTCGGGCAGAATGCCTTCAAGACCGTAGCCAACCTCGATGCGGTACTTGTGGTCGGCGACGGCCAGCAGCACCATGGCGTACTTGTTGTCGCCCTTGTTGCCCATCTTCCAGTGGTCTTCAAGCTGATTCGCGTAGTCGGCCGCGTCGTCGCCGTTCAGGTCGTGCACGGTGACCACGGCAATCTGCGCGTTGGCCGCGGAGTGGTCAAGCTGCGCGCAGATCGAATCGAGGCGCGCAATCGCCTCCGGCGAGAGCACGTGCGCAAAATCGCTTACGTAGTCGGTGGGTTGGGGCAGGCTTGCGACGGCCTGCGGCGCGCGAAGGGACGGGCAAGAAATGCAAAAAGCGCCGCCAGCAATGGCGGAATCACAGCAAAGCGTGCGCTGCGAAGGCCTTTCATTCCTCCATCATTGTACGTGGGCGGGGTGCGGAAGGTTCCCCGAGCCGCAAGCTCTACACTGGGATAGAAATGAGCCAAAATCCGCTTCCCTCGCCGCCAATCGCACGCAAAATCCACACCGAAACGCACAATGCACGGAGTCCTGCTTGCCGACGACTACGCCTGGCTGCGCGATAAAGAGAATCCCGATGTCACAGCGTACCTTGATGCCGAAAATGTCTACGCCGACGCGGTGATGGCGCCGCTGGCCGGCCTGCGCGAGACGCTTTACCAGGAGATGCTGAGCCACATGAAGCAGACCGACGTCTCGGTTCCCTACCGCGACGGCGCCTGGTGGTACTACACGCGCACCGAGGAGGGGCTGCAGTACGGAATCCACTGCCGCAAGCGCGGCGGGCCGGCGGGACCCGGACGCCGAAGCGGCCGAAGAAGTGGTGCTGGACGGAAATCGAGCTGGCGCAGGGGCACGCGTTTTTTTCGATCGGCGACACCGACATCACCGACGACGGCCGCTGGCTGGCTTACACGACCGACACCAAGGGCTTTCGCCAGTACACGCTGCGCATCAAGGATCTTGAGACCGGCGAGACGCTGGCGGGCGAGGTGGAGCGCGTGGGTTCGGTGGTCTGGGCTGCGGACAATCGGACGCTCTTTTACACGGTCGAAGACGAGCAGCAGAAGCGGCAGTTCCAGCTTTGGCGACACGCGCGCGGCGCGGAGCACAGCGAAGACGTGCTGGTCTTATCAGGATGACGACGAGCGCTTCAACCTCGGCGCTGGGCGCACGCGCGACGGCAAGTACATCGTGGTGGAGTCGGCCAGCCACACGACGAGCGAGGCGCGGGTGCTGCGCGCGGACGATCCGGCCGGCGAGCTTCTCGCTGATCGCAGCGCGCGAAGACGAGCACGAGTACTCGGTCGACCATCGCAACGGGCTGTGGTTTATCCGCACCAACGATCGCGGGCGCAATTTTCGCCTGGTGACGGCGCCGGTGGCCACGCCGGGCCGCGAACACTGGACCGAGCGGATTGCGCACCGCGACGCCGTGATGCTCGAGGACGTGGATCTCTTCGCGAGCTTCTTCATCGCCTGCGAGCGCGAGGATGGGCTGCCGCGGCTGCGGCTGTGGAAGTTTGCCGGCGATGGGCCTGAAGCAGCAGCGGCCGGGCGAGATCGCCTTTCCCGAGCCGGCCTACAGCGCGCACCCGCACATCAATCGCATCTTTGACGCGACGACGTTTCGCTACGGATATCAATCGCTGGTCACGCCGAGCTCGGTGTACGAGTACGACGTGGCAACGGGCGCATCGACGCTGCTGAAGCAGCTTGAAATTCCCGGCGGATTTGACCGCACGCTCTACGCGAGCGAGCGCATTCAGGCCACGGCGCCGGACGGCGTGGAGGTTCCGGTCTCGATTGTGTATCGCCGAGACAAGCGCGAGCCGGGAAAGAATCCGCTCTACGTGTACGGCTACGGGTCGTATGGATATTCGCTGCCGCTCGGCTTCAGCTCGAATCGGCTGAGCCTGCTCGATCGCGGCGTGGTGATGGCGTATGCGCACATTCGCGGCGGCGGCGACATGGGCGAGCCCTGGCACGATGCCGGAAAGATGCTGGTGAAGCGCAACACTTTCACCGACTTCATCGCCTGCGTGGAATACCTGACCGCGCAGGGTTACGGCGATCCGAGGCGCGTGGCGACTGAGGGCGGATCGGCGGGCGGATTGCTGATGGGCGCGATCGCGAACATGCGGCCCGATCTCTTTCGCGCTATCGTCTCGCACGTGCCGTTTGTCGACGTGATGAATACGATGCTCGATGCTTCCCTGCCCCTCACGGTTCCCGAGTACGAGGAGTGGGGCGACCCGAACGAGGAGAAGTATTTCAAATACATGCTGAGTTATTCGCCGTACGACAATCTGCGCGCGGCGAGTTATCCGGCGATGCTGGTGAAGACCAGCCTGCACGACAGCCAGGTGATGTATTGGGAGCCGGCGAAGTACGTGGCCAAACTGCGCACGCTGAAGACCGATCAGCAATCCGCTGCTGCTGGTGACGAATATGCAGGCCGGGCACGGCGGAGCGAGCGGGCGGTACGACTACCTGAAAGAGATTGCGCTGGACTATGCGTTTCTGCTGCGCGAATTGGGAGTTGTGTAACGGCGTCCGCGCCGATCGGCGGCTCAGGCGTCAGCCTTCAACTCCGCCAGCGTTTTCTCCAGGCTCGCCGCGTCTTCCACATTCAGCGACTTCAATGCGGGATCGATCTGCTTGAGCAGGCCGCAGAGCACCTTGCCGGGACCGACTTCGATGAAGAGATCGGCGCCGGCGGCTTTCAGCGACTGCACGCAATCGACCCAGCGCACCGCGCCGGTGACCTGGCGAATCAGCGCGTCGCGCGCGGCGTCGGCCGTGGTGACCAGGTCGCCGGTCACGTTGGCGGCGACGGGAATTCGCGGATCGTGCATCGCGAGCCCGGCAAGCACACGCGCCACTTCTTCCTGCGCGGGCTGCATGAGCGCACAGTGGAATGGAGCGCTGACAGGAAGCATGACGGTGCGGCGCGCGCCTTTGGCCTTGCAAAGCGCCGCGGCCTTCTCGACCGCCGCGGCAGCGCCCGAGATGACGGTCTGGCTCGGCGAGTTGAGATTGGCCGCCTGCACGACCAGGCCGGTTTCGCGCGCGGCCTCAGCGCAAGCCTCGGCCACCTGCGCGGCATCGAGCGCGAGCACGGCGGCCATGGCTCCCTGCCCCGCCGGAACGGCCTGCTGCATGGCGCGCCCGCGAGCCTTCACGGCGCGCACCGCATCGGCAAAGGAGAGCGTGCCCGCAATGACGTGCGCCGACCACTCGCCCAGCGAATGCCCGGCGGCGAGCGCCGGCGCAACGCCGTGCTCGGCGAGGACGCGCGCTGCCGCCACGCTCACCGTCATGATGGCCGGCTGCGTGTTCTCGGTCAGGCGCAGATCTTCTTCCGGCCCTTCGAAACAGAGGCGCGAAAGCGGGAAGCCGAGCGCCGCATCGGCCTCGGCAAAGGTTTGAGCGGCAATGGGAAATCGTTCGGCGAGATCGCGGCCCATGCCAACGGCCTGCGAACCCTGCCCCGGAAAGAGAAAGGCGATCTTGTTGGACATTTCAGTGAGGATTGTATCGGACCGCGCTATTGAATCGCAGCCGACTGCGGGTGTCGGAGCCTTGGACGCCCGCACGACAGACGGCAGAAGGCCGCGCTTTACCGAATCCGGGTACCCTACTCCCGAGTTTCCTGCTTCAGTTCCAGCGCTTCTTGTCGTCGGCGTCTTCGTCGATCCGGTTGCCCTGGCCGTCAAACTTCACGGTGCGGCCCTGTGAGCGCATGTAGACCTCGAACTTGCGGGCCGCGCGCCGGCGCTTCCAGCGGTAGTAGCGATTGCGCAGGCCGTACCAGCTTTCGCTGAGCATGAAAGAAAATCCGCGCCGCGGCGCCATGCGCACGAAAGCGAAGCCGGCAAGCGCTCCGCCCAGTTGCGCAAAAGCGTACATCCGCTCCTGGCCAAAGAGCATGGCGACGGCAACGAGCGCGTAGATGATCGCCATGTAGCGCGCCTTGATGCCGATGACGAAGAACAGAAGGAACTGCGTGTCGCCATAGAGAACCCCGATGGCCACCAGCAGCCCAAAGATGCCGCCAAAGCAGCCGTAGAGCGGGTTGGCGTTCGCGAGCAGCGAGGGCGCCAGCGTGCTCGACGACCAGATAGAGCACCAGCGCGGCCGCGGCCGTTCCCAGCACAGAAACCGCATAGAGGCTCGTGACCCAGTTCGCGTCGTGAAAGGCCTCGAGAAATCCGGCGAGAAACCAGAGCGACAGCAGCTCGAAGAGCGTGCCAAGCGATGCCGAGATGCACAAAGCTGTAGGTAATGGGCTGCCAGAGGGCGCCGTGCATGAATGAGGATGGATCGAAGACCAGCAAGCCGGCGATCTGTGCCGCGCCGACGAAGACGCGAAGGTCGCCACCAACAGCACAAAGTATGCGGCCAGGTTGATCGAGAATCAGGCGGCGCGTCGCGCCCTTGAAGTCGGGGAAGGCCAACGGGCTGGAGCCAAATCTCGGCATCGTAGTCAACAGGGTATACGCTCAAGCGCTCCAGTGTCATGGCGGCTCGGGAAGACTTTAGTGAACTGCCGCCGAGATGCGAAGGCGCACGCCGCAGTCTGCACTCTGGGTGGGGTGTGGCCAACTGTCGCCCGAAAAAACGCATCGTCTAAGGGTTAAGAAGGAAGCCTGTCCCGGCAAGGAGGACGACCGCGAAAGTTGCACCGCCTGGCTCTTGACCTGAGGCCGGGTTCTCACTAAAACTAGCGATGGTTGTCGAATCACGAAGGCGGTTTTATCCCGCAATACGATTCGGTTTAGAAAGTGAGGAGGCTACCATGCCCAGCTGCCCTGAATGCGAAACTGCCCTGAATATCGAAGTCGACGAAGTGGAAGAAGGCGACGTGATAGCCTGCGAAGAGTGTGGAACGGAATACGAAGTGGTAGGCGTTGAACCGCTGGAACTGGCGCGCGTCGAAGAGGGCCTCGAAGAGGAAGACGATCTCTTCGAAGAGGATGAGGAGGAGTAAGAATGAGCCGGGCAGGCGTGCTGGCGGCAACTGTTTTGAGCCTTCTTGGCATTTGGAGCGTTGCCGGCCGGGCCGCGGAATGCGTTTCTTTCGCCCGCAGCGTGGGCCCAGAACATCGGCATGCGCACCGTGTCGGGCACCGTGTTGGACGCGAGCTCCCAGCCCGTTCCCGGCGCCACCGTTTTTCTGCAGAATGAGAAGACCAAGACCATTCGCAGCTTCGACTCCACGGCCGACGGCCATTTTCACTTCGCACAGGTCGATATGAGCACCGACTTCGATCTGTGGGCGGAGAAGGACGGCAAAAAGAGCGCGACGAAAACCGTAAGCTCCTGGGACGCACGCAAGGACTTCATCTCGGATTTGAAGCTGAAATAAGCTTATACGCGGCGTGACGTTTGGCCGGCGCATCGACGTGCGGCTGACGGCATGCACGAAACCAAGCCGTCGCGCCAGGAGGTTCACCCCTCCAGCTTCTTCACGACCAGTTCATTGAGCAGCGCCGGGTTGGCCTGCCCCTTCGACGCGCGCATCACCTGGCCCACGAAGAATCCTGCCATCGTCTTCTTGCCGGCGCGATATTGCTCCACCTGTTTGGGATTGGCGGCGATCACCTCGTCGATCAGCTTTTCAATAGCCGCGGAGTCGGTGATCTGCTGCGGCTTTTCGCGCTCGTAAACGGCGCCGAAGTCCTCGCCCTTTTCAAAGCTCTCATCGAAGAGCTGCTTCATCTGCTTCGAGCTGATCTTGCCCTCATCGAGCAGATCGGCGGCCAGCACAATGCCGGCCATCGATACCGGAGATTGGTCCGGCTCGAGTCCCAGCGCCTTCAGGCGTCCGCCCACCTCGCTCAGCAGCACGTTGGCCACGCGTCGCGGATTGCGCGCCGTCTTTGCCGCGGCCTCAAAGCGGTCGGCGAACTCGCGCGAAGCGGTGAGCGTGTGCGCGTCCTGCACGGTCAGGTCGTATTCGGCGATCATGCGCTTGCGCCGCGCCTCCGGCAGCTCCGGGAGTTTTTTTCTGGTCTCGGACAAGAATTCAGCGGAAACGATCAGCGGCGGCAGATCCGGCTCGGGAAAATAGCGGTAGTCGTGCGCCTGCTCCTTGGAGCGCATGGAGTAGGTGCGGCCCTCGTTCGCATTCCACAGCCGCGTCTCCTGCATCACGTGGCCGCCCGATTCGATCACTTCGACCTGGCGCTCGATCTCGTACTCCAGCGCGGCGCGAACGAACTTGAAGCTGTTCACGTTCTTCACTTCGACTTTGGTGCCGAATTTCTCCTGGCCCCGTGGACGAACGCTCACATTGGCGTCACAGCGCAGAGAGCCCTCTTCCATGTTGCAGTCGGAGACGGCGGTGTAAAGCAGGATCTCCTTGAGCCGGGTGAGGTATTCGAAGGCCTCGTCGGGAGTGCGAATGTCGGGCTCGCTCACGATCTCGACGAGCGGCGTGCCGCAGCGATTCAGGTCGAGATAAGTGCGCGTGGCGGAGTCGGAAAACCCGTCGTGCAGGCTCTTGCCCGCATCCTCTTCCATGTGCAGGCGCGTGATGCCGATGCGTTTCAACTCGCCGCCGGCTGCGGAACGTCGGGCAACGAGACGTCGATCCAGCCGTGCTCGGCCAGCGGCTTGTCGAACTGCGAAATCTGGTAGCCCTTGGGCAGATCGGGATAGAAATAATTCTTGCGCGCGAAGATCGACCGCTCGCGCACCTGGCAGTTGAGCGCCAGCGAGGCCAGCGTGGCGAATTCGACGGCCTTCGCGTTGAGCACCGGCAGCGCGCCGGGCAGCCCCAGGCAAACGGGGCAGATATTCGTATTCGGGGCCGATCCGAAGTGATTGGCGCAACCGCAAAATGCCTTTGTGGCCGTGAGCAGCTGCACGTGCACTTCCAGGCCGATCACCGGCTCGTATTTGGTGAGAACGGCAGAAGGGATGGCTGTCGCGGGCATGATTGAATTTTAGCGGACGCGCGAGCCAGCCAGCGATCGGAATGCGAGTGGCCTGCATGGGGTGCAATTGCCTACAATCAGGAGCGCAACGCGGGAAGCTTGGTTGGCTAACTTCCCGTTCGTTCTGGAACCGATTGGAGCAATCTTGTGAGTCGACTGAAGCTGTCGAAAGCTACTTTCTTTACCGCCCTCGTTGCCGGAGCTTTTGCCGTTGCGCCGCTGAAGGCGCAGACACCCGCAACGTCGACGCAGGTCCCAGCGCCCGTTTCAGAGCCAACGCCCGCGGCACAGCCGGCGCCTGGCGCACCGACCTCGCCGGCGATTCAGACTTCGCCTTCGGGCCACCCCAACAATGCGTATTGGAATGATCACGACAAGCAACTGCTGGTGGACTTTGGTGGGCTTGAGCGCTTCAAGGAGGCTAACGCGATGCTGACTGCGCCGGCGCCAGGCGAAGACCGTGTGGTCTTCATGGGCGACTCGATCACGCAGGGCTGGAAGCTGGATCGAGTCCTTTCCCGGCAAGCCCTACATCAACCGCGGCATCGGCGGGCAGACTACGCCGCAGATGCTGGTGCGATTCCGTCAGGATGTGATCGATCTGAAGCCCAAGGTTGTCGTGATTCTTGCCGGGATCAACGACATTGCCGGGAACACGGGGCCGATGACGCTGGAGCAGACGGAAGGAAACATCGCGTCGATGGCAGAACTGGCCAGCGCGAACGGGATTCGCGTTGTGCTTTGCTCGGTGCTGCCGGCCTTTGACTTTCCCTGGTCGCCGGGCTTGACACCTGCGCCCAAGGTCGTTGCAGTGAATGCGTGGATGAAGCAATACGCGGCCGAAAAACACTACGTCTACGTGGACTACTACTCGGCGATGAAGGACGAGCGCGGCGGACTGCCGTCGGCACTCAGCAAGGACGGAGTGCACCCGCTGCCGGCCGGGTACGCGATCATGACGCCGCTGGCGGAAGCAGGGATTGAAAAGGCGCTGAAAGCAGACGGGTAAGCGAGCGATGACTTGGCTGTAGGGCCGGTACGCACGACAGCGGCGGGCGCCGGCGACTCAGGGCAACGGGCATCAGACCGAGAACGACGTTCCGCAGCCGCAGGAGCGCGCGGAGTTGGGATTGATGAAGTTGAATCCCTGGCGGATCAGCGTCTCTTCGTAGTCGAGCGTCATGCCTTTCAGATAGACAAAGCTCTTGGGATCGATGAACACGCGGACGTCTTCAAATGTGAAGATGTTGTCGCGATCGCGCGGTTGCGCGTCGAAGCCGATGGAGTAGGACATGCCCGAGCAGCCGCCGCCCTTTACGCCCAGGCGCAGCCCACCCTCTTCAAGCGAAATGCCCTCCTTGGCGAGAATGACGCGAATGCGCTTGACCGCGCTGGGAGTCACCTGCAGGCCTTCAGTAGGCTACCGGCTGTGCTGCCACGGCGTCCGTTGAAGGGGTCGATCCGATTGTGACGATGTTGTCCATAGTTTTGATTTCGTTCAGCGTGCTTGCTTGTTTGATTCGGCTGCGGTGTCTGTCGATTCTGGAGTGGCTGCCGATTCTACTGTTCGTAGGTCGAATGCAATCCTTCTTGCCGCATCCTGCCTGGACGATCTACAGCGTCAGCGAAACCAGCCTCTGCGGCTCCTGCGGCCTTCACAGCCGCATGCTCCTGCTCCGCCAGGTCCTGGATGCTGATGCTCTTCAAAACCCCGATAATCGTCTCGTTTACGCGCGCCAGCGGCTCCTTAATGGTGCAGCTTGGAGTCAGGTCGCAGGCCTTTACGCCCTTGAAGCAGGAGGTGATAAACAACGGCCCGTCAATGGCGTGGATCACCTCGAAGGCCGAAATCTGCCGCGCATCCCGGGACAGCGCGTAGCCGCCGTTCATCCCGGCGTGGGACCGCAAAAGCCCCACCTTGGTCAGCCGCTGCAGAATCTTGGCCAGAAGCTGGGCAGGGATTCCGTAGGCGTCCGCAACGTCCTTGGCGCTGAGGGCGGGCGTCTCCGGATGCTCGGCGAGGTACTTGAGCGCCATCAGCCCGTAATCCGCTTTTTTGGTGAGCTTTAGCATGAAATATGCGACTTGTTAGGTCCGTATTCAGTATACGTCCGCTTGAAATCGCCTTCAAGTCGAGGTACGCCGACTGCCGCCACGTCTGTTCCGGCAGCCATCGCGATAGCCGTCTTAGGGGATTCATCAAAAAATCCGTTTGCAATTGAGCAAAAGACGGCTACAATCTGGCGGAAAGAGCACCTATAGCCATTCCCGAGCGAACCATACCCGAAAGCCAGCACTCTCAAGTGGAAAGAGCCACCGGGGAGCGCCAGCCCCGAATTCATCCGGAGCGGGATGCGGAACCTGGGAATAGCCGCAGGAGCTCCTGACAAATAGGACGATGGCAACCGCCTGCAAACACCCCAAGGTCCGGATCGTTTCCCGGCACGACGACACCGAGTATGTCGAGTGCCTGGAGTGTGGCGAGGTCTTCGATTCCGAAGAATTTCGCGATATGGAAATTGAAGAAACCGCCGGAACCGAAGACCTGCAACCAGAAGATTCCTAGACGCCGAACCTTGGACGAGAAGTTTTGACTCCTGTTGCTGCCTGCGTCCTATTTGGCTGTGGCGCCGTTGGCGGCCGGAGTTCCGCTGCGACGCGAAACCGACCACGCATAATGCAGTCCAGAAGCGATGGTAAGCCCAATGGTGGCGCCAAGGGCGATGGAGCGCGCGACCGCGACCCAATGCGCCGCGGGCAAAAGCTGATGCAGCAGCACGGCCGCCACGGCGCTGATCTGGGCGAGCGTGTTTGCCTTGCCAAAGATGCTGGGATAGAACTCGCGCCGGCCCACGGCCGCGTAAAGAATGGCGGAAACCAACAGGATGCCCGACGTCTCTGCCGAAGACCAGAACAGTCACGGTGACAGGCATCAATCCCTTGTAGAAGAGCACCAGAAATAGAGTGCTGAGCAGCAGCTTGTCGGCTACCGGGTCAAGATAATGGCCGAGCACGGACCGCTGCTTGAGCGCCCGCGCCAGCAAGCCGTCCAGCGCGTCGGTGAGACCCGCGACCACAAAGAGAATGAAGCTCAGCAGAAAGTGGCCTTCGAGGATGGCGGCCACCAGAAACGGCGCCATGCACATGCGCATGAGCGTGAGCAGGTTGGGCGCGCTGCGAAGGGGATTCAAGCGGAGTTGCTGATCTTCGTGCATGGCAGATGATGAATAGATAGCGCCCAGCCATCGCGTGGCAGGAAGCCTTTGGCCCGTCAACGATGGTAAAGCATCGAAGCTACGGGACGCAGTCCTTTTGCCGTGGGCCGAGGTACGCGACGGCGACTTGCCGCGGCTTCTCAAGCCGCTTCCCGGGCCGCTTGCTATTCCTCGACTGGCAGCTCCGCCGCAAGAATATTCATGGGTGTAAGCCCGCGCTGGCGCAGAGCGCGCAAGCTAAGCGCGTCATGGCGCTTGGCCAGCCGGCGGCCATTGTGGTCAACGACAAGCCGGCAGTGGTACCAGGCAGGCGGTTCGATGCCGAGAGCGCGAAAGAGCAGAATCTGCCGCGCAGTCGATTTGAGCAGGTCGGCGCCGCGCACCACCTCGGTGATGCCCATGGCCGCATCGTCTGCGACGCAGGCAAGCTGATAGCTGGGAACGTTGTCGCGACGCCAGACGACAAAATCGCCGAAGTCCTCGCCGGCCACAAAGCGCTGCGGACCCAGGTTGAGGTCGACAAACTCGATCACCTCGCCGTCGGGAACGCGGAAGCGCCAGTTTGAACCGGCCGGGTCTTCAAGCTCGCTTGCAGTGGGACCGGGAAGCTGCGGCGTGCCTCCCATGAAGAGCCGGCAGGTGCCGGGATAAAGCGGTTCATCGTCCAGATCGTTGTCCAGCTCATCGTCATCGGAGCCGAGCTTGCGGCCTCCACTCGCAGTTCGCGCGCGCTCATGCGGCGCGGCCAGAGCGGTCGCCAGGTCCTTGCGCGAGCAACGGCATGGAAACAGGCGGCCAGTGCGCAGCAGCTTGCGCCAGGCGGCGAGATAGATCGCGCCGCGCTTGCTCTGCACATACGGAGCAAATGGCCCGCCCTTTTCCGGACCTTCCTGCCAGCGGATTCCCAGCCAGCGCAGATCGTCGAGAGCGGCATCGGCATAGACTGGCGCGGCAGCGGTCGGGGTCCAGATCTTCCATGCGCATGACGAGCGTGCCGCCGGCCTCACGCGCGCGCTGAAACGCAGTCCAGAATGTGCGCGCATGACCCACATGCAGATAGCCGGTGGGCGAGGGCGCAAGCCGCCCGCGATAGCCCGATGATGGCTCTTGATCTGCTGGTGCAGCGCCTGAAGAAGAGCTCGCCATTCTGGAATGAGTTTAGCCAGCGGGCGCAGCGGAGCATATACCGGCTTTGGTACCTACGTCGCAGGTCGCCAGCGCAGAATCGGCTTGCGCGCGGCCTGCACTTCGTCCAGCCGCGAAACTCGCGTGGAATGCGGCGCGGTCTTGACGAGCTCCGGATTCTCTTCGACTTCGCGCGCGATGGAACGCATGGCCGCGATGAACAGATCCAGCTCTTCGCGCGACTCGCTCTCCGTAGGCTCGATCATCAGCGCGCCGTGCACGATGAGCGGGAAGCTGACCGTGTAGGGATGGAAGCCGTAATCGATGAGCCGCTTGGCGATGTCGCCGGTCTTCACGCCGCGCGCCGCCTGCCGCTTGTCGCTGAAGACCACCTCGTGCATTGAGGCCGTCTTGTAAGGCAGCTCGTAGACGTCTTCGAGCTTTTTGCGGATGTAGTTGGCGTTCAGCACCGCGTCTTCCGTGGTCTGGCGCAGGCCGTCGGGACCGTTGGCCAGAATGTAGGCCAGCGCGCGGATGAACATTCCGGTGTTGCCGTAGAAGGCGCGCACGCGGCCGACCGATTGCGGGCGGTCGTATTCCCAGTGCAGCGGGCCGCCGAATGGGTGCAGCGACAAGTGGCTCGGTGTCGCCGACGCGCTCGCCGTCCGGCTTGAGAATCGGGGCGCGAAACAGCGGCGGGCAGCCGTCGGCCGTCGGCTCGGCGTTGGTGTCCTCCCAATCGCCCGCATCGGGGCAGTCCTTTCGGGCCGTCCTCGCTTCGGACGAGAACTGGGATGGGAGAAACGGCTCAAGAAACGCCTTGCAGGCCACCGGGCCGGAGCCGGGTCCGCCGCCGCCGTGCGGTGTTGAGAAGGTCTTGTGCAGGTTCAGGTGCATCACGTCCACGCCGAAGTCGCCGGGCCGCACCTTGCCCACCAGCGCATTCATGTTTGCGCCGTCCATGTAGAGCAGCGCGCCCTTGGCGTGCAGAATGTCGGCGATCTTGTGAATCTGGCTCTCGAAGACGCCGAGCGTCGAGGGGTTGGTGAGCATCAGCGCAGCGGTCTCGCCGTCCACCTGCCGCGCGAGAGCTTCGAGATCGATGCCGCCGTCGGCATTCGACTTGAGATTCTCGACCGCGTAGCCGACGATGGCCGCTGTGGCCGGGTTGGTGCCGTGCGCGGAGTCGGGAATGAGAATCTTTTTGCGCGGATTGCCCTGCGACTCGTGCCACGCGCGCGTGAGCAGGATTCCGGTGAACTCGCCGTGCGCGCCGGCGGCCGGCTGCAGCGTGATCGCGTCCATGCCGGTGATGTCGAGCAGGCAGCGCTGCAGCAGATCGAAGATTTCGAGAATTCCCTGCGACAAGCGATTCGGGCCGGTAGGGATGCGCCTCGGCCAGTCCCTCGATGCGGGCCACGAATTCGTTGACGCGCGGGTTGTACTTCATCGTGCAGGAGCCGAGCGGATACATGCCGAGGTCGATCGCGTAGTTCCAGGTGGAGAGGCGCGTGAAGTGGCGGATGATCTCGATTTCGGAAAGCTCCGGGAGCAGCCCGGCGTCCTTGCGATGCGCGGCGCCAAGCAGTTTTGCAGAGTCGACTGCGGGCACGTCGAGCGGCGGCAGTTTGTAAGCGCGCTTGCCCGGCGACGACTTCTCAAAGAGCAGCGCCTCGTTCTGCGATGGGTGCGGACGGACCTTGCCGAGGGTGTGGGGACCAGCGGAGCGAGCTTCAGGACTCTTCGCGTTCGTTGCCATTGGGCTCTCCTACGCCTCCACCGGAACGGTCGCCAGCACCTTGGCCGCGGTGTCGATCTGTTCGCGCGTGACCACTTCTGTCGCGCACCAGAGCGTGCAGTTGTGCAATTCCGGATACCAGCGGCTCAAGCTCGATGCCGCCGACAATCTTGTTTTCGAGCAGCCGTCCGGCTCCATGACGCAGGCGCTTCGTCGGTTTGCAAAACGAATTCGTGGAAGCGCGGCGCACCCGTAAATCGCAGCTTCGCGCCCGCCTGCGCCGCCAGCGTCTTGGCCGCGTAATCAGCCTTGGCCAGGTTGTGCTCGGCCAATTCGCGAATGCCTTCCTTGCCGTAGACGGCGAGAAAGATCGTCGCCATCAGCGCGACCAGAGCCTGGTTGGTGCAGATGTTCGAGGTCGCCTTCTCGCGGCGAATGTGCTGCTCGCGCGTGGCGAGCGTCAGCACGAAGCCGCGATTCCCTGCCCCGTCGACGGTTTGCCCGGCGAGACGGCCCGGCATCTGCCGCACGTATTGCTCCTTGGCCGCGATGACGCCGCAGAACGGGCCGCCGTAGCTGAGCGCCACGCCGAACGACTGCGCTTCCATCGCCACAATGTCGGCCTCGACCGGCGGGCGCACGACTGCCGAGCGAAACCGCCTCGGCAATTGACACGATCAGCAGCGCGCCTTTTGCGTGCGCAATCTGCGCGATGGCCGGAATGTCTTCAACGACGCCGAAGAAGTTCGGGCTCTGGACCAGAACGGCCGCGGTGTCTGCGGACACCGCAGCATCAAGTGCAGCGAGATCGACGCGGCCGGTCTTCGGCGTCGTAGCCAACAAGCGTCGTCGGCAGGCCCTGATGCTTCGCGTAGGTCGCAAGCACCTCGCGATACTCGGGATGAACCGTCGCGGCGACCACGGCCTTGCTGCGGCCCGTTACGCGCACCGCCATCATCACGGCCTCGGCGGCTCCGGTTGACCCGTCGTACATGCTGGCGTTGGCCACGTCCATGCCGGTGAGCTCGGCGATCATGGTCTGGAACTCGAAGATCGCCTGCAGCGTGCCCTGCGTAATCTCGGCCTGGTAGGGCGTGTAGCTGGTCAGGAACTCGCCGCGCTGCACGAGCGCATCGATAATGACGGGCCGGTAATGGCGATAGGCGCCCGCGCCGAGAAAGCTGGCGTAATCCGTCGCGTTCTTCTGGCCGGCGGCGCGAAAGTACTCCACGATCTCGCTCTCCGCCTGCTGGCGCGGCACAGTCAGGTCGCGATCGAGGCGGTACTCGGCCGGAATGCTCGCGAAGAGATCGTCGATAGACGCCGCGCCGATTTCGGCGAGCATCTGGCGGCGTTCTTCGTCGGATTTGGGGAGGTAACGCATTCTCTTAGCTTCTAGCTCCTAGCTTCTAGCTCTTAGCAAAAGGCCGGTGCAACAGGCCATCTTTGCCCGTTCGGAAGTCCAATTCGATCGCCGCCGCTTCTGAGCCACCGGAACAGCTGGAGGCTAGGAGCTAGAAGCTAGCGGCTACTTACTCGTCTCCTCGGCGATAAACGCCTCATACGCCGCTGCGTCGAGCAGCGTGTCCACCTCGGCCGGATTCGAAAGCTCGACCTTGATGATCCAGGTGCCGTGCGCGTCCTCGTTGATCTTGTCGGGCGCGGTCTTCAGCTCCTCGTTCACCGCGGTCACCTTGCCGCTGACGGGCGAGAAGAGATCGCTGACGGCCTTGACGCTCTCAACCGAGCCGAAGGTGGCGTTGGCGGTGACCGTATCGCCCACCTTGGGCGCGTCGACATACACAATGTCGCCGAGCGAGTTCTGCGCGTAGTCTGTAATGCCGATCGAGCCAATGGTGCCGTCGACCGAGATCCATTCGTGCTCGCGGGTGTAGCGATAGTCCGTGGGATAGGGCATGGTGAGTCTGCTCCTTGAAATACGACAGCGAAATTCCAGTTTAAAGCGGGAGGGCCGAGGGCCGTGAGGAAAAGGGGAGTTGACATGCGCAAGCTCTCCCGATTAGATGCTCCCTTTTATAACGTGACTCCTATCCCATCACCACCACCGGCTGAAAAAGCGTTCCCGCCACCCTGCGCGCGATTCCGGCCAGCTCTCGCGGTCCGGCAAAGACCTTTACCAGCGGCGCGGCAGAGAACTCAGGCAGATTGGCCTGCGCTCCGTTGCGCAGCCGGCCCAGCGCGAGGCTGTCGCCGGTCACAGCGGGCATTTCCGGCAGCAAAATGCGCGGATGGATGCACAAGCCCTCAATCGCTTCGCATTTCTGACGCCTCGGCATTTCCGGCCAGCGCTTCCAGTTCCTCGAGCGTGTGCGCATCGGCCAGCGTGAACGCGCCTGCCCGCGTGCGCCGCAAGCGGCTCAAATGCGCACCGCAACCCAGGTCGCGCCCCAGCTCGTGCGCCACGGAGCGCACATATCCGCCGGCGCTGATGTCGATGGTGAAACTTGCCTCGGGTCCGTCCAATGTCTCGATCGCAAATGCATCGATGCGAACCCGCGCCGGCTTCAACTGCACTGGCTTACCTTCGCGCGCCAACTTGTAAGCGGGCTGGCCATCGATCTTCTTGGCTGAAAACTGCGGCGGCATCTGTTCCATCTCGCCATGGAAGCGTGAGGCGGCCGCGCGCACCTGCTCCAGTGTCAGTTTTTCAGCCACTTCCGGCCAGCGATCCGGGCCAGCGGGCTCGCCCTCGGCGTCATAGGTGTCGGTCGCGAATCCGAAGCGAATGCCTCCCGCATAGCTTTTCTCCGCGGCGGAAAAATACTGCGCGAGGCGCGTAAACTTGCCCAGAAGCAGCGGCAAAACGCCGGTGGCCATAGGGTCCAGCGTGCCCAAATGACCGATCGATTGCTCGCCCGTGATGCGGCGCAGCCGGTTCACCACATCGTGGCTGGTTATCCCGCCCGGCTTATCGATCACAAGAAGTCCGTTCACATCATCACTCTAGTTGCCGAAGGTACCCTTGCCAACCCAGCCGGTAACGCCCCAATCTATCAAGAGAGAGAACGAGAGAGATGGCAGGCGAACTGGAACGCGCGCGCAAGGCGGTGCGGGAGCTCAATAAAACGCTCAAGAACCTGGCCGTCGATCCGCCGCCCAATGAAGTTCACAAGCTGCGCACGGCTTCGCGAAGAGTTGAAGCAATTGCTGCCGCACTGGCGCAAGTGGAGAGCAAGGAATCGCGGCGCGTGCTTAAAGCGATTGAACCGATACGCAAGGCGGCAGGCGGCGTGCGCGAAATGGACGTGCTCCTGGCCAATGCACGCAGGCTGGCGCGCACCTCGGCAGGCGATTCCCTCACCCGCCTCGTCGAGCATCTGCAAATAGCGCGGCAGCAGAATGCCGAAGTGCTGAGACGCGCGCTCGGCACGCCGGCGCGTTGCGGCGCGGGAGAATCTGAAAGAGTATTCCAGGTTCATTCGAGCCGCATTGGATCCCAAGAAAAACGCCGCATTCGCCGACGGATCGCCGGCTCATTGGCACGAGGGAGTACACGCCGCGGCGATGAACGTTGTCCGCGAGCTTGGCGAATGGCCTGCGTTCAATGCGAAAAACATTCACGCCTTTCGGCTCAAAGTAAAAGTGCTGCGCTACATTCTGCAGCTTTCAGGCGATGCCAATTCCAGCCTGGAAGAGACGCTGGGAAACGTGCAGCGCCGCATTGGCGATTGGCACGATTGGCAGCAATTGGAGGAGATTGCGGGACAATTGCTGAGTAAGGAACGCGACGGCGCGCTGTTGACGCGCATCGGCAGCATAAGCAGCCGCAAGTTTCACCAGGCGCTGAGGCCGCGAACACCCTCCGCGGAAAGTATCTGACGATGCCACTCGCGCAGGGCGCTTGAATCGCAAAGCGGAACCCGGGCCGCGGATATTAGCGTCGCGACGCCCGCGTCAGACGATCCCTGTGCCAGGTTGCCGCAGCAGCGACAGGAACTCCGCGCGCGTCTCCTTCTGCCGGAAGCAGCCCACCATCGCGCTCGTCACCGTGGACGAGATGCTGCTTCTCGATGCCGCGCATCATCATGCACAGGTGCCGCGCCTCAATCACCACGCCCACGCCCTGCGGCGCGATCGCTTCCTGAATGGAGTCGGCGATCTGCCGCGTCAGCCGCTCCTGCACCTGCAGGCGGCGCGCAAATACGTCAACGAGCCGGGGAATCTTGCTCAGGCCGATGACCTTGCCCTTGGGAATATAGGCCACGTGCACCTTGCCGAAGAACGGCAGCATGTGGTGCTCGCAGAGCGAGAACATCTCGATGTCCTTGACGATGACCATCTCGTCGTAGTCCACGTCGAACATGCGCGCCGCGCAGAATCTTCGCGGGATCCTGGTCGTAGCCCTTGGTGAGGAAGGCCATCGCCTTTTCCACGCGCTCCGGCGTCGCGCGCAGGCCGTCGCGGTCGGGATCCTCGCCCAGGCGGCTCAGAATCTCGCGATACATCTCCTGCGTGCTGAACGCCGCTCAGCCCTTCGTCCGCCACCATTGCCCCGCGCAACTGGTTTACTCACCGCAATTGGATGCGCCATCGTCTTCTTATCCTCTCGCTGAACACTCAAAGAAATTGTTTTCCGTCTCTTCCACGCGGACATGCTCCAACTCGCCCGCCGGCAATCGCATCCTGCAATAAATCAAAAATCGTCCTGCAAAAATTCTCCGTCGTCGGAACGCGATCGGCAAACAGCGGATCGAGATTCAGGTTGGCGTGGTCGAACCGATCCAGCACTCGCGTCCGCACCGTCTCATCGAGCGCCACCAGATCCACCACCATTCCCGTCTCCGCGTCGACCGCGCCGCCCACCAGAACCTCGACAAAATAATTGTGCCCGTGGCCGTGCGCGTTGTTGCACTTTCCGTACGCCGCGCGGTTTTCTTCCGCGGTAAGCGCCGGCGTGTGCAGCCGATGGCTGGCGCTCAGCATGTAGCGGCGGCCGAAATACGCCTTCACGCCTCACCTCGATATTCAGCAAAGATCTCCGGCGTCTCGTAGATGCGAATGCGGCTCAGCCGCGCGCCGCCGGCCGCGGTGACGACCGGTTCCAGCCGCTTCCACGCTGCAATGGCGATGTTTTCCGTGGTCGGAATCGCGTTCTTGAACTCCGGCACATCCAGATTCAGGTGCTTGTGGTCGTATGCAGCCAGAACCTCCCGCTCCATCACGTCCTTGAGCCACTTCAGATCGACGACGAAACCGGTCACCGGATCTGGCTCGCCGGCCACGGTCACTTCCAGCGTGTAATTGTGCCCGTGCCCATTGCGATTCGCGCAGCGCCCAAAGACCTGCTCGTTCTTCTCCGCGGGCCAGGCGTCGTTCCAGTAGTAGTGCGATGCGGAAAACGTCGCCCGCCGCGTCAAAAAGATCATTCCTGCCCTCATCTAAGAGATGCCAGAGCCTGGCAAAGGTTTCACCGAACCAAGGTGAATTTGCGCAGGATCGAAAAGTCGCCCAGGGATTCACCACCAGCTCAAAAAGCCTTCGATGGCATCGTCCTACGCCGCGTAACTCCGCCCCTTCCAGCTTACGCGCTTCAGAATGCGGTGCTGAAACCAGCTGCGATAGAGCAGCACCACAAACAGCGGCAGGCCCAGCGGCGCCAGCGCGCAATCCAGAAACGGAAAATTCGACTTGGCCACCCGCGAATAGAACCGGAACAGCGTTCGCAACCAGAGCAGCGCCAGAACCCATCCTGCGCCCAGCCACTCGAGGCCGTGCGCGCCGAGCCGCGCGTTCCAAAGTTGGTAGGCCAGTACCGGCAGCCCGAAGAGCAGCGGAAAATCGAGAGCCCGCCAAATCGCCAGCATCAGCGCGTTGTCAAACAGCAGCTTCAGATTCTTGGTCCAGCCCTCGATCATTGCCGCCGTGCTGCGATACATGCGCGCGGAGACAGCATCGTCGGCATAGCGAAAGCGCAGACCAATCTTGCGCCGCTTGGCCAGAAACGCCAGCTCCACGTCTTCGAGCACTTTGCCGGCCACGCTGGCGTGGCCGCCGAGCTTGCGGTAAGCCTCCCGCTCCACCAGCAGAAACTGGCCGTTGGCCGCGGCGATGCGCTGCGCGGGGTCAGAAACCTTGGCCGGCGGATAGGCCAGCGCCAGCTCGCAAAAGACCAGCGGCATAAGCGACCGCTGCGCCAGCCCGCGCACAATCTGCCGCGGCGAGTAGCTCAGCATTCCCGCCTTGTACCGCTCCGCCTCGTGCATTGCCCGGCGCAGATCGCCCGGCTCGTGAATCGTGTCGGCATCGGTAAACAGCAGCCAGCGGCCGCGCGCGCGCCGCGCCGCCGTCCACACGGCGTTGGCCTTCCCCGTCCAGCCCGGCTCCAGGTTGCCCGCCTGCATCAGCGTGACGCCGGCAAATCCGCGCGCAATCTCGGCCGTGCGGTCGGTCGAGTGATCGTCCACCACGATCAACTCCCAGTCGCGGCCCAGCTCGAAGATCTCTTCCGATTGACTCACCAGCGACTGCAGGCACTCGCCCAGGCAATCTTCCTCGTTCCGCGCCGGAACAATCACCGTGAGCTCGATCAGTTCCTCCGGTTCCGGCTGGTCGAAAACGGTTCCCGCTGCGGTTTTGCCCGCCCAGTCGCGCCAGTCTGTCGCGGCGGGCGAGTCCTCAGGATCGGCGAGGCCCAGCACTGGCGTCCAACCGCCACTACCGCTCCGTTTCGGCTCATCCTTGCTCATTGCGACACACCGTTTTCTTCCGGCCTTATATTATATTGACGTGCGGATTCCCCGTTGCCTCCGGCTGGCGCTGTTGTTTCCGTTGGCCGTTCTGCCCGCGTGCAATCGTGGTTCGCACCCCGCGCAAACCGGCAAACCTGCTCCCGACTTCACCGTCTCCGACGGCACATCCACGGTTCATCTGGCCAGTTACCGCGGCCAGGTCGTCCTGCTCAATTTCTGGGCTTCGTGGTGCGCGCCCTGCGTTGAGGAGATGCCCTCGCTCCTTGCGCTCCATCACGAGCAGCCCGGCCTCACCATTCTCGCCGTCAGCATCGACGACGATCGCGCCGCCTATTCGAGCTTCATCGCTGAACATCATGTCGACCTGATCACCGTCAGCGACCCAACGCAGTCAGCCGCCAAGCTCTACCACACGGACATGTGGCCGGAAACCTACGTCATCGACCGCCAGGGAATTATCCGCCGCAAATTCGTCGGCCCTCAGGACTGGACCAGCCCCGAGATCGTTACCTACCTCAACAGCCTCTGAGCGCCGGGCGCGCCAACCCTAAGCGGCGGGATTCCGCGCACCGGCTTCTTGCTATCCTGTTCTCATGACCACGGTGGAGATCCTCTACCACTACGCAACGCCGCCCACGGAGCAGGTGGCTGTGGCGCTGGCCCATGCGCGAGACGTTTACGGCATTCGGCAGCTGAAATTCGATCGCGCCGCCCGCACCCTGCGGATTGAATACGACGCCACGCGCCTCAACGCCGCAGCGGTCACCAAGCTCGTTCGCGAGGCAGGCCTCGACATCGCACTGGACATCACCGAGAGCGAGCCGCTTCTCCCTGCGCCTGCGCCGGTCGCGGGAATTCCGCCGACCACGTAGACCGGTTGAGCTCCCGGTCAAATTCGGCGCTGCCGTTCTGCCGGCCCAATTTTGCAGTGAAGCTGAAGCTTTGCCCTGCCACTCTACGGTCCGGCGCCTGTCCAATTTTGCAGTGCAGCTCAAGCTTTGCGCTGCGGACCCAGCCCGGCCCGACCGGGCTAAACCTTGCGCCGCCGCTCGGGCCTTGATACTCTGACAAAGGTTGGTCGGCTTCGCCCTGAAGCCCGAGCATGTGCGCCCGTAGCTCAGCTGGATAGAGCGACTGACTACGAATCAGTAGGTCGGGAGTTCGAATCTCTCCGGGCGCACCATAAAATCAACAATTTTTAGGAACACGGCTGCGACGACAGCTCAGTTCACGGTCACAGTGAAGGTCGTCGCGGGTTGGGGCGTGACGGCAGGATTGCCGGTCGCCGTGACCGTAAAGGTATATGTGCCCGCTGTGGTGCCGCCGGTTTGAACGCCACCGCCTCCGCCGCCGCCACCACCACCGCCCACTCCACCACCTCCACCGCCGCACGCGGAGAGGCCGCCAAAAACTGCCAGCAGCACGAGCACGCCAAAGAATGCACGCCATCTGCGCCGCCGCGCCGGAACTCCCAACAGCACGACAAGACCGAACGCGATTCCGCCTGCGTCATTCCATTTGCGATAGCTGCCTGGCAAAGCCGGCTGGACAAGATTTGCCGTTGCGGCAGTTGTCGTCACGCCCGCGTAGAAGTAGGCGTTCTGCACCCCCGTTTGAATAATCGCGGTGGCGGTACCCTGCATGGTGCAAATCGGCAAGTAGTTCGCTCCACTTGGCTCGGCCGTCAGGGCACAACTGGCCGTGAGAACGCCGGTGTAGTCAGTTGTTGTCGTGGCTGTAATAGTAGTGGCAGTTGAGCCTCCCGGCGCGATCGACGGCGCTGAGCCAGCGGAGAGGGTAAACGTCGGATTAACCACGGGGATGTTCGCCGACGCAGTTGCAGGCAAATAAGTCGCATCGCCGCTGTAGCTCACGTTGAGGGTTGCGGTTCCCAGGCTGCTCAATGTATTGGCCGGCACAATAATGTCGAAGCTGCCGCCCGGGTATGCCCAAGCGCCGGAACTGTA
The DNA here is from genome assembly GCA_963725115.1 of uncultured Acidobacteriaceae bacterium. GTDB lineage: Bacteria > Acidobacteriota > Terriglobia > Terriglobales > Acidobacteriaceae > Telmatobacter. The sequence goes on along the minus strand of CAVRXG010000003.1, from coordinate 68,216 downwards.
GCTGCCGGTCGTCAATGTTACGGTCCCGGTGGGCTGGCCGTCAGTTCCTGTTACGCCGATGGAAACGTCCAACGGCGCATTCAGGCCGACAGCGTTTGAGGTTGGAGTGACGGTGAGGGTGGGTGCGATCTTTACCCACTGCGTGACTGTAACGCTCGTTGTCGCGGACGAAGGTGAGTAGTAAGTGCTGCCTCCATAGGCAACCGTTATGGTATCGGTTCCGGGGCTCAGGCTTCCCGCTGGAACGAGTGCTGAGTATTGACCTGGGACCGGCGTTCCTGAAATGTACGCGGTCTCGGTGAAGGCACCTGATGAAATCGTCAAATTGCCAGTCGGGGTTCCCCCGCCAACGATGATCTGGCCATAGAGCAAGAGTGAATCGTTCGAATACAAGGTCGCGCCCGCAGGCGTCACTGTTACGCTTGACGGCGCTATTGTCACCGTGACGGGAAACGTTGTGCTCGCCTGCCGGTAAGTGTTGTCGCCGAAATAGTTCGCCTGCAAAGTATCCGTTCCCGGAGATAAAGTGGCAGGAGGAATCGTGAAAGTGTAACTGCCGTTGGAAAGTACGCCGTTGATATTGAGTCCCGCGAGAGAGCTCAGATTCACATTTCCGGTCGGTGTCGGACCTGTTCCTGTGACGTTCAACGTCACTTGCACACTCTGGGCGGCGGTGAAGTTGGTGGTCGCGGGAATGACTTGCAACGTCGGAGCAAGGATCGTGATGGTATTGGTGCCCGCAGCCGGGTTGTACTCGTTGTCGCCGCTGTAATTGGCGGTGATCGTGTTCGTGCCGGTGACGAGGTAGTCGGAGTTAATTGTGATGCTGCAACTTCCGGAATATAGGTAGCATGCAGGCGTCACGTTGGAATTGGCCGTGACGGTGACTGAGCCGGTTGGAGTAGGGCCTCCGCCGGAAACGGTGACTTCGGCAGTCTCGTAGGCGACGCCTCCGATCAGCGTTACGCTCGGTTGCACGGTAACGGTGGGAGTGGCCTTCGCGACGGTAACACTCGCAGTACCCGTGGCTCTAGCATAGGTGGCATTGCCGCTATAGCGCGCCGTGAGCGTGTCGCTGCCGGCGGACAGACTGTAAGCCGGCATGGTGATCGTCGCCGTCCCTCCGGAGAGCGTACCCGAAGCAATGCCTCCGCCCCCGGTCAGCGCGATGTTGCCGGTGGGCGTTCCGCTTGCGCCGCTGACGGTCACGGAAACGGCCACACTCTGGCTCGCTGCAAAGCTGTTCGTGGCGGGCGTTACCGTCACGGTTGCGCTGGCTGTCCCGATTGTCGAGGTCCATGCGTTGACGACGTTCGCGATATTCAATGAGCCCAGCCCGGTGGCGGCATCGAAACCGGTGGTCGCGCTGTAGCCGGAGAGAATTCCGATAACGTCGCCTGTGTGAGTCACCGTGCAGTTGGGAGATCCGGCCGTGCAGGGCATCGCGATGGTTCCGGTATCGAGGTCGTTGAAGGCGCATCCATCGCTTGTGCTGCCTGTTTCCGCGCTGCAGTTGCCGTAGCTCTGCTGGCCGGCCAGCGCATACAGCTCGGCGTTGGGATTGCCTTGCGGCACTCCCGCTTTCTGGTCGATGAGCGCCATGACGCCGGCCATGGCCGGCGTGCCCACCGATGTTCCCCCCACCTCCTCACCAAGCGGCTCGGACGAGGAAGTGTATGAGCACGCAGCCTCAAAGGATTCGCAAATGAGGTACGAAGTGCCAAGAAAACCATTTCCGGCAAAGAAGGATACGTCCGGCAGGTCGCGCGCTCCATCGGCCGGGATGCCGGGAACACCCGACTGCCAGCTCGGTTTCGCATAGCCGCCGGCGCAACTGGCCACGGTAGTTCCATTGCTCGTAGTGCAGTTGCTGGCGCCCCCGCCGCCGCCGATGACATTCAGGAATCCCGAGATATTCGCCGCTGGGTCGGTATGGGTGTAGATGGTATTCCACCATTGATTCACAAAATTGCAGGCCGTTTCGGCGTCATAAGGCGAAGCGGCGGAGAAGCCGGCTTTAATGAGAGCGGCCGCCCACTCCTGCAGGTAGTTAAGGGCTAGCGGATTGGTGCATGTATCGTTCCATGGAACCTCGGGGATATAACCCAACGCGTCGGAATCGTTGCCGGCATTATCCGTCGCACCCCAATAAGGCGATGGCGTTGAGCCCCAGTTCAAATCGGTGCCCCCCACGGCAGTGTCAAATGGCGTAGAAGCGATCCCGCTGACCGAAAGACCGTAGTTGGCCGCATACGGAGTGCTTGTCGCCAGATCCTGGTCGCAGGTTGCCGATCCCGCGTCTCCCGCTGCTACAAAAACGGCGATGCCCTCGCTTGCCGCCGTCTCCCAAAGATTGTTGTAAGCTGCGTTTCCGCTTGTGCCCTCGCCCAGCTCGCATTCGCCGTAGCTGACGCTCAGGATATTTGCCGTCACGTTCTGAACAACGTAATCCGCGGACGAATAAACCGTGTCTGTTGTCGTTGAATTCGAGCCGGACACCACCAGCACGATGCTGGCTCCTTTCGCTACTGCGCCCGACCATTCCACATCCAGCGTGTTCTCGACCAAATCGTCGAACGTGCACGGCAAACCCGGACCCGAACCCAGGCACTCTCCGGGGTCGGTGCCGTTGGCCACGATGGTTTGCGGTGGGGTTCCTGCCGGCAAGCCAAAGGCGCTGCGAAACGTGGCTACGTCGGCGATATTGATGTCGCTCGTTCCCGCGATCGCAATCGTCTGTCCGGTTCCGTCGATGTTTGCATTCCATAGCGGGAGCAAATTGTAGATGGCCGCAAAATCGTAAGGGGCCACATCTTCGTAAGTGAAATCGTCAGTCGTGTAGCCGAATTCCGGCGCGGCGCTGCCCGCTGCCACGAGCGGCGTGCCAGCTTTACCGCCAGATTTGCCGTCAGCCATGCGCGTTTTGGGCCGGCAGCAACTCGCTCGTCTCCTTGTCATAGATAGCCCGGCCGCCAAGCGTGTGCTGTGGCCTCGGAAAGAAATTGTGGAGCGCTTTGACTCCGGCTACCACCGGCGCCAGAGCCGCAGGGATCTGCGGGTCGCCCATGTTTGCGATGTGCGGCTCCCCGTTCACCAGCAGATTATGAATCTCGACATGAAAGGCACCCTCCACCTGCTCGGCAGCGCCGCTGAAGCGGATTGCCATCCGATCGGGGGAGACTTCGTCGACGCGCAGTCCGTGCCCGGTAAGCCAACTCGAAATCGTTGCAATATCGACGAGAGAAGGTCCGAACATTCTGCCCACGTCAACAGGCGCGAGCCAGCTATGGAAGTTTGGCGAGGAGGGATCGTATTCGCTGGCCACGAACTGGTCGAACGCAGCCTGTTGCTCAGGGCCACGCCGGAGAACCAGGATCAGATCGGACATGGCCAAATTCGGGTTGGCCGCGCCGAGGTCATTTCTGCTAATTGCCAAGGGATGCGTGTTGCCCTTAAGAGTAATCAGTTGGTTTTCGTCGATCCTGTCAACAATCCGAGCTGCCGAGGCCGGCGGCTGCGAAAACGCCAAAGTCCTGTGGACGAACAAACCCGCGAACAGGCAGACAAGGACAACCTTCGGGAGACGCATACGGCTGCGCCTGCCACTCTCGAGTTGCAGCAACTCTGTTTGACCAAGGCGCATGGACGACTCAAACCAAAAAGCGATTTACGTCCGAATAAAATTCCGATGTATCTGCTTAGTTGATTGCGCCGACCATCATAGCAAATCCGTGATCGGCGGTATATCCCTCCCTTGGATCTGAAGCGGATGGCCAGCGATTGAGAACGGACGCCAGGCGAAGATTCGCCAAAAATCCGGCTCGCCAATAAACCGAAAGCTAAGTGGTTGAATGTAGGATTGACCGGGACATCGGCAGCGAAACGCCACATGCCGATGGAACTCTCTATCTCTCACCTGCGTAAAATACCCTCATCGCTCCGAGGTCCTGGATGCTCTGGTTCTACAAATCTTTCTTTACCGTGGTCTGGATTGCATTTTTTGTCTACTGGCAGATCAAGGCCGCCAATACCAAAACCACCCAGCGCATCGAGCCGGCTGCATCGCGCATTATGCGCGTTTTCATCTTCCTCGTCGCGATCGCGCTACTCTTGCCTTTTCGCATCCCGCTGCCCTGGCTTTATCTCCAGCTCTGGCCGGTTGGCTATTGGCCGTTCTGGCTGGGAGCTGCGGTCACCGTCGCCGGCCTTCTATTCGCCGTCTGGGCGCGCGGATACCTGGGCAGGAACTGGAGCAGCTCCGTCACCATTAAGCAGGGTCACGAGCTGATCACATCCGGTCCCTACGCCGTAGTCCGCCATCCCATCTACACCGGGATTCTCACCGGATTCCTGGGCATGGCGATTGCCATCTCCCAGGTGCGCGGATTCATCGTTGTCGTTCTCATCCTTGTCGCGTATTGGACCAAACTCCGCATAGAGGAGCGGTGGATGCGTTCTCAATTCGGTGAGAAGTATGCCACCTACGCTCGCCAAACTGCTGCGCTGGTGCCCTATCTCCTGTGATCGCTTGGCCGCATGCGAGTTGTAATTGAGGTCAGTTGCGAGCGCGGCCGTGCATTCCCGGCAATCCCCAACAGTTGCTCGACACTCTCCCGCCTACACAAACGGTTCGAGTTTGCCCAAGACGACCGGCAGATATTCCGAGACCGTGGGATGAATGTGCATGGCGCGCTGGATGACTGTGTACGGCGCCTTCGCGTACATCACGTCAAGCAGAACGTGAACCACTTCATCGCCTCCGACCCCGAGAATCGCAGCACCCAGAATCTGTTTCGTCTCCGCATCAACTGTGATCTTGATGAAACCTTGTGTCTCACCTTTTTCGTAAGCCCGGCTCACTCGGCTCATCGCATATTTCGCAGTGAGGGCACTGCGTCCGGACTTCCGTACCTGTGCGTCCGTCATGCCGCACCGGCCCAGCGGCGGATCAATATAAAGCCCGTAGGCCTGGATTCGGTCGGAAACCCGGCGATGATCAGCGTTGAAGAGATTGTCCGCAACGATCTCGTAGTCGTTATAGGAGGTGTGCGTAAACGCGCCGCGGCCGTTGCAATCCCCCAGCGCCCAAATGCCGGGCACATTCGTCTGCAACGTATCGTCAACCGTGATGTAGCCGCGGGAGTCGGTGGCAACTCCAGCCCGGTCCAGTCCCAGGTCGCTCGTGTTGGGAATACGTCCCACGGCCAGAAGAATGTGCGTGCCCACCACTTCCGGCGGACCTTCGTCGCATGAGACGCCGACGGCGACCCCGCCATCGCGTTTGGCCAGCGAGATACATTTTGCATTCAGCTGGATTTGTATGCCCTCAGCCTCCAGAATCTCGCGCACAGCCTGGGAGATGTCTTCGTCCTCCCGCCCAATCAGGCGCGGTCCCATCTCCACAATCGTGACTTCGCTCCCCAGGCGGCGATAAATCTGAGCGAACTCCAGCCCCACATAACTTCCGCCGACGATGATGAACCGCTCAGGCAGGAAATCGATGTCCATCATCGACGAGTTGTTGAGGAATGGGACGTCGTGAACCCCCGGCATGTCTGGTACCGAAGCGCGCGCGCCCACGTTGATGTAGATCTTGTCGGCTTCGAGAACTTCATCGTTCACCACGACAGTGTTCGGCGACTGAAACCGCGCCTGGCCCTGAATGACCGTGCAATTTTTCAATTCCCGTGAAGCGAGTCTCTCCACTCCCTTGTTTGATCTCGCGGAGGCTTCGTCCTTGCGGGCCTTGACTCGCGCCAATATCGACGCGCATATCACCGATGGCGAAGCCATATTCCGCGCCTCGCCGGGCAGTATGGATCGCATAGGCACTTGCCACGAGCGTTTTTGTCGGGATGCATCCCGTATTCACGCATGTGCCGCCGAATTTATGGCGTTCAATAATCGCGACAGTTTTTCCGGCGCCGGCAAACCGCGCTGCCAAAGACGGCCCCGCCTGGCCCGTCCCGATAATGATTGCGTCGAAATGCTTTGAGGAGAGACAGCCGCTGCAGTGTTCACAATTGCTCCGATCGGCCTGAACTTCGTTAGGCCAGAATCATCATGGTGAATCTATCAGACAAATGTATCGATCATTGCCAAGAATAAGAATTAGACATGCGGTCAGGGCGCCACACGCTTTATCCGCGGCGCCTATCGTCTATCCCGGCCACTTCCAGTTTCGAATCTCTTCTTTGTCGATGCCTTCAGTGTGCGCGTAGTTGATGCTCTCGATGATCTGGCCCTTCAGCCACTCCTTCACATGGGCGCCGACGGTGCGCAGACGCGGCACACGATCGATGACGTCAATTGCCAAATTGAAGCGGTCGATCTGATTGAGAATCGCGAGCTCGAGCGGAGTGTTGATGCTTCCCTTCTCCTTGTACCCGCGCACATGCATGTTGTCGTGATTCTTGCGCCGGTAACTCAGTTTGTGAATGAGCGCAGCGTAGGCATGGAAGTTGAAGATCACCGGTTTGTCGGTGGTGAAGAGCGAATCGAAATCGCGATCGGAAAGTCCATGCGGATGCTCGGTCTCCGGCATGAGGCGGAAAAGATCCACAACATTGACGAATCGTATCTTCAAATCGGGGAAATGCTCCCTCAGGATTGCGACCGCCGCGAGCGACTCCATGGTCGGGATGTCGCCGGCACAAGCCATCACGACGTCGGGGTCTTCACCGTCGTCGCTCGACGCCCAGTCCCAGATGCCGATGCCCTTGGTGCAGTGGGTGATTGCATCTTCCATGGTGAGGTACTGCAGATGCTCCTGCTTATCCGCGACGATCACGTTGAAGTAATCCCGCGACCGAAGGCAGTGATCCGTCACGCTCAGCAGGCAGTTTGCGTCCGGCGGTAAGTAGATTCGCCCAACATCGGGGCTCTTGTTAGTGACGATGTCGAGAAATCCCGGATCCTGGTGCGTAAAGCCGTTGTGATCCTGCCGCCACACCAGAGATGTAATCAGGAGGTTGATCGAAGGCACCGGTGCTCGCCAATCGAGCTCCTTCTTGGACTTCTCCAGCCATTTGGCGTGCTGGTTGAACATGGAATCGATGATGTGAATGAAGGCTTCATAACTTGAGAAGAACCCGTGACGGCCAGTCAGCACGTAACCTTCAAACCAGCCTTCGAGCGTGTGCTCGCTCAACATTTCCATCACGCGCCCGGCAACGTCGAGTTCGCCGCCGTCGGCGTCTTGTGGGATAAATTCTGCCAGCCAGGTTTTCTTTGACGCGGCGTAAATAGCCTGGAGCCTGTTGGACGCAGTCTCGTCGGGCCCAAACACGCGGAAGGAACTCATGTTGCGCCGCATCACTTCGGCCAGAAAATGTGCGAGCACGTCGGTGGGCTGCGCGTACTCCCCACCCGGCGCTTTGACCTCGACAGCATAGTCGCGAAAGTCCGGCAGCTCGAGTTCTTTTCGAAGCAGTCCGCCGTTTGCGTGAGGATTGGCGGAGATGCGGCGCGACCCTGAAGGCGCGAGATCCTGAAGTTCTGCGATGAGCTTTCCCTCGGCGTCGAATAACTCTTCGGGCTTGTAGCTGCGCAGCCAGTCTTCGACTTGTTTCAAATGTTTCGGATTCGTTTTGGGGTCGAGGATCGGAACCTGGTGCGCTCGCCACGATCCCTCCACATTGTGGCCGTCGACGATTTTGGGCCCTGTCCATCCCTTGGGCGAGCGCAGCACGATCATGGGCCATCGAGGGCGCGTGGCATCGCCGGTAGAGCGAGCGTGCTGCTGGATCGAGCGAATTTCCAGCACGCATTGTTCCAGCGTCGAAGCCATTAGCTGATGCATTGCAGACGGATCATCACCCTCGACGAAATAAGGTTTGTGGCCGTATCCGATCAGCAGCGCCTCCAGTTCCTCGTGCGGAATGCGCGCCAGGACCGTGGGATTCGCGATCTTGTAGCCGTTGAGGTGCAACACCGGCAGCACCGCTCCGTCGCGAATGGGATTCAGGAATTTATTCGAATGCCATGAGGTGGCAAGCGGACCGGTTTCGGCCTCGCCGTCTCCCACGGCGACGGCCACGATGAGGTCGGGATTGTCGAAAGCCGCTCCGTACGCATGGGAGATGGAATAGCCAAGCTCGCCACCTTCGTGAATCGAGCCGGGCGTTTCCGGCGTGCAGTGCGAGCCGATCCCGCCGGGAAATGAAAACTGCTGGAAGAACTTGAGCAGGCCGGCTTCGTCACGGCTCTTGTCGGGATAAATCTCGGAATAGTAGCCCTCGAGGTAGCAGTTGGCCAGCGTGGCCGGCGCGCCGTGACCCGGGCCCGCGATGTACATCACATTCAGGTCATATTTCTTGATGAGCCGATTTAGATGAATCCAAATCAATGACTGTCCCGGATCCGACCCCCAATGACCAAGAAGCCGATTCTTGATGTGCTCCGGCTTCAAGGGCTCGCGAAGCAGCGGATTCGCGCGAAGATAGATCATTCCTGCCGCCAGATAATTGCAGGCATGCCAGTAAGCATTGGTCTTTCGCAAGCTCGTCGGGGGTAAGCGGCGCGGCGGCGCCAGCCGAAACTTCAGTTGTGCCAGCCATTCTGTTCTCCGGCATCTCAAGAGTTCGTCATCCGCGAGGGATGACTTATTTTGCAGAATACTCCTCTAATGCTTCGGGCTCACCAATGGACTTTGAAATTTTCGATTCCTCCTGCACTTTTTTGCCGCGCTGGCGGCGAAGGTGTCGGCCCATACATTCGTCCAATAGATTCCTCGCTCTCGCTTCCGGCGTGATGGCTGATAATGCAATCGTGGACATGGGCCTGCTGAGGCCAAAGCGGAAGCCGATGTTGTTTGTCCAACCTGGAGATAAATCATGAAAGCAATTGTTGTGCATGAATACGGTGGTCCTGAAGTTTTGAAGTATGAAGATTACCCTGACCCGGTTCCGGGCACGGGCGAGGTGCTGGTGCGGGTCGCCGCCGCGAGCGTAAATCCGATCGATTACAAACGACGTGCCGGGTTAACGAAAGACTTCTATCCCATGACTTTTCCTGGACTGATCGGAGTCGATATGTCGGGGACGGTGGCAAAGCTTGGGCCGGGAGTGGAAGGCTTTTCCGTCGGCGACCAGGTGTTCGCAATGGCGGACAACACCTACGCCGAGCTCTGCGTGGTGAAAGCGGACGTTCTGGCGAAAGTTCCCACGGGCCTCGATTTGATCGAGGCGGCGGCGCTGCCGCTGGTCACGGTGACCGGCAACCAGCTCATGTTAGCCACGGAAATCAAAGCGGGCCAGACGGTTCTGGTCGTAGGTGCGGCTGGGAAATGTCGGACGTTCGGCGGTCTTCACCGCGAAGTCGCGCGGGGCGACTGTGATCGCTGGGATTTTGAAGAGGCAATTCGATGAGGCAAAGACTGTTGGAGCGGATCAGCTCGCCGCAACCGACGACGACACCGCGATTGCGAGTCTTCCGCCGCTCGACGCGGTTGCGGATACAGTCGGCGGAAAAACAGCCGAGAAGTTGATCGGCAAGGTCAAGCCGGGAGGAGTGTATGCATCGGTTGTCGAGGCGCCCAAGAGCGCCGCATATTACCCGTCTGTCAAAATGGTGCACGTCTTCTCGCATTTCGACAGGAAAACGCTCGAGTTCATGGCGGCAGCAGTGCGAGATGGCAAGCTGGTGATTCCGATCGGCCCCAGGTTCCCGCTCAGCCAAGCGGCTGAAGCTCACGCGGCAGCCGAAAAAGGTGGCGTCGGGAAAATCCTGCTGGTGCCTTGACGTTGCTTTCGGGGTTGCTTCGAAAAAGCGGACTAGAGCCTACTAACACCCCTGCGACAGGTGGTGCCGGGAGCCAATTTTTCTCAGTTCTAGGAGTGAGGAGCGACGCAGACCGGGTGTCTGCTAGCGACGAATGACAACGAAATGAGGAAAATTGGCCCCGGCACTAGGTCCGCCCGTAGCGCAGGTACAGATACGCGTCCTTTGCCTTGGCGCTGAGCATTTGTAACCGGGGCGCGGAATCCGGCACAAACTCCACCCCCTGCGCGATCGCCGGTCGAGCCGAATCGCCCTTACGGCCCGCGATTTGCGGCGACAGCGTCAGAAAGAGTTCGTCCACGGCTTCTGCCGCCAGAAATTGCCCAAACAATGTAGGTCCGCCCTCGTGGAGAAGCGTCTTCACACCAAACTGGGCCTGCAGCAATTCGAGGATCGCCAGCGGATCGATGCTGCCGCTACTCGAATTCCCGCTCTTCGAATTCAAAGCACGAACCTCAACTGAGCTTAGCGTCGCAGCGCCTCGGCGCGTAAGCTCATCTCTGCCGGCCGGAGTTGTCACAACCACAGTGCGCATCGCCGGCGATTTGGAAAATCGCTCTCTCCAACTCCAGTTTGCCGCTGCCGCTAACGATCACGAGCAGAGGATATTCCGGTTTATGCAGTGCGTTGATCCGGTACTCCGCATATAAACGCTTCGCATCGGGGTAGACGAACTCAGGCGTCCAAAGGCTATTCGCGCCCGCGTCTTGCGAGCGTTCCAGCGCCGACCATCACGGCATCGACGGAGGCCCGTAGCAATCCCATGATGAACCGGTCCGCGGGATTGGAACCACTGATGGTTGAGCCGCTAGACTTGCCTTTAATCGCGTAGCTGACCACCCCGTCAAGAGTGGAAACAAAATTCGCAATGACATACGGGCGCCCAGCGGATGATGCGCGAAAACGCAGATCACCGTCGTACATCTCTCTCAATTCCGGCGGGAGCGCAGACTCGGCGGTCTCCTTGTCACAATCAACCAGAGTCTGTACGAGCCGCATTCGCTGTCCTTCTGGAAGCCCGCAGAGTGAGAAGCAACCCCGTATCTCGCCGTACTTGGGAATCGGCCGCGCATTCATGAAACCAGAAGCGGGACAGAGGTATATTGGACGAATGTACGAGCCAACACCAAGGCGCGGATTGGACAACATCGCCAAACGGTGCTTCATTTGCCCCGCTCCCCGCGTCGACAATATCAAGGTATCATCGAAGTCATCGCCCAATTGCGAAGTGGAGCTTCCGTTTGAAAGCATTTGAACTGAGTTTGCAAGACGCGAACGCAAGTGCAGAGTTTAGAATCGATCGGACAGCGAGTCGGGAGACGCAAAACGTCGCGTCAGATTCGAGGATGAATCGAAATGAAGAAAGATCGCCGCGGAATTAATCCGACATCGAAACCCAGTGGCAACGGATGCGTGGAATGCCTGGCGTCGCCAAATGGCTGGTGGCTTCATCTTCGCCGGTGTGCCGAGTGTGGGCACATCGGATGCTGCGACAGTTCTCCGAGTCAGCATGCATCAAAGCATGCGGCGGCAACTGGGCATCCGATCATAACCAGCTTTGAGCCGGGCGAGGACTGGTTCTACGATTACGAGACGCAGGCGGAGTGTGAAGGTGCGACGTTGCCTCCGCCGCATTCGCATCCACCAAGTCAGCCCGTTCCCGGACCACGCGGAAAAGTTCCCGACGACTGGGAATCGCTGCCTGAACTAGCCATTTGATTTTTGTCGACCCATTCTTCCCGACCGATTCGTGTTGATCGATTTTTCATCAATGGCGGCGGGACACGGGTTACCGTATCTGTATTGAGCACTGTCGAGAGGAGACCTCAATGACCCCAGTACAAGTCGATCAGAAGAGCTATGAGATGCCCCCAAAGGAGGGGATCAGTATCGCGCATTTTCTCACCGTCACTGACGTCGTGCGATCGGCTCAGTACTACGAGAAGGTCTTCGGCGCTCGCATTCTGACCATGGGCGACGGCAACGCGCCTCCGTACCTTCAGCTCGCGAATATCTGGATGATCTTGAACGTCGGCGGCGGCCCGACACCGGACAAGCCGACCGTAACTCTCAGCGTCCCCGACCCTGATCACATCAACAGCTTTATGAATTTTCGCGTCGCGGATATTCAAGCGTGTTATGAATTGTGGAAAAGCCGCGGCGCGGAGTTCATCACGCCGCCGATTCCGAAGTATGGCGAGATACGCTGCTACATCCGCGATCCTGACGGCTACATCATCGAAGTCGGCCAGAGCACCGATCAGGTCTACGGATGACGCTTGGGTCTACGGCTGACACTGGCATACGGTTGACGCTGGGGTCGGAGTGCGATATCCGACCAGGAGCTGTTCGATCAGATGACGGAGCTGTACCCGCATTGGGTAGCCAATCAATCGCTCCGCTCACCCTCAAAAAATCTCTAGCGCACGAACTCCCAAGCCTCAATAGAGCCGGAAGTCGACCTCGATAGTAATCATCACCGGCACTGCCATCTTGCCGTCTTTCATGGCCGGCTTGAATTTGTACTGTCTGATCGCTTCGATGGCCTTCTCGTCCAGTCCCATGCCCAGCGCTCGCGCTACATGGATGTCCTGCGGATTGCCCTGCGCATCGACGATCAGCGAAACCATGCAAACGCCCTGGTACTTGGCCCGCCGCGCCTCGTCGGAGAATTCGGCTTCAACGCTGTGAATCACTGTCGGCGCCGAAATCCTGCCGCCCACCTGGTACACACCACCGCCTGCGTTGCCGCCGCTTCCCGGCCCGTAGCCGTTGCCGTTTCCAGAACCCATGCCGCCGTTACTGCCCGATCCCATCCCCGCGCCGCTTCCTGATCCAGCCGAGGCCATCATCACATTAGGCGAATTGGTCATGCCGATCATCGGCATATTCGGGTTGTCGGGCAGTTGAATGTTCTTCTGCACGTTGATTGTCGGGGAGTACGGGTATCTTGGGCTTGTCAAGCGTCTGAGGCTGAGGAGGCGTTACGTCAACCTTTGCCCTATCGGGCAGCCTGCCCTTATTGGCTTCGATGATGCTTTTATCGCCGCCACCGCCGCCACCGCCAGCCTGCTTGGCGGCTTTAGGCCCTTTGTAATCGCTCAAATCGATGTTCGTCGCCTGCGTGGGCGGATTGACGTAGTTCCTGATCGCGCGAATGCCCAGCCAGATGAACAGCAGCAAAACGGCAATATTGAGGGTCGACGAGATTCCGATGGCCCACGGATTCGCCTTCACGGCCATCCGGTCCGGAACCGGAATCGGCGTTGAAGTCAGCTCCAGAGGCGGCAGCTTGACCGGGAAAAACACGTCCCGGATGCTCTCCCAAAGGCCCACCCAAACGGGCTCCTCCTTGAAAGCTTTCCCAAGGAACGCGTCGAGTTCGTGGTCGGAGCCTGGCTCGTGGCCGGTCACCGCATCCGAGGCTGCCTGGTCGCCCTGGCTTCCGGTGTCGCTTCCGGTGTCATGTCCGATGCCATGTATCGATCTTTTGCCTTCTCGCCGATGCCGTTCCCGGCCGTTCCCGCCTGCCCGCTTGCCTGTCCCGATGCGAGCGCATCCCTCGACAGGCCCTTCGATCCATTATGCTTGACCGCGCCAGCGTTTGTCTCGGTTCCTGGGCTGATGCCAGCCTCGGGCCCGGCCTCCGATTTCTCATACTCCGTCAGCTTCAACACTCCCATAAGCAATAGACGGTGATGGGGTTCGGTTTGTTACCGCGAAAAATGTCACTGCTTTGTTTACACTGATAATTGAAGAGTTTCGCATCCAAGTTCGAACCCTCGAATGGAGTCCCGATGTCCCCTGCGCCAGAGTTGAAGGCGACCCTCACCCTGCCCCAAACCGCCTTCCCCATGAAAGCCAATCTGCCGCAGAATGAGCCTCTTCGACTGGCCCGCTGGACCGAGCTCCGCCTCTATGAAGAGATGCGCAAAGCCGGCCGTGGGCGGCCTGTCTACCTGCTCCACGACGGCCCTCCCTACGCCAACGGGCCCATCCACCTGGGCCATGCCCTGAACAAGGGCCTCAAGGACTTCGTCGTCAAGTCGAAGACCATGGCCGGGTTTGACGCGCCGTTTGTTCCCGGCTACGACTGCCACGGCCTGCCCATCGAGATCAAAGTCGACGAGAAGCTGGGCCACAAAAAGCTTTCGATGCCGGTGCCCGCCGTCCTTGAAGCCTGCCGCGCCTATGCGCAGAAATATGTCGACCTGCAGACCGCGCAGTTTGAGCGCATCGGCTGCTTTGGCCGCTGGCAAAAGCCCTACAAGACCATGTCTCGCGACTACGAGGCCCACACTCTTGAGGCCTTTTACGGCTTCCTCGAGAAAGGCTTCGTCTACCGCGGCCTCAAGCCGGTCTACTGGTGCATCCACGACCGCACCGCGCTGGCCGAGGCCGAAGTCGAGTACGCGAACCACACCAGCCCGTCGATCTACGTGCGCTACCGGCTGACCTCCGATCCTGCCGCCATCGCGCCCGCGCTCGCCGGGCGGCAGGTTTCCACCATCATCTGGACCACCACGCCCTGGACGCTGCCCGCGTCGCTGGCCGTGGCCTTCCATCCCGATTTCGACTACGTTGCGCTGGAGACCGAAGGCTCGAGCGAGGTCTACATCGTCGCCGCTGCGCTTGGCCGAGCAAGTTGCCGCCGCCTGCAAGCTCGGGCCAACAAAAGAACTCGCCCGCTTCAAAGGCGCCGCGCTTGACCGCGTCACCTTCCAGCATCCGTTTCTCGAGCGCTCGATTCTCGGCGTGCTGGCCACCTACGTCACCGCCGACACCGGCACCGGCGCCGTCCACACCGCGCCCGCCCACGGCGTTGACGACTTCTACACCGGCCAGCGCTACGGGCTCGACCCCACCGCCGCGTCGATGCCGGCGGGCACATTCACTTCGATCCGCGAGTCCTGGCATCAGCCCAGCCGCCCGCCTACGACGGGCTGACAGTTTGGAAGGCGAATCCCGTCATCGTCGCCATGCTTGAAGAGCGCGGCGCGCTGCTGGGCGGCTGCGCAACTTGAGCACTCCTATCCGCACTGCTGGCGCTGCCACCACCCCATCATCTTTCGCGCCACCGAGCAGTGGTTCATCTCGCTTGAAACGCCGATGAAGCGCGCCGACGGCTCGGAGACAACGTTTCGCCAGCTCGCGATCGAAGAGATCGACAAGGTGGTCTGGGATCCGGCGTGGGGCAAGGAGCGCATCACCAACATGATCGCCACGCGCCCCGACTGGTGCATCAGCCGCCAGCGCATCTGGGGCGTGCCCATCGCCGTCTTCATGTGCGAAGGCTGCAACCAGCCCATCGTCGACGCTGAGCTGAACCAGAAGATCATTGACCTCTTCGAGCGCGAGGGCGCCGAAGCCTGGCACTCCACCTCGGCCAGCGCCCTGTTGTGGGACGAGCTGGCTGCGAAGCACGCGGCCGAGTGTCCCGCTGGCGGCGCGAGCTTCCGCAAAGAAACCGACATTCTCGACGTCTGGTTCGATTCCGGCGTGAGCTGGCTGGCCGTCTGCGAATCGGACCCGGACCTCAGCTCGGCCTACAAGCATTCCAAAACCGGGACAAGGGCAGCGGAGCGCGCCGGAGGTCCTCTATCTCGAGGGCGGCGACCAGCACCGCGGATGGTTCCACTCGTCGCTGCTGACCTCGGTCGCGCTGCGCGGCCGCGCGCCTTACTCGCATGTCGCCACCGCCGGCTGGACGCTCGACGAGCAGGGCCGCGCCATGTCGAAATCGCTCGGCAACGGCGTCGATCCGGTGGACATTGCCAACCGCATGGGCGGCGAGATCGTGCGCCTGTGGGTCGCGTCGGTCGATTTCCGCGAAGACATGGCCGCCAGCGAGAACCTGATGCAGCGCTGCGCCGAGCTCTACAAAAAGCTGCGCAACACCTTCCGCTTCCTGCTCGGCAATCTGAACGGCTTCGACCCGGCGCGCGATCGAGTCGCCGAGGCCGAGCTGTTGCCGCTCGACCGCTACATGCTGGCCCGCACGCGCGACCTCACCGAAAAGATTCTCGCCTGGTACGAGGCCTTCGAGTTCCATCGCGTCTACCAGGCCGTGAACGAATTCGCCATCGTGGACCTGAGCTCCTTTTATCTCGACGTGCTCAAAGACCGCATGTACACCTTCGCGCCCACGAGCCACGCGCGCCGCTCCGCGCAAACCGTGCTGTGGCAGATCACCGAAGCGCTGGTGCGGCTCGTCGCGCCCATCCTCACCTTCACCGCCGACGAAATCTGGGAATACCTGCCCGCGGTCGAAGGCCGTCCGATCAGCGTGCATCTCGCGCTGTTTCCGAAGCCGGAAGAGATTTTCTCCGGAGATCCGGCGCCGAGCTATCGTCGCGGAAGTGGCAGCGGCTCTTCGCCATCCGCGAGCGAAGTTCTCAGCGCTATCGAGCTGGAGCGGAAGACTCAGGCAACATCGGCAAGAGCTCTGGAGGCCAGCGTCGAAATCGTCGTCGCGACGCAGGACTGCTTGCTGACTCCTGGAGTCGTTACGAGCCAGAGACGCTGCAAGGAGTTCTTCAACGTTTCCGAGGTCAAAGTTAGAGCGGCGCACGGAACCGAGGCCGCGAGCGGCGCACCGGAGCTGCCATATTGCGATCGCATTTGTCCCGCCTCGGGCCACAAATGCGCCCGCTGCTGGAACTTCATGCCCACGACACTCGCAGACTACGGCATCTGGCAGAACGTCTGCAAGCGCTGCCAGAGCAGCGCTGCGCGAGATGGGCATTGCACCGCCGCAGAGCGTCGAAGCGCCCAGCCGGAGGCCAAACAATGAGCTGGCTCGCAAACTGGCCTCGGCCTCGACGCCTTCCCTGGCTTCTGCTCATCTCCGCGCTCGTCATAACCGCCGACCGCCTGACCAAGACCTGGATCGCCGCGCATATCCGTCTCGGCGGCGCGATCCCGATCATTCCGCATTTTCTGCGCATCACCCACTGGACCAACGAAGGCGCGGCCTTCTCGCTCTTCGCCGACTCGGCCTCGCCGAACGTCGTGCGCTGGGCGCTGGTCGCGTTCACCGTCGCCGCGGCCCTCGCCATCTTCGTCGCTGTTGCTTCGCCTCGGCAACCACTTCACGCTCACCACCGTCGCTCTCGCGCTCATCCTCGGCGGCGCGCTCGGCAACGTTCACGACCGCATTCTCTACGGCTCGGTCATCGACTTCATTGAGGTCCACATCTTCAGCTATCACTGGCCCGACTTCAACGTGGCCGACTCCTCGGTCGTCACCGGCGCCTGCCTGCTGTTGCTTGATTCGCTGCTGCCGCACCGCAAGCCCGCGAGCTAACGCCGCCGCATCACTCCGGCGTCAACACCGGAGTCGGCGCCAGAGTCTGGCCGGTATAATTGGTCGGACCAGTTGGAGCCGCGCGAAATGACCTCACCGGGTTCTGAATCCATCGCTTCTTCCGCGAACTTGGCTCCGGCAGGGCCCATGACACATCAGCGATGGGTGATCTGCGCTCTGCTTTTTCTCGCCACCGTCATCGCCTACGTCGACCGCGGCGTGATCGCCTACCTCGAGAAATTTCTCGAGGGCGTGATCCCGGGCCTCAACAGCATCAAGTACGGATACATCCTTGCCGCGTTTCACGGCCGCCTATGCCATCGGCATGGTGGTGGCCGGCGGGCTTACCGACAAGCTGGGCACGCGCAAGGCATTCGCCATTGCCATCTGCCTGTGGAGCGTCGCGGCCATGCTGCCGGGCGCGGCGTTTTCGGTCGTCACCTTCGCAGTGGCCATGTTTCTGCTCGGCCTGGGCGAGGCGGCAAACTTTCCCGCCTGCATCAAGACCGTCGCTGAGTGGTTTCCCAAGCGCGAGCGCGCGCTGGCCACCGGCATCTTCAACTCCGGCGCCAATATCGGCAACATCGCCGTCCCGCTTGTTGTGCCGTTCCTCGTCGCCGTCTTCACCTGGCGCGGAGCCTTTGTGGTCACCGGCGCTCTGGGCCTCGTCTGGTTGGTCGCCTGGCTACTCCTATATAGGCGGCCGGAGCAGCACCGCAGCGTCTCCAAAGCAGAATTGGATCTGATCCTCAGCGATCCGGTGGAAAAAGTCGAAAGCGTTCCCTGGAGCCGCGTGCTGCCGTGCAAAGAAACCTGGGCCTTCGCCCTCGGCAAGTTTCTGACCGACCCAGTTTGGTGGTTCTATCTTTTCTGGTTGCCGCGTTACCTGCAATCCACATTCGGCCTGAGCCTCTCCGCCAACCGGCTTCCCGCTGGTGGTCATATACGCCATCTCGACTGTGGGCAGCATTGGCGGCGGATGGATCTCTTCGACTCTGTTGAAGCGCGGCAAGAGCGCGAATTTCGCCCGCAAGACCGCGCTGCTGATTTGCGCGCTGTGCGTGCTGCCTGTTTTTGCCGCGCCTTACCTCCATCATCTGTGGCTCGTGGTGGCCGTTGTTGGCCTGGCCACCGCCGCGCACCAGGGATGGTCAGCGAATCTCTTCACGCTGCCCTCCGATCTGTTTCCCAAGGCCGCCGTGGCCAGCGTGATCGGCATCGGCGGCATGGCGGGCGCGGTCGGCGGAGTCCTGTTTCAGTTGGCAACCGGCTACATCGTCGGACTGACGCATAGCTACGTGCCGCTGTTTGTCATTGCGTGTCTCGCCTACCTTACTGGCGCTTGCTCGATTATCCACGCCATTTCGCCCAAGCTGGCTCCGGCGCGGCTCAATTAGCGCGACTAGATTAGCCGCGACTCAATTACCGCAACTCCACTAGCGCTGTGCAAGAATTATTGGATGCGCGGCCCGATGATTTTCCGCGGGCGACCGCTTCGCAAGATTCGTAGCATTTCAAGAAGCATTTCACGGCCGTTTCGCATCACAATTCAAGAGGCCTTGATGAAAACCTATTCTTCAAGCACTTGCCCGTCGGCGCCTTTTGGTGCGCCGCCGCGCTCGCTATTCTTATCTTTTCCTTTCCCGGCATCGTTTTCGGCCAGCGCCTGCCCACCACAGTCATTCCCACCCACTACACTCTCAAGCTCGCGCCCGATCTCAAAGCCGCGACCTTCTCCGGCGAAGAAGCGATCGATGTGAATCTCCAGCAGCCGACGCGCTCGATTACTCTCAATGCCATTGAAATTACTTTCCAGTCGGTGACCATCCTCTCCAACGGCTCGCAGCAAACGGGCACCGTAAGCCTCGACGCCGACAAGCAGCAGGCTACATTCACGTTTCCCGACACGCGTCCCCGCCGGCAACGCCACCATCAAGATTCGCTACACCGGCATTCTGAATAACGAGCTGCGCGGCTTTTATCTTTCGAAGACTGCTCGCCGCAACTACGCCGTTACGCAATTTGAAGCCACCGATGCGCGCCGCGCCTTTCCCTGCTTTGACGAGCCTGCATTCAAGGCCACGTACGACATCTCGCTGGTCATCGACTCCGCCGACACCGCAATCTCAAACACCCCCATCGCGACTGACACGCCGGGCCCCGGCGCGGACAAACACACCCTTGTGTTTGATACGACTCCCAAAATGTCCACCTACCTTGTCGCGTTTCTTGTGGGCGACTTTCAGTGCACAAGCGGACGCGAGGACGACGTCGACATTCGCGTTTGCGCTACGCCCGACAAGGTTGGCGAACACCGCCTTCGCGCTCGGCATCGCCAAATTTGCGCTGCACTACTACGACAACTACTTCGGCATTCACTTTCCGCTCAAGAAACTTGACCTCATCGGCATTCCCGACTTCGAAGCCGGCGCCATGGAAAACTTCGGCGCCATCACCTTCCGCGAAACCGACCTCCTGCGTCGACCCGAAAACTGCCCCGATCTCCGCCCAGAAGAACGCGGCCCTCGCGATCACGCATGAAATGGCCCACCAGTGGTTCGGCGATCTCGTCACCATGCAGTGGTGGGACAACATCTGGCTCAACGAGGGCTTCGCCACCTGGATGGAGAACAAACCCGTTGCGGCGATGCATCCCGAGTGGAACATTCCGCGAGGTGGTCGCCGGCGACGAACAGAACACTCTCGATATCGATGCGCAGCCCACCACGCGCGCCATTCGCGCCAGGGCCGACACGCCGGAGGAGATCAATCAGATGTTCGACGGCATCGCCTACGGCAAAGCCAGCGACGTGCTGCTGATGGTCGAAAATTATCTTGGCGAGGAAACCTTTCGCAAAGGCGTGCACGCGTACCTGTCTGCGCACGAATACGGCAACGCAACGGCGGAAGATTTCTGGAATGCGCAGACGGCCACGAGCCACAAGCCAGTCGACAAGATCATGGAGTCGTTTGTAGCGCAGCCCGGCGAGCCGATCCTCACATTCGGCGCGCCGGCAGTGGCTCGCCGCGGCAAGTCTCCGTCGCGCAGAAGCGATTCTTTCTCAGCCCGAGCATCACGCCCGATCCCGCGCAGAAGTGGACGCTGCCGGTATGCTTCAAAACTGCCGATGCCCAGGATTGCGAACTGCTTGACTCCCGAGACATCGAGCGCAGCCACGCCAGCCGCCGGCCTCTTTTTCGCGAATGCCGCGGGCAAAGGCTACTACCGCAGCGCCTACGCACCCGCGCAATACGCGGATCTTGTCACGCATGCCGAATCGGCTTTGACGCCTCCAGAGCGCATCAGCCTTCTCGGTGACGAGTGGGCGCAGGTGCGCGCCAACAAGGCTACCGTCGGCGACTATCTGAATCTCGTGGCTGCTCTCAAGTCCGATCCAAGCGCAGAGGTTTTCTCGATCGCCGCGGGCAGGATCGAAACCATCACGGACAAAGTGGCTTCGACAAAAGAAGAGCGTGATGAGTTTGCTCGTTGGATTCAACGCAACTTTGCTCCCGCATACGCCAAACTCGGTCCTCCCGCGCCCGGCGACTCACCCAACACGCTTGAGTTGCGCGCGCAACTTCTCGCATTGCTGGTCGATCATGGCAACGATGCCGATCTCAAAGGCGATGCGCGAAAAATCGCCGATCAATTCCTCGACGATCCCGCAGCCGTCGATCCGACGCTGGCGCAGGCCGCACTTGAAGCCGCAGCCGAGAACGGCGACGCTGCACTCTTCGACCGGCTGCAAAAGATCTATGAGACCTCCACCGATCCCGATCTGCAGGAAACCGCTCTCCGCTTGCTTGTCCAGTTCGACAATCCCGAGCTGCTCGAGCGCGGTCTCGAATACTCGGTCTCGAGCAAGGTTCGCAACCAGGACGCCGCGATTCAGTTCGCAATCGGGCTCGAAGATCCCGACACTCGCGATGCGACCTGGAGATTTATCAAAACGCATTGGAACGAAGTGCAGGCGGACCTAACCACCGACCTCGGCTCGTATTTGGTGGCCGGTGCCGGCAGCTTCTGCACCGCCGACGCGCACGACGATGTGAAGAACTTCTTCGCCTCGCACCCTGTGCCTGCCTCCGACGTGGCGCTGAAGCACGCACTTGAGAACATTGACGGCTGCGTTGAGCTGCGCCGTCTTCAGGAACCCAATTTGAAGAAATGGCTGGCCGAGCAGAGCGGGATCGTAATCAGCCAGGTTTTGTCCGAGTGCCTCTACAGCTTACGCAGCCGTTCGCAGGCTTCGTCGAGCTCGGCATCCTGCTTGGCGAAGCAGAAGCGCAGCAGGTTTTCGCCGCGCCCTTCGCGGAAGAACGCCGATCCGGCGACGGCGGCCACGCCGGTCGCGCGCAACAAGTACCGAGCTTTTTCGGCAGCAGTTTTGCCCGGCAAGCGCTCGACGCTGGCCATGATGTAGTAGGCGCCCGGAGGCACCGACGGCTCCATGCCAGCGTCCTTCAAGCGCGCTCAGCAGCCGGCCGCGCTTCGATTGATGATCGGCAGCCAGCTGCTTGTAAAAGCTCGGCGGCAACTGCTCCAGGCCTGCCGCGGCGCCCACCTGCAACGGCGCGGGCGCGCACACGTAGGTCAGGTCGTGGAAGTGCGCCATCGTCGGCATCCATCGCGCATCGGCCGTGGCGTAGCCGATGCGCCAGCCGGTGATCGAAAATGTCTTGCTGAATCCTGAAAGCACGATCGTGCGCTCGCGCATGCCGGGCAGCGTGGCCGGGCAAATGTGCCGCGCGCCATCGTAGACGAAGTACTCGTAAATCTCATCGGTGATCAGAAAGAGATCGTGCTCGATGGTGAGTTGCGCTACGGCCTCGAGTTCAGCCAGCGTGAAGATCTTTCCGGTCGGGTTCGCGGGCGTGTTCAGCAGGATGGCGCGCGTGCGTGGCGTGACCGCGGCGCGCATTGCGTCCACATCGAGCTGCCAGTCCGGCTCGGCCAGCGCCACCAGCACCGGATTCACGCGCAGCGATTTGAGCGTGTGCACGTGGTAGCCGTAGAACGGCTCGAAGACGAGCACCTCGTCGCCGGGATTGAGCAGCGCCATGGCGGCCGCATGCAGGCCGGCCGTCGCGCCGGAGGCGACCATCACCTCGTTTTCAGCGTCGTAGGTCAGGCCGTAGTCGCGCAGCTGCTTGGCCGCGATAGCCTCGCGCAGCCGTGCAATGCCGTCGCACCGCGTATAAATGTTTTGCCCCTCGCGGATGGCCTGGATCGCCGCAGTCTCGACCACGTCCGGCACCGGCGTATCGCACACGCCCTGCGCCAGGTTAATGCCGCCCATGCGGTCGCACTCGGTGGTCATGGCGCGGATTTCAGACTGAAGTGTCTCCGGCGCCAGCGCGCTCAGGGCAAGACGCGACGCGGTTGCGCTCGTATGCGTAAATGTGCCGGGCACAGTGAAGTTCCTTTGCAGCCATTTTACATTTTCGGGCCTACACTATTGGGCGTAAATTCGTCGCTTGTGCCCGCCGGCGCAACAACACCTCTGCCCACTCGCCGATCATTTTTTCATCTGCCGCAGCGCCAGCCGCGCCGCGTGATAGCCGCACATGCCGTGCACGCCGCCGCCCGGCGGAGTAGACGCTGAACACAAATACAGTTTTGGCACGCCGGTCGCGTACTCGCTGGCAGTCGGCCTGAAAAACATCTGCCGCAGGGTCATGGCCCCGCCGCTGATGTCGCCGCCCACAAGATTCGCGTCCATCGCTTCCAGCGCCGCTGGCGAAGAAACATGCCGCGCCAGCACGCAATCGCGAAATCCGGGCGCAAAGCGCTCGATCTGCGCTTCAATGCGCTCTGTCATATCGAAAGTCGATCCGTTCGGCACGTGGCAATAGGCCCACAGAACATGCTTGCCATCCGGCGCGCGCGAGGGATCGAAGAGCGTTGGCTGCGCCACCAGCACAAACGGCCGTTCGGCTTCGCGCCCATCGGCGACAGAATTCTCAGCCTCCGCAATCTCCTCAAACGATCCGCCCACATGAACCGTGATTGCTCGCTGGCAGTCAGCCGCGCGCCACGGAACCGGCTGCGAAAGTGCGTAGTCGACCTTGAACGCGCCCGGAGCGGCTTGAACCGCTCCAGCTCGTTTCTGTATTTTGGCGAGAGCCGATCGCCGGCAATCTCGACCAACTGTCGTGGCGCGGTATCGAAAAGCACGAGCTCGCTGCTCGCTTCCAACTCGCGGAATGCTGGCGGCATCGATGCGGCGCGATGTCTGCACAGTGCCGCCCAGCGTCTTCAAATAGCCGATCAGTGCCTGCGTAATTGCCTGTGCGCCGCCGCGCGGAATCGGCCAGCCCACCGCGTGAACCGTGATGCCGAACATCCATCCGATGGTCGCGCTCAGCGGCTGGTCGAAGCTCAGAAACGAGTGTCCCGCCAGCCCCGCGAAGATTGCGCGCGTGCGCGGGCTGACAAAGTGGCTCTTGGCAAAGCTCTGCGCGGATTGGAACGCCGTCAGTCCGAATCGCGCCATGCGCAGCGGATGATGCGGCATGCGCAGCGCCGGTCCCAGCGTGTCTTCGGCAAACTCCTTCCAATCGTCGGCCGCGGGCTGCATCAAGCTCCGCCATACCTTGCCGTCCGCGCCCAGCGAGCGCTCCGCATGTTCCAGATCGCGCTCCAGAACCACGGCCGTGCCATCGTCGAGCGGATGCGCCAGCGGCGCTTCGCCGTGGATCCATTCCAATCCGTGATCCGCCAAGAGGCAGCGCAGAAAAAAATGGCGATCCAGCAGCAAATGGATACACGGCCGAGCCAAAGTCGTGCAGAAACCCGGCAACGTGAGCGGCAGCGTGCGCACCGCGCCGCCGGCTCGGCTTCGGCCTCGAAAACCTCCACGCGCATTCCCGCCTGCGCCAGCACAATGGCCGCTGCCAGCCCGTTGGGGCCCGATCCAATCACGCAGGCGCGGCTCATCGCTTTGTCTTCCTCCCGTGTCGTCGCAATCTCAATCGTGCGGCGGCAGCTCCTCAGGCCATTCCACCACCGCAACATGGCCATCCGCAGTTATCGTCAGCTCCGGCGCGTACAGGCCGAGATACTCGCGCCGCCACCAGTTGCCGGTGCGTCGCTTTTCATCCATCGACGTAAACCAATACTGCCACATCACCGCGCGCACATAAGCGCGGCGGAATCTGCGGGAAAGGATTGCCGCGGAACAGCGCCAGCACATCGGCGTCGCTCACGAGCAGGCGCTCCTCAGTCAGCGGCACAATCTCGTTCTCGCGCCAGCCGCCCAGCGAAGCAAACCACAGGTTCCAGTCGAAGCGCGGCTGATAGGGCGCATAGATGCGCGGCGCTTCATTCAATGCCTGCGGCTTGTTTCGAAACTGATACGCAGTCCAGTTTGTGCCGTCGTTGGAGCCCTGAAATTCGATCTCGTAGCGCCCGCGCGTCATCACCGCGAAGAGCCCATACTGGTTGGCAATGCGAAATGGCTCGAGCGCGATCAGCGGCTTCACCGGCAGCGGAATGTCGTGCGAGCGGAATCGCAATCATCTCCGCAGTGGTGTTGTAGGCAATCCACGTCAGCATGAATGCAGTGACAGCCAGCCGCGCTGCCCACAGCGAAAATCCGAGCCGGGCCGGAAGTCGTGCGGCGCTCTCCAGTGAGCGCGCTCTCCTCGATGTCCGCCGTCGCCACGCTGGCCTCGCCCACGCCCAAAATCGATAGCGGCTGGTCGTCTTGCGTTTCCAGCGCCGGCGCTGAAATCCGCTCCGGTTCTCGTGGGCGGAAGCGCGCAGGCACAAAGCGAAGCAGAAACTTGTCATCGAGCAGCAGAAATCCCAGCGACAGCACCAGGTAATTCAGAAACGCGTAATTTGCCGTCAGAATCACGCCAATCTCCCACGGCGTGACGATGAAGAAGCAGAATCAGCCGCACGCGGCGCGGAAAGAACATCATGAACACGAGACCCAGTTCGAGCGCCAGCGTTCCGCCGACCGTGGCCGCCTGGAACCAATGCGGCAGATGCTCCACGTACCAGCCGATCCACGTGGGCAGCGGGCCGTTCTGGTAGTACTCGTCCATGGCCGTGAAGTTGCGCCACTGCAGGTCGCCGCTCACCAGCTTCACCATGCCGGATTCGAAGTAAATCCGGAACCACTCCCATTGCAGCAGGAACCAGCTCATGCGCGAGGGCGGATCGTGCGCGCCCCAACCCGGCAGCAGCCCGCGCGGCGCGAAGAACAGCGCCAGAAATCCCGCCTCAAGCAACATGCCGTCCGACTGATAGCTCGAGAAGACGCTGCTCGCGCCGACGAACGAAAGGAAACACACGAAGCAGATGAAAAAGCTCAGCGCGCGGCCATACATTCAGAAAAGCGATCACGGACGCGATCAGCCCGATCCACGTAACCGCCATCAGCATCGTCGAGCTTGACGAGATCCAGTAGAGCGACGGCGCGTACCAGTAGCGCTCCAGGCCAAACAGCTGCGCCAGGCCCAATTGCTGTGCGATGTCGTCAAGATACTCCTGGGCGGGCAGAATTCCTTCCGGGCCGATCAATCCCTTGATCTGAAACAGCAGCGAATAGAACGCGGAGAAATAAATGAGCGCCAGCGCGCGCAGAAAGATCCATCGCGGAACCATCTGGCCCCGCGGGCCGCGATGCCCGTCGAAGAGCCATCGGAATGCGTTAATCAATTTGCTCCACTGCATCTCTCGAACAGGATACCGGCTGTGTCGCGCCCCTTCGCAAAAGAATGTGCCCGGCACTCGTGACCCATTTCAATCGCTCTTGACTCGGTCTGACCAGTTGGAGTATCAAGGCATAGTCATGACTCGAACCACTTTTGCCGCTCTTTTCGCATTGATGGCAATTTCGTGCGCAGGAATTGTCTGCCGCGCAAGCCCCGCCGCAGTCCCCGGCCGCCACACAGACCACACCGCAAACCGCGCCCCGGCGCCGCGCAGTCGCGCTGCAAACCCGGCCAACCTCGGCCGCCTGCAACTCGATCAGTATCTCGATGGGCTTGCGGCGCAAGACGAAGCGAGCTCGCGCCGCAACGGTCGCCGCCATTCACACGCGCGCCCAGGCCGAGGCGCGCCAGGCCAAAGTTCGCGCGCAGATTCTCTCGCTCATCGGCGCGTTGCCCCAGCGCACGCCGCTCCACACCAAATTTGTCGGCGAAACGCAGGCCGATGGATTTCGCATTCGCAAAGTGATCTTCGAGAGCCAGCCCAACTTCTTCGTCACTGCGCTGCTCTATGTTCCTGACGGCGACGGCGCGCGCCGGCGGCAAGCGAGCCGCGATCATCATGAGTCCGGGCCACGCTCCCAGCGGCAAAGCAGGCGATGCGCCCATCGCCGCAATCTTTGCCCGCAACGGCTTCATCGTGCTCTCCTACGATCCCATCGGCCAGGGCGAGCGGTTGCAGTATCCCGATCCCGCCAAGCCCGGCACTTCGCTTGCCGTGCGCCCCACCGGCGAGCACGGCGAGGCCAGCCTGCAGCCGATGCTGATCGGCGACACCTTTGCCGAGTTACGAAATTTGGGACGCGATGCGCGGCGTTGATCTATCTCGCTTCCCTTCCCGAGGTCGATCCGCATCGCATCGGCGCTCTCGGCTGCTCCGGCGGAGGAACCATCACCGCCCTCACCAGCGCGCTCGACACGCGCATCGCCGCCATCGGCACGGCGTGCTACATCACGTCATTTGACGCGTTGCTGCCCGCGCTCGGGCCTCAGGACGCCGAACAGTCCACGCCGCGCTTCATCTCCTCAGGCCTCGGTTTTCCCGACTGGGTCGAACTCGCCGCGCCGCGGCCCTACGCTGTCCTCTCCACTTACTCCGACATGTTTCCGTTTGCCGGCGCGCGCACAACAGTCATTGAGGCTCGCCGCTTTTACTCGCTCTTTGATCCGGCCAGCGCCGGAACGCCCGTAGGCAGCGCCGCACCATCCATTCCGCCAACGCCAACGGTGCCCGCGCTCAATACCGACACGACGAATGATGTCTCTCCGCAGGCCCGCCTGCAGTGGATCACCGGTCCCGGCGGTCATGGCGCGCTCATGCCGATCATGGGCAAAATCGTCAGCTTCTTCCTGCGCAACCTGCAACCCGGCGTCGACGCTGAGCACCCATTTCTCCCAGCCGGCGACGGTCCGCGAGCGGCGATGACATTGATCGCGAACTTGCCCAAAGACGCGTTTCAGGTCACGCCCACCGGTCAGGTCGCAACCAGCTATCCCGACTGCGCCACGGTCTATTCGCTGAACAAGAATCGCGCGGCGCGCCTCGTGCCCGCGCATCGCCCACTTATTGCGTTTGACCAACTCGGCACGGCGATTCGCGACGTGACCGGCGCGGAGGTAAAGCCCGGCGCAACAAAATTCGATGCCACATTTCTTGCCGCGCAGTCAGGGCCGTTGGACTTTCCATCAGCCGGCGGCCTGCATCTGCAAGCTGATCTCGCCGTGCCCTCTTCGCCGGGCCGTCATCCAGCCGTCCTCATGCTCGTTCCCAAACTCGATTCATGGGTCGGACGCGATCGCGCGCGCCAATCAGGCCAAATTCAATGCGCTCGCCGCTCAAGGCAACGTCGTCCTCGCCCTCACGCCTCGCCCATCGCCTCCCGGCACCGACGACATGAAAGCTCCGCTGCTTGGGCCGTTCTATCTGCTCAGTCTGCGCGCCGATCTGGTTGGGCGCACCCTCGTCGGTCTCCGCGCCGACGACGTCATCCGCGCCGTCGATTTCCTTGCTGCCCGCGCCGACGTCGATCCCGCTCACATCTCTGCCGAAGCCGGCGGCCACATGGGACTGGTTCTCCTTCACGCCGGCGTGCTCGATCGCCGTCTTCGCCACATCGAAGTTGACCAAGTGCTCACAAGCTATCGCAGCCTGCGTCGATGCGCCTGTGCCCGCCGGCGCGCCAGAAGATGTGATTCCCGGCGTCCTGCTTCACTACGACATTCCCGATCTTGTGCGTGCGCTCGGGCCTGCGTCTCAAGGAAAGCAATCCGCTGAGTGGCACCGACGATTTGAGTCAGACGTCGACACCGCTCAGCGCGGTCTCCGGCGCAACGCCGTGAATGCGTGGCGTCTTGCCTGGCCGGAATCGCAGCACGGGAATTGTTCGCGCCATACGCAGCAAGAACCTTTCACCTTGTCCGGTAACTCTCACATTTAGCAACGGTTACGCTATAATCTGAACTAAGACAAAATCCTCGAAATCATCCTGTATTTTTGTCCGAATCTAACTGCGAAAATCGACTGCGGCCTCCTTGTTTTCTTCATGCGGCCAAATCCATGCGGCCTTCTTCATTCGGGCTGATCCGTGAGAGTATCTCCTCAATGCGCCAATCCTTATTCGATTTGTCGGGCAGAGTGGCCGTGGTTGCCGGTGGCACCACGGGCCTGGGCCGCGCCATGGCTCTGGGTCTCGCGGCCGCGGGCGCTGACGTTGTCTCCAGTTCGCGCCGGCCGCGCGAGGTCGAAAAGGCTGCATCCGAAATCGAAGCGCTCGGCCGCCGCTCTCTGCGCGTCGTCAGCGACGTCCTCGACCGCGCCTCGATTCAGGCCCTGCACGACGCTGTAATCGCGGCCTTCGGCAAAGTCGACATCCTCGTAAACGCCGCCGGCATCACCAGCAAGTTCCCCGTCTTGCAGGCACCGGAGGCGGATTGGTCGCGCATCATCGAAACCAATCTCACCGGCACCCTCCGCGCATGCCAGATCTTCGCTGCCACCATGTCGCGCGCCGGTTACGGACGCATCATCAACGTCGCCTCTCTCGGCTCTTTTGTCGCATTTCGCGGAGTCGCATCCTACTCGGCCAGCAAGGCGGGCGTGGTCTCGTTAACCAGGACTCTCGCCATCGAGCTGGCGCCCAACGGAGTCAACGTAAACGCCATCGCGCCGGGCGTCTTTGCCACGGAATTGAACCGCGCCCTTGTTCAAGGAACGCAGCGCGGCCAGGAACTGCTCATGCGCACTCCCATGCATCGCTTCGGGCAGGCGGATGAACTGGCCGGCGCGGCCATCTTTCTTGCTTCCGAAGCTGCATCGTTCGTGACCGGCGAAGTCGTCGCCGTCGACGGCGGATTCCTCGCCAGTGGCGTCAATCAATAGCTAAACAAGCCGCGCGCCAACTCAGCGCCTGCGCAGACTTCAGCTCCCGCGCCTCAGTGGCCAGCCGCACAGATCCAAGCCTGGCGCCATCCGCTAGAACAGCAACCGGCGCAATCTGCACTTTTCGCCCTTCGGCGCACGATGTGTAGATGCTCTGCACCAACTGCAATGCGCGGTAACCGTCCACTCCAGACGACGCCGGCGGCCTGCCAGTTTTGCACGCCTCGCCAAAGTCGGCCAGTTGCCGCTCAAATGGCGTGAGAGAAATTGCCATCGGATCAGACGCGCCCGACTTGGCCTGTTGCGCGATCGGCGCAGGCTCGCCCGCATCGTCGCGCACGTCCCACGTCGTCAATTGATCGCCGGTCACGATCGCGCTTCCTTTGGTTCCGTGAATCTCGATCCGCTCCGGATAGCCCGGCCACAGCGCCGTCGCGGCCTGGATCACGCCTGTTGCGCCGGACGCATAATGCATCACCGCGCACACCAGGTCCTCCGATTCGATTTTGTGCGTCGCGCCGAGATGCCAGTATCCAAAAACCTCATCCACCGCGCCGATCAGATGCAACAGCACATCCACCTGGTGAATGGCCTGGCTGATCAATGCGCCGCCGCCCTCGCCGGCCCAGCTTCCCTTCACCGGCCGCGCATAATACTCGTCCGTCCGGTACCACTTCACGTATGCATCGGCCTCGAGAATCCTGCCCAGCCGTCCCGCCGCAATTGCGCGCTTCAGAAACAATGTCGAATCGTCAAAGCGATGCTGGCTGACCACGCCGAGTTGAATCCCGGCCTTGCGCGCCACCTCGACCATGTGCGCCGCGGTCTCCAGATCCACGGCCATCGGCTTTTCCACCAGAACATGCTTGCCGTACTTTCGCGCCCAGCTCCACCGCCGCCAGCCGGTAGCCGGGAAAGGTGCACACGTCGAGGAAATCCACATCCGCGCGCTGGCAAAGCTGCTCCGGAGTGGAAACAAACTCCGCGCCCCACGCATCGGCGAACTTGCGCCCGCGCTCTTCCGTCCGATCCGTACACGCCGTGATCTGGTAGCCGATGTTCTTGTATGCCTGCGCGTGCTTCCCCGCGATTCCGCTTGCGCCGATGAATCCAACTCTCATGCCCACTCTCATGCCCGATCTTGTGAATGATCAAACTCCCGCATCGTCGCCGCCGATCAAGGTAACGGCGTCCCGAAAACGTTATGCGGTTACCACTTCGGGGTCGGGCCTGGTCCGCTCGCCGCCGCGGACAGTGCGCGGCGCAAAATCCACTTGCCGGAAGAGCACCTTGTGCAGCACCAGGGCGGCGGCGCCGCGCAGCCGCGCCGCATCGCCATCCATGGCCGCCACCACGCGCGGCGTGTGCGGCGTGAACGATTTGGCGATCAACTGGCTCTCCAGCAGCGGGCAGATGCGCGGCCACAGCGCCGTGCAATCGCCCACGATGATGATCACCTCCGGCGCCAGCCCGGCCGCCAGCATCGACAACCCTCGCGCCAGGTAGGTCATCATCTTGTCGATCGAGCGCAGCGCGCGAATGTCGCCCGTCAGAGCCAGATCGAGCAGCTCCTGAAACGTTGCGAGCGTGCTTTCCGGCGCCAGTTCGCGGTAGTAGCGCAGCCCGGCGCGGTTCGAGGCGAATGTCTCCCAGCAACCCACGTTGCCGCAGCCGCAAACGGGGCCGGTTTCCTCGAGCGGCATATGGCCGAACTCGCCCGCCATGTCGTCCCGGCCTCGCACCACGCGTCCATCCACCAGCATTCCCGCGCCGATGCCTTCTGAAACCGAAACCGCAATCATGTTCGACGCGTCGCTGAAGTTGCCGAACCAGCGCTCCGAGAACAGGCAGGCGTTGGCGGCGTTCTCCATCTCGATCGGAGTCTCCAGAACCCTCTGCAGCTCCGCGTAGAGATCGATCTGGCCCCAGGGAGCGTTCGGCGAAAACAGCAGGCGATGCGTCTTCTGGTCCACGCGCCCTGAGACGCTCACACCCAGCCCCTGAAACATGCGGTCGCCGTAAGTCGCGCGCAGCGTCCGCGCCGCCCGGGCAATGTGCGCAATGGCCGTCCTGGCCTCATCGGCGTGGAGCCGGCCTTGATGTCGAAGGCGACTGCCTCCCGGCCCAGAATCTTGCCGTTGATGTCGACGACGGCCAGATTCGCTTTTCCCGGCCGCAGATCGATGGCCAGCGTCACGTGCCGGTCGTTCAGCGTCACAAAGGTAGGCCGGCGGCCGCGCGGCAGCCGGCCCAGGCTGCCCGGCAGCACCCATCCCTCGTCGATAAGCTGGCCGATGATCACCGAAACCGTGCTGGGCTGCAGGCCGGTCAGCCGCGCCAGGTCGGCCCGGCTCACCGGCTGGTGCAGATGAATCGCGTGCAGCAGAATGTCGCGGTTGATCTCGCGCGCGGTTTCGCTCGAAGCAACGGCGCGGCGCGGTCGAGTCGACTTATCGGTGTCTGCGGTCTATCGTTTGGCGTGCATCGTTCGTGTCTTTCGGCATACCTCGGCCCTGGCTCCAGCAGCTTCCTGCGTCCGCGCTGCTCGCGCAGGCATCCGCGGGTCCGGTACTCCCGCAATCACTATATCCGGAGGCGGCGAAGCCGGCTCCGCCGAGATTTCGCTGGATTCTCGTCGGACGAACAGAATGCGCACAAAAACAAGTGCGGCAGCCCCCGAAGGAGCTGCCGCGCCATTTGCAACGTGGATCAGGTTAGAAGTTGATGCGTCCGCTAAACTGCATCTGGCGTGAGCCCGCGTTTGTGCCGAAGGCGGCGACATTGAAGGCGTTGAAGTTGGTGATGTAACCAAATGTGCCGCTGCCGACCGTCGTGTTGGGGGCGTTGAGCCACGGATGGTTAAACACGTTGAAGGCCTCGAACCGGAGCTGGAATTCGGCTTCGCGATAGATGTGGAAGTTCTTGACGAGGCTGGCGTTGGTCTGCGTATTGCCCGGTCCGCGGAACTGGTTGCGGCCGGTATTCGGAATCACCGGCGCCGCAGCCGACTCAGTTGGGCTTGAGAAAATGGTCGGGTCAAACCACGGCTTGCCGCCAGACTACAGGAGCAGCTGGATTTCTGGGCATGGCCGCCCAGCTGCTTATAGGAACCGGTCAGTTGCGGCGTAGGTGGCGCCAAAGCCGGGAGCAAACCCGCCAATCGTGTTGCTGTTCGCGTTGACTGAGAACGGGAAGCCGCTGTAGTGGCTGAATTGCCCGCTCAATTGCCATCCGCCGATGATGTCGCCCGCCAGGCCATGGTTCAGCCACATCTGGCCCGGCCCGAAGGGCAGGCTGTAGACGCCCCAAATCTGCAGGTTGTGCTTTTCGTCGTAGCCCGCCGAGCCCCTGTTGAAGCGGTACATGCGCCGGATAGCTGAACGCGGTCCCGCCGATCCCGAACCGGCGCCGTTGTCTTCGTAGTCGATGGCATGCGAGTAGGTGTAGACCACGCCCAGAGAGGCGTTTTTGCCCGCATTGCGCGTCAACTGCGTCTGCAACCCGTTGTACCCGGAGCTCCAGAGCGGCAAGTCAAACGTGATGCCGCCAGTGTTGTAGCAGGTGCCCTGCGCGGTGCCCGTAGCTGTAGCAGGGCAAGGCGCTCCAATGTTGATCGTTTCGTTGGCGTTGAAGCTGCACGCACCGGTATAGCCAGATGTAGGGCTGAACTGCCCGTTGGGCATGCAGGGTGAGGTAGAGCTCGGGAAGTTTGCTGCGTTGAGATAGTTAATGTTGACCTGCTGGCGGACGAAGTGATCGCCCACGTAGCGCGACGGTGGCCACAAAGCCCGCCGGCAAGGTCCGCTGCACGACCAGGTTCCAGCTCTCGATGTAACCGCGGCGGAAGTTCTGCGGCACCGTATTTGTCGACCCGGCGATCGGGAGCGATGCGAACCCGGTTGAGTAGTTGGGCGCCAGCTTGGCCGTGTTCGGGATGCCGTAGGTAAGGTTCATGGGCGCGTTGCCGTTTGCCGGGTCAACCGCGATGGTGAAGTTTCCAGTACCTCCGTAGGATGGCGCCAGGTCCTCAGGGAACGAGTCGCGCAGGTAACGCATGGAATCCGGATCGGTGGTGAGGCCGAAGCCGGTGCGGATCACGGTCTTTTCGTTCAGGCGGTAAGCAATGCCGAAGCCGGGGCACGATCTGTCCCCATCCGGCGCCGATGCCTGCGCTGCGCGGGTTGCCATTGATGCCGCCCACTTCCACGTTGGCCGATTGCGGCAATTGCGGAAGCAGAACTGCTGCGCCGGTGTGATCGCGGTACGGAGCCGGATAAACCTCATACCGGATGCCGTAAGTCAGCGTCAGCTTCGGGATTCACCTGTCCACGTATCCTGCGCATAAACGCCATCTTCAGACCAGCGCAGCGCGTTGGGATTGAAGACCTGCGAAGGGTCGCCAATCGCCTGGCCGCTGCCGTTGTTGGGCAGGCCGAGCAGGAAGTCGGCAAGCGAGTTGTACCCGTCGAGAGTGCAGGAAGCGGCCGTTGCCGTCGCCGGGGTTGCCGCAAGTCATGCCGCCCTGGAAGGTGAAGCCGCCGCGCGGAACGTTCGGCTGGCCGCCGCTGGTGGGCTGGAAGTGGTTGAGATCGAAGTGATAGTAGGTGTAGCCGATCTTGACAGCGTGGTGCCCGTGCAGCCAGCTCAGGTTCACGTCGCCCGTGAACTGGTTGTCGCGGAACTCGAAGGGGTTGGAGCCATTGTTGTTGCCGATGCCGGTAAACGTGGTGAGGTAGAATCCCGGCTGGCCAACATAGTTCAGGCCGACCCCATTCGTTCCCGGAATCTTCAGCGTGTTCAGGCCGTAGTCGCCCAGCGCGACGTCCAGCGTCGATTGCGCGAACGTCAAAAGGCGGGTGTAGCCGCCATCGGCGTCGATGCACCAGGTTTTGGTTGAATCACATGGCTGATGCCGAGACCGGCGTTCTGGCCGCGGCCGCCGACATCGCCCGGCTGGCCGCCGTCAGCCGCGGGACCGCCGGCGCAGGCGTTGCTGCCCGTGCAGGGCGTGTCACCCAGGACCTGCGGATCGATGTCGGAGTACGGCGTGATGCCGTACTTGCCGAAGATCTGCGTGTTTTCGCTGGGAATGTAGGTAATCTTCGAGTCCGACGCGTTGCGGCTGTAAGCGACGGTCGACCTTGCCTGATAATCGTTGAGCATCACGCTGGCTCAGCAGGGTCGCGTTCGGTGTGGCGATCGTCTTCGAGATGGCCGACAAGGTCCTGCATCATGATCCCGCCCGCGAGCGAGATTCTCGAGGCTGGAATGGTGTTGATGCTGGTTCCCGTCTCGCCATACTCAGCGGTGAAAGTGGGCCGGCACTGGTATTGCAAATACCCGTTCGTGTACGAGGTATTCGGGCTCGGACAGAGCGTGGGGTTGACCGTGCCCTGCCAGCCCGGTAGCCTGCGGCTGCGGATCGTAGAGCGTCGCGACCGCAGCCGCCTCGGAGAAATTGCCGCTGTTCATCAGCGCGTCGGGAACGGTTTCGGGAACGCTCGCATCCGTGCGCTGCGTAATGCGATCGAAGTTGGTAAAGAAGAACAGCTTCTTCTTGCCGGTCAGAATCTTGGGAATGTAAACCGGTCCGCCAATGTTGCCGCCGAATTCCTGATTAATGTTTTTGGGGATCGTCGGCTGCACCGCCGCAGTGTTGAGGTAAGAGCGCGCATTCACCGCCGCGTCCTGGTAATACCACCATCCGCCGCCATGGAAGTCGTGGCCGCCGCTCTTGGTGGTTACGCGGATGGAGGCGCCGCCCGCCTGGCCCTGCTCGGCGTTGAAGTCGTCGGTGGTGACGGTGACGCTTTCGACCGCGTCGGCCGGCGTGACGTAGGCGATCAGGTAAGGCAGCCAGCCGTAATAGTCGATGGCGCCGTCAATGCGCGTGGTGTTGCCGTTGTACGAGTTGCCGTTCACGTTCACTGACAGGGCGCGCGAGGGGTTGCCGCCGATGGAGTTCTTTTCCTGCACCTGAGCAGCGCCGGGAATCACCGTGTAGAGCTCTTCGTAATTGCGGCCCTTGGACGAGGTGATGGGCAGTTCCGAGATTTGTGTCTGGTTGATATCGCTGTCCACTTCGGCCGTTTCGGTCTGTAACTCCGGCGGAGCCTCGGTCACCGTGATCTGCGTGGAGACAGAAGCCGGCTGCAGCGAGATGTCTATGCGCACCTGCTGGTTCACTTCGTACGGTGATGTTCTTTTGCGTGTAGCCGCCGAAGTTTCCTGACTGCGCAATTGAGAGTGTATAGGTGCCGGGCAGCACGTCGAGAAAGTTGTAGATGCCCTCTCCGTTCGCCTTCTCGGTGCGCAAATCGCCTGTCTGTTGGTTGGTAATGGTCACCGTCACGTTCGGAATGACCGCGCCTGTCTTGTCTGTGACGGTTCCGGTCATCGATCCATATAGGACCTGCGCATGAGCGACGCTGCTCACCATAAGCAGCGCAATGAACGCGATTGCCGTTGTCAAAATTCTGATCGCGCATGTATGAATCATCGAGTCACGGTCTGGCCTGCCTGACATAGCTTCCTCCAAAGGGTTGTTAATGTTGCCAACAGCTTTGACCAACATCGATTGTTGGACGAAGCCCCTGCGCTTTCTCCGGTCGCGGCCGGCTCGGGCGAACAGCTTTTCGACACACGTTGAGATATGCCTTAATTGGCGATCCGAAATATATAAATCTTTAGAGGCCATTGTCAAGGCAAAAAAGCGAATGAATTGTCTCCGCAGGAAAACCGATTTACTTCGATAAATTGAGCGAGCGATCAGAGTAGTTTGTGGTCCAATAGGCAAATTCCCGCATTGTTTTGTTGATTTTAAGCAGAGTTTCCCTGGGAACTCCCTTGCCCTTATCTACCTTGATCCGTGTGAATTGCATTTAATTTGATGTGCGAAGTTATTCTGCCAAGAATGCGTTTCCAGTCGTCAAAGTCCAGGTATCCCTCGTGGAGCTGCACCAATACGCAACCAGGCGCGCCGCCGATTGCCTTTGGCAGTCTTTCACAGTCTTCCCGTTCCTTCATCCACCCCGATACACTCTTATTCGGTGATCCATGCTTACTCTTCGCGCCGCATCGCGGCTCTGCCTCTCCGCCCCTCTCGTTCTCGTTTTTTTCTGCATGCTGCCGCCCGCGCAACCGGCCCGCGCGCAAGCTGCTCCTCCCGATGCCCATCTCGAGCTCGTCATCGTGCTTTCTCGACACGGCGTTCGCTCACCGCTCACTGCCCCGGGCGATCTCGATAAATTCTCCGCCTCGCCCTGGCCCAAATGGGACGTCGCGCCCGGCATTCTCACGGCCCATGGCTATCAATTGATGAAAATGTTCGGCACATGGGATCGGACAAAATTCGTCGGCGAAGGCTTGCTCGCGCCTTCCGGCTGCGCCGACGCTGCACATGTCACAATCGTGGCCGACACCGACGAGCGCACTCGCGAAACCGGCCGCGCGCTCTCCGAGGGGATGTTCCCAGGCTGCAACATCGAAGTTCATTCCAGGCCCGATGGCACCGTCGATCCACTCTTCAGCCCGCGAAGAGCGAACGTCGGCAGTCCTGATCCCGCACTCGCCGCGGCAGCCATCGCAGGGCGAATCGGCAACAACCCCGCCAACCTTACCGAGGCTTATCGCCCGCAGTTAACGGCGCTCGATCACATCTTGTCCGGTTGCGGGCACCTCCCGCCAAATCCGCAACGCACCTCAATCTTCGATATTCCCGTCAGTCTCACACCCGGGACGGGCGACTCTGCCGTCTCAGCGCGCGGTCCATTCATAACCGGCTCGACACTGGCTGAGAATCTGCTCCTCGAGTACGCACAGGGCATGAGCGACGCCGACACCGGCTGGGGATGCCTTGACGGCGCAACGCTACGCTTCATCATGCAAGCTAACGTCGCGTCCTGGAACTATCAATATCGCTCGCCCGTCATTGCGCGCATCAATGCCTCCAACCTCCTCGACCACATTCGCGCCACCATGGAGCAAAGCGTTTCTGGCAAGCCGGTTCAGGGCGCGATAGGCAAGCCCGACGACCGCCTGGTGATTCTTGTCGGCCATGACTCTAATATCGTCACTGTGGCCGGCGCTCTCGGCATCGATTGGATTGCCGATGGTCGCGCCGACGACCCTTCTCCGGGCGGCGCGTTGGTCTTCGAACTTTGGCGCTCGGCCACGAGCGGCCCGTTTGTCCGTGTCGCCTTCACCGCGCAAACTCTCGAGCAGATGCGCAAGTCGGAGCCGCTCACAGCCGCTAATCCGCCTGCCGAAGCGCCGATTTTCGTGCCTGCCTGCGGCCGCCCGGATCTCTCCTGCACTTGGGACGCGTTTTCCGCCGCCATGCGCCAGGCGACCGACGCGGCCTACGTCAGCGTGCTGCCGTAGTACTGCTTCGGCGAAATGGCATGCGAAGGCGTTCATACCGAGTTTCGCGGTCGTGCGCGCGCGTCCTTCCCGCCAGAACATCCTCGGCGTTCAGCAGGCCAAGCAGCTTGCCGCTATCTCGCTCAACAACGGGCAGAACAAACAGCCGTCGTGACGCCATCCGTTCCGCAACCGCGCGCAGTGTCTCATCTGGATGCGCTACTACCGGCGCGGCTCCCGGCGACGCCTCACGGTCGCGGCCCGAGCTGTTTGCCAGCGCCGAAAGTCCGCTGCGCGTGATCACGCCTTTGAGCCGTCCTTCCGCATCCACCAGTGGATAAAGCCGCTGGCCACGGTGATCGCTCTTCGTGCGCTTACCCTCCATCCACTTCTGCGCATCTGCAGCCGTCAACTCCGCAGGTAGCACAACGGCCCGCGGTTGCACCACTTCCGCAACCATGATGGTTTCCAGCGGATCGACGCCATATTCGCGGCTCAGATGATAGCCGCGCCGGCTTATCCTCTCCGTGAGAATCGAACGCTTCTGGAAGAGCACAGTGAATGCGTGTGCCACCACTGAAGCCGTAAACACCGGAAGCAACAAGCCGTAATTGTGCGTGAGTTCCAGGCTCAGGACTGCGGCCGTCAAAGGACACCCAATTGATCCTGAGAGAACCGCAGTCATCCCCACCAGCGCCCATTCGCCGCTCGACATGCCGGGCAGCACGGGCGCAAACAGCGCGCCCAACGCGCCGCCAATCATCAGCAACGGCGCCAGAATTCCGCCAGATGTTCCCGAGCCCAGCGAAAATGACCAGATGATGCTTTTGACAATCAGAATGCCGGCAATAAGTTGCCATGTATGGTCGCCCGCAAGCAGCGAATCGATTACGTCGTAACCGGTGCCCAGTGCTCGCGGAAAAATCAGCCCACCCACGCCCACCACAACGCCGCCAATCGCCGGCCACCACATCCAGTGAATCGGCAGGTGATTTTCAAAGAAATCTTCGCTGGCGTAGACCGCGCGGCTCAGCACCAGTGCCAGGACTCCAGCCACAATGCCAACGAGCAACGCGCAAACCAAAGTCAACGGCTCAACGCGCTGCATCGAAAGTGGCATCGGGAACAGTGGATCTTGGCTTATGAAAAAGTGCCGGAGGACTCCGGCCATTGCGGCCGCCACGGCCACGGGCACAAAAGAGCGCGGCCTCCACTCGAAGAGCAGCAACTCCACAGCCAATAATGTCGCCGCCAGCGGAGTTGAAAACACGCCCGCCATGCCCGCTGCGGCTCCCGCTACCAACAACGTCGACCGCTCTGCATCCGACAAGTGGAAGAATTGCGCAAACAGCGAGCCCACCGATCCCGCGGTCATGATGATCGGGCCTTCCGCGCCAAATGGGCCGCCGGTTCCGATGGCTACCGCTGATCCCAGCGGCTTGAAAAGCGCAACCCTCGGGCTGATCTTTGCGCCGTTCACCAGAATCGATTCCAGCGCCTCCGGAATACCGTGCCCGCGAATCTTTTCCGATCCGTAGCGCGCCATTACGCCCACGATTAGTCCGCCAATGACGGGAACGAAAATTGCCATCCAGTGCAGATGATTTTGGGCAGGCGAAACGAACTGCCAGCTTAGCCGCTGGTAATAAAAAAAGTTGGTGCAGCCGTAGATCAAGTGCAGCAGAACCCACGCCAGAACTGCGCCTGCGCCACCCAGAATCAACCCCAGACCGCTCAGCAAAATCATGCGCGGGCCGGCATTGAAGTCGCGCAATAACGAAGTCGGCTTTGGCATGGCGCGGCTCATCGCGCAGCCGCCTTCCGGAGCGAGTTCACTTGATCGCTGCTCGCAGATCCCCGCCTGTTTGCGTGTCTGGTTGTTTGTCTCGCCGCGTTTCTCGTTGCTTGTCTAGCCGCGTGCACAATCGCATCGAGAGCGCGCACCAGCTCTGGTCCCGACTGCTCCAGCTCTCGCGTGTGAAACTCCGCAAGCATCGCCAGAATGCGCTCGCCCTGTGGCGTAACCCGCAGCAGAATACGCCGGTGATCAGCTTCGTCGCCCAGGCGGCGCAGCAGACCCTGCTCGATCGTGCGATCCACCAGTTCCACAGTGCTGTTGTGTTTTAGCAGCATGCGCTCGGCCACGTTGGCGATGGTGGGCAATATCCCATCCGGCATGCCGCCCACGCACTGCAGCATTTGGTACTGCTGGTTGTGCAGGCCGACTCGCTCAGCGGCGTCCTGGCTCACGTGCAGAAATCGCCGCAGTTGAAATCGAAACTCAGCAAGGCGTTGCAGATGCGCTACGTCGAGCTTGCCGAAACTTCGGCCACGCTCGTTCGGCTTAATCTTCCGACGCCCCACACTCGCTTCGCCTCTGGACTGGAAAGGCTTGTTCATAAATATATCGTATCACGATATGTTTTCCCGAACCGCCGCCCGGCCGTCGATCACACACCATCATTTAAGCCTTTAGCGCTATCATTCTCACGCGGAGAAATCGGATTTCACCCATCGCCGCGAAAAGGATTGAAGATGAAGACAGCATCAAGGATTGGAGTTTTCGCGCTACTGTTAACGACTACGGCCGTCACTGCTTTCGCGCAACAGGACTACTTCAGCAACTGGCCGGCTGGGCGATCTCCGCAAGAGGTCGGTAAGGCCCTCGCCGAGCACTTCGTAACCAGCCCGCACCAGCACAGTCCCGGCACCATCTTTTACGGCGAGGTCGGCACATGGTACGGCGCGCTCACGTTTGCGGAGCTCACGCACGACACCGATCTGCGCGATCGTCTGATCAAGAAATTCGATCCGCTCATGCCCGGCGGCGCCGAGGCTGCCCTCGTCCCCATGCGCGATCACGTCGACGACTCCATCTTCGGCACCGTGCCTCTCGAAATCTACATGCAGACCAAGGACAAGAAGTATCTCGACTACGGCCTCACTTTCGCCGACCGGCAATGGGAAAATCCTCAGCCCGACGGCCTCTCGCACGAGACGCGCTACTGGATCGACGACATGTACATGCTCACCATTCTGCAGTTGCAGGCTTAGCGCGCCACCGGAGACAAAAAGTATCTCGACCGCGACGCCAACGAGATGGTTGCGTACCTCGACAAGCTGCAGCAGCCCAACGGCCTCTTCTATCACGCGCCCGACGTGCCGTTTTTCTGGGGCCGCGGCGATGGCTGGGTTGCCGCCGGCATGACGGAGATGCTGCGCGATCTTGCCCGCCGATCATCCGCAGCGCGCGCGCATCCTGGCCGGCTACAAGCTCATGATGGCCGCGCTTCTGAAATATCAGGCCCCAGACGGCATGTGGCGTCAGCTCATCGATCACGATGAAGCGTGGGAGGAGTCTTCAAGCTCCGGCATGTTCACCTTCGCGCTCATCACCGGCGTCAAAAACGGCTGGCTTGATGCGGCCACCTACGGCCCCGCTGCGCGCAAAGGATGGATCGCCGTCACCGGCTTCATCGATCAGAACAACGACGTGACGAATATCTGCGAAGGCACAAACAAGCTCAACAGTCTCGACTACTATTTGCAGCGCAAGCGCAGAACCGGCGACTTCCACGGCCAGGAGCCAGTACTCTGGGCTGCCTCAGCGCTGCTGCGGTAAGACTTCAGCGAGTCGGCGTCGTGGTTGCGCGGCTTCGATGCTGACTCGCTGACTCGCCGACCTGCCGACTTGCCGTCTCCTCAATCCAGCCGCGTCAGATACGCGTCGCCTTCAACCGGCTGCAGGTGGCGCGCAATTTGCTCGGCCTGCGCGCGGTCGTCGCCCAGCGGCCGAATACGCACCCAGAAATTGTTTTCTCCGGGAAACTCAATCACATTCGCTCCGGGATAATCGCTTAGCAACTCCGCCTTCAACGCGATCGCGTCGTCTTCGTTGTGGAACGCACCAATCTGCACGCACCAGTGGCCACCTGTATCCATCGGCTTGGGCGTCTGGTACACATCCATGCGCACCATCGCCATTCCGGCTCGGTAAACGCCCACTGCTTTTGCCGAAGCAATGGTCAGGTCGAGCATTCGACCTTCCACAAACGGCCCGCGATCGCTGATTCGCATGGCGCTCGATTCACCGGTCTTCATGTTGGTCACCACGACCAGCGATCCCATGGGCAGGGTGCGGTGCGCGGCCGTCATCGCATCGTCATCGAAGACCTGCCCATTGGCAGCGTGCTTGCCTTTGTAGGGGGCGGTGTACCACGTCGCATAACCAACTTCGCTCAAGATTGGCCTGTGCGACGCAACAAATGCGAGATCGTCCTCGCTGATTCCCCCCGCCGGTAACGGCGTCACCGGAATCCGCGCAGGTGCCGGTCCCGATTCCGACGCGGACGGCGCTCTGGGAGCCGTTGCGACCTCCGGCGGCAAAGCCTGCGGCGGAGCAACGCGCGCCTGGTTCTCCTTGTGTTTGCACCCACTCGACCCCAGCAAAATCGCGAGCAAGGCCAAGCAGCCCACCGCCCGCAAATTCGCCCTCTGCCAAATCCTCGCCCGCCAAATCGTCGCGTTTAAAGTCATCGCCCGCGAATCCACACGAAGCCTGACCGCCGCGTTGTCGAGCTGCAAATCCCCGCTCCCCAGCTTACCGCTGCTCAAGAGCGCGGCTCCGTATTTTGCCCTGGCGCCTGTCCGCCCGTCTGGCTTGGCGCCTGGCCTTGCGCCTGGCTTTGCGGCTGATTCGCCGCCGCGCCGCCCTTCTTCTCAAAACGATCCGCCAAATTACGCAGCGTATCGGCGGCCGTGCGCATCGCGGTAATCGACTCTCGGCGCACCTGCGGAATCACCGCATCATTTACATAGGTAACGGCGTGGCGCAACTCCATCTCGATCAGCTCGATCGCTTCGTCGATCCTCTGGCCCAACGTCGGCGGACCGCCCCACCCAGGATGATTCGGTGTGCTCATAATCGAAACCCTTCCTTTACAGCCTTAAATAAATACATCGACTATTCAAAGTCTGCGCGACATAACGTGCCGCGTCAATGCGTCTGCGTCCGCGGAGCACCGCTGCAATTACTAGGTGCGGAAGGGCGAGTCCTCCGCATGAAGAAATTAGAGGCCAAATGAGCCAATTGCGGCTCGCGTCGCCTATGCTCCTTTTCCGTCGCCGTTGTGCTTTCCCTTTGATTCAATCTGATCCGTTTTGCCGCACTCTATTTCGGGTACCAAGGCATCCGGCACCGCGGTTCTATTTGCGGCACCTCAATATTGTCGCGGCGTCGCCATGTCATGGTAGATTCACATCACCCCTCGGACATTCAGCTTCTATCAACCGAAACGGAGGGTATCGCACAAAATGAAAAGCATTCGCAGGTCCTTTTCCTTCAGTTCAATTTGCCTGGCTTTTGCATGCACAATGCTGGGCGTGATGAGCATCCAAACCGCCAGGGCGCAGGCCGCGCCCCCGCCCATCGGCACCTGGGCCAACAAGACTGAAGGCCTGGTGGTTCAGCAGAGTGGAAGCTGCGGCTTCTTTGTCAACGGCAAGGTCCGCTACTCCGGGACCTGCTATTGGGAGACCCCCTCGGCGAGAGGCGGCATTCTCGATCTCACATATCCCATGCCTCTCCAGCCCGGACACATCCGTTGGAGCGTCGTCTACATTAACCAAACCACTATTACGCTCGATGGAGATACGTTTTCCAAGACGGGAAACTAGGGTCCAGCCAAGCGCCGGGATTGATTGATCTCACTCTCTGGATTGATCTCACTCTACGGTCAGAGACACAGTGGTAATCGTGACCGATGTGGAGCCCGAGGTTCCGGTCACTGTCACTGAGTAGGTCCCGGCGCTTGTGCCCGAGTTTCCGTTACCGCCGCCACTTTTGCCTCCGCAACCCAAAAAGCTTCCGCAAATAGCGAAGGCCAGCAGAACGAGCATTGCGAACCAGCTGCGCCGTCGGCGCGGGACTGCGAGCAAAAGAATGACGGCCAGTATCGTTCCTCCCACCGGACGCCACATGGGACGGATCAGAGCGCTGGTCTTGGCGGTCGTTGTAACCGTGAGCGTCGAAGTCTGCGCAGTCGTGCCACTCAACGTCACAGATGCCGGAGAAAGTGTGCATGTCGGCGCGTCGTTGGCCGCGACCGGAGTGATGGAACAGGTCAGATTCACCGTCCCGGAAAATCCGTTGGTGCCAACAACACTGATCGTCGCCGTATTCCCCGTCGT
Source organism: uncultured Acidobacteriaceae bacterium (assembly GCA_963725115.1). GTDB lineage: Bacteria > Acidobacteriota > Terriglobia > Terriglobales > Acidobacteriaceae > Telmatobacter. The sequence continues at coordinate 24,474 of CAVRXG010000003.1, read as the reverse complement.
TGCTCCGGGTTGGATCGAAATGGATCCCGGCTGTGAACCGCTGGGGGGGCCGAAGCTCGGAAGGTTGATGGTGTATGCAGCTGAGGCGACCGCGCTGTTGCTATACCCAGTGGCCACCGCGATGGCCTCGATAGTCTCTGTCGAGGAAACCGCGATGGGGCTGGAGCTGGAAAAGACCGTGGATCCGGTTGTCGGTGCGGTTCCGTTGGTCGTGTAATAGATCGCCGCGCCCGATGTTGCGTCCGAGATCGTCAATGATTGGGCGGACGTGTAGGTCCCGGCAGCAGGCAGGAACGTCGGCGTCGCTGCCTGCGGCGCAGCATTTACTACCTGGCTCAGCGTGCTCGACGTGCTTCCTGTGAAGTTCGAGTCGCCGCTATAAGCGGCCGTAATCGAGTCCGTACCAACAGGCAGAGTCGCAGTGGTCAATGTGGCCATATTGCTGCTCACCGGGGCGCTGCCCAGGCCCGAAGCTCCGTTGCTGAATGTCACCGTGCCCGTTGCCACGCCGGCGAACTGCCCTGAGATGTTGGCGGTGAGGATCACCGACTGGCCGGAAGTGGAGGGATTCAGCGAAGAAGTCAGGGTTGTCGAGGAACTCGCTTTGTTGACCGTCTGGCTGACCGGAGTCGATGTGCTGCTCGAAAAGCCAGAATCGCCGCCATACACCGCGGTGATTGAATCGGTTCCCGTGGGCAGGTCTGTTGTCGTCAGACTAGCTACGCCGCCGGTCAACTCTGACGTTCCCAGTGAGGTCGTGCCGCTCATGAATGTTACGTTCTCGCCATTCGCGGGCGTGCCGCCGCTTGAAGACACGGATGCAGTTAAAGTGACCGGCTCCTGGTAAACCGATGGATTTGGAGTAGGCGCTGGAGCAAGCGTGGTAGTGGTCGCCGTCAAAGTGGAACTGTCGTAGATGAAGCCGTGCAAAACGGAGCTGGAGTCCACGTAGGTCCCGGCAATTAAGCCGGAATCGTTGATTGCCAATGCTCCGGTTCCCTGCTCGGCGGATGAACCGGCTTCAGAATCGCTGATCGTGGTGATGGTCCCGTTTGTCGCTCGCAGATATCCGTGAAAGACGTAATTGCCATCGGTGAAAAGACCGACAATCTCCCCTGAAGCGTTTGCCGCATTCAAAATAAAATTGCCGTAGCTGGCCGTTCCGCTGGGATTGGGGCCATTTCCGTTCAGCAATCCGGCCCCTTCGCTCGTTACCGCACCCACCTTGCCAAGCAGGCTTCTTAGTTTCATGAGCGGGCTGTTTGATCTTCTCGACTTGGGGGAAATACCGTAGCTCTTGCCCAGTTGACGAAGTTTGGTGCTGAGTCTTGCGTTGGCGGTGCTGCGTAGCGCATTGGACGTGATTGCACCTGGAGCGTCGTAGGTCGCAATCGTGCCATTGGCTGGCAGGACAAAGCCATGCACCACATTGTTCGCATCCGTAAAGGAACCGGAAATATCTCCCGCGGCGTCGATGGCATCCGGATAAGTTCCCTGGTACGTGGCCGTGCCCGCGCCGGGAGCGTCAATCGCGGTGATCGTGCCCGTGGATGCGCTTCGCACAAAGCCGTGAATCATATTCGTGGAATCGGTGTATGCACCAATTACGTCTCCAGCCGCGTCGATGCCAGTGATGATGGTTCCCTGTTCCGATCCTGTAGCAGCGTTCGTGGGATTGATCGGGGTGATGTTGCCGGCGGCGTCTCGCAGAAAACCATGTTCCGCGCCAGCCCCGTCGATGTAAAACCCAGCGACCTCCCCGGACGCATTAATGCTGATGACGTAAGTTCCCGGATTCGTGCTCCCGTACGTCGTAGGCAAGGGCTCTGCGTCGAAGGGGGTAATCGTCCCGCCGGCGGCGCGGATAAAACCGTGAGAAAAGGAATTTGTGCCAGACGGAGTTGTACTGGTAGTCGAATAGTTCCCCGCGATTTCTCCGCCGCCATTGATGCAAACCGGAAAAGTTCCTTCCATTTTGCCTGTGTCTTCGCCGGCAACATCGAGCTGGGTAATCGCGCCAGTTGATGCGGCGCGCAAAAAGCCATGGATCCGATTGCTCGAATCCTCGAAGAGTCCCACGATATCCCCCGCAGTATCGAACCCAATAGGAAAGGTTCCGTCGGCTTCTCCTGGCGCGTCGAAGGGGGTGATCGCACCACCGGATGGGAGAACAAAGGCATGAGCATCACCATTCGAAGTGCGGTAGATTCCGGCAACATCCCCGGCCGCATCGATGATAGTAGCGGCGGTTCCCTGCTCCGCACCCGTGCCCGCGACGTTGACATTGATGGGAGTGAAGGCAGAACTGCCCCCCTGCCCGGCTGCTGTGGCCGAAGCCAGCCCGAGCGCTGACGCCACGAGAAACCCGGCAAGAATCTCGATCCGAAAATTGAATAACTGTGTGCCCTTGAGCATGGTCTTCACCCTTTCGACTGGACTGTTCGGTCGCCAATCTGGAAACATCTCTTCGGTCAGCCTGGCCCTCTCCGCATGGACACGGAAATCCCTTACGGAGGTCCCGCTCTGACTCAATCCCCTTGAGCTGGCCGCGCAAGCTAACCTATGGATCAACAACCGGTTAGATTGAGGCGGTTGAAATAGACTCTGTGGGGCGCCAGTCACAAACAATAGCGGTTACTGAGCAATCTCAGGTGGGGCAAATCAGGACCTAAAGAAGGACATTTCGGGGTGATCTCAGTCCGCTTTTGCTTTTAAGGCGAATGCGCCGCTCGTATAATGGCCTCCTCCCGCATTCTGGTCTTCTGTTGCCGTTGCATGAACACAAGAGGAAGTCTTGCGTGACATGAGAACTTTGACGAAGGATCTTGAGCCCATCCCCGAAAATCAGGCTGTGCTGGCCTCCTGGAAAGGGATTGCAGCCTATTTCGGATGCAACGTTCGCACGGCGAAGCGCTGGGAGCAAGAGCGCGGTCTGCCGGTGCGCCGAGCACCGGGAAAGAAGAGCGGCACAGTCTTTGCCCGCGCATCCGAACTCGACGCCTGGCTGGAGTCGAGGGAAACGGAGCACAGGCTGGATCCCGCCCGGCTCATAAGCGGTTCGGAGGCTCCCCACGGCAGCGCGCCGCAGAACAAATCTCCGCGGAACGAATCCCCATTGATAAGCGTCACGCCGCTTCCCGTGGCCCATTCGGACAAACGCCAGACGAGGCAAGCTTCATATCTTCTATCGCAACCCGTTGTCCTCGCGGCGGTGCTGCTTCTGATTTCCGGAGCGGCATTGCTATGGAAGATTCGTGATCACCAGTCAGCTGCTGCGACCACGATTTCGCGATTGGATCTGCGGGATGCAAAACCCCATGTTCCCGCTCCCAGCGCCTTTGAATTGTTTCTTCGCGGTCGCTACTACTGGAACCTGCGCACCGCTGACGGCCTGGCGAAGGCGATCGATTCCTACACGCAAGCGATTGTGACAGACCCATCGTATGCCGAAGCCTACGCCGGACTTGCAGAATCCTATGATCTGCTTCCGCAGTTCGCCCAGGCCGATCTGGGAGAGTCCCTCACCAAGGCGGAACAAGCCGCCGACCGGGCGATTGCACTCAATCCGAATCTCGCCGCGGCGCATCGCGCAAGGGCATTTGCACTTTTCTATTGGGACTGGGACATCGCCGGCTCGAAGGCCGAATTCAAGCGCGCGCTTGAATTAGATCCCGGCTCGGCGCAAACACACCAGTGGTATGCCGGCACTCTCCAGTGCACGTCCGAAGGAGAAGAGGCAATCCGGCAGATCGACGAGGCGGTTCGACTCGATCCAACATCGCCGGCGATCGTTGCCGATGCGGCGCTCATGCATGCCGACTTCGGCGACTTCAAATCTGGCGTGAAGGATTTAAGAGAACTTGAGGAGTCGCAGCCCACGCTTGCGTCTCCGGCGCAGTTTCTGAGTGTGCTGGATTTCGCCACAGCCGCCTTTCCCGCTTATATTGACGACCTCCGTCGTCTTGCTGCCATCACCCATTCCCCCGACGACCTTGCTTTGGCCAAGGCGGTTGAGCATGGTTGGACTCGGAGTGGGAGAACCGGCCTGCTTGAAGCCAGAGCCGGTGCCCTGAAAGTGGCCTTTGACCATGGCAAAGGGACCGGTTTTCTGCTTGGCCAGTCCTTGCTGCTGCTCCAACGCCGCCAGGAGGCTCTGTACTACTTCAATGCCTCGCTTAATCGGCATGCCGTCCAGCTCGTAGGCGTCGATCATTTCCCGTGGGTGAAGAAGCTATCGGGCGACCCGGGCTATTCAGCGCTCTTCGCTCAGATCCATCAGCGAATTCACCAGGGCGCCCCTGACCCTCCCGAGCAGACTCAGGTTGCGTTCGAACTACCTAAGTAACCGGCGCGCCGCTATCCGGCCCGTCACTTGAGCCATAGACGGCCTCCTTCTGCGGGAGTGCCGCTCGCCGCGCCACGCCGCTATTGAGCCCTCGTCTAAGGTGCGCGGCATCTATCACTTGCCCAAGGCCTCATCGCTCGTTTCTGCGCCCCGCTCGCCGCTTCCATATCCCCGTCCAGCCCACATATCCGCCATTCACTGTTCCCTGCTTGGGTTGACCGGCCTTCCGAATTACCCTCGTAATGACCATTTAGCCTTCGGTTTATACCATCGAAACCTTAGGCTTCGAGCCGGGCAAACTATTGACATCCGGCGCCTTAAAACCCAGTCGAGGAGTCAGCATTCATGTCCAAAGCCACTAAATACGCCGAGAAGGCCGCCGTTTACGCAGCCAAGGGAGCGTGGGTTGTTTTTGAGCGCTTGAACCGCATCAGCCCCAACGCCGGATTCACCCCCAAGTGGGCCGACAAGCCTCTCCTCAAGAGCTATCAAAAAGAGAAGCCGCCACTCGGCTGGCCGCGCACCACGGACTCGCTCTGTCCCAAGTGCGTCCCCGAGATTCGCAAGCAGATCCTCGACGGCAAGCTGCCCCACGAAGTTCTCCTCAACGAAAAGGTCGGCGAAATCAAGGCCCAGATCATCGAGCGCGACGGCAAAATCCTCATGGTCAAGGACTGCCCCAAGCACGGCCACTTTGAAGACGTGATGTCGATCGATCCGGACTTCTTCAAGCACCTTGAAGAGAGCTTCCCCGGCCGCGACATGCGCGCCCACAACGATGAGAAGCTGCACAACCACGGCACCTCGACCGTCACCCACGGCCGCGGCTCAGTGCTCACCATCGACCTCACCAATCGCTGCAACATGATGTGCGATCCCTGCTTCATGGACGCCAACCAGGTCGGCTTCGTCCACGAGCTTACGTGGGACGAGATCAAGACCATGCTCGACAACGCCATCACCATCAAGCCCAAGCGGCAGATGAGCGTTCAGTTCTCCGGCGGCGAGCCCACGCTGTCGCCCTACTTCCTTGACGCTGTCGCCTACTCGCGCAAGGTTGGCTACAACTCGGTTCAGGCCGCGTCAAACGGCATTGAATTCGCCAAGTCGAAGGAGCTTTGCCGCGCCGCTGCTGAAGCCGGCCTCCGTTACGTCTACCTCCAGTTCGACGGCATCGGCAACGCTGCCAACTCGCATCGCAAGGTCGGCAACCTGTTCGACGTAAAGCTGCAGGCCATCAACAATCTTCATGAAGCCGGCGTTGAAATCGTGCCCGTCACCACCATCATCAACGGCATCAACAACGAGCAAGTCGGCCGCATCATCGAGTTCGCGCTCGACAATCCCAAGAAGATCAGCTTCCTCTCGTTCCAGCCGGTCAGCTTCACCGGCCGCGATGAAGACATCACCGACGAGCGCCGCGTCGCCCAGCGCTACACGCTCTCGCACATGGCGCACGACGTCAAGGCGCAGGTTGGCATGGGCGAGCCGGCGCGCGACTGGTTCCCGATTTCCTTCATGTCCACCTTCTCTGACTGGGCCGATCTTGTGCACGGGCCTACCGCCGAGTGGGGCCAGCTCTCCTGCGGATGCCATCCCAACTGCGGCATCGGCATGGCCGTGATGATCGACAAGGAAACCAAGGAATGCGCTCCCGTCACCGCCTTCCTCGACATGGGTCAGGTGGCCAAGGATCTCGCCAAGGTCAACGATGCAGCGCGCGGCAAGTGGCTCTCGGTCATCGGCCTCGGCCTTTCGCTGATGCGCAACTACGATCCGTTCCAGGCGCCCACCCACTTCAAGATCACTGACATGCTCAAGAAGATGGACAAGACCTTCAACGCCACCGGCAAAAACTACGGCAGCGTCAAGGGCGACCGCACCATTGAGGACATCAAGGTTCGCCGCCAGGATCGCTGGAACTTCCTCTTCATCGCCGGCATGTGGTTCCAGGATCTGTTCAACTACGACTTCCGCCGCACCGAGCAGTGCATCATCCCCTACGCCACGCAGGAAGGCGAGATCAGCTTCTGCGCGTACAACACCGGCGTGGGCTGGCGCAACATCATCGAGAAGATGCACATGACGGCCACGCTCACCAAGTGGTATGAGGAGCACGGCCGCCACGAGATCTTCGCCGGCGGCAAAAAGGTGGGCATGAACCAGGTCGGCCACGACCTGAACGTCAACATGGAGCACGTCAACGCCGAAGCCAACCACACGCTCGACAACCTCGGCATCGCCAAGAACGCCCGCGAAGAAAAGATCCGCGCGCGCGACGAAAAGATGAAGCAGGAAGCCGAGAACGCCCGCATGGCCAAGCTCTATCGCGAGCACGATCCTCGGCGAAAAGCCTCTCGAGGGCGGCATGGTTTCGATCGGCGACATCCGGCCCGCCTCAAACAACGCTGCCTCGCCCATCAACCGGCATCAGGGAGCAGAAAAAACCGACCTCGTCGCCGGCGACTAATCACTTCACTGGCACCTTGGTTCTCTCAACACAAAGGCCGCTCCAATCCGGAGCGGCCTTTGTGCTTCTGCTGCAAGTCGGAACCTATTTTCGCTCCCACATTTCATCCCCATCGGGAAACGTCCACACCTTCTGGTAATTCTTGTTCATATAATCGCGCAGCGGCGTCAGATGATAGACCTCAGGATGCCCCGGCGGCATCGGAGAATTGAGGAACGGCGCCCACAAGGATATAGCGCACCCGTCTCGACTCCAGCTGGCCAATGCTCCGTTCAACAATCTCGGGGATCGTCGTATTGAACGGCGACAACGATTCAGCATAGACGGGATTATTCAAATCAAGCGGAAGATACACGCCCGGCCATCCCGCCTGGAAAAAATAATCGCCAGGCCTCGTGCGCTGGGCGATCCAACTCAGCTTCTCCGCTTGCTCCGGATAGGCGGCCACTGTTCCCGCGGGCGCGTCGAGAATGACAAACTGGTGGCGATGTAGCGACCAGGTCTGCCCCAGCGCGAAGCAACACAGGCCAATCCACAACAAATTCGAAATGAGCCGTTGGCGCTTGGGCACTCTGCCGGCAGCCCACACAAACAAAAGAACGCCCGGCGCCGCCACGCAATAGAGTCGAAACCAGGTCAGGCTCGGCGTCATCTCCAACGCAGTCGCAATTCCCACGAAAGCAAGAAGAACGAGGCGACGGCCCCAATATGCCGCACCAAGAGCGGACGCCGGACTGACGGCCGCGCGCTCGCGCCAGCAGAGCCATAGCGTGACGATATAAACAACCGGAAGCATCAGACATACGAGCAAAATCGATAAATCGTCAGTCAGTTTGGAAAGTCCGGACAGTCCGCCCCATGAAACAATGTGTGGCAGTCCGAACCCAATGCCCTCTGAGACCTTGTCGTGCAATACGTAGTCGACTTGCCACTTCCACATCTGCCGCAGGCCCACTGTGGCAATGAAATATCCGCTCAGGATCAACCACGAAAAAATCAGCGAAGAGAAAAGCAGCGCCAAACGCCTGAAATAGTCCGACCATGGCTCACGCGCGCGCAGTTGATCCCAGGTGAAGTATGCCGCGATCGCAAGCGCAGCAATCGGCCCTCTGGTCTGCGTGAAGAATGTGGCTAAGCCCAGCAGCGCCCCTGCCAGTGCGATCCTTGTCCAGCTTTTCCCTCGCACGAGTACGGCTACAGCTCGCCAGCACCGCAAGCTCACTGAACAGATGGTGCGTCGCATTCAGTAGACTTTCCGTAAATGAGAACCGTGAACAAAGACGCGGCCAGAATCGCCTGCGACGTTTTTAGAAATGAGACTGAAATGCGGAAACACACCCAGCCAAAGAGAACGCCCAGAATGAGGACGATCAGATTCGTGCACCCATATGCGAGGCCCAAACAGCTTAAAGAAGGCTAAATAGACTACGTCCGTTCCGGGCGGCGTGAATTGAAAGAAATCCAGATAAATGCGCTCGCCCAGCAGCAGACGCTTGGCATCCATCCAAAAGAAAATCTGGTCTCCGCCGAGGAGAATGGGAATGCCCTTGAATGTGAACAGCTTTGTATATAGATAGAGGCAGATCCCCACGACGAACAAGATCTCAGCCAATCTTCCGGCATTGCCTGAGCTTTCGAATGTTTCCTGGCCGGCGTCGCCTCCACCCAGACTCGGCGCACCGCGCTCCTCGAGCATTCCAGGATTATTAATCTTCGCAACAGGTCGCACGAAACACCCTCGGGAATATCTCTACTGAGTCGGAAAGCCTTCTCATGATAACTGGATCATGCGGAGACCGGCCGTCCCTGGATGCCGCTCCAGTTTGCGGCTTCTGACGCTTGCGGCAATACGAATCTGTTTGAACGAGATAAGCTTCAAACTGTGCTGCGCGGCCTCCGCTGTTGCAAGGCCCTAATCGGCACCGATTTCATCGCCGCATGACTTCCGTCATGACGCCAAGGGACCATTCCACGCACTTCGCCCCACCGCGCTTTGGCTGTACAATCCCTACATGACTGTGCTGCCGGCCCGCACTTCGAGCCGGCCGCGCAAGTCAAAACTATTCAGGTGGCCTCATGACTGTGACCCGCGACAAAAACGAGCCGCGCAAGCTGCCCATGATGCCCATCCGCGACATGGTCATCTTCCCCTATATGATGACGCCCTTCGTCGTCGGCCGCGAATCCAGCGTGCGCGCCCTCGAAGAGGCCCTCAGCGGCGATCGCAAAATCTTCCTCGCCACGCAGCACGACGCCTCCATCGACGAGCCCAAGGCCAAGGACATCTACCAGGTCGGCTCCATCTGCAGCATCGTGCAAAGCGTCAAAATGCCCGACGGCAACATCAAGGTCCTCGTCGAGGGCGTCGAGCGCGCCAAGTCCATCGAAGTCACCGACCGCGACGGCTTCTTCGTCGCCACCGTGCGCACCGGCAAGCGCGACTTCGAAATGACGCCGGCCGCCGAGCAGCTCATGCAGCGCGTCACCACCCTCTTTGAAAACTACGTCAAGCTGCAGCAGTCGCTCAACTACGAAACCATCATCGCCAGCGTGCGCATGGACGAGCCGGCCAAGCTCTCTGACACCATCGCCGCCAACCTCCAGGTCGGCATCGAGGAAAAGCAGGAACTGCTCGCCATCTTCGATCCCGGCCGCGCGCCTCGCCCGCATCGCCGATGTCCTCGACGTCGAAATCGAAAAGCTCGACATCGACCGCAACATCCAGTCTCGCGTCAAGCGCCAGATGGAGCGCGCGCAAAAAGAGTACTACCTCAACGAAAAGATCAAGGCCATCCAGAAAGAGCTGGGCCGCGGCGAAAAAAGCGAGTTCGACGAGCTGCGCAAGAAGATCGAAGCCGCCGGCATGCCCAAGGACGTCCTCGAAAAATGCGTGCAGGAGCTCAAGAAGCTTGAGGCCATGCCGCCCATGTCGGCCGAGTCCACCGTCAGCCGCAACTACATTGACTGGCTCCTCGCCGTGCCGTGGAAAAAGCGCTCCAAGGAAACTCGCTCCATCGACTACGCCGAAAAAGTTCTCAACACCGACCACTACGGCCTGGAAAAAATCAAGGAGCGCATCCTCGAATTCCTCGCCGTCCGCCAGCTGGTCAAGAATCCCAAGGGCTCCATCCTCTGCTTCGTCGGACCTCCCGGCGTCGGCAAAACTTCGCTCGGCATGTCCATCGCCAAGGCCACCGGCCGCAAGTTCGTGCGCCTCTCGCTCGGCGGCGTGCGCGACGAAGCCGAGATTCGCGGCCATCGCCGCACCTACATCGGCGCCATGCCCGGCCAGATCATCCAGCACATGAAGCGCGCCGGCACCAAGAATCCCGTCTTCCTGCTCGACGAAGTCGACAAGATCTCCTCCGACTTCCGCGGCGATCCGGCCTCCGCGCTGCTTGAAGTTCTCGACCCCGAGCAGAACACCACCTTCCAGGATCACTACCTCGACGTCGACTACGACCTCTCGCAGGTCCTCTTCGTGGCCACGGCCAACGTGCTGCACACCATTCCGGCCGCGCTGCAGGACCGCATGGAAGTTCTCCGCCTGCAAGGCTACACCGAGCAGGAAAAGCTCGAGATCGCGCGCCAGTATCTCGTCAAGAAGCAGCGCGACGCAGACCGGCCTGAGCGACAAGAACATCGTCTTCAACGACGACGCCATCCTCGAAATCATCCGCTACTACACGCGCGAAGCCGGCGTCCGCAATCTCGAGCGCGAAATCGGCAACGTCTGCCGCAAGGTCGCCCGCAAGGTCGTCAAGGCCGGCAACAAGCACAAAGAAGAAATCACCGCGCAGAACATCGTCGATTTCCTCGGCGTGCCGCGGTTCCGCGACTCCGAAGTCCACGAAAAGAGCGAAGTCGGCCTCGTCACCGGCCTCGCGTGGACTGAAGTCGGCGGCAGCATCCTCACCACTGAAGTCCAGGTGCTCGACGGCAAGGGCAAGCTCACCATCACCGGCCAGCTCGGCGACGTCATGCAGGAATCGGCGCAGGCCGCGCTCGCCTACATCCGCAGCAAGGCGCAGGCGCTCGGCCTCTCGCGCGAGTTCTACCGCAACGTCGACCTCCACCTGCACGTGCCTGAAGGCGCAATCCCCAAGGACGGCCCCTCCGCCGGCATCACCATGGCCACTGCTCTCGCCAGCGCGCTCGCCAAGATTCCCGTCCGCCGCGACATCGCCATGACCGGCGAAATCACTCTCCGCGGCAAGGTGCTCGCCATCGGCGGCCTCAAGGAAAAGCTCCTCGCCGCTCTCCGCGCCGGAATCTTCGAAACCATCCTGCCCCGCGCCAACGAGAAAGATCTCTCCGAGCTGCCTGACAACATCAAGAACGCCATGAAGCTCCGCTTCGTCGACACCATGGACGAAGTTCTCGCCATCGCGCTCGAGCGCCCGCTCCCCACGCCGCTGCCGGCCGAAACTGAAGCGCTCGCTGCCGTTCCCCCGCCGGAAGTCTCTTCCAATTTCCCGGCCCCGCAGTAGTCAATAACAAAAACTTTAGGAATTTTCGCCGGTTGCCTCAGCCGCGCATCCGCGCTTCCAGTTCTTCCAGCGCATCGCACGCCGTCTTCACGCCATTCTCCCGCGCCACTTCCTCGGCCACGGCGCGCGCCCTGCGCTTCAAACTCCGGCTCCGCCAGCATTGCGCGCACCATTCGCGCCACGCGCCACGGCTTGTAACTCGATCGTTGAATCACCTGCGCCACGCCCATCCTCTTCATGCGCCGCGCATTGTCCGGCTGGTCGTGCGAATAGGGCATGATCAGCATCGGCCGCCCCGCGCGCAGGCACTGCGCCGTCGTCCCCACTCCGCCCTGGTGCACCACCAGCGCCGCGCGCCGGAAACAGCTTCGAGTACGGCGCGTACTCCGCCACGCAAATTGAATCCGGCAGTTCGCCCTTGGGCCGGTTTCTCTCGTCCGATCCGATCAGCAGCACCGCGCGCACGCCCAGCTTCTTCGCCGCCTTCGCCGACTGCTCATAGAAATCTCCCGCCGCCAGCACCGCCGCCGACCCCAGCGTGAACACCACCGGCGCTTCGCCCGCGCTCAGAAACTTCTCCAGCTTCTCCGGCAGCGCCGCGTTTCCCGCGTCCGCATCGTAAAAACAAAATCCCGTAATCAGCGTATGCTCCGGCCAATCCTTCTGCTCCACGCCAAGCACATGGCGAAAACATCGCCAGCACCAGATTCGGCGAGTGTTTCGCGTCGAAGATCGGATTCTTGCCCCTGGGCAATCCCAGCTCGCGCCGCAATTCGTAAACCGGCTCCGGCCACTTGCGCGTCACAAACCGCGCCAGCCGTTTCATCGCGCGCCCCATCCCCGGCGCTTTGTCTGCGCGCGCAAGCTTGGGAAACGGCGGCAGCACCGGCGGATCGAACGCCGAGAAAAACGAGAACGGCGCCAGCACATAACTCGCCCACGGAATCCCCGTCACCTCCGCCACAATCGGCCCGGCATAATTCAGCTCGCCCAGCAGCAGCAGGTCCGCGCGCGCAGGCTTGGTCGCCGCGTCCAGCAAATCGTCGTACGTCTGCCGCAGCACCGGATACAGAAACTTCGCGCAGGCCCGTCTCCGTGCCCTTCTTCACGTCGTAGATCATCTCCACGAGCAGCGTGTTTGTGGGGTCGATGTCCGGCCGCAGCGCGTGAAACTCCAGGCCGAGCGGCTCAATCTTCGGCCGGTAGACATTGGGCAGCGCCATCACCGGCACGTGTCCGCGCCGCTTCAGCTCCAGCGCAATCGCAATCAGTGGATTGATGTCTCCAAACGTTCCAATGTTCGACAGAACAATGCGCAATCTCGGGCTCCCCAACGCATGATGGTTTCGCAACTTTGAGACTAATGCATCGGGGATGCGATCCACCGTCTGAGGCGGGTCAACTTGAGTTGCCTTCGAAGGTTCGCAGATCTGCGCCGCTACTGCGCCGGCTTTACCGCGGCATTCGCGCACGCCGGCGGAGTGTCCTTCAGCGTCGGCTGCAAATCCGGCCAATACGGGCTCGTCTTCAGCACCGAACAAAAATCCCCGAGCGCCGGAAGCGGCTTCTGCTGCGCCTTCGGTCCCAGCGCATCCACAAACTTCCACGCCAGATCCGATTGCCCGCCGTAAATCAAGTTCAGCACCGTCTGCCACATCGTCGTTCCAATGGAATCGGCATCGCCCGCCGCCACCACCTTCTGCGCCGCGCTCAGTTCCTTGTTCCACTCCGCGGTCGTCGGCGCCGGTATCTGCATCTTGTCCATCGCCAAATGGAATCCGCCGCCTTTCGCATCGTCCGTCCAGCGCAGCGTCACCACCGCTGAAGGCGAGCACGCAAAGCACGTCGGCCAATAGCCAAACGTCCAGTCGCCCGTCACATAGTAGTAGTGCCCGTCGGCGAGGCGCTCAAAGTGCGCCAGGTCATCGTCAGAATCGTTCAGCGTGGCCAGCAATTTGAACTGCGGCCCCAGCTCAAAGACATAGTGAATCGTGCAGCAATGCGCTCCGCCGGTAAAGAGCGAAACAATCATGTCCGGTTGTCCGCGTCCCGTCACGTCCGTCCCATTCGCAATCGCCGCAATATTGTCCTGCGCATCGTCCGGCTGCCCCAACGTGTAAGTTTCAAAGCTGTCGACGCTCTGGCTGTAAACGGTCTTGCCTCCGCTCGTCACCTGCACGCACGCGCCATCGCTGCTCTTGAACGTGGCGAATTGATACTGCCCCACCGTCGCCGCGCTTACCTGATTCTTGAACGCGCACGCCTGCGCCGGATTCTCCGCCGGCCCCTGCGCCAATACTCCGGCAGCTGCGGCAATCCAAACCGCCGCCACCAGCGCACTCCGCACCAACGCCCGATTGCTCGTCTCTCGCTTCATCGCTTCACCCGGCTCTATTCAAAGTCGATTTTTTCAAGATTGGTTCTGTCCAAGATAGCACCGCCGTCCTTTCATGCCTCCAATTTGATTTGCCGCCGTCGTTCCCAATCGATTCATCGCGTCTCAAGTTCTTCATTCGCCCCCGAGCTTCCTCGTGCCCCCATGCTTCATCGCACTTTGATCGCGACTCAAACCCGCGCGTGCTATCCTTGCCCCGTCAAATTCTTGTCCGGAGTCCCTGATGCCCCGTCCGCGGATAGTAACTTAGCAATGTCGCTCGCCGTCCCGCCTTCATCTTCATCTTCGCCGCCTCCCCAATCCTGTCCGCACAACAGACAACCCCCGCCTCCATCTGCCGCACCTGCTCAGCCCTACCACATCGTCGATCGCTGGAAAATCGCGGCGACGGCGGCTGGGATCACCTCATCACCGACCCCGGCGCGCATCGCCTCTACATCGCCCACGGCAACGAGGTTGACGTCGTCGACACCAACACCGGCAAATCGATCGGCACGATCCCCAATCTTCACGGCGTCCACTCCATCGCACTCGACACCGCCGGCAAGTTCGGCTACATCACTGACGGTGGCGCCAACGCAGTAGTTGCATTCGACCGCTCCGCCCTCGCCGTCACCGCCACCATCCCCGCCGGAACCGGTCCTGACGACATCCTCTTCGAGCCGGTCACCCAAACCGTCTGGGCCTTCAACGGCCGCTCCCACGACGTCTCCGTCATCTCTCCCGCATCGAACACCGTCGTCGCCACCATTCCTCTGCCCGGCAAGCCCGAGTTCCCCGTCACCGACGGCCAGGGCACGGTCTTCGACAACATCGAAGACAAAAACGAAATCGTCCGCATCGACGCCCGCTCGAAAACCATCACCGCAACCTGGCCCGCCGGCTGCGATTCACCCTCCGGCCTGGCCTACGATGCCGCCGGCTTTCGCCTCTTCGCCGCGTGCGATGGCAAAAAAGCGTCCGTGATCGACACCACCAGCGGCAAGCTGCTCGCCAACCCCGCCATCGGCGACGGTCCTGACGGCGCTGGCTTCAGCGACGCCCACTCGCTCGCATTCGTTTCCAGTCGCGACGGCATTCTCTCCGTCATTGACGCCGCAGCTACCGGCTATCCAACAATTGAGAGCCTCACCACCGAGGCCGGCGCGCGCACCATGACCTACGATCCCTCCACCGACCGCGTCTATCTCATCACCGCCGACTTCGGTCCGCGCCCCGATCCCACTGCAGCAAATCCGCGCCCGCGTCCGCCCGTCATCCCCGGCACATTCACCGTCATCGTCGTCGGCCGCTAAAATCGTTGCGATCCACGCGCAGCATGAAAATCATCCTCATCGTCGTCATTCTCATCGTCGGCGCCTCGCTCTTCGCCGACTACAAATGGCGTCAATGGCTCGCCCGCAACCGGCGAACCGCGACCGATAGTCGCCCCGCACCTCACCAATTAAAATAGAATTCGTGAATCGCTCAACCCATATGCGTCAGGCGTTGCCTGAAAATCTCCGAAGAATCGCCGCTCCGCTCCGGCTTTTTGCTCAGCCTCGCCGCGCTTCTGCTCCTCGCGCCCGCTGCCCGCTCTCAACGGCAGCCAATGCAGGTCCTCGATAGCTCCGCCCTCCATCCGCCCGCCGGATCGCGCGTGGCCATCGTCGAATTTGATGACCTCGAGTGCCCCGCCTGCGCCGCCGCCAATCCCATGCTCATGCAGGCCGCAGCCAAATACGGAATTCCCTGGATTCGCCACGACTTCCTCATACCGGGCCACGTCTGGAGCCCAATCGCCGCAGTCAACGCCCGCTGGTTCGACCAGAAAAGCAAGAGCCTCGGCAACGACTACCGCAACTACATCTTCGCCAATCAGAACTCCATCGAAACCCGCGACGAGCTTCAGCAATTCACGCAGCGCTTCGCCTCCGCCCACTCGGTCGCGCTTCCATTCGCGATCGATCCGCAAGGCAAATTGGCGGCCGCAGTCCAGGCCGACGTCCAACTCGGCCTTCGAACCGGCGTCAAGCAAACTCCGACCATCTTCATCGTCACCTCCAACAGCAAAGGCGCGCCCTTCATCGAAGTCACTGAACCCCAGACCCAGCTCTTCACAACAATCGATCAGGCCCTCGCCCAGACCCACGTCGACACTCGCGCCAGCGCCCCCGCCAAGACCACTCAAAAGACCGCGCACAAGTAGCCGGCTTTCGGTCCCACGTTCCCCTTGTAGCGCCGGCCACCCGCCGGCTGTCGTGTGGGCGTCCTCGCCCGCACTTCCCTGATTCCAGTTACCTGCTCTTCTAGTCCCCAAGTCCGTGGTCCTTCAGTCCGTGTCTTCTCGTTCCCTCGGTCTTTTGGTTTCTTGTTCCCTCGTTCCCTTGGTTCCTCGGTCCCTGCTTCTCCCATTCGCCCCGTTACAATGGCTTTAGGGAGCCGTCCAAACGCTATGCATCGTTTCCTCAGCCTCCATTTTCTTTCGCGCCGCAAATTTGCCGGCCCAGTTTTGACGGGGCTCGTCGCAAACCTGAACCTCGTCTCCGTCGCCTTCGTTTCCGTCGCGCTACTTCTCTCCGCAACCGCAGCCCACGCCCAGTTCGGCGCGCCGCCCACCACACCAGTCCACGACGCCTCCGCCCTCAAGCCGCCGCCCGGCGCACGCGTCGCCATCGTCGAGTTTTATGACCTCGAGTGCCCCGACTGCGCCCGCGCCAATCCGCTCCTCATTCAGGCCGCCGCCAAGTACAACATCCCCTGGGTCCGCCACGACTTCCCGCTCCCCATGCACAACTGGAGCTTCCAGGCCGCCGTCAACGCGCGCTTCTTTGACACCAAAAGCAAGACCCTCGGCAACGACTATCGCGACCAGGTCTTCGCCAACCAGCCCTCCATCGAAACCCCCGACGAGCTTCAGCAATTCACGCAGCGCTTCGCCTCCGGCCACGGTGTCGCCCTGCCCTTCGCCATCGATCCCATGGGCCGCCTCACGCAGCTAGTCAAAGACGACCAGGCTCTCGGCAACCGCATCGGCATCGAGCACACCCCCACCATCTGGATCGTCACCAGCGCGCCCGGCGCTCCGCCCTACGTCGAAGTCGTCGACCGCGGCCGCCTCTTCCAGCTCATCGACCAGGCCCTCGCCGAATCTCGCGGCCACTAATTCGGCCGCACGTTTGTCCGCACTCCCATTAAGCTCCGCGGGACGCCCGCCGCGCCTGATTGAAACTGCTTGAGGAGGTCGATCCTTGAGAAGCGCATCTGAGAAACGTATCTCATGAACGCATCCGTCAAACGCATCTGAGGAACGCATCAGTGAACAGCCGCGATTCGCTTCCAAAATTCGGCCTCGCCGCCTACGGAGCAACCGCCGTCATCCTCGGCATCGTCGGCTTCGTTTGGCGCGACTTCGCCGTCAACTGGCAGCGCGTCCCTCCCGATTTCCCCGCCCGCACCTTGCTCGCCTGCATCGTCGCTGCCTGCGAACTGCTGGCCGGCATCGCAATTCTCTCGCGCCGCTTCGCCCGCGCCGGCGTGGCCCTGCTCACCTTCCTCTACGCCATCTTCACCGCGCTCTGGGTCATCCAGGCGCTCAAAGCTCCCGCCGTCTACGACAGTTGGGGCAACGTCTTTGAAGAATTTTCTCTCGTCGCCGCCGGTCTCGCCGCCTGCGCAATGCTCGCCCCGCCCGGCTCCCGTTGGGCCGGCAAAGCGCCCCGCGTCGCTCGCATCTACGGCATCTGTCCCATCTCGTTCGGCGTCTACCACATCATCTACTGGCGCGGAGCGGCCACCTGGGTCCCGGCCTGGCTTCCGCCCAGCCAAGTCTTCTGGATCTTCTTCACCGCCATCTGTTTTCTGCTCGCCGCCGCGGCCATTCTCTCCGGCATCCGCGCCCGCCTCGCCGCCCTCCTGCTCGCTGCCGAAATCCTCGGCTTCGAGATTTTCGTTTGGATCCCCAAATTCATCGCCGGCCCCCATGACCACTTCAACTGGTCCGGCAACGCCATCAACCTAGCGATCATGTCAGCCGCGTGGCTCATCGCCGACGCCTTCACCACCCGCCCCGACCCGCGCCGACTCAAAGCTCCACCTCACCGAGCTAATCGCGTCTCGCCGCAAGTGACATCCAGGCGCAAATCGCTGCTCGCGATTTGCGCCAACCTCATCCCCGCTCCCAATCCGCGCCCGCCAAATCCTGCGCGAGTTTGTCTTGTATCAGGGCTTGGCTTCAGCCATGCCGAAAGCACATCGAAATGCAGACGGGCTTTAGCCGCTGCATCGTCCCCACAAACAAAAACGGCGTCCGCCGCAGCGAACGCCCTCCATCACATCCTTTCGGTTTTCTTGTTCCCTCGTTCCCTGCTCTTCCGGTCCCTTAATCCCCAGCCCTACTACCTACTGGCTACTCCCTACCCCCGGCAGCTACGCCCTGACCATCCTGCCTGACACTGATCACTGCCCTGATCTTCACCAGCTCCTGCCCCCCCGGCGCAACCGTCCGCGTCTGCGGCGCCCGCCAGTGGTCGATATAGCTAATCCTGTGCACGCATCCCACCGTGCAATTCGGCGCGCAGCTCTTCGCCGTCGTAAACTCCCGCTTCAAATCCGCCTTCGTATACTCGGCCACCGGAACCCCCGGATACCCGCGCTGCTGCGAGCAATAATGAACCAGCCCGTCCTCGCACACATACAAATACCGCGACCCCGCACGGCACCGCCAGTCATTCGCGCGCCCCTCGGCAATCGCCTCCTGAAACTTGTCAAACTGCGCGTAGTTCGTCTTCTTCCGCGCCTTCATCTCCTGGTAAACCCGCGCCTCTTCCGGCGCAAGCGGCTTCAGCTGCCCGCTACCATCATGGATTATCCCAATCGTCGACTCGAACCCCAGCTCCAGCGCCCGCTTGCTAATCGCCAGCGCGTCGTTCGGATCCTTGATCCCTCCGCCCACCACCGAATTAATGTTCACGTGGAACTCGGCATGATCGGCCAGCATCTGCAGCCGCTTGTCCAGAGTCTTCAGCGATTTTTTCGACACCTCGTCCGGCTCGAGGTTATCAATGCTGATCTGCATGTGATCCAGGCCCGCCCTGATTCAGCCGCTCGATTCTCTCGGGCGAAAGCAGGAACCCGTTCGTGATCATCCCCGCAATCGCGCCCGTCTTTCGCATCCGCCGGATAATGTCGTCCAGCTGCGGGTGCGTCAGCGGCTCGCCGCCCGAGATGCCGATCATCGCCGTCCCCAGCCGCCCCAGCGCGTCAATCCGCCGGTACATCTCTTCCAGAGGCACCGGCTCGCTCACCTTGTCGTATTCATTGCAGTAGGCGCAGCTCAGGTTGCAAAACCGCGTAGGGATAATCTGCACCAGCACCGGGTGCGAAGTGTCGGCCAGCGCCCGCGCCACCATGGCGTACTCGCGCACCTTCCGCCTGGCCGCAATAGCCCGCCCGCGCACCGTCGATCTCCGTCGGTTGACTGCCACTTGAATGGCATATGGACCCTAGAACCCTGCGAACGCGCCAGAGGGCCGTTGTCACGCCCGAATTGATCGGCGATTGTGGGGTAAATGTCTAACTCATGGCCCTCCAGAGGCCAGAGATTCGTCTAAATGAACCTCGCAAACAACCAAATATCGATATAAAACCTGAGGATGTGCCAGATCCACTCAAGTGAGATCTTGTGTCTCGATACGCCCAGAAGGAGGATTTGTCATATTGACATTCAGATGGGATAAATCTCTGTCGTAATCGCAGCTGTAACTAATCGGCCCGCAGCAGCCGTTCCAAAGTCGATCCAAAATTGCAGTTTTGGTACCCTCGAGATCAATCTCTGCTTCTGCCTTTATGATAATTTTCAAATCGGCGTGGGCGATCTCGCCAGTTTCGATATGATGGACTACGTCAGCAGAAAGAATCTCATTCAAGCCGCTCGTCCCTGATAACGCCCGAACCTGATTGGCCCTAAGATCGTAGGCGCCAGCAATAAATCCGACGATCCTTCTCGCGGTCTTTTCCTTTTCTCCGTTCTTCATCAGTCATGCGGGACGCCAATCGGCAACCGTAACCGTGAACGTGCCGTAGGGTCGGGGCAAACCTTCGCCAAGCAAGAGAAGCCAAGAAGACCCTGTCGCCTTGGTCCTTGAGTCTCATCCCCTTACCCCAATCGAGAGAACAACGCGCCGAAATGCCAGCGGAAAAATCACCATTCGGAACAAGCCATCACGATCACCAATCGGTCCGAAACCCATAGGAGTCTCAGACCTCAAGCTCGTGTTGCTCTGGCATCGTCCCTGAAACCAACCGCTCAACTGGGCTATCGGAATATGCTGCTTCAATGTAGAACATCAGCGAAGAATCGATCAGCTGGTTCGCAGAGTAATCGATCCGACGCTGGATTCGGTCCGGGAGGATATAAGCGCAGACATCCGATCTCCACTAATCGTTAGGTAGAGATTACCTGCATTGCTTGACCAGTTAAAAACGACCGACTTTGGGCCGTGGTTAAAAACTTTTGGGGCGGGAAAAGACATGCGCATCAGCTCTGAAGCGATGTATCGCGCGGTATTGTAAACGGGGGGGTCAATCCGCCAATCGTCCTCTTGGCCGAGTTCCGTAATCTCGCTCAGCGCCTCCCGAGCTCTTGATAACTCTGACCTAAGTCGGAAGCCCACAACACGGGGACGCTCGAAAATGCGTCTCGCGTAATCTGACAATCGATCTCGACCCAAGCACCAACTGGTTCCGTCAGCGCCGGCTGGTAAAGAGTTACCCGGAATAATCCGTCTCGAAGTTGTCGTGCGAGGTTTGGGATAGAGGTAACCCCGGCGTCCCGACGCTTGAATCGAGAACGATCAGCGCTTGTTGGTAAATCTTGGCTTGGTGATTAAACATTTTTTAGTCCCTCGACAATAAGCCCGAGCCCCGCTTGTTGCTCCTCAATCCAAGTTAACGCCTCTCGGAAAAGCGACGATTGATCCGCCGAGAAAGCTCCCCTTCCGACGGCCCACTGTTTATATCAAAAGTGACGCTCGCGGCGATAAAATCCTTTCGATGCGGGTTGCCTGAGGCGGCGCCCGTCGCCAAGATTCACCGCTCCGCCCGCAGGGACAGAAAACGTCATTACTTGGAGCCTGGCACCACCCCATTTAGTTACCGCGTTCACGTTTACATTCGGAACGCTCTGGCTAGCAAAGGGCCTGTTGACCTGAAAAACCACATATTTCCTCACTAGCCAACCTTAGACCATAATGATCCGGGATAACTTCTAAAAGAGCCTGATTCGCTTCTGCGAAGTTCGGCTTCAGGACGAGCGCTTGGAGGTTAAGCGCCACACGTGCAACCGCTCCAGAAACAGAACCCCTTCCCAAGGCATCGAAGACCTCAATGAGCCCCCTCCCCGCAGTTGGCGCGCGTTTCAATCAACTGAATGCTAATATCTGACCGATCCTGAATCGGCGGGGCGGCAGGCCCAAAATTGAAGTCCAGCCGCGAGGGCTGCACAGCGCACCCAAAAGCGACACCCACTCGCTTTCCCTGAGCAAAACTGGGCAGAAGCGGATTCTCCTGCCTTTGGAAGCTATCCGGGTCTATGCCCCAGACCTGGCGAAATAGCCCAGTCCGGATACCTCCGAAAAAGATGACGGGGTGGCCGGAAACAAAGTGGCCCGGCTCATCAAGATTTTCCATTCATTCATTGTTGCACCCAGCTGTGCATGGCTGAATCCAGGGAAAACCAGGGAAGGCCGGCTCCAACCAGTCTTCATCTGAACCCGGGCTTGCCCCCCTCTTGTGGAAACGATTATACAAAACTCGCCCGTTATACTCGGTCTTAAGTCCCTCAAGCCGACGCTAAAGGTAATGTTTGCGCCCAAATTCTCGATCGCCCGGTGCTCCTAGCGCCCAGTGAGCTCCCATCGCAGACTCGCCGACTCGCCGCTTCCCCGTTGACGTTTCCCACCCGCAAACATCCAACCTGAAAGCTTCCCGTATCCTGTTCCCTGAGGTCGCGCCCATGAGAAAACTGGCTTTTCCTGCTGTTCTCGCTATCGCCGTCCTCGCCATCCCCTTCGCCGCTTCTGCCCAAACCCCGACCCCGCACCGCGCCCCGGCCCCGCCCACCACCCTGCGTGGCATCCTGCTTGAGCAGCTTCGCACCACCCACGACCAGGAAGATTGGTTTGTTCCGGCAAACGTCGCCGTCGCAGGCCTCACCGCCGAACAGGCCAAATGGAGCCCCGGCAAAGGCAACCACTCCATCGGCCAGCTTGCCTACCACATCTGGTATTGGGACGACCGCGCGCTCACCCAGTTCAAGGGCGAGAAGCCCGCGCCGTTCGACGGAAACAACAACGAGACCTTTGACAATTTCACCCCCGCGCAATGGGACGACCTGGTGAAAAAACTCGACCAGGTGCTCACCGACTGGGAAAAGGCCGTTGAGACCGCCGACGATCAGAAGCTGGCTGCCAATGCGTCGCTGATCTCGCACGTCGCAACACACAACGCTTACCACATTGGCCAGATACTCTACGTTCGCAAACTGGAGGGTGTGTGGGATCCTGCCAAGGGCGTGAAGTAAGCGGGCGGCCGGGTCCCTCAACCGCCAACACGTCAAAAAAATGGGTGACCCCGGTTCCGCGGCGCCAATTCACAACGAAGTTGGGTGCCCCCGGTCCCTCGCATTTGGGGACCGGGGATACTCAACCACCAACACCTCGTATGACACAAAAAGGCGCCCGTCAACCGGGCGCCTTTTCTGATCACTGACCACTAATCACTAACCACTATCCACTATCTTTCACAACTCGTCAATCGCCTTCGCCGCCGCGTGAATCGCCTCCGCGACCTTCTTGATCTGCTCCGGAGTCGCGTTCCTCCGCCACACCTTCGACGTCACCGCCCCGCGCAGGTCCATGAACGCCTTCATCAGCTCGGGCGACCGCCCGCGCCGGAAGCCGCGCCCCGTCTCCTCAAGCCGCTCAAACAGCTGGCCCACGCGCTCCTTGTTGGCCTCGAGATATTTCAGGCCCTCCTCGGTCACGCTGTAGACCTTCTTGCCCTCGGTCTGCGCAGCCGCAATCAGGCCCTCCTCTTCGAGCATCGTCAGCGTCGGATACACCACGCCGGCGCTCGGCGTGTAGCCGCCGCCCAGCCGGGCTTCCATGGTCTTGATCAGCTGGTAGCCGTAGCTCGGCTCGCTCGAGAGCAGCCTCAGAATCACCAGCCTGATCTCTCCGGCGTCGAACATCCGCTCGCGACCCTGCCCGAATTCCCGTCCAAACCCGCGCCCGAAATCTCGCCCGAATCCTCCAGGCCCGCCAAATCCATGCCCACCTCGGCCATGTCCGCCGCCGGGCCCTTCAAACCCGTCTCCGCGAATCGACTCGTACCCGCTCTCATAACCTCCGCGCGGGCCGTGGTGCTCCTCGCGCCCCTCAAAGTGCTCGTCCGCCGTGCCGTGCGCCGCATCCGCCGCGCCCTTCATGTTCCAAAACTTCTCTTACAAATTGTCTTCCAAACATCGTGTTGGACCTCCTGTCCAAAATATATCTCAAACTATATCGTAAGATATATCTTAATGCAAGCGAAATCTTTGAAAATTCAGAAAAGACTAAATTTTTCAACAACTTAGCGACAACTCAGACCCTGTCTCATGCCCCACTTATCGACCACCCAGGCCATGCCTCAAGCTTCACTCCAGCCTGAATCTTCCAGCCCTCGGGCCGCGAGCACCTAGGGAAAAGCCGCGTCAGCGGCTGGGATCGAGGAGGACCGGGGCCCCCACGGACAGGTCTTCGTCCGTGGGGTGGTGGTGGTCAGGGCTCGCCGAATTCGGCCGAGCGGCCCGGGAGCCCCTGCGTCCCCGTGTCAATCCTCAAAATCCATAACCCACTCCATCCAGGCAACTTCCATTTGCCGATAATTACCCCATCTGAGCGCATACTTATTCATATGCGTTCAGCCGGGTCTCTCAGTTGGTCGTGGGCCGCCGGCCGATCAGAGACCTCTGGCCGCTGATCCCTATTCTCTGTTCTCTGTTCCCTTGTTCCCTGTTTTTATGACCGCCGACCGCGACAAGAAAGGAAATTAAATAAATAAAAAAATAATTATGCTTAGAGGTACATTTGCAGCCGTAAGTCGTTTGGAATCGATCCGAGGTGCACCAAATCAAGGGCAAAACAGCCGAAAATTGCTGTTGATTATCTGGTAAACATTCGTCGCTCGGCTGCGGCCTCCCACTATTCCCCGCTCTTCTCCAGCGCAGCCCGATCCCACTTCGCGCAATTCGCCGCCGCCTCATACGTGCTCTGCAAAAAACTGCAGCAGCGCCGCATCCGGGTCCGCCGACTGCCGCATCGCCTCATACGGAAAAATGAACTCGCCGAAATTGCTGTCGAACTTTAGCCCCCGCCGGCGCAATCGCATACTCCCGATATCCCGGCGGCTCCGGATAGGCGTAGCTATAGAAGAACGGCTCAATGAAAAGTGCCGTTCGGCCCCGGCGCCCCTGGCCAGAATCCGCAGCTGCTCACCTCGTGCGAATACGCGTCGCGCACCACGCGATCCGGCAGCCCCGGCATGCTCGGATGCTCCGGCGCCGTGCGCCCTGAAAATCTGCGTGCACGCCAGATCCATCGCTCCCCAGAACAAATGAATCAGGCTCACCTTGCCAATGAACCGCGCGCGAAATATCTCAATCACCCGCGACGATTGCAACAAAATGCGCCAGAACCGCTGCGCATATTCGGGATCGTACGCCTTGTGCACTTCGTCTTTCTTGAACCTAAATCGG
>CAVRXG010000002.1:0-18756 GCA_963725115.1 uncultured Acidobacteriaceae bacterium | reverse complement strand
ATAACAACCTTCGGTTAATTTGAAATCGTGCCCGAAAGATTGAGGTCGATCGCGACATCGTTCTCTGCCTTCCAGATCAAAAAGCTCGGATTCTTGAGACCCCAGTCGACGTAAGGCACCACAAATTGCGCCCTGGCAGTCGCGCTCCTGCCCTCAAGATGCACAAGCATCGGTACAGTGATTTCATGAGGCGTGCCCAGCAGCGTAAAGATCCCCGTCACCTGAATGGTCGAATCGCCTGAAGATGCAATGGCGCCCGCATAGGTCTTCGGCTCAAAAGAAACGGTTGCGTGCTGTTCAACCTCCAGAACGTCCCTGTACATCTTTTTATCGCGACTGTCATTGCCGGTCTTGCCGCTGCCGGCGAGGACAACCACCGAACCTGACATCTTGGAATTGCTGCGGTCAAACTCAATCGACCCGGATTGAATATGAAAGGTGCCGATGACAACCTCGTGGGTTGTATTCAGCGTCATCTTGACCTCGCTGGCATCGGGATTGACGACAAAAGTCTGATGCTGCGCAAACGCGGTCGGACCGATCAAGCAAGCCAGGGCGAGGGCTGCGAAGGATTTCAATGCATCTCTCCTTAAGCTAACCACTAACAGTTACTGCAGCGTCGAATCGCGGCGATTCGCATTGTCTAGCTCTAGCCGGCGACCGCCGGCTGACCAACGGCGGCGTGCTGGGCAACGCGTGTCAGCTTTGCCGTCACGCGCATCACGCCGGGCCAGGCCCTCAGGCAAAACGGTAGTACCGCGCGTGCAAGTGCGTTGTTCAAGCCATCGGCGGCGAACTCGGCAAGGCGCATCTGCATCCGCAATGCTGACCGCAGTTTGGCCTGGAACACTGGCGCCGGCTCGCCCGCAAGATAAGCAGCGACGGCGCCACGCGCAGTGTGCAACGCTATCGATATGCCGTCGCCGGTGAACGAGGGGATGACCGCTGCCTGATCGCCGATGCAGTAAAGACCATTCTCCGTTGTGCGGCGGATGTAACCGTAAGGAATATGCGTGATCGCGATCGGCTTCAGAAGCAGCGGCTCCGCACCTGCGAGCCTCATCGCGAGATGTGGACAGTCCTGCTGCATCTTCGCGAGAAAATTCTCCCAGCGATAGCCCGCGCGAGCCAGATGACTCTGTTGCACCACCCAGCAGAGGTTTGCAATGCCGCCCTCAACCGGCTGGATACCGCCATAGCCTCCGGGATACAGCATCAGCTCAGATGCGCGTGCCAACTCAGTCGCCTGCGCGTGCGCTAGCCGAAAATACATCTTGAAGGCGATCCATCGCTCCGGATCCTCTGGACGTGTATGGCCGCGGAGATCGTGCTTGCCAGTCGCGAGAAAGACCGTCGGGGCCTCACGCGTGGTGCCGTCGTCGAGCGTAGCCCTCCACGCATCGCTTGTCGTCCGGCCGAGCGCCTGCACACTGCGTCCGCGCTCTACGCGAACCCCTGCTGCAACTGCCTCGGCAATGAGCGCCGTATCAAGCGACTTGCGCGTCAGTGAGGCAGCGGGAAAAGGCAACGGAGCTTCAGCGGCGCGCCCGGCAGCGGCAAGGCGAACGGAATCGATCCGCACGGCGCCAAGCGAGGCCACATCGATGCCCAGGTCGTGCAGATCCTCAAGCGCCTCGCCGCTTAGGAATTCTCCGCAGACTTTATGGCGTGGTGCGAGCTCGCGCTCGATCAGCGTCACCGCTCGTCCCTTGCGAGCAAGCCTGATTGAAGCCGCACACCCTGCTACTCCGCCGCCGAGGATGAGAACTTCGTCTTGCAACGGAGCCCGATTCAGATTGGACGCTCTAACGGGAATCTCCTATTTCGGACCCGATGTGCTTCTTCTAATCCGATATGCTGGAACTGTACCGCTCATGCTGGGCATTGCATCGCCAATGCTGTCATTAGTGTAGTGGTACAGCTTGAAATCGACTGGACCAGCGCTTTGGTTTTGACGCGCCCAAGAAGTGAATAGTGAGCCGCAACGTAGCCCAGTGCGCACCATTATCAGGCACGACGGGTAGTGAGTTCGCGCCAGTTCATTCCCAGGTCAACGACAAGCAGTGACGCGAGTGTGAAGGCGATTACGCCGACGGCCGCGAAGGTGTCGCCAAGATGGCTCCAGTAGCGCGGCCACAGGTTGAGCACCCGGCTGGAGACGAAGGTAAATGTAACGGCATAAGACCGGGCCATCCACTGGCGATGCACGACGATTTGGCGGTTGCGCGCGGTGATGAAGGCGGCCGTCGTGCAGACGATCCATGCGGCGGCCTGCATGGAGGTTCCCGGCAAGCCTGGCCTGCCGGTAGCAAGAGCGATTCCAGTGAACGCGCCGATAAAGACGCAGAAGACGTAAACCCGGCCCAGGACGCGATGGATTTTCAAGGGATCCTCCGCGGGCGGTAGATGAGGTGAGGTGGGCCGCTATCGCATGAGACGCCAACGCTCTCGTTTTGATAGCGTCGCATAGCCCGCCCGATCCCTACCCGAAAGCATCGCCTATGCCGTTCCGGAGCCTCACCAGCCGCCAGCTTCCGCCTACTTCATGCGTGCCATCTACGGCCTCTCCACAGTGGGCCCCACGGACGAATGGACGGCAAAGGCGCGAAAATCCGTCGACATTTTCTTACGCGGCTCCCATCCCTGATAATCATTCCCGACAAACGATCACTCTGCGACGGGTCTCAGCCTGGGCGAAGCACTGCGGCTTGACGTTTTCGAGTTTGCCGCGCTTGAACGTCGAAAAATTGCTTCCCATAAAGCGGCTCTCCGGGAGGAATACTCGCGGATCGAAGCCTTCATACCTTCCAACGTCTTAAAATCGATAATTGGGCCACCCGGCTCAGACTTTTCGCAAATTCGGGGGACACATGGCTCAAGCACCAGCATTTTTTCTTCCGCCGATAGCACATTATGACGCTAGCGAACAAGATGCTGCGTATTTGGAGATCGCAGAAAAATGCGGACGCACCGTCCCGGCGCAACGCGTATATTCAATTACCTTTCGGCATGACTCAGATTATTGGAGCGCTACAGTTGGAGAGAGACTAACAGGGAGCAAAACTCGACAAATTGGACCGGAAGATAACAGCACTGAGCCAACAACCCGGCTTAATGACGCCGCCACGGTCGTTGCAATTTTTCCGGGTACTCCTTACCTGGTCGTAACAGACAGCGGGATTATCTCTGGCGGTCGAACGAGCTGGGAGAATCCCTTTTACGCTGGCGTGCCTACGTCCGTGACTTACTTCTCTTCGTGACGGACGTCGAAAAAGCAGACAGCGCCGCAGGCGGCGACTGAAAACTGTTACTGAGAACCGATCACTACTTCATAGCTCGGCAAGATTCCATACTCCGCCGCCATGCGGAAGAACCCGCGCATTCCCTCCAAGCACTCCTCGTCGAGAACGTAGTGAATGTTCGCCGTCAGATAAGTCCGAATCGTCTCCTCGGGAATTGGAAATCGCTGCGACCACTCGGCCACGAGCGCATCGATATTCGCCAGGCCGTGATCGCGCGACAGAATAAAATCCTGCGCGACACTCTCCTCCAAAACATTGCCGCCTGCAACGATGCTTTCTGTTGGCGCAAAACACCAAACAGCCGAAACAAACGCAAGACCGGTCAGCGTACGCCACTCCTCGGCCAGGTCGAGATAAACAAGCTCTTCGCCGGTGCGTTCGAATTGATTGTTGCGTTCTTCAAGCGCCAGCAGCGCCGGATCGCCAATGAGGATCGCTGCATCCGCGTGCTCCAGCATCGCGTCGAGATCGGCCACCATGGGCACAAACGGAACCTCAGCATTGCCCCATTTGTGAAACATCATCCGCGCATAAGCGAGCGTCGTCCGGCTCGCCGTATCCGCCGCCACCGAGCGCAGCTTGCTCGGCGACTGCTTCGCCCGATGCACCAGGAGCAGCGAGCGCACTCTGCCCTTTGAAGCGATCGTGCAGCCCGGCAGAATGCGCAGCCCCGGCGTAGTAGCCAGCGAAGCAATGGGAATCAGCCCGATGTCGGCGCGCCCATCGGCCAGCCGCGCCGCGCACTCCGCCGGCGTCATGCGGTCGACGATGTAGCGTTTTGCCAGCGTCTCATCGAGCGGCGGATGTTCAAAATCCCACATCAGCGGCGCGGGATTGAGAAATCCAATCGCCGCAACCCGCAAACGCGTGTCTTGCTCGTGCTTCACATCTCTTAGACTACCAATCCGCAAAGTGCGATTCACGGCCGAAACGCACTTGGGTAAGCAGACTCGTCACCTCCGCCTAGCCGCTTAACTTGCAGTCCGCTGCGGCGTAGAAACTTGAGCTAAAGTCCGCCGCCCTTGACACCGCAAGCCCGCCGACGCGGATAATCGGGCAATGCGCTTCGCTAGCTTAATTGGGATCTTCGCTCTATTGCTTCCGGCCGCCGCCGCGTCCGCCCAACAGGCCATCCAGCTTCCGCCTCCGCCGCCCTCACCGCCCCGCAGCGCAACCCGCCGACACATTCCACTTCGTCTCCGACGGCCCCACCGGCCCCGGCTGGAGCCGTCCCGACGAAATCGCGCGCAAATATTTTCACGAAAATCTGCCCGCGCTCTTTGAGCGCACGATCACGCTCGACGCGCCATTCCCGAGCGCGCCACGCTGCGCTGGATCTTCACCGGCCCGCGCGCCGGCTTCACCGTCGAGCTCACCTCGAGCAAGGTCCGCATCTCGGAACGCTACTACGATTCGATGGCGCTCTACGAAGGCCAGGGAAACTATCCCGAGAAGACCATCTTCACCGACGAGCGCCAATACACCGGCGATGCGCGCACGCTCACCGTCATCGCCGATGCGCATCTCGCCGTGCGCGTGCTCGTCAACGGCCAGCAGATCCTCGAAGCGCCGCTGCTCTTCGACGTCACGCGCCACCAACTCATGCTCGCCGCCTCGCGCACCGCGCACGAGGTCGTCGAAGGCTCGCTGCTCCAGCCCGAAGTCAAGACGCGACCATCATCATCAACCCATCTGAAGTTCACCAGACCATGCTCGGCTTCGGCGGCAGCCCCAGCATTCCCGCCTACGCCGAGCTGAGCGACGAGGGCAAGCGCGAGTACTGGCAGATTCTCAAGAGCTACAACCTGCTGCTCTTCCGCGAGTACCCGATGGGCACCGAGCTCAAGCCCGACCTGAGCAACCTCGAAGATCTCAGCGACGCCACGCCGCACTACTACGGCGACAACTTCCCCAACAGCGAGCTCTCGAGCTTCGACTACAGCCGTCACGTGCTCGATCTCGGCGGCAGCGTCATCTACGAGCTTTGGGCGCTTCCCTCGTGGGCCACGGTTCCCTACAACGGTCCGCACGTCAGCGACACCTGCGAACAAGCCCATCAAGCAGGTCGCGAATCCCGACGAGTACGCGCGCATCGTCGTCACCTACTGCAAAAAGGCGCAGGCCGCAACCGGTTCCGCGCCGGCCATCGTCGGCCTCGAGAACGAAGTCGATCAGCCGCCCGAGGTCTTCAGCCGCCATGGCGCTCGCCCTGCGCCGCGAGCTCGACAAAGCCGGATTCACCCAGACCAAGATCCACATGGCCGACGCCAGCTACATGTTCCTCGGCATCGACCGCGCCAAGGCGCTGCAAAACAATCCCGAAGCGTGGAACGCCATCGACTACTCCGCCACGCACGAGTACGACTTTCAGGAGTTCATCGCCAATCCCGACCTCTACGACGCGCGCATGAAGGCGATGCACGAGGCCGCGGAGGGCAAGCCCTTCCTCGCCACGGAAATCTGCATCAACGATCCGCACTACCAGGAGCCGTCGTACCGCATCGCCTTTGCCGTGGCCCAGCTCTACCACAAGAACCTCACCGAACTCGACGCCGTGGCCCTGATGTATTGCTGGACGCTGCTCGACGTGGAGCAGCCCACCTTCGCCGGCTCGCGCTCGCTGCTCGCGCCCGACCGCACCCGCGGCTGGATTCCCGTGCCCACCAGCTATCAGCTGCGCGTGCTCGGCGCATACAGCCGCCATATCCTGAAAGGCATGCAGCGCATCGGCGTCGAAACCGGCGATCCCGACCTGCTCGCAACTGCATTCGCCGGCGGCCACGACGAAACGCTGGTCGTCGTCAACCGCTCGGCCATCGCGCGCAGGCTCACGATTCAGGGCGCCGCTCACCCCTGGGCCGAGATGGAACGCACCGGCCTCGAAGAAGAGAACGCCGTCTCGCCGTTCCGCACCGACAATGTCATTCAACCCGGAGAAATCGTCGTCCTCTCCACCATCAAGGCGGAATAATTTGAGGATCCTTGTGGCCCTTCAGCGATCATTTGCGCTTTGCGTTGCCTTGCTGCTTGTGCGCAGCCCTCGCTCTCCGCGCAGGTGGTCATCGACCATCGCTACTCCAACACCGATGCGCAGAGCCTGATCGGCCTTGCCGATGGGCAGCCACAAAACCATCGTCGACAAACAAGGCAATCTGAAGTGGTCGCAATGGAGCCTGAAGCGCAAGCCGCTCGACACGCCCATCGGCTTCAGCAGCCAGATGGACGGCGAGCTCGCCATCCAGGCATTCGCCGGCGCGCAACCGCTCATCATCAGCAGCCAGCAACTCTATCGCGGCCGCTATCCGTTCATCGTTTCGTCGGCGCACATCGGGCGATCTCTCGCTCGAAGAACTCGCCTTCGCCGTCGATCCCGATGCAAAGCCCGGCGAAATTCCCACCGCAGCCTCCGGCGCAAAAGGCCTCGACGTTGTTCGTCTCACATTCCACAATGACGGCGCGTCCGCGGCCGACGTCACGCTCAAGCTCAGCGGCCGCGAGCGCAATCTTCCCGGCCATGTGGTCGGCCACATACTCGAAAACGGCGCCGGCGAAGATGTCGCGCTCGTCACCGAAACGGCCGGCGCCACCGTCACCGCCGAAGACAACGGGCTCACGCTGGCGCTGCGCCTCTCCGTTCCCGCTCACGGCGACAAAACAATCTGGATCGAGCTGCCCTACGAGTGGCCCGTCGCGCGCAACGCCGAACTCTCGCGCGAAACCGGCGAGGCGCTGCTCGCCAAAGCCGTCGCGCAATGGGACGATCTGTGGGCGCGCGGAACCAAAGTCGAATTCCCGCAGAAAGAGCTCACCGACTTCTACTACTCGTCCATCGCCTACGTGCTCATCCTCACCGAATACGATGCGCACGGCGATCTGTGGGCGCTCGACGGCCCCGCAGTCTACCGGCAGTACTGGGGCCGCGGCGAATACTTTCAGGCGCGCGCCATGGAGGTTGCGGGCTTCATGCAGCCCGCGCGCGAAAGCGTCGAGCACGCCTTCCACGAAATCAACGACGACGGCGAGTGGGACTTCCCTCCCACCAGCGGCTGGCCTGCGTGGGACAACTCCGGCGGCAACGCCGCAGCGGTCTGGGACTACTATCTTTTCTCGCGCGACAAGCAATGGCTCGCGCGTGCGTATCCCTATCTGCTTCGCTCAGCCGAGTGGATTCGCGATCATCGCGAAGAGTCCACGCTCGAAGGCGTCGATGGCATTCCGCTCGGCGCGCGGCCCATCCATCGCATGATTCCATCGCATTGCCGCACCGAGCCGAACCCGCCGCTCAAGCCCGGCGAAAAAACCTACTGGTACGGCCTGCTGCCGTGGAGCTACGGCGACTCCGGCCTGCCCGAAGGCCACTCGTTCTCGCACAACTTCCTCGCCGCCTACGCGCGAGCAAGTTACCAGCGAAGCCGCCACCGTCCTCGGTCACCCAAACGACGCTGCGTGGCTCGACCGCGAATATTCGGACTACACCGCCGCCATTCGCGAAAGCATTCGCCGCGCCGTCACGCTCGAAACCATCACTCCGCCCTATCTGCCCGCAATGCCCACTTATCCCGAGGGCGCTTACTCGCAGATCTTTCCTGGCTGTCTATCCCACCGGCCTCTATGCGCCCGACGATCCGCTCGTCACCGGCCTCATCACGCGCATGGAGCGCGAGGAGAAGCAGGGCCTGCCGACCAACGTTGCCTGGGCCGGACCCGCCGGCGTCTGGGCCGGCGAATCGATGAACATGGCCGAGACCTACCTGCTGCGCGGAGAAAAGCAGAAAGCCGCGGACATGCTCGCCGCCGCTCTCAATCACAGCTACACCACCAACGTCTGGAAAGAAGAGATCCTCGTCGACGTCGACGCGCCTCGCGCTTGCGACACGCCGCACTCGAAGCGCGCCAACATGGAAGGCACCGGCGACATGCCCGAAGCCTGGGCGAACGCAAATCTCGTGCTGCTGCTTGCGCGACATGCTGCTGAACGAGCGCGATGGCAAACTGCATCTGTTGCCCGGCCTGCTTTCAAGTTGGGTGCCTGAGGGCAAATCTCTTGTGCTCGACAATGCACCGGTGACGACCGGCGGCGAAGTGAGCCTCCGCGTTGAACACGTCAACGCGAAACTCTGGCGATTCACAGTCGATCCGCATGGCCTCGCGCGCGATTTCGTTCTTCATCTTCCAGTCGACTCGAGCATTGTCGCGTCCAGCCGCATCGATGGCAAGCCAGTAAATATCGCAGCGGAAATTCCATTCCACACATCTGGTGCCGCCACAACTCGTCGAGGTTTCGCTTAAATGAATCGCCGTAAATTTCTCCGCGATGCGGGCGCCACTGCAGCAACTATTTCCTGCGCCTCACGCCGACTCCTCCGCGCGCAAGACAGCAGCCAGCCAATCTCCGGCACGCTGACGATCGACGAATCCGCGACTCTTGCCACCGTCCCAGCAGACTTCATCGGCCTGAGCTACGAATCGGCGCAGTTGGCCAACCCGGCTTTCTTCTCAGCGGAAAATGCCGCGCTCATCGCGCTGTTTCGCGAACTCAGCGACCAGGGCGTTCTGCGTCTCGGCGGAGGCACCAGCGAATTCACAGCGTTCACAACGGACGAAACTCCAGCATCGCCGCCGCTCGGCCCCGATGCCGTCGGTCCCGACAACAGCAAAAACGTCAAGGCCGATACACCGATCACGCCGAAAAGCCTGCGCAATCTGCGCGCCTTTCTCGACGCGACGAACTGGCGCTGCCTCTACGGCCTCAATCTCGGCCGCGGTCCCGTTGAACGCGCTGCCGAAGAAGCGTCCTATGTGCAGAACATCCTTGGCCCGCGCCTGATCGCGTTCCAACTCGGCAACGAGCCCGATGCATGGCGCAATCGCTACCGTCCCGCAACATGGAGCTACGCCGACTACTGGAAGGAGTGGTCTGCCGCGCACGCCGCCGTCGTTGCGCGCGTTCCCAACGCGAAATTTGCCGGCCCCGATGTGTCGAACAAGATGGCCTACGTCACCGGCTTCGCCGAAGATGCGAAGAAAAGCGCGCCCGACGTCGTCATGCTCACCTCGCACTACTACGCCATGGGTCCGGCCGGAGCGCCCGGCATGACGATCGACAGGCTTCTCTCGCCCGACCCAAAGCTGGAACGCGATCTGCAAATCGCCATGACCGCAGCACGCAGCGCGGGCCTGCCCTATCGCATGAGCGAAGGCAACTCCTGCTGGAACGGCGGCCAGCCCGGCGTGAGCGATACGCTCGCCAGCGCGCTGTGGGTCGCCGATATGATGCTTGACTTCGCCGCGCCGGTTGCGCGGGCGTCAATCTGCACGGCGGCGGCAATGGCTTCTACACGCCGATCGCAGGCAGTCTCGAATCAGGCTTCGTGCGCCGACCCGAGTACTTCGGCATGGAGCTGATCAAGCCATTTGTCGGCGCCAGCCTCGTTCGATCTTCGCTTGATTGCTCCAGCGATCGGATTCGCGCCTACGCTGCGCGAAAATCCGGCGCCACGCTTCTGCTCGCGTCATCAACAAAACCGATCAGCCCGCGGCGATTCACACGCCGCTGCGCCACGCGAAGAAGCAATGGCTGCTTACCGGCCCGGCCATTGACGCGAAAACAGGCGTAACGCTCGTGGAAAGCCACGCCAACTCAATCCACGACGGCGCGCTGCGTGTTCCGCCCTACACTGCCATTCTGCTGGAGGCGTAATGGGACGAGCGATGAAGAACGGCGAGGCTGGAGCCGCGGCGATTTCTGCGCGACGCATCGCTGGCCAGTGCAGTGCTCGCGCAGCGCGGTTCGCTGCCCGCCTGGGGTGCAAGATCCCGGCGACGGCGCTCCAACCAGCGAGCACGTTCTCTTCTTCGAGCAGCCCGCCGCCACGCTGGCCCGACGCGCTGCCCGTGGGCAACGGACGGCTCGGCGCAATGGTCTTCGGCAATACGGCCAAAGAGCGCCTGCAACTGAATGAAGAGACAGTCTGGATCGGCGAGCGCCGCGACCGCAACAATCCGCAGGCGAGCCGCACCCCGGAAGTGCGCAGCACTGCTCATGGCCGGCAAAGTCCACGAGGCCGAGGCTCTCGCCGCCGAGGTCATGATGGGCGTTCCCGACCGCCTGCCTTGCTACCAAACGCTCGGTGACCTTTGGCTCGACTTCGACAACGTGGCCGCCGATATCGCGAACTATCGCCTCGAACTCGATCTCGATCAAGCCGTCGTGACAACGCGCTTCACCGCTGCAGGCGCGCAGTGGACGCGCGAAGTCTTCAGCTCCGCGCCGCGCAATGTCATCGTCGCGCGCATTGAATGCACTCGCCCCATCGCGCTTACCGTCCGCCTCGACCGTCCTGCGCACAGCGAGACCACCGCGCTCGGCAACGATCGACTGGTCATGACCGGCGCGGCGCGTCCCGTCAAACCCACCACCGATCCGGCGACGCAGGAGCGCCAGGTTGGCGTCGCATTCCGCGCTGAGGTTAAGGCCATCGCCGAAGGCGGCTCAGTTCGCGCCGCGGGCAACACGCTCCGCATCGAAAACGCTCGCGC
This sequence comes from uncultured Acidobacteriaceae bacterium, assembly GCA_963725115.1. Lineage (GTDB taxonomy): Bacteria > Acidobacteriota > Terriglobia > Terriglobales > Acidobacteriaceae > Telmatobacter. The sequence continues at coordinate 7,915 of CAVRXG010000002.1, read as the reverse complement.
CGTCACGCTGCTGCTCACCGCGGCCACCGATTTTCGTGAACGACGATGCCGCCGGAATGGCCGCCGCCTGCGCCCGCAATCTTCGCTCCGCGGCCGCGCGCTCTTACAACGAACTCCGCGCCGAGCACGTGGCCGACTATCGCCGTTACGCAAGCCGCGCCAATCTTCGGCTTCTCGACGGTCCTGACCCGCTGCGCGATCTCGCCACCGACAAGCGCATGGAGCGCATCAAGAACGGCGGCCCAGACGCAGCCTGACCTGGGCCTCATCGCCACATACTTTCAGTTCGGCCGCTACATGCTCATCAGCAGCAGCCGTCCGGGCACGCTGCCGGCCAATCTGCAAGGCATCTGGAACGAGAGCCTCGATCCGCCGTGGGGATCGAAGTTCACCGTCAACATCAACGCCGAAATGAATTACTGGATGGCCGAATCGGCAAACCTCGCCGATCTGCACACGCAGCTATTCGACCTGCTCGACTCAACGCGCACCTTCGGCGCCGAAACGGCGCGCAAATACTTTCAACGCGCGCGGATTCCTCGTGAATCACAACACCGACATCTGGGGCGACTCCATTCCCGTCGATCATGTGCAGGCCGGCGTCTGGCCCATGGGCGCGGCGTGGATTTCGCTGCATCTCTTCTCGCATTACGCCTACAGCATCGACACAACTTTCCTGCGCGATCGCGCCTATCCGCGACTGAAAGAGATCGCCGAGTTTTTCCTCGACTATCTTGTTCCAGGCCCGGACGGAACGCTTCTCAGCGGGCCGAGCCAGTCGCCGGAAAACAAATACAAACTGCCCGACGGCACCACGGCCAGCCTCTGCATGTCTCCCGCAATGGATACCGAGATCATCCGCGCCGTCTTCGATCGCGTCTCGCGCTCGAGCAAAATTCTCGGCGTCGATGACGCTCTTCGCGCGCAGGTTGAGGCCGCGGCCAAACGCCTGCCGCCTTTCAAGATCGGCAAGACCGGCGCACTGCAGGAGTGGAACGAAGACTACGACGAGACCGAGCCCGGCCATCGCCACATCTCGCATCTCTTCGCGCTTTATCCTGACCATCAGATCACGCTGCGCGAAACTCCCGAGCTTGCCAAAGCAGCGCGCGCCACGCTCGAGCGCCGTCTCGCCAACGGCGGCGGCAGCACCGGCTGGAGCCGCGCGTGGATCGTCAACTGCTGGGCGCGACTGGAGGATGGCGAAGCTGCTTACGCCAGCTTGCTCGCGCTGCTTCGCAACTCCACTCGCCCAAATCTTTTTGACATTTGCGGCATCAAGGCCAACTCGCCGTTTCAGATTGACGGAAATCTGGGCGGCACTGCCGGCATCATCGAGATGCTGCTGCAGAGCCATGGCGGCGTTGTGCGTCTTCTGCCTGCGCTTCCGTCTGCGTGGCCCACCGGCAGCTTCCGCGGTCTGCGCGCGCGCGGCGGCGTTGAAGTCGACTGCGCGTGGCGCAATGGCAAGGCCACCGTTGCCACTCTGCGCCCGAGCGTCGACGGCCGCATCTCTCTCGCTGCCCCCGCCGGCCAGCGCGTTCTGCGCGTCATCCATGCAGAACAGGAAATGCCCTTCCATTCAATCGACGAGCGCACTGTAGAAATTCAACTGCAAGCAGGCGCAGCGATTCGCGTCCTATTCTCGTAGCGCCGACTTCTTGAGGCGCCAATTTCTCGCAGTGCCGGCGCAAGCTGAACTTCAGTGATGGCCGCTGCTGCTTCCACCACCGCCACCGCCCCGCCGCTGTGGGAGCCACCGCCTCCACCGCCGCCACCACCGCCGCCGCTGGGATGCGATCCACCCCGCCTCCACCGCCGGAAGATCCTCCGCTTGGGTGTGGAGAGCCTCCGCCAGACGAGCCGCCGCTGGAAGGATGGTTAGCCGGCGCACCGCTCGGAGGGCTTGGCCGGTTTGACGTTGAACCGTGGTCTTGCGTCGACGAGTTCCGGTAAGTCGGCTCTTCGACTGGGGTCGTGGGTGTGCTGCTGTAACTGGGCCGGTTCGGCCCCGTGGGTTCCTGCGGTACGGGCCGGTTGACGTTGTAACCGGGCCTGCTGGGTGTCGCTGTCCTGTCGTTCGGAATCGTCCCCTGATTCTCCGGTCGGGGCTCATCTCTGCTCGGCGTTGTAGGACTATGCGCAAAGGTCGGCCGCGATGGCAACGGACGCAGCGCCACAACAGTACTGCCGCCAATTGTCACCGGCGTGTTCCTGTTTCGCGATGGGAGCGGAGACCCGGAAATCACCGGGGTGTGGTTGACTGCGACCATCGGAATCGGCCTGCCGCCGATGGGGCGACGCGGCAAGATCGGCCGCGGAATCACTCTGTAGCCGGGAGGCAAGGGACCGAAGTTCGGGCCGCCATAGAAACCCAATCCCCACCAGGGCGAGCAGCCACCGGCCCCCGGCGCCCAGCCCCATCCGAAATTGTTGTAGTAATTCCACGCTCCGCACTGGAACGGCATATACCCCCACGGGTATCCCGATACCCATAGGTAGCCATAACCCGGAGTCCACATCCAATCCCCGTAGCCGTAAGGATCAAAGGCCGCGCTCGCCGCCTCGTAGGGCGACCAGATGTAGCCCTGGCCCGGAACGTCGTACCAGTTGCCACTTGCGTCCAGATCGTTCCATGCAGGATTCTGGCTTTCACCCAGGTTGGCTGTGGCGGGAGATTGTGCAGCAGCCTCGGTGGTCATCGCCTGGTCGCGGTCAGAGTTCCACGCGTCCCACGAATCGGGCTCGATCGAATCAGCAAGCTGAAAGTTGGCTGGGCTTGCGCCGTTCAGAGTAATGCTTTCGCCGCCATGCAGGTCAGTCGCGACGTTTCCGGCGCCGGATTCGAGATGCGCGTTCCCCGAAAATACGGCCACCTGGCCGGGTGGGTTGTCCATGCTGACGCGAAGTAAAGTAAAGCCGCTCGTGGTGACCTGTGAGTCGCCGAATTGCACGCTCATCTGGCCTGCCTGGCCTCCGCCCTGGAACTCGAAGTAAGCCAGTCCGCTGTTAAGCACCAGCACGGCATTCGCCGTCGTTCCGGCTCCCTGAAGCGTTTGCAAGGTCAAAGAGCTGTCCGGAGATAGCCGCACGACACTGCCATCTTCAAACTGAATCTCGGCCTTTCCGCTGTCGGCCGTTGTTAGTTGCATTCCTTCGAGCAGCGGTGCATTGGCCACAGCCTGCTCGGCCAGCACTTGTCCGCCTTGCGCGAGCGTCACCTGGCCATCCACATAACTCAGACGCACCGCGCGTGCCGGCTGACCCGAACCCTGGCCGGCATCGGGCCCGGCAGCCGGCGCTTGATCTTGTGCTGGCAGCACCGAGCCAAAAGAAACCAACCCGAGGGCTATCGCCATCAGCCCCGGCACCCATCTGCAATTCCTCTTGAGATTCATGGCGCCCCGCCTTTCCTATCGCCCTACGGCGACACCCCAAACATCGGGAGCCTTGCATTAATTGGACACTTCCCGAACCCGAAAAGTCGCCTTAACCCAAACATTTACCGTCAACTTTACGTCGTCGCATGAGCCAGCAAGTCTCTGGCCTGCTTTCTCACCCGTTCCAGTACCTCGTTGTCCTGAGCAAGCCGCTCCAGAATGTCGTGGATGGCGTAGACCTGCTGAGCACGCCCATCCTCAACGGCCTGGGTAAAGTATTCCATCTCCTGGTCCAGCCCCAGCCGATCGTGTTGCAGCAACACCTCAAAGCGAGCGCCCTCCAGAATTGTCTCGGCCACCGCCTGCATGGATTCGCCGAGCGACTGGATTTCCTTGTCGCGCGAATAGTTGAAGGTGCAGGATCCCTGACCTGCGGGTCCAGTGTAAGTGAGGGTCTTCCAACCCTCGAAAGCAACCTTCAAATGGCTTTCGCAAGGCACGTTAAACCAGTCGTGATGCCCGGCTGCGTCAAAGACGCGTCCGGCAAACTCCTTGCTCAGCTGAATATCGCGATCGACGCTGGGCGCTTCAATCACCTTCATGCCGGCATTGGGAGTCTTTTTCGCCTGGGAACGGAAATGGCCGCTGCCATCGGCGTGCAGGATCAGAGTCCATTGCGGTGGCGACAACCCGGGATTGGAGAAGTCAACCTGGACGATGGGAACTGCCGGAGGAGGATCTGCCGGAGGCGCGGCCTCGAGTCGTGCGCCCTGGATTTGCGCACCAACCGCAAGGGCTGTCGCCAGAAGCCAGCAGTTCCTCATTGCCTGGCTCCCTGCAGCGCGAGCGTCTGCGCAGTGTGAATGTGGCAGATGGCGATGGCCAACGCGTCGGCCGCGTCAGGAGGCTCCGGCAACTCGGCCAAGCTCAGCAGCCGCGCCACCATAAACTGCACCTGCTCCTTTTTCGCCAGTCCATAGCCGACCACGCTGGATTTGATCTTCAAGGGCGCGTACTCCGCCAGAGGAAGTCCCAGCCGCGCCGCCGCCAGCAGCGCCACGCCGCGCACCTGCCCCAGTTTCAGCGCCGACTTGGCGTTGACGGAGTAGAAGACTTCCTCGATAGCAACGGCGTCGGGCCGCCAGCGCTCCAACTCGACCGTCAACTCCCTGAAAACCTGGTCAAGGCGCGCCGGCAGGGCTTGGGTCTTCGTCAGGCGGATGGCTCCCATCGCCCGGAACTGGAGGGCTTCGTCTCGCGGACCATCGCCCGAGTCCACCACGCCAAATCCCGTGATTTCCGTGCCGCAATCGATCCCGAAAACCCGCATCGGGTCCAAGTGTACCGCAGAGTGCAACTCAAATCGGCGGGGCGCACCTCAAGTATTGGCAGGATCGGCCGATAAAGCTCTAGGGAACTCCTCGATCACCGCACAACAGAGCTAACACGTTTGTGCCATCGGAAAACGAAGTAACAATTCCGGAGCTGGGGCATCCAACTCTCATAGCAACTTTGGTTCGTTTACAAAAGTTTCATCGTAGGGAAACTAAACGCCGTTTCAAGTGTCGGTACTTTTAGAGAAACAGAGTTCGCGCGCCCGGAGGGTAGCGATGGGCAGGATTCCGGCAGCGGCAAAACGCAAAGCGGTTCTTTGGCTTAGCCTCGGCATTTCGCCTCGACGGCTGGCATTGACGCTCGCGCTCGGATTCGCAATCGGCTGCATTCCTGTGATCGGGATTCCCACGGTTTTGTGCGCCGGGCTGGCTCTTGCTCTGCGTCTGAATCAGCCGGCAATTCAAGCTGCAAATTATGCCGCCATGCCACTGCAATTTGCGCTCATCGTTCCATTTGTGCGGCTGGGCGGTTGGATCACGTCGTCGCCCGTTTCCGCCAAATCATCGAGCTTTCTGGTTCCTCGCGCGCTCGAGCACTTCTCAGCTATCAACTTTGCCTCACGCATGAGCGGAATGGCTGGCCAGGCGTTGCTGGCCTGGCTGCTAGCGGCCATTCCGGCAGTCATTCTGATGACACTGGCATTCAATCTGCTGCTGCGCCGCATTCCCGTCCTGCAAGCCGCTGAAGCCGGCGACTGAGCGCTCGGATCAATTCCTGATTTTGTGGAATCGGACCAAATACTCGGCTAAAGTTGAATTAGTTTCTCAGGCGGCGTTCCACTAGCAATACCGAGCCCCTATCGGGATGATGACCCGGTAGGGCTTCTTCATTTCAGGGCCGGGGTTCTTGCCCTTGTCTTTTTTGCGCCCTTAGGAATGCTGCGCTACTTCCCCGCGTATGGGTCCACCACAGGCTGCGCGCTATCGATCCACGCTGTATAAACCATGTCGCGGAACATGCTTGCCCCAGCTGCCAGGCGCGCGGCGGTAAAGTCCCGCGACTCGGGTGTGCCAGCGCCAATAAACGCTCCCGCCTTATCAAACTGATACACCTGCTCGACGTAAGTCGCTGTGTGGCGCAAGTATGCAACGTAGGCGTCGAACATATCGCCTTGAATCACCTTGGGCGCAGTCATTTTGGCCTGCACTTCGGGCGCGTGCATGTTGGCGGCTACAAACGGTCCCTCAAACTCGTGGTGAATCTGATGGCCCGTCGTGTAGCCATGAGGATTGGGTCCAACCCAGCCGTTGTACTGCACGGTGACGTGGAGCGGCTGCGAGCCATCCCCGACATAATGCCCTAGCCAGCCGGTATAGAAGATGATTGCCGCTTCCACCCCTTTGGTGTCCTGGCCGCCCTCTGAAAGAAAGCGGTACTGGCGCATGGCGGCCTTCAGACGTTCCCACACTTCATCAGTCTCCCAGGGCTGAAGGCCAATCTTTTCCGGCCGCTGGCCGGCTGCAAAAACCATTGCCAGAAAGTCGAAGCGCTTGTGAGGCAGCGGTCCAAGGGCATCGGCGAGTTCGAGGTCGATGAAGTGCTCCGGCGCCTGCGCAGCAGCCAATTCCGGCTCAGCGGGCGAACGCCAGCGATCGGGCTCCGGGCCGAGGTACTCAATTTCGTTGATCGCTGACGGCGTTCGCAGAAACGCGGGCACATCGGCAGGCAGCGTGGAAGCCGCCAGCCGGTTGATCATGGTATGGCCCTCGTGTTCCCACGCGTCAGCGGACGGCGTCGTGACCATCAGATAAAACATTCCAACTGCGGGAGCGGCGAAACGGAGCAGGCGGGTAACGGAACGTCTATGCAACATGCAGCCAGTATAAAGCGCGCCGAGACAGAAGGATGCAAGTGAGCGCCGCCGAAGCAGATGCCGCGCCGCGACCCGGGCCGATAACGAGATCGAGCCATAAAAACTAGAGACTTTTCGACGCCGGTAACTGGAATGCTTCGCTCTAGTTACCAACGGGCGGATTTGAATAGAGAGTCTGAAATCAAACGCATATACTACCTGCACATCGGGCTGCGTGCGGTGTATGGCCTTTCATATGGCCGGGACGCGGCGACGAACCGATGCTGGGGAAATATCGCAGAAATTTTGACTATGCCCCGGGATGAGACGCATGGCGGCCGGAGCACGGGCGCCAGTTTTGGTATTGAGCAATGTCGAGTCGGGCGTTGCCAGGGGAGCGAGCGCCGATGAGCGAACGGCCAGAAGGAATGAGCGAGCAACCACAGCCAGCGCCAGCGGCGCTAGGCGGGTTTTCGCTACTCTGGCTGATTCTGCCCTTCTCCATACTTGCTGTTTCAGTTGGAGCTGCGTTGGCCCGCCAGTTTCCCCGTTTTCATTGGGAATCGCTGCCGGTGGTTGCAGCCATATTAGCAACGGCGCTGTTCGCTCTGTTGTTGAACCGGCGATTGCTCCGCGCTGGGTCCGTTCCAGGCGCGGAGCCGATCGGCGAAGGACTGCGGCAACTGCTGGACTCGGCCGGTCCAGGTGTGGTGGCGTTGGATTTGGGCGGCAGGCTGATCTATTGCAATCCCGCGGCCGAGCGCATGCTGGGCTACCGCGCAACCGAGTTGGCGGAGCAGTGGGAAACCGTTGAGCTTCTTGCGCCCGGCGAAGCGGAACGTCTGGTGGCCGAGATGCAGAAGCTGTGCCGTGTGGTTCGACCCGCGGCAACCACGCGGGATGAACGCAGAGCAGCATATTTGGAGTGCGTCCGAAGCCTGTCCCCCAGCATGGTGCCTAGCTTTGACGCCAAGGTGCGCCGCAAAGACGGTGTTCACATCCCGGTGATGCTGCATATCTCTGCGCTACGCGACGCGGAGGGCGAGCTCACGGGAATGGTGGCCGTGGCCGTCGACCAGAGCGAAAACCTGCACCGCGACCACGCGCAACGCGAATCGCAGGAGCGTTATCGCGACCTGTTTGAGCACTCCAGTGAAATGATCGCGACGTTGAGCCCCGCGGGACAGTTTCTCTACGCCAATCCGGCGTGGAAGCGGTCCTTTGGGTTGGAGCAGACAGCGCTGCTCGATCTCCGTTCCTTCGAGGATCTGTTTTCAGACGGCGTGAAGAGCGAAGTGGCCGCGCTTTTTCGCCGCGCTCTCGATGGCGAGTTGGTGGAGCGTATTCC
>CAVRXG010000001.1:0-633623 GCA_963725115.1 uncultured Acidobacteriaceae bacterium | reverse complement strand
GATGTATTGCTCCACCTTTGGCGCCGGAGCTGCTCACGCTGGGATTCAGCCTGGTGCTCGGACTCTACTTCGGCATTTTTGGGTTGGGGCTGGTGCTCGTGCGCCGCGCTACTGGCTCCGTGCGCATAGCGCTCGGCGTTGCGCCCTTTCTCTGGGTCGGACTAGACCTCGCTGCGGCGCGCATCACCAGCGTTCCATGGGACCAGCTTGGCTACTCGCAGATCGACAACACGCTCGTTAATCAGATTGCTCCGCTGGCCGGCGTGTATGGAATCACCTTTGTTCTTGTCGCAGTGAACGCGCTGCTTGCCGGCGCGTTGCTGCTCAGGAATAACTCGGAGAGCGGCGTGGCGCGAGAGTCGTTAGCGCGAAACTCAAAGAGTCGCACGGCAGCGGGCTCGAACAATAGCTCCGCGCGAGGCTCGAAGAATTGGTTCGCGGGTCGTTGGTCCTGGGCTGCTTGCGGCGCGGTTTTGCTGGTCTCTGGCTTTGCGGGCATTTTTGTTTCGCCTCCGGAGCCGGACCCGACTGCGACCGCGGTGCTCATTCAGCCGAATCTCGATGTTGGCGCAGGCAACAATTGGCAGGGGCCGGTGTGGGACCGCCATATCGCCGAATTCGCGCGCCTGGCGGGTGAGGAGTGCAAGAACTATATTGAGGGAATTCCGCAAACAGGCGCGCCCGAAGGCGAAATCAACTGTCCGCCGTATCCCACGCATCCCGATCTTGTAGTGTGGCCGGAATCGCCCGCGCCGTTCTTCGACCAGGACTCGCTCTTTCTCAAGGCGATGGCGGGAATTGCGCGCGAACAGCAGGCGCCGCTGATCGTGAACGCAGTGGGATCGGATTTCGATTCCGCTCAGGACCAGTGGATCGACCATGTTTCCGCTGTGATCTTCGACGCTCAAGGCCAGAAAGTGGGTCGATACGACAAGATTCATTTGGTACCGTTCGGCGAGTACATTCCGTTCGCGCGGCTGCTCTTCTTCGCGCATAAACTTACCGGCAGGTGTCGCGAGTTACACCCCCGGAAGCGAGCACAGAGTCTTTCAGCTCGATACGCAGAGCGGCGGGCGTCATCGCTACGGCGTCTTCATTTGCTATGAGGCAGTCTTCGCCGACGAGGTGCGCCAGCTTGCGCGCAACGGCGCAGAAGTGCTGGTGAACATCAGCGACGATGGATGGTACGGCGACACCAGCGCTCCCTGGCAGCACTTCAACATGGCTCGCATGCGAGCTGTCGAAAATCGCCGCTGGTTGCTGCGCGACACCAACACCGGCGTCACTGCTGCTATCGATCCTTACGGCCGCGTTCGCCAGAGCATTCCGCGCCACCAGGTGGACGCGCTGCCCGCCGAGTTTGCTTTTCGCGACGGCATCACCTTCTACACCGCGCACGGCGATGTGTTTGCGTGGCTGTGTGCCATACTGTCTTTAGGCGTTTTGGGCATCTCGCTAGAGCGCGGTTTGCGCGGCAAAACTGAATCCAAAGACAGGTCTTAAGAGCAAAATGTCGTTGAACGATCTCGAATTCGCTTACGCTCCCGTGCGCAACCAAGTGCGCGACCTGCGGGAGTATCTTTGACCCTGCACGCATCCGCAGGGAACTCTCTGAAATAGAAAAGAAGCTTTCCGATCCGGCGCTGTGGTCCGATCCCGCCGCGTCGAAGCCGTTGATGCGCGATCGCAAGCGGCTTGAAGCGCTGGTCCACGACGACGACGAGCTTGTTCGCCGCACCGGCGACATTGAAACCTACATCGAACTGGCGCGCGAGGGCGAAGACGTTCTGGCGGATCTGGAAAAGAGCATCAAAGAACTCGGAGCGTTTGCCGAAGACCTTGAAGCGCGGACCATGCTCAACGGCGAGGCCGACGCGCTGAATGCCATCGTCACCGTGCACCCCGGCGCAGGCGGCACCGAGAGCCAGGACTGGGCCGAGATGCTGCTGCGCATGTACCTGCGCTGGGCCGAGCAGCAGGGCTTTAAAACCGAGATGAACGACTACCAGGCCGGCGATGAGGCCGGCATCAAGTCCGCGACTTTCACCATCATCGGCGAGTACGCGTTTGGCCAGCTTGCGGGCGAGAGCGGCGTGCACCGGCTGGTCCGCATTTCGCCTTTCGACTCCGCCAAGCGCCGGCACACGTCGTTTGCGTCGGTTTATGTTTCGCCGGAGATCGACGAAACAATCAATGTCGACCTGAAGCTGGAAGACCTGCGCATTGACACTTATCGTTCCGGCGGCAAGGGCGGCCAGCATGTGAACACCACCGACTCCGCCGTGCGCATGACGCATATACCTACGGGAATTGTGGTGCAGTGCCAGAACGAACGCTCGCAGCACAAGAACCGCGAGAAGGCGATGAAGATGCTGCGCTCGCGGCTCTACGAGTACGAGCTTGAAAAGAAGCGGGCGATTTCAAAAAAGCTTGAGGACTCGAAGCTTGAGATTAACTTCGGCTCGCAGATACGTTCTTACGTGCTTGCAGCCCTACCGGATTGCAAAGGATCACCGCACCAAGGTCGAGGTTGGCGATGTGGATAAGGTGCTCGACGGGTATTTGGAACCGTTTCTGCGCGGATATCTGCTGGCGAAGCGGCGCGGCACGGCGACAGAGCCGGAGGCCGACGATGATTTGGACGAGTAGAGCATTGAGTTAAGGGCCGAAGGCCGGTAGCCGAGAGCTGAGAGATTCGAGTTGGGGACATAAAGATAATGACCGACGACACGGCAATCATTGACGAGATGCTGCGCAACGCGAAGACCATCGCGGTTGTGGGGATGAGCGACAAGCCGCACCGCGCGAGCCACAACATTGGGCGCTACCTGGCTGCGCACGGCTATCGCGTGTTCCCGGTCAATCCAGCGCTCAAGGAAGTGCTGGGAGGGCCTTGCTACGCGGATCTGGACGCAGCGGATTCTGCGGCGCGCAAAGAGACAGGGAAGGGAATCGATCTCGTTGACGTGTTCCGCGCGTCAGAGAATGTTCCGCCTATCGTCGACGATGTTATTCGCCTCGGCATTCCATATCTCTGGCTGCAGGACGGAGTCATCCACGACGAAGCTGTGGCGCGGGCTCGAGCGGCCGGCGTGAAGTGCGTGCAGAACGACTGCATTTATCGGCGGCACGCGGCGATGGCCTGAAGGGGCTGCCTAAAAAAGTCACGAAGGGAAAAGCATCCCTCAGCGGCGAAAGCCGAATTCAAATTGCGGCACCTACGGCACGACTCAAGCCACCCCAGCGACGAGGACCTGTCGCCGGGGACCCCGTCAAGCCGTGCCCTGACACTTCGTGCTTTTCCGCTGTAGTTTTTCCGCAGCCTGTAAAGACCCTGTAGCGATGCGCCGACATTTCTGTAACCTTCGTCCGATAGACTGAGTCCTAAAGACAAGGACCAAGTTTCCGGGGTCAGGTTTCAGAGGGCAGGGTCAATTTTCGTGCGCTTGTCGCGTTTCATCTTCGGGTTGGGGTTCTTGAGCGCAGCAGCGACGGCAGCGTTTGCTGCCTCGAACTCCGCTGACGCTCTGCATCTCCACGTGCAAATCATCGTTCCCGCTGCGCAACTCAGCCCGGGTGCGAGTTCAGAGGCGGGTCTCTACTTCAAGCTCGATCCCGGATGGCATGTGTATTGGCAGAATGCGGGCGACTCCGGCGAGCCGCCGCACATTCAATGGACGCTGCCGGATGGAATCACGGCCGGCCCACTGCAATTTCCTGCGCCGCAGCGGCTGCCGCTCGGGCCGCTCATGGACTTCGGTTATGAGAACGAAGTTCTTTTTCCTTTCAATCTGGATGTAGCGAGCTCGGCCAAGCCCGGCCCCGTGGCACTGCACGCGAAAGTCGCGTGGCTTGTTTGCCGCGAGGTCTGCATTCCCGGCAAGGCGGAGCTCGAAGTTGACCGCGTGATTGCGGCCGCCGGCGCGCAAGTCGCTGAAGTCTCGCCGGACAAAGATATTTACGATCGTTTGGTTGGCCGGCTTCCTCAGCCGCTTCCCGCGAATGACAGAGCAGTCTTCCAGCCGACTGCGACTGGTTTTCGCCTTGCCGTCTCCACTGGCCAGCGCGAGACGCAGGCCGTCTTCTTTCCTGAAGATCAAAACATTGTCGACAATCCTGCGCCGCAGCAGCTTACGCCCACGCCGAAGGGTTTCTTTCTCGATCTGAAGAAGGACGCCAATCTCACGGCAAGTCCTGCGAAGTTAAATGGCGTTGTCGAACTGTCAGGCGGAAGGAACTACGAGATTGCGGCAATGCCTGGGGCCGTTGCTGTCGCGCCGGCATTTTCATTCGCGGCGCTCGCGCGCATTGTCGGTCTCGCCTTTCATCGGCGGCCTGATCCTCAACCTGATGCCGTGCGTCTTTCCCGTGCTGTTCTTGAAAGGCCTCGCGCTGGTCAATTCCGGCAACGAGGAAAAGCACAAGCTGCGCGCTCACGGTTTTGTCTACACCGTTGGAATTCTCGTTTCATTTTGGGCGCTCGTCGCATTGCTGCTCGGTTTGCGAGCGGCCGGCGCTACTCTCGGGTGGGGATTCCAGTTCCAATCACCGGTTTTTCTTTCGCTGATGGCCGCACTGCTCTTCTTTCTTGGCCTCTCGCTTGCCGGCCAGTTCGAAATCGGCCTCACGCTCACCAGCGCAGGCGGCTCGCTCGCAGCGAAACAAGGCTATGCGGGCAGCTTCTTCACGGGAGTTCTCGCCGTCGTTGTCGCTACGCCGTGCACGGCGCCGTTCATGGGAGCGGCCATCGGCTATGCGCTCGCGCAACCTGCCGTCGTCACCTTCGCTGTCTTTACGGCGCTCGCTCTCGGCCTCGCCGCGCCCTACGTCGCGCTCACACTTCAACCTGCATGGACGCGACTGCTGCCGAAGCCGGGCGTGTGGATGGATATTCTCAAGCAAGCTATTTCGGTTCCCATCTTTGGTACCGTCATCTGGCTGGCGTGGGTGGTCGCTCAAGCCTACGGAGCCAACTTGCTGCTTGCGCTGCTGTCAGTTTTCCTGTTGCTCGCGATCGCCGGATGGTTTCTTGGCCGCTGGCCGGCGAAGCGGGGAGCGACTGCAGTTGCCGCGGTCATTCTGCTCGTTGTGGTGGCGGCTTGCGTTGTTGCGCCGAAAGAGTTTGCCGCAGCGCCATCTTCCGCGTCGCCTCAGCAATCATCCGGGGGCGCTGTCCGCAGCCAACACCTGGCAGCCATGGTCTGCCGACGCCGTTCAGCACGCTCTCGCCGCGGGCCAGCCAGTGTTTGTCGACTTCACTGCGAGCTGGTGCTTGAGCTGCCAGGTGAACGAGCGTGTCGCTCTCGACCGGCCGGAAGTGATGCAGGCGTTTGCCGCTGCCAACGTTCGTGCTGCTGCGCGCCGACTGGACTCGCGAGGATCCGGCCATTACACAGGCGCTCACCGACCTCGGCCGCAGCGGCGTTCCGGTTTATGCGCTGTACACGCCGGGCCAGAGCGCTCCGCAGCTCCTGCCGCAGGTGCTTACGCCGGGGATTGTGACGGACGCGGTGAGCGGGCTGCCTAAATCCAGTGCAACCCCTGCCGCCTCGGACTCGCCCAAGCAGCCGTAAAGCACGGACGCGCTGTGTCGCGGTTGTTCTCGTTATCCGACGCCATTTACGCCGTCGGCATCTTAATTTCGAGGAGGCGCAATGAGCGCGAAAACGAAGCCCACGCATGAGATGCCCGGGGGCCAAATCGAAGACGAGCAAGATGATGGGGTCGTCAACGATTCGCTGGGAACGATCGATCCGGCTGATTCAGATGGACTCGACGAAAAAAAGGAAACCGGCGACGCGAAGAAAGGCAACATTCGGAAGCGAGAAGACTGAGGAAGGTAGGGAACGAGGGAACAAGGGACCGAGGCCCCGTGGAGCGCCCTTCCCAGATTTTTGCTATCATGATAGCAGTGGAGGAGAAACCGTGGCCCAGATTCTCATTCGGAAAGTCGATGAACGGGTCAAGGCCCGCCTGCAGCGCCGCGCCAAGCGCAATGGCCGCAGCATGGAGGCCGAAGCTCGGGAAATTGTCGCTGACGCGCTCAAGCGAGAGGGGAAGACTCCGGAGGTGGGGTTCGGTACCGCTTCGGCGGCTATTTTTAGCGGCAGTGGCGTTTATCTCGAAAAACCGATTCGCGAGTGGCGCGGCTTTCCACTCAAGCCGATCAGCTTTGACGAGTGATCATCCTCGATACAAATGTGGTTTCTGAAATCATGCGCCCGAAGCTGGATGCGCGCGTCAGCCGATGGCTTGACCAGCAGTCTCGTGCCTCGATCTGGACGACCTCCGTTACTGTTTTTGAGGTTCGCTTCGGCCTAGAGACGATGCCCATAGGGAAGCGTCAGGCCAGCCTGGCGGCCTTATTCGAACGTTGGTTAGTCGATGTTGTCGAGGGGCGGATCGCTGTCTACGACGAAACCGCGGCCCGCGCGGCGGCAGGTCTGGCGGCACAACGCGAGAAACGAGGTCGTCCCGGCGAGCTGCGCGACACTATGATTGGCGGAATTGTGCTCGCATCGCATGCGACCCTCGCGACGCGAAACGTGAGACATTTCGCCGACATTGCGAAGTCGGTGGTGAATCCGTGGGAAGCGTAACAACCAACGACCGCTGGACCGAGGTCAGCCATCGGTTCCTCGCTTGCCGGCCCTGATCTTTCTGATCTCTTCCATGCGCGCGGCGAGTTGTTTTTCGCGGCCCTCCTGCGTGGGGTGGTAATAGCTTCGGCCTTTCAATGATTCCGGCAGGCAATCCATGTCGGCAACTTTGCCTTCCTCGTCGTGCGCATAGCGGTAGTCCTTGCCGTAATCGAGATCCTTCATCAATCGCGTAGGCGCGTTGCGCAGGTGTAGTGGCACTGGCTCCTGACGCGTGTGCTCGATGTCGGACTTTACCGCGCCGAAGGCCGTGTAGACAGCATTCGATTTTGGCGCGAGAGCCAGATATACGACCGCCTCGGCGAGAGCCAGATCGCCTTCAGGCGAGCCGAGAAAATCGTAGGTTTCTTTTGCGGAGAGGCACAAGTGCAGCGCCTCCGGCGCGGCGAGGCCGATATCTTCGACGGCCATGCGCACGATGCGTCGCGCGAGATAGAGCGGATCTTCGCCGCCGGCGAACATGCGCCCCAGCCAGTAAAGCGCCGCGTCAGGATCCGAGTTGCGCACGCTTTTGTGCAGCGCGGAGATCAGGTTGTAATGCTCTTCGCCGGCTTTGTCGTACATCAGCACGCGCTTTTGCGCAGCCTCTGCTGCGACGGATTTCGTGATGCGGTTTGCAGGTTGGACAGAACTTCCCTCAGGGGCTAAAGCCCCGGAATTTTGCGATGCGCTCTCGGCACGACTGAAGTCGTGCCCCTTCAAAGCGGCGTCCTGGTCTTCGGAGTTCGCGAGAGCGAGTTGCGCGGCAACTTCCAGCGTGTTGTAGGCGTTGCGGACGTCTCCGCTGGAATAGCCTGCAATCAATTCGAGCGCCTCGTCGTCGGCTGTGAGGTTGAGCGTGCCCAAGCCGCGCTCTTTGTCCGTCAATGCACGCTTCAGAAGCGTGACAACCTGCTCGTCCTTCAGCGGCTCCAGTACGTAGACGCGGCAGCGCGAGAGCAGCGCCGAAATAATTTCAAAGGAAGGGTTCTCCGTTGTTGCGCCGATGAGCCGGATCGTGCCCCGCTCCACATAGGGCAAGAACGCATCCTGCTGTGCTTTGTTGAAGCGGTGAATCTCATCTACAAACAGAATGGTCCGCGAGTGAAGCTGCGAGGCTTTGGCCGCCGTGACCATCACCTGCTTGATTTCCTTGATGCCGCTGGTGACCGCGGAGAACTCGATGAAGCTGGCCTTGGTCGTCTCGGCGATGATTTTAGCCAGCGTGGTTTTGCCAACTCCGGGCGGACCCCAGAAGATCATCGAGCTGGCGTCGTCGTGTTCGATCTGGACGCGCAGTGGTTTCCCTGGGCCGACGAGGTGCTCCTGGCCAACCAATTCGTCGAGGCTGCGCGGCCGCATGCGCTCGGCGAGTGGGGCTCCTCCCACCTCGATGGCCGCTCCGCGCTCTTTGGAGGAGAGCTGTGGCGAATCGGGCTCGATGTCGAACAAACTCATCGCCGCGCTCCTCGGTTCTTCGATGCGCCCACGTTCGCAACCGAACGCTGCCGCGAAGCTTCATACAACAGCACGCTGGCTGCAACGGCTGCGTTCAGGCTTTCAACCGGGCCGGGGAATGGAATAGTAATCGTGCCGTCGGCGCGGGCGGCAAGAGCACCTGGGATACCGTTGCCCTCGTTGCCGATGATGAGTGCCACTGGGCGGGCGAGGTCTGCGGAGTGAGCCTGCTGGGCGCCGTGCGAGAGCGCGGCAAAAATTGCCACGCCCGCGCCGTGCAGGCGAGGAATGCACTCGTCGATTTCCGCGGCGATCAGCGGCACACGAAAGACGCTGCCCGCCGATGCGCGGACGGCCTTTGCGTTCCATGCGCTCACGGTTCCTGGTAGGCTCACTACGCCGGTCGCGCCAAATGCTTCAGCGGAGCGCAGAATCGTGCCCAGGTTGCCGGGATCCTGAAGGCCGGCGAGGACGATGACCAGCGGTACTGTATTCGCGGCGCGTGCCGAGCAATTGTTCCCAAGTCCACTGCGGCGGCTCAATCAGCGCGGCAATCGATTGCGGTGTTTCGGTCGCCAGCGCCTGGTCGAGCAGTTTTTTCGGCAGATGCAGGATTTCGGTTTCTCGCGGCAGGGATAGTTCTTCGAGTATTTGCTCCGATGCGCGATCTGGTATTCCCTTCGGGCCCTGCGCCACAAAAATCGTCTTCACGCGCAAACCCGCGCGCAGCGCCTCTTCAATCAGCTTCGGTCCTTCGATGCCGACGAGCGCGCCGGCCCCGCGACCGGGTGCGCTGAGCGCTTTCCGCAGCTCCTTCAGGCGCGCATTCTGTTTGCTTTCCACCACGCGTACCGGCATCCGCTTGCAGCCTCAGACTGCTGTGCCGATTCTAAGATCAGCCGCTAGCTTCTAGCCACTAGCTTCTAGCTCCTGGTCGGTTCGTGATCATCCGAGTGAGGAGCCACGCAACGCACTCTTCGAATGAAAGAGCAAAACAAAACAGCCTAAATCGGTGGCTAGCAGCTGGAACCTAGAGGCTAAGGGCTGGCTGCTCAACTTGCACCGGCGGCTAGTGCTGTGATAGCTTCCGATTTTGTAGCCTCTTCTTTATTCGCGAACCGAGGTAGGCCTTTTTGTCCGCGGAGATATTGCGCGTCCATCCCGATGAACCCCAACCGGACCGGATCGATTACATCGTCTCCTGCCTGCGCAAAGGGGGTGTTGTCGCACTGCCGACCGACACTTTTTACGGGCTGGCCGTGGACCCGGTGAACCTGTTCGCCGTGGAGCAGATTTACCAGATCAAGACGCGACAGAAGCACAAGCCGCTCTCGCTGCTGATCGCCGGCTTGTCGCAGGCTTACGAACTGGCGCGCGACACCGATCCTCAACTCGACAAGCTCGCTGATCGCTTCTGGCCTGGCCCGCTGACGATTATCGTGCGCGCCGGAACCAAGCTGCCGCTGCGCTCCACGGCCAACACCGGCAATGTGGCGCTGCGCGTGCCCGATGCCGCCATTGCACGCGCGGTGGTGGAGCGGTTCGGACTGCCGATCACGGCCACTTCGGCCAATTTGCAAGGCGCGTCAGAGTGCACCAGCGCCGGCTGCGTTCGCGACCAGATTGGCGATCGGATTCCGCTCATCATCGACGGCGGCCCGACGGCCCGCTCCCAGCCCACAACGATCGTCGATCTCACTCTCGGCGAGGGCCGCTGGGAGGTTCTGCGCGAGGGCGCCATTCCTACGCACGAAATCGTGATGACCCTGCAGGGATAAGATGGTGCGCATGACGCGCGAACCCAAAAAGAAGCGGCGTAACTGGCTGCTCCGCGGCACGCTCGTGCTTGTCCTCATCCTGCTGGGTGGGGCCATGGCATGGTGCCGTTGGGTCTATGTGCAGATTGAGAGCTACGCAGATCAGGATCAGGCGGCGCCTGCTGACGCGATCGGCGTTCTTGGCGCGGCGGAATACGACGGCCGGCCTTCGCCCGTTTATCGTGCCCGCCTGGATCACGCGCTGGTGCTCTACCATCGCGGCATCGCTCCGCTGATCATTACACTGGGCGGCCCGGGCGGCGATCAGTTCACCGAGGGCTCTGTTGGCGAGGGCTATCTGATCAGCAAAGGCGTTCCGGAGCAGGCCATCATTGCTGAAACGGAAAGCCGCAACACCGAGGAGTCGGCCCGGCGCATTGCCGTTATCGCACGCGTCAACGGGCTGCACCGCCTGGTCGTGGTCAGCGACGGCACACACATGTTCCGCATTCATGCCATTTGCGCCGCCGAAGGGCTCGACGTGCTGACTTCGCCACGGCCTCGCCCAGCCGTGGAGGACCGGACACTTGAGTCCGAACGCATCGCCCACGAGATTCTCAGCTACACCTTGTGGCGACTGCATCTGCATTGAGGCAGCGGGGCTGGCGGAGTTAGAAAGCCGGCGGTGCGGCGGGAGCGGGTCGGTTACCCAATCCCATGAAGCGGCACAAAGGCGAGCAAGAGAAGCGAAAACCCGGCTGCGCTGGCTGTCGACAAGAAATTCACAGCGTCGTTGTTGAGCCAGCCGCGCTTCTCGAGGGTTGCACCGAGCAGGCTGTCGAAGAGAAGCCCGAAGACCGCGCCGGCGCAGCTCAGGTTGAAGAGGCTCCAGCCGCCGCGCAACGCCCAGCTTCCAGCGCCCGCAACGATGGCCGCGGCAATCAGCCCGGCAAGTGTCCCCGCCACGCTTACAGCGCCGTCGGTGCCCGGGTCGACGACTTGCGCGGTTGTCATCATCCGCGGACGACCGCCGAGTACCTGCCCGATCTCCGACGAAACGGTGTCTGCCGCGGCCTCAGCCAGGGCGGCTAACGGCATCGCGAGCAATAAAGCTCCTGGGTGGGCTGCGCGGGGAAGCCAGCGGCAATTCAGCAACCAGATTTTCACGGGCTCGCTTGCAACCAACGCCGCAATGCCGAGATTCGCCGCAACCTGCGAGGCAGACCTTCCTCGCCGATGCTCCGCAGTTCCCAGACGCTCTTTCTTCCTGCGGCCTGCGCGCGTGGCAGCGAAGGCCAGGAATGAAACCGCCAGCACGGGAATGAGCGCCGTATGCCAAGGCGCATATGGAAATTCGGCGGTCGAAAACATGAGGCTTGCTGTGATCAATGCTCCCGAGGCCGCCGCCATCGGTGTGGCTGCACGCAGCTTCCATGTGATCAGTCCCAGCAATGCGCTTAGCGCGGTGGTCCAGATCACCACAGCAACGGATACCGTTGCCCATCCGAAGCATGAGAGCAGCACGCCGGTGCCGACGCACGGCAATACGGCGAGCAACACGAGCTTGGATTGCCACCCCAGCTTCTCTGTTTTCTTTTGAGCCACGCCTCATCGTAATCGCTGGCTCCGCCGCCAGAAAGTCTCGTCGCCGGCGCGTGTGCGATGACGAATTCCTGCCGGCTCGCGTCGCATATCAGCAGGGGCCGTGGGCACCCGCGTTAGGCCGCCCACGTGATTTACAATCACCTAGAAAGCAGGAAAGATTCTGAATGAGGCTTTTTGACATGAAGTCATGCCAGGCGCGTGTGCTTTTCGCGCAGGCAGGAGCGGCTCTGGCTGTCGCTGCTCTTCTCGGCGGTTGCGGCGATAATTACAGGCCGGTGGTGACTCCCATTGGCACCAATGGCCCGCCGGCCCAGGTTAGCTCGTACGCGCTTGTGATTTCGAGCACGGGTTCCACAACGCCCGGAGTCGTCACCATCATCGACTATTCCGGAGACTCGATCTTGAACGAAACGCCGATCGGTCCGGGTCCGAAGGTCTTCACGATCGATGCAAGTGGCTCTACCGGGTACACCGTCAACAGCGACGGCACTTTGTCAAATTTCTGCAATCAGCTCAAGCTTGCAGGCCAAGCAGGTCTCGGAATCCACGCTGCCACCCACGGCGCAGCCGGTGAACCTGTTGGCGCCTTCATTCGGACTTTGGGCGACGGACCTGAACGGAGATGTAGTCGATGTCTTTTCCGGTTCGCCTGCGGCTTTCAAACTTGCTATTCCGGTGGCCACAACGGGAAGTCCAGCCACGATGCCCGCCTTCCTTACCGGAACAGGAACTAATTCCGGTCAGCGCGAATATGTCGTGAGCCAGAACGTTCCCGATAACGCGCCGATGACCTGCAACGTTTCGCCCACCACGGCTCCGACGGGTGTTGCCACGCCGATTGAGCTTTCCAGCAACACGACCGATCCCGCTATTCCAGTGGGCAAGTGCCCGGTCTTCGGAGTACAGACTCCAGACCTGCAACGCTTGTATATTCTCAATCGCGGCGACAGCACCCTCACGGTGATCAATACGAGAAACAACACGCCGGATGCGTGCACGCCGTTTCAGAATCAAAATGGCGCATGGATCACCTGCCATCCGACCATTCAACTTCCCGCCGGCTCTGGGCCGGTGACGGCGGAATACAACGCGGCCACCGACCAACTCGTCGTGGCCAACTACGACGGCGGCACGATCAGCGTTGTCAACGTTCCGCTGGATGAATACGGCAACGACTCCAACACCTACACCAACAGCAATTGCACAACTTACGCGGCTTGCGGAGCCGTCACGGGCGGATTCGGGACCGTTACTACGATCAAGGTGGGCAATACCGCGACGCCCAACCCGGCCAGCGTGACTGTTCTTGCCGATGGCAGCAAGGCCTACTCCGCAAATCAGAATGACGATAGCGGCACCGGGAATGGCACGGTGACCGTGGTGAATCTGCACACATATACGGTGGAAAAAACCCTCACTGTGGAGGGGCATCCGCGCACTATTGTCAATACCCAGAATTCCGAGTTCGCCAAGGTGTATACGGCTTCGCCCGACAGTCCTTTTATCACCATCATTGAGTCGAGCCCCACGGTTACTGACTTGATTGACACCACGGTTTTGCTGGAAGGCACGCCGGTGGATATTCGCACCACCACGCAGACTGGCTCCGCGGCAATAACGACTACAGCAGCCGTGTGCCGGGCTACGGACAGCCGTGTAATTTGCCCGGCATCCCTACACCCACGGGAACGCAAACGCTTTTGCAGGCCTGCCAGGCGATTCCGTAACGAACCGGGTCGACCGAGCGCGCAATCTTCTGAAGGGCCATTCTCCGCTGGAGAACGGCCCTTCGGCGTATTAGCGAGATTGCTGAAGTCAATGGCCGATGAAACAAAAGGTACTCATGCCCAAAGAGCGCACTGAAAAGACTCAGATTGGCAAGACGCGTCTCGACCAGTTGCTCGTCGAGCGGGGCCTGGCTGCCAGCCGCGAGCGAGCACGTTCGCTGATCCTTGCGGGGCGGGTTCTGGTGCGCGAGCAAAAAATCGAAAAGCCCGGAACGTCAATCCCGGTCGACGCTCCTGTCCGGCTTTTGGGAAACGATCTTCGCTTATGTGAGCCGGGGCGGATTAAAGCTGGAAGCGGCTCTGGACCACTGGCAAATTGACGTAACCGGCCGGGCGTGCCTCGACGTGGGCGCGTCGACCGGTGGTTTTACCGATTGCCTTTTGCAGCACGGCGCGGCGCACGTCACTGCGATCGACACGGGTTTCGGCCAGATCGACATGAAGCTGCGCAACGACCCGCGCGTCGGCCTGCTGGAGCGCACCAACGCGCGCCTGCTCCAGCCAGACTCGCTGGCTGCCACGCCAACGCGCTCCGACTTCACTCTGCTTGTAGTCGATGTGGCTTTTATCTCGGCGACGCTGGTGCTTCCTGCCGTGCTGGCCGCGGCGCCGTCTATCGTTGAGGCGGTGATTTTGGTCAAACCGCAATTTGAAGCTGGCCGTGAGCATGTCGGCAAAGGGGGCATCGTCCGCGATCCGGAAGCGCACCAATTGGCGATTGATAAAGTTGCTGCCTGCGTTCGCTCGCTCGGCTGGACAGTCGTCGAAACCATTCCATCGCCGATCACCGGCGTCGAAGGCAATCGGGAGTTCCTGTTGTATGCGCGGCGTAATTTGTCCGCCGTGCAGGATCAGAAGGCCGGTAAATAAGAATTCAGCCCCGATCCATTAGACTTGAGACGCATGACAACGGTCGCCATCGTTTGCAAGCCGAACAGGGAAGAGCTCAAGCGGCTATTGCCGGATCTTGTTGAATGGCTGCGCAAACACGACTATGACGTAGTGCTGGACCGTGAAGGCGCCGCTTATACCGACGCCGCGCCGAACCTGAATCGCGCGGAGCTGCCGTCACGCTCGCCGGAGCTGGTGATTGTGCTCGGCGGCGATGGCACTTTGCTTCACGCTGCGCGCATCTTCGCCACCGTCGGCACGCCCATTCTCAGCGTCAACCTGGGGTTCCTCGGCTTTCTTACGGAAGTGCGCCTCGCCGACCTCTATGCCACCCTGGAAAACTGGTGCAGCGGCTGCCACAGCCTCGATGAGCGCGCCATGCTGCATGCCGTGCTGTGGCGTAAAGGTTCAGAGCACTCGAGCTTTGAGGCGTTGAACGAAATTGTGGTTTCCAAAGGCGACATCGCTCGCATGGGCGAGTTTGCCGTTGAGCTTGACGGCAAGAGCGTGGCTCGCTTCCGTGCCGATGGAGTCATCGTGTCCACGCCCACGGGCTCAACTGCTTATACGCTGGCCGCCAACGGCCCTATCCTTACGCCCGATGTTGACGCCATGGTGGTCACTCCCATTTGTCCCCACCTGCTCACGCTCAGGCCCATTGTTGTGCCGGGCAGCGCGTCGCTCACCGTTCGTGTCGAAGGCGTTCCCAATGTCGCGCTTCTCACGATCGACGGGCAGCAGGGCGTCGAGCTTCTTCGCGGCGATGAAGTGCGATGCTGCCGCTCCACACACACCGTCAAGCTCGTCCGCCTCGGTGATGGCGGCTTCTTCGATGTGCTGCGCAGCAAGCTTAGCTGGGGTGAGCTGTAGAAACGCTGTGGCAACGAGCTGGGCTCGTCGTGTCAGGCTCTTATTGCGTCAGCGCGGCCAGCAGCACTTGAGCTTTGGCGGCGAGATTGTGCGCGCCGTCCACGTCGCCTGACGCGAGCGCCGTCCGGGCCTGTTTCAGAAACTCCCGAATCTGGTCAGCGGTCTTTTGGTCGGAGTCATTCAGGGGGTGGTTGATGCCGTTGAGCCCGCGCTCAATTGACGCGATGGTAGCCTCGGTTTGCTGTCGATAACTCCTCGGGTCGCCGGAAGAAAGCGGGCCGACCAGGGCGCTGACCTCGGGGGTCTGGTTTCCGGTCACCACATCCGGAGCGATTTCGATCTCCGATTGGGCTTCCTGTGCCGTCTTAGGGGCTTCTCCGTCTCGTCGTGCACTCTCAAGTTCACGAGAGGCTTGCCGGGGATCAATCTGAAAGCGGGCGGCAGCTCGACGATCGCCAGTTCCATGGGCTGCGTATGGGGGATCGGCGGCGCCATGATCAGCTGCGGCGGCTGGCTTTTGTGAAAGGGGGTGTGTATGCAGCCGGTAAGCACGAACGGCAGCAGCCACGCAGCGCACCTGGCAGGTGACTTCATTTCCCCATCCCCTTTGTGTCTTCAACAACCGCCGGCTGCAGATTCCGGCGTCCCCTGTCGGCGGCGGCGAGTGGAATTCGCAGCCGGAATTCCGTGCCGCGCCTTTGCCTCGATTGTACTTCGACGCTGCCATGGTGCAATTGCAGAATCCGGTAGGTCATGGCCAGCCCGATGCCGCTGCCCCCGATCTTGGTCGTAAAGTACAGATCGAAGATTTTGTCGAGGATTTCGTCTGGGAATTCCTATGCCCTGATCGGCAATCCGCAACAAAGCCGCATACGCCGGCAAATGTAAGCCTCCGCCGGCCGCTCCGTTCGCCTTTGCCGCCTGGGCCTGGCTCTCGGCCTGATTCCTGTCAAGCTCGAGAGTCACCTCCAGCATTCCGCCGTTCGGCATAGCCTGCGCGCCGTTCTGGATCACGTTCAGCACTGCCTGCTTCAGCAGGTCGGCGTCCACATTGGCAATCAGCGGCTCGGCCGGTATGCGGCTGATCAGGGTCACGCGGCGCATCGTCAGCTCGTCCGAGGCCAACGCCAGCACGTCTCCGATTATCGGGCGCAGATCCTGCTCTCGCAGTTGCACTTCCACGGGGCGGGCAAAGTCCACCAGCGTCTGCACCACGCGGTCCAGGCGCCGTATCTCAACGTCGATGACATCCAGGTGCCTGGCTGCCGGGCCGTCCGATGCGCCCAGCTTCGATTTCAGAAGTTCCAGATGTACCACGATCGCATTGATGGGATTTTTGACCTCGTGGCCCACGCCCGAGGTAAGCCGTCCGATGGCCGCCATGCGGCGCGAGAGCTCCAGCTCCGACTCAATCTCCGCGGCCGATTCCAGATCGTGCAGCATCACCAGTGCTCCCAACCCCTGGTGAGTCTCCGCGTCGTTGATAAACTCCACCGAAGCCTGGATGCGCCGGCCGCCTTCGGTGCGAATCTCCACTTTCTCCATATTGCTGCGGCCCTCGATCGCCTTGCGCAAAGCCCGGCTCAGCGATTTCGAGTCGTCGAGAAATTCGCTGGCATGGAGACCGAGAATGTTCTCGCGATCAATCTGCAGGAATCGCCGCGCGGCCTCTGAAACCAGCACCGCCCTCGTGTCCTCCGTAAAGAGCATGATTCCGTCTTGCAGATTGCCGAGAATCTGGTCGAGATTTTCGCGCAACGCGGAATAAACTTCTTCCACATTGCGCATGCGCTGCCCGATCCTCTCGATCTTGGTTGAGACCTGCGCTGCCACGTCCTGTCGTCCGGCGCGCTCCTCTTCAACCGGCGCTCCACCGGCCGCGGTCAGCCGGTCAAGTTGGCGGCTGATCTCCGTCATGGGCCGCAGCGCGAGGTTGCTCAACGAAAAAGCCGCCAGCAGCGCCGCGATGAGCGCGAAGCTCATCAGCCAGAACGCCTTGCGCAGCAGGGGGTCATAGACTGCGCGCAGCAGCGAAGTATGGACCCCTACGTGAACCGAAGCGAAGAGTTTGCCGTTATTCTCGATCGGCGCAACGACATCCAGCACCCTCGGCTTGCCGAAGACCTGCATCATCGTCAGTAGCGGCCCGGCTTTGCGCAACTGGTCGTAGTTGGGACGCACCGGCAGCGGCTTACCCTGATTGTCAGGATCGGTGCTCAACAGCACCAAGCCCTGGCTGTCGCCGATATTTACGTCGTATACCGTCGGCGAATAGCGAATCACGGAGGTCATTGTTGCCTGCAATGCCGGATCGCTTTGTACGGCCTCGGCCACCAGCGCACGCAACTCGCCGGGATTGGTCGGATCCACTGTGCGATCTTTCAGGCCGGTCTCCAGCGCATTCTGGAGCGCGTACCGTACCTGTTCGGCAATCATCTGGCTGGTTTCGTAGGTCTCGAGCACAGCCGCTTTCACCAACTGGTGCACATAGACGAGCGAAACCACTCCGGCGATGAGGAACACCAGAGCCGTAATGGCCAGCACGAGTTTGGTTTTCAGGCGCATCGGCTAAAACACCTGGCAGCAGACCGGCTTTGAGCACCTTTGCATGCAGATTAGACGCGGTTTGCTGCGATTACTCATTTCGACGTGTGATTGCTGCGGGATGGGGACAAAATTTGCAACCGATGCATTGAATTCCCAACCTTTTCAGCTCTTTACTTCCTGCTGTTCCCGCCCGTATTCCTTGAGCTTGTTGTGCAGAGTCTTCAGGCTCACGCCCAGAATCTCCGCCGCGCGCGTCTTGTTTTGTCCTGTCGCTTCCAGCGTGCGCAGGATCAGCAGCCGCTCGGCCTCGTTCACAGTCGCACCCACGCGCACGGTGACCGCGCTCGGGTCCGATGGAGTCGCGGCCGCTGCATGATCTTTGCCGAATCCCTGCGGCAGGTGTCCCGCGTCGAGCGGCGAGCCATCGGGGCAAAGAATCACGGCACGCTCGATGGTGTTGCGCAGCTCGCGCGCGTTGCCCGGCCAACTGTAGGCCATCAACCGATCCAGCATGGACGGCGCGATGCCCGAAACTTTGCGGCCGTGCTTCTGGTTCATTTCGCTCACCATGGTTTCAACCATGGGCGGCAGATCTTCCAGATGATCGCGCAGCGGCGGCATGACGATGTTGAATACGTTGAGCCGGTAGTAGAGGTCGGCGCGCAAGTGACCCTCGGCGACGGCTCGCTGCGGATTCCGATTCATCGCTGCGAGCACGCGCACGTCCGTATCCATCTCATTGCGCGCGCCCAGCCGCCGAAACTTTCGCTCCTCCAGAACGCGCAGCAGCTTGGCCTGTGTGCCGGACGGCATCTCGCTGATCTCATCCAGCAGCAAACGTTCCGCCCGCCGCCAGCTCGAAGCAGCCGGCCCTGCGCTCAATCGCGCCCGTGAAGGAGCCTTTCTCGTGCCCGAAGATTTCGCTTTCGATCAATGATCTCAGGAATCGCCGCGCAGTTCACAGCGACAAACGGCCGAGCCTTGCGCCGGCTCAGATCGTGCAGCGTGCGCGCTACCAGTTCCTTTCCCGTGCCGCTCTCGCCGGTGATTAGAATCGGCACATTCGACGGAGCAACCTGCTCGATCAGCGTGAAAATCTCACGCATGGCCTTCGAGCTGCCGACCAGCTGACCCAGCACGCCGGACTCGCGCAGCCGCCGCCGCGCCACCTCGAGCTCGATCGTCGTCTCGCGCTGCTTTGTCGCGTTGCCAAGGATCGTCTTCAGCCGTGTCGCGTCCACCGGCTTTTGCAAAAAGTCGTACGCGCCCAGTTTCATGGCGTCCACGGCCAGCTGAATGGAGCCCATGGCTGTAAGCACCACCACTGCCATATTGGAGCTAAGGCCTTCAGCGCCTTCGCTCAGCCTGGCCAACAGACCCATGCCGTCCAGCCGGGGCATCTTCAGGTCCGTCACCACAATGGCCGGGCCCCATGAAAGCGTCTTCTCCCACGCCTCCATGCCGTCGCGGGCGGTCTCGGTGCGGTATCCCCATCCGGAGATCAGCTCCGCCAGCCCGGCGAGCGCGTTCGGCTCATCCTCGGCGATCAAAACCTTTACGGTGTTCTCCATAGGGGTACCCGTACTAGCTTACCTTTTGGAGGTCCCACTCGGCCATGAGCTGCCCGTATGGGCATTGGCGCAGTTCGAAATCTGCGGCGGTGAATTTTCAATGAGCAAAACTGTCCAGCATTCGGACGGGGTTCGGCTCAGGATCAATTAGAGCCCTTTAATGAGTGTTTCAAGGGTGCAGGAGTTGCGCCATGCCCCAAGCCTCACGTACAGCCTTCCCGCATCGCCAAAACGCCGATGGGTCTTTCGACTCAATTTGTTCCGAATGTTTCCTGACAATTGCTACTGCGTCCACCGAAGCCCAACTTGAGACTGCAGAGAGAGTTCACCCCGACAACTGCAGAGGCTTTAGCTTGTCCGTTCTCTACCGCAGGAGCGAGGATGAGCGTCACTCGAGCCGGTGCATTTGGCCCCAAAGCAGATGATTCCGTCGTGCTCACGCCAAAACGAATGCTTGTTGTGAAGCTGCCGATTTGGAATCCCCATCGGATGGTTTTCGCCGAAAACCCTCGGGGAGGCGGGCTTGGGCCACGACTACTACGCTGGAACAAGTAGTTTTCTTTTGTTCGCGGCAGTCTTTGCAGTCGTCTTCTTTGCGGCAGCCTTCTTTGTAGCAGCCTTGATTCGCGCGAGATGGACAACCGCAAATCCGCCTGCGCTTGTAGCGCAGTTTTTCCCCGGTTTGGCCTTGCAAAATGGACACGTCAGAGAGACTGGGCTTGCCGGAAGGATCTCGGGGATTATTACCCTGTTAGCCATGCCCCGAGTCTAGTCCTCTTGCGGGGCGTTTGGAGTTTTAACTGTGCCGCCGGCGCAGACCTATCGAAGGCGGCGTGAGGTCTGGCGCATTCTGGCTCGTCAAAGTCGGTCGAAGTTTCGAGGTCGGTCGAGCGGTCGCCGGCTATTTACGGCCAAGCTGGAAGCAATAAGTGATCTGAAATAACCCGTTGTCGATGCCCGGGCGGCGGTGGCGATGAAGACTGTGCGCAACACTGTGCAAGCGGGCCGCTGATCGGCGCCATTCACATTGACGCCGCAAGCGCCGTCCGTTAGTATCAATCGGCACACGATGAATCCGGACCCACTCATTGGCCAGTCACTCCTCCACTACACGATTCTTCGCCAACTTGGATCGGGCGGGATGGGAGTGGTGTACGAGGCCCAGGATGCGCAACTGGACCGCCATGTGGCGCTGAAGTTTCTTCCGCCGGAGACGGCGAGAGACAGCCAGCTGCTGGAGCGCTTTCAGCGCGAGGCGCGCGCCGCTTCATCACTGAATCACCCGAATATCTGCACGATCCACGCCATTGAGCGTCACGAGCTGCAACATTTCATCGTGATGGAGTTGTTGGAAGGGCAGACCCTTGCGGCAAAGATGACGGGGCGGCCGATGGACGCGGAAACGATGCTGCCGCTGGCAATCCAGATGGCCGATGCACTGGAATCGGCCCACGCCAAGGGCATCGTGCACCGGGATATCAAGCCGGCGAACCTGTTTCTGACGGAACGCGGGCAACTGAAGATTCTGGACTTCGGGTTGGCCAAGTTCGCGCAGGGGCAGATGGCGCAGAATGCAGACACGCAGACCGCGGGGCAAGAGCTGACTTCACCGGGCTCGGCGGTGGGCACCATCTCCTATATGTCTCCGGAGCAGGCTCGCGGACAACTGGTGGATACTCGCACTGACCTGTTTTCGGCGGGCACGGTCCTCTACCAGATGGCGACTGGGAGTCTTCCGTTCCACGGAGATACGACGGCGGTAATCTTCGATGCTATTTTGAACCGCGATCCCCAGCCAGCGGCCGAAGTGAACCCAGCATTGCCAGTGGAGTTTGTGCGCATTCTGGAGAAATGCCTGGAAAAAGACCGGGCGATGCGCTGCCAGACAGCGTCGGAACTGAAAACGGATCTGAACCGGATGAAACGCGACCTGGAGTCGAGCAAGAGTCGCGCCAAGGCGAAGACGGATTCAGATCCGGGCGCACACAAGCAGGGAAAATCGGTCGCCGTCCTCTTCTTCGAGAATCTGAGCGGCGCCAAAGAAGACGAGTACCTGCGCGACGGCATCACCGAAGACGTAATCACGGAGCTGTCGAAGATTCGCGGATTGAATATTTTTTCGCGTCCCACCGTGCTGGCGTTCCGGGACCAGGCCGTGACGCCGCAGCAGGTAGGGCAGAAGCTGGGCGCCGCGTACGTGCTGACCGGCACGCTGCGCCGTTCCGGCGCGCGGCTGCGCATCAATGCGCAGCTGGTGGATGCGCGGACGGATTTTCCATTGTGGTCGGAGCGCTTTGACCGTGAGATGAAGGACGTTTTCGAAGTGCAGGACGAGATGGCCCGCAAGATCGCCGAAGCGCTGCGAGTAACGCTTTCGCCGGAAGAGCTGGAAGCCCTGGCGGTGAAGCCCACGGAGAATCTGCAGGCCTACGACCTCTACCTGCGCGGCAAGCGCTACGCGCGGCGGCAGACGCGGCAGGACCTGGAGTTCGCACTGCAGATGTTTGAAAACGGAGTAGCCATCGACCCCAACTTCGCGCTGGCCTACGCCGCCTGCGCCAACGCCTGCGCGATGTTTTACTGCAACTACAGCCGCGATCAGGTGTGGGTGGAGCGCGCGCGCGAAGCTTCAGGCAAGGCCGTGGCCCTGCGCTGGGACCTGCCCGAAGTGCAGGTGAGCCAGGCCTGGGTGCTCTACGCGGCAGCACTGCACGACGAAGCCGTGCGCATGGTGAAGAAGGCCATCGAGCGCAAGCGCGACTGCGAGGGAGCGTATTACCTGCTGTGCCGCGCGCTGTTTGCCGCAGGACGCTACCAGGAAGTGCTGGACGTTGCGGAAATCGCCATCGAGGCCAGCGGCGAGGACTACAACGTTTACGTGCCGATCGTGAACTCCATGGGCGCGCTGGGCAAGACAGAAGGCGTGCGCAACATGATCCAGCGCCGGATCGCGGCTCTTGAAAACCACCTGAAGCAGGTGCCGGAAGACGCGCGGGCCCGCATTCTGCTGGGCGGGGACTACGCCCGCCTGGAGCGGACCGACGACGCCCTGCGCGAACTGAACCTGGCCGTGACTCTGCGCGCCAACGAGGCATCCATTCTGTACAACGCGGCCTGCCTGTACTGCGTCCTGGAGAGAAAAGCGGAGGCTTTGGACGCGCTGCGCAAGGCCTGGGAAGCGGGATTTCGCGACGCGGTGTGGGCGCGCCGCGACCCGGACCTGCTGAAGCTCCACGACGAGCCGGAGTTCAATCGTTTGTATCCGGAACCCGCGGCGTAAGCGATAGGCAGTTTCGACCGCTGGCCGTTCAGAGGTTCGGCCTTCTCCACATTGACGCCCCTGCGTCGTTCTATACTGTCAGGCACAAGATGAATCCAGATCCACTTATTGGCCAGTCAATCCTGCACTACACCATCCTTCGCCAACTGGGCTCAGGCGGCATGGGCGTGGTGTACGAAGCCCAGGACGCGCAGCTCGACCGTCACGTGGCCCTCAAGTTCCTTCCGCCGGATATGGCCAGGGACAGCCAGGTGCTGGAGCGCTTTCAGCGCGAGGCGCGCGCGGCCTCGTCGCTGAATCACCCGAATATCTGCACCATCCACGCCATTGAGCAGCACGAGCTGCAGCATTTCATCGTGATGGAGCTGCTGGTGGGGCAGACGCTGGCGGAAAGGATGAAGGGGCAGCCGATGGACGTGGAGACGATGCTGCCGCTGGCAATCCAGATGGCCGATGCGCTGGAGTCGGCCCATGCCAAGGGCATTGTGCACCGCGACATCAAGCCGGCGAATCTGTTTCTGACGGAACGCGGGCAGCTGAAGATTCTGGACTTTGGGCTGGCGAAGATTACGCAGGGCCAGACGACGCAGGCGGCAGATGGGGGCAAGACACTGGCCGCAAATGACGAGCTGACCTCGCCCGGCTCGGCGGTGGGCACCATCTCCTATATGTCGCCGGAGCAGGCGCGTGGGCAACTGGTGGATGCGCGCACCGACCTCTTTTCGACGGGCACGGTGCTCTACCAGATGGCCACCGGCGGCTTGCCATTTCCGGGAGACACATCGGCGGTAATCTTCGACGCCATTCTCAACCGCGAGCCGCAACCGGCTGCAGAGGTCAATCCGGCATTGCCGTTGGAGTTTGTGCGCATCCTTGAGAAGTGCCTGGAAAAGGACCGGACGCTGCGCTGCCAGACGGCGACGGATCTGAAAACCGACCTGAACCGGATGAAGCGCAACCTCGAGTCGGACAGGAACCGCACGAAGGCGAAGATCGATTCGGATTCCGGCTCGCACAAGCAGCAGAGGAAATCGGTCGCCGTGCTCTACTTTGAGAACCTGAGCGGCGCCAAAGAGGACGAGTACCTGCGCGACGGCATTACGGAAGACGTCATTACGGAGCTGTCAAAGATTCGCGGGCTGAATATCTTTTCGCGCCCCACGGTGCTGGCCTTCCGCGACCAACCGTTGACCCCGCTGCAGGTGGGGCAGAAGCTGGGCGCCGCGTACGTGCTGACGGGCACGCTGCGCCGCTCCGGCGCGCGGCTGCGCATCAGCGCGCAACTGGTGGATGCGCAAACCGATTTTCCTTTGTGGTCAGAGCGCTTCGACCGCGAGATGAAAGACGTTTTCGAAGTGCAGGACGAGATGGCGCGCAAGATCGCCGAAGCGCTGCGGGTGACGCTTTCGCCGGAAGAGCTGGAAGCCCTGGCGGTGAAGCCGACGGAGAACCTGCAAGCCTACGACCTCTACCTGCGCGGCAAGAGCTACGCGCGGCGGCAAACGCGGCAGGACCTGGAGTTCGCGCTGCAGATGTTCGAAAACGGAGTCGCCATCGACCCCAGTTTCGCGCTGGCCTATGCCGCATGCGCCAACGCCTGCGCGATGTTTTACTGCAACTACAGCCGCGATCAGGTGTGGGTGGAGCGCGCGCGCGAAGCTTCAGGCAAGGCCGTAGCCCTGCGCTGGGACCTGCCCGAAGTGCAGGTGAGCCAGGCCTGGGTGCTCTATGCGGCCGCACTGCACGACGAAGCCGTGCGCATGGTGAAGAAGGCCATCGAACGCAAGCGCGACTGCGAAGGAGCGTATTACCTGCTGTGCCGCGCGCTGTTTGCGGCTGGGCGCTACCAGGAAGTCCTGGACGTGGCGGAAACCGCCATCGAGGCCAGCGGCGAGGACTACAACGTTTACGTGCCCATCACGAACTCCCTGGGCGCACTGGGCAAGACAGAAGGCGCGCGCAACATGATCCACCGCCTGATCGCGGCGCTTGAAAATCACCTGAAGCAAGTGCCCGAAGACGCGCGGGCCCGCATTCTGCTGGGCGGGGAATACGCCCACCTGGAGCGGACGGACGACGCACTGCGCGAACTGAACATGGCCGTGACCCTGCGCGCCAACGAGGCATTGATTCTGTACAACGCGGCCTGCCTGTACTGCGCTCTGAACAGAAAAGCGGAGGCCCTGGACACGCTGCGCAAGGCCTGGGAAGTGGGATATCGCGACTCGGGGTGGGCGCGCCGCGACCCGGACCTGCAGCCGCTCCACGAGCGAACCGGAGTTCAATCGTATGTTTCCGGAATCTGCGGCGTAATCGACGGACACGGTTTCTCCGCGGAGACCTTCATCTGCGTGCCCGACCCTGTGATAGGAGCCGCACACCGGGCCGCGATTTGAGGCGAATTCAGAGGGCGTCATTCGGGCCTTTCATAACGCATCTCAGGCGACGCATCTCGGGCACCTGGGCCGTCTATACTCTCTTTTGTCTGTTTTTCAAATTGGAGTCATTCAATGTCTTCTTCCGCTGTTGCATTTGCGCGCCAGAACCAACCCCGATTCCTCGACGATCTGAAGGCACTGCTGCGCATTCCTTCCATCTCCACGCTGCCCGAGCACAACGACGATTGCCGCAAGGCCGCCGAGTTGCTGCTGGCCGAGCTCAAGCGCATCGGCATGGAGCACGCGCGCCTGATTGAAACCGAAGGCCATCCGCTGGTTTACGCCGACTGGCTTCATGCTGCCGGCAAGCCCACCGTGCTTGTCTATGGCCACTACGATGTGCAGCCAGCTGACCCGCTCGACGAATGGCTTTCGCCGCCCTTCGAGCCCACGGAGCGCAACGGCAACCTCTACGCCCGCGGCGCGGTCGACGACAAGGGCCAGGTGGTTGCGCAGGTCAAGGCGCTCGAGTCGCTGCTGGCCGCGAATCACGCGCTGCCGATCAATGTTCGCGTGCTCTTCGAAGGTGAAGAAGAAGTTGGAGGGGAGGGAATTGCGGAGTACGTTGCCTCAAAGCCAGCCGAGCTGAAAGCCGACTTTGCGCTGGTCTCCGACACGGAGCTTTTTGCTCCCGGACTGCCCACTCTTTGTGTCGGCGTGCGCGGCATGATCTACACCGAAATCGAAGTTCGCGGCGCAAAAACCGATCTTCATTCCGGGGTGTACGGCGGTGCGGCCCCGAATCCGTTTTTCGCGCTCGCCCACATCATCGCCAAACTCAAGGACGAGAACGGCCGCATCCTGATTCCTGGCTTCTTTGACGATGTTGTTCCTCCGAGCGACGAAGAGCTCGCCGCGTGGCGCAACCTTCCCTTTGACGAAGAGGAGTACCGCAAGACTGAAGTCGGTTCAAGGCAATTGGTCGGCGAGGCGGGCTACAGCGTGATCGAGCGCACCTGGGCGCGGCCCTCGCTCGATGTCCACGGAATTCCGGGTGGCTTTATCGGCGCCGGGGCAAAGACCGTGATTCCAGCCAAGGCCACGGCCAAGATTTCCATGCGCCTGGTTCCCAACCAGACGCCCGCCAAGGCCTTCGCGCTGTACAAGAGCTACGTTGAAAAAATTGCTCCGCCTGGCGTCGACGTCGATGTTCGGCTCATTCACTCCGGTGACGCTTGCCTGATTCCGGTGGACAATCCCTACATTCGGGCCGCGACGCGCGCTCTGCACGAGGTCTGGGGCAAGGACACGGTCTTTATCCGGTCCGGCGGTTCGATTCCGATTGTTGGTGACGTCGCACGTCACCTTGGCCTGCCCAGCGTCATGATGGGCTTCGGCCTGCCCGACGACAATCTCCACGCTCCCAACGAGAAGTTCAACCTGAAGAACTTCGAACTTGGCATCGAATCGCTGATCCGCTTTCTGGAGGAAGTGGGGCGGTGAAGAGGCAGGGACTAAGGGGACGAGGAAGCAAGGGAGCGCGGGCGAGGACGCCCGCACGACAGCCGGCGGGACGCCGGCGCTACATCGGAGCGAGGGAGCAAGCGAGCAAGGGAGCTACGCGCTCGATCGAGTAAGCTACGCCCAGGATGAAAGAGCGTATTGCCTCGACGGATGAAACAAACGCCAGCGGTTTCGTTCTCGCCGGCGGCCAATCCAGCCGCATGGGTCAAGACAAAGCACTTTTGTCGTTTGCCGGCCGTCCGCTGATCGCGCATTCACTTACAATTCTCCGCGAGGCTGGCCTTCCGGCTTCGATTGCGGGGGTCAATCCACAGGCGAATGGCGCGCTCGCCTCATTTGCGCCCATCGTCGAAGATTCCCAGCTGGGCTTTGGTCCGTTGGCCGGCATCTGCGCAGCGTTGGCTGCAGTTGCCACGCGATACGTTGTCTTTCTGCCCGTCGATCTGCCCCTGCTGCCGTCCTCGCTCATCGCGTACATGCTTCATCACGCGCGAATCACCGGCCTCGCCGTCACGGTCCCCTCTGTCAATGGATTCAGCCAGACGTTTCCCGTCGTTCTCGACCGATCGATCCTCCCCGCGCTCCAAAACGATTTGAATTCCGGACAGGGGGGCTGTTTTTCCGCTTTCCAGGCTGCCGCGCACGGAGTGGGCCAGCCCATCGCGAGCAGTGCTGTTGAGCTGCTCGTTCAATCCGGTCAGATTGCGCACCCCCTCGGGTTGGCCGCCGTTCGCTGGTTTCTCAACATGAATACCCCCCAGGATCTTCACCGCGCCGAAGCACTCATGGCGCACGTGATCGCGTAAGCTGATTGCATGGCGTTGTTTGACCACCACAAAGATTCCAGCCCGGCGCTGCCTTCCGATACAGATATCGAAGCCGAGCTCAATGTGCTCACGGGGACCGAGGAGAGCGCGCCTCAGCCTGCTCCCACGCACGCCGCAGATCCGTCGCAGCCGATTATTGTGTTCGACAATGTCTCCATCTCATTCGACGGGCGCTCGGTGCTCGAGAACGTCAGCTTTTTCGTGCGCCGCGGCGAGACGCTGTGCATCCTTGGCCGCAGCGGCGTCGGCAAGTCGGTTTCGTTGCGCATGCTTATGGGCTTCCTCAAGCCCGACTCCGGAACGATTCAGGTGGAAGGGCAGGAGATTACGACCCTCAGCGAAGAGGGCCTGCGCGCCGTTCGCAAGCGCATCACCATGGTCTTTCAGAACGGCGCTCTGTTCGATTCCATGAGCGTGCGAGAAAACGTCGCTTTTCCGCTGCGCGAAAAAGGCGGGCTGGCCGAAGACCAGGTAAATCTGATCGTCGACCGGCTGATTGGCCTGGCCGGTGCGCAAGATGTGGTCGATGTTTTCCCGGCCAGCCTGTCAACGGGGCGAAAGCGGGCCGTAGCCATGGCCCGTGCGCTGGCCGCGCAACCGGAGATCGTCCTGTATGACGAGCCCACCACCATGGTCGATCCCATCACTGCACGGCGACTTGGCGATCTCATTCAGCGGCTCAAGTTCCAGCTTGGATTTACCAGTATCGTGGTGACACATGACACACGCTTTGCCGCAGAAGCTCGCCGACTCTGTTCTGTTTCTGCACCAGGGCCGGGCGCTGTTCTTCGGCCCTCTTAGTGCCTTCCTTGAGTCTGCCGATCCGACAATCCATCAGTTCCTGAGCCTGGACGCCTACGTATTACCGTCAGATTAAAAGAGTTATGGACAAATTGGCCGATCGCGGTAAAATGGATTTACCGGCTAGCACCATGCGCGGTAACCAGTTCGTTGCACTCGCCCGTAATCTGTCAGCAGTATGATTCTCTTGCTAACCGTTCCCTATTTGGGCCAAGCTGGAGTCAAGCGATTGCAAATTTCACGGCGTCGAATTCGACGGGAAAAGCAACTCCCAGAGATTCCCTCGGTTCTAAATAGAAGAGATATCAATCGCTATGTTGATATTGCTGCACCGTACTCCTTAAAAAGCGCTCATTTTTACATTCCGGGCCTAACATCCAAGCCAATGTTTACTCGGACCAGTGTTTCTTCGCGCTCGCTCGCCGCCGGACAATGTCCCAGGGGCCCCCTTCCGGTGGCGCAGAGCAACTCCGCGTGCTTAACCGTGTCATTCAATTCAAGATTGGGCAATTCAAGATTGGGCACATTCAGGAAAAGACAATTCAGGATCAGTCTCGAAGACTCTTTGGAAGAATTCTCCCGCTGGCGTTCTTGCACCTATTGTCCCTTGTTTCTCTCGCGTCTCATATTAACCTTGGCCGCTTTAGTCCAGGCCCTTTAAAAAAATTTGAGGTCTGCGTAGCCCTTATGGCGAGTTCTGATTTCTGGCAAAAGCTGCAATCGTCCCTGGCCGCCTCGGCGGAATGGGATGCCGAAGTTGCGGGTCACTCCTCGCGGGGCTTGCGGGGCACGGCCAAGTTGTGGATGGTGATGGACGCGATTACCGTTTTGCTGGCAGCCACGGCAGCTACGCTGTACAGGTTCCGGACCAATCCCGTGGAGGGCGCTCGATTCTTTTTTGAGGGCACTATGTTTCACGGCCAGTCAGTGTGGATTCTGCTGGCTCTCTTATGCGGCTTCACCTGCGCGCTGATTGTTACCAGCCGGCGTCTGCATCTCTATACGCCGATGTTCATAACCAACTTCCTTCACGAACAGAGAATGAGCGCTCAGGCCTGCCTGACTTCCGGCCTCCTGCTCACCGGGGCGCTTTACCTGGTCAGAGCGGGAGATATTCCCCGTGGCCTTGTGCTGGAAACCGTTGGGCTGGTAGCCATCGGCCTGGGCCTGCGCCGCTTCATCTATCGCATTTTGCTTTACCGCCGTTTCGATCGCGGGCTCGATACGCGCAATGTGCTCATTGTCGGCACGGGACTTGAAGCGCACGCCCTTCGT
Organism: uncultured Acidobacteriaceae bacterium; assembly: GCA_963725115.1. Taxonomy (GTDB): domain Bacteria; phylum Acidobacteriota; class Terriglobia; order Terriglobales; family Acidobacteriaceae; genus Telmatobacter. Next base: position 604,414 of record CAVRXG010000001.1, on the reverse strand, counting down.
CAGCACCTTGAGACGATTCGCCATTTGGGCTACACGTTCAAGGGGTTTATTGAGCTACCCGGCTGCACACCCCATCCTGAGGTTGCAGAACAGATATTGTCGGGAACCTGGAAACGCTATTCCAGCACACCCGCAAGCAATTCATCGACGAAGTCTTCTTCACCACCCCATGCGAGCGCGGCATGGTTCAGGGTGCTCTGGAGCAGGCGCGCGTTCACGGAGTCGATCTTCGGGTCATTCCCGATCTCTACGATGGCTTGGCCTGGAACAGCCCGATCGAATACATTGGCCAGTTTCCCACCATCCCCTTGCACCGGGGCGCGGTGCCGGAAATCGGGCTCATTTTCAAGCGCGTCTTCGACACCGTCTTTTCCAGCGTGGCGCTGGTTCTTCTGTCTCCTCTGCTGCTGGCGATTGCCATTGCCATCAAATTCGATTCTCGCGGCTCGGTCTTCTACACCTCGGAGCGCATCGGCAAGAAGGGCGTGGTATTTCGCTGCATCAAGTTCCGCACCATGGTTCGCGACGCCGACATGCGGCGTGCTGAGATCATGCACATGAACGAACGCGACGATGTGCTCTTCAAGGTCTCAAACGATCCCCGCGTCACGCGACTGGGCCGCTTACTGCGCAAGTATTCGATTGACGAGTTGCCGCAGTTCATCAATGTACTGCGCGGCGAGATGAGCATTGTCGGCCCGCGGCCACCACTGGCCGGCGAGGTGCTTAACTACGATCTCGACCATCTGCGCCGGCTCGACGTGACTCCAGGCATTACGGGCCTGTGGCAGGTGCAGGGCCGCCAGGACCCATCCTTCGCCAGCTATGTCTCGCTCGACGTAACCTACATTGACAATTGGAGCATCTGGCTGGACTTCAAGATTATTCTGCGCACCATCGCCGTGGTATTTTCCGGCACCGGCTCCTAACGCGCCAGCGAATACCTGTACAGCCTAGTTCAAGCCGACGGCCGGCTTGACCTCAGCATTCTGCAATTCGAGAACGGATTCTACCGGCTTCTTCACTTCGGGCGGTTGATCCTGAGAGGCTGTCTGCGGCGCACGCTCCATGCGCGGCTCGGTATTTCTCCGCACGCGAAGATTGTTGATCGCATACTCAATGTAAGGCGACTTGAGCACAGGATCCTTGCCGAGAAAACGGCATGTCGCCGTTACCTGCTCAACGATGAAGGTGGGCTGGAACCCGGCCAGCTCCAGTTCTTTTTCTTTCGTGATCAAGTACACCATGAAATCGAAGACTTCATCGCTGAGCGTCCAGCATATGCCGCGCGCACTCCATTTTGAAGATGCGGCGGAACTGGTCGAGACCCGGCGGTCCCACTTCGATTTTGTACGGAAGCCGGCGCAGAAAAGCCGGATCCATCAGGTCTTCAGGATTCAGGTTGGTGGCGAAGATCACGATCTCTTCAAAGGGAATGCTGAAGCTGGCGCCCGAGCGCAACTTCAAGTAGTCGATCCGGCTCTCCATGGGGACGATCCACCGGTTCAAGAGGTCTCTCGGGCTGACGAACTGGCGGCCAAAGTCATCGATGAGGAAGCATCCGCCCAGCGCCTTCATGTGCAACGGCGCTTCATAATAATGGCCCTTCTCGTCGTAGCGCAGATCAAGCATGTCCAGCGTCAGTTCGCCACCGGCCACTACAAATGGCCTGCGGCATGTGACCCAGCGCCGGTCGTGCGTCTCGCGTTTGAAGCTTGAGAGATCTATCTCGTCGTCTTTTTTCGGTTGAGAAGTGACCGGTATATGCAGCCGCGGATCGAAGAAGCGGATGATCTGGCCCTCTACGGAGATGGCGTATGGCACGTGAATCACGTCTTGAAAGACGCTGGCAAAACTCAGCGCCACTGAGGTCTTGCCGTTTCCCGGGGGGCCGTAAAGCAGGATCGCCCGGCCGGAGTTTAACGCCGGACCAGCTTGCTCCACGATGGTTTCGTCGATCGTCAGTTTCTCGATTGCTTTGTGAACCTGCTCCAACGTCACGCGCTCGTTGGTCGGCTTCTGCATGTTCACCCGGTCGATGAACTCCGCCAGCGTTACCGGCGCCGGGCCAAGGTATCCTGACCGCTGCATCGCCTCGAGGGTCCATCGCTTGCCCTCATCGGTCATCGCGTAGCGCATGTCCAGCACGCTGTCAGAGCTCATTGCGCCGAGGGTATAGATCAGTTGCCGCTCAATTGCGATCTTCGCCAGATCCATCACGATGTGCTGCGGAAGCTTGATGGCATCCGAAATCTGCCCGATCTTCTCCATGCGTCCGGCAAAAACCAGCTTCATGAAGAGGGCGAGCAGATCGGTGTCGTCGATGCCGGTGGCTTCAATGCTTTCGGGTTCCTGCGGGACGCGGTGAATGAACCGCTCGATCGTTCGAGCGTCGATCAGCCCCAGCGCGACCAGATTTTCGCCGAGGTTGCCCCCCTGCGACACCTGCCGCTGAAGCGCGGCATTAACGTCGCTCTCGGTGACCAGCTTGGCACCGATCAGCAGTTCGCCTAATCTTAATCCCGGTCCGATGGCGTTCCCCCCGACAAACAAATCTGTCTCTGCAGATCTCGTCGACCGCCCCGTGCGTCCCCATTAGGGATGGGTCAAATAGTTACGAATTTGATTCTAGGCGGTGACTTTCGTGCAAATGAATCCCCCGTTTGGGGGCCTTGTGATTCATGTGGTTATTTTTCAATAACTTAGCGATTCAGATTTTTCGGTCCGAGCGATGCAATCGCGGCCGGAACTGCGTTGTTGGTGCGAGCGATTCAGGAAGTGCGTCCGAGCTTGATGCGGACGCGAGGCCGGTGCGGATTCGGGGATCGGGCTGTTGGGCGCTCATTTGAAACCGCTTCAGTTGAAGGCGATCGCGCGCGTTGGCGGCCTCTCGCCGCCGCGCCATTTAGACTGGATATGTGAAGATCGCACTGGCCCAGATCGATCCGACGGTCGGGGATTTCACTGGAAATCTGCAAAAGATCGTTGCCTTCAGCCGCCGGGCAGCCGATTTGGGCGCGCGCCTGACCGTCTTTTCCGAGCTGGCCATCTGCGGCTATCCGCCCGCCGACTTCCTTGAGAAACCCAGCTTCCTGGCTCGCTGCCGGACCGCAGTCGATGAGCTTCGTGCCGCCACCTTCGATTTGCCCACCGCAGTCCTGGCGGGCGTTGCGCTGCCGGCCGGCGGCGCGGATGGCAAACCGGCCTTCAACGCTGCCGTCCTAATCGACCACGGCAATCTGCTGCTGGAACAGCACAAATGCCTCCTGCCCTTTTATGACGTCTTCGATGAGCAGCGCTACTTCTCGCCAGCCGGGCCGCAGAAGGTGATCGACTTTGAAGGCACTCGCCTCGCCGTCACCATCTGCGAGGATGCGTGGAACGACAAGAACTTCTGGCCGCGCCGCCTCTACGCCGTCGATCCCGTGGAAGAGCTCATGCGCCAGAATCCGGCGCTGCACATCAACCTCTCATCGTCGCCTTTCTGGCACCGTAAGCGCACCATCCGCCGCGAGATGCTGGCCGCCATCGCGCGTCGCGACGGCATTCCGGTGCTGATGTCGAACCAGGTCGGCGGCAATGACAGCCTTGATCTTCGACGGCTCCTCGCTGGCGCTCGAATGCGCGCGGAGAGCTGATCGCGCAGGCCGCGTCGTTCGAGGAAGACCTGGTCGTCGTCGATCCATTCAGCGCGCCGCCGGTGCCGCTGCCTGAAGACGACGAGACTGAGGCCGCCTATCGCGCGCTGGTGCTGGGCACGCGCGATTACGTGCGCAAGTGCGGCTTCAAGAAAGTCATCGTCGCGCCTCAGCGGCGGCATTGACTCAGCGTTAGTTGCGGCCATCGCCGCTGATGCACTCGGCGCGGAAAATGTGATCGGCATCGGCATGCCCAGCCCGTATTCGTCTTCCGGCTCCATTGACGACAGCCGGCAGTTGGCCGCGAACCTCGGCATCCGCTTTGAAACCATCTCCATTAACGAGCTCTTCGCCGATTTCAACCACGCGCTGGCCCCGCTCTTCAAGGGATTGCCGCCCGACATCACCGAAGAAAATATCCAGCCGCGCATTCGCGGCACGCTTCTGATGGCGCTCTCGAACAAATTCGGCGCGCTGGTGCTGACCACCGGCAACAAATCCGAAATGGCAGTGGGCTACTGCACGCTCTACGGCGACATGGTGGGCGCGCTGGCGGTCATCGGCGACCTGGTCAAGACGCGCGTTTACGCTGTCTGCCGCTGGATCAATCGGGAAAGGGAAGTGATTCCCGCGGCCATCCTCGAAAAGCCGCCCTCGGCCGAGCTGCGCCCCGGCCAGATGGACACCGACTCGCTGCCGCCATACGAAGTGCTCGATCCTATTGTTGAAGCCTATGTCGAGCGCTACGAGACTCCGGAATCGATCGCCGAGGAGCGCGGTTTTCCCCTCGAACTCGTCCAACAGGTGGTGCGCCTGATTGAGCGCTCGGAGTACAAGCGCCAGCAGGCAGCTCCGGTGCTGAAGGTCACTTCGAAGTCCTTCGGCATGGGCCGCAGATTTCCCATCGCCGTCAAAGTCGAGATTTAGCTCTAGGGTGTATTGACATATACAGACGGACAGCGTTGCGCGCGAAAATCCGGCCAGACGAAGCGGAGTCCGAAGGCTGTGGCGGGCCCACCGTCGAGGGCGACAACAAAGTATGGCCGGATTTTCTCCGCAACCCGGAGGGCCGGAGCCATTTTTCCTCATTTCGTCGTCAATCGTCGCTAGGAGACACCCGGTATCCGTCGCTCCTCTCTTCTAGAACTGAGAAAAAATGGCTCCCGTCGCTGCCCCCGGTATATGTCAAAACACCCTAGGGTCGCGTTATAAGCTAGGGAAAGGGAGTTTTCCCATCTGTGAAGGAGAAAAGCTTGATCCGTCCGTCTTACCGTTTGCTCAGCGCCGTCGCGCTAATTGCCTTATTCGTTCCCGCACTCGAAGCCGTCGCGCAGCAGCATGTGCCGCCCGCGCCCGATAGCACCGCAGCCGAGCCCTCAGCGCCAGCGCCACAGCAGCCTGATGCCGCACAAGCAGGCCAGCAGCCTGAAGCTGCGCCGTCAGCGCCGGCTCCGTCTGGGCCGCCAGTGTTTCCCAAGCCCGATCCGGCCAATTTCACCGCTGCCGCTCCGACAAAGGAAGTGGTCAACGCATTCCTTCAGAACAACTTGGGGCTACGACGCTGACCGCATGTGGCAGGTGCAGGCCATTCTCAAGACGCCCGCCGACGGCGTCAGCAAGGTCATCGTTCTAGTTGGCGACAAGACCGGCAAGCAGAAGCCGCAGGTTGTTGCGTTCTTTTATCTTCCCGATGGCAAGCACATCATCACGCGGTGACGACATCATCAATTTCGGCGCAAATCCCTTTGCCGACGCTCGCCAGCAGTTGCAGCAGCACGCCAACGGTCCCTACCGCGGCTCCGCGCCCAAGGATCTGGAGTTGGTTGAGTTTGCCGACTTCCAATGCCCGCACTGCAAAGAGGCGCAGGCCAACATGGACAAGCTGGTCACGGATTATCCCAAGGCGCGCATCGTCTTTGAGAACTTTCCCATTGCGACGATCCATCCGCAGGCTATGCTTGCGGCCGAGTACGGCATCTGCGTGACAAAGCTGGGCGGCAGCTCGGCTTTCTTCCAGTATGCGGCTGCGGTTTTTGACGGTCAGGACGGCCTGGCGACGGCCGACGGCGCTACGCTCACGCTCAACAGCGCCGCCACCAAAGCCGGCCTCGATCCCGCCAAGGTTTCTGCATGCGCCGCTACGCCTGAGGTGAAAGCCGACGTAGACGCCTCTGTTCAGCTGGGAAAGGATCTTGGCGTCACCGAGGTTCCTACGCTGATGATTAACGGCCGCCCGGTCGCCGCCACCGCTCCTTATGACCTGCTGAAGAAGATCATCGATTACCAGGCCAAGGAAGACGGCGTAAGCGGCCAGTAGTTGGCACGAGCAAAGACCCGGAGTTCCTCGCGCAGTTGGCGTCGAGGAGTCCGGGCCTTTTGGCGTTTGCGCGACTTATTTTGCGGGGGCCAAAGTTCCCATAGCGCAGGTCGCGCTCGTCGGAGTCAGTATCGGATTGCCGTCGCCATCGAGAGCCGTCATCAGCTTGCCGTTAATAGTGGCCGTGCCCGCGCCAGTCAAGGCGCCGTTGGACTGAAGCGTGAGGCTGAATGGCGTGTTCCCGTTCTTCACGGCGATCGTTTGCCGCGCCCGCCTGATTGCTGACGTCGTATTGCAAGCGACACGTGAGCCTGCGCGCAGTCAATCACAGCGCCTGCATCTTGAAATTGAATCTTCAGTCCTCCGGCGCTGGTATACGTGCCGGCCATGCGCGGTCCGGGATCGAGAAGAAGCTGCTTGGGTGCTGAGCTATCGGTGTCCCCGCCGAAGAGCGAGCCCATCATGCTTATTGCGCCAGAGAGGTCGGCGATCATTCCCTGGTCAGGTGCAGACGCCGGGCCCGGCGTGAGGTTGCCGAGCTTGCAAGTCTCCGTATCGGGGCCGTATTGCGGCGTGCGCGTGCTGGCCCCGGTTTTTCGATTTGTTTCGACAAAATAGCCGACGATTTTTTGCCCCGTAATTTGCTGGACGGCCGGAGCAGAAATCTTCCCGTCCGCTTGCAGAGTCACAACCAGCGGCTGCGGCTGATTGTCGATCTTGATCTGATACTGGCTCCCGGACGGCTGGATTGCATAGTTGTGGCCGCCCTGCACCATCAGGCCGCAGCCGCCAATGTCGACACTGCCGTCGCTGAATGTGAAGTGCAGGCCGCTGGCGGCGTTGTAGACGCCGAACATGATCAAGCGGCCGCTGCTGCCTGGGCTGGTCATCGCACTCGAGGTTGACGCCGAGAAGGCTCTGCATGCCCGTGCTGAGGGCCGTGCCCATGCACTGCGTCATGCTGCCGCCCAACTCCACGCAGCGGCGCGCCGCCAAAGTTCCTGGGTCTGTTGTGGGCGCCAGTGGAGTCTGCCCGTTCGCGGTCGTCTGCTGGCTCTGCGCCTGGGCTGTTAACCATATCTGGTGCACGGTCGGCATCGAAAACGTGCTGAATAGCGTGGTGATAAAGCTGGTCTGGGCGGGATAGGAATCCTGCGGGTTGGCCGCCGACTTCGCGAAACTGTTATACGCGTTGAAGTAATTAGTGATGATGCGGGTCTCGTCCGGCGTTAACTGATTTTGCTGCACACGCGGTCCCGCCATGGCCGCAATCATCTGGCCAAACACATGCATCGCGCTCAACTGGCGATTCGCGGTATCCTGCGCGCTCGAACCCTTCAGTTGCGCCATGATCTGGTCCACTGTGGGGAACTCTTTCAGGTACGGCGGATTGAAGGTGGTTTGTGCAGCGGCTGAGGGCTGAGGGGATGCCGAGGGCGTGGTGGGCTTTGGTGCAGTGGTGCATCCCTGCAGCAGGCCGGCCATCGAGGACCAACTGCGGTCGGCCGTGTTCACAACCTGGCCGTTTTGTTTTTCAGTCTCCTCACACCACCAGTCGTTTGCGTGCCAGGGCTTGCACACCGACACGGTGTAAGTCATCCCGTTGGCGCAAACGTAGGGTACATTGAGAACCGGCGGCGCAGGGGACTGAGCTGCAGCTGCGGTTGCGAGCAGGATCGCGAGTCCTGCGAGGGCAGCGGAGTCTCGAATCGCAGCGCCCGGCTTGGACAATCCTTTGCTAAATGCTCTTTGATATCCCATTGATCGCGCGGCATTGAAAGCGTACATCGATTTCCTCCAATGAGGCCTGCAACTCGCGCAGGCACCTAATTCGTTCAGGGCGTCATACCCGTATCAAAAGCAGGAAACAGCTCCTGTTCCAAATCTCAAGAATGCGGATGAACGAGCCGGCAGGGGGCCAGCTGCTGGGGGTCGATGCGCTATGTTAGCAAGCCCGCGATCCTTATGAAAAGACGGGTGGCAATAAGTTGAAAGTTTCAACGGCAGTTCGTATTGGGCGTGAAAATCAGGGGCGACGAAATGCAAGCGAATTCGACATGCGCGGCTACTGCGTAGCCCGCTCCACACGCATCATTGCCGTGTGTCCCGCAGCTTGTGTCCCGCGGATCACGTGCGGCGTCATCACGATTACAAGCGTCGCGTAATTCTTCTGCAAATCCCTGCCGGTCAGATCGTTCAGCCCGGGAATCTCGCTGATGCCCGGCGTTCCGCTGATGGCAAGGCTCTGCGACTTGTCCAACTCCGTTGCCACCACCGTTGCCTCGCCCTGCTCGCAACGTCACCATCCCGTTGTACGCGCGGTTGTCGAGCACGGGATTGCCATCGATCAAAGTTCCCGACAGCGCATCGAGCTTTAAATCGATGTTGAGCGCAACGTCGCCATCGCGCAGCACCTTGGGCGTCACCTTCAGATTCAGCCCAAGATCCTGGTACTGCACCATGGGAACGTTGGGCACCGACGACGTGAGCGATGACAGCAGCGAAGACAGGCTGCTCGAAGCCCCCGCGCCCGTCAATCCTGCAATGTTTGGAATGTTGGGTGAAAGGCTGGAATATGAAGAGGTCTGAATGGGATACCGTTCGCCCTCTTTGATCGTTTCATCCTGTCCGTCCTCCATGCGAAGCTCAATCTGGTCGAGTTCCCGCGAATCGGACGTATTCAGGTTGAGGTTGAAGGTCGTCGTGCCGGGCACGAGCGCCGATTCCGTAAGGCCGCCGCCGAACAACGCGAAGCCGCTCGAGAGCAGCGGGCTCGAAACCTGGCCGGAAGCGATCAGAATGCCCAGGATGGCCAGTGGGTTGTTGGCCGAAGCCAGCCCGGACGAAATGATCTGCTGCACCAGGCTCGCGTTCTGGCTGAGCAGCGACTGCTCCTCGGCGAACACATTGAATGCGGAAATGCTCGGCGGCGGCACCACGCCCGTGTTGCGCTCGCCGGTGTGCGCCACCTGAATCATCCGCACATCGAGCAGCACCTGGCTGCGCCCGTCAAGTAAACCCCTCATGGTGGAGTTGAATGCTTCCAGCGTGGCTGCCGACGCGCGCAGGGTGAGGCTATTCTCCGACGTTGAAAGCTGAGCCTGTTGAATTGCAAACACGTTCTTGGCCAGCGTTTGAACCTCGGTCATTTCATCCGCGCTCAGCCCGGCCAGATAAACCGTCTCCATCTCCTGGGGTGTAAATTGTTGTCGTTTATCGCGCGTATCGTCCGCCACCAGCACGTGATGCGCATCCAGCGGAACGTAGAAAGTGTGTGTCGCCAACCCGAGGATGTATGCCGCTTCTTCAAACTTCACATTGTCCAGATCCAGCCGGATCTGAATCGGCCGTACGCTGTCGTCGAGCATTGCCTTTAGCCCGTAGGCCTTAAACACCTGGTCGATCGCCTGCCGCTGGTCGGTGTGCAGATGGAAGCTCTGCGGTGCAGGCGCGGCCAAAAGCGTTTCATCGCCGGCTATCGCGCTCGAAGCCTGCCCGTACAAAGCCCTCGGCTGGGCGCGCACCGATTCATCGGCCAATTCGTCAAGATGCTGGCTGGCCTCAAAGTTTGTGGGATCGAGCGCAAGCGCGCTTGCGAGTGCCGCGCGCGCGGCGGGCTCGTTGCCCAGCAGCTTGTCCTTGGCCGCCTCCTGAATCAGCGCGGTGACCTCGTGGCTGCGCGCCACCAGCGCTGCCAGATGGTAGTTGTTATTTGCGGGATCGAGCTGCGGCGGCCTGCTCGAAACCTCTCATCGCCTCAGCAAACTGCCGGTTCAGGAACAGCTTGCTCGACTCCAGATAAAGCTTGGCCGCGCGGCGTCTGATCGCTGCTGCGCGGCTGTTTGGTGCTGGCGGGTAAGGGAATTTCGGTTGCGTCCGGCGTTGGCTGGCCTGTCGGTCGCGTTTTGTCCGGCTGGCGAAGGCGCGCCGGCCGTTTGCGCTGGGATGATGCTCGATGCAGCCGCGAGAAACAACCCCGCGCCGAGCAGCTTGACTGGCCAGACTCGCCCGCGCCGGATTTCAGCGCGCTCTCGGGATTCGTTGTTTGGCGGAGACATACTCATCGCGCGCTCGGAGCCAGCGCCAGCAAATCGGCCAGCGAGGAAACGCAGGCCTCCGGCTGGCAGCGCAGCAGCTCGTCAAAGCTGTACTTTCCGGTGGCCACGGCGATCACGGAAAGAAAATTGGCGCGGGCCGCCTCGATGTCGCGCGGCGTATCGCCGACCACGCAGATCTGAACGCCGGTTTCCCCTCGAGGTCCGGCCAGTTCTCTCGCTTTTCGCGCGGCATGTCCGATCAACTCCGGCCGCACCGGGAAGTGGTCGCTGAAGCCGCCGAAGCGAAACCACTCGCGCAGCCCGGCCTTCTCAATCTTGATCCAGCCAATGGCTTCCAGATTTCCTGACGCCACGCCCAGCAAGGCGCCGTTCTGGGCCAGGTGCCGCAGAACCTCCTCGACGCCCGGCGTCAGCTCCGGGTCCAGCTCGTGGCGCCGCTCGGCCACGGAGTTCCGCATCGCCTCAAGGATGGCGTCGTAGTGCTCTTCCAGAACCTTGTCGGGAATCCCCGCCTGGCGGCACGCCTCGCGCAGAATCGCCGTGTCGGTGCTGCCGTGGATCAGAACCCCGGCCAGCGTGATCTCGAATCCCGTCACCCGATGCACGCTCGCGGCCACCGAGTCGTAGTGCACGCGGTCGCGGCTGCGCATCAGCGTGCCGTCGATGTCGAAGAGATAGGCGTCCTGCTCGTCCCACACGAATTCCGGCTCAATGACGAGGCGCGCTTCCTTGAGGCGGGCTTCGCTCTTCTGTTGTGTTTTCTGCATGATTCGGGCGCGAGATTTCAGCCCTGGCGGTAGCCCTGGCGAAACGCGCTGTATACAGGACGTTCGCTCCGCGGCGGACGCTTGAGCTCGGCGCGCACTTCGGCCAGATCCAGGCCCAGCTCAGCCATGGCGCGGCTCAGCGTGTTGCGATGCATGCCCAGCTCTTCGGCTGCCTTGCACTGGTTCCCCCGGTGCGCCACCAGCACCTCGCGCAAATACTGCCGCTTGAAATCGCGCACTGCCTCTTCATAGCGGAGGCCGCTCGAGTGCATTTGCGTCACCAGGCTTTCCAGTTCTCGTTTCACTCAATCCTCTTGCCAATTACGAACAATCAGTCTAACCCGTCCCCCGGCGTTTTTGCAGCACTATTTCTCAGAACTTTTTTTAGCTGGTGCCGTGGGGGTTTAACCACTTCGGCGATTCATGCTCCAGCAGCAGCAGGCCCTTGCGCAAGCGATCGCCCAACTCTCCCGGAGTGACATTCTCGCTCATGTGGAGCGTGCCGAAAAATAACTTCGGCAGCCGCGCCTCGCTCAACCAATCTTGCCCGGGGAAAAACGCCACCGTCACCATGATGCCGATGGTCACCAGCACCAGCCCCTGGATAAATCCCAGGATCGCACCCGCCAGGCCATCGAGGCAACCCAGGCCCAGCTTATCGGCAATCTTCCCAATGAAGCTGCCAATCAAATTTGCGAGACCCATCACCAGAAGCGCGATCAGCAGGAACGCGACCGTGTCGGCAATCGCGTCGGCCCTGAATATTGGCTTGAAAAAAGCGCCTACTCGCAGGTAGTTCCACTCGGCAAGCGTCAGCCCCAGGATCAACCCGGCAAGCGAACACGCAGTGCGGAAAAAGCCCTGCGATAGGCCGCCCAACGTCGCTGCGGCAAGCACTGCCAGGATGATCCAATCTACCCATGTCATATTCCGTACCGCTTTCTCCCCAGGCCCTGTTCACAAACCCTAACGCATTTCTCCTTATGATGTACATCGGAGTTTTTGCGACATGCAGCAGAAAAATAAAATTCCGCTTGTTTATGGCGAAATGCTTTACGTTTCCAATCCCCGTCCGGTCAAGCGCCGGAACGCTTCAAGATACTTGGCCCGCGTGCGTTCCACAACCTCGTCAGGCAAACTCGGAGCCGGCGCCTGCTTGTTCCAATGGATCTCTTCCAGGTAATCGCGGACAAACTGCTTGTCGAAGGATGGCTGCGCGCCGCCGGGCTTCCACGCCTTCCCGTCCCAGAAACGCGATGAATCCGGCGTCAATACCTCATCGGCAAGGATAACCCCTTCGGCAGTCTTGCCAAACTCAAATTTTGTGTCGGCCAGGATCAGGCCGCACGATTCGGCGTGCGCAGCGGCCGTCCGGTAGATTGCAAGCGTCAGCTCGCGCAATTCCGCCGCCTCGTTGGCGCCAAGCAGCTTTTCGACGGCCGCATACGAAATGTTCTCGTCGTGCGCACCGTCCTGGCTCTTCGTGGCCGGCGTAAAAATCGGCTCCGGCAGCCGCGAGCCATCCTTCAGACCGCTCGGAAGCTTGATGCCGCAAACTGTTCCCGACGCCTGATACTCCTTCCATCCCGATCCGGCGAGATACCCGCGCGCCACGCACTCGACTGGAAACATATTTGCGCGCTTCACCAGCATCGAGCGCCCGTCGAGTTGGTCGGCATACGGCCGGAGCGCCGCGGGAAACTCGTCAACATTTGCGGTGATCACGTGATTGGGAACCAGATTCTTGAGCAGGTCGAACCAGAACAGCGAAATCTGCGTAAGAATCTTGCCTTTGTCGGGAATTCCTGAGCCCAGCACATGATCGAAGGCCGAAATGCGGTCGGTCGCCACCAGAAGCAACGCACCATCCACCGCATAAAGATCGCGCACCTTGCCGCGACCCAGCAAAGGAATGTCGCCAAGGTTGGTCGTCAGCAGTGCTGCCATTTGGATTTTTCCTCGCGGGGCTGAATTTCCGATTTTCGAGGGGCTGGCGCGCTTTGTCAATTTTCCTGAGCGCGCGCAGTCAAATCCTGGCTTCGTCTGCCTGGGCTGCATTCCTAATGCGGCCGGCCCGGCAGCACAAAGTGTTCCTCGCAGCGCGGCTCGTAGTTGTCGCCGGCCATGATGATCGGGCTTGTGTACGTGCGCCGGCTTTGCCGTCGAGCAGCCGCTGCGGGTAGAGCGCCTTGGCTCCGCAACTGCAATAGGCCACCAGCTCGGTCACGTTGCCCGCGTACGTGCGCACCAGCCACGAGAGATCGAGCATTTCGCCGAACGGCATGCCGCGAAAATCCAGCTCGAGGCCGGAAACCATCACGTCGTAGCCCGAGTCGAGCAGCCGCTTGGTGAACAGAAACAGATCGCTGCACGAACTGGCCCTCGTCGAGGGCGATGCATTCGACGCGCTTGCCGATGCGCTGTTCCGTGGCTGCGAATTACCGGCAGCACGGTCCACGGATCGGCGGAAGGGAACTCGACCGCCTCCATTTTTCCGCAGCCGTTGCGATTGCGGCTTTCCACCAACCCGGCGGCCGCCTTGGTGTCGGCGCTCGGCTTCAAAAGCATCACGTATTGCTTGGCGTATTCGCGGCGCGTTTCAATCCTGCGCAGCAACTCGGCGGTCTTGTTGCTCCGCATCGGCCCGACAATCATTTCCAGTTTGCCAAGCACGATTGCTCCGTGGCACCGTAGACCTGAACTGCACCGGCAGTCGTCGCTGCTCCTTAGTCCAGTCCTAGCCCTGCTCTCACGCCGTCGCCCGCTGCGCCTCGCGATTGCCCCAGCCGCACGCTCACGATCTTCGACACGCCCGGCTCCTGCATGGTCACGCCGTAGATCATGTCGGCGGCCTGCATCATGCGCTTGGAGTGCGTCACGATCAGGAACTGCGTGTCGTGGCTCAGCGAGTTGCAGCAGGTCGGCGAAGCGGCCCACGTTGGTCTCGTCCAGCGCCGCATCCACTTCGTCGAGCACGCAGAAGGGGCTGGGCCGGAACTGGAAGATGCCGACCAGCAGCGCCAGCGCCGTCAGCGCCTTTTCGCCGCCCGAAAGCAGCAGCACGTTCTGCAGTTTCTTGCCCGGCGGCGAAACCACGATATCCAGCCCGCTCTCGGCCTGGTTTTCTTCGTCGCTCACGCGCAAGAAATGCCTGCCCGCCCTGGAAAAGCCGCGCAAAAACCTGTCCGAAGTTCTCGTTGATCTGCGTCAGCGCCTCGTCGAACTTGGTGCGCGAAATCTGATCGATCTCCTTGATCGTCTCCTGCGTGTTTTCGATCGACTCGATCAGGTCCTTGCGCTGCGTCTCGAGGAACGCGTGGCGCTCCGCCGTTTCCTTGTACTCATCGAGCGCCATCATGTTCACCGGGCCCATCTGCTCCAGCCGCTGGCGCAGCGCGCGGCAGGTCTCCTCTTCGGTGGCCAGTTCCTCGCCGGCGAGCCGCACAATCTCCGCATCGGCGCGCAGCACCTGCGCTTCAACGTTCACCTCGGCCAGGCAGCTTGCCTCCAGATGCTCCAGATCGGAGCGCAGCTTGGCCAGCTCGCTCGAAAGCGCGGCGCGATCCTCGCGCAACTGATCCAGCGCCGCGCGCTCGCTCTTGAGCTGCGTTTCCATCTCCGCCAACTGCTGGCCGCAGCGCCTGCGCCTGCTCGCTGATCGACTGCGCCGCGGCCAGCGCCTGCGGCGCGTGCCTCGGTCAGTTCCTTCTGCCGCTCGACGAGCTCGGCATTTTCGTCGATGCGCTGTTCGCGCTCCGCCGTGGCCGCAGTGCGCTGCTGCTCGATCGGCCTGCACGCGCCGCTCAAGATCGCCAAACAGCCGGTCGATGCGCTGGAAGGCCGCCTCTGCGCCGCGCCGCCGCTCTTCCAGGCCGGCCAGCTCCGCGGTCATCTGCGCCGCTTCCTGCTGCAGCGTCTCGCGCTTCTGCCGCAGAATCTCCAACTGCGCCTGCTGCGCGTTCAGGCTGCTCTCCGCCTGCGCATGCTCGGCCTCAAGGCGCGCTGCCTCTTCGCGCTTCTCCGCAATCGATTGCCGCTTGGCCTCGCGCGCGTCCTTGTTGCGCGCCGCCTGCGCCTGCCACTCCTGCAAGCGCCGCTCGATGCGCTGCGCCTCGGCTTCCATCTGCTTCAGCGCCGCGCCCAGGTTGGCCGCCTCGCTCTCAGCCTGGCCGCCGCTCCTCGCCGCGCGACTCCAGTTGCGCAGTCAGCTCCTCGATCGCGCGCGTCAGCGCTTCCGCCTCGTTTTCCGCCTGCGCCAGCTCCGATTCCAGCTTGGCCAGCCGGCCTTCGGTCTCGCGCAACTCGCGCTTCAGCGCCAGCGGACCTTCGCTGGCCGGCTTGCCGCCCGTCACCGTCGAGCGGTGGAAGCACTCGCCCTCCGGCGTGAGGAAATAGGCGTGCGTATAGCGCAACGCCAGCCGCTGCGCGTCGATCGGAGTTCTCCGCCAGGTAGCCGTGCCGCAGCTTGGGCAGAACCGCTTCGAGCGATCGCCCAAATCCATTCAGCACTTTGATGGCATCGCGCAGCGGCGTCAGGCCAGGCTCGTTCACCGGATCCCTCGCCGGTCTCGAAGAGCTCGCCCTGCGCATCGGAGTGAATCAGGAATGTCGCGCGGCCGTCGCTGGTCTTCAGCACGCGCACGCCCTCTTCCGCCGCGCCCCAGCTTTCCACGACGACGTAATTCAGCTCTTCGCGCAGAAACTCGTCCACCACGCCTTCGTGCTCGCCGCTCACTTCAACAAAGTCCGCCAGCGTGCCCACCGGCGCCACCGACGGCCCCAGCGCTCCCGGCTTCAGCAGCCGCCGCACCGAGTCTGTGGCGTAGCCGTGATTGCGAATCAGCGCCTTGCAGCGAGTCGCGCCGGCCCGCACCGCCGCCTGTTCGCCGCGCAGTTGGTTGGCCAGTGCGCGCCGCGCGCTTTCATCCGCTGCGCTTGGCCTGCAGCGTCTCGCGCAGCGCCGCAATCTCCTCTTCGAGCCGCTTCAGCGTTGCGTCTGCCGACTTCAAAGCGCAGCCGCGACTCGCCAGTCTGCACGCCCAGATTTTCCTGCTCGATGCGCGCCTGGCCCATCTCGCCTCCAGCCGCTCCGCTTCGCGCTCCAGCGCGGCCAGGCTCTCTTCGCCCTGCGCGATATAGTTGCGCGCGTTGCCGGCAGCGTGAGCAGGTGCATCGCGTGGCGGCGGCCGGCTTCCAGCTCCCGCTCCGCGGTATAGACATCTTCGGCCGCGGCGCGCGCTTCCTGCTGCCGCGCTTCCACCTTTTGGCGGAACTCGTGCGCCTCGCCGGCCGCCGTCTCAAGAAAGCTGCGCTGCTGCGCGCGCTCCTCTTCGATTCCGGCCATCTGCGTCCGCGTCTGCTCCAGCTCCGCGCCCGACGCCGCAATCCGCGCTTCCAGCTCGCTCACGCGCTCCGTATTGCTGCGCTCGCGCGCCGTCGCCCGCTCCAGTTCCACGGCCGCTTCGCTGGCGCGGTTCTGCGCTGCCTGGCCCTCGCGGTCCAGATCGTAGCCGCGCTCGGTCAGCGCGTGCTGGCTGGCTTCCTGCTGCGTCAATCGCCTCGACCGACCCGTTGATCCGCTCCGTCAGCGCCGCAATCTCCTGCTCCAGCCGCGCCTGGTCCGCATCCATCGCGGCCATGCGGCTGGCCAGCACCACGCGCAGCCGTCCGCGCAGCTCATCGCGCACCGCGGCATAGCGCTCGGCCTTGGCCGCCTGCCGCTTCAGGCTGTTCATCTGCCGCGTCACTTCTTCAAAAATGTCGTCCACGCGCGCCAGATTCTGTTTCGCGCTTTCCAGGCGCAGCTCCGCCAGCCGCTTCTTGGTCTTGAAGCGCGTTACGCCCGCCGCCTCTTCGATAATGGCGCGCCGCTCATAGGGCTTTGAGCTCAGCAGTTGCCCGATGCGCTCCTGCCCGATGATGGCGTAGCTCTCCGGCCCGAGGCCCGTGCCCATGAAGATGTCCTGAATGTCGCGCAGCCGGCACAGCTTGCCGTTCAGCAGGTACTCGCTCTCGCCGGTGCGGAACAGCCGCCGCGTGATGACCACTTCGCCCTTTTGCGGCGCGCTGTGGAACTTGCGCCGCCGAATCTTCAGCACCACTCCATGCTGGCGCGCGCATTCTGCGTCGCGGCTCCTTGCTCGGCACCTTCGCTTCCGCGACGCGGCAGACTTCTCGCCGGCTTCTTCTTCAATCATCTGTCCCGGCTGCTCGTTGGCGATAATCTCTTCGGCCTCGGCCGCGCGCTGCCGGCGCACTTCGTCTTCATCCCAGTCCGCCGGGCCTTCGTGATCGATTTCGATCTCCGGCTCAACCGGCACCGGGCCCTCTCGTATCACGGCCTCGGGATCGATCATCGTCAGCGTCACTTCCGCCATGCCCAGCGGCTTGCGCTCGCGTGTGCCGGCAAAGATCAGGTCCTGCATGTGCGAGCCGCGCAAGGTCTTCGCGCTCTGCTCGCCGAGCACCCAGCTCACCCCGTCCAGAATGTTCGATTTTCCGCATCCGTTCGGTCCCACCACCACGGCAATCCCCGTGCCCGCAACCGTCACTTCCGTGCGATCGCAAAAGCTCTTGAATCCGAGGATGTGAATCTTCTTTAGTTTCAGCATCTTTTCTCCGGCTCGCTCCGACCGAAACCGGAATTGCCGAGCCCGCATTCGAAATTCTCTATAAGGCTGTTCGCAGCCTCGGGCCAAACCTCGCACCAAGCCACGCGAACGGGCACGCAAACGCGCAACTATGCCGCTTCAAGTAAGACTCTACGGACGTGGAACCGCAGGGTCAACGCCGATCAAAGGTGCCAATGTGGATAAGAGGGCCGGAATTCGCGCCTGCCGCATAAGCTCCGATTGACAGTCCCATTTCGCCCATTGAAACTCAAGAAACCGGCCTTAATCTTTTTTCTGATCGGACCCGCCATGAATCAGCCGCTTCGTTTTGCACTTCTCGCCACGCTGCCTCTCGCTGCTTCGCTATCGGCACAGCAAAAGCCTTCGCCTTTGGCGCCCTATATCAAGGAAGACGCGACCTTGCTGGTGTTGGAGCACGTGAACCTCATCGACGGCACCGGCTCCGTTCCGCAGGCTGACATGCGCATCGACATTGCGGGCAGCAAGATCATCTCGGTGCAGCCGGACAACCCATCCGTCCCCTTGCCGACGGGCGCCAAAGTCCTCGATCTGACGGGCAAGACGGTTATTCCCGGAATTGTCGGCATGCACGAGCATCTCTTCTACCCGTTGCCGAACCAGCCCGACGACGGCAATGGGCTCTACGGAGAGATGGCCGACAGCGCACCACGGCTGTACCTCGCAGGTGGAGTGACCACGGCGCGCACGGCGGGAAGCGTAGAGCCATACACCGACCTCGAACTTAAGAAGCAGATTGACGCCGGACTGATTCCTGGACCAAAACTCGACGTGACCGGACCGTACCTCGAAGGGGTTGGCACATTCGCTCTTCAAATGCACCAGCTCACTGATGCTGACGACGCCGGGCGCACCGTCGACTACTGGGCAACGGAAGGTGTGACCTCATTCAAGGCTTACAACTACATCACAGCGGACGAGCTCAGGATGGCCATTCGCCACGCGCATTTTCGCAAGCTCAAAATCACCGGCCATCTTTGCTCCATTGGATTCAAGGAAGCGGCCGACATGGGCATCGACAACCTGGAGCACGGGATCGTCGTCGACACCGAGTTCTATTCCGGCAAGCAGCCCGATATTTGTCCCGACTTCAGAGCCGCCGAGAGAGAGCTCGAGGCGACTGTCAATATTACTGGGCCCGCGGTCCAGGACATGATTCACGATCTTGTCGTGCATCATGTCGCCGTTACGTCCACGCTCGCCATATTTGAGCCATCAGTTCCCAATCGTCCGCCCCTGGCATTTGAGAACGCGGAATTGAAGACGCTCACGCCCGATGCAGCGCGGAGTTATCTTGCGACGCGCGCTCGCGTGGCCGAGCGGGGAGGCAGTCCCAAAATCCTGCAAGTCGAGATGCAATTTGAGCGCGAATTCGTTGCCGCGGGCGGGCTGCTCATGGCTGGCTGCGACCCCACGGGCTACGGCGGCGTTGTCCCTGGATTCGGCGATCAGCGCAATATCGAGCTGCTCGTCGAGGCGGGCTTCCCTCCTGTTCAGGCCATCGAAGTTGCAACTTTAAATGGCGCAAAGTACTTGGGCAAGGACGCAACTATTGGATCGATCGCTCCCGGAAAGACAGCTGACCTCGTGGTGCTGGGCGCCAATCCTGCTGAGAACATCGCGAATATCGAAAAAGTCGAGACCGTCTTTAAGGATGGCATCGGCTACGACCCCGCCAAGCTCATTCAATCGGTAACAGGTTTGGTTGGTCTTCGCTAAGAAATCGCGGCGACGTCCTTGCCGGAATTTGTGCCTCGAGCGAGTTCAGCACATTTGTTCGGCCGTCCAAATTTGTTCTGGCTGTCGGGGCGGAGATAAACTAGACGAAGAATAGCGTTCGGCTCGGCTTCGACAGGTAGGCTTTCATCCCGCAACGCTGACGCCATAAATTTTAATAACAGTTCTCAAACCCCAAGGAGAAGTGCCATGTCTGAACGCGAGACACAGAAGCCCGGACCGCCAATCGTCGACGATCAGAACGCAATGCTGAGCGGATCAAAGTCAGACGAAGCAAAGTGCCCGTTTCCGCATGGGGCGCTCAAGCATACCGTCGCAGGAACTCCAGCGAACGAAAGCTGGTGGCCCGATCAGTTGAACCTTGGAATTCTGCATCAGCAGTCCTCGCTCTCGAATCCCATGGGCGAGAAGTTCGATTATGCCGAGGAATTCAAGACGCTTGACCTTGATGCTGTGATTAGGGACCTCCATGCACTGATGACCGATTCTCAAGATTGGTGGCCGGCCGATTTCGGGCACTACGGTCCGCTCTTCATCCGCATGGCCTGGCACTCCGCTGGCACATACCGCATTCACGACGGACGCGGCGGCGGCGGCAGAGGCTCGCAGCGTTTTGCGCCGCTCAACAGCTGGCCCGACAACGTCAACCTCGACAAAGCGCGCCGGTTGCTCTGGCCTATCAAGCAGAAGTATGGCCGCAAAATTTCCTGGGCAGACCTGATGATCCTCGCCGGTAATGTGGCGCTCGAGTCGATGGGTTTCAAGACTTTTGGTTTTGGCGGTGGCCGCGCGGACATCTGGGAGCCGGAGCAAGACATCTACTGGGGATCTGAAACCAAGTGGCTGGGAGACGAGCGCTACAAGGGCGACCGTCAGCTTGAGAATCCGCTTGGCGCAGTTCAAATGGGCCTGATCTACGTTAATCCCGAAGGCCCTAACGGAAAGCCCGATCCGATTGCCGCCGCGCGCGATATTCGCGAAACTTTTTCGCGCATGGCGATGAACGACGAAGAGACAGTTGCCCTGATCGCGGGTGGTCACACGTTTGGAAAGACGCATGGCGCTGCCGACCCGGTGAAGTACGTTGGCCGCGAGCCGGAAGGGGCCGGCATTGAAGAGCAGGGCATGGGCTGGAGCAACAGCTTTGGCAACGGCCATGGCGGACACACCATCAGCAGCGGCCTTGAAGTTACCTGGACCACAACGCCGACCAGGTGGAGCAACAATTTTTTCATTAATCTTTTCGGTTATGAGTGGGAGCTCAGCAAGAGCCCGGCGGGCGCGCACCAGTGGAAGCCCAAGCACAACGACGGCGCGGGCACTGTTCCCGATGCGCACGACTCCACCAAAACCCACCCGCCGACAATGCTCACCACCGATTTGTCTTTGAGATTTGATCCGGCCTACGAAAAAATCTCGCGCCGCTTCCTTGAGCACCCCGACGAATTCGCGGACGCCTTTGCGCGCGCGTGGTTCAAGCTGACGCATCGCGACATGGGCCCGCTCTCGCGCTATCTCGGCCCGTTGGTGCCAAAAGAAGAGCTGATCTGGCAGGATCCGGTTCCAGCCGTCGATCATGCGCTGATCGACGCAAAAGACATCGAGGCGCTCTCGGCGAAGATTCTTGCGTCTGGCCTGTCGATTTCCCAGCTCGTGACCACCGCATGGGCTTCGGCCTCAACCTTCCGCGGCAGCGACAAGCGCGGCGGCGCTAATGGCGCGCGCATTCGCCTCGCTCCGCAAAAGGATTGGGAAGTCAATCAGCCGGCCGAACTCGCCAAAGTGCTCTCGAAGCTCGAAGCCATTCAGAAGGAGTTCAACGCAGGCGCAAAAAGGCGGCAAGAAGGTTTCGCTCGCCGACTTGATCGTTCTGGGTGGTTGCGCAGCCGTCGACGCGGCCGCGAAAAAGGCTGGCCACAATGTGAAGGTGGGTTTCGCGCCCGGCCGCACCGACGCATCGCAGGAACAGACCGATGCAAGCGCGTTTGCCGTGCTTGAGCCGACTGCGGACGGATTCCGCAACTACATCCGCAAGGGACTGGAAGGATCGGCTGCCGAGCTGCTCCTGGATCGGGCGCAACTGCTCACGCTCACCGCTCCCGAGTTGACGGTCCTGATCGGCGGCCTGAGAGTTCTGGGCGCGAACTTCGGCGGGTCTCAACTGGGTGTTTTTACAAAGCGACCCGGTGCGTTGACGAACGATTTCTTTGTCAATCTGCTCGACATGAACACGAAATGGCAGAAATCCGGCAAGTCGGCGGGCACACTCGAAGGGCGCGACCGCAAGACCGGCGAAGTTAAGTGGACGGGGACCGTCGTCGACCTCGTCTTCGGATCGAATTCTCAGCTTCGCGCTCTCGCCGAAGTCTACGCAAGCAGCGATTCCGAGAAGGCTTTCGTCGAGGCATTCGTGGCCGCCTGGACCAAAGTGATGAACCTCGACCGCTTCGATCTCGCTTGATTTGGTGGCGTGATTCCGCGCAGAAGGCTCGTCCAATATAGATGGACCTGCGCTTTGCAATATGGGCTGTGAAGCGGGAGTCCGCCGGACGGTCAATTTGAGTTTAGTTTGTCCGGCTCTCCGTCGAAACAGAGGGAATGTCGTTTTCGGTCTCGGCAAGGCTCAGCGGTAACCCAGTCTTCGCTTCCAGAAAGGTTGTGAGAGCGGGATCAATCGAATCTCCAACGTCGCCCCAATCCGCAGACGACCATCGGCGACCCCCTTTGAAATCGAGAACGACACCGGGACGATTCACCAGCTTGCCATCTCTTGTTCTGAAACCCGCAATTTGAGTTATGCGCGAAACGTCTGCAAGAGAATAGACTACGCACGGCCTGAAGGCGTATCCACAATCGCGAACGGCGTCTGGGCCAACGGAAGCGTGCATATTGAGCGCAAGCACAGTAAAGATTCCGATCGGGAGTGCGATGACTAGGGCGAGCCAACGCAAGACCTTTCGCGAGTCCATGCCGGTATAGCTCGCCCGGCCCCAGAATACAGGCGATTGGTTGGTCCAATTGCTAAAAAGGTTGACCGTAGCCCCGTCGCCGAAGAGCGCCCAGATCAGAAGTGTAAGTTCCCAGCAAAGCGCAATCGCTCCAAAGCCTGGAAAGAACCACCAAATTGCGGGCTGGGGCAGGAATTGAAATGTGGCAGGGCCGTCCGCCGTCGTCAGCAGCAGGTTGATTCGGGAAAGAGCAAACCACGACCCTATCAGGAAGACCAAACCAACCGTAATCATTCCCCCGATCACGCGGCCTCGCAATGGCGAGAAACGGTCATCAAGCTCTGAAAGCCTCTCCTGACTGATCTTGTGCGCATTCCTCCCAGCCGGGAATCTGCGCTTGAAGAAACCCATCGCCAGAATGACGATGATAGGGACGACGGCCCATTGAAGCACCCTGAGAAAAGCGGATGTCATGATCGGCAGAAGGATAGCATGACTGCGAGTGTTCCGCGGCCCCGTCGTACGCTCAGAAGCACCTCGCTGCGGCTGTCTCAGCCGTTCGCCCCGAGTGATAAAATCTATCAGTGCCGGGTCCTACGCGACGTAATCCCGCCAACCCCGCCAGGTCCGGAAGGAAGCAACGGTAACGGGCTAATGCGTGTGCAGTAGGTCACCCGGTACATTTTTACGGCATTTTTCGAATCACCGTAGGATCGCTGAATGTGTGCAAGGTGGATTTTTCTTGAGGAAAAATCCACTCGGCGTTTGTGGCTTACCGTAGGGCAATTCGAAAAATGCGATAGCGTTTTCTTCATTCCTGATGCATTGATGCGGCGAGCCGATTCCCCACCGGTGTGCGTGCCGCAAGGAGTAGTGCTTTGAGCCTTGACGTTCGCCCCATCGTGGGCCGCCGCGCCAAAATTACGGCGCTCGGAACCTACGTTCCTCCCGATGTGATCACCAACAAAGACCTCGAAAAATTGGTGGATACCACGGACGAGTGGATCCTGACGCGCACAGGCATTCGCGAGCGGCACAAGCTGGCGCCGGGGCTGGGCGTCAGCGAAATTGGCGTTCAGGCCGCGAAAAAAGTGCTGGAGCAGCGCGGCATTGAGGCCAGCGAGATTGAGGCCATCATCGTCGGCACGGTTACGCCCGACATGATGTTTCCTTCGACCGCGTGCCTGGTGCAGGACAAGATCGGCGCCAAAGGCGCATGGGGCTTTGATGTTTCAGCGGGATGCTCGGGTTTTGTATTTGCGCTGCAAGCGGGCGTCAAGCTGGTCGAAAGCGGCGCGCATTCCAAGGTGCTCGTTATCGGTGCGGACGCCAACACGCGCATGACCGACTACACCGACCGCGCGACGTGCGTTCTTTTCGGCGATGGCGGCGGCGCAGTGCTCATCGAGCCATGCGAAGAGGGCGAAATCGGCTTCATCGATTTTGTGCATGAGGTGGACGGCTCAGGCGGCGTCTCGCTCAACCTCAAAGGCGGCGGCAGCCTGAACCCGTCGACGCACGAGACTGTCGACAAGAAGATGCACTACATTTACCAGGACGGCCCGGCGGTTTTTAAATTCGCAGTGCGCAAAATGGCCGAGACCACAATCAAGGTGCTCGAGCGGAACGGCGTCACCGGCTCGGACCTTTCATGTTTTATTCCCCACCAGGCTAATAAGCGCATCATTATGGCCACGGCTGAGCGGCTAGAGATGCCCGAGGATCGCGTGATTATCAATATTGAAAAATATGGCAACACTTCATCGGGCACCATTCCGCTGGCAATGCAGACGGCCATCGACGAGGGCAAGCTGAAAAAGGGCGATCTGGTTCTGCTGGGAGCGATGGGCGCGGGGTTCACGGTCGGAGCGGCGCTGCTGCGCTGGGAAATCTAAGGGGACAGATTTTAGCTTTTAGATTGCCTTTGCAGCAATTCCTGCATTTCTTTCCACTCATAAATCTTTAGCTTGTCGGTTTGATTTTTCGCCGACCGGACCATTGCCTTTGCGACATCTTCTCCGGTTATGCCCTTATATTTACCGTCTTTCCACGCTAAAAGAGGATTTAAGGCGGGCCAAAACTTCATCAGTGCGCCTTCGAGCATCGAGCGATTCTCTTTCCTGTCGCCCACGATCATTGAGGGGCGAAAGATATTTGTATGCTCGAAATTGAGCGCGATCACGTCTCGCTCGGTTTCGCCCTTGGTCCGTACATAGAAAAATTTTGCATTGGGATTGGCGTCAACTGCCGTGACCAGAAAGACCGATTTCGCCCCTCTTTCTTTTGCTATCCGCGCCGCCAGGACCGGATAATCGTGATCGACTTTGTAATATTCCGCCTCCACAGGCGACTTCGCCTTGGTTGTGCCGAGAGCAATGAAGACTTCATCCGCGGCGATTTCCGATTTCAGATCTGGCAGTGAGTCGTAGTCGCCGATCAATATTCGTAGCTTCGGGTGAGTGATATTCAGGTTTTTCCGAGCGACGGCGGTGACCTGTTCGTAGTCAGGGCTGTTCAACAGTCCGCTCAGAAGATGCGAACCGACGAATCCGCTTGATCCAAAAACAATGGCTTTTTTCATTTGGCTGAGCAATCCTTGAATTCCGTCGAACTGGCGGCACGAAAATTCCGCCGAATTGACGGCGGCATGCATCAAAAACAAATAGCTGCAGGCGCGCTGGTAGAAGCGACGGGCTGCTTCAGCATATACTGTGCTCCACAAACGCCTGAATTGGCCGGCGGGTGGACGATCGAAAGCGGAGGGCGACCATGGACGTGGCAATGACCGCCAGAAAAGGGAGAATCTCCAAGGCATTGCGCGAGCAGGCCGAGGAGGGACTTGAGCGCATGGCGCAGATTCTCGGCAAAACCGCTCACGCCAGCGTCACCATCACGACTCAGCGCCACATTCATATCGTCGAGCTGACCGTGCAAGCGCGCCTGCACAGATTTGCGGCCACCGGCAAGGCCGATACGCCGCTCGCCGCGCTTCGTGACGCCATTGAGCGCGCCGAACATCAAGCTCACCGCTACCGCGACCGGCGTCTGGTGAGCAAGCGCCTGCCCAAAGGCGACAAAGTTCTGATTGCGCCGCCCGTCGCGCGTTCCAAGGCGCGAGTCTGAGCCGGATGCGGAGGAGGCGGGATCGGCTCGCACTGCTGGCAAAGCGCGGGCGTCTATTAAGGTTCACTCATTTCCTGCACGCGACACGGTTGTTGAACCACATATCGTAAATAGCGCCGAAGCCATCGCGCTCAAGCCCATGAGCATTGAGGAAGCGGTGAAGGAGACGGAGTTCCGCGACCGCGATCTGCTCATCTTCCGCACCGTCGCGGGAGGCACATTCGTGCTGCATCGCCGGCGTGACGGCCAGATGGAGTTGGTTGAGATTCCTTAAAATTTAGATAGGTGCGGGCGCGCTCAGTCGCTCGCGCATGCATTCCTTTTGCCATTGGTTCTCTCGAAGCGGTTCGCGCGGCAATTCGCGAATAGGTCGCGAATGGGCGCGCGGTGCCTTCGTGCTTGTGCTGCGATTCGGCCGCCATTGTGAGAAAAATCACAGGTTCAGGCGTGCAAAAGCCGCGCAAACTATGCATTCCGCTGGACTTTGGTTGCACACGCTGACCGAATTTGGGTATGGTTCGCTCGTCCTGCAACGCATACGATTTGAACAATATACGTATTAATTAGTGGCAGTTCTGCGGTAAACGCCGGCTTCAGGCCGGAAATTGAGACATCAGGCGTTCCGTCAGACTCATTCCGTCAGACTCAGGGGGAGGCATCGGGTTGAATCTCTATAAAAACGCGAACCCCGATGCGCAGCGCGAGGTTCTCGACAGCCTGCCGGTCCTCATCTTTCTTGAACGCGCTGGAACAATCGTTTTTGCCAATGCCGAAGCGCGCCTGCTGCTGGGCCTGACTGAAGGCGCCTGGGTCGCTCGTCCAGTCGAAGAGGTTTTGTGGGGGCTCTCTGCCGGCACTGCGGAGCCGCAAACCCTGCTCACAGGCACGCAGCGCGGCTACCCGTTCCACGCCACGCTTCCTGAGAACAACGGCCGCCTCATTCCCGTTGAAGGCACCTACAGCATTCTCAATCCGGAGCTGCGCGAAGCCGTTATCGTGGCTCATCCCAGCGAACGCGAGCGCGCGCCCAAATCGCGGCTGATGGAAGACGTGCTGGCCAGCCTTCCCGAGGCCGTCGCCATCGAGCACCAGAATCATGTGCTCTACGCCAATCCGGCCTTTACGCGCATGTTTGGCTACACCGCCGAGGAGGCGAGCGGCGGCAGCCTGCGCGAGCTCATCGTGCCGGAGACGCGCTTCAACGAGAATGCCGCCCTGCTCAAAGCCGTTGACGACCACGGCGTGGCGATGATGGAGACGGTTCGCAACAACAAGGCCGGCGAGCTCGTCGACGTGAGCCTGCAGGCTGCGCCGCTGCTTGTGGACGGCGACAGGGTCGGTTACGTTTTCACCTTCCGCGATATCGGCGAGCACAAGGAGACGGAAAAAAAGCTGGAGCACGACGCCATGCACGACGTGCTGACGGGTTTGCCCAACCGGGCTCTTTTTCTTGACCACGTCAACCTCACGCTGAGCCGCCGCCTGCGCGATCCCGACCAGAATTGCGGGGTCCTCTACCTTGACCTCGATCGCTTCAAGGAAGTCAATGACGGTCTTGGCCACGCCGCGGGCGACGCTCTGCTGATTGCGGTCGCCGGTCGCCTGCGCGCTTCACTGCGTCCCCAGGACTCGGCCGCGCGACTGGGTGGAGACGAGTTTGCCGTTCTGGTCGAGAATATTGTTTCCGCATACGATCTTGAGGTGGTAGCCGGCCGCATACTGCATGAGCTGGAGCGGCCGTTTGAGATCTTTGGCCAGGAGGTCAGCGCCGGCGCCAGCATCGGCGCTGCCATGGCCAATCCCGACCACACATCGTCCGATCTTCTTGTCCGCGACGCCGACGTTGCCATGTACCGCGCCAAACAGGCCGGCGGCGACCGCTACGAAATCTTCGACAAGCACCTCGAAATCTCCGTCACCACCAATCGCGAGCGGGAGCGCGAACTCCGTTCCGCGGTGAGCAAGCGGCAGTTCTTGTTCCGGTATCAGCCCATTTATCGCCTCGTCGGCGGTTTGCTCGAGGGGTTCGAGTCGTTTCTCAGCCTGCGCCGCGCCGATGGCTCCCCGGATAACTTTGCCGACCTGCCGTCCGTAGCCGACGACAGCACCCTTTCGATGCTGCTGGCGCGCGAGGCTCTCGATGCGGCCTGTGCGCAACTGCGTATTTTGAGCGATCGCTTTCCCGAGCAGGAGTTGATTGTGACCGTCAACCTGACGCGCCGGCAACTCTATCATCCCGATCTCATCGCGATTTTGATGAAGGCTCTCGCGGCCAGTGGCGCTGACCCTTCGCGCCTGATACTTGAAGCGCCGGAGAGCGCATTCAACGAGGACCCCGATGCCGCGGTCGCTATTCTGCAGCGCCTGGCAGACTGGCAGGTGCGCGTAGCCATCGACGACTTCGGCGGTAGCCTTGCGCCATTGAATCACCTCGTCCATCTCCCTGTCGGCATGATCAAGCTCGCCCCCAGGCTCACGGCCGCCGCGCTCTCATCGGGCCGCCAACTGGCCGTGCTGGAGTCGCTGATTCGCCTCGGCAATACGCTGGGTCTGCAGATTGTCGCCCAGGGAATTGAGACGCCCGCAACAGCTCGCGGCGCTCTCTCGCATGGGCTGCGCTTTGGGTCAGGGTCCTCTGCTTTCGCCGCCTCTGGAACCGGAACGAGCGCTGGCGCTTGCCGAGGCCGGCTATTGGGCTGTCGCGCCGGGAATCTAGTTTCAGTTCTGCCTCGCCATTTCCCTGGTCATTTTTTCTGCACATGATCTCCGGTGTAGCATGAAACCAATGACGCCCCAGAAGCCACCGCGCCACGCGCCAAAATTGAAAACAGCGGCCCGCAAGCCGACGCCGGCAGGCAAGCCGGGCAAGGAACTGGTTATTCTCACCGGAATCTCCGGTGCGGGCAAAGCTTCGGCGCTCAAGGCATTTGAGGATCTGGGATATCACTGCGTCGACAATCTGCCGCTCGAACTGCTGCCTCAGTTCGCCGCAATCGTCGGCAAATCCACTGAAGTTGAACGCGCTGCCATCGTGATGGACGTTCGCGAGGGCGCTACTCTCGACCGGCTGCCCGAAATCCTCAAGAGCATCAAAAAGCTGCTTCAGATTCGCGTGGTCTATCTTGACGCGCAGGACGCAGTGCTCGTCCGCCGCTTCTCTGAGACGCGTCGCCCGCATCCGCTCGGCCAGTCAGATACAGTCTGGCGCTCCATCGTCGAAGAGCGTCAGTTGCTCGATCCCATCCGCAACGTTGCCGACACGCTGATTGACACCTCCAACTTCAATGTTCATGAGCTGCGCGCAGACATCCTTGCACGCTTCGGCCACGAGAAGCAAGCCAAACGCCTGCTTGTCTCCTGCCTGAGTTTCGGCTTCAAGAACGGCGTTCCACTCGACGCGGACATGGTCTTCGATGTGCGCTTCCTGCCCAATCCGCATTTCGTTCCAGAATTCCGCAAGAAGACCGGACTCGATCCCAAAGTTGCCGCCTATGTTCGCGGATTTCCGCAGACGAAGGAGTTTCTCAATCGCGTCACCAAGCTGATGCTCTATCTGCTCCCTCATTACGTTAAGGAAGGGAAGAGCTATCTGACGGTCGCGTTCGGCTGCACCGGCGGCCAGCATCGCAGCGTGATGATGGCCGAAGAGCTGGGCAAGCGGCTTCGCAAAGCTGGCTACCAGGTCAAGGCGCTGCATCGCGACATAGTGCGCTAGATGTTCAATTGTGTGCGAAGGTATGCCGTAGATTCAGCGAGCCGTCAGCCCTGTAGCGCGTCGAGCCATCGGCCCAAAGCATCCTCGGTCTGCTTGTACATGTCGCCGGTGGGGTTCAGCCAGACAATCATCTTGGACGCCGGGGCTCCGTTGTAAGCCTCCGGATCTTTGGTTGCGTCTGTTGCATCCGTATGCTCGAACCATAGCAGCGGCACGCGCAGCGCTGCGGCCGCCGCGTCAAGGTCGTATCGATCTCGCACGAGCAAGCGCGCCGGAACCATTCGCGCACGCGCATCGTTGAAGATCGCGCCCGTCGGATCTTGAAGCGGTGAATCCACGACCACACCTGCCAGCTCAGGATGGTCGGCGCCAACTTCGAGCGCCAGATTCGCGCCGAGGCCCGTGCCATCGAGCACAATCGAGCCGGCATCGATGTGCCGCGTTCCGACTAGATAATTAATCGCCCATTCCGCATCCTGGCGCCAATGCGCCTCGCTGGGTCGCGCCTGTTGACTATCTCCATATCCGCGATAGTCGAAGGCCAGCACGTTCACGCCTGCATCGTGCAGTCGCGCCAGCGCGTCCAAGGTGTCTCCAATGTTGCCGTCTTGCCCATGCAGATAAATCACGGAGAAGCGCGCGCGGGCAGCTCCCGGCGCCGCGGGAATCCACCAGCCTCTGAGCCGTGGCGCGCCAGTATCTGTTGCCGCGAATGCAACGCGATCGAAAGCCAATCCCGCGCTGGCGGGTGTTCTCGTGACGGCCGCCGCCGGATGGTAGAGCAGTTGCCAGCCGCCTTGCCAGAAGAGCAGGCACAATGCCAGCCAGCAGCAGACGGCTGCGCCGGCGATCGTCACGCACAACGCCGCAAGCAGCCATCGCCCTGAGACAACGGGCGGCTTGCCGCGGCCTGCATTGCCGCTAGCTGCGTGCTCTTGCGGCACTATTTGATTCTGGGTTTTCTTGCGCGACATGATTTCGGCCCGCCCGCTTGACTCGCCCGCTCGCGTAACTAGCCGCTGCAACGCGCGGAATCACTTCCATCCTAATCGTCGAGCATGGCGCAGGCAGTCGGCTGCCTTTGCTGAGGAACAGCGCAGCCGTGCCGAATTATCAGTTTTCTGGGCACGCGGACATCGCACGGAAGTCCGCGTCGTACCGATTTAAGTGCCGGACTTCGGGCCTTTGCGCTTTCTATAATCTTGCGCCGGAACTACGTTATCGAGGTGCTGATATTCGAGAATTCAGTGACCAGAAATGTCGCGAGACCCTTCATGCCCGAAATGCACCCGAGGGCAATCAAGGAACACAACAACGCATATTCGACCAGATCCTGGCCTTGTTCGTCCTTCGCCAGATTCTCCAGTTTGATATACAGCTTCAAAATTAGATGATTCATATAGACCTCTCCTGAAAATGAATTTTTCAGCTTGGGGAAGGGAACGGTGGATTAAGCCGCTTTAATGTCAATCCTGGACTGCTGCGAGGCCCCTGTCAACGTCGCGTTAGTGCAGGCGATATCGGTTACCATTGGCGGTTAAATGTAAACTTCCGCGCTGCGGAATGGCGCCCCCGCGCTTACCTGTGTGCAATCGGATTTCGCCGGATTATCGTCTTTCAGCCGTCACCTGGAACCCGCGCTCCAGTGTATATTTCTCCTTGGTGTTAACGATTACATTCCCGGAAAGCGATTTATATGGCAACAGCAGATCGCCAAGTTACTAATCCGCCCTCCAATGAAGTGATGTTGGTGACCAGTGGCGATCTGCGCCTCTCCGCCAACCAGGCGTGCTGGCCCGCGCAGCGCGACATGGAAGAAAAACTCACCGCGGCCTTCGCGCAAAAGGGCTACAAGCTCGTCCGCGCTCACGCTTACGACGAGAAACTGAAGCACGGTTTCATCTCCTCGCAGCGTCAGGGCATGGATGTCTTCATGAAGATTCATCCCGAGCGCCCGGCTCGTCTTTGCCACCGCGGCCTGGCAGTACAGCCATCATGTTCTGCCCGGTCTGCGTTCGCCACCAGGGGCCGATTCTCACCGTCGCCAACTGGTCGGGGCAGTGGCCGGGACTGGTCGGCCTGCTCAATCTGAACGGCTCGCTGGTCAAGGCCGGCAAGCCGTTCTCCTCCATCTGGAGCAAGGACTTTACCGACGCCTACTTTCAGAACGCGCTCGATCGAGTGGCTTCGCGACGGCAAGCATCACGCACGATCTTTCGCACGTTCATCCGCTCGACAAGAGCAAACTGCCCGCCGCAAGCGCGCAACTGGGCGCGCAGCTCGCTGCAGACCTGAAGCATCGCAAGGCCATCATGGGCGTCTTCGATGAAGGCTGCATGGGCATGTACAACGCCATCATCGACGACGAGTTGCTCAATCCCGCCGGAATCTTCAAGGAGCGCCTGAGCCAGTCGGCGCTGGTCGCCAAAATGCGCACGGTGAGCGACGCTGAAGCGCAGGCCGTCTACCAATGGCTCGTTGCCAAGGGCGTCAAATTTGTCATTCGGCAAGGATGCCGCGACCGAACTCACGCTCGATCAGGTGCTCGACCAGTGCAGGATGTACATCGCGGCCGTGCGCATTGCGCAGGAGTTCGGCTGCGACGCCATCGGCATTCAGTATCAGCAGGGGCTGAAAGACATGGTGCCCGCATCGGATCTGGTTGAAGGAATGCTCAACAACTCCGATCGTCCGCCGGTTTTTGCCGAAGGAACGAAGCACGAGCTTTATGCCGGCGGGCCGCTGCCGCACTTCAACGAAGTGGACGAATGCGCCGGCGTCGATGCGCTGGTCACCAATCGCTGCTGGAAGGCGCTTGGACTCGATCCCTCGACCACGCTGCACGATGTGCGCTGGGGCGAGCACTACAAAGGCGTCGCCGGCCCTGGAAATGGCGGCGCTTCCCAGCAAAATATCGACGACTTCGTCTGGCTCTTGCAAATCTCCGGCGCTGCGCCGGCCAATCATTTTGTTGGTGGCTATGCGGGCGCGATCAGCGAGCGCCAGCCCGCCATGTACTTCCCGCTCGGCGGCGGCTCGCTCAAAGGCATCGGCAAACCCGGCGAGATTGTCTGGAGCCGCGTCTTTGTCGAGGGCGGCGCGCTGCACGCCGACATTGGCCGCGGCACGGTGGTCAGCCTGCCCGCTGCTGAAACCGAACGCCGCTGGCGCGAAACCACGGTGCAGTGGCCCATCGTCCACGCGATTCTGCATGGCGTCAGCCAGAATCAGATGATGGCCCGCCACCGCGCCAACCACGTGAATGTGGCCTACGCGCCCTCGGCCGAGGTTGCGGACAAAGCACTCGCAACCAAGGCCGCCATGCTCGCCGAACTTGGCGTGCAGGTCCATCTCTGCGGCGTGACGCAGTAAGCGCCAGTAGCCACAGCTACGATGCTGCCGGCACAGCTGAGCTGTCTCACGACTGGCCATCTGTTCCGCGGCCATCTCCGCGCGCCGGAATGATCCCCATCTCCTGGTAAATCGGCCGCACCACGCGCCGCAGCGCCGGCAGTTGCGTCAAGAACCAGGCCGCGCCCAGCACGACGACCACGCCCGTTGAGAATCACCGTCCATTGCGCGCCCGACAGCGGCGTGCCTCCCACGAACCACATCGGCGTCGGCGGAATTGCATGTGCCAGCGTTCCCGCCAGCAGGCTGCCGAACGGCGCCATCCCCACAAACGCCATGGTGTAGTAGCTCATCACGCGGCCGCGCTTGTCTTCGCTCACCAGCGTCTGGATGATCGTGTTGCTCGCCGCCATTCCCTGCATCATGCCCATGCCCGCCACCAGCACCATCAGCATCGAGAGCCAGAAAACGTGCGACAGTCCGAAGCCGATCAGTCCCACGCCGAAGACGGCCGCCGCAACTGGAATCATGCGGATCAATCCGCGCACGCTTCTGCGCGCCGCCAGCGAGAGTGCGGAGATCAGCGCGCCCACGCCCATTGCGCCCATCAGGAATCCCAGCGTGTGCGGGCCGCCGTGCAGCACCTTGGCCGCGAAGATCGGCATCAGCACCACAAACGGCATGCCCATCAGGCTGACCACGGCAAAGAGCATCAGAATTGTGCGGATGGGCAGGAAACCCGCAACGTAACTCCAGCCTTCCTTCAACTCCGTCAGCATCGATGTCGCCTTCCGGATCACTGCCGGCGCATTCAGTTGCATCATCAGCAGCGACGCAATCACCGCGATGTAGCTGATGCCGTCGATCGAGAAAGCACCAGCCCTCGCTTGTCGCTGCGATCAACATTCCGGCCAGCGACGGCCCAATCAACCGCGCCACGTTCACCATCGACGAATTGATGGCGATGGCATTGCCCAGATCGGCGCGGTCGTCCACCATCTCCACCATGAAGGCCTGGCGCCCCGGCATGTCGAATGCATTGATGATGCCCTGCATGACGCTCAGAAACAGAATCAGTCCAATCGTGATGTGCCCGGAGAATGTGAGCGCCGCCAGCGGAAGCGACTGAATCATGGACAGCGTCTGCGTCCACACCAGCACCTGTCGGCGATCGAGCCGGTCAACCCAAACGCCGGCGAATGGCGCAACAAGAAACGTCGGAATCTGGCCCGCGAAGCTCACCGTGCCCAGCAGCAGCGCAGAGCCCGTGAGCCGGTACACCAGCCACGACGTCGCAATGCGCGTCATCCAGGTGCCGATGAGCGAGATGGTCTGGCCGCCGAAGAAGAGCCTGAAGTTGCGATGCCGCAGCGCGCGCCAGATGTGCGATGCGCCGCTTGTGGCGAGTGTTTCCGTCTGCGCACTCTGGCGCTGGCGCGTTCGTGTCCGCGGGCCGCACGCTGATTGCAGATGTTTGCCGCGACTCTTCTGATTCCAAATCGCTCACTCTTTGGCTGCTGCCGCTGCGATTGCTTCCGCAGCGGCAAGATTTTGCATTAATTCCGCGGGCACACCGTGACGGCTGCCCAGATAATCCGCGGAGTTATAGGAAATCCAGACTTTTCCGGCTTCGTCTTCCCAGACCAGAATCTTGAGCGGCAGATCGATAGCGATGCTCGGCGCGGCCAGCATCACGGGCGTGCCCGCCTTCGGATTCCCGAAAATCAGCAGCTTGGTGGGGCGCATCTTCATACCCACCTTTTCAGCTTCTCCGCTGTGATCTACAAGCGCGAACAGGGTCACGCCCTTCGCCGCGAGAATGCCGCGAATCTTCTCAACGGTCGCGTCCACCGAATGATGGCTGGCTATGTCGACAATTCCTTGTCTGCTCATCTTGACCGCTCATGTTCGACACGATGCGTGAGCCGTTCATTCGCCTACTAAATGCCGCGTGAGACGCGCAAATTCGAGCCGTGCCATGCGGGCGCCGTTCTCAGGCCACGCGCTCGATCGTCACCGACTCCAGCACCACAGGCTTGTGCGGCTTGTCCTGCGCGTTGCGCGGCACCTTCGAAATCTTGGTCACCATATCTTCGCCTTCCACCACTTCGCCAAAGATCGTGTGGTTGCCGGTGAGCCACGGCGTTGCCGCCACGGTAATAAAGAACTGGCTGCCGTTCGTGTTCGGGCCTGAATTCGCCATGGCCAGCTTGCACGGCTTGTCGAATTTGTGTGCCGAGCCCCTTGTCTCATCCTCAAAGCGATAGCCCGGGCCGCCCATGCCGGTGCCCGCGGGATCGCCGCCCTGAATCATGAAGTCTGGAATCACGCGATGAAAAATTGTGCCGTGATAAAGCTTGTCCTTTGACTTGGCGCGCGTCACCGGATGCGACCACTCCTTTGAGCCTTCAGCCAGCTCGATAAAGTTCTTGACGGTGATGGGCGCTTCGGACTCGAAGAGCCGAACAGTAATTTTGCCTTCGCTCGTGGTGAAGACGGCGTACGTTCCTGCTGCAAGTGCCATGATTGTTCCTCGCGTGAAATTGGTTGGCAAGGCCCATTAACGGGCCAGGGTAAAGATGATGTTGATAGTCGTGCGAACTTCCACCGGATCGCCATTCAGCAGATAAGGCCTGTAGCGCCACTGCTTCACGGCGTCGAGAGCAGCTTGTTGCAAAAGATCTGGTCCCTGAACAACGTGAAGATCCTTCACCGTGCCGTCGGTGCCGATGATCGCTCCGAGGACAACCGTTCCCTGGACATGAGCTGATCTTCGCATCGACGGGGTAAATGGGCGTTTCCTTGTGGATGATCATTCCCGCGGCCACACCGGCGGAGATGCTCACCCTCCTGGGCGTTTCTGTTGCTGCGGCCGGAGGCGGTGGAGGCGGTGGTGTTGCCGCCAGTTGATCAAGTGAATCAGCAATCCTCACTTTATTCAGCGTCACCGGTGAGAGCGGCCTGTCGTTCGAGTCGCGCTCCACGCGCGCAATAGCCTTTACAACTTCGACGCTCGCGTCGTCGCACTGGCCAAAGAGCGTGTAATGCTGATCGAGAAAATCTCCTGCCTGCTCGGTGATAAAGAACTGGCTCCCATTAGTGTTCGGGCCGCTGATTCGCCATCGCCAGCCGTCCCGGACGATCGAAGTTCAAGCCCGGATCGAACTCATCGTCGAAGACGTATCCGGGATCGCCCATCCCTGTTCCCGTCGGATCGCCGCCTTGAATCATGAATTGCGGAATCACGCGATGAAAGATTGTCCCGTCGTAATACCGCTTGTGGTGCTGCACTTTCTTGGTCGTTGGATCGGTCCAGTCCTTCGTGCCTTCGGCCAGTCCGATGAAGTTGGCGACCGCTTTTGGCGCCTGCTTTTGATAAAACTGGCAGGTGATCCGGCCCATCGACGTATCCATCACCACAAACGGCCCGTTAGGAACCGTCGTGGCCTCGGCAGTTGCCTGCGGCGCATCGGGAATTTCGCTGGCGGGAGGAGTTGCGGGTGGTGTCGTTTGTTGAGCAAAGATAACGACAGGCTGCGCCGGCAATACAGGCTACTGCCAGGGAAGAGAAGAGAAGCGTCCGTCGAGTATTCATGCCTGTCTTCAGGGTAAATCATGCGGCGTCGAGCTTGCCACCGGGCCGTTTGCCGTTAACGGCGGATACGCAACTACACCAGCTTTAGAAATCCCGCCCGGCTCAACTGCGCTCCCGGGAAAACTGTTTCCAGATTCTCCGCGCCGAGCGTGTCGCGTGACCACTTCGCCCAGCACCTGCCGGTAGTCGGTGGTGAGCGCCAGGTCGCGGCCTTCGTTGAGCTGGTCGTTGTCGAGCCCCGGCCACTTGCCGTAGACCTTGCCGCCCTTCACCTGCCCGCCCAGCACAAACATCGCGTTGGCGTGGCCGTGATCGGTGCCGCCGGTCCCGTTCTCGCGCGCGGTGCGCCCAAACTCCGACATCGTCACCAGCGTCACGTTCGCGCCGCCGTCGCCCAAGTCGCGCCAGAAGGCCGCGATGCTATCGGAGAAATCGCTAAGCCGATTGGCGAGCTGCCCGTTCACGCCGCCCTGGTTCTGATGCGTGTCCCATCCGGTCACATCGGTAAACGCAGCTTCAACGCCCAGATTCGCCTTCAGCAGTTGCGCAATCTGCTTCATGTTGTTGCCGAAATCCGTGTTGGGATAGTTCACGCCCGGCCGCCGGCGTGTACTGCGCGGGATTCGCCGCCTTCAGCATCTTCACCGCTTCAAACGTCTCATCGCCCGCGGCGTGAAAAATGCGATCGCCCGAGTCGGCATACATCGCCTCAAACGCGCTTGCCGCCGGCGAAGGCGCTGCGCCGCGCCCCGCCACGCTAAAAGTGTTCACGTTGCTGATGGCGATCGCAGGAATCTTTCCCGCCAGCGTGCGCGGCACATCCGCGCCCAGCGCCAGCGCGCGAAATGCGGTGTGCTCCTGGTTGTGCCGCCCGCAATGGCACGCGGCAAGATAGGCGTCTTCCGCCTGCAGCGCGCGATTCAGCCAGCCGTCGTCGGTGCTCTTCACTCCCGGCGTGCCCGATTCCATGTAGTCCTGCGCGTCAAAGTGCGACCGGCTCATATCCGGCGAGCCGCACGCGTGCACAATCGCCAGCTGTCCCTGATCGTAGAGCGGCTTGAACGAGGCCAGCGACGGATGCAGGCCGAAAAATCCGTCCAGATCGAGGACCTGATTTTGCGGAATCGCAATGCTGGGCCGCATCGTGTAGTAATTCTTTTCGCGATAGGGAACCACCACGTTCAGCCCATCGGCCGCGCCGCGCTGAAAGATCACAACCAGCCGCTGCCGCCCGCGACTGACCCGCTCCAGCCGCCTGCGCCAGCACGCTGCGCACAAGAAAATTCGGCATCGCCGTCGTGCCTGCCACGGCCAGCGCGCCTCTGTGCAGAAAAAATCGCCGGTTCATTTGCATGATGTTTCTCCTCGAACTATCCCAGAGCCGTTCTAAATAGCCCTCATTCGTTCTTGTGCCACTTACTTCGCTAACTCGCTAACTTACTAACTTGCGGTCGCGCTATCTCCGCTGAAACTCCGGCGAGCCCATCAGCAATCCCGCCAGCAATTGGTCTTCACGTTCGTACGCATCGGCTGCGGGCGCACGATTCTGCCGCCGGGGCGCCGGTGCTGCGGCGATTGCGGTAGAGCTGGTCCTGACTGCGTCAAATGGTCTCGATTCAGAGAGCTGGGGATTGCGCTGCATGATCATCGGCGGGTCTTGTCTCGCCGGGTCAGGCGTTGCCGCCTGCGCGCTCTGCGCCTGAAATTCCTTCAGCGCCGCCGCGCGCGTCGCATCGCTCACTCCGCCCGGCACCAGCATCGGCTCAAGCCGCGCCTCCTCTGTCTCCGGAGTCGGCACCACTTGCTGCGCGGGCGCATCGCTGTCGAGCGCGCTCAGGTCCGTCTCCGGCGCCCAGCCCACCGTAATTCCCGGCAGCTGGTTTGCAGCCAGCGATAAGCGCAAAGTTCATGCGGTCAACCAGCGCGCCGGTGCTCACCCAATCAGCCTCGTCCCACTTGTATCCCATCGGCGGAACGCAGCCATACAGCGGCATTCCCATCTGGCGCAGCGCATTCACCAGCGGCTCAAAGTTCTCCACATTCGCATTGCTCGCCCGCACCGCGCTCACCACAAATTCGAGCGGCGTCTTCACCTTGGCGCGGTAGTCGCTCGCGGCCCAGAACTCCGGCGAATGGAACAGCGTCTTCAGCACCGTGGGAATATCGCCGCCGCTCGCCATGATACGCCTTCGCCATGCGGTCCACCAGCGCCTGCGGCGGATCGTCGCTCACAAAGCGGATCGCCAGCTTGCGCGAGATGAACTGCGCCGTAGCCGGCCGCGTGGCCAGCATGTGCAGCAGCTCGCGGCCCTCCATCTCGCCACTGTCCTTGATCTTCGCGCCCATCACTTTTTTCGTGCCCGGCTCGTGGCGATTCTCGTTGAACTGAAATTCGCCGCCGAACTGCGGCCGATCGACCGTCCAGCCGGTCAGCACGCGCGCCACCTGCGTCACATCGGCCTGCGTGTAGCCGCCATTCACGCCCAGCGTGTGCAGTTCCATCAGCTCGCGCGCATAGTTCTCGTTCAATCCCTCGGGCGCTTGCTTTTTGCCGCTTCCGCGCCGCTCGTTCACCATCTTCGCGCGCTCCGCGGCCAGCGAATCGGGCCCCACGCTTTGCGCGTTGTCGAGATAAATCATCATCGCCGGGCTGTGCGCCACGGCTTCCAGCAGATCCTCAAACTTGCCCAGCGCGTGCGGCCGGATCACGTCGCGCGCGTAGCTCACCAGGTAGTAGGGCATCTGCTCGTTCTTGCGCAGGTAGACGTTGAAGTGATTGAGCCAGAAGTCGGTCATCACTTCCTGGAGTTGCGCATTCGAATAGATGTCGCGCGTCAGCCGCTCGGCCATCAGCTCTCGCACGACCGTCTGCTCGGGAGCCGCGAGGTCCTCCAGGGACTCTCTTACATCCGGGGTCATTCCGGCGACGAGCGCCGCGCGCTGCACGGGCCTGAGAGATTTCATGAAGCCGTCGAACTCCTCCGGCTGCATCGCCTGCAGTCGCCGCACGCGGTCGACGGGCTGCAAGGCCAGGATGTCCGCGATCAGCGCTTCATCGGCAGGCGGCCGACTGGATTCCAGAGCCGAGGTCGAAGGCGTCATCGAATTCGGCGAGACGGTGTTCATAGCCGGACCCGTTGCCGCGCTCATATCGGGCTGCTGCGCCCCATTCATCTGCGCACCGGCTGGCTGCGTCGCCGTGGCCGCATTCGGCGCCATTGTCCCACCGCTAGCGCCGCCAGCGCCATCCATCGCTGCGCCATTCATTGCGGAATTCGGCGAGGCTGGCGCGCCCGTCCCTTGATTCGCTGCATTTGGATTCGCCGTATTTGGATTCGCCGCTGCGTTCGCCTGCTTATCGGCCTGCGCGGCCTTTCTCATCTGATATCGGTAGATCTGGTTCTCATACACCGCGTGCAGCGTTCCGCTGTCCGGGAATGTTGATCTTCCCGTCCGCCGCCTGGCGAATCATGGCCTGGCTCGGCATGCGAAAGAGCAGATCTTGCGTGCTCCACTGCATGGCCGGGAACTGCGCCAGCCGCGCGTCCAAATCCGTCTCGTCGATGTTTTCCGGGTGCAGTTGCTGATCGAACCACTTGTCGAGTCCCGGTTGCCGGCCCAGCCGCACGGCATCTACGTCGCCGGGCCTCGGTCCGAACGTCAACCGGTTCAGAGCATGAAGGATGCGCGCATCGCCTCGCAGTTGGCCCGATTCGTATTCAGACCGATGCGCCCGAGCGCCGGGAGACGGGACAGGAGCGGAAGACGGGACATTGGCCGCCGCGTTTGACCCCGCATTCGGGGTCGCCGCATCCTGAGCCATCGCCAGCGGAGCAGGGAAACACATGCTCCAGCAGAGGACGATAGCAATCGCGCCGCGCAAGAACTCCATCGGATGTGCTCCTGGCTGGGAAGTGACGCAACTCCAAAATGACGCAACATCAAAATGACGCAACTTCAAGGGTATTTGCTCGGTAGAGCCGGTTCGTTTAAGCCACTTTGGAGTTGCGCAAGCCTGCACATGCCTTATCGGCATGAGCCTACTGATCGTTCAGACTCTATCTTGCGCCGAAAGTTGTGGTCGCGCCACCCCGGCCAACGCCTGTCCTGACCGGATGGCTCGATCTCTTGGCACCCGTCTTCTCGGTCCCGCCTTCCCGCTTCCTGCGCTTTGAGGCCACCTTCATTCTCCCGCGGTGCTATCATGGCGCGTTCATTTGATCGACTTGGAGGATGGCATGAAAAATACCTTCATTTTCGCGGGCATGCTTGCAACTGGGGCGTTGGCGCTCCTGTCAGGGTGCGGACCCCAGGACAAGAACTCCGGCATTGCAGTTAAACCCAAATTTACGGGACCGCCTTACCACCTGTCCCTGGCCGCGCCGCCCGCCAAGCCCAACAAGTCGGGCCTCACCATTCCGCCGATCAAATATTCGGCCGATCCCAACGCGCCATCTGACGCGCTCACGACCAGAGCCATCCTCGTCGTGCGCATCGACACTTCGAGCCTTAAGAGCAAAGGGACGATGACGATGGATCAGATCATCATGGGTGCGGTCGACATTCCCGGCACGGATGGGGCCCTGCCCGCGGACTATATGGATGCGACAGACCAGAGCCTGGGGACGCTTCTTGAGGAGTACTGCGTGACGGGAAAGGTCAAAATCAACGTGGCGCTTACTCAGTCGTCGCTCTCAAGCACGGCAGGAGACGGGGAGATCGACGAGAAGCTCATTACAGCGTGGCTGCCGATCGACCTGGTCTTCAAGAATCCCCATTCAGGCTGCTAGCCGCCGATCGCTAAAACTGAAGCGGAAAGGCAAATCTCAGCGCACTTTCTTGCACTTCTCCATGATCGCGCTGTGCAGCCGCTCGCTAACTTCGGTGGGAAGCTCGTAGACCTCGTGGCACTGAAAGATTTCGATGGTCTTGCGCGTGGTATTGAGCACCACTTCGCAGTGCCCGCACTGGCGCAGGTGAATTTCAATCTCGGTGCGCGTCTCGACGGCGATTGATTCGTCAAGTACGTCGTCGAGAATTTTGAGGAACTCAGTGCAGGTCATGCTTCAGCTCCGTCTCCGTTTGGCGCCGCGGCCAGCCGGTGCAATCGCCGGAGTCTTTCTGCCAAAGTAGCGCGTGAGCCGCTCGCGCAGTTGCAGCCGCGCGCGCAGCAGCCGCGACTTCACGGCGGGTACGCTCAGGCCCAGCGTCTCGGCGGTCTCCTCGGTCGAGAGACCCTCCACGTCGCGCAGCACAAAAACCACGCGAAAGCCCTGCGGCAGGCCCTGAATGGTCTTGCGCAAAATCTCGGCCAGCTCGGCCTGGGTGTAATTCTGTTCCGGATTGGGAGCCCAGTCGGCGAAGTCGCGAGGCACGCTGCCCTCGTCGGTCTGCACGTCCTCGTCCATCGAGACCAGTTTGCCGGTGCGCCGCTTGCGCAGCCGCATCAGGCTCTCGTTGACCGCGATTCGCACTAGCCATGTGTAGAATTTCGAATTCCCCTGAAACTGATCCAGCTTCTCGTACGCCTTCAGAAACGCGTCCTGCATCACGTCTTCGGCGTCTTCGCGGTTTTGCGTAATGTGCTGCGCAATCCTGAAGATCTGCCGCTCGTACTTGCGGACCAGCGTGTCGTACGCCGCCACATCGCCGGCGCGGACCCGTTCTACCAGCGCCACGTCGGGATGCTGCTCGTCTTGACCCGCTACTGGTTGGATGGTTGACATGGGAGTTGGTTCCAGAAAGATGCTGCAAAAGTTGCAGGCTGGTTGGCGCCTGAGGTCCTGTTTGGCCGGGGTCGTTAGGCTTGTCCCAGATCCGAGAGAAGCCCGGCAAAAGATGAGTGTAACGGACGCAGGTGCGCGGAGCCAAACAACATGGAGGGTATGGGCTTTAGCAGGTACATTAAACCGCAAAATTCATGCGGGCTTCGGCCCCGACGGAAAACTTCTCCCAATAGCGGACGGAACGGCATAACGGGCGGGGCAGTGCCGCATGATCGTTACGCAAGTGATTCCCCGCGCTGGTCGCTTGCGTCCAATCC
Source organism: uncultured Acidobacteriaceae bacterium (assembly GCA_963725115.1). Lineage (GTDB taxonomy): Bacteria > Acidobacteriota > Terriglobia > Terriglobales > Acidobacteriaceae > Telmatobacter. The sequence continues at coordinate 562,472 of CAVRXG010000001.1, read as the reverse complement.
GGCATAGAGTGTAACTATGCGGCGCCTGCCTTCCCCAACCCGTTTCACACCACCCGATTTACGTCCCGCACTCGCGATCATGATGGGCTTGGCCGCATTGCTGCTCGTCTCTGCTGCCGCGTACGCCCCGGCGCAATCCGCTCCCGCTCCGACTGGGCCTCCGGCTGCCAATTCGCCTTCCGCTGCAAGCCCGCCTGTTCCCGCCGCGACTGCGCATGCTCCAACGACCGCCGGGACTGATGCAGCAGCGAGTCCGGCCAGTTCAACCAGCGTTAAGCGTGCGCATGCGGATTCTACGACATCCCGCAGGAAAACGACGGCGAAGCACCCGCCGGCTCGCGGGAGCAGCCGGTTGACACGGCTGGCGCGGACAGCGCGACTCAAGCAGGCATTCGTCGCATCGAAAGAACTGCAGCCGATGGCCCAGCAACTGGCCACTCTGCGCACGCCGGCGGCCTACGCGGGCGTTGCGACCTACGCGCACAGCCACACCGGCGAAGCCGCCGCTGCGGCTTACCTCGCGCTTGGCCATGCCTATCTGCTCGACAAGCGCTATGCCGAGGCCGAATCGGCCCTGGCCGAGGCTCGCCGCGCCGACGGTGAGCTTTCCGACTACGTAGACTTTCTCGATGCCGAGGCGAGCCATGCCGCCGGCGACGATCCCGTTGCCGAGAATATTCTGCACGGTTTTACTGCACGCTATCCGGAAAGCATTTTTGACAACCAGACGCCTGAGCTTGAGGCCAATATTCTGCTGGCCATGAATAAGCTGGCTGCGGCGCGCCAGGTGCTCGCTGCATCAGCCGGCACTGAGGCAGCGAGCCGTCCCGGTTTTCAACTGGTCGAAGCCGAAGTGGAAGCAGTCGCTCGGCCAGCAACAGGCTGCGGAAGGCGCTTACAAACAGGTGTTGTTGTCGCATCCCCTGAGCCCGGATGCGCAGACGGCGCGCGCCAAGCTCACGGAGATGGGGGCTGAGGCCACATTGACCGTGCCTGAACTGCGCAGCCTTGCAGATGCGTATTACAACGCCGGCCGCTACGCGGAGGCATTTCAGCAATTCCAGGCGCTGGCGCGAGAGCCGGGCGTGGATGCCGCGACACTCGACAGCTTCGCCATTGCCGGAGCGGCCTGCCTCTTGAAGCTGAAGCGACTCAGCGAATCTGAGGCCACAGCATTGCCAGACACTAACGACGAAAACGGCGCGCACCGGCTGGATCTGCTGATGGAGCTGGCCCGCGACCGCGACGATGCCGACGCGCAGAAACAATTCATCTCTGAGATGGAGACGCGGTTTCCGCACAGTCCGTGGCTGGCCGACGCGCTGTTTTCTGCCGGCAACATGTACCTGCTCAAGCGCGACTACCCCACGGCGATCCAATACTACAGCGACCTTACGGCGCGCTTTCCCACCGACAAAAACGCCGCGGCTGCGCACTGGCGCTCAGGTTGGTTGAGCTACCGGTTGGGCCTTTACAAAGATGCCGCGCGAATCTTCGACGATCAGATTCGCTACTATCCGGCCGCCGTGGAAACGGTCTCCGCGCTCTACTGGCGCGGCCGCCTATATGAGACGCTGGACCATAATTCCGCCCTTGCCGCGGCCAATTATCGTACGATCGTCCACGCTTACCAGCATTTTTTCTATGCGCAGATGGCGCGACTGCGACTGAAGGCCCTGGGCAGCACCCAGCCGGCGTCCGATCCGCAACTGGATCGCTTCCAGCCCACACCTCAGCCGCATCTGGTCGACACGTTCCCCGAGGACAGCCCCCACCTGGCCAAAGCGCGCCTGCTTGCGAACGCCGGATTGAATGAATACATTGCGCAGGAGATCAAGGCCGATCCCGATTCTTCTTCGTGGAGCGCGCTGGCCGAGGCGCAGATTTACTCCTCTTATGGCGAGACTTTTCGCGCCGTGCGCTCGCTCAAGCGCGCATTGCCCGGCTCGGCATCGGCGTCCATTGAGTCCATCCCGCTTGCCTATTGGCGGATTCTCTTTCCCGAGCCATGGTGGGACACGATCGAGGCCGAGTCCGCGAAAAATAATCTCGATCCGTACCTGGTGGCCTCGCTGATCCGGCAGGAATCGGAGTTTGATCCTGTCGGCAATCTCGAACACAAGCGCCTACGGCCTGATGCAACTACTTCCGTCGGTCGGGCAGAAAGATGGCCCACGAAGAAGGGATCTCTGGCTTCCAGACCTTTCAACTGCTTGATCCAAATATGAACATCCGTTTGGGCACGCGCTATTTCCGCCAGATGCTCGACCGCTTCGGCGGCGTGCAGGAGTATGCGCTGGCCGCTTACAACGCGGGCGATAGTCGCGTCGCCGATTGGGAGGCCGCAGGACCTTATTCCGGCATTGACGAGTTTGTCGAGTCGATCCCGTTTACTGAGACGCGGGAGTATGTGCAGGCTATTTTGCGCAACGAAGAAACTTACAGAGCGATTGACGATTTTGCTCGCACTCACGGCGAACAGGCCACGGCAGCTTCTCGCTAGTTAAGCGAAAGTTCATCGGGATTCGAGCGAGACTCACTGTGGATTCGAACGAGATTCAGTCGAATTTCGATTCTTGGGGGGAATCCCACTTGCTACTGCCGGGCTTCGATTCGAATTGACACAGTTGTTGCGGCCCGGCAAAACTGTCGTTAATCGGATATATGCATCTAACGGCGGTAAGTGTTTCGCGGCCTGCTTAAGGCAAGAAAAACGGAGCCTGGCGGGACAGGATCATGGCTCGGCGCATCATCAACCATGTGGGCAACCCCGGAGGGAACGATGTCAGCTGACTTGAGTTTCCTGGAAGAATGGATCCCCGAACGGATGGACCCAGGCACGATTTTTGTCCTGGAGAATCAGGCCAAGCTGGGCCAGGCGCAGAACCCCTACGTAGCCGTCATGTCGTGCCCGCGCTGCGGGACGCTGGGGCTGATCACGCGCCGCCAGCTCTACAGCAGCGAGCCGATGATCTGCGGAGGCGACGTTTGCTCGGCCGAATACCGGCTGGACGGCGAGTCGATCTGCTACAGGTCGGCACAATAGGCCCGACAATAGACCGGACAATAGAGAGGCGCTTGCGCGGCCAATAGCGCGCTACTGCTGCAGCGTGTAGTCGGCCTTGGTGGTCTTGGCGCCGGTTTGCGCAGGCGTGGGAAGCTGCGATCGGTCCCATCCTCCGCCCAGAGTCTGCACCAGTTCTACCGCCGACGTCATCTCCTCGACCTGGAGCGCGTTGAGGGTTTCCTGATTATTCAGCAGCGTGGTCTGCGCAAGCATCACGTCGACATAGGGATCGACTCCGGTGTTGTAGCGCACGACTTCCAGGTTGAGATAGTCCTGCGAGTCCTTCACCGCATCCTGCTGGTGGAGAATCTGCTGCGAGTATGTGCGCGTGGCGACCATGGAGTCTTCCACCTGCTGGAAGGCCGTGAGCACGGTCTGCCGGTAAGTGGCCAGGTCCGCGTTGTACTGGGCCTCGTACTGATGCAGTTCGGCTTGATAGAGCCACCCGTCGAAGATCACCTGAGAGATCGACGGGCCGATCGACCAGACGCGGCTCGGCCAGGTAAACAGGCTGGTCAATGCGGAGCTCTCAAATCCAGCGCTCGGCGCTGATGGTCACTTGCGGGAAAAATGCTCCGTAGCCGACGCCGATAACGGCGTTCTCCTCGGCAAGCGTGCGCTCTGCCGCCGCAATGTCGGGCCTGCGTTCAACAAGTTGCGACGGCACGCCGGTGGGAATCGAGGGCGGTGCGAAGACCATTGGCTTTACAGGAATCGAAAAATCGGTGGCAATTTTGCCGGTCAACGTCGCGATCGCGTGTTCATATTGCCCGCGCAGCAAACCCACATTCGTGGCTGCCGCCTGCGCCGCTTCCAACGTTGTTTTGGCCTCGGCAACAGAAATGTAATCGCCGATGCCGGTGTCATATTGTGCCTGGTTGTAATTCAGCGACTTTTGATCCGCCACGACAGTCTGATTCAGAATCTGCTGCAGCATATCCTGGCCGCGAATCTCGAAGAAATATTCGGCCAGGCTGGCTTGTTCGGTCAGCTTCTCGTTTTCAAGGTCGGCCGCGCTCACCTGCGAGGCATATTCCGCCTCGTGCACCTCGTTGCGGATCTTGCCCCAGAGATCGGGGGTCCACGAGGCTTCAAGAGGCATACTCCAAATCGATGACTGCTTGCCGGGATTCGCCGTCGAAGAGTTGTTCAGAGTTCCTGAGCTCTTTGACCGGTTCCATGATGGATTCGCGGTAATCGTCGGCCAATAGAGCGAGCGCGCCTCGGCGATTTCGGCGCGAGCCGCCATGTAGTTCTCGAAATACTCCTTGAGGTTCTGATTGTTGATGTTGAGCTGTTCTTCAAGGGCGTTCAGTTCGGGATCGCCGAAAACCTCCCACCAGTTGCCCTTGAGCATCGCGTCCTGCGGGCTCGCCACCTTCCATCCGCCGGTGTCCTGGAAATTGACGGTGGACTCCTTGTAGTTCGGCGCAGTGACCGCCGGCGGCGCCGGTGCGTGATACGGCGGGCCGATGCGGCATCCGCCAAGCAGCGCGACAATCCCCAGACGCGCTTGCGGTAAATATGGCCGGAATTCGATTTCTTCGCTCAATCATGGTCAACATCCTTTATTACGATGCCGCATCGGCGGCCTTTGCAAGTTGCTGGTTGTTATGTCTCTCCGGGAAGAAGAATCGCAGCAGCCAAAGGCGTCCTCTGTCCATCAACATGTAAACCACCGGAGTGGTGAAGAGCGTGAGCGCCTGGCTCAAAAGCAGGCCGCCCACGATCGTGATGCCCAAAGGCTTCCGCAGTTCCGAGCCAGTGCCGGTCCCGAAGGCCAGCGGCAAGGCTCCGCAAATGGCGCACATCGTGGTCATCATGATGGGCCGGAACCGCAGCATGCATGCTTCAAAAATCGCGTCGCGGGTATTCTTGCCTTCATTGCGCTCGGCCTGCAGCGCGAAATCGATCATCATGATGGCATTCTTCTTCACAATGCCGATCAGCAGGATGATCCCGATGATGGAGATGATGTTGAGATCGATGTGGAAGAGCATGAGCGCCAGCATGGCGCCTGCGCTGGCCGAGAAGATCGTGGAGATGATCGTTAGCGGGTGAATGAGGCTCTCATACAGAATGCCCAGCACGATGAAGACGGAAAGCAGCGCGGTGATAATCAGAATCGGCTCAGATGCCAGCGATTGCTGATAGGCTTGCGCGGTTCCGGCGAAGAAGCCGTGCACCGTTCCGGGCATTCCCAGGTTCTCTTCCATCTGCGATACTTCTCGCGTCGCATCGCTGAGCGCGGCGCCGTTCTTCAGGTTGAAGGAGACAGTGGTTGAAGGGGAGAGCCCGGTGTGATTCACCTGCAGCGGCGTTGTGTTCGTGCTTGGTTTCGCCACAGAGAGCAGCGGAGAAACCGCGTTCAGCCCGGCGTCGTCGACGAAGAACTGGGAGGCTTGAAGTAAATGTTATTCAGTCCCGACGGATCCTGCCAATATTGCGGCGCCACTTCCATCACCACGTAATACTGGTTCAACGGCGTGTAAATCACCGAGACTTCCGATTGGCAGAATGCGCTGCAGAGCGCGCTGTCCAGCGATTGCGGAGTCTGGCCCAGGCGCGCCGCGGTCACCCGGTCGTAGTTGAGCAGATACTGCAGGCCCCCGTTCTGAAAGTCGGTGTTCACGTCGGTCAGGTCAGGAAGCTTTTGCATGTTCTTGTACAGAATCGGAGCCCAATGCGTCAGGTCGTCAATGTTGTCCGCCTGAATCGTATATTGGTAGAGCGCGGCGCTGCCGCGTCCGCCAATGCGCAAATCCTGCGCGGCCTGCAGAACCGCCGAAGCGACGGGCAGGCGGTTCATTTTGGGCCGAAGCCGGTTGATGATGTCCGGCGCCCCAGTCTGGCGCACACCGCAGCCCGCGGTGGCCTCTTTGCACTTGGTCCCAAGCGGTTTTAGCGCAATGAACATGAAGCCGGCGTTACCGCCGCCGGTGTAGGCGAGTACATGGGCCACGGCGGGATCGGCCTTCACAATGTTGACCAGAGACACCGTGGAGAAATTCATGAAGGGAAAGGACGCATCCTGGGGGCCTTGTATCTGGCCCATGAGGATGCCCGTATCCTGTTGCGGGAAATATCCTGTGGGGATCTTGTGAACGATCAGGCCGTTCAGCGCTATGGTGAGAAGAAGCACGACGATGCGTCAGGACCGGATTGTCCAGCACCCATGTCAGCGATTTCCGGTAAACCCAGAGCATGCCGTTAAAGCCTTTTTCGCTGGTACGGTAAAACCAATTGTGCTTCTCGCCCTCCTTTTCGGCTCTAAGCAGATGCGCGCACATTGCCGGTGTGGTGGTGAGAGAAATAACCATTGAGATGAGAATTGCCGCTGAAAGCGTGACCGCGAATTCGCGGAACAGCCGTCCGATGATGCCGCCCATCATCAGGATGGGAATAAAGACCGCGATCAACGACATGCTGATGGAAAATACCGTGAAACCAATCTCCTTCGCGCCCTGGAGCGCGGCGGCAAGGGGCTCCATGCCGGCTTCGAGATGGCGGGTGATGTTTTCCATCACCACAATCGCGTCGTCGACCACAAAACCCGTGGCGATGGTCAGCGCCATCAGCGACAGGTTGTCGAGCGAGTAGTCGAACAGATACATTACGGCGAAGGTGCCGATGAGCGAAGCCGGTACCGCTACGCTGGGAATCAGCGTGGCGCGCGGGCTGCGCAGAAACAGGAAGACCACCAGGATGACGAGGCAGACCGATCCGACCAGCGTTTTGTAAACCGTGTTTACCGAAGCACGGATCGTCACGGTTCTATCCACATCCACGGTGGTTTTGACGCCATTCGGCAACACCGCCTCAAGAAAAGGCAGTTGCGCCTTCACGCGATCGACGGTCTGAATAATGTTCGCGCCGGGCTGGCGGAAGATGGTGAGCACCACTCCCCTGGTTCCGTCGATGTAGCCGGCGGTGCGGATGTTCTGCGTCGAGTCGACGACCTGGGCCACGTCGGACAGACGGACAGCATCGCCGTTGTGATAGCCGATGATCAGTGGCACATAGTCGGCAGCCGTGGAGATCTGGTCATTGTCGATGATGTCTTCGCTGATTCCGGCATTGGAAAGCTGCCCCCTCGGCGAATGTGAGTTTTGCAAGCTGAGCACCGATTGCACGCTGCCGAGCGTAAGGCCGTAACTCTCGAGCTTTGTAGGATTGACCTCGACGCGCACCGATGGCGTGCCGCCGCCTTGCACACTTACTTGTCCCACTCCCTGAATCTGCGAAAGCTTTTGCTCGAGGATGGTGGAGGCAAGATCGTAGAGCTTCGTCACCTCGTACTGGTTGGAGGTGAGGCTAATGACCATGATGGGCGAATCAGCCGGATTGATCTTGCGGTAGGAAGGATTGGAGGGCAGGTTCGCGGGCAGATAAGTGCGCGCCGCGTTGATGGCCGCTTGCACGTCTCTTGCCGCGCCATCGATATTCCGGCTCAGATCGAATTGCATGGTCACGTTGGTCGATCCCAGCGAACTCGACGAAGTCATCTCGGTGATGCCGGCGATATGGCCGAACTGCCGCTCCAGAGGCGTGGCCACCGAGGCGGCCATAATCTGCGCGCTGGCGCCGGGCAGGCCGGCGGAAACGCTGATGGTCGGAAAATCCACCTGCGGCAGCGGAGCCACCGGCAGCACCACGAATGAGATCGCGCCGGTGATGCACACGGCGATGGTGAGCAACGTGGTGGCCACCGGCCGCTCGATGAATGGAGCGGAAAGGTTCATGCGCTCTCCGCGCCGGGCCGCGGCAAACCAACCGCATGCGCCTTCCTGAGATGCCGGCTCTTCACACGCTCAGCTAGCCGGTCAAAGAAGATGTAAATTACCGGCGTCGTGTAGAACGTGAGCAATTGGCTCAGCAAGAGCCCGCCGACCATGGCAATGCCCAGCGGACGGCGCAGCTCCGAGCCCAGGCCGCCGCCGACCGCCAGCGGAATTCCGGCCAGCAGCGCGGCCATGGTGGTCATCATGATGGGGCGGAAACGCAGCAGGCTGGCTTCGTAGATCGCTTCAGTCGAATCCTTGCCATGCTTGCGCTCGGCCTCCAGCGCGAAATCCACAATCAGAATGCCGTTTTTCTTCACGATGCCGATGAGCAGAATAATGCCGATGATTCCCACGACGCTGAGATCCTGACGGAAGAGCATGAGCGCGAGCAGCGCGCCCACACCTGCCGAGGGCAACGTGGACAAAATGGTAATGGGATGAATAAAACTCTCGTAAAGGACGCCAAGAACGATGTAGACAGCAACCAGAGCGGCAAGAATCAGCAGAGGTTCGTTGGACAGAGAATTTTCGAACGAAGCGGCGGTGCCCTGGAAGCCGGCCTGCAAGCTGGCAGGAAAATTTAGGCCCTTAGCCGTTTTTTCAATGTCGCTGATCGCCGTTCCCAATGAAGCGTTGGGCGCGAGATTGAATGAAACCGTGACGGAAGGGAACTGTCCCTGGTGATTGATCGAAAGCGCCTCGGTGATGCTGCTCTCCTGCGTGAACGCGCTGAGCGGAATGGCATTGGCGCCCACGGAAGAAGCGGTAAGGTTGGGTGTTGTATCTGCGCCGGTAAGAACCGAAGAAGGTGCGGACAGAACCTGCGAGGAGGGCGTGTAGCGCACTGAAGACGTGAGTGCGCTCGATCCGGCCGACGACGAAGCTGAAGACGAATACGAAGTGGCCGCGCCCGCGCCGGTTGCGCCCGACGAAGCGCTCGATTGAATATAGAGATCGCCCAGTTTGCTGGGATCCTGCTGCCACTCCGGCGCCGTTTCCAGAACCACGTGATATTGGTTCAACTGCGTGTAAAGGGTGCTGATCTCCCGCTGTCCGTAGGAATCGTAGAGTGTGTTGTCGATGGTGGTTGGCGCAATTCCCAGCCGGGACGCGGTCACGCGGTCAATCGAGAGCTGAATGGCGCGCGCACCGGTCTGCTGGTCGGTGGCTACGTCTTCCAATTCCGGCAACTTCTTCAACTGCGCGACAAATTTGTTGGTCTACTCGTTCAACTCGTCGGTGTCTGGATCCTCGAGCGTGTACTGATACTGCGTCCGGCTCACGCGGTCGTCGACCGTAATGTCCTGCACCGGCTGCATATAAAGGTGCATGCCGTGCACCTGGCTCAATTTAGTCTGCAGGCGGCGAATCACGTCGGAGGCGCCGGACACGTTGATTGATGGGCTTCAGGTTGATCGAGATGCGGCCGCTGTTCAGCGTTGTATTGATGCCGTCGGCGCCGATGAACGAAGACAGGCTCTCGACGGCAGGGTCCTTCAGAATAATCTTCGCCAGCTCCTGCTGTTTTTCGCTCATGGCATCGAAGGAGATCGATTGCGATGCCTGCGAAATGCCCTGAATTACGCCGGTGTCCTGCACCGGGAAGAATCCCTTGGGAATGATGATGTAGAGAACGACGGTGAGTATGAGCGTCGCCACGGCAACCAGAAGAGTGATGGTCTGGTAACGCAGCACCACGCGCAGCGTGCGCCCGTAGAATGCAATCAGCCGGTTGAACATGCGTTCCGAAGCCTGGTAAAAGCGGCCCTCCTGTTGCTTGGGATCGTGGCGCAGGATGCGCGAGCACATCATCGGAGTCAGGGTGAGCGAAACCACTGCCGAAATGACGATGGTGACCGCCAGCGTGACGGCGAACTCGCGGAAGAGTCGGCCGACCACGTCGCCCATGAACAGCAGCGGAATGAGCACGGCGATGAGCGAAACGGTCAGCGACACAATGGTGAAGCCGATCTGGCCCGCGCCGTCAAGCGCCGCTTCCAGCGGCGGCATGCCTTCTTCAAGGAAGCGGTGTGATGTTCTCGATCATCACGATGGCGTCGTCGACCACGAAACCGGTGGAGATGGTGAGCGCCATCAGCGACAAGTTGTCGAGCGAGTAGCCGAGCAGGTACATCACCGCGAAGGTGCCGATGAGCGAAAGCGGGACGGCGACGCTGGGAATGATGGTGGCGCGCAGGCTGCGCAGAAAGAGAAAGATGACCATCACCACCAGCGCGACCGTCAGCATCAGCTCAAACTCCACGTCGTGCACTGAAGCTTGAATGCTGGTGGTCATGTCGGTCAGCGTCGTGACCTGGATGCCCGCGGGCAGGTTCGCTTCCAACTGAGGCAGAACTTTTTGGATTGAGTTGACGACGGTGATGGTGTTGGCGCCGGGCTGGCGCTGGATATTGAGAATGACCGCGGGCGTCAGAGTTCATCCACGCGGCCTGCTTGGTGTTCTCCACGCCGTTGATCACGTTGGCGACATTCTTGACGAAGACGGGCGCGCCGTTGCTGTACGCGACCACCACGTTGCTGTAGTCGGCGGCGCTGGTGATCTGGTCGTTGGCGTCGATCTGGTAATCCTGGCGCGGGCCGTCGAAGTTGCCTTTGGCCGAGTTGACGCTGGCCTGCGTCAAGGCCGTGCGCAAATCCTCCATGTTCAAGCCGTAGGACGACAGCGCAACCGGATTCACCTGGATCCGGACGGCCGGCTTCTGGCCGCCGCTGATGCTGACCAGCCCCACTCCGGTCAACTGCGAGAGCTTGGGCGCGAGGCGCGTGTCGACCATGTCCTCAACCTGCGACAGCGGCAGGTTGTTGGAGGTGATCGCCAGCGTGAGCACCGGCGCGTCAGCAGGATTGGTCTTGGTGTAGACCGGCGGGACAGGCAGATCGGACGGCAGAAATGTCTGGCCTCCGTTGATCGCCGACTGCACTTCTTCTTCGCCGACGTCGAGCGAGAGCGTAAGGCTGAACTGAAGCACGATGACCGACACGCCGCCGGCGCTGGTCGAAGTCATCTGGCTCAATCCCTGCATCTCGCCGAACTGGCGTTCCAGGGGCGCGGTGATCGTTGTCGCCACGACGTCCGGGCTGGCGCCGGGATAGAAGGTGACCACCTGAATCGTCGGGTAGTCCACCTCCGGCAGGGCCGACACGGGCAGCTGGAAAAATGCGACCAGACCCGCCAGCAGAATTGCGGCCATCAGCAGCGAGGTAGCGACGGGCCGCAGGATGAATGGCCCTGAGGGATTCATGGAGCGCCCTCAGTGGTATCGGTAGACGTGGCTGGAATCGTGACCTTTGAGATCGTGATAGTTGATCCGTTCGTCAATTTTTGGAAGCTGCTGTTGGCCACCACGTCTCCAGGATTGATGCCCGTCACCGCGGTGTTTCCTTTATCTGAGATTCCCGACTTTACGGTTCTCATGATGGCCTTGTTATTTTGAATCAGGTAAACAAAGTCCACTGTGCCGTTGTGCTGGACCGCCGAGGAGGGAATCAGAGTCTGGTTCTCGAGCGTCTTCACCAGCAGGCGAGTGTTGACGAACTGATTGGGGAAAAGAACGCCATTCGAGTTGTCGAATTGTGCGCGCAGCAACACGGTTCCGGTAACCGTGTCGATCTGGTTGTTGATGGTGATGAGTTTTCCTTGTTCCAATAGCTTTTGCTGTGTGCGGTCGTAAGCGTCGACAGGGAGTGCTTTGCCGTTGCGCATCTGCTGCTGAACCTGGGGCAGGCTGTCCTCGGCCAGCGTGAAGATCACGGTGATGGGATGAATCTGCGCAACCACGACAAGCGGGGTGGTGGAGTTGGCCGTGACCAGATTGCCGGGATCGACGAGCCGCAGTCCCACTCGCCCGCTGATGGGCGAAGTGATGTGACAGTAGGCGACCTGTACCTGGTCGTACTGGACCGTTCCCTGGTCGTTCTTCACCGTGCCCTGATCCTGAAGCACCACCTTTTCCTGGTCCTCCAGAGTCTGGCGCGGGATGGCATTCTTGGCCCATGCGTCCTGATAGCGCGTCTGGTCCATCTGCGCCTCGGCCAGCAGACTCTGGTCGCGATCGAGGGCGCCCTGCGCCTGCGCGAGCTGCGCTTCGTACGGCCTCGAATCGATATCGATCAGCGCGTCGCCTTTGCGCACATCCTGACCTTCGCGGTAATGGACGGCCGTAATCACGCCAGTGACCTGCGCGGTGATGGAGTCGGTGTAGGTTGGCGTAACGGTGCCGATCGCGTCGAGATAAACGCCGATGGAGCCCTTCTTTGCTGTCGCCGTGGTGATCGCCACAGTGCCGCCCGCCCCAGCGCCGCGGCCTCCACCGTAGTTGCGCCGGCGCTATGCTGATGCCATACCCACCAAAACAAGAACGCAAAAACCAGCAGAATGATCACCCAGATCCAGAGGTGACGGCGTTTTTTTGTGGAATCCTCGGGCGATTGCCCAGGGTCAGAATGTGGGTCAGAATTTGAAACCGACAAGGGTTGGTCCATCGCCTTCTTCTTCTCGTATGTTCTTTTAAGAACACTCGGTTTGATAGGGATATTTTCTCATATTTGAAATGGTTGCCGGGATGCACAAGCCATCCCACTCTATCAGGGCGCCTGCTTACTAAGATGCGTTCTTACATGAGTGGTTGTTGCTCAAATTCAGGGACGGGCAACGCCAGATCGAGCTCGAAAAGGCGTAAATCAACGTGCCGCACGCAGGTGCGTCGTTGCAGGGACGAAACAAGCCGGCAAATAGTTGCACAAATCGTCGCGGCGTCGATGAAATCCCATTTTGGGCAGCCAGGGTTTTGAAAAATCGGCTTCTGGGTCCGAACGTCCGGAGTTCAGCAGCGATACTCAGACCGCCAGAAAGATCGCGCCCTCTTCTACGGTGAGTTCGAGGCCGGCAGCCTTGGCCGCTTCCTGCAGGGCGGCGCTCAGCATCACGATCGGATCCGGGCTTACGTCAAGCCGGCGCATCAGGCCTTCGCCTTTTTTCGGGCCCGCGGAAAGCGTGATCTTCAATCCGCGGCGCTTGCACCGCACGGACGTACCGTCTTCAAGTTTGGTGTTCATGGGCTTGATGTAGGCGTCGATGTAGTGAACGCCGATGCCGGACTTATCTTCGCCTTTCGGGGGAAGCTTGTTTTCAGCATCCGGATTTACATCACAAAGTTTGACTTTCACGTTGCGCTCCCAAAATTCGATTCCGACGGGTTTAATTCTTAAAGGTTGGGCTCTTAGGGGGTTCGATTCCTTTTGTTACCAGAAATTCGTCCATCACTTTTCTAAAGGCGCGGATATGATCGGGCGTGCTGCCGCAACACGCGCCGATGATATTTGTTTCCGCGTTCAAGCAGCGGCGGCAATCCTTTTACCATCTGCTCGGGCGTCTCGTCGTACAAAATCTTCATGTTCACCAGCCGCGGCTTTCCACCGTTCGGCTGCACCATCACCGGCAGATTGCTCGCGCTCTTATACCGCTCCACTGCCAGCAAGGCATGCGGCATATCCATTCCAGTGCCGCAATTGAGGGCGACGATATTCGCGCCGTGCTCCTCCATAAATTCGGCGGCGCGCTCCGGCTCAATACCCATCATGGTCCGGAAAGTCGAGCCATCGAGCGTGACGTCATAGGCCATCGATCCGATGATGGACTTGGCGCCTGCTTGCTTGGCTGATTCAATGCCGATCAGCAGTTCTTCCAGCCCTGTCTGCGTTTCGATGATGATGGCGTCCGCGCCGCCCTCGACCAATGCCGCGGCCTGCTCCTCGAAGGCGCTGCGGACCTGCGCTTCGGTAAAGTCGCCGAAGGGTTCCATCAATCCTCCGAACGGGCCGATGTCGCCGAGTACGTATCCGTCTTTGCTGCCGAATGCTTCGCGAGCGATCTCCACCGCTGCCTTGTTGATCTCGGTGACGTGATCCGGTTCGCCGTGCCGCGTGAGCATGATACGCGATCCGCCAAAAGTGTTGGTGATGATGCAGTCCGAGCCGGCTTCAGCGTACCGGCGCTGGATGGCCAATACTCGCTCCGGGTGCGTCAGATTCCACGCCTCGCCGCAGTTGCCCTGTTCCAGGCCGGCAATCATCAACTGCGTACCCATTGCCCCGTCGCCGAGCAAAGGCCGCTCTAGTGCCGCCTCGTGCAAAAGCTTTTTTGTCATGGCTCCGTCTCCCCGCTCAATTCTTTTTGTACCAGAGCGTAGTGGATGGTTTCGAGAACCAGTCCCCATTTGTGAATGCGGCTGAGCGGATCACAATAGCAGCCCGCGCCGTTCGGTTCGCGACGCCAGGTCAGAATGGCATTCAGGCGCTGTCCGATCAGAGGCTTCTCACTCGCAATCGCGGCCATCAGGCGGTCTGGATCCTCAATAAATTTGCACATGGCAGTGTGCCCGGTGTCGTCCGCGGCCGGACCGCAGCGCTGCTCCAGAATAGGATAGCCTTCATCGCGCGGACCCAGTTTTACGTTGTAGACGAATGCCAGCGGATGGCCCATGTTCGTGCAAGTCGTTCCGTCGTAGCGGAATGTCGCGTCGATCACCCCATCCGGGCCGGGCCGCATTTGAAGGCGTTGCTCGGACCAGCGTTGCAGGGCTTTCCGATTGATGGTGTACTGCGCATCTTCGTCCAAGACTGTAATGCGCGCCGGTAGTGGCTCGGCTGTTGTGCGAGGCGCTCGCTTGTAAGGCGCGCGCCGGTACTGGCACGGGCCGAATGAGCAGCTTTCGCACGGAATAAGACTTGTGAGCCGCTGCAAGCGCTCGACGTGGCGCGTCAAGCCAAATACTGCCAGTTGGGTCTTCTTGGGTCGTAACATTCCGGTGTCGAAAGAATCCACGCAGGAAGGGAAGCGGTCATTTTTTGTTTGCTTGATCAATTCGAGCAAGCGCGGTTGCTCCGCCACGTCCCATTCCGGATAACCGGGGCTGGAGTGAGGCAGCACAGCCATCCCCTGCCGTTCCGCCCAATCGCAAAGACGCGCCCCGGCAATTGTTGTCAGATGTTCAACGACGGCGGAGGCAAATACTTCGAGAAAGAAGTATTCGTCGGGCCGCTCCTCGCTCCAGCAGCGTCGCGCATGTTCCTCGGCCTCCAGGCCCGCACCGACAGCAACCAGAATTGCGCTGTGCGCTCCAGCTTGCTCTAGCGCGCCGCGCAGGCGTTTGCTGTTAAAGTCCACGCCATCGATCCGGATAAAGTTGGGCCGGATCGAGCCGGATCGGATCGAGTCGGGGCGAATCGTATCTCCATTAATGCCGCCGAGCTCCATGGTCTCCGCTTGACGCGCGTAAAACCAGGGCCGGCCATTCTTCGCGTACCAGTCTCGCGCCCAGTCCGCCAACTCGCGCGCGCGCCCTTCCAGCACCCAGCCGCGCGGATATCCGAGCAGCCGCGTGTACTCCTCCGGCGATACATCCACGCCGGAAAGCACATCGGCCATCTCGATGGATTCGGCTACCTGGCGCATGAAATCGACTCCACGGCTTTGAACTGGCAGCCCTCCACGAAGTAATCGAAGAAGTTGGGGTGAGTTTCCAGCCGGCAGTGTTGCACTTTCTTTACTAGCTCTTCCAACTCCTGGCGTTTCGTCTTCGAGAGCAGTGCGATCGTCGCGCCCTCAATCGCAAGATTGCCTGCCCGCACGAATTTTTCCAACGGAAGGCTGGGCACCAGCCCGATGCGCTTCGAAGCTTCCACTCGGAGATGCCGCCCGAAGCCGCCGGCCATATAAAACAAGTCAATATCGTCGAAGTCGATGCCGTAGGAATTGAAGACGACTTGCAGCCCCGCAACATTGGCGCCCTTGGCTTGTGCCAGCTCGTTCACGTCGCTCTCGAGCAGGTAGACGTCGCCGTTTTCGCAGTGGGTGAGATCGATGCGGTGCTGGTCGTCCTCGAATCGGCCTCGTTCGTTCATGCGGTCTGTGCGCAGCAACTCGCTCAGTAGGTCGACAAGTCCGGAGCCGCATATGCCTTCAGGCGGCACATCGCCGATAACGCGAATCTTGAAATTGCCATCCTCGCCGATTGCTACTTCCTCGATTGCGCCGTCCAGGGCAGGCATGCCGCAGGCGATGGCTCCGCCTTCGAAGGCCGGGCCGGCCGGGCATGATGCGGCGAGAATCCGATGCTTGTTCCCGATCACGAGCTCGGTGTTGGTGCCGATGTCCATGATCGCGATCAGGCGCTCTTCATGCGCCAGATCCGCAGCCAGCATGCAGGCGGCAGCGTCGGCGCCCACGTGGCCGCTGATGATGGGAGCGCCATACACGCGCGCTTTGGGATGAATCGGCAAAAGGCTGCGCAGGCCAGACTCGACAAGCGTCGTCGAGTCGCGCTTGCCCTCGGCCAATTCGATCTCCGTGATCGATTGGTACGGCGTCTGGCCGATCGAATACACATTCTGCCGGAAGAAAAGATCGCGCATGGTGGAGTTGCCCACCACCACCATCTCGTAAATCGTCTTGGGGTCGACGGGAAACTTTTCGATCGCGTGGCTCAGGTATCCGGCCAGCGTCCGCATCAACAATCGTCCCGGATGGCTGGTGTCGTAGGCGATGCGCGACATGATCTCCGAGCCGCCGAAACGTTGCGGATTCTCAAACGATGTGTCAGCAATCAGCTCTCCGCTTTCAAGGTCCAGCAGGCGCACCACGACAGTCGTCGTTCCCAGGTCCATGGCGATGCCGTGGATCGGCCCGGTGGATCGTTCCACTTCAATTCCGTCAATCAGGATGCGGTCGCCGTCGCGCGTAACCGCAGGATCGAGCGCGAGCGCCTGACCGCTTTCAGGTAGTCCATACGCCTGCCGCTCGATCCGCATATGTCCCCGGCGCATGGTGTGGCAGCGAACGAGACCTGTCGAGACTGGGCCACTGGCGCCGGTGACGAATGTCTGGCAGGAGAGGCGAAAGTTTCCCTTCAGATGAAGCTCCGCCTCGGTCATCGGAGACAGCGCTTCCATGCCTTCGACCACCTCGACCATGCATTCTTTGCATTTGCCTTGCTTGCGGCACGAGGTAGGGACGTCAATGCCCAGGGCTTCGGCTTGATCGAACAGAGATAGGCTCGGGTCGGCCTCGGTGGATTGTCCGTTGATGATTAAGGTGACGGCCATTTTGGGGAAGCGTCTACCATCCCTTCGCCTCGAGCTCTGCTTTCAGCGCGTCTGCCACTTCCTGCGCTGATCCCTCGCGCTCCTGCTCTTCGCTCCACTTCCATTGCGCCAGATAATCGTCGGCGTCCTGCAACCCGCGCATGGCGGCAAGACGATCGATGTGCTCCATGAATCGCCCATCCAACATTACGGTCACATCGTCGTCCCCATCGTCAGCTTTGATCTGAGTCGGGATTTCCTGCCAATAGAGAATCTTGTAAGTGGCCATTTGGGTCACGCGTGCCCTGCAAGCCGCAGGAATAAATCCACGGCAGCTGATGCATTCGCTCCGTATCCGTCGGCGCCAATCTCGTCAGCAAACATCTGGCTGATGGGCGCACCGCCTATGGCAAACTTGGTTTCCGTATTTCCGGCCGCGTGGAATCCTTCGATCACGGTCTTCATATACATCATGGTCGTCGTCAGCAACGCGCTCATGCCAATGATGTTCGGCTTGAATTTCTCAGCCGCGGCCATAAATTTGTCCACGCTTTGATCGACGCCTATGTCATGCAGCTCAAATCCCGCGCCCTCGGCCATCATGCCGACAAGATTCTTGCCAATGTCGTGCAGATCGCCGCGGACTGTGCCCATCAGGAGGATGCCCTTCGGAGGCGTGCCGCCTTCCTTCGCAGTCAGCAGCGGTTTCAGTACTCCCATGCCCGCCTTCATCGCTCGCGCTGAGATCAAGACTTCCGGCACATAAAGCACGTTGTGCTTGAAGTCCTCGCCGACCACGCTCATGCCGGCGATCAGCCCCTCGGTCAGCACTTCTTGTGCAGTTCGTCCTTCGGCCAGAGCTTCTTTTGTAAGCCGCTCTACCTCGTTGGCGTTTCCTTCGTACAGGTGCTGATTCATCAAGGCGTAATCGGGCATTGAATCTCTTCCTTAGCGTGCGCTCGCAACCGTTTCCGCGGCGCGTTTGGCGTTGAATTCGTTGAGGGCCTCAAGCATGGCCTGAATATTTTCGCGCGGCATTCCAGGGCTGGTGCCGCCGCCGACAGAAAGAATGATTCCCTCGCCGCCGGAACCTTCCAGCACTTCGAGCGTCTCGTCCTTCACTTCCTCGGGTGTTCCGCGAACCGCAACTTCCAGCGGATTTACATTGCCCATCAGGCACATCCGGTCGCCCACTCGGCGTTTTACCTCGGTGATGTGGCGCTGCTTGCCCCAGTTGAGCACGTTGAATCCGGTATCGGGCAGATGATCGAGGCAGGCGTCAACTTCGGCGTCATTGTGATACAGCTTCACCCAATCCTTGGGAAACGCATCACAGATGCGCTTGAGATACGGATGCGCGAACTCCAGATAATGCTCCTCATTCACGAATCCCACGATGTCGTCGAGGATGAAGATACTTTCCACCGTATCGCCCATCACCTTCTGCTGCGCTTTGAGCCAGTCGATGATCACCCGCGTGCACAGGTCGAGCAGTTTATGCGCGCCCTTGGGATCCTCCACCAGATCGATCATGAATTCCGTCGTCCCGCGCACAAATCCTGCCGTGCACATCGGTCCGCGCGAAGTCACCATGGGCAAGATATATCCGGCATCTAGAATGCGCTGGCGCGACATGCCGATGCGGTGCAGAGTCAGGCCGGCAAATGCATCGGCCTCAACTTCGTATTCGGGGAAGCGATCGATATCCTCCAGCCGGAAGAGCATGTTGTATTCGCTGGGTGTATTGTCCTGCCAGAACTTGATCTTGGCGCCCAGTATCGAAGGCTCAGCCGCCATCCCGTACTCCGTCCACCAGGAGGGGATGAAAATGATGTCAGGGAATTCCTGCAGGATCTTCAAGTTCGATTGAAACCACAGCTCCGGATCCAGAAAATAGTCCATGTGCTTGATTCCGAGGTATCCGGGAATCCACGGGCTATCGACAATCAGCGCCATCGGGATCTTGTCGAGCTTTTCGCGTCGCACTGCCTTCTTGAATATTTCCCACTGTTCCGGCCGCATACTTTCCCTCCGGATCACCGTTCGTGACCCATGTCCCCTATGCGCATTACACCTGAATGAGCGACCGCGTCGCCATCCGTATTACCCGAATGAAAACGCAATTGCCAAGGTGGTGCACAGCCTCTACTCCAGGCTCGAACCGCACAGATCGAGGAGGGCCGTGCAAACCTAAGTGCAATCTTTCTCATCATCTAGCATTTTGTTCGACTGTCGTAATAATTGCGACACACGCAATCATAGTGTAAGCGCGATGAAACGCACAAGAGAAGTTGAATTTTGGCCTTTTCTGGCCGGGCCGGCGATTCTCCGAGTCTTTTTCCGACCATAAGTTGGAAGCAAGATCATAGCGAGATAAGATCCATATATGGCTGATAATAAATGGCTTATTCTTCGCTCGAGGGCGAGTAAGCTCTCAACAACGATTCAACTCAGCGCGGAGCAGGGCTGGCAAATGGTTTCGATCCGTCGCCCACGATCACATCCGCCGTTGCGTCTTTTCCATCGCGGATATAGGACAGCCTGGCATCGGTTCCCGGCTTTAGAACGAAAATCCTGGAGACCACATCATCCGTGTTCTTCGCGGGGATCCCGTTCAGTGCAATGATGATGTCGCCTGCTTTCAGGCCGGCATTGTCGGCGGGACCGCCCGGAACGGCACTGACAACGTGCACAACAGCGCTGACAATGTGGGTACGCGCATCGGCCGGGCCCGGCACGTCCTTTAATTGAAGACCAATTACGCCGTACGGTTTGACAATACTTATAGATTGCAGCTCAGCGCTGGTTCCGCTTTTCTGTTGCGACCATGTGCCGCCGCCATCCTCGGTGTGCAGGATCGCGCCGCTCTTGCCCACCACGCAGCCTGATTGAGCGGTAGCGAAATCAACGTCGATCAAATCATCTCTCTCGCCGCTGGCTTCGGAATCCCAGGTAGCACCGCCGTCACTGGTGTGCAGGATGATTCCTTTTCGACCCACAACCCAGCCCAACTGCGGGGTGACGAAGGCCGCCGACATCACATCAGCCCTGGTTCCGCTGGATTGGAAGTTCCAGGTGCTGCCGCCATTCTCGGTGTGGAGGATTACGCCCTTCTGGCCCACAGCCCATCCCGAGGAATTCGTAGCAAAGGCCAGCCCAATTAGACCTCTGACAGTTCCGCTGTTCTGCGGTTTCCAACTGTTGCCGCCGTCTTCAGTGTGCAGAATTGTGCCGTTAGCACCCGCCGCCCAGCCAGACTTATCCGTGACAAAGGCCAAAGACCAGAGATTGTCGCTGGTTCCGCTGTTTTGCTTTTTCCATGTGCTGCCGGCGTCCTCAGTGTGCAGGATTGTGCCATCATCCCCGGCTGCCCAACCAAACTCCGGCCCAACAAAAACTACCTCGGTCAGGTCAGTGGTGACTCCGCTCTTCTGCCCACCCCACGATTCGCCTCCGTCGTTCGTATGCCAGATGGCGCCGCCACCGCCCACCGCCCAGCCGGACGTCCTTGTGGGGAAATTTACCGAGTAAAACATGCCCTTGCCGTTGTTTTGCGACTTCCATGTAGCGCCGCCGTCTTCGGTATGCAGGATTGTCGCATCATCCCCCACTGCCGATGCCGACCATGGCGTAAGGAGCTCGGGAGTGGTGTTCACGGTGCGAGCCGGCTGTTGATGGTCCATTCCGCCTTGTTCATTTGACCGTGAGACGATGTGCATCCAGAACCAGATCGACCCTATCAGAAGAACTCCGCATGCCGCGGCGACCAAAGGCAGTTGGGGTATTCTCCCTGGCTGAGCAACCTGCTGATGGCGGAGCGATGCGCGAATCTCCCGAACTGCGTCGCGAAGCAATACACCCGACAGGCAAAGCAGCGAGATAAAAAATGCCACAAAACTAATCGCTTCCCAATCGGGCTTCAGCGAAAATGCCTGGCAGGAGTCTGAAAATCTGTAACTGATGAGCGTTCCCGTGAGCCAGGACGGCACAAGTCCATGCCATGAGGTGGCGCAGCTCCTCAGCGCATAGAAGCCCACCGCCGCCACCATCAGTGCAACATAGCCGGAAAGTCCTTTGACCGCTGCCAGAACCAGCGAAGGCGCCTCGTCGACACCCGGGACAGGTACAGCTTTACGTTTACTTTTGAATTTATATGGCCACAACTTTCTGGCGCCATGCCTGAAGAGCAACCAACCAAACAAAACAATTACGGCATACTCGATGACCCACCACAGCATTTCTACAAACGGATGGTCGTGCACAATCGGCCACGCGGTATCAATATCTCCGGCCATCCAGTTCAGCCACTTGGGGACAATGCCGTTTGTGAGAAGGGGAGTGCCGTATTCGACCAGGCCGAAGAGCCCTACCAGTCCCCACACGGCTACGACAATGGAACCCAAACCAAGCATGGTCCATCCCAGCATTCTGACTTTGAGCGGGAGAAGCGTGGGCAGCAATTGGTCGTCTTCACTTGACGTGTGGCGACGATAGCGCCTTAATCTTTGGCGGCCGGATCTAAACCATGCGAGACCGCCCGCCCCAAGGAAGAGCGAGAGAACCACAAAGATAGGAAAGATAACGTAAGTGGTTGTTGCATTCGACGTACCGGACATCATGCCAGCAGCACAAAGCAAAATAAACACCACCGCCGACAGGCAAACGACGGATCCGGCCAGAACCGAGGCCCAACTAAAGACCATGGCCCGCACACGGCGGCTGGCAAGCACAGGTTGCACCAATGCGTCATGGCTCAGTTCGTAGTAGGTGCTGTCGGACCTGCGATCGGTGCGCAACAGGCGACGGTCGACCAGGTGGCTCAGCGTCTCGCGCGGCAATTTTAACTGCCGAAGCAATTCGCGCTCTTCAACGCTCAGCCTGCGCCCCTCTGGACTGATGAGATATTGCTCGCACAAAACTCGCACTGCGCCGCGAAGATATCTGGCCGGCAGTGAGCGCACCGCGTCTAAATAGAAGCTCTCAAGCGTGTCGGCCAGCGCGGCGTCGCCGCCGAGATCTTTGAAGCTGATTACGATTTCTCCGCTTGTTGCCTGCTGCTTGAAAGCTGCAATTCTCTCAATGCGCTGGCAAATCAATTGCAAGTGGAAAGGCTCCACGTGCTGACCCGCGGAGGCACGCGGTCCGGCCGTTGATTTGGTGAGATAGTCGAGAATTGAAGTCACAACCTGGGGCTCCAATCGGAAAGCCCTCGTGGAAATATCCCCGGACTCGATCGCGGCTGGGCCTGTGATGGCCTTCGACGCCATCTCATGACTCAGCGGCGCCAGGCGATAGCGGTGATCCAGAATCTGCGGTATATGATCCGAAGCTTCTTCAAGCAACCCCAGGAAATCTTCGCGCAGCGATAGAACTACGCGGATCGATGGAGGAGCCTCGCTGGCGGCTGACTCGATCTTCGGCTGCGAAGGCGGAGCAACGCCGCGAATCAGATAGCCCAGCTCAGAAAGAAATCCCTCTCGTGCTTCCTGCGATTGCAGCGTGAACAACTCCTCAAATTGATCGAGAATCAACACCGGCGTCAGCAGAAGATCGTTGCGCCAGAATTCAACTGTTTTGAAAAAGCTCCAGAGAGAGCCTGTGTCTCCCGGAACGTATTCCACCTGCTGCCGCTCAGCCTCGGCGCGCACTCCTTCCAGAACGGAATGCAAGGGGCCATTTTTGATGTCGTTCACTCTCACAAACAGCGGCAAGCTGCCCGCTTCGCGAAGACGCGGCGCTACGCCGGCGTTGAGCAGGGAAGTTTTGCCCAAACCGGATTTTGCATAGACAATCAGCAGGCGATTGGCGAGGATTTGATCGGTGAGAGCGATAGAAGCCGGTTCGCGCCCGAAAAATGTGCGGCGAGAAAAGTCATCGTCGCGAAAGGGTTGAGCGCCGGGATAACGGTGGAGAATTTCCATCATCACTCTCTATCGGTTGCGGCGCTGATATTCGCGCTTCAAAACTGAGACAATTTTGGAGAAGTCTTCGTCGAAATCCGTCTCCCTCAATTCCATTTCATCGAATTTCCGAAGCGCATCGACCCTGTCCTCTTGGGTCAGGTCGACCGTGCGAACCGGAATCAGGAATGAGCCTCGCACTCGAAGCGCGCGTTCGCAAGCCAGCGCCACCTCTTTATTCACGTAGCTGTCGGTCTTCCGGCAGAACTCCGGCGTGTAAAGCACCAGCACAAAGTCCGAAGCGTCCAGGTCCGCCTCGATGCGCTTGTTCCAGTCATCACCGCCCTGCAGCGACTCCTGATCGAGCCAAGGCTCGAAGTAGGCTTTTTGCAGCGCATCAAATACCTTCGAAGCCAGAGCCGCATCTTCTCGCGCATAACTGATGAACACGCGGGGGCGAGGTCCCAACGGCAAAGCTTGTCCAACAAACCCGCCGTCTGCCTCCAACCTTTCCGAAAGCTTGGTCAGAAATGTCCCCACGTCGGCGTCTTCCAGCTCAACTCGAGTGCCGCGCTGATAGAAGAGGATCATCTCGTCGCGATCCGATGGGATCAGGCTGTCGAGCGGTTCGGCTGCAACTGCCGGGCCGCTGCGGTTAAGCTCCAATGCGCGAAGCAAGATTTTCAGCAGTATGCGCAGATCCCAGTGCCTGATCCCAAAACCGACAAACAAGAAGCTCTGCCCGATGCGTTTGAGAACACGCAGCAAGCTATTGGGTAGCGGCGGCCGCTCAGACACGACCCTAATCAAAAAGTCGAGAACGTCGTTCTCGCTGAGCACAAGGGAGGCCGGTTCCTCAGCGCTCCCAAACAAATGGAAGACGACAGGCGACGCAGGAGAACCCGGCACAACAAACTCCGGGTTTTCTCTCTTGTCGCCGCGGAGATGGTATCGCTGCGTAACCGGCGCTTTCCCCGCCGCTTTAAGAGCCTGCTCCAGCAGCGAGTCCTGGCTCGTAGTCACAATCAGCGAAAACGGAAGCGCTGCCAACTGTTCATGAACGCTGGATGGACTGTAAAGGCGCGAGGTCAACGCCATCTCGGCTGTGGCGCGCAGAGTGGTCGGCCCAAACCCCTCAGTGTCTTCATATTGCTGAGCGAGCGCCGCCAGAGTGGTTCCGTTTGCGGCGCGGTTATCCTCTTCGAGCTCTCGAGCGAGCCGGCGTCGCAGCTCCTCGGCCAGAGTAGTATCGTCCGTGGAGGCAGGCGCAGAAGTTGTCGAAGCAACTTTGACTGGAATCTCAGATCCGAGCATGAGAACACAGTTGCCATGCCGAAGAGACCCAACCAGATTATTCCAGTGGCGCTCTTTCACTCGACCTCCACCGGCGACTCGGGGATCATAACGCTAACTCAATTACTGGCGGAGAGACTGGGATTCGAACCCAGGTTAGAGTTTCCCCTAAACACGCTTTCCAAGCGTGCGCCTTCAGCCACTCGGCCATCTCTCCGATAGAGCGGGCGGACTGATTGAGTTTATCATCTTCAAAATCCATACGCTCCGTATTGCCGCCGTACCCTGCCAGCGAGGATTGCGACGCCGTTTCGAAGTTTCTGAAACCGTATACAGCCCAATGCGGGCTGATTTATAGTGCGTTGTTGTCCGCCGCCTAAGCTTTATGCACATCGGCTGTGCAATCGTTTCTGAAAGAGGTCTCTTATGTCTCCTATCTCTCGTCGCGATCTGATCTCATCTGGACTGGCGCTGTCGACATCTTCTCTTGTAGCCCGCTCGGCGTGGGCGCGCACCGCCGCTCTTCTCGCCGGCGCTCCCGATGCCGCCACTGCGACCGCCCTTGCCCCGCGCGAGCAGTTGCTCTTCGACTTCGGCTGGAAGTTCCAGTTCGGCAACGGAACCGACCCGGCCAAGGATCTCGGATTTGGAAACACCCAGGAGGACTTCTCCAAGACCGGCAACTTCAAATTTGCCCGAGTTGGATACGACGACTCGAAATGGCGCTCGTTGAATCTGCCACACGACTGGGCAGTGGAGCTGCCCTTTGTGTGGGACGACACGCTTGCGCCGCACGGATTCAAGCCGCTGGGCCGGCGCTATCCCGAAACGAGCGTCGGGTGGTACCGGCGCGAGTTCGACATTCCTGCGAGCTGACGCCGGTCGCCGCGTTGCAGTCGAGTTCGACGGGGCATTTCGCGACGTGCTCGTCTTTGTGAACGGGTGCTTCGTCGGCCGCAACGACAACGGCTATGCGCCGTTTCGATTCGACATCACCGACTTCCTCGCTGTCGGCCAAAAGAACTGCATCGTGGCTCGCGTAGACGCGAGCTTTGGCGACGGCTGGTTCTACGAGGGCGCCGGAATCTACCGGCATGTGTGGCTGACGAAGTCCGATCCGCTGCACCTGGGCGAGTGGGAGAGCTACGTGCGGCCGACCGCAACCGACGGCGAGGCGGTGAACCTCGAGCTTGCTACCGTGGTGGTCAACGAGGGCAAGAACTTCGAGAAGGCTGCGGTGAGCTGGCAGATTCTGGATGCGGCCGGCAAAACAGTGGCCACGGCCGAGGCCCCTGCGCAAGTGATCGACGTCGACGGCAATGTGAGTTTTGCAGCATCGGCGAAGATCGATCATCCGGCGCTCTGGTCGGTGGAGTCACCCAATCTTTACACGGCAATCGTTACCGTCAAGACCGGCGACAAGGTCCGCGACGCCGAGCGCGTCAACTTTGGCGTGCGGTTCGTCCGCTTCGACGCCGATCACGGATTCTTCCTCAACGGCCAGCACGCTCAAAATCCAGGGCACCTGCAACCACCAGGATCACGCCGGAGTGGGCGCGGCTGCTGCCTGACCGCTTGCAGGCCTTTCGCATCGGCGTGCTGCAGCAGATGGGTTGCAATGCCGTGCGCACCTCGCACAACATGCCCACGCCGGAGCTGGTCGAAGCCTGCGACCGCATGGGCATGATGATGATGTGCGAGACGCGGCAGATGAGCTCCAGCCCCGAAGGCATGGCGCAGCTCGAGACCATGATCAAGCGCTACCGCAACTCGCCGTCGATCATTATCTGGTCGATCGGCAACGAGGAGTGGCATCTGCAGAACGACGAGGCCGAAGAGGGCGCGAAGATTGCGGCGACAATGGTGCGGCGCTGCCATGAGCTCGACCCCACGCGCGTGGTGGGCGCTGCGGTGAACGGCGACAACGAGAAGGGCGTCTCCGATGCGCTCGACATCGTCGGATTCAACTACAACTTGAAGTTTCCCGATGTCTTCCACAAGGAGCATCCCGACGCGGCCGATCTACGGATCGGAGACGGCGAGCACCATCTCGCAGCGCGGCTGCTATCAGACCGATCCGCTGCGCAATACGCTGAGCGCCTACGACGTGAACCACACAGAGTGGAGCCAGCTCGCCGAGGAGTGGTGGACCTTCTACGCCACGCGCGAGTGGGAAGCGGGCGGCTTTGCGTGGACGGGATTCGACTATCGCGGCGAGCCGACTCCGTATGGATGGCCGTCGATCAACTCGAACTTCGGCATCGTGGATATGTGCGGATTTCCCAAGGACAACTTCTTCTACTACAAGTCGTGGTGGACCAAAGAGCCGGTGCTGCACCTGTTTCCGCACTGGACGTGGGAGGGCAGGGAAGGCGAGGAGATTCCCGTGTGGGTTCACTCGAACCTCGATGAGGTTGAGCTGTTTCTTGAACGGAAAGAGTCTGGGCCGGCAAAAGGTTGCGCGACTTGAGCCACGTCGAGTGGAAGGTGCGCTACGAGGCGGGTGCGATCGAGGCGCATGGATGGAAGGACGGAAAACTCGTGCTGACGGAAAAGCGCGAGACGACGGGCGAGATAGTGGCTGCTGCGTTTGACTGCCGGACCGGACGACGATCGACGCCGATGGTGCCGACGTTGTCGTGCTCACCGTCGACGCGCTCGACGCGGCGGGCCGCGCGCTGCCGACGGCGCAGAACCTGATCGACTTCAAAGTCTCCGGCGAGGGCGCGCTGATCGGCGTCGGCAACGGCGATCCCAACTGCCACGAGAGCGACAAGGAGCCGCAGCCGGTCGCTTTTCAATGGTCTTGCGCAGGTCATCGTGCAATCGACCAAAATGGCGGGCACGATCACCATTGAAGCGAGCACCGTTGTGCGCGACAAAACGGTTGCGCCGGCGAAGATTGAGATTACGACGAAGCAGGCGGAACTGAAGGCATCCGTCGTCTAGCGACGGATGAAGCATCGTTCGGGGAAGAGATTCAAATGCGCGCTGCGGAACTGATTGCTCCACTTACTTTCCGGCTTACCGATATGGAGATTGACGATCCTGGACCGGGCGAAGTGCAGGTCAAGGTGGAGGCTGTGGGCGTGTGCGGCTCGGACATGCACGCATACACAGAGGGCGCGGTCGGCGGCAATGCCAATGTGTACCCGATGCTGCTGGGGCACGAGCCTGCGGGAACGATTGTGAAAACCGGCGCGGGCGTGAATGGGCTGGGGGCAGGTGACCGTGGGGCGCTGGAGCCGGCGATCTATTGCTACCACTGCGAGTTCTGCTTGAGCGGCCACCACAATGTGTGCGCAAACATTCGCTTTCTGAGCACGCCGAACCATCCCGGATTTTTTCGCGAGCTGGTGAATCTGCCGGTGGCCAACTTCAAGCCGATTCCGGCAGGGATGAGCTACGGCGAGGCCGCGCTGGCCGAGCCGCTGGCGATTGCGATCCATTCATTGCGCCTGGCGTCGATTGGCAGAGGCGAAACGGTTGCAGTGATTGGCGCGGGACCGATCGGGTTGTTGACGATTGCCGCGTTGCGAGCGACAGGGGCGGGAAAGATTTTCGCCGTAGAACCGCTGACTCATCGCCGCGAGCTAGCGCGAGGGATTGGCGCCGATGTAGCGCTTGAGCCGGGCGAAGCGTTGGAGGAAATTCTCAAAGCGACGGGACAACGCGGCGTGGACTGCGCGATTGATTGCGCGGCCGGAGAAGAAACCACGAGCCAGGCCATGCAGTTTACGCGCAACGCGGGGCGAGTGGCGCTGACCGGGATTCACACCTCGGCGTTTGTGAAGGTGGATGCCGGGGCAATGCGGCGCAAGGAATTGACGCTGTTTAATGTGCGGCGATCGAATCACGAAACTGACGAAGCGCTTGAGCTGCTCGGCGCGCACGCCGCGTGGTTTGCGCCGCTGCTGACGCATTCGAGAAATATAGACCGCATCGATGAGGCGTTCCAAATCGCCAGCCAATATCGCGACGGCGTAGGGAAGATGATGGTGAGGCCGTAGCGGCGCGCAAATTGAGCGCCGAACCGCCAAGCGCGGCGGAGCCCGCAGAATCAATCAAGTCGTGCTATTCAGGTTGCGTCATTGAGCGCCGTCCACGCAGCCAATGAGTCCATGTAATCTCTCCAATGGACAATCTTTCGGTTCTCAATGGTGACGACGGAGATCAGCCTGTTGTCGTAGGGCGCGCCGGTTCGCAGAATCTTGCCGTGCACTTCGTATTCGATGATCACGACGCGACGATCCTGACCGGGTTGCACAACTCTGGGTTGCGCAGCGGGGTGCACAAGGAGTGCGTCGGCGGAGCGAAGTCGAATATTTTTGCCGTATCCCGCGAGGCTGGCAACTAGATTTGCGTGTCCTCGAATAATGACCGGCCAGCCCGGGAAGTGATAACGCGACTCAAAGATCGCGTCGTCGGCAAATGTGTCGAAGTAGTGCTCACCATCGACAAGTCCGCTTAGGCCCTTCATGACAACTTCAAAGAATGGATTCAGGGCTTCGTGCGCTGCATATTCTGCTTTTGGCATCGCAGAACCTCCAGTGAATCGGGATGAACGTCGAAGCGAGACCTGCGTTCAAGTGAGCCGGGGACCATTGTGACACTGACCTCGGTCTCCGCCCCTCGGAAGATCATGTAAGACCAAATCGTGTGCTATCAAATCGCATGGTATCAACTCGCGTGTTATCAGCTGGTTAATGCTCGCGCCGATTGGCCGAGCTTCCACAATACTAACGATCCGAACATAAATTGGCGATAAGTCGTAGTGTGAGCCTTCGTGCGGGCCAAAAGAACGAATCTGACTGGAAAGGGGCGCAATGAAAAGAATATTGGCGCAACTTCTGGACGGCCTCCGCGATGAAAGCGGCCAGGCCGTGGTGATCGGAGTGGTCAGCCTGATGGCTGTGCTGCCGTGCGTGGGCCTCGCGATCGACGTGGGCCAGTTCCGCTTCCAGCAGCAGCGGATGCAGGCAGCGGTCGACGCAGCAGCACTGGCGGGCGCAATTGAAGTGAGCAACTGCGCGGGCACCGCGAACTGCACGGCATTGCAAACGGCCGCCCAGCAGGCACTGGTGGAAAACGGATTCGCCGGGAGCACTTTGAAGAAGCAGTGCGCGGCTGTGGCTGCGGGACTGACGCTGGTCGTGAATAACGGACCCTGCTCGCTGAGCTCGACAAGCGGTGATCCCAACTACGGCAACTCGAGCTACGTGGAGGCGCTTCTTTCCGCCCCCGCGAACACTTTTTTCGCGAATCTGGTGGGCATACATACGATTCGCATCTCGGTGAGAGCGGAGGCCTATGTCGCGCCGTCGTTCTGCCTGTTCACCTCTACGTCAAACACCACTACTTCAGGTCCGCAGGGCATTCTGCTTAACGGCGGAACGATTAGCGCGAGCTGCGGCGTGATGGACGATTCCGGCTCAAGCACCGCGCTGGCGAGCAACAGCGGAGTGACTTTCAACAGCACAAAATTCGATGTACACGGCGGCTGGAGCCCAAATAACGGCGGGGCGTTCAGTTCAACTCCTGTGACCGCTGTGCCTGCGGTCTCCGATCCTCTGAGTTACCTTACGGCGCCGACAATCGGCAGTTGCACGAGCCAGACCGTGAACGGCTCGACGACTCTGACTCAGGGCACATTCTGCAACGGTTTCAATCTCAACTCCGGCGTCACGGTTGCGCTGAATCCCGGCACCTACATCATTGAGGGAGGGCTCAACATCGGCTCCGGCGCAACCCTGACGGGCACAGGGGTGACCCTGTACTTCACCGGTTCAGGGCAACTGCAGATGAATAGCGGAAGCACAGCGCAACTAGTAGCGCCGACGAGCGGCAGCCTTGGCGGAATTTTGATTTGGGAGGCCAGCACCGACAGCAACGCGATCATCCTGAACGGCAATACATCTGCGGATTTCCAGGGAGCCGTCTACGCGCCAGCGGCGCAACTGACGATTAACAGCGCGGCGAATACTGCGCAATATACGATCCTCGACGTGAATACGCTCATTCTTAATTCAGGAGCAAACTTCACGATCAATAGCAACTATTCGTCGTTGGCAGGCGGCTCGCCTGTCAAATCCGGCAGCGCGGTTCTTGCGGAGTAGCCTATGCGATTCAAACGCCCGAACTTTGTGAGTTCCGAAGCCGGCAACAGCCTGGTGGAAACGGGTCTTTTCCTTCCGCTGCTGTTGCTGTTGCTGATGGGGGTAGCCGATTTCGGCCGCGCCTACTATCTGGCCATTGAGGTGGCGGGAGCAGCGCACGCAGGGGCTGTCTACGGCGCGCAGAATATTACCGATACAACCGGCATGCAGAGCGCGGCAAAGCTGAACTCCCCCGATGTGAGCGGCCTTGTTGCGACGGGTACGTGGGGCTGCGAGTGCTCGGATGGAACCGCTTCGTCGGCAAGCTGCAGCATTACTCCTACTTGCACAGTGAATGTGGTTTATTACGCGAAGGTAACCACGACCGTGACTTACCACCCGATCATGCCCTGGAAGGGGATCAACTCCTCAATGATCCTCACCAGCAGCACCACCATGCGATCCGCAAGTGAGTAAGGCGGCTTCCAGGCAAGAGCGTCCGGGGCAGAAAGGCCCCAAGCAGGAAGGCTCCAAGCTCAAATGGTGGAAGCGATTCGTCTGCGAAGACTATGGAGACTCGCTCGTCGAACTCAGCATCGCGATGTCCGTGCTTATGATGGTTGTCTTCGGCATCATCGATTGCTCGCGGGCGCTCTATACCTATCATTTTGTATCCTGCGCGGCGCAGCAAGGAGGGCGCTACGCAATCGTGCGCGGCGGGGATTGGCCGCTGTCCTGCGCCGCGGCGACGTCCTACAGCTGCCAGGCCAGTGCCGCGAATATCAAGACCTACGTGCAGAGCCTGGCGACGCCGGGCATCACGGCCGCGAACATCACGGTGACGCCAACGTGGCCGCAGCAAACGGTGAACGGCGCCACGACGGGATGCAACAGCACCGCCACGCAGGCCCATGAGGGATGTCTGGTGAAGCTCCAGGTCAGCTACACATATCATTTCTTCCTTCCTTATCTGCCCACGGGCGGCATACCGATGACCGCGACTTCAGAGCAGGCGATCGCCTACTAGAGCCGGTCGCTCAAGCCCAATCAGCCAAGTTGCGGACGCTTCACCAAACCATCAATCTCTTAGGTGGTGTGGCAGCGTTACCCGAATGCGCCCTGCGTTCGGTCCTAGGGTACTGGGTGGCCAGATAGATTGGAGTGATGGGTCAGGGCCGGGCAGAGTGGCGGGGTGAGCTGGGCGCGATGGTGAAGCTCGCCGTGCCCGTGGTGTTGAGCGAGCTGGGCTGGATGGTGATGGGCGTAGTCGACACCATTATGGTGGGTCGTCTGGGTCCGGCGGCGATTGGGGCCGTGGCGCTGGGCAATGCCGTCTGCTACACGCCGAGCATGTTTGGAATCGGGCTGATGCTGGGGCTGGACACGCTGGTGGCGCAGGCCTACGGGCGCAAGGATCACGACGAATGCCACCGCTGGCTGGCGCAGGGCGTGTATCTGGCGTCGATTGCCGCCGTGCCGATTATGGTGGGGATCGCGCTGGTAAGTTTTTTCTTTGCGCGCTTCGGAATTGCGGCGGAAGTGGCAGCGCCGGCGAGCGGATACATGCAGCGTGCTGCTGTGGGGCACGCTGCCGCTGCTGCTCTATGGCGCGTCGCGGCGCTATTTGCAGGGCGTGGGCCAGGTGCGCGTGATTACCGTGACCTATGTGGTGGCGAACCTGGTGAACTGGTTCCTGAACTGGGTGCTGATCTACGGCAAGCTGGGAATGCCGGCGCTGGGCGTGAACGGGTCGGCGCTTTCGACGGTGTTTGCGCGAGTGACGATGGCGCGTGGCGCTGATTGGTTTTGCGTGGAGATACGAGCGCAAGCGCGGGCATCCGCTGTTCCGGCATTGGGCCGGACCGCAGGTCGCGCGGCTGAAGCAGCTGATGAAGCTGGGCGCTCCGGCGGCGGGACAGATTCTGCTGGAGGTGGGCGCGTGGAATCTGGCGACGTTTTCCGCGGGCTATCTGACGCCGGTGGCGCTGGCCACGCACCAGATTGTGCTGAACTACGCGAGCGTGACGTACATGGTGCCGCTGGGGATTTCAGCAGCGGCGGCGGTAAGCGTGGGGCACGCAGTGGGCGCGGGCGATGCGGCGCGCGCGCGACGAGCGGGATGGCTGGCGCTGGGATTGGGAACGAGCTTTATGCTGCTGGCGGCGATGGCGTTGCTGGTTTGGCCGCGGCCGCTGATCGAGTTATATACGAGCGATGCGCGAGTGCTGGCGGTGGGTCCGGGGCTGCTGGCGATTGTGGCGGCGTTTGAGGTGTTCGACGGAATCCAGACGGTGTCGACGGGCGCGCTGCGCGGGCTGGGCGAGACGCGCGCGCCGATGTTGGCGAACCTGGTGGGCTATTGGGTGCTGGGATTGCCGCTGGGATTTTTTCTGTGCTTCGGATTGAAGTGGGGGATTTACGGATTGTGGATCGGGCTGACGCTGGCGCTGGTGGTGATTGCGCTGGCGCTGATTGCGCGATGGAAGAGAGATGCGGAGAGGCAGCTTCTAGCTGCAGTTCTAGCCATCAGCTTTTCGGCAGCACTGAGCATTGCGTCGGACGAGTGTCAGGCAATTCGCGGAGACGGTGCATCCAGAGCTGGAACGTGCGGATTTCTTCGTGACGGCTCGTACGAGTGTGGCTAACACTTTAGCGGAGAACAGCGACGGGGCGGCGCGTCGAGGTTCGCGCATAGCGCTGAAAATAAAGCATTTGCGAGATGATTGGCGCAGAGGCTGGCTGCGTGCCGAAGAGCGAACAAGGGGGTTACCATTGTGGCGCTGTGTGGGACGGTGTTAGCAAGAAAGTGACTATAATCACATATCGGGGCGCAACGAGTCGGCGCAGTAGCACGGTAGAAGAGACGAAGCCGGCAACAGTTGATCGGCCGTAATTTATTGGAAGGGAATCCCGCCAAATGGCGACTGGAAACCTGGCCCTGGGTCAAGAACAGGGCGAAAGCAATCGCGCGTCCGCGCATCGTCAACGACTTCAGCATCATCGTAGCCACGGTCAACGGATCGGGTTCGCAGTCCGCCAACAGCGTGCTGCTGAAGAGCATTTTCGGAATGGGAGTTCCCGTGAGCGGGAAGAACCTGTTCCCATCGAACATTGCCGGTTTGCCGACGTGGTTCACGATCCGCGCGAGCAAAGACGGGTACGTGGCGCGCAAGCGCGAGATCGACGTGCTGGTGGCGCTGAATCCGGAGACCGCGCGCGAAGACATGATGTCGGTGCAGACGGGCGGCGTGGCAATCTACGAAGAACATCTGAACCTGAAGCAGTATCGCGACGACGTGGTCTGCTATCCGGTGCCGTTCGACAAGATCACTGTCGTCGATTTGCCCTGAAGCCAAGCTGCGCAAGCTGGTAAAGAACATGGTGTACGTGGGCGCGGTGGCGCAACTGCTGGGCATCGATCTGGGAGTGGTGGAGAGCGGGCTGCGCAAGCAGTTTGCCAAGAAGCCGAAGGTCTTCGACCTGAACTTCGGCGCGGTGCAGGCGGGCTTCGACTACGCGAAGACGACATTTACCAAGCAGGATCCGTACTTCCTGGAGCGGATGAACCAGACCGCAGGGCAAGATCATCATCGACGGCAACGCGGCGTGCGGC
Source organism: uncultured Acidobacteriaceae bacterium (assembly GCA_963725115.1). Classification (GTDB taxonomy): domain Bacteria; phylum Acidobacteriota; class Terriglobia; order Terriglobales; family Acidobacteriaceae; genus Telmatobacter. The sequence continues at coordinate 528,618 of CAVRXG010000001.1, read as the reverse complement.
ATGGGCGCGGTGTTCGCGGGCGTCACGGTGGTGGCGTGGTATCCCATTACGCCGTCGACTTCGCTGGTTGAAGCGACGACCGATCTGCTGAAGAAGTTTCGCGTGACGCCGGAGGGCAAGGCGACGTTTGCCGTGGTGCAGGCCGAGGACGAACTGGCTGCGATCGGCATGGTTCTGGGCGCGGGCTGGGCCGGCGCGCGGGCGATGACGTCGACTTCGGGGCCGGGCATCTCGCTGATGGGCGAGTTTGCGGGCTTGGGCTACTATGCCGAAATTCCGGGAGTGATCTTCGACGTGCAGCGCAGCGGCCCCTCGACGGGCATGCCGACGCGCACGCAGCAGTCCGACCTGCTTTCGACGGCGTTCCTTTCGCATGGCGACACCAAGCACGTGGTTCTGCTGCCGGGTTCGGTGAAGGAGTGCTTCGAGCTGGCTCAAGCGGCCTTCGATCTGGCGGAGCGGTTGCAGACGCCGGTATTTGTGCTGTCGGATCTGGATCTGGGAATGAACAACTGGATGTCGGAGCCGTTTGCGTATCCTGACAAGCCGCTGGACCGCGGCAAGGTGCTGACGGCGGAAGATTTGAAGCAGGCGGGCAGCTTTGCGCGCTACCGCGACGTGGATGGAGACGCGATTGGCTGGCGCACGCTGCCGGGAACACCGCATCCGAAGGCTGCGTACTTTACGCGCGGCTCGGGACACAACGACGCGGCGGGCTACACCGAGCGGCCAGACGAGTATCAGCAAGTGATGGACCGGTTAGCGCGCAAGTTTGAGAACGCGCGCAAGCTGGTGCCGGCGCCGGTGGTCACGAAGGACGGAACTTCGAAGATCGGGTTCCTGGCCTATGGTTCAACGGACTTCGCGCTGCGCGAGAGTCTCGATCAGATCGCTAAGGAGCACAAGTTGAGCGTGGATTACATGCGCATCAGGGCTTTCCCGTTTGCGCACGAGATTCACGACTTTGTAGCCAGCCATGACCGCGTCTACGTGGTGGAGCAGGATCGCGACGGGCAACTGGCGAGCTTGCTGAAGCTGGATCTTCCCGCCGACCAGGTGGCGAAGTTGCGCAGCATTCTGCACTACAACGGATTGCCGATTGACGCGCGCAGCATCACGGATGAATTTGCAACCAGGGAGGGCCTCTAAAATGGCGACCACAACAGCGAGTGGGCGGCCGCGACGGGCCCGAAACTGAATCACATTGGATTACCGGTAGTTGAGTACCGCGGCGGCAAGTCGACGCTATGCGCGGGCTGCGGCCACAACGCAATCAGCGAGCGCATCATCGACGCCATGTTCGAGATGGGCGTGGAGCCGGAACGGGTGATGAAGATGAGCGGCATCGGCTGCTCGTCGAAGAGCCCTGCGTACTTCATGAATCGCTCGTTCAGCTTCAACAGCGTGCACGGGCGCATGCCCAGCGTGACCACCGGCGCGATGCTGGCCAATCACACGATGACGGCGCTGGGCGTCTCCGGCGACGGCGATACGGCATCGATCGGCATCGGCCAGTTTGTCCACCTGATGCGGCGCAACCTGCCGATGATTTACATCATCGAGGACAACGGCGTTTACGGTTTGACCAAGGGCCAATTCTCAGCCACCGCCGACATTGGCTCGAAGCTGAAGACCGGCGTGATCAACGAGCTGCCGCCGATCGACACCTGCTCCTTGGCGATCCAGTTGGGCGCGACGTTTGTCGGGCGCTCGTTTTCCGGAGATAAGAAGCAATTGCTTGCGATGCTGAAGGCCGCGATTGCGCACAAGGGAACGGTGATGCTCGATGTGATCAGCCCGTGCGTGACGTTTAACGATCACGAGGGATCGACGAAGAGCTACAAATTTTTGCAGGAAAACGACGAACCGATCAACGAGATCGGATTTGTGGCCAGCTTCGACGACATCGAGGTGGATTACGACTCGGGCGAAGTGCTTGATGTGCAAATGCATGACGGATCTCATGTGCGCCTGCGCAAGCTGCTTGCGGACTACGACCCGACAAACAAGGCCAACGCGGTGCACACGCTGATGGAGGCGCACGAGAAGAACGAGATCCTCACGGGCGTCTTCTATATCGACACCCAAAAGCCGACATTCATCGATCAGCTGGACCTGGTGGACGAACCGCTGGGCACGCTGCCTGAGTCGCTCACGCGGCCGCCGAAGTCCGCGCTCGAAAGCCTGATGGCGAGCCTACAGTAGCGCGGAATTGCGGTTTAGATTGCGCCAGAAAGCCATTCGCCCGCGAAGAAGCTCCACCTGGGCGTCAAATAATGCAGGGCGCTCAGGAAGCTTTGGCGCGCAGTTCCCGCTCGGCGCGGAACCAATCCTCTTCATGATGGCCGTGCTTGCGGCCGCGCTCTTCAAAGAATCGATGCGCAAGCAGAGCGACCTGATCGTGAGAGATTGAGCTGCCTATCCCGTTTGTTGTCCCGTTTGCCGAAGCAACGGGTTTTTTCGCGGAAGATTTGTTTCCGGTAGATGGAGCTTCGGCAGATTTCTTCTCTAAAATCTTGTTTTCGGCAGGGTTGTTGTCGGCAGACTTTCGTGGTTTTGCAGCGGCTTTTGACGCGGCACCTGATTTCTTCACGGACTTAGCCATGGGCAACTCCTCTTCTGCAAGTTTGGCAGATTCGCAAGCGTTCAACTATTAAGATACCTAAAAGCCGATTTGCGATGCACGAAAAAGGATTTTTGAAAAACAGTCGGCGTCTATCCGGAACTCACTTCAACGCGATTTTCATTCGAGTCGACTCTCGAAAGTGGGCCTGCAAAGTCGGCCTGCAACGTGTATCGTGATCACTAGTCGTAAAGACTCATGACAACGCCGGCCATCGATACAACTGATCTCACGCGCCGTTTTGGCGATTTCACCGCGGTGCAGGACGTGAATCTGCGCGTGGATGCGGGCCAGTTTTTCGGCTTTCTCGGTCCCAATGGGGCCGGCAAATCCACAACGATCAAAATGCTGACGGGCCTGCTGGCTCCGACCTCAGGCAGCATTCACATTCTCGGTGAAGACCTGAAGCAGAACTCAGCGGATGTGAAGAGGCAGATCGGAGTCGTGCCGGAAGGAATGGCACTCTTCGGCCGTTTGACTGCGGAAGAATATCTGCGCTTTGTGGGGCGCATGTACGGCCTGGATCGCGCCACCACCTTGCAGCGCACGCATGAATTGCTGGATTTTATGCAGCTGGCCGACGAGCGGAAGAAGCTCATCGCCGACTTCTCGCATGGAATGCAAAAGAAACTGGCTCTGGCCGCGGCGGTGATTCACGGTCCCAGAGTGTTATTTCTCGATGAGCCGTTTGAAGGCGTTGATGCGGTAGCTGCGGGCACGCTGAAGGCGATGCTGCAAAGAATGATCGCTCGCGGCGCAACCATCTTTCTCACATCGCACGTGCTGGAGATTGTGGAGCGGCTTTGTACGCACGTCGCAATCATTCATCGCGGGCAGCTGGTGGCGCAGGGATCGCTGGAGGAGCTACGCGCCGGCGCAGGACGCCGTGCACAAGCGAATCGCGGTGAAGAGGCGAATAAACGAGAAGAAACGGGGCCGAGGAACGATCAGAAGCGCAGCCTCGAAGAAATATTTCTTGAGGTCGTCGGCACCGACCGCGCTGGAAATCCGGCTGCTGCTGCCCCTGAGCAGGAGCTTTCATGGCTGAGCTAGAGGCCGGGAGGCCGGTTCCTTTCCCCGCGCGGGATATTCCTGCGCGCGTGCAATTGCTCGCGGTGGCGTGGCTGCGCTGGCGCATCTTCGTCAACAATACGTTTCGCCGGCGATCATCAGGCAAGGGCCAGGCGGTTGGACTTGCGTTAGCCATCCTCGTGCGCATCATCGTCTGGCCGTTTCTCGCGCTGATGGTGATTGGTCCGATTGGCGGCAGTGGATACCTGGCATGGACCATGATCGCCGGCAATCATCCGCAGCGCCTGGCTCCGCTCCTGGCCGCCATCACTGTGCTGTGGCTATTCGTAAGCGTCAACGGCCAAAACGTCGCTGCAGCCCTCTCCAGTTTCGATCCGTCATCGCTGATCCGCTTTCCTCTGCGCTTCGGGCGCTATCTGGTTCTGCGAACCTTCATCGGACTGCTGACGCCGAGCACCATTGTGGGCTGTTTGGCATTGTTGGCCGCGGCTATTGGAATCGGTTTGGCGAGACCTGCGCTGGCGCTGCCTGCTCTGGCGGTTCTCGCGGTGTACGCGCTGATGAATGTTTTTCTCACGCGCATGATCGGCGCATGGCTGGAGCGCTGGCTTGCCAATCGCCGCTTCCGCGAGATCTTCAGCGCGTTGATGGCGCTGTTTGCCGTCGGATTCCAGTTCCTGAACTATCAGCGTGGTCCGATGCATGTTGTTGGCGGCAGAAGTACCTGGGTACTGAATCTTCTGCACAGTTCCGGAACTGGCCTGCAATGGTTGCCGCCGGGCTTCGCCGCGAATGCGATTCTTCGGCAATCCTATCCTTTTGCGGCGCTGGCGCAATTCGCCGCGCTGCTGGCGAGCACAGCGCTGTTCGCGGCAATCTTCGCTATCAGGCTGCACAAGCAGTTTCTCGGCGAATACCTGAGTGAAGGCGCCAGCCGGAGTGCCAATAAAAGCTCGGCACAGCGCCGTCCATTGCCGCCGCGCGCCAGGCTCCACTGCTGGGCCATGCGCCGTTTGCCGTTCGAAAGCCGTTCGCGCCAATTGTTGCGGCGTGCCTGCACAAAGAGTGGCTGACGCTTCGCGGCAACGGAGTGCAGATGATTGGCATGCTCACTCCGCTGGTTTTCGTTGTGATTTTGAACCGATCGGTTTTTGCCGGACATTCCACGTACTTTCTTCCAGGAGCGATTGCCTATGTTCTCTTCGGCGTTCTCGCCGGGCTTTACAACGTTTTTGGCGCCGACGGCCTCGGCGTGCAGATCTATCTGCTCGCGCCCGTTCGATTGCGCGATGTGATTGTGGCCAAGAATCTGATGAGTCTCTCGATTATCGTCGCTGAAGCGGGCCTGGCATGGGCTCTGGTTTCGATACTCGCGCGCACGCCTATTCCGCTTTCTACGCAAATTTCGACGATTCTCTGGACGGTTTTTGTGATCGCTGTAAACCTGGCCCTGGGAACAGTGCGCTCGATTCAAGCGCCGCGCCGCATTATTCCGGGACAGGCACAACAGCGGCGAACCACACCGACCAATCGCACCAGCGGCCTTTTGATTTTGCTGGTCTTGTTTGGAAGCATGGCGCTGCAGTTTCCCGTGACGTTTCTTTGCCGATACTTCGGCAATCCGTGGCTCGGCGTGTGGATCTTCGGACCACTTGCCGCGGCGTCGATCGCCGCCTACCTCTTGCTGTTGCTCAACGCTGACCGCTTCGTCCTGGCGCATCGCGACGTGTTTGCGGAAGAGCTGTGCAAGATATAGCGGCCGGCGGCGGGAAATGTGCGGCCGAACAGAGCACGTCAATCCGCGCAGTTACAACTGCCACCAATCAAGGAGCGCCATGCGCGGATAATAAAGCCCGCCGCAGAGATGGACATCTGCGCCGTGAAGGTTGCGGAGGACTGCGGCGTAGGCCTCGATCTGGGGCGCAAATTGACGGCGTAACTCGGGCAATGCTGAAGCTGGATCGAGGCCGTCCTCGTGAGCTGTCTTGTAATCCCCGTGGGCTGTTTTGTAATCCCCGTGGGCTGTTTTATAATCAATGACCCACCAGGTGTCTTTATTGGTTGATGCGCCGACGGCCTGACTGTCGGATGCGCTCGCGTTTGGCGGCTCGGGTCCGGCGCGGAAAATGCGATCCACTTGCACTGTGCGCAGGCTGCCGGCAACAACGCCGGTCCAGCGGACTTCGTTGGCAGCATCGGTGTGAGGAGCGAGAATCCACTGCGCGAGCGGATCGTCTGCGACGCGGTGCACGATCTTAAGTGCTTGCTCGGCGATGCGGCTTGCTGCCGCAGGCTCAATGCCCGAGGCGCGAACGGTTGCGACAATGCGGGGCTGCTGAAGGGCGAGTTTTGACAGAGCGGACTCACGAGTTTGAGTGGCGAGAAGTTGCGCAAACTGTTGAAGCAGCGAGTGAACGGCCTTGCCAAGCGCACGAGACTGCAGCCCGCCCTCGTGGCGCTCGTAAAAGCCGCCTGTACCAACGAGTGCCTCGTCGGCGGATGTGGAAGCGAGTTCGGCAGCATGGATGTTGAAGCCAGGCGGCAGGCGTCGCAACAGCGTTGGCTTGGACGCGGAGGGCGTGATCTCAATCAGATTGTCGCTGGCAGCGGCAGCAAGAGATTCTATGGTGGATTGCTGTGCGGCTTCGGCAGCGAGCGCGACCCACTCATCGAATCTGCGGCGGATCTCCGTCTCCCACGCAGGCCATGCTGCGTGCAGCAAGCTGTCGCGAGGCTCGACGAGTGCGGGAGTGCCGTCTTTCGCAGTTTTCGCGGAGAGCCGCGCAAAAAGATGCAGTTCCTCGCGGGCGCGCGTGGCGGCAACGTAAAGAAGGCGGCGCTCCTCTTGCTTTTCGCGCGCGCGCCGAAGATCATCGACCCACTTTTTTGCTTCGCTGCGATCGGAGCCCTTTGGAGAAAAGGGCGCAATGAGGAATTCCGTGACCTCGCCGGAATTGTCACTCTCTTCTGCCGCGATCTCAGGAGGCAGGCCTCGTTCGAGCCAGGACAGCATTTCGTGCTTACCGCGGCCAACGCTCTTCTGGAGATCGGGCACAATGACAACCTCGAATTCAAGTCCCTTGGCCTTGTGAATGGTCATTAACTGCACGCCGAAGTCGCTCTCCACCGCGGGATCGGGCAGTGCGGTCAGGCACTCAAGCGCGGCATTGAGCGCGGGTCCGAGAAGATCGGGCTCTCCTTGCGGAAGAGCGTCGAGGCTCTTCCAGAGCAGATCGAGATTGGCGCGGGCTTCGGTGTCGACGCATTGCGCGCCGCCGAGGCGCAGCCAGATCTGTTCGAGACTCGTGCCCAAAGCCGCAGTTGGCTGCTCGGAGCGCAGGCGCTCGGCAAACTTGATGGCGCCAGTGAGGCGGTCGACGGCCTCGCGGCCTTCCGCGCTGAGAAGATGCGAGCGCTCGGAAAGGAGCGCAGGGACAGAACGGCCGAGAAGCTCGGGCGAGTCGGCGCTGACGAGCGAATGCAGGTCGCCAAGCGAAAGGCCGCACCAAGGCGCACGCAGCACGCCCAGCCAGGAGACACGATCATAAGGATTGAGGAGCGCGCGGGCCAGAGCAAGAGCATCGACGATTTCCGGCCGATCCTGCAGTTTCTCAAGTTCCACTGCGCGAAAATGAATGCCTGCCTCACGGAGTGCGGCAGCAATCGGCTCGAGCGATTTACGAGCGCGGCCGAGCACGGCGATACGGAATTTCTTCCTCTCTCCGCTGCTCTGATTGTTCTCATTCGCGGCTCGGGCCGCTTCAATTAGAGGAAGGCGAGTGCGAACGATCTCGACGATTTCGTCGATTTGCTTCGTCTCCGCAGATTTGCGCTCGGCGGCAATCTGCTTTTTGCGATCTGGCCCGGAGTTGCCGGCCGCAGCCGGAATAAATTCGACGTGAAGCTGCAGTCGAGGAACTGGCTCGCCGACGAGGTGCGGGCCGGGTTGCGCAGCGTCGCCACGCGCAGGTTGCGATGCAGCGAAGTTAATGCCGCTGCCGCTGGAGGCGGCGAAGACTTGAACGAAGGTTTCGTTGACGCTCGCAACCAGAGAGTGGCTCGCTGCGGAAGTTGGCGGTAAGATGGACTCCGTCGAATGGGAAAGCAAGATCGCCGGGAATTTCGAGGCCGAGCCTTTCAACGCGCGGAAACAATTCCGAGTCGGCTTCGCGGAATCCGTAAATGGATTGCATTGGGTCGCCAACGACGAAGCAGGTGCGGCCCTCGCGATCGGACCAGGCGGCAATGAGGCGGCGGAGCAACTCGTGCTGGCGGCGGCTGGTGTCCTGGAATTCGTCGACCAGCAGGTGACGGATTCCGTCGGCGACGGCCTGAGCTGTGTCCGTCGGAAATCCGTCTTCGCCCTTGAGTACGCTGAGCGCGATCTGAGCCACTTCAGTAAAGTCAGCAGTGGCAGATTCGGCAAAGACGACGCGGAGCTCGGCGGCGGCGCGGCGCAGCAGATTGAAGCAAGCGCAGACTATCCGCCATTCCGCGTCAGAGTATCGGATCGGAGTGGTCTCGCAGTCGATGCGCAGGAAAGGAGCTTCGAGGCGCGCACGAAGGAAGTCCCACTCCGGCTCACGCTCGAGAACAAAATCCTGCATCCAGCGATCGCGATTGCCTAGCATCTCGACCGTCAGGTCTTCAATTTCGCGCCAGTTGTTGTCGCGCCAATCGAGCAGAGTCTCGATGGCCGCGCTCAGTGCTGTATCGGCCCGACCGATTTGTTGCAGAGTGCGACGAGCAGCGCGGCGATAGAGTTCGGCGGGCTGCGTGATTGATGATCGAGACCGCCGCCCAGGCCAGAAAGGAGCGGCTGCTGCAAAGCGAGATCGCGGCAAAAAGAATCGATAGTCGAGATGCGCAGCTGCGCCGGGAGGTTAAGGAGATCCCACCCAAGCGTTTGAGAACGAGCGAGCGCGCGGCGCGCGAGCGTCTCCATGGAAAGTGGTTCGGTAGCGGAGTCAGTTGCGCCGGCGAGCGCAGCTTTCTCAAGCTCTGAAAGAATGCGGTTGCGCATTTCGGCCGCGGCAGGGATGGTGAAGGTGATGGCGACCACTTGGCCGGGGTCGTCGACTTCGCCGAGAAGGCGCAGAAATCGGCGGGTGAGCAAATCGGTTTTTCCGGAGCCTGCGGGCGCGCGAACGAGAATGGAACGCCGATGATCAAGCGCTAAATCGCGCTGGGCCTGGTCGGGGGGTGGGTTCCTGCGAGGCGCGTCAGGCATCGTTAGCCTCCTCGCTGTTTTCGTCACCGGATAGCGGCGGATTGTCAGAAACGCGGCAGACCACTTGCAGGCCGCATCGCTCGCAGGTTTCGGGGTAATCGCGCGGATTAACTACGGCGCGTCCGGCGAGAAACTCCAGCGCGAGCCCCTCTATGTACTGTTTCCAGGCGAAAAGCTGCTCCGAATCAAGAGGCTTTTTTACTAGGTTTGTATTTCCTCTAAGGTTCGCGAGCAGAGTGGCTTTGGCGTCGCGAACTTTCCCGCAGAATTCGGTATCGCCGGCACGGATTTTGGCGAAGACGAGGCCGCCGATGAGGCCCGAACCGGGATCGAGAGCAAAGTCGGCGTAAAGAGGAAGCTGCAAATCATCAGGGCGGGGCAGATCCCAGTCGGATGGAGACACGTCGCCGGATTTGTAGTCGATTACGAGCAGAGAGCCATCGATGAGGCGGTCGATTCGATCGAGGCGCACTCTGAGCGGCAAGCCATCTACGGAGACGCTCGTCTTCTGTTCTGTGTCGAGCACGTTAAAGGGAACGCGCCCTCGCTCGTAAAGAAGCCACTCGGTAACGAGCCTGATGAGGCGAGTCTCTTCGAGGGCTAGATACCCTTGCGGCATGGATTCCGTCGCGCGCGAGGACATTTGTGTTGCAAAAACACGACGCACGTGATCCGCCGCAAAAGAATTGAGGTTTTGAACTGCGAGAAGTTCTTCGTGTGAGCGAATGCCGTGCGGAGGGCCGGCCCAGACGGAGTGAAGCACATCGTGCAGAAGCTGGCCGCGCTCTTTTGCGGTGAGCCCAGGTTCGGCCGGCTCCCAGGTTTGCGCGCCGAGCCGCGCAGTAGCAAACGCTTTGAAGGCACATTGCGATTGCGCAGTGAGCGTAGCCGAGCCGCCGGGAGCATCGCCGGCAGGGAAGGGAATTTGACTCGTGTCTTCAATGGGCACCGCGAGCGGCGGCGGAATCGCAGGAGCGGCCAACGCGGGGCTGAGAAGTTGCGGCGCGCCTGCAAGTTGCTCTACGATCCGCGAAGGACGAGCTTCGACACCTTCGTTTTGCGTTGCGTAGCTGAAGTGAACTTCGGGTGCGGAGGCAAGTAAGCGGCGCGTGACGGTATCGGCAAGTTCCCAATCCAGGCGCGGCGACGCGTGGGGCATTCCGGCCGGGCGTTGCGCCGCGATAGGCAGCAGCGGATGTGTGGCGCCATTGGCTGGCCACGCATCCTCAGTGACGCCGAGAAACCAAATCGCATCAGCCGTGAGGCCCGCGGACTCGGCCGGCCCAGCAATCAGGATCGGCGCATCCTGCGATTCCGGTGCGAAGAGAGTTTCATTCACGGCGCGATCGAGAACTGCCAGGAAATCCTTCCACTCAATGGGCCGGCCATTGAAACCGAGCGACGCGCAGTCGTCGACGGTTTGCTGCCAGCGGCGATGGGCCTGGAATTCGGCGCTCGTATGCGGGCGGAAGCCGGGCCAGCCGGCAAGTTCGAGCAATTCAGCGACGAGTTCAGCCGCGGCGATTGCCGATTGTGGACGACGCGCAAATTCCTGAAGACGGCGCTGAGCCTGCGTGATGCGAGCAACCCACGCGGCCGGCAGTGGTGCTCCGGGTTTCTGGCGCAGGAAATCCGCCAGCCTCCAGCGCGTCCGCTGCATATCTTTGTGGCGCAGTGCGCGCATGAAGGCCGTAAGTGCAAGCGACTCGCCGGGCGATGCAGCTGTTTGGCCGGTGGATAGAAGCCAGTCGAGCTCGTGCTCTTCGACTGGTTCCGTAAGCCAGTGAAGCAGTAGACTAGCGCCGCGCGCGAGCGAGATCTGGCTGAGCGGAATGCCCAGAGAGAACTCAAAAATCCTGGAGGCGGCAGACGCACTTCCGCCTTCGCAAGCTGAGCGGAGAAACGCGCGCTCGATCTCGCCGCGGCGCGCAGGAACGTCCTGCGTGACGACCAGCAGGCGCCCATGAGGATTTGCGGCGAGCTGCTGTTTGCACCAAGTGGCACACGCAGCTAGCTCTGATGCCGGATCTGTCGCCTGATGGAATTCGATCTGCGGCGCGATCTCGCCGAGCGAAACCTGCGTGCAGACGCCCCATGTAGCGAAGAGTTCCTGCTGCGTGGGCAAGACGCGATCGAATCCGGCGAGCAACAGAGGAGCGCGCTCGGCGGAATCCTGCTTGAGCGCCTGGATCAGTTCGAGCGGAAGCCGCGTAGCGCTGATCAAGCTGCTCGCGCGACAGATTTCATCGAAGCGGGAGAGCCACTCGCTGAAGGCCGCTGCGTCCTGATCCCAGGCGCTCCGAGCTTTCTTGTGCAGCAATTGCGGTGCGTAAGCGCAGATAAGACCGTGCGCCTCCATGGCCAGCGCCGCCAGACGATCGCGCGCACCGGCGAGACGTGCGGCCTCCGGCGCTGCCGCAGTCACAATTCCTGCCCAAAGCGAATGCTCCTGCAGGGAATTCAGGACGAGACGGCAGTCGAGGTTGCGCTCATCCCAGGCGTTTCGGACAAAGGTTTTCCAGTCCTGAATGTTGGGAGCCAGCCATGCGGTTAGACCCTCGGCGCGACGTGAGCGATTGAAGGCGACAGTGAGCGATCGAGCGGCGCGCTCGCTTGCGGTGACTACAAGCCCGCCATCATGGAGCCACGCATCGATCTCGGATGAGAATTCAGGATTCACGTTTCACAATTCGAGGCGAGAGGTTCGCAGCCTTAGGCCTAAGAATACCGCTGTGGGGTCACGTCGCTTGCCGGCCGTTGGAAACAGAGAACGAACGCCTGAAAAACCGACAATAGTGACAGAAAATTCACGCTTTCGTGTGGTCAGTCCACGGGTTGTACACTGGTTTGTGATGCGCACCGTTCTCGCAACCTGCCTTGTTGCCGTTATCGCTTTGGTGGGTTGTCATTCCAGCTCAACGTCAGGGTCGCAAGGCGCGACGGACTCGTCGCCGGCGGTGTATCACCTCCGCGGCAAAATTGTTTCGACCGACACCGCGCATGGAATCGTGGTCGTGGATCATGAGGCGATTCCGGGCTTCATGGACGCGATGACCATGCCATACCAACTGAAGGATCCCGGCATCGCCAGCGAGTTGCACCCGGGCGACACCATTACCGCGGACGTGCTGGTGTCGAAGAGTTCTGAAGAGACGGTGATGCTAGATCATATCGTCGTGATCGCGCAGGCCAAGCCCGATTACAAGCCGCCAGTCTTCTACCATGTGCCCGCGCCCGGCGACGCGGTTCCCGATTTCGAACTGCGCAACCAGGACGGACGTGCGATTCATCTCGATCAGTTCCGCGGAAAAACGCTGCTGCTGACATTCATTTACACGCGCTGTCCGCTGCCCAACTTCTGCCCCCTGATTACGCACAACTTTGCCGTGATCGATCATGACCTGGCCGCGAATCCGGCGCTCTACGCAAAAACGCATCTGCGTTTGCGTAAGCTTCGATCCGGAGCACGACACGCCGGCGCGGCTGCGCGCATACGGCGCCGAATATATTGGCAGCGACGCGAAGGGCGCGTTTGCGCATTGGGATTTTGCGGTGCCCACAAAGCCGGAGCTGCTGGAGATGGCGAAATACTTCGATGTGGGCATCTACGCCCGGGCCCGATGAGACGATTACGCACACAATGTCGACTACCTTGATTGGACCGCATGGCAAGGTGGCGCAGTTTTATCCCGGCAATGAGTGGACGCCGGATCAGGTAGTTGCGGACGTGAAGAAGTTGCAAGGCTAAGAGCCGCTGCCAGCCTCTATTTGAACGAAGGCAAGGAGAAAACGATGAGCGAAGGGCTGAACATTCGCAAGGAAGGTGAGCTGGATTTTCTCGCGCTTGGGGCGTTAGTGCACCGGCTCGATCCGGGAATCATTCCCTTTCGGCAAGGCCACGGAGTGCAAGATTCACGTGAGCGGCGGCGAGTTCAACGTAGCCGCCAATCTGTCCGATTGCTTCAAGATGAAGACGGCGATTGCGTCGGCGATGGTGGACTATCCGATTGGCGACCTGATTGCTGAGCGCGTGCGCGCCATGGGCGTGAGGCCGATCTACAAGAATTTTGAGCACAACGGCGCGACTGGCCCGAACATGGCCACCGTCTACAGCGATCGCGGTGCCGGAGTGCGGCCGCCGGTGGTCTTCTACAACCGCGCCAACGAAGCCGGCGCGATGCTGAAGTCAGGCGACTTCGACTGGAAGGCAATCTGCGCGAAGGGCGTTCGCTGGGCCCACTCGGGCGGCATATTTGCCGCGCTTTCAGCCACTACAGCGCCGCTGGCGGCGGAGATGATGAAGGACTGCAAAGGAAGCCGGCGCTGTGACATCGTTCGATCTCAATTTCCGCGAGAAGCTGTGGAAGATTTCAGGCGGAGCTGATAAAGCGGTAGAGACGATCGCCACCATTGTGAAGAATGTCGACGTGCTGATCGGCAATGAAGAGGATTTGCAAAAGGGACTGGGCATTCCCGGTCCCGATGTTCAGGCGAAGTCGAAGCTCGATCCCACCGTCTTTTTCGCGATGATCGACAATGTGGTCAAGAAGCACCCCCATGTAAAAGTCGTGGCGACCACGCTGCGCGAAGTGCACTCCACCAACCGGCATAGCTGGAGCGCGGTGGCGTGGATCAACGGCAAGACCTATGTTGCGCCGACGGCCGAGCTCGATGTGGTTGATCGCGTGGGCGGCGGAGACGGCTTCGCGGCAGGGTTCATCTATGGCCTGCTGACCGGCGAAAAACCCGAAGATGCGTTGAAGCTGGGCTGGGCGCACGGCGCGTTGCTGACCACATTTATCGGCGACACGACCATGGCGACTCTGGACCAGGTGCGCGCGCTCGCCAAGGGTGGATCGGCGCGAATCCAGCGATGAACAAGCTGAATTGCGATCGCTGACAGCGCCCAACTTACAACTGTTATTCTTGCCATGCACAATGCTGGGAGTCTGGGTTGGAGGTCTGGCATGGCAAGAGTCACCTTTGCATTTGGAATTCTGCTTATCGCTCTGGGGCTAGTTGGTTATTGGGGCACCGGGAGCCACGCTCCCACGGCACTGATTCCCACATGGTTCGGCCTGGCGCTCACCGCGGGCGGCCTTCTCGCCATCAGCCGCAGCGAGGGCCGGCGCAAGCTCTTCATGCACATCAATGTGACGGTTGGGCTGCTGGGCCTGATCGGCGCTGTCGCCGCAGCTCTGCAAGGCTATGCCCACGCCAGATCGCTGGGCGTTGATCCGGACTACATCGCGCTCGCAGCCAAGCTGACCATGGCCGGCCTGCTGCTGATTTATGTGAGTCTTTGCGTCCGGTCGTTCATCCAAGTACGCAGGTCTCGCCAGCAATAACTCAGTTAGGAAAAACTCATGGGAACAATGCGTGGCGGGGTCGGGATCGGAATGCGCGCTGAGCGTTCGCCGCACGGCCGAGGCGCGCGCGCAGGCGTCGATGAGCCGAAGAAGAAGACAGATTTTCGCAAAGCGATGCCGGAGATCTGGAGGCTGGTGCGGCCGCGGAAATGGCTGCTGCTGCTGGGCCTGGTGTTGGTGGCCATCAACCGCGTTGCGGGCCTCACTCTGCCCTTTGTATCCAGGCCCTACGTCAATCTTGTGCTCCGGAAGCATGAAGCTGACAAGCTGATGCCGCTGGTGATTGCGGTTCTTGTTGCCACGGTCGTTCAGTCAATCACCTCATTCCTTAACACACAGCTGCTGTCCAAGGCAGCGCAGCGCATGATTGCGGAGCTGCGCCAGGAGGTGCAGCAGCATGTGGGCCGCCTGTCGGTGAGCTTTTATGACGCAAATCGCACAGGCCTGCTGGTGTCGCGCATCATGAGCGACGTAGAAGGCGTGCGCAACCTGATTGGAACTGGCCTGGTGGAGTTTGTGGGCGGCCTGCTAACCGCGGTGATGGCGTTCATTTTTCTGATGCACCGCAGCCCGCAGATGACGCTGATCGTTTTCTCGGTGGTCGGCGTCTTTGTTTTCGTTCTGCAATACGCTTTCAAAACGATTCGACCCATATTCCGCGAACGAGGCAAGATCACCGGCGAAGTGACCGGACGATTGACTGAGTCACTCGGCGGCGTGCGCGTGGTGAAGGGCTACCACGCCGAGGAGCGCGAGGCCGCCGTGTTCAAGGTGGGCGTGCTGCGCCTGCTCGATAACGTGATGAAGACGCTGACCATGACCAGCGTCATGTCGATGACGGCCACTACGGTGCTGGGAATCGTAGGCGTAATCGTGATGTTGTTAAGCGGGCACCTTGCCTTGCGTAACCAGATGGACGATGGCACCTACATTCAGTACACGATGTTTCTCGCGTTCATGATTGCGCCCGTGATTCAGGTCGTGAATATCGGCACGCAATTGACCGAAGCAGTGGCGGGCATCGATCGCACGATGGAGATCCTTTCAGAAAAGGACGAATTCGCGGATTCGGGGCGCACCGTCAAGATGGGCGAGATTCAGAGGCTCTGTGCGCTTTGAGCATGTGGACTTTGCTTACACGCCGGAGAAGCCGGTGCTGCACGACGTGACCTTTCGCGCCGATCCCGGATCGGTGACGGCTTTGGTGGGCTCGTCGGGGTCGGGCAAGTCGACAATCATCAGCCTGATCTGCGCATTTCACAAACCCGTGAGCGGCCAGGTGCTGGTCGACGACATCGATCTCGCGACCGTAGACCTGAACACCTACCGCTCGCAACTGGGCGTGGTGCTGCAGGAATCGTTTCTTTTTGACGGGACTATTCGCGAGAACATCCTGTTTTCGCGACCCGACGCGACCGAGGAGCAGTTCCGATTCGCCTGCCGCACGGCATGCGTGGACGAATTCGCCGAGCGCTTCCCGGAAGGTTACGACACGATCGTCGGCGAGCGCGGTGTGAAGCTTTCGGGCGGGCAGCGCCAGCGGCTGTCGATTGCGCGAGCGCTACTGGCCGAGCCGCGCATCCTCATTCTCGACGAAGCGACAAGCTCGCTCGATTCAGAATCAGAGGCGATGATCCAGAGCGGGCTTGCCGAGCTGATGCACGGGCGCACAACGTTTGTCATCGCCCACCGCCTGTCGACCATCCGCCGCGCCGACCAGATCCTCGTGGTCGAGGGAGGCCGCATCGTTGAGCGCGGCAACCACAGCGAACTGTTCGCGCTCCGCGGACGCTACTTCGATCTCTACACTCGCCAGCACGGCCTTGAAGCGAATCTGTTTCTTGCGCCGGGCGAGGGCGGTGAAGTGGAAGAGACGGAAGACAAGGTCTAGATTCGCAGGCGCAGAATCGACATCCCCACGAGCGCGATCGATTTCCATAGCCACGAATTGAATTCCACAAGTGCGACTCTATCCCAACGTCGCCGTCGCTGGCCGCCGCAGATCCGACATTTCACCACGGGCGTCCCACCTTCAGCGTCTCACCTGTTGACCCATGTCCCATCATGTGAGAAGCTAAAGCCAGACCCGAGGATTGGAACAGAGGTTCAATATGCGAGACGCTCTTCCCCAAGGTACATACAAAGTTCAAGCTCTCGACCGCGCCTTTGCGGTCCTCGATCTGCTTGGCGAAAGCGAGACACCGCTGGGCCTGGCACAGGTGGCGGCCTCGCTGCAATTGCACAAGAGCACCGCGCATCGCTTCCTGATGGTTCTGGAGCGACACCGCATGGTGGAGCGCACAGTGAATGGCAAATTCCGCCTCGGTCTGCGGCTCTTCGACTTCGGCAATCGGGCGATTGAACAGTACGACCTGCGCGACCGCGCGCAAGTGCACCTGCGCAAGCTGGTGGCAGAGACCGAGGAGACGGCGCATCTGGCTCTGCTTGAGGCGGCACGCGTGATTTACATCGACAAGATTGAGCCCACACGCGCGGTGCGCATGATTACGCGCATCGGCGCCAGCAATCCCGTACACTGCACTTCGGTCGGCAAAGCGATTCTGGCTTTTCTTCCTCCCGAGCGCGTTGCGGAAGTGCTTCGCCGCGTCCGCTACGAGCGGCCCACGGGCCGCACCATCGCCACTCCTGAGGCTCTGCGCACCGAGCTAGAAAAGACTCGCCGCCGCGGTTACGCAGTGGACGACGAGGAACTAGAAGAAGGTCTGCGCTGCATCGCCGTTCCGTTGCTTGACGCGCAGCGGCTGCCGGTAGCCGCGGTGAGCGTATCCGGGCCATCGTTCCGCGTTACTGCGCAGAAGCTGCCCGCTATTGCCAACCATCTGCTGCAATGCGTTCGAGGCATTTCTGTGGATATGGGCTACGTGCCTTCAGGGCGCGCACGGGCGGTCGTGAACGCCTGAAGCGCGGCTTGAGGTCGGGCCGGCCCACGCGGCTTTCTGGTACACTCATGGATGTTGCCTGCGAGAAAGTTCGGCATTTTTGCCGGCGCTTTTTCGGCATCCCAAGCTCAACTTGGGGACGTAGCTCAGTTGGTTAGAGCGCTGCCCTCGCAATAAATTCCTTTCTTTTCAAAAACATACTGAATATGCTGTCCATCGTGCTGTCCATTTGACCGAGTTGGCAGCTCAGGCTATCTATGCCAGGTCTCACTAGGAGGCTTGGATCACATGGCCAGAGCGAAGCAGTATGCCGACCGCGTCAATGTCATCAAGAGAATCAAACTGGGCACCAAGTGGCCGTTCGCTCCCGTAGTGGAACACAACGGCAGGATCGTCCGCGACCATGTCATGGTCGCAGGCCAAGACGAGCACCATCCTGAAGGTCGCTATTACCTGGAGTGGTATGAAGCGGGAAAACGCCGACGGAAGCCAGTCCTCAAGTTCGAGAACCTACTGCAGGTTGCCCGCTCGAAATCCATTGAACTGAATGCCCTCAAGGCTGGCCTCCTGATCCCTACCGATGCTGCCGCTGTTCAGGAGCCCGCTCGGCTCACTATGAATGCAGCTATCGACGACTACCTCGAATACATCCGCAAGCACCGCAGCCTGCGAACCTACAGGACCTACCGACCGGTGCTGAATGTTCTGTTCCGGAACTCCTATAGGAAGACCTACGTGGATGAGGTGACTCGCGAGGACATCCTCAAGTTCACCAGCGACTGCTTTGACCGCGGACTGGTCCCGAGGACAATCTACGACCGGCTCGTTACAGTGCTCCAGCTCTTCAAGCGGCACGGATTCAAGGGGCTGGTGGAAACGAGCGACTGGCCGCGCTATGTTGAGACCATTCGCCCGATCTACGAACAAGAAGAGATCGCTGCAATGCTCCAGCACGCCGATTTGGACGAGGCGATCCTTATCAAGTTCTGTCTTTCCTCCGGCTTCCGCGACCGTGAGATCCGCTACGTGACCTGGCGTGATATCGACTTCCGCAACTCGGTGGTGCGCGTTACCGCCAAACCGATTTGGAACTTCAAACCGAAAAACTACGAAGAAAGAGCAGTACCCCTGCCTGCGGCCATGATTGAGCAACTGCAGGAGCTGAAGGTCCGGCGCGATGCAACGCCGGCGGAGTTGATCTTTCCGAACACGAAGGGGAAGCCAAACAGTCTCCACATCGAAGTGGTGAAAGCGGTGGCATACCGGGCCAAACTCAATTGCGGGCAGTGTGTGACCAAACATGGCAATCGCTGCGCCCAAGGCCCAAATTGCCAGCGGTTCTACCTGCACAAGTTCCGTCACACCTTTGCGACCGAGCACCTCCGTCACGGCGTCGACGTTCGGACCTTACAAGACTGGATGGGGCACCGCGACATTCAGTCAACGATGGTTTACCTCAAGGGGATTCAATCGAAGGATGCCCTGGAGAAGGTGAATGCCGGGTCCCTCGCCGCATACGTCGCCTAACCTCGGCAGGAGAAGATGGGAGTATTCATCCCGACAGCGGCGTGCTCAGCCTGACGGGGTCGTGGCGCCGGCTCCGATCCGCAACATGTCGTCGCAATTCTGGGGCGGTCCGCAAAGGCGGATAGGCTGTCGCAGGTGCCGCCACAGACGGAACGGAGCGTACCTGGCACCGATGACCGGTGCGCCTTCCCATCCCAAGCGGCAGCAATTGCCTGAAGTAGTGCAGCCCTAACCGGGGCCAGTGAAGCCTCCGGTTTGCCCCTGATCATCTTCAGTCGACCGCTGGCAGTGTAGCTTCGAAATTGCAAGTTTCTACCTCTGCCGTGACAGAAGTGCTTTTGATCGTAACCCATTGAAACTATGGGCACTGATGGCTAACAAAAGCACTCAAAAGCAGTGGAAAACACGGGTACAAACCACTTCAGCACCCTAATCAGCACCCTTGGCATCCTTCTCCAGACCTCTGCCGTACAAGAGCAGAGATCACCGGAAGGTCAAATTGGGCCAAATCTTGTAGGCTATCGGCGTCCCGATACTGAAGATTCTGTAGGCGATGCAAAGTCATTCTTTCTGCTTCCAGTCAACACAATCCATTACGGTTATGGCCGCAAGCCGTTGCTCTTTGTGCGCCGCGGAATATAACCGGCGGAAGTTTGCCGATCCGAGCCTGTTTGACCGAAATCTCGGTTCAATTCATCATTCGCCGCTATTGAGTGAAGAGAAGCGACACCTGTGCCCGCCAATCCTGCTGGCACAGATCAGGGAGGGATACGCCCATGAGTCTAGTCGAAATCATACGAGAGAAGCAGGAGGCGCTTCGCGTTCGCGACCTGGCCCAACTCTTGGGGGTTTCTCAGCAGCAGATCTACAAGATGGCGGCTAACGGCGAGATCCCATCGTTCAAAGTGGCCAACGCTGTCCGCTTCGACCCGCACGAGATCGCCGGGTGGTTGACGGAAAAGTACCCCCCTCGTGGCGTAGAGGTGCGATTCGCAGCGGCGAAGAGAGCATAGCCATTGACCACCGCAAGATCGCGGGTCGCAGATCCAGGAGCGACAGTTCGCACCAAGCTCACGACTTCGAGATATGCGGGAGGAAAGACGGCTAGGAATTTGACCGAGTTTTGAAACCACCTCATGCTTTCTCCGCATTGGAGGAGGCCCGTGGCGGAACGCAAGGCGTATCTCACGATCGCCCTATTGCTGACGATTCTGGAGGCTGTCGTTGTTTTGCGCTATGGCGGAGCGATCTGGACGGCGTGGTCGGGGGTCGTGTGGATTCGCCTGCGAATGCTCCTTCTGGCAGCACTTTCGGCAACATCGCTCGCCAATGTCTGGGCCCAAGCCATCTACGGGTTAGGTCAAGCGCGCCATGGTAGGCAAAGCGCGCCGGCACTGAGCGTGGCAGCTAATCGAGCGGAACCGCAAGGAGAAAGCGATGTTTGATTCGATCACTGAGCTCGCTTGCAAACTCGCCGGGACGGGCTATTTCATCGACCCCGTCATAACGCAGGTCGTCTTTCTCGCGGCCAAGCTCCAAAAGCCTCTTCTGCTTGAAGGTCCAGCGGGCTCGGGCAAAACGCAGCTCGCTATCTCCGTTGCCGCCGCGGCCGGCACACACGTCGAGCGCCTGCAGTGCTACAGCGGAGTGACGGAAGATAAAGCGATTGGGCGTTTCGATGAAAGTTTGCAGCGGCTCTACATGGAGTTCTCGAGGAGCCAGCACGAAAGCTGGCAGACCGTACAGGCCAACCTCAAGGGACGGGATTTCTTTCGGCCGGGTCCATTGATGCGCGCGCTCGACTGCGAACGGCCCTGTGTGCTGCTCATTGACGAGTTAGACAAGGTAGACGATGGTTTTGAAGCAATGCTGTTAGAAATACTCTCCGCCTGGCAGCTCTCGATTCCCGAGTTCGGTACGGTCTCGGCAAAGAGCATTCCCTTTGTCGTGCTGACCAGCAACGAGGAGCGACGTTTAGGAGACCCGATCCGGAGGCGCAGTCTCTATGTTCGCGTGGAGCATCCGACTCCTGAGCGCGAGGCGGAGATCATCGCCAGTCGCACGCCTAAAGCCGATGAGAAGTTTCACCGGGAGATGGCGGGGATCGCACTCTCGTTCCGCAATTATTCTCTCGAGAAACCACCCTCAGTCTCCGAGATGATCGATTTCGCCAATGCTCTGCAACTGCTCGGAACGGACCACGTGACCGAGGAACACCGCGATGTCCTGCTGCCTTTTTTAGCGAAAACTGAAAAAGATCGTCGGCATCTTTTGCTTCGCGAGGGATTCAAGAGTCTGCTTGACGATGGCGCCAGGTTCGCGCAGAGCCTGACGGCCTCCGGAGGGCCAGTTTCATGAAGCGATGGCCGCTCATCCTGTTGTTTCTCGTGTTTCCTGGGTTTGCGTTGGCCCAAGCCGATCCCGCCGTGGCGGAGCACTTCGTGCGGCAATATGCGGCGCACTATCATGTGTCGCCCGAGCTGATCGCCGCGTTGATCGACGTTGAATCGCGATGGGACCCGCAGGCGGTTTCAGACAAGGGCGCGATGGGACTCATGCAACTGATGCCCGCGACAGCGCGGCGATTTGGCGCCTTTGAACCCTTCGACATCGAGCAGAACATAGCGGCAGGCACCCGCTACGTCACGGCGTTGATGTGGGAGTTCCACGGGGATCTGCGCCTGGTCGCTGCGGCCTACTATGCGGGCGACCACTGGATCGCGCGGGAGCAATTGAACTATCGCAATCCGGAGGTTGTGGCCTATGTGCAGGCGGTCCGGCGGCAGTACATGATTCGCAGATTTGCGGCCATGAGGCCGCCGAGGAGGTCCTTCCCGTGAAACATTGCTGGTTCATGCCCATCGCGCTCCTTCTACCGCTGCAGCTTAACGCGACGGACGCAGCGATCGTGGCGCGTGTCGCCACCATCGCCATCAACCCGAGAGAGATCACAGTCCTGCATCTGCGGCCGGAGTTTGAGTCGACGATCCGGATGCCAGAGGAGGTCACCTCCGTCATTCTGGGTAGCCCCGGCGAGTTCAAGGCTGAGCATAGTGCAGATGAGCCCAACTACGTCTACGTCAAACCGATTACCAAAGAGCCCGCTCAGTCGAACCTTCTGATTGCGATGAAATCGGGTCAGCATGTGACGTTAGAGTTGGTCAGCGATGGCGCGAGCATCGCGAATCAGTCGCAACCGGTGGACTTTCTGATTGAGTACAGCTCCGCACGGAGCTTTCTAATCTCGTCGGATTCCGGCGCTCTGGCGATGCCAACCCCGCCGAGCAAGGAGCGGGAGCATGGCATGAACAATGGCGCGGACGCCGGCACGGGCTCAGCGCCGCTTTCCAGCCTCGACGGAGAATTCAAGGACCAGGCGAGAGTGAATGCTCCCAGATGGACCAAGTGGGAAGGCCGGCAGATCGAGACATCGATTGGCGACATGCGGCAGTTGAGCAACGAGACCATGATCTCCTACTCCATCCTGAACAGCTCGAATCAACCCGTCGAGGTCCTTCCACCGCAGATCCAGATCACGGAGCGCAGGGATACAAAGAAGAAAAAGAAGGAGGGCAAAGGCATCATCTCGGACCAGTTGGAAATTCGGGACTACAGGTTGAGCACAACGCGGCTGGAGCCGGGAGGACGGGCCGACGGCGTGGTTGTCTTCGATCGGCCCAATTTCAAGGAATCAACGGAGAAGCTATTTCTCGAAATCGCGCAGGCGGACCAGGTGGATCATCCTGTCCTAATTCGTCTGCCGTTTACCCCACCCATCTCCGGCAATGGCAACTAGAAGGGAGCCCAGAGGCTATGAGCATCAATGACAACAACACGAACGGAAGCCGAGGGTCGTCTACCCCGGTCGTGGAAGCCGCTGAGCCGATGGCTTCGCCAGCGCCGTCTCAGACGCGTGACCCAGCCATCTTGAGCGGCAAAGAAGAACCTGCGGCCAGGTTCGCGACGAGAGCTGGCGTCAAGGCTGCGGACGGGATCAGCAAAAGCAAACTCATTCTTCTCGGTGGCGGCTTGGCCGTCGCGGTTCTGTTCTTTGTGTTCACGGCTATTGTCGGCAAGTCTCCGAAGAAGCAGGCGCCCGTCAAGCAGGCGTCTCAGTCTCAGCAAGCCGAACAGGAGCAGACAACTCCGCCCAAAGGCAGCGTAACGCCACTGATGGACACCCCGCGCACGCCGGCGCCGGACAACACCAGCGGCCAGCTCGGGCCAGGCGACATCCGGCGCACACGCTCATTAGACAATGGCGCAACCACCAAGCCATTTGCCGCCAAACCTGTTGTTGCCAGTTCTCTGGGAGCGGTACCCTCTTTCGCGGACACACAACAGAGGTGGGAAGATCCTGCGCCTTACGGAGGAACTCCACCCGCAGAGACGCCGCAAACGCAGCAGAACAGCCTGAAGGAGACGTCCATCGTCTTCGTGCGGAGCCTGGCGCAGAACCAGGCTGGACCAGCGCCCAGGGTCACTTCCGATGACGATGGAGCGCCCCGATTGGACCTGTCTCCGGGAACGCGCATCCAGGCGAAGCTTGAGACGCAGATATCGAGCGCGGTGGTCGCCCCTGTTGTGGCGGTAGTCGAATACACCTATGCGATTGGCGACAGGATTGTCGTTCCCGCCGGCGCGCGTGTATATGGCCAACTCCAGCAGGCCGATCGGAGCGGGCTGGTCAGCGTGAAGTTCGACGAGATCGAGTTACTTGATGGCGCGCGGGAGAAGATCGACGCCGTCGGCACCGGGCTCGATCTAGGGCCGATCAAGGGGAACGTCGACGGGAAGAACACAGGCAAGAACTTCCTGGTGCGTGCCGTATCGGGGATCGGTTCAGTGCTTGCCGAAGTAGCCGGAAACAATACGAGCGGCGCTTTTTCCGAAGACGACATGCTGCGGGAGCGGCTGGCCGAGAACGTCGGCACTGCGGGCGACTCCGAGGTCATGAACCTCAATGCCAATAGCCGCGTAGTCGTTTCCGTTCCCGCCGACACGAAGATCTACATCGTGTTCACCAAGCACGAACAAACCCCCGCCGGGCTTCACGCGGCAGCTCCCACAGTTCAGTAAACCGCGGCATCCCACACGCTTCTTTTCCTCGCCCTGGCCCGAGCGCCAGGGCGTTTTTGTGTACGGCGATCTAATGCCACGGGCTGCTGACGCGAGTTGAACAACTCTTGCACCCCGTCTTCAATGCTGCTACGGTGAACGAGTTCTCCCCGTCATTGCAACACTGCCCGAGCAAAGATCGATCCGCATGACCCAGTGTGCGGTTGAGCAATCTTCGCTCCCAATGCCCCAGAATGTAGTTGAGCAAAGATCGTTCCCGTTGACCCAATTCCCAATTGAGCAAAGAACGGTCCCGATGGCTCAGTGTGCAGCTGAGCCATTTACGATCCCGATTGCCCAATTCAGAATTGAGCAAAGATCGGTCCCAATGACCCAAAGTGCGCTTGGGTAATCGTCGGACCGGTGACTCGGTGTGCGTGTGAGGCAAGAACGCGCGATATGCGTTAGGAACTGTGGTTATGTATATCCTGCCGCCAGGCTCAACAGTGTGTGGTTCCTGATTTCTGTTCCGGCGAATCACCTCAAGAAGCTTTCTGGAGCATCTCAGCGAGTTCGACGAGACCGATTGCATCGGTCATTTCGTCGAGCGGAAAGCGCTCGCTTCCTGAATAAACCAAATAGCGCCTTTGGGGTTTGAGGTCGGCACAGGCTGAATAGAATCCGCGCTCGATCTTCGGCGCCGAACTGCGTTTCACCTCGATAGCCCAAAGGCCGCCATTCGGCAGCGTAAGGAGAAGGTCCACCTCGGTCCCGTTGGAGGTCCGATAGTAGTGCGCTTCAGTCCCGTCCGGGGACGCGGTGATGAGGGTTTCGATGACAAAGCTCTCCCAGGTTTGTCCTACAACCGGATGAGCAAGCAACGCTTCCTTATCGCGAATTCCAAGCAAGGCATGCGCTATGCCAGTGTCGCGTACATATACCTTGGGCGACTTGACCAGCCTCTTCCCGATATTTCTGTGCCAGGCCGGCAGCCGGCGAACGACCAGGAGATCGACAAGAAGGTCGAGATAACCGGCGACCGTCTTGCCATCGACAGCTAGGCCCCGCGCAAGATTGGAAGCGTTCAGAAGCTGCGTCTGGTTGTGTGCCAGCATCGTCCAGAAGCGTCGCAGCGTTTCAGCCGGTATGCGCAATCCGAATTGAGGAATATCGCGCTCCAGGTACGTTCGTACAAAATCGCGCCGCCACTGCATGCTGAGATCGTCGGATTCCGCCAGGAAGCTGCGCGGAAAACCGCCCCGGACCCATAGTGTGTCCATCGCCGCGGCGCCGGTTTCGAGGACGTCGAAAGGTCCAAGTTCCAAATAGGAGATGCGTCCTGCCAGACTCTCGCCGGATTGTTTGAGCAAGTCCATTGCGGCCGATCCGAGGAGAAGAAAACGTCCATTTGCCTTTCCTCTACGGCGTCCCTTGTCGATGATGCCGCGCAGTTGCCGAAAGATCTCCGGCGCGCGGTGTACCTCATCCAGAATTACCAGTTCGTCGTCATGATCTGCGAGGTACTTGTTCGGGTCAGAGAGCTTGGCGCGATCATTTTCGTCTTCAAGATCGAGGTAGACAGAATTTTGCAGCCCGGCGATCTCGATCGCGAGAGTTGTCTTTCCCGATTGGCGTGGGCCCAGAAGGGCCACGGCTGGAACGTGACTCAGTAAAGAGCTCAGTTTTGGACTGAGGCGTCGCGTTATCATGTATGCAATTATAGAGTGTATCTCCATATTTGCATAATACGATTGTAAGATGAAAGGATTCTGGGGTTTAAGGGGTATGCAACTCTCAGCAAAAAGTTCATTTCAGGGTGGCCACTCGACCAGAGGAAAGAAGGCCCCGCCTATAGCTAGGAAGGGATGAGGCGGAATTTCCCGCAACGCCTGCAGATATAGGTGTGCTCCCAGTTCCAATGGAGTCGGGGATAGACCTCGCGATTGTAGCGGGCGATCCGACGAAAACTCAGGAGCATCCCACCAACGCACGCGACACCGAGAAGCAACAGAATAGTGACCGTGTTTCCCAATGATATAGCGGATTTAGAACGATTGAGAATGCCAAAGAGACCGACGAAGGCCCAAAAGAAAGTAAAACATATTGGAATTCCCCATAGCAGCAGGGGTCGTATATATCCGCGAGGATTCGGCGGCGCAACGGCTTGTGCTGAATAGGATTGGCTTGTCCCCGCATTGAATATGCATGTCTATTTCTCCGAGAAATGTTCCTATTAACCTCTCAGAGATATAGCTGAGTACGGATCAGTTGCGATGCCAGATCGAACGTTCTTTATGATTTGAGAGCCCATCGAGTCCATCCGAATTTCCAAGTCGCAGTACAAGAGCTTGCACCCAGGTCCCTCCATGCGATCTCTCACTTGATGCATTCTGCCAACAAATGATTTGCAATTCGTATTGCGTTGGCGATGATGGTCAGTGATGGATTGACGGCACTCGCGGAGACGAAGCAGGAGGCGTCGACTACATACAGGTTATCGAGATCGTGCGCCTTGCAGTGCGGGTCGAGGACGCTGGTCGTGGGATCGTTGCCCATGCGGCAAGTGCCGTTCTGGTGGCCGACACCTTCAAGAGGTATGCGCTTCTTGAAGTAAGCATGCAGCGGAACGGATGTGCTGGCGTGGCCAGCCTTCTTGAGAATGTCGACCCAGCGATCTTTTAGACGCTCGAAGGATTCGACATTATTCGGCGTGTAAGAGAGTTGAATTCGTCCCGGGCGAGTCGTTTGTCACAGGCTCGGATT
The DNA here is from genome assembly GCA_963725115.1 of uncultured Acidobacteriaceae bacterium. Classification (GTDB taxonomy): domain Bacteria; phylum Acidobacteriota; class Terriglobia; order Terriglobales; family Acidobacteriaceae; genus Telmatobacter. Next base: position 502,116 of record CAVRXG010000001.1, on the reverse strand, counting down.
CGTTCGTGCGGCCAGTGTCTCCTGACGGATGGGGTCCGACAAGACCTGGTTGAAACGCTTCGACCGAGAGCGGAGTAGCGTTGTGGAGGGTGACGCGATTCTCAGGGTCGGGAAGATCCTCCGTCGTCAGCCACCAGGGTACAGCGTGGTGCTTCATTCCCTCCAGGACAAAGCCTGGAGTGAGTGGCGGTGCGTCGCCTTTCATCATTTCGGAGTGAAAGCTGCCGACTGGCTGCACCTGGCCTAGCGGAAATGGATAAGTTGGGTCGGTATCTTTGAGGTAGAAATCGTTGGTGCCCCAGGTCTTTGTGTAACTATCCTCGTTGCGCTCCGTAGAAAGTGCGAGAAGTGCGTCGGCCTGATGGTACATGAAGTTGCGCCCAACCTGATCGGAGCGGTTGGCGAGGCCGTCGGGATGTTTGTCGTTGGCCGAAGCGAGCAGGATCACCGCGGAGTTAATGGCGCCTGCGCATAAGGCGAAAATGCCGGCAGTATAGACTGCGGCGTGACCGGCTATCGATGCTGGCGGTGCGTTGGTTTCAGTCGGGCTGGCGGCGGAGCTATAAGGCTGGCCCGGGCCCGAGTGGAGGACTTCGACTCCGGTGACCGCGGTGCCGGTGCTGTTCGTGAGGAGGCGCATCACGCGTGAATTGGTCATCAGCGTTACGTTGGGCAAATGCAAAATCTGGCGAATGCAGTTGATATCGGCATCGGACTTGGCGTGAACCAGGCAGGGGTACCCGTCGCAGGTATCGCAGCGCACGCATTTTGAGGCGAGAGGGTCAGCTTCGTTGCGCTTGAGCCCGAGAGGAATTGGGAAGGTATGAATGCCGAGCTTGCGAACGTCGTCCTCGATGGACTGCATGCGCGGTTCGTTGGCGAGGGACGGATAAGGATACTTTCTGGAATGGAACGGTTCGGTGGGATCGAAAGAAGAGCCGAAGCCGCCTGGCACAGACGGAGCAGTGCCAAGATCGCCATGGACGTGGAACAGTTCTTCTGCGCGCGTGTAATAGGGCTCCATATCTGCGTAAGTGATGGGCCACGCAGGCGAGATGCCGCCCTTGTGTTGGATGACGCCGAAGTCCTCAGCACGCATGCGAAACATGGCCGCGCCGTACACTTTGGTTTGCCCACCGACAAAGTAAGACTGCTGCGGGTGCAGGTCTTTGCCGTCCTTGTCCTGCCAGGTTTCCTTGGTGTGGTACCGGTTATCGAGGAACACGGCCGATGTGTCCCAGTTGAGCTTTTCCTGGGGCATGAACGGACCCCGTTCCAGGATGAGAATGTTCTTGCCGGCTTGAGCCAGGTGGAAAGCCAGAGTTCCACCGCCCGCGCCGGTTCCGATAATGATTGCGTCGTATTGAGTAGGCATAATGGATGAGATGCGAAAAGCAGATTACCTTTTGCTGAAGCTGCCAACAGATGAGGCATCAACTTTCGCTTGAGTCCTTTCTTCAGGAGATTACGGAGATTTGTTTCGACCGAGAGGTCGGCCTCATGCGGGTGGCGGTGGAGCGGAAAGTGACAGAGGAAAGGGCACGGATAATTAGGGTCGGGGTGCAGCTTGGCGCACAGAACACTCTCTTTGCCGTAAACGCGCAGATAGATCTCCGCCGATGTCATCATGCCGAGCACTGGCGCAACAAAGTAGAGCCATACCGCAGTCCACACATTGGCGAATACGGCCGAGCCGGTCGTTCGTGCGGGGTTAATACTGAAGCCCGAAACAGGCGCGAAGACAAATACGTAGAACGTAATCAGAACTCCGACAAGATAGCTCGTGTATTGAGCGAGCGGAGGTCGATTCGAGAACCAAAGCACGACCAGCATGAGGAGCGCGGCCATAAAATACTCCGCGCAAAATGCACCGGCTGTTCCGCCCCGTCCAGGAACCGTAACCGCATAGTCCACCGTGGGAACGGCCAGGCTGCTGCGCAGGCAAAGCGCTGAAAGGCCCACTCCACAGATCCCCCCGATGAATTGGGATACGACATAGAAGCCGGCATCCCATTTGTCGATTTTGCCGAGCCGGAAATAGGTCAAAGTGATGGCGGGGTTGAAGTGAGCGCCGGATCGTTTGCCCATGGGCGAACGAATAATAAGAATCGCGGTCCCGCCCATGGACATTCCCATCAAGAGTCTTCGCAACGCGCTGCTGGGCAGAAGATCCAGAGCGGGCAACGCCGGATCAAAAAGCCAAACAGTCGAAAAAGCAGGCCGAGATCATGAAGATCGCAAGCTCGACGCCTTCATCAACATAAAGACGCCAATGGCGCTGGAATGCAGTCCTCAGAGGGTGCAATCGCAGCCGACGAAGTGAAGCTGTTTTGCTTCCCGGCCATACAGTCCTCTTTCCCGGTGACTGACATGCGCAACCCTCCGGTGGGCACTCAATCGTCCATGTTCCCGCCAGGTCGCCGCTAGCGAACAGTGACTTCGTAGTTCTGGCCCTCCCAGCGATTGTCTTCCGTCCAAAGAAACGTGAAGCGAAGACACGTCCCCGCTTTGGCGGCAACGTCTTTCAGGTCAACATAATCAACTTGAAGCGCATTTTGCATTGACTTGGAATCGTTCACGGTCTTCCAGTTGTCGCTTGACCAGCGGAGCATGAACGGTGCATCGCCGTGCACACGCAATGTTTCGCCAGCGCGCATGAATCGAACATGCCGCGATGGCTTCCAGACTTCCAGCCTCGCTCTGTCACTTCGGTTGCTCAGGTAGCGTTCGGCAACTTCAGGGATGGCATCGTAGACCTTGCCGTCTGCTGTAGAGCGAAGCAGCTTGATGTACTCGGCGTGAGCCCACATCAACGGCATCGCGGAGCCTGTCGGCTTACCCAGCCACTCGTAGATCTCCGGCCTGTCCGCCTCGTCCCACGCCTGCTCAGGAAGCAGCCCTGTGTTGCTTGCAAGCCCTTCGATCGTGCGGATGTACTTCTCAGTACTGTTGCCCGCAGCGAGCTCGTAATGCCCGCGTTCGCCAGTGAGCAGCGGCCACACGCGTCCTACACCGTACCGGGTGAAGGGCGCGCCATTGTGGCCTTGTCCGTATCCATCGTGATTGTAGCGATGCCAGGTTGGCCCGTGAGGTGTATCGGTCTTAATCACTGCGTCAATCACTTTGATGGTTGCAACTATATTCGGGTCGGCCGGACTGCGAATGCCGTAGCGAACCAGTTCGAGAAAACCCCCATCGACAATGTTTCGCGCCGGAAAATCGCTTTCTTCGCCGGGCGCGTGATTGGCGATGTGGAGAATGCGCGATTCCTTATCTTCAGCCGGGTTTTGCTGCCCAACCTGTTCGGGAAGGATGCGCATGTAGTAGGTGCTTTCGCCTTTGAGCAGCGAGCCAGTCGTCGTCAAAGTCCAGTCTTCAATGTGTGATTCCAGATAATCTGCGTACTCCTCAATGAACGCAGCGGCGGCGTTATCGCCGGCCTCTCTTATGAACACAGACGCACAGATGAGCGCAGCGATATTCGAAGCCAGCGTTGAAGGAGAGTAGCCGGATGCTTCTTCCCAACGCTCCTGCGGTGTGACCGGCCCGTTGCGAATTAGATAGGCCGCTGCTGTGCGGATCATGGAAGCGGGGTCAAAGTCAGACAGCCCCTTCTCGCAGCGGAGATGCCATGCAAGCATGATTGGAAATGCAACCTCGTCGAGCTGAACTCCGCTCCAGTATGCATCGCCGTCGACCCAGAAGTTCTGCGCGAATCCGCCGTCGGCATGCTGCGATACAGCCAGGTAGATCAACGCGCGAAGCGGCGTGGCCGTATCTCCCGCAGCCAGCAGCGCGGTCGCACTGTTGACCATGTCGCGCGTCCACACCAGGTGATATCCCCCCTGGTCGCGATCGCCCTTTGCCTCTCCCCAGGGTATGGCGAGCGACGCGATGAGAGCACCCGCGAAAGATTTGTCCTCGTGCGCGAGAAGCAGGCTGTAGCTGCTGTTATATAGATTCCCTTTGTCGAACGAGGAGGGAGCCAAATGCTTTAAATGTGCCGCAGTGTCGTTCCATTGTTTCCTATATTTTGCGAGATGATCCTCAAATGGCGTCCCGAGCGATTGCAGCAGATTCGCCACGGCGCGGTGCTCGCTGTTACCAAACGCCAAGCCCAGGGTGAATTCTTTGTCTTCGCTCCAGTCCAGTTGAGCAGTCAGGGCAACATTTCCGTCACTGGCTCTATCAAATTCCCAATCCATTTCGAAGTTCTGAAGATCGGTCCAGCCGTCGCTCGATCCCACGTAACCGCATGACACGCGCGAGAAGGGAATGGTCGCGCCCATGGCCAGCCATTTGCCGCCTTTCTGCGCCATCAGAATTCGCTGGCCATTAGCGATCACAATGTAGGCGTTGTTTCCTGCTCCACCGATTTCAAGATGGGGCGCGCACAGAGCGAAGATCTTGAGCTTGTTCAGGAAAGACCTGTTGGTTCCCGTGATCCGTGTTCGTTGAAGCAGGCAAGGGAGATGCGGGTCGCCTATTACATCTTTGGTGATGGTATAGCGCCCGTCGGGGTCTGCATTCGTGCACCGGTAACCCAGAGCGTGGTCGGAAATGCGCTTGACCGATACCTTGAGGTCGCGCTTCTCATCCTGAAAGAACGTGCTGCCATCGGTTATTAGATATTGCAGATCGCGAAGCTGCGGCCGATCAATCGTCGGATAGTAAACTTCGGTGACAATCCCATTCCAAATCGTGAACCATAGATGACTGGATGCGGAGTATGCTGTGCCGACGCCGTCCTTGTTGCTGTGAGTCCAGCGGGGCTCAATGCCAGGTTTTCCAAACGCTTCTACTCCAGCAACTCCCTGCATCCTCGCGCCCCATCCCCTCTAAGTCTAAGATGCGCAACCGAGCGCAGATGGTCAATAATGCTCAAAACGGCCTGCAACTCTTGCCAAATGAAACGATCTCGTTGCGACCGACTTTCCTCCGCTGAGGAGATAGCATAGAGCCGAGAGGTGAGAGTATGCGTTTGCAGGGGAAAACCGCCGTCGTGACGGGCGCCGGCACGGGAATTGGACAGGCGATTGCGCTTGCATTTGCGAACGAAGGCGCATCTGTGGTCGTGGATTACGTCGGCAACGCGTCGATCGCTGAGGAAACCCTGGACAAAATCGGCGCGATGGGCGGTAAATCTCTCGGAGTCGCGGCGGATATTTCAAATCCCGATCAGGTAAACGGACTGATTCAACAGACCCTGGCGGCTTTTGGCAAGCTCGATATCTTCGTCAACAACGCCGGGATCGAGAAGAAGTTTGCTTTCGTCGACTACCCGCTGGAAGAATGGCAGAAGATCATTGCCGTGAATCTCACGGGGCCGTTTCTATGCACGCCAGGCCGCGGCGAAGCAGATGATTGCGCAAGGCGGCGGAGGTCGCATCATTAACATTTCCTCGGTTCATGAAGACCTCCCCATGCCGACCAATGCGCCTTATTGCGCGAGCAAGGGCGGCCTTCGCATGCTGATGCGCACTATCGCTGTCGAACTGGCTCCGCATCAGATCACCGTGAACAATATCGGCCCCGGCGCCATCTACACTCCGATTGACAAAGATGTAGAGACGGACCCCAAGCTGAACGACCAAATCCTGGCTGAAATTCCGCTTGGGCGTTGGGGCAAGCCTGAAGAGGTAGCTCAACTCGCGGTGTATCTTGCTTCGGACGACGCGGCTTATGTTACAGGCAGCACTCACTTCATCGATGGCGGCATGCTGAGAAACTCCGGCAGCTTATAGAAAGCTATGAGGCTGGTTTGCCGCTTTCCCGTGGAGCGTACAGGATTTCTGCGCTCAGTTTCCCGGCCCCATGCCCCGCCAACTGAAGCGCAATCAGCATTGCGGGCACAAGGAACACAAGCGATCCAATCACCCACATGATGACTGCGCCCAGCACCTGGTCGTCGAGCGGAGATACCTGGAACGGATTTGCGTGATCAAGATAATACCTGTAAACCGGCCGGCCGCAGAACGCCAGAAGCGCTGACAGCACCGTATTGACTACATCCGCTGACACGAGGTAGAGGAGAATTCCCCAGGATCTACGTTGCCGGGATGCAGGCCACGGGCGCAGGATGCACCACCAGAACAACATCGAAGAACCAAGAAAGCAGATGTGCTCCACCGCATGCCAGTTTTCATGTTCGAGCGCAAAATCATAAGCCGCGGGAATATGCCAGGCCAGAAAGGTGAGGTTCATCGCCAGCCATGCTACGACCGGAGTTACAAGCCAGCGCACAAATCGGCGAACCAGCGACACTCGCAGAATAGGGCCAACGACGAGACGTAGTAGCGGCGCCGGCAGGCCGCGCAGCAGCGGTACAACTGGCATACCCCACAGCAGCAGCGGCGGAACTGCCGACATAAGGAGCAGGTGTTCAACCATGTGTGCGCTTAGCAGGGCATCGGCAAACCCATCCATAGGCGAGCCGATTGCAAGCCATAGAACGCCAAGGCCCGCAAGGAAGGACGCAAGCCGGAAGCCGGAAAACAGCGCCGGCCTGGTCTTTCGTATCGCCAGCCAACCGCGCAGATAAACCGCCGCGGTGACAACAACGGTCAGAGTCAGCCAGACAGGGATCGACCATTCCGCAAAGATATCGCGCATAGCACCCGGCATATGTTAGTTCGTCTTTCGGCCTGGCGACGGCCCGTACGCCGGCGGGAAATGCATTTCAGTTGAGTCAGCCAGCTTGTTCGACGCATCAACAGCGGGCGCGAGATTATTTCCACGCAGCGTCATCAGGAAGCTTACGAGCGCCTTTGTTTCCGAAGGACTCAGCGCATTGCCGTAAGCTGGCATATTGCCGCCGCCCTGGAGCACCTGGCGGATCATCTGATCTTCTGTCATGCGCGACGCGATGTCGTCGAGCGCCGGGCCACGCTGGCCGCCGACTCCGTTCAGCGAGTGGCAGTTTCTGCATTGCTTATCCTGAAGGACCAGCGCGCCCTGGCGTTCGAGCGGTGAGCGATTGAGCAGGAATTTCGGCGGAACTGAGTCGCTTGTCCAGGCTGTCATGACGGGGCTCCAAGGAGTTTGAGTCCCGAGCCGCGTGAAGATGCCCAGCGAAACTGCGATGACTGCAACCATCAACACGGCGATGGGACGGCGCGACCAATGCCGCTCGCCCTCGCCTGCCACCAGGGGAAGAAGCAGCATGACCGCGATCGCCAGCACTGGAACGATAAGCATGATCGGGGTCTCGATGGAGGGCGGCAAGAACGCAAGCACTGCGTAAATCCAAAGAAATGGCGCGTCGGGCTTGGGCGCTGTTTGAATGATGGTTGGATCCGGTTGCCCGCTCGGTCCGAAGGGGCCGAAAAAGAAGGCGCAGGCCATAACAGCAAACAGGATCGCGGCGGCAAAGACAGCGTCCTTCCATGCCGCATCCGGAACAAAAGGAATTCCAGTTTTCGCGGTCAGCTCCTGATACTCACGCTCGTATGTAGACCTGGTTACGATGCGGCCCGGCATGGGCCAATCGCTCACGCCGTGCAGCAGCGTCATCCAGATGTGAACGCCGGCCCCGGCAAGCAGCAGGCCCGGAATGACGAAGACGTGCAAAGTGAAAAAGCGCGACAGCGTCGCTGCCCCAATGATCGGTCCACCGAGAACCAGACGAACCAACGGCGCTCCGATAATCGGCACGCGGCTGGCAATCGAAGCGCCGATGCCCAGGCCCCAATAAGCGTCGCCATCGAATCGCATAACCTGGCCCGTAAAGGCCATACCCAGCGTGAGCAGAAGAAGAACCACGCCGACCATCCATGTGAGCTCCCGCGGAAATTTGTAAGCGCCGAAAAGAAACACCTGCACCATATGGATGAGCACGATGGCGATCATGAAGTCTGAACCCCATCCGTGCAGGGCGCGCAGGTACCATCCGAGTGCGATGTTGTGATTCAGGAACTGAAGGCTGCCCCATGCCTCGCTCGCCGATGGGTTGTAAACCAGAGCTAGCAGGATTCCGGTAACGACCTGCAACACCAGCAGAACTGTGGCGGCGCTGCCGAAGATATACATCCAACTGGCATTATTCGAAGGCGTGCGATGTGTGGCCGCATGGGTCATTGGCTTGATGAGCCCAAGGCGAAACTCGAGCCATTGATAGCTCTTGAGTCCAGCGGCGATCACGCGGTTCTTTAGCCCTGCCATGGCGTTGACCTCGTGGCTATCGAATCGTCAGTCGCAACGGCCGGCTGAATCCCAATCAGCGGCTTCTGCTTGCAGGATGCCTGGGTCGCGAGCGTTGGCACATCGCCGGCGTGGATGAGCAGGGTGTTGCCTTGCAATCTGTATTGATATTCAAAGAGTCCGCGCAGTGGCGGACCCGAGGCTCTGGAGCCATCCTCGTAGTAAGCGCCGCCATGGCAGGGGCAGAGAAAGAGTTTTGATTGCGCAAACCATCGCACCGGGCAACCAAGATGGGCGCAGTTGACGGCGAAGACTTGAAACTGCCGCGAGGAGATATGACGCACCCAGCAGGCGACCTTGCCGGTCTGGCCGTCTCCAAGTCCAGCGACCGGACTTTGGAAATCGACGAGCCTTGTTTCGCCCACGGGAACATCGTCAACGGAACCGATGGCGATCCATGCGCCAACGCTTGAGTTTTTTTTCATCGCCGGTGCGAGCAGATAAGCCACTATCGGCGCCGCAAGCACGGTTCCAACGGCGGCGTTCAATAACACGGAGAGCTTGAACAGGAATGTACGGCGCGAGTGCGCAGCCGCCTTTTCCTCTGGCGACAAATCGTCATTGCTGGATTCGCCGGGATGCTTTAGTAATTCGCTCATGCTTGTCTCCGCTTACTCTTTATGGGTTCTGCTGGTAAGGCTGGCCGGGCGCAGCGCTGCGTTGCGCGGCGAGCCACGCTACGATATCCGTGATCTCCTGGTCCGTCATCGGGTGTGCTGCGCTGCCGGTTATGTCGGAGCGCCAGTCTGGCATGCCTTGCTCCGGCTGCCCCGCAATGATGAAACTGCGAAGCCCCTGATCGCTTACCAGCGAAAGATAAGAAGGTTCAACGAGCGAGCCCGTACGCATCTTTGGTGTCGCGACTCCGGTCCCATCAGCGCCGTGACAACGTGCGCAGAAAGTTGCGAAGTCCTTCTGTCCTTCGGCCGCAACACCCGCAGAGCTGCTCGCATACGCCGGCAATGTTTGGGCGGGTGACTCCGCGGGCTTGGCCCATGCGGCGATGATGCCTTGAGCAAGAGCGGCGATCTGCTGGTCAGTCAACATTCCGCCAGCGCTTTTTGCGAACCCCGGCATCATGGTTCCGGAAACTCCTGCAGCAGTCACGCGCTGAATATTGGTTTGACCGGCGACTGCAAGATAGACAGGGTTCGCCAGCGAAATGGCCGCGCCATTCGTTCCGTGGTCGCCGTGGCAGGCGGCGCAATTCTGGCCGTAGAGAGTTGCGAAGTCGAGAATTTGATCCGGGCGCGGCGTCTCAGACCATTGCTTTGGCTCTCCGGGCGGATCTTTGCAGCCCGTTACGCACAACGCGAGAACGCAAGCCATGAACGCGACATTGAGGCAGCACAGACTCATCAGGGCAGATCCTCCTGGTCCGTGCTCTTTCGCCCGTCCGAATCGTTTATTTTCGCGGAGGACAGACGATCCAGATCGCCATGAAGACCGGCGCGAACGGCGAACGGCAGCGCCTGGAACTGCGGCGTGCGAACCCTGGCTTGAAGGTTGACGACGAAGCCGCACACCAGCCCGAAAATGATCTGAGAGGGCACGAACCACAACCAGTCGATGCGCTGGTCCAAAATCGGGCTCACAACGCCGAGGGCCGACCATAGGATTCCGCTAAACAACAACGGGATCATGAAACCCGCGGTGAGAATTGGATACCTGGGAAACATGTGCAGCATAGCGCCGTACAGAAGCCCAACCAGAAGCGACAAGACGCCGTGAATGATGAGCGCCGCCAGCAGACCGCGCAAATGAAACTCACTTAGGAATGCATCGCTTGCTCCGGCCCAACTCACAAAGCCGCCTGCCGCCAGCAGGTTCATCGCGTACCAGATGCTGTGGTAGCGAATCAAACTGAAAACCGCCGCGGGGACCGTCATGGCTGCGCCTCCGGCGATTCCGCCCTTGATGCCGCTAGTGATCTTGAAGGTCTCGATCGGAAGGATCTTGCGATGCATAGCGCCGGCGGACAAGCTCTTGGAAAGGGTGCGGTGGCTCGCTATCTGGACCACTTCTGCGCGCACCTCAATAGATTCATGCGCTTCATTGGGCAGTACCTGGAAAAACCAGCCGACACAGCCTGCGGCGACAAGCAGCACTCCGAGCAAACCGATCGCTGCATTGGTCACCATACCGGCCAAAAGGAGCGAGATGCCTAGGGCCAGCACCATGGGCCACACGGTCGGCGATGGAAGCTGGACTACATCGTTGCCGCTCGGGTGTTCGTTCTGCATGTGCCTCCCGTCTGCTTCCGTGCGGTTTACTGGTTACCTGCCGAACACATAGACCACAAGAAACACCACGACCCACACGGCATCGACAAAGTGCCAGTAGAGCGACAACACTTCCAGGCGCTCCGTGTGTTTGCTTTTCATCTGGCCGCGGAGCGAGAAGAGCAACGCCAGAGACAACAGGCATAGACCGAACACAACGTGCGTCGCATGAAGGCCCACAAGCGAGTAAAAGGTTGTACCGAAGAGGTTGGTCTTGATGGTGAGTCCATCGCGGTAGATCAGGGTGTACCACTCGTGCGCGGTGCCGCCGATGAAGATTGCGCCCAGCAGTACTGTCAAGGCAAGCCACAGCGAGCACATATTTCGCTTGCTGTTGTGCAGGGCTGAGACCGCGCCCATGACGGTGAAGCTGCTTGACAGCAGGCAGATGGTGGTAAAGATCGGCAGTTCGAGCACGTCGCGCGGAGTGGGTCCGGTCAGGCTCTTGCCGAGGTAGAACACGTAGGCGACAACAAAGATGATGAAGATCGCGGCCTCGGCGATAATCAAGCACGCCATGCCCACGATGCCGCGCGAAGGCAGCTTCCAGGTTGCGCTCGGATTGTGGGGTAGAACCGCTGTTCCGCCCATCGAATCTGCTCCTCACATCTCGTAGTTGCTGTCAGGATCCTCGGGATGCTTCAAATCCCACAAAGGGCGGCGGCTTCCAACGCTTGGAATCGTCGGCGAAGTTATAGGCAGGAGGCGGCGAGGGTGTTGACCACTCAAGTGTCCAGGCATCCCACGGATCGGCCCCGGCGATCGGTCCTTTGAAATACGACCAAACCAGGTTGTAGACGAAGATCAGGACTGCGATGGCCTGAAAAATTGCGCCGCTCGATACGATCAGGTTCCAGATCATCCAGCCACGGTCAGCTTCGTAGGTATAAATTCGACGCGGCATGCCGAGCAGGCCCGGAATGTGCATAAAGTCGAAGGTGAGATGAAAACCGATGACGAACAGCCAGAAGTGCCAGTGCCCGAGCTTTTCGCTCAACATGCGGCCGGTCATCTTCGGATACCAATAGTAGAACGCGGCGAAGATCATGAAAAGAATTGCGCCGACCAGAACATAATGGAAATGTGCGACAACAAAATAGGAGTTGCCCAGTTGCCAATCGAAGGGCGCTACCGACAACATGATTCCAGTGAGGCCCGCGACCAGAAACTGAAACAGAAAAGCGATTGAGAACATCATCGGAATCGTGAAGTGAATCTCGCCGCCCCAGAGCGTCGCCAGCCAGTTGAAGATCTTGATGCCGGTGGGAACAGCGATGACCATTGTCGCCAGGGTGAAGAAGGTGTTCGCCCATGCGCCCAGCCCTACGGTGAACATATGATGCGCCCAGACGCTCAGGCTGATGAAGCCGATGCCGATGGTCGCCGCCACCATTGCCGGATAGCCGAAGATCGCTTTGCGCGAAAACACGGGAATGATTTCGTTGGCGAAGGCAAACGCCGGCAGCACCAGGATGTACACCTCGGGATGCCCGAAGATCCAGAAGAAGTGCATCCACAACACCGCCGAGCCGCCCGCTTGCGTGTCGAAGAAGTGCGCGCCGGCGAATCGATCGAGCATCAGCATGATTTGCGCGGCGGTGAGCGGGCCAATGGCGACGAAAACCATCAGAGAAGTGACCAGGTAGAGCCAGACAAGCAGAGGCATCCGGTTCAGCTTCATCCCGGGGCAGCGCATGCAGATCGTCGTCGCGACGATGTTCAGCGCCGTGGCGACGGAGCCGATCCCGCTCAGCAACAGGGCGAGCGTCCAGTAGTCCGTGCTGTGGCCAACCGAAAAAGCTGGAGAAGTGAGCGGCGCATAGGCGAACCAGCCGACATCGGGCGCGGTGCCCGCGCCGTATAAGCCATCGCCGCCAAGATAGCTGAAGTAGAGCAACAAGCCGCCGAAGGCCGAAATCCAGAAGCTGAAAGCGTTGAGGCGCGGAAACGCCATATCCCGCGCGCCGATCATCAGCGGTATAAGGTAGTTGCCAAAGCCGAAGAGAATGGGCATTCCGACGAAGAAGACCATCGTGGTGCCGTGCATTGTGAACAAACGATTGAAGACCTGTGGCGAAACGAAGCTGTTGTTCGGGATGGCGAGCTGAATCCGCATTAACAGCGCTTCGAGCCCGGCTACGAGCAGGAATAGCAGCGCATAACAGATGTACATGATCCCGATCTTCTTGTGATCTACCGTTGTTACCCACTCATGCACCACTTCGAGCCACCCGCGTCGCAACTTCGGCGGAACCGTCGTCTCCGGCAACGCGGTCGTCGAAGATTGTGTTGCCATTTGGCGCCTCTTCTTTAAGTTCTACTTCAGCGTCATCAGGTAAGCGGTAACGGCGTCGAGATCGTGAGCGTCCAAGTGCATCTGCGGCATGAGGGCGCCAGGCTTGAATTGGGCTGGATTATCAACCCATGCGCGCATGTTCGCCGCCGTATTCGGCACGGATCCGGAAGCAATCGTGTTGCGGCTGGCAACGTGGGTCAGGTCCGGCCCGAATCTCCCGGTCGCGATGGTGCCATCTATAGTGTGGCAACTGATGCAGGCGTTGCGCTGAAATACTGCCTTACCCTCGGCGGCGCTGGGATCTTGCGCGCCTGGCTTCTGCTGCTGCGCTACCCATGCCGCAAACTGCGAGGGGCTGTCGGCATAAACCCGTATCAGCATCTTGGCGTGCTGCGCGCCGCAATATTGAGCGCACTGACCCAGGTAAAGACCGGGCGCGTCCGGATCGATCCACATGGTATTAACCTTGTTTGGAATCAAGTCGGTCTTGCCAGCAAGCCTCGGAACCCAGAAGCTGTGGTCTGTGTCGGCAGACGACATCGTCAAGTAGGTGGGAGTTGGATGCAGCGGATCGCTGACAGGGATATGCAATTCGTTGGCGGTGACAATGCCGAGCTTCGGATACCGATACTCCCACCAGAACTGATGCGCGATCACCGTTACAGCCAGAGCGGCGGCGGGCTTTCGCGCCTGTTCGGTCGAGAAGATGACGCGTGCGGTGGCCAGGAACAGAACGACGATGATCAATACTGGAATCACCGTCCAGGAAAGTTCGATCTGGTTGCTCCCATAGATCTGCGGCGGCTCCTGCGCTGGTTCCATTCCTGTCGCACGATGGCGATAGCGGAGAAGAACATACAGCAGCAGTCCAGCCACAACCAGAAAGATGGCGCCCGTAATGACGAGTACAAGCATCGATAGATCAAAGATGGAATGCGCTGGCGTCGCTGCCGGCGCAAAGATGCTGGTCGGATCGTGAACTGAGACGGATTGGACTAGAATTGCCAGGCTACGCCACTGGTGACGTGCAGACAGTTGTCTCTAGGGAAATGCCGAGTTGCATCTGGCACTCGTGTTTTTGCCTAAGGGCTTTCAGGCAAATTTGGTCAGAGTATACCACTTCACCAGTGCGTTCTTCCGGACGTTTCGTACTAACAAACATGGGGGAAAAGGTGGCGCTGGGTCCATCAAGCACAGCTAATCTGGTGCTGGATCGCGGACTGCGAAAATCAAATGATTCCAAGCGGATGTAGTCGAAATCGTAGCGGCCAAAGCACATTGGAACCATTCAGGGCCACTTCCCTCAATAGGATTGCCGCAACATTTTCAATCGAAACCAGTTATTTTCAAACGATTTCTACAGGCCTCAACAAATGCTTTGATCTGGTTCGGGACTAGGGGTGTGGCCGGAGATCTGGACGCGGATTAGTAATGAAATGTCGGCCAGCGTCTGCCGAATTGCTCACAGCCGCCGCCGTAAGCGATCTACCTGATTTGTAATGGATAGTAGTATGACGCCTGATCCTGCTCGTGGGTCGTTGCTAGAAAATACGCTCCCGCCTTGGCCGCTCGAAGGTCTAGTTCGACAGACACTGATTCGTGGTCACCATTGATCGTCGCTAGCGCAGTTTGCTGGGCAACAACGCCATTTCCATTCTGATCCTGCGTAACGGCCACAGCGTATTGGCCCGGAGGACTGAACCGCGGGAGGATGATCGTCAACCTAACCCGCGTGGCCGGCAACGATACAGATTGCAGAGAACCCGGCTGGTTGCCTCGGATCGTACCGGCATCCCACAGGTTTACCGCCTCGGATTGAACAGCCAATTCCGTCGATGGAAGTTGCCGGTGCATTCCATAGCGAGCGAACGTGATGACGGCAACGGCGACCACTGAGCCGATGGCTACAGCGGTTGCGAGCACCATCTTTCGCCGTCGTGAGCGATTTCCCTGCCGGAAGACAAGCAGCCGACTCACGCACGTGGGACAGTTTGCCGCGTGATCGACTCTCGGGTCTGACAGCGCGATTCGCTTCGCTCTTCGAGCCAGATCACGAAGGAATGCTTCGTCAGGACAGGGACCGACAGGAGTCGTTTCGCCGGCGAGTACGCGCTCCTCGTGGCGTTGCGCAAGCCATGATTCAAAACGGTCCTCGGCGCGCGAGGGCCAACACCAACTCATCCGCATCTTGGGGACTCTCCTGGAGGGGAAAGACTGCGGACCATCAACCCCAGTTCTCGAAAGTATGCACGACGAACCGCGCTGTGGTCCATCTCTAGATTTCCTCCGATCTCTCGCCACGAATATCCGAGCCAGCGCCAGTCGAAGATCGATTGTGCGGTTGGCGAAAGGCGCGAAAACAACTGTCTGGCATAGGCTCTCTGTTCTGCCTCCGGCTGGCCGACATGAAGCTGCTCCATATCGCGCATCGACCCAGACGGCATTTCGCGGCTGCGCTTCGCCGCGAGTTGCCTGGCACGGCGCCGGATGACGCTCTTGATTCGTGCAGTCAGTTTTCGGTCGGAAGGATCATTAAGGCGGGCAAGGTATTGAGACGCATTATGAACTGCGTGGTCCATCAAATCGACTGCGGCATCGTGGTCATTGAGGTAAGTCCAGGCGCATAGAAAAGCGCATGGCCATGCTGCGTGAGCAGCGGCCTCCAACTTCCGATCAGAAGCGGGGTGCCCGGTCGAATAGGCCCAACTCCAGGTCAGCTCTTTCGAGTTACGACCTCTTGGCGGCATACGCGTGTGTGGGCGTGGGGGGATTGACCACCAGCTAACTTGTAGTATAGACGACCCCTTCGGGGCCAATTTCTGGGAAAATGTCGCCCCTCTGCCACAAAACTCCTTCGGGAGTGCCTTTAGTAGATATAGGGCCTCTTATATGGAACCCCCAGGGGAACCAGGACGAGATCCCCCGGGGTTCGGCGGCCCGGAATGATCCTCAACGCGACAGGAGCGACGCTCCCTTCCCCGAAGGAGTAATGGCCGTCGCTAGCTGGTTGAGAAGTTGGCGGAAGAAGCGAGAACCTTCCATTCTGACAGAACTGCAACATCAACCACTTTCGAAAATGACCTTCTTGGCCTTGAGAAGATCGCTATCGAGGCGCCTATGGCAACTCTTCCCAAATTGCCGGAGCGTTCCCCAGAGTGGAGTGCGGAAGCCATGGCCATTGCTGCGCAGGCCAAAGTGCTTTCCGGCCACAAACTCGAACAGCTCGCAGTTCGTCTTCAGCGCCATAGCGGGCGCCCGAAGGAAGCGTGCTGGCGCTTGATTATTCAGCACGGAATCAAAGGACGGCAAGATTACCGACGATGGACGGAAGCCGAATTCGAGACGGTCCGTGAAGAACTGGTGAAGCGAACGATCGAAGAAGTCGCAAAAAGGGTCAATCGGACACCGAAAGCGATCCGCAACATGCTGAAGAGAAATCAACTCAGCTTGCGCGAGATCCGGTGTGATTTGTTTTCGGTGGAGAGCCTTGCAAGCGCCCTCCGCGTTCGAAAAGCGGAAATCGTCTTTTGGATCGAACAGGAATGGCTCCAGGCATCCATCGCTTGCCGCGGCAAGCGGAGATCCTACACCATCACGCCCGAAGCGCTCATGAGCCTGTACAAACAGCATCATGCCGATGTCTTGAAGCGAGGCATTCCTAATCAGGCACTCTTCGAGGCATATGTTCAGTATTGCTTTTCCCCGAAACACACGGTTGGAGAGCAGCTGTTGGATGTCAGGCGAGACAAGCGTGAGCGGGCGGCCTACGCGGCAGCGACTGAGGGTGAGGCGGCCGGCGATGAAGAGGAGGAAGACGATGATCAACGCTTTGGCGTCACGATGGCGGAATTGGGCGGGCTCGCAGGGTGCGAGCAGAGCCAGGAGGAATGAGATTTGTCCCCGCTGCTGCGCACAAATCGCTCCGTCTAGGTTGTCACTTCGAGAGATTGCACTCACGGCCGTTTGCGGGACCTTCGTGCTGTCCATACCTGTGCTGGCTTGCTGGACAACCGAACAGTGGATGGAGCGGCAAGGGCAGCGAATTCTGGACTGCTTGACCTGGCATGAGCCGGTCGAAAGCTGGAACCAATGAACGAAGCGGCTTTGCCGCCGAGATGCACATCAGGATCCCCTCCGAGTCAGATTTATTTGGTAGAATTCGAATCACGGGACATGGACAGATGTTCTGGGTTGCGGGTCGCCTGCAGCGGCATTGACGGCAAAGTTTCATGCTGTCCATGCTGTCCATTAATCGCGGAATTCGGTTAGATTCCGTGGAAAAGGTGGAAGCGGGAGAAAAGATAGACAGCAGCGATGGACAGCAAATTCTTAGACTTAGCGTAAGTCGAAGAAAAGAAAGAGGGGACGTAGCTCAGTTGGTTAGAGCGCTGCCCTGTCACGGCAGAGGTCGCGGGTTCGAGCCCCGTCGTCCCCGCCATACATTCCAAAAGACTTAGGAGTGTTTGGCGGGAACCAAGCAGGGTGCAAAAGGACACAGATTTGTGCCCCTTTTGTGTCCTTTTCACTAGCGTGTTTCCGCGCGACCTTCAAAGCTTACTAGTTGCCCATTTGAGTTCCGACGGCCGACGGAATCGAGACTCCGTTTGCAGACAAAACGAGCGACATCACAGCCGCCTGAGCCGCATGCTTCGACGGAGTGATTGCCTGGGTGTAGACGTCCAAGGTAGATCGCAATGAGGAATGCCGAAGCAGCTCTTGCATTACCTTGAACTCCGTGCCGACGCTTCTCAAAAGAGTAGAGTACGTGTGCCGGAAAGTGTGCCATCCGAAGCGCTTTTGAATGCCCAATTCCTGCGCCTTTGGCCGAATGAACTTGCGCAAAATCGCCTGACCCCAATACGGCTTTCGACCACGGTAACGGCGGCTGGCAAAGATCCAATTATCGGGTTTGCGGTAAGGCTGCTGGTCTCGCCATTTCAAGAGAGTTTCGACAATGAGCGGGTGAACTGGCACCGGCTTCTGCGAAGATTCCGTCTTGCACGGCCCTACGACGCCACAAACAATCGACCGCGTTACATAGACCGTCCTATCGTCAAAGTTGATGTCGCCCCACTTCAGGCCAAAGAGTCTCGCTCTGGCGCAATCCGGTTGATGCGGCAAGCAGCACTAACGTCTTTTCACGAAGCTCCAGACCGTTCACGAGCGTCTTGATTTCATTAGGCGTGAGCACATTTGGCGCTGTTTTGCGCTTTGCTCCTTGACGCACTAGACGAATCGGATTGCGGTCGAAGAACTCGTATCGACAGGCGTGATTGAACAGAACGGACATTACATTCCGGATCTTCGCGCAACTACTCTTTGCCAGTGGCAATCGACGCAGCCAGGACTCAACTTCGATGGTTCTGATGTTGCAAAGTTCATATCTTCCCCAATGGGGAACAATCCATCGACGTAAGTAAACGGCATAGCCCTTCTTCGTGGAATAGCTGCGCCATGTATTGCTCCGGGCCAGTTCACGTTGCTCGAAGTGGCTGCAGAGTTGAGCGATTGTCATCGCGATTGAATTCGAGCGCCGGTTGGCCCAGTTGACCTCGGAGATCAGGCCCGAGACCGCGTGACGAGCAGATTCCGCTTCGGGATACTCCTCGATAGTTCCGATCACTCTTTTGCGGTAGATGCGTCTGCCGTTAGGGTCTTTCTCCGACCAACGGAACTGCCAGACATCAGATCCTTCAAGTCGGCTCTTCATTTCGAGACTACCGTGTTGCATATAAATCCTCCTATACCGCTGTTGCGATATAGGGAAGATGTTCTGTGATGAGGGCCATGACTGGCATCGTTTGATTTGGGAGGACCTGGATGGCACCGAAAGGGTAGTAAATTCCTTAAGTGAGTTACCTTGCGACGGCGTAGCTCCACTTTCTCCTAGCCTTTGTATGTGCGCGGTAGAGGGTTTGCCCGGAAACAATGAGTTAATTGCAATCGAGTGTACTGAAAAGGGCGCTGAGCTATGCACTGAGCCTGCCAGGACCTCACAACCAAAGGCAGCGGGAAGTCCGCTCCCCCAAGCTCTCAGCGCTCAGCAGCGGATCGAACGGTCAGTGAATAAGAGCCGACTTGAACGAAGCCGCTGCGGCGGCGGACGCATCCGCGTGCGGCTGAGCTAGCTTTTGCGGCTGCCGGGATAGCTTGGGGCACAGAGAAGGAGGATTCTCTGTGAACCAACTACGTCAGCTCATGCTTGAGGAGTTGCAGCGCCGCAACTTCGCCGCCACAACCATCCGCACCTACATGCACGGTGTGAGGCACTTCAGCCAGTACTTCCGGCGCTCGCCCGATCAGCTTGGCCCGGAAGATATTCGCAAGTATCAGGCGATGCTGTTCGCCAAGTTGAACTACAGTCCCAACACCGTCATCCTGCGGTTAGCGTCGTTGCGTTTCTTCTACATTCATGTCTTGAAGCGCAACTGGAGCATCGCCGAGACGCCCTATCCGAAGAAGCTGCGTCATCTTCCCGGAGTACTCAGTCAGGAGGAAGTTGCGCGACTGATCGAGGCAGCGGACACCTCCTTTCATCGCATGCTGTTGATGACGATGTATGCCACCGGCGCACGCCGCGCGGAAGCTGCCCATCTCAAGGTCAGCGACATCGACAGCAAGCGGATGGTCGTTCATATCCGCGAAGGCAAGGGCGGCAAGGACCGCGATGTCATGCTCAGCCCGAAGCTACTCGAAGAGCTGCGCACTTACTGGCGCGGTCTCCGGCGCAAGCCCAAGGTGTGGCTGTTTCCCGGCAACCGCTGGCATACGTCCAGCCAACCTGTGACCACCAAGGTTCTATGGTCGGCCTGCCAGATCGCCGCCGAACGCGCTGGTCTCGATAACAGGCGCATTCATCCCCACACGTTGCGCCACTGTTTCGCGACCCACCTTCTTGAAGCCGGAGCGGACCTGCGCACCATTCAGATCCTGCTCGGCCATCGCGACCTCGAAGTTACAACCGTCTACCTGCATCTGTCCCAGCGGCATCTCAGCGCGACCGCCAGCCCTCTCGATGCGCTCACGTTTTCTTCGCAGGGAGGGCACAAGCACAGTTGAACAACCGGCCTCTCGTGGAGATGGCCGACATTGTTCGCTGTGCTGGACAGGCATTTATCGAACGCAGTCGTAGGTGGATCAACTGGCAACACCGGAAGGTGCTGCTGGCGATCTTGCGCTGTCGCACCGCCGCGCTGGGCGGACATCGCGATCGCTGCGCCGGTTGCGGACATACGTCCTCCATCTCATATAACTCGTGTCGAAATCGCCACTGCCCACGGTGCCAGGGCAACGCGCGCCGGCGCTGGCTTAAGGCGCGCGAACGGGAACTGCTGCCCACCAGCTATGTCCATGCCGTGTTCACTCTACCGCGGGAACTGGCCCCGCTCGCATTGCAGAACAAGCGGCTCATTTACAACCTGCTCTTTCACGCCAGCGCCGAGACCTTGCTTGAGGTCGCTCGCGATCCGCGCCATCTCGGAGCCGAGATCGGTTTCTTCAGTGTGCTTCATAGCTGGAATCAACGCTTGCAGTTTCATCCGCACGCCCACTGTGTCATTGCCGCCGGCGGTCTCGCTCCGGATCACGCACGCTGGATCTCCGCCCGGCGCTCCTTCTTCCTGCCCATTGGCGTGCTCAGCCGTGTCTTCCGCGGTAAGTTCGTCGACGGACTTCGCAACGCCTTCGATCGCGGTGATCTCCGGTTCCATGGCAGCCTGCTGCCTCTTGCCCAACCACGCGCCTTCAGCGGATGGCTGCGAGTACTGTTCCGCCACGACTGGGTTGTCTATTCCAAACAGCCCTTCGGCGGTCCTAAGCATGTGCTGCGCTATCTCGGCGCCTACACCCATCGCGTCGCTATCTCCAACTCCAGGCTGGTTGCCCTCTCCGATGGCAACGTATCCTTCCGCTGGCGCGATTCCGCGCACGGCAACAAGAAACGGCTCATGACTCTGGCTGTCGATGAGTTTCTGCGCCGCTTCCTGCTCCATCTGCTGCCGCCCGGCTTCGTGCGCATCCGCAACTTCGGATTCCTCGCCAACCGCAACCGCGCTTCGCTCCTGCCGCTATGCTTCCAACTCCTCAGCGGCTCAGAGAAGATGACTGCTTCGCTGGCATCTCCGTCCACCGATCAGACTCGCGCACTCTGGAACTGCCCACTATGCGGCGCTGCCATGCGCGTCGTTGAACGGCTCTCCGCTGCCCAGCTAATGCTGCGCTCGCCGCCTCAACCAGACAGATGCGCCGCATGAAGCTCTATCCATATCCTCGGCCTCTGACCGTGCTTCGGCGCCTTCAGGGATCCTTTGTCTCTTCTGTCCGCGATTGCTTCGACGGCTATCTCTTCAGCCCTCGAATCACACCTCATCGCGGTGTTTCACAGCACCGGCCCACAGTTAACGCGGCACATCCTGACCGACTGACACGGTGCCTGATCCCTGCGCACCCGTACAGACCCATTCAAAGTACATAGCCTTTCATGAGGGCGGCTTCCTTCAAGTCGCTGTATCAGAAGCGCCCCTCCAGAACCATGCAGATGCGCACCGCTGCGTGGCGGGCGCTCCACATACAGCACTAGGACTTGTCAGTACTGATCTTTCCAGACGAGACTGGCCCGTTCCGAGTTGTCGCTCAAGTAGTAACTTCCGGTTAGCCGGTGATCCATCAACAACGCTGATCCACTCGCCAAGTCGCGGGCAAGCATCAGCTATCTCAAAGCTCCTTGAGGGTTTCTGGAACCGTGTTTCAATGAGCGCACAGTTGCGCACGATTCAGTCCGGGTCAAGAACATCAGGAGCCATCGCGATATTCTCCGAGGGAGCGGATTCTCCACCGTCTAATTCCCGATAAAGAAACAGTGCTGGTGAGGTTGATGGACTTACTTTCTAAGTGCCCAATGGGGTCGTAACCTCCACAATGAGGAGAGCGCACATTTCTGGGCCACTACGTGCGGCACGAAGGTCATTGATCCGTACCCCGATCCGCAAAATACAGAACAATGGCCAGTGAAATCGCCGCTTTGCCCGGAGTGAATGTCACTTCACCCGCTTCGCCGGCTTTGACTTTGATATCCACCGAGATCTCGAATGCGAAGTCCGCGGCGGGTATCCAGACTCCTCAGGACCAGCGAAACGGGCTGTCCCACCTTCACGTGATCTCGCCAGGGTTGAATAAGAATTGCTGGGCCGTAATTTCAACGCGCTGTGGCATGGCTTCACCCCGAGCCGAAGGGACAAAAATCGCAGATCCCGCCGCGCAGAGAAACAGAACAAGCAACATAACCTTCAACTGCATTCACTTTCCTCGTGTTTGTGCCAGTTCATCCCGTTCAGTTAACTGCTCCCTCTAAAACAATATGCCCGCTACCTGTTTCGCAATCTCCTGGGCTTTATCCTCAAGATCGTCCTTCGTAGCTGCCGGGTTATCTCCCGTGCCGGCGTTGATTACTACTGTGAATATGTTGTCGCGGACCCGGCCAACCACCAACTCGCCACTCGATTTGGCCGTATCGCTGGCGCACAGAATCGCCTCATTGCCCACACCTTTCAGCGGCTGTCCAGATGAAGTGCACTTCGATTCATAAGGCATCATTTCCTTGCCGGCATTTTCCGGTCTTTCTGCCTTGATAACCGAGATGCGCAGAGTATTATTTTGGGCTTCGTCCTGAAAACGAAATACGCAAACACCGGTACTGACACCGGTGTTGTTTACCTCCATCGTCGCCGAACCACCAAGCACACCCGATGCCGTAGCTGCGTTAAGCCACGTGACACGTACTCTGTGCCCTGCAAGGGACAGACAGCAACGAGAAGGCGCCCGCTGCAATCCATAACCATCTTCCGCCTGCGGTTCTCATATTCCGGATCCTCAAAACCAAGCTCCCTTCTGTGTCTGCCGTTAAGCTGTGCAAAGATCAAAAGTTGCCGTTAACTCCTACCTGTCGTTCGAGTTCCATTCATGCCCGGCTGCCTCGGCTTCGGAGTTTTTGATTCGCCGCCCCGAAATATCAGCGCAGACACGGCGCCTCGACATTTTGCTTGATCGGTTGAATCGGCTTGATGCCCATCCTCAAAACACTGCAGGCCTTCCAATCGCCAAATTGATAGTGGTGCCAGCGACCTTGAGTATCGCGACAGCCGATGCTGCGTGTCTTGGTTCAATCGGATGATTCGTTAGTCGATCCAAAGGCTGACGATTTTGCACAGACGTTTCGACATCACGTTCTCGGCGCGGCGAGAGGCCAAATTTTTCATCCTTTCGGCTGAGGCGCGCGGAGCATAGTCCAGCTAAACTCATGATCCGGCGTAAGTTTCCTCAGCCGAATTCGATTGCCACTGATCCACTCGATTGGCCTTGCGCATGGCGATGGGCGACAAACCATTCATTGAGAAAGGGAAACCTCGCGAAGCCGCAGGGCGGCAGGGACGCGCGACAGGCCAGCGATGGGGAATTCGGTTAAGTCACTAAAGAAACTGATTGACGAGTGTAGCGACACGAATCGCCATGAATGGACTGACGAGGCGCGCACAATCCTGGAGGCTGTTCGTCGCACTTCAAGGCCCACAAAGTGGAAGGTCAGACGCACAATCGCCGAAGCGATTCTTAAGAATATCGCTGTCCCCTCTATTGTCGCTTCCGGGTGGAAGTTGCGCACTGCCCAGCCTGATATCTCGTCATGCGGCGTCGTTCTTGAGCGGGATAGCCTGCTGGTCCGCGTCGAAATCGTGCTCCTCCAGCCTGCTACCGCAAAATTCAGACGCATTTATCGGGACAACATTCAGAGAGCGCGTATGCGCTTGAAATGCAAAAGAAGCAAATGCAGACGAAGGCTGTCAAAGGCGCTACAAGCAGGCACCACGCCGAACCACCAAACCGGATTAGCAGACGAACGCTCCTATTCCTTCGGCGAATTCGATATTCTTGCCGTCAACATTCATGCGGTTACCCGCAAGTGGCCGGACTTTCGGTATACATTGTCCGCGTGGCTTCAGCCCTCATCCCAGTCATAAGTCACTCATCGACATAGTTCAGTTAGTTTCGCTGCGCCCGAATAATTTATGGACAGACGACCTCGGCATATGTCTTGAGCGGTTCTCAAAACTTAACCAAGAGCGATAAGTTCACGAAGTGTTTCAGGAATATCTCAAATATCTCGCTGTCGCTCTCCATTATCGAGAAGAATGATGGCCTCTTCGAATGCTCCGCGAAGGCCAGTTCCAAAGACGATCTCCGTGCATTCACCGATCGAAGAGTAACTGAAAGTGAACCCCTTTAAATATGGCTCGCGTCGAAAGGCGACAAGCATGCGAGTTTCATCCACCATTCGGTGGATATCTAAAGGAATAGAGCACATGACTTTCATCAATCCTTCGACAAATGGCGAGCGGGCGAAGTATTGGCGATTTCCTTCAACCGTTAGGAGGATGTGGCTCCTTCATGCATCCTGCTACGATTCCGCGAAGAACATGGGGGGGTATGAGTAAAACGATTGACTTGGGGCATCTGCGCGCGTGGGCATTTGCCGGATCAATGGCTGTTCTGTCCTCATTGGCCTCTGGCCAGGTGCGTGAACAGTCCATCGAAACCCCATCGTCGCAGAGTGCGGACGCTCAGGCCGCGCCGCAGGGAGGCTCGTCTACGGCGGGTGCGTTCGCGCCTGTTCTTGATTCAGAACACCGGCCGATTACGGCGGGAGGATTCGTCAAGACCGGCCCGATTGTCTTTGAGGACATTTCAGCGAAGGCCGGCCTGACGAGCTGGCATCACATCATGGGGACGCCAGAGAAGAAATACATCATCGAGGAGACCGGATCCGGCGTCTGCCTGCTTGATTACGATCATGACGGCTGGATGGACATCTATCTGGTGACCGGCTCCACGTACGACGCGATGGATGGAAAGACCGAGCCGCCGCATGCCGCGCTCTTTCACAACAACCACGACGGCACCTTTACAAATGTCGCCACAATCGCCGGTGTCACCAATGACCGGTGGGGATATGGCTGCGCTGTTGGTGACTTCGACAATGACGGCTGGCCGGATTTATACGTAACCAACTTCGGCAAGAATCGCCTATACCGCAATAACCACGACGGCACATTCACCGACGTTGCGGAAAAAGCCGGAGTGACTCTCGGCAATTGGTCGACCGGTGCGAGTTTTGGAGATTACGACGGCGACGGACGCCTGGATCTGTTCGTGCCGGGATACGTTCACTACGACATGGCCCATCCGCCGCACGCGGGCTCAGATGCAACCAGTCTCGGCTTTTGTCAATATCGCGGAGTAAATGAAAGCTGCGGGCCGCGCGGGTTAGAGGGCGAGCCTGACCATCTGTTCCACAACAATGGCGACGGCACATTTACCGACGTGAGCGAAAAGGCCGGTGTCAGCGACCCGAATCATTACTACGGTTTCAGTTCCACTTTCGTCGATGTAAACAACGACGGTAAAGTCGACTTGCTGGTTGCAAACGACTCTTCATCGAACTATCTCTACATCAATAATGGCGATGGCACTTTTGAAGACGCCAGCTACTACTCCGGCTTTGCGCTAAATCGTTCAGGGCGCGAGACGGCATCCATGGGGTTGGGCGTTGGAGACTACGACAACAGCGGACAGGTGGGGCTTTACACCACGACCTTCTCGGATGACTACAAAACCTTGTTTCAAAACAAAGGTAACGGCAACTTCTCCGAAATTACATCAAGGACCGGAATCGATGAGGTCACGTATCCATTTCTGAGCTGGGGCACGGAGTTCATCGACTACGACAACGATGGCTGGAAAGATATTTTTGTCGCCAACGGACACGTGTTTCCGGACGCGGCAAAGCATGATTGGGGAACCAGCTACGCTGAGCGCCCGCTGCTCTTTCATAACATCGATAAAGGCAAGAAATTTGAGACAGTCCCGGCCGTTGAGGGCACAGGGCTCGCCGATGTCATCCCTGCCCGCGGAGCGGCTTTTGGCGATCTATTCAACGACGGCAAAATCGATGTCGTCATGAACTGCATCGACCACACTCCTGTCCTGCTGCGCAATGTCGATTCCGACCAGAATCACTGGGTTGGCATCCAGTTAATCGGAGGGCCCGGGAGCCCTCGAGACGGAGTTGGGTCGACCGTCTATCTGACCGCGGGCGGAATTCGCCATCGTGAAGACGTGATGAGCGGTGGGAGTTATGAATCCTCCAACGATCAGCGGCTTCACTTTGGTCTCGGGCAGTCCACTTCAGTGGACTCGGTAGAAATTCACTGGGCCAGCACCGGAACAGTGGAGAAGGTAAGTCTGCCGAGTGTCGATCGATACTTCGTCATCGAGGAAGGCAAAGGCATCATACCCAGTGTCTACGATGGCATCGCAAAACAAGAGCCGCTGGCTAAGTGAGAAGCTCGTAAGCTATCTGCAATTGAGGAGTGCACCGTGATAGTCGCGTCCCATCATGAAGATCGAAAATTGCGGAATTTGGAGACGCCGCTTCACCACTGGCCTTCGTTCGCGGCACGCATGTTGAAGCGCGTTTTCGCCATTCTCCCCTGCGTCATCATTGTCGGTGTATTGTTCGGCTCGTCCGTATCCGCGCAGGAGCCGGATGCCGATCGCAAGCAATATTCTGACAAAATCGCATCCGGCTACAACTATCGCTTTGGCAAGGACATTCCCTTCGCGCCGGGCAACCCAGAGGTGCAAGGCGGCGGCTTTATCAAGCCGGGAGCTTTTCCAGACGCGACCTATTGCGAACACTGCCACCAGCAGGCGTATCACATGTGGCGTCAGGCGCTACATTCGAACTCCTTCCGCGAGCCGTTCTACCGCACCAGCGTGAATCTTCTCAACAAGACAAAGGGGATTGAATTCTCCCGGCACTGCGATAGTTGTCACAATCCAATTGGCGTGGTCAGCGGCGCGCTCACCCAAAATTCGCAGGTCGACAGAAAATTCGATGACAACGGCCTGACCTGCATGGTCTGTCACTCCATCCAGGGCCTTAAGTCCACTGCCGGCAACGGCGGCTATATCATGGGCGTCCCGTCCGTGATGGTCGATGAAAACGGCAAGCGCATTCCCGGAGAAGTTCCATACGACGAGATCTTGAAGCACTCGGACCGTCATTCCCGCGCCGTCATGCAAAGCTTTTACCGGACCCCCGAGTTCTGCGCCGCCTGTCATAAGGCGAACTTGCCAGAGCATCTAAATGGATATAAGTTCCTCAGCGCCTTCAGCGTGTTTGACGAGTGGCAGAACTCCAAATTCTCTCACCGGAATCCCTTGACCTTCTATACGGGAGACTTCAAGACCTGCCAGGATTGCCACATGAAGCGGGCTCCAAACGATCTGCCGGACTATGGCGCCAAGAATGGAACCTTTGCATCGCATAGCTGGGCTGCCGGAAATACGGGAGTGCCATTCTATTACGGATTCGATGAGCAACTGGACAAGACAATAAAATTTCTCCAAGCTGGAGACTTCCTGAACGTGGATATTTTCGGAATCAAGAAGGCCAATGAAGAGCAGCTCATCGGGCCGCTCGGATCGGTTCCTATTCGCATCGAGCCGAACGATATTCTCGACGCGTATATCGTAATCCAGAATAAGAACATTGGGCACTCGCTTATCCCTGAGGTCCGCGATTTATATGAAGCGTGGGTAGAATTCTCTGTCAAGGATTCTCAGGGCAAGGACATCTATCACAGCGGCTTTCTCAAGCCGGACGGCAACCTCGATTCGCACGCGCACAGCTTTACTAACCGGATCGTGGATAAGGATGGTAAGTTCGTCGATAACCATCAGGTCCAGACCATCCATTCGGTCGCTTATGACAACACCATTCCGTCCGGGCGGTCGACTCTGGTTCGATACCGCTTCCAGGTTCCAGTAAATATCAAAGGCTCCATCACCATCACAGCGAAGTTGAATTACCGCCATTACCGGCAGAGTTACATCAACAATGTGATGGGCAATGACCATCCTGCCTATCCGGTGGTGGAGATCGCCGCGCGCACCCGAACGTTGCAAATTGGCGACAATCCGCCGGTTCGCGCCGCGCCCGGAGACAACCCGGATTGGATGCGTTGGAACAACCTCGGTATCGCCTATCTCGATCAGTTGCAATATGCCGCATCGGTCAACGCATTTGCACAAGTAGTCAGCCTGCGGCCGGACTACGCGGATGGCTACACAAATATCGCATTGACCGAAATCGAGTGGGAGAAGTATGCCTCATCACGCAAAGCCATTGAAAAGGCGCTGACGCTAAGCCCGAACAATGCCCGCGCACTTTATTACAGAGCGCAGTTGGAGCGCAGAGCTGGTGAGTCCGATGCGGAGCTTGCTGATCTTGAGA
This sequence comes from uncultured Acidobacteriaceae bacterium, assembly GCA_963725115.1. Lineage (GTDB taxonomy): Bacteria > Acidobacteriota > Terriglobia > Terriglobales > Acidobacteriaceae > Telmatobacter. Next base: position 473,993 of record CAVRXG010000001.1, on the reverse strand, counting down.
ATGTCGTTCAGCAGTTTCCACAATCGCGCGACGCGCGGCGCGAGCTCGGCATCACCTATTTTCAACGAGACGATGACGAAAATGCGATGCAGCAGTTCCAGGCGCTCGAAGCGATCGACCCGGACGACGTTGCAGCACATTACAATCTGTCGGTTCTATATAGGCGAATGGGCATGAAGGAGCAGGCTCAGAAAGAACAAGCGTTGCTCCTCACTGAGAAGAACGATCCGGAAGCGCTCACCCGCTCGCTTAAGTTTCTCAGCGATCATCCGGAAATCTCGAACGAAAGTATTCCGTGGCACATTCATACGGATCTTCCTGGGAAAGACAACTCATATGGCCAGGAATAAGTGACGACTGTCTAACTTATGCTTGGCCATCTGCTGTTTCTGCCTGTGCACTCTGAGGCAGTTGATATTTACCGGACAGCGCGCAAGAGCCGGAAATTTTGAACGATTGCATCTTGGCATCTATGGAGTGGCTCGCCGGTATGCGTACATATCGATCATTTGAGAGCAGGTTATCGGGCCGTACCGGCATTGCAGCGATTTTGCTGATATCTGCGACCGCCGTCTCTGGTCAGGGCGTCTCGAAGGCACGCACCGCGGAATCGCCACTGCAGCAGCACTACGATGCAGCTGAGGCCTCGCAAGCGAAGGGCGACTTGGCGCAGGCCGCGACTGAGTACAAGCTGTTTCTTGCCGAGGCACTGCATCGTGTCGCTAACGGCCGGGCCCAGGTTGGAGAGTATTCAGAAGCAGCTCCGCTTTTCGACGAAGCTCTAGCATTCACTCCGGACAATTCGCCACTCGCCATGGACTACGCGGAAGCAGCATTAGACGCGCACGATCTGCCCAAAGCTCAACATCTGGCTCAGGGGTTGATTGATTCATCTCCAAAGAACGTCAGAGATTTGAGAATGGCAAAGCTGCATTGGCTTCTCGGCCAGGTAATGCTCGGCATAGTCGACGTCAATGGAGCCCGAAACCAATTCGTAGCCGCCGTCGCTATCAGCCCGACTTTTGAGAATCAGTATGCTCTGGCGCAGGCGTATCTCGCCATGCTCGATAAAAGCAGTGCGGCAAAACTCTTTGCGAAAATGCTGGCTCAATTCGGCGATTCAGCTCAGATCCATATGCAGTTTGGCCTCGCCTATGCAAATGCTGACTTTCCCGATGAGGCCATTTCAGAGTTCAAAAAGACGCTTGCCAGAAATGACAGGCTTCTTGACGCTCATTACTCCCTAGGCGCTTCCTATCTGAGCAAATCGGGAGACACAGCCTTTCTCGACGCTGCGGCGGAATTCCGCAAGGAACTCTCTTTTCATCCTGACGATTTTTATAGTTACTACGAGCTGGGCCACCTGGCAATGAATGAGCATCACTTGCCCGAGGCTCTCGGCGATCTTACTCGCGCTGGAGAATTAAATCCGAACAGCGACGATACATTCCTGATGTTAGGCGACCTCGACAGCCAGTTAGGCAGGACCGCTGATGCCGAGGTTGCCCTGCGCCACGCGATTCAGGTATGCACTGATCCCTCGCGAAACCACTACCAGATCCGCGGAGCTCACTACGAACTGGGTCTTTTACTGATACAGGAAGGAAAAACCGAAGAAGGCAAAAAAGAGATGCAGAACGCTGAGGATCTGCTGCTCCAGAACAGAAAGTTGGACGTTGCGAATCTTGCCGGAAAATCAATCGTAAGATTCCCTTCTCGAAAAGCTGATTCGGTTACCGATCCCGCCGCCGCAGCCAGAGTGAAGCAATTCGAGGATCAGGTTGGACCTGTTATTGCAGACAGTTTCAACAATCTCGGAGCCTTCAGCGCACAGACCGAAGATTACGCTTCAGCATCCGGCTTCTTTAAGCAGGCTTCCGAATGGAATCCGGGAATGGATGGTTTGGACTACAACTGGGGGCGGGCTGCGTTTGGCGCCAGGGATTACCGTCAGGCTGTGATTTGTCTCAGCCGGTACATGCATGCCCATCCGGACGACGCTCGTCCGCGTGTACCTCTGGGCATGAGCCAATTCATGGTGTCAGATTACAGTGGCGCCATCCAGACGCTTTCTCCGTTGGGCGCCCAGTTGGATACAGTTCCGCTCCTGGCCTACGCTTATGCCGAATCTCTGGTGAAGACCGGCGATGTGGACCATGGGATCGTTCGCTTGGAGAGTCTGGAGACGGCCAACCCCAATCTTGCCGTGGTTCCTGTCGCTCTCGGGCAAGCTTTCGCAACTCAGAAGGATTACCAGAAGGCAGAAGTGCAGTTGCGTATGGCGCTTCGTCTCAATCCGGCCGACAAGAATGCAAAATATGATCTTGCGCTCGCGTTGATTGCCCTCGATCAAAAAGACGAGGCGCAGTCGCTGCTCAAAGAGTTGACACAACAGCCGGGAACGAATGATCCGAGGATCTACTATCAGATGGGCAAGCTTGAACTAGACTTGGGGGAGACCAATGCCGCGATCGCCAATCTGGAAGCTGCAGCAGGATTGGCGCCAAACGATGACGCGATCCGTCTTGAGCTGACGGAAGCCAACCGTAAGAAGGGCGAGGTCATACAAGTCAAGAAGTGAGCAACAGCGAGTCTTGAGCGAGGTTGACGGCCAGTTTCTCCTCGTTCCGGTCGAGTAGTCGGCTACCCGGTAAACAAACCTTGCGGTTCGGGCTGGTGCTTGATCCACACACAGTAGGCGCCGCCGATGTTGTGAGACACAGATCTTGCTTTGATAAGTTCTGATAAACGCCGATGTCTTGATCAATTGGAACAAGCCTCTGCCTTTTGCGCGGCACAGGTCTTTTTCCCCCGACCTCCGCCTGCGGAAGGCAGCAACCTGGAGAAAAATGCCAAGGGTGCTGAGTAGGGTGCCGAAAGAGTTTCTAGCCGTGTTTTCCACTGCTTTTGAGTGCTTTTGTTAGCCATCAGTGCCCATAGTTTCAATGGGTTACGATCAAAAGCACTTCTGTCACGGCAGAGGTCGCGGGTTCGAGCCCCGTCGTCCCCGCCATTTACCCCACAGAGACTAGCGGGGTGTTTGGCAAGTAGCAAACGAGGGTGCAAAAAAGGCCCAACCAGATGAGCGGGTTTTGTGGCCGACTGACAACAAAGAGCTTGGAAACGAACGTCAAAAGCTCCCGAAAGGGAGCTTTTGACGTTTGGAGGCGACTCCGCTGAACACACAAACAACGACGCGGAGAAGAATAGAGTGCCCGATCTTTTCTGCCAGCCTCAACGATAGAGGTTAGGGGATAGAGGTTCGGTGATAGAGGTTCGGGGATAGAGGTTCGAGCGATCGCGATTCAAGTGGTCGAGCAATTTGCCGATACCTGCTAAATGCGGCGGATCGACGAACTTCCGTCCTGTTGTGATCGGTTCATGCGAATCATGCGAACGCTCTCACCTTAAATGGGCGCGAGTTGTCGAGGTGCCTATGTCGCAAGAAGACGATACTGATTTTCAACGCCTCGCGGAATACAGCGCCGACGTTATCTGCCGGTCTGGCGTAGACATGAAGTGGCGGTATGTCTCTCCCTCCTCATTCGATGTTCTTGGCTGGACACCGGAGGAGATGAAAGGGATGGAGGCATTTGCCTTGATATATCCCGCAGATCTTCCCGGGCTCATCGCTATTGCGACCCGGAATTTTGAACCAGGAGTAGAGCCTGAGCGGGCCGCGGTTCGGATGCGAAAGAAGGATGGGTCTCTCGTCTGGATCGAATTCACTGCCCGCGTCGTACGAGACTCCACGGGCGAAGCGACAGAAGCCGTCGTTACAATGCGCGATATTTCGGAGCGCAAGGCACTGGAAGAGAAACTCTCCGCGCTGGCGCTTACCGATAGCTTGACGGGCCTCGCAAATCGCCGGGCCTTTGATGAAACGCTTGATCGCGAGTGGAAAAGGACATTGCGGGAGGGCTCTCAGATTTCTCTTCTGCTGCTGGACATCGATCATTTCAAGGAATTCAACGATCAGCAAGGACATCAGGTAGGGGATGATTGCCTGCGTGCGATTGCTGTTGCCGTGAAGGGAGCTGTACGCACTACCGACATCGCAGCGCGCTATGGCGGAGAGGAGATTGCCGTTATTCTCCCTTCTACCGATACGGCAGGCGCAGTGGAAGTCGCAGAAAAAGTCCGGTCAACCGTCGAGGCTCTCGAAATTACACATGGAGGTTATCCGGAGGGCGGCCCGGTCACTGTGAGTGCGGGCGTAGCCACCGCGCTCTCGCGATACGGCGGAACAATGCGGATGCCGGAGAGTTTGCTTCTGGCTGCGGATACCGCCTTGTACAAGGCGAAGCGTGAAGGCCGAAACCGCGTCGCTACGGCTTTGCTTGTAGCATTCAAGGAGTCGGTAATCCATGATGAATGCCTTGCTCTTGCCCGCAAAGCGCGCTAGACATTATTTCTGCCTGAGAGTTTGAATAAAACGCGCGTTTACTGAAACGCCTGGCTCAGGCTCATGGGATCGAGGCCGGCCAGAAATTTTTGTGCCTCGGCGGTGAGAGCGCTTTGCGTGTCGTTTTTTGATGCTTCGGAATGCACGCGATCGATGCGAATCATGATGGGAACAGGATGCGCGGCTCCGCCGGTGAGATTGCCGATCTGCGGCTTGAGAACGAAGAAGCTGAATCGGCCCTTCGAGGCGACCTGCTGCGACTGCGAGCAGGATCCCGGAGTGCAGACGACGCTGACGACGATGCTGTCGGTGACTCCATCGTTATAAAAGCCGGTGCTGAGGTCGACCGATTTTCCCTGGGCGGTGACGAAGGGCAGTGAAGTAACCAGGTCGGGCTTGAGGCCGCGCGCCAGCCAGCAGGAGTTGGCATCGTGATAGTAGACAAATGGCGCAACCCAGATGGCGAGGATGATCTCATCGGATGCGGGCGCAGAATAGGCTCCGCTTTCGACCAGCGTTTGCCCGCCAGATTGCTCGTACCAGGTGCGTGTGAGCGCGAACTGACCGATTTGCTTCGGGAAGCGGGCGAGAGATGCGGTCGACGATAAGGCTGAGTCCGGGCTATTTTGCCGGGCTCGAAGCGCCGAGGACGGCAGCGCGAGAACTGCAAGCAGCACGACGGCAAATGCCGCAACGCGGATAAAAAGATCCCTCGACGACTGCGCAAGCTTGTCTCGGCTGGGCCCGGGCCCATCACTAGCGCGCAAGAAATCAGTCGAAGCCTCTTCACCTTGCTTCAGGCCAGCGAGCCAGACAAAAATCAAAATCGCCACCAGAAACAAGCAGCTTCCGATGGCGTAGTCGGCCTCTTTCGCCACGCCTTCGAGCGCGGGATGACCGAGCGCGACGCGGTAATAGACGACAAGGAGGCAGAGTCGGATGAAGTTGAAGAGATAACCGAGCAGAACGCCGCCAATGACGTACGCCGCCCAGCGGCGCGGCGAAACGCGCTTGAGATAGCCGAGAATGAGCGCCAGATATCCCAACGTGACCGCGCCGCGAATGCCGTCGCATCCTGGCGCGATGAACATGCCGAAGTCCGGCGAAAACATCAGGCGCAGTTGCGGCGTAGTGGGCGCGAAATGGATGAGCGTGGCGAAAGCGCGCGCGACGCGGGCCGAGATCTCCTGCAGAGGAATATCGATCATGCTGCTGGTGAGCACAGGCACTGGCTGCGATAGCAGCAACAGCCCGAGGGGAAACCACGCCCTGCGCCAAACGCGCGTGCCGGCAAACAGCAGAACAACTCCGCTCCCATAGAGATAGACAGGCAACGTAAGCGGAATGAGCGAAACGAGCGCGCCGCCGGCGGCGACGAAGAGCTCGGCGCTGGCGCGAAGAATGCTGACGAAGAATGCGGCGCCGATCGCGGTCAGGCCCCACCAGCTTCCGCGCAGCTGCCAGCCGTTTTGCCGCCAGACGCGAAGAGTGAGAATGATGCTGGCGGGCGGAATCAGCATGCCAATCGAACGCAGCGGATCGGTGGTCCAGCATCGCCACAGCAGAACCAGCTCGCGCTCAATGCCGAGGCACCCGGCCGCCGTGAGAACAGCAATCGCGCACCAAAGCGCGACCGACGGAGAAGCAGGCTGGCGGAAATCCGCGCTGGAGTTGAGCGTTGCTTGATCCGCTTGCGGTCTCGCGATTGCCAAATCTTCCGCCATGGAAACTGCGATCCCCTCGCTGGTTATCATCGCATTTTGTCGCCCTAGGGCGCTTGCGGCGGACCGGCCAGCGGTGTTTTCACCGGCGTCGCAACCCCGATAAACTGCGTGAGCGTGTTCTTGCCGGAGTTCGTTACCCAAAGATTTCCGCTGGCATCGATGGCGACGCCATAGGGCGCGAGCAGGGAAGCGTCGGCACCGAATCCGGTCGATGGAGAAAGAAGCATGCCTGCCGTTGCGCTGGACGAACTGCCAAGCTCAGAGAGCGAGTTGCCCTGGTAGTTGGCCACCCATACGGTTCCCGCGCCGTCGATTGCAATTCCCTGGGGACGCACCAATCCGCCACCCATTGCAGCATCGACTTCCAACTTTCCGCAGGTATTCACCTCGCTGATGCTATTGCCGTAATAATTCGCGATCCAAACATTGCCGCTCTGATCGGTGGCAACGCCTGAGGCCCCATCGCAATCGCAATCGTAATTCGTAACCTCGGAGCCATCCGCTGAGATTTTGGTCACGGGTAGCAGGCCGCCCTGATTGGCGACCCACGCATTGTGATCTGCGTCGACGGCGACGGCCACGGGAAACGCGAGCGAAGTGCCGCCCCATCCGGAGGAGCTTGAGATGGCCGAGCCGGAGCTCGACAGCAGCGACACTTTCGAATCGCCATAATCGGCGATCCACATGTCGCCGTTTGGGTCTGCGGCCACCGCGAGGGGAAAGTAGATGCCGCCGCTAGTAATTCCAATAGCGACGGCCTGCCCGGAAGAATTCAACTCGGTAACGTCTCCGGTGCCGCTTTGCGATGTGGTTTGTTCGTTGGCAATCCACACGTTGCCCTGAACATCGAGCGCCATGCCATAGGATTCGTTGATCCCGGAGCCGCTGATTCCGGCGGAGAACACTGCGTTGCCGGCTGGAGAAAACTCCGACACGGTGTTGAAGTAGTTCGAGGCCCAGACGTTGCCGGATGCGTCGACGCCGAGCGACGCGGGCGAATTCATGCCTCCGCCGGAGACCGTGTTATGCAGCATCCAGTCAGAAGGCGCGGTCGTGAGAGTCGGCGAGAAGACCGGACTACCCGCTGCGAGAGTGTAGATCGCGGCGACGTTGGCGGCGGGCGCGCGCGCAATATTGAGGGCAGCGTCGAGCGTGTTAGTCGGCACGGTGCTGCCGGCGGTCGCAGAAGAAAATAGCGCGATGCAGGAACCACTGCCGCTCGCGCCAGTACACGACGCAAGCGCATCGGCGACCGAGTTCAGCTTCGCGGTGGGCACGACGAGTGTGGATGGAAGACCCGCTCCGGGCGATGCGCCTGTGGCGGAATTCACAAGTTCGTTGGCCGTTGCGAATGCATTGTCGAGGCCGATTGTGTTCGTGCAACTGGCGCCAACATTTCCGCCGCTCGACATAAACGAGGCCAGCGCCCAGACCGATGCGGCTGTCGTGACTTCATTGATGGCGAAGGAACTACCCGAAGCGATGCTGCCGCAGGGACCGAGCGCGGCCATCAGCCAGACAGCGGAGTTGGGCGCAGAAGCAGAAGCTGGCTGGCCGCCTTTCGAGAGCAGATAGACAGGGGTTTTCGCAGATGGACATAAATACCCAGAGGGAACGGTGAAGCTTCCATCGGATGCGGTGACTAGCGCGCTAGTCAGAAGCACCGCGGGCGCAGAGCCGTTGCCAGCATTTCCAGCGGCATAGAGCTGAACAATCGCACCGCTCACAGGTTTCGAAGCGGCCAAAACTTTTCCATTGAAGGAAACTCCAGCGACCGGTGTTCTCGACGGGCACGATGCGGGCGTGCTGGAACTAACACTCGGAGTGCAGCCGCCGCCTCCACCGCCCCCACCACCACCCGTAGAAACACTGCCGCCGCAACCGGTCACGAAGAGAACGGCCAGGAAAAATGTGGCGCCAAAAAAAGCGACGAAAAAAGCAGAAATCGAAATAGAGAGTGAGAGCGAGAGAAAAATCCGGGGAAGCTTCACCGTCGTATTCCCCATTCTATTAAGAAGCGGGGTCGCTCGTTGCGAGCTAGCTCTTGCGTTTGCGCGCTGCGCGTACGCTTGCTGCCAATGCGCCAGCGCCGCCCACGAGAGCCAGCACGATGGTTGGGTCTTCAGGCGAGTCCTCGCATCCGGTTTGCGCGCGGAGCGGAAGAGCAACGGCGGCCAGTGTCAAGGCCAGGAGAAGAGCGTAGCGGGGGTTCATTCGAAGCTCCTTTACTCCATCCACGATTAATCAGCTGACCAGCGCAAAACTCGGGTGACGCCGCGGAGCGAACTCCAAAGCAATCAGTTCCAGAATACACGGAAAATTGCCTCAGGTGGATATGCCCCAAATGGGTGATACCAGAGCGGTAAACTGTCCTGTTTTCCACATTAGGCTGTTCTGGGCCGAAAGCCGCGCTTATTTCGTCTGCCGATGGTCGAAGCTGTCCCGAATCGCGAAAAATGCGTCTTTGGGACGATAATCGCGATCGAAGGGCAGAGACTTTCCGCCCTGCAGTTTCCTGTTTACCAGGGGTTCGTGCCCAACGGCCGATAGTGGACCCAGTCGAAATCGACGGCTCCCGTTTCGACGGCACCGGGTTCGTTCGCAGAATTGGCGGCCTCTGTCGTGTAAGCAAAGAGAGCCGGCCGCGAACCCTTCCACCAGCTAAACCGGATCTCGGTATCGGCGCCAAGTTCGTGAAAGGTCTTGCCGTCGTCAAGACTGTACGAGTAACTGGCCCGATCGCCGTCAACGCGCACGCGAAGCTCGACCACCGCTTGCGAAAAATCCGGTCCGGCAGTGTGTTCCTGAAGGTGAAAGAAATTCAATCGCCGTTCGCGCCCGTCCTGCTCAATCTCCAGGCCGGTCGCGGAATTGTCAAACATGGCCACCCCAGCGTGCACGCCGGGTTTGATTCCCGTCAGGTCCATGCGGGTCGTAAATTCGAACGCATTGTCCTGCATGCACTGCGTAAGGGTGTTGCGCGCGTCGAGCAAATTATCGGCCTGCATGGGGATCAGGCGAAGATAGCCGGGCCTCGCGCTCAACGACCAATGAGCGTCGTCAGGATTGTGATTCCATTCCCATTGCGGGCCGAGTCTCTCCCCATTGAAATCGTCGGACGTCTGAGGCCGTTGCTGAGACTCTACGCGAGGATGATCCGGAATTGGCCCCGAAGGCGTTGGCTGCCCGGTCGCCGCGCCATCTGGGATCGGCGCCAATCACCGGCCAATCGTCCTGCCAGCGCACCGGCTCAAGGTGAACGATCCGCCCGTGCGCGCCGTCGGCCTGGAAATGGACGAACCATCCTTCTCCGTCCGGCGTTTCAACATAGCCGCCCTGGTGCGGACCGTTGATGTTGGTCGAGCCCTGGGCAAGCACCACGCGATGCTCGTATGGTCCATAGATCTGCCGCGACCGCAACACCGCCTGCGCGCCGCTGCCCACGCCGCCGAAGGGAGCAAAAATGTAGTAGTACCCGTTGCGCTTATAGAGCTTGGGCCCTTCAAGAACTGGCAAATGCTCTGGATCCTGAACGATGATCTTGCCTTCATCGAGCACGTGCTTGCCATCCGCCGACATACGGTGCAGAATGAGCGGGCCGGCGCCGGTCCTGGAGTGAATCAAGTAAGCCGTTCCGTCGTCGTCCCAAAAAGGACATGGGTCTTCAAAACCCGCGCCTGCAATCACGAGCTTCCGGCTCGCTCCACGGCCCGGTCATTTTTTCAGCCGTGCTCACGAAGATTCCTTCGCTCGGCGTGGGGAAGTAGACGTAGAATCGGCCATCGTGTTTCCTGATCGAGGGCGCCCATACCCCTTTGCCGTAGCGATTGCCGCCAATCATGCTGTAACGCGGATCCATATCGAGGCGGTGGACCACGTGGCCGATGATCGTCCAATGGACGAGGTCGCTCGATTGCAGAATGGGAATGCCGGGAACGAAGTGAAAGGTGGAGGCGACGAGATAATAATTCAGGCCATCGCGGATGACGTCGGGATCAGAGTAATCGGCAAAGAGAATTGGGTTGCGATAAATTGGCGTCAACCCCAACGATGGAGCGCCATGTCGTCAGGGGCGCCAGCTTTCGTGGCAGCGTGCGGCGCCTGCGCTTGAGTGGCCGATGCAGCCGCCATGAGGCAAGTTGCGAGCAGTAAACTGCGCGGCCAGCGTCGTGCTCTACATGCTGCTTTGATCATCATCGAGTGGCCTTTACGTTTTGCTCAGCTTGCGTTCGGAGATAGAAAAGGCCTCCCGCGGCCGCTGCACCGGCCACTCGGCCAGTGAAATGCTGCAACGAGCATTTCCTTTATTTCTGAATACCAGGGCACGGAATGAGTTGGGGAGTGCCGCGTTTGGCCGCACTCCCCAAGCCTTGCTAGAACAGCAGCTTCAGTGACAACTGGGCAATTCGAGGGCTGTTCTGGGGATCGGATGTTGATCCCGGACCGGTGGTCCAGTTCTGTGGGCTGGTGCTCGTGATCTTGCCGAACGGTCGAGCCCAACGTCGTGCCCGGGTCGCCGAGGTTGGTGTGGTTGAGCACGTTGAAGTAGTCGGCCTGGAAGATCAGTGAAGTTCTCTCGGTGAATGCAAACTTGCGCGATATGCTGCCGTCCCAGTCAACGTAATGCGGGCCCACAAAGGAGCCTTTGACGACGTTTCCGAAGGTACCGGCTGGATTGACCGAAAAGGCGGCTGGATTCAGCCAGCCCCTGCAGGGCGTTGTCACGCCGGCGCATGCGCTTGCAGCCGTAGGCGCCGCTCCCGCCGTACACGGCGCGATCGCGGTTCTGGTGGGTAGCCGGAGTTGTTGGCTGAGCTGGACCAGATGGTGAGCGGGTCGCCGCTGTGGTACTGGAAGATTCCGCTGGTTCCCCAGCCGTTCACAATGTAGCGAAGCACGCTGGGCGCATCGTTGAGGAACTTCGGAACCGGGTAGACGTAGGACAGCGCGGTGATGTTGCGGTGATCGAAGTCCGCCGGGCCGTAGTCGAGCTTCTTGTAGTTCGGTACGGTGATCGGGCATGACATATGAGTCGCCGCTGCCAATCGAGGTCGCCGCCTGATTCCACGGCATGTCGTTGAGTGCCTTGGACCAGGTGTAGTTGAAGAGCAGAGTCAGGCCGTAACGCACGCGTTGCTCGGCCGAGACTTGCAGCGAGTTGTAATTCGTGTTGCCGCCGGTGTTGGCAGCTGTAATGTAATTGGGGAAACAACTGTTGGTCGCTGCGCAGCCGGGCTGGTCAAACTTGACGAACGCCCGCCGATCTCGGGATTCAGTTCTGTGTCCTCCCACTCGTGGCTGCCGTGCGTGGCTACATAGGCGGTGCGCAACGAAAGGCTGCTCGTCAGTTGCTGCTCGACTGCGAGGTTCCAGGCGTAATTGACCGGATCCTGGAAGCCTTTGTACGGATCGAAAGTCAGCCAGCTGTTCGATGACGATATCGGAGCAGTGTTGGGCGGAGGCTGCGGCGACGGAAAGGGATTGGCAACCCCGGCCGTCACGTACGGATTGGCCCAGTTGATCGGTGTGGCGGCGGTCTGCTGCAGGGTCACAGCCTGAAGGAACGGCGGCGAGCCGGTCGAGTAAATGTCGAACAAGGTGCTGTTGATGCGGCTGTCGTAGAACATGCCGCCTCCGCCGCGTATGGATGTTTTGCCGGTGCCGAAGACATCATAGGCGAAGCCCACGCGGGGCATGAAGTGGTCGTATTCGTTGGCGACGCCGTTGGGTTGGAACCCGGGATCGCCGGCGAACTGCAGCCCGGCCGGCGCTAGTGGGTACTTGGTGGAGTGCGTGTCCGACGCCCAGAGGGTGGGATTGAAGCTGCCCATGCGGCCGAAGAGATTGTGCCAGGGAATGAACGGCTCGTAGCGCACGCCGTAGTTGAGCGTCAAATTGCGCGTCGCCTTCCAACTGTCCTGCACGTATGCTCCCTGGAACTTGCCGCGAACGTTGAAGTACTCGCCCGACGCCTGAATCATTTGAGAGAGGTTGCCGAACAGGAAGCTGGCGGCCGGATCGCGGGTGACGTTGGAGTTAAAGAAGAACTCGCCGGGCTGCTCGAAGTCGTTGTTGACGTCGATCTTCGACAGCTCGCCGTGATAGCCGGCGTCGATGTTGTGCCGGCCCAGCAGGAAGTGAATGTCGTCTGTCAGCGTGTAGTTGTTCCGGACGAACGCAGCCTGGGGATTGACGCTGATGGTGAAAAGGTTCGACACCTGGATCTCATTGATCTGCTTAAAAGCCGGCTGCCAGATGTTTCGACGCCCAGATCGGCCACGTCGAGGCTGCTCGAGCTGGGGCCGCGAATGTCGAATTGATGTTGATAGCTGAGGATGAAATTGTTGACGATGTGATCGTTGAAAGTGTGCGTCTCTGAGACCAGTCCATTGTAGTAGTGGTTCGAAGCGCCGTCGGCCAGGCTGAGGATATCCGTGAGGTTCTCAACGCCTTGCAGGATGAACTCGTCGGAGAAGTAGCGCACCGTCAGCTTGTCCTTGGGCGTCAGCTCATCGTCGACTTTGGCTGTCATCTCGGCGTAGCCGAAGAGACTAGGTTGTGTGTACAGAACGGAGCCGCTCGTGGTCAGCGCTGGGACATATTTGAGAAAGTTGGCCGTGACCGGGCTGAGAGCGGAGCCGCTCCAGGTGTTCGATTCGCCCGCCGGGCACGTGATAGTCGAGGCGAGAATCGCAGACGGCATCAGCGGGTCGATGACGCAGTCGGTAAACACAAGGTTGTTCGTGCCCGGGCCTGTGCCCGACGAAGTTGCGCCCGCCTGGGCAATGGTCGGCAGGGTGGTGCCGGCGCTTGTTGCCGCCTCGTGATCGATCGTCTTCTGGTATCCGAAAAAACCAAAGAGCTTATTGCTGTTGAAGAGGTGCGGAATCGAAAGCGGGCCGCCGATCGTGCCGCCAAACTGGTTGCGCTTGAGCAGGTCGACTGTGCCTTTGTGCGTGGTGGCGCTATAGGTTAGCGGCGTCTGCGCGTCCAGGTCGGAATTGCGGACATATTCAAACAGGTCGCCGTGGTACTGGCTGGTTCCGCTCTTGGTGATGATGTTGACCACGCCGCCCGCATTCTGGCCGTACTGCGCGCTGTAGTTGTTGGTATCGATCGAAAACTCCTGCAGCGCGTCGGGCATGGGGAACGGCTGATTGACGTTGGTGTACTCGTCCACGTTGTTGCCGCCGTCGAGCATGTAGTTTGTCTGCCCCACAAATGTGCCGTTGGCCGAGATGGTGATCGCCGTGGGGAAGGTCTTGGTGTTCCCCTGGTCAGCCTGATGCCGGCGGAGCAACCGTAACGCCGGCTACTTCCTCGGTGAGCGCGGCTGCGTTGCGGCCATTCAGCGGCAATCCATTCACCGACGTTGCCGCCGATCACCTGCGACAAGGTGCCTGTCGTCACGTCGACCTGGGCGGTGTCGGCGCTTACCGTCACAGTCTCGGTGGTTCTGCCGGGCTTCAACGTGAGTTTACCGTCACCGCGGCGTCGGCGCGCAGCTGAAACGCCATTATCCGTGTACGCTTCAAATCCCTGGCGCGTGGCGGTAATGTTGTAAGTCGAGGGCGCCAGAGTATTGAAAACGAAGTTGCCCTGGCTGCCCGAGGTTGTCTTCGACGAAATTCCCGTGCCAACCTGGGTCGCCGTCACCTCCGCGCCGGGAACCACAGCGCCGCTCGCGTCGGTCACCGTGCCGTTGATGCTTCCAAATCCTTGTGCGGACAAACGGCCTGGAATACAAATGCACAGTGCGAAAACGGCGACAAAACAACCGATTAACTTGGGAAAAGCCCTCATATTGCCTCCTAAAGCGTTGCACTTGCGGGTGAAATCTATCGTTTCGTGCCCGGAACAGAGCGCACGGGCGCACGAAAATACGAGCAGCAAAGTTTGTATTGAAACAGATTGACAGTTGATGAGACAGGTACCGTCCCTGACAGTCAGGAATCGGCAATATCTCATTTATTTTCTGTAATTTATCTCGTGAAAATAATCGCCGCCGACGCCCGCGGAATGGCCGAATTATTCAGCCGATACCGCCAGGACCCTGGGCGGGCCGGGAGTACCGTCCGTGACCGTTGTGCCCAAAACCACCTGCAGGTTTTGCTCTTTTCCGTTCGGCGCCCACTTGCGCGGCGATGGCCTGCATCAGATTCGGATCTGTAAGGAACTCGCCGGCGGTTTCAGTGCCGTAGGTGTAGAGTCCGCCGATCACAACCACCACATGGCCGGTCTCCGAGTCCCGTATGCGGGAGATCAGGGCGAAGTCTTGAAGCTTAGGGCTGTTGGCTCCAGTGACCGGTTCGGGCGGCTGGTTGGTGCCCCAGCTCCAACTGCGCGACAAAGGGTTCTTCGCGTCGCGAATGTAGACGACGTGCTGATCCGTATCCATGGCCAGGCTGAAACGCAACTGGCGGGTCAAGCGCAGGCTCCATTCATTGTTGAAGGCCCCGATGAGAACCGCAGCGCCGTTTCTGAGGTCGGAGAACGAGCTCTCGCTGCCTCTGCGGATGATGACCTGTTTGTTTCTGGCCTCAAGCGCGCCAACAACCTTGGCGATGGTGACTGTGTCGGCGAAAGGAACCGTCTGCGACGAGTCGGAGCTCGGCACAGGAGTGACGGGGCTTCCATTCGCGTTTACGTCCGGTACCGTTGGCGGTCCATTCGGATGGTCGCCGACTACCAGCAGCACGGGCCCCGGCGTTTCCAGTACAGGCTTCCAGAAAAGACCCTCCGCGTTCGCTCTGTGCAAACTGGTGTATCCGGCGAGGCCGGCCGCCATGAGGACCAGCAGCCGCGGCAGCGCCCGCATACCACTGCTTCCACCACGGCGCAAGTTCGGTCAATCTTGCAACAGGAACGCGACCTGCCAAAGGAACCGGGCCCCTGACAGGAACCGGTCCGATTCGAATGCGCGCGGCGTGCGTTTCAAATGGCGCGTCGGGCGATTCTGTTTCGATTTCGGGTTCTACCGCGCCGTGCCTGGCCTGCCCTGGCAGCGTGAACCTCGGAATATACGATCCTGGAATAAGACCCATGCGCAATTCAGAGCGATGCTTTTCGTCGACGTAGTAAGTCGCGAGTTTCTTGCGCAGCTCAGTCGCCGCCGTGCGCACAATGTGATCGAGGTTCGTGTCATACGATGGGTGCCTGCCGAAGACCTCAACCCCAATCGTGCGTTCCTTGATCTGGTCCGCCGACCCGTTCAGCGTCATCTCAACCACGTACTTCAGGAAAGCGACGGAGCGCTTGCTGGAGCGAAAGACCTCATCCCGAATCAGCAGGTCGAGCTGCGCTCGGATCATCTCCGCGGTCAATTCCGGCGTCGTCCCGTACTGCGCTAAGGTCTCAATCATCGTATTTCCAGTGCAGCGATTTTAGCACGGGTTTTGAAGCACTTGACGCTCTTCCATGCGGTCCGCGGAGCGCTGCAAGCGCTTGCCAACTTGATGATTGAATGGCGCGCAGTATCCATCACGGCACTTCACTTGAGTGGCTGGTAGCGTCTGGCGGCGTGAAATCTGAGATGTAATCGATTTCAAGAATTCTGCTCGATCCTCAGGGGCAGTCGATCAATTTGAATCTGGACGTGCTTTGAAAGGGCACGACTTCAGTCGTGCCGCAAATTGCGCCGAACGAGGGAGGGCTTTAGCCCCTGAGGGACGGTTCTTTTCAAACTGATCACCACCGCCTCAGGTTAACCATTCACCGGGTGATCGAAAATGTGCCCCATCTTTTCCTGCTTCGTTCGCAGGTAGCGCTCGAAGCTCTCCTGGTTCTCGACCTCGGCCGACACGCGTTCGGTCACAGCGATCCCCGCAGCCTCCAATGCGGCAACTTTGTCGGGATTGTTGGTCATCAGGCGCACGCTCGTCACGCCGAGCAGCTTCAACGCTCCCGCCGCCAGGTCGTAATCGCGGCAGTCGGCGGCGAAGCCCAGCTTCTGGTTTGCTTCCACCGTGTCGAGCCCCTGGTCCTGCAATTCGTAGGCCTTCAGCTTGGCCATAATGCCGATGCCGCGGCCTTCCTGCTGCTCATAGAGCAGGATTCCCGCGCCCTCTTCGGCGATATTCTTGAGCGCCAGCTCCAGTTGCAGCCGGCAATCGCAGCGCAGCGAACCGAAAACGTCTCCAGTGAGGCACTGCGAGTGAATGCGCACCAGCGGCGGCGTGGTATGAATGTCGCCCATCACCAGCGCAACAAGATCCTCGGCCTTCGGCGCCGTTTCGCAGCCAGGCGCCGCTTCGCTCCGCGCGCCTTGAAAGCCCAGAATGCGGAATGTGCCCCAACGCGTGGGGAAGTCCGCTTCGGCAGCCTTTTTAATGATTTCCAATGCCATATCTTCATTCTACGGGGCAATCTGCTCTGCACGCCGCTCCGTGGCCATCCTGCAGGCAGCTGCTGCCCAACTCACCGCAATTTACAGCTCCGCCAAACGCTTCTCAGATTAGATTCCTGCACGCACGCCGCGATACATTGATCGTGTGACGGACAACCTGATTTGGATCACGCTGCTGGTCAAGCTGGGCGTGGTAGCCTCGGTGGCCAGCGTACTGGCGCGCGTTACCACATTCCGTCGCCTGTTTTTCGCCGAGAGGCGCAGCGGCAGGCAAACTCTGGCGTTGCTGGCTTTTTTCCTGGTGCCGCTTACTCTCGGGGTTTGGCTTCGGTTTTGGGTTCCCAACTTTCTCGCTGCCGACATCTCTTTTGAAACCATCATCCTCCTTGGCCTGCTCGTTGGTCCCGGCTGGGCCATGCTCAGCGGCGGCAGTGCTGTCTGTCCCCGCCGTCCTGCACCACGAATATCTCGCGCTGCCCTTCAACATCGCTCTTGGCCTGGCCGCCGGCATGATCGGCCGCTTCGTCGAGAAGGAAGAGATTTGGTCATTCACGCCCTTCATCGATCTCAGCCTCTACCGTTGGGTTCGCCGCAACCTGATCAAGCCGCGCATCGACCGCCAGTTCCTTCTCCTGGTTCTCATTGCGGTCATGGAGATGGTTCGAGACTGGATCGCCCACGCCTTCCCGCATCGCCTCTTCGCGTTGCTGGCCAGCAATCTCTGGCTGCAGGCGCTGGTCTGGCTGTGCGCGCCGATCTCGGTTGGAGTCGCGATCAAGGTGTGGAATGCCCTGCGCGTCGAGATGTCGCTCGAAGAGCAGAAGCGGCTGGTGCTTGAAGCGCGGCTTGACGCCCTGCAGCGCCAGATCAATCCCCACTTCCTGTTCAACACGCTCAACTCCATTGCCTCACTGGTGCGCAGCAAGCCTGAGATGGCCCGAACGATGACCGTCAAGCTCGCCAACATTCTGCGCGCCCTGCTCAAGGATCACGACGCCTACGTGCCCCTGCGCGACGAGCTGAAATTCACCGACGATTACCTCGACATCGAGGTCGTCCGCTTCGGCGCCGAAAAGCTGCGCGTCGAAAAAGATATCGATCCGCGCACGCTCGATATTCTGGTGCCCAGCATTCTGCTGCAGCCGCTCATTGAAAACAGCATCAAGCACGGACTGGAGCCGCGCATCCACGGCGGCACAGTCACACTGCGCAGCCGCCTTGAGGGCGATCGAATCTTCATCGAAGTCTCCGATGACGGCGTGGGAATGACCGGCCGTCCCGAATCCGCGATTCGCCGCACCGGCTCCGGCATCGGCATGAAAAATGTGCAGGAGCGGCTGGAAGTTCTCTACGGCAATCAGGCCAGCTTTAATGTGGTCTCGAATCCCGGCCGCGGCACGAAGATTTCCATCGAACTGCCGGCATCGGTCGCCTTCCCTGAAATGATCGGCTTGAATTGACGGTGTCGAATTCACGGATCGAGATAACCGGCTCGATAAGGCTGAAGAACTTGCGAAGCGATTCGCGGTATTCTCGAACTCATGGTGCGCTTCACAGTGCTGGCCTCGGGCTCCAAAGGCAACAGCACAGTTGTCTGCGGCGGGCGCACGCACATCCTCGTCGATGCCGGCCTGAGTTGCCGCGAACTTTTTCGGCGCATGAAGCTCGCCGGCGAAGACCCCGCGACCCTCGACGCCATCGTGATCACCCACGAGCACCAGGACCACATCAACGGCCTCGCCGTCACCGCGCGCAAGCTCGGCATCCCGGTCTACTTTACTGAGGCCACGCATCGCGCCTGGATGCGCTGGCTCACCCCGCGCCGCCAGATGACCTACGCCCAGTGGCTCGAGCTATGCCGCAAACAGGCCGCCGAGCGCGAGGCCGAGCCGGAAGCTGTCACCCTGGAAGCCGCCGCCGACGAGAGCGATCCGGAAGAAGTCTGAAGTCGATTGCCTGCCGGACACCGCCGGACTACCCCAGTCGGCGAGCAGTGGCCCCGGCCCAGACCCCAACACGGCTCCCGTCATATCAGATGACCAAGCTTCGGCTGAAATTCCAGCATTGAAACGACGACCCGACCTGGTTACCTGCGGTAGAGTACTTCCGCGCCGGCGAGCCATTCTCAATCGGCGATATCGCCTTCAGCCCCTTCACCATTCCCCACGATGCCGCCGATCCGGTCGGCTTCGTTCTCAGTTCTGAAGGCGTCCGCATGGGCTTTGCCACGGACCTCGGCTACATTCCGCCCAACGTCAAGGAACAGCTTCGGGCCCTCGACCTGCTTCTGCTCGAGTCCAACCACGACCTCGAGATGCTGCGCGATGGCCCCTATCCCTGGTCGGTCAAACAGCGCGTGCTTTCCCGCGTGGGACACCTCTCAAATGACGCCACCGCCGAGTTCCTTTCGACCGCCTACGACGGCCAGGCCGCCTACGTAATTCTTGCGCATCTCTCTGAAAACAATAATCTTCCTGAGCTTGCCAGGGTCGCCGCCGAGCGCGCCCTCCTGGGCCGGGCGAGCCTGCTGGCCAACCGCCTGTTACTAGCAGAGCAACACCAGCCACTTTCGCCTATCAGTTTCTAGCCAAAAAGTATAGAATCAATGTAAGTTACGGCCCAGTAAGTGGTTAAACGGACCGCGACACTTCGTCGGCCATCTGGCTTGGCAAACTGGTTTTTTTCGGGACATTGTGCATCGAGCACAAGGCAATCGACGTCCAATTGGTAGCTTCCTGGGTATCTCGCCAGATGGAAGCTCGGTGTTTCAACTGACTTTCTTAGAGGGTGACTCCGGATGTCTACGCTGGCAAATCAATGCACCGACCGGGTCGTAGGCGCAATTCTGGCAAGCTGGCGCTATGACATCTCGGGGATCTCCCCGGAGATGCGCCGCGATTACGAAAGTCATTTTGCCGAGTGCGCCCGTTGCAGCGCCCGCCAAAAGTTCCATCGCAGCCTTGACGTCACGCTGGCGGTTCTGACGTCGACTGCCGTGCTGTTCTTCCTCTTCGCGCTGGCGGTTTTGAAGCACATCAAGCCTTTGGAGCACGTCGCCTTCAAGGTTTTGGGCCTGGATATCTTCGACATGTACCACATGTTGATTTCGGCCGGCATCGCGGGATTCTGCTTCTCGCTCATCGCCTTGGCACTGGTGCTGATGGCCACGCCGGCTCCGTCGTACCTGGGCGGCATCGCCGCGGAGCAAGCGCGCCTGATTGAGCAGCGCCTGCCTGCGGCCATCAAATCACTGCGTCCGCGCTAAATCGTAATCAGCCCTCCCAAAGCAAAAGGCCTCCCGCAAGGGAGGCCTTTTTGCTTTCCGCCGTGACTTCGCGATCGGCACGCGTCCGTATAATTGAAGCAAATCAGAAACGAAAAAAGAGATCCCAGCGTAAGAAAGTGAGTTTTGAAATGTACAAAGTCGTCCTCCTTCGCCATGGAGAGAGCATCTGGAACAAGGAAAACCTTTTTACCGGCTGGACAGATGTTGACCTGTCTGAAAAGGGCAGGGAAGAGGCCACGCAGGCCGGCCTGATGCTGAAAGAGCAGGGATTTCAATTCGACGTTGCCTACACCTCGGTGCTCAAGCGAGCAATACGCACTCTGTGGATTGCGCTGGATCAGATGGACCTGTTGTGGATTCCCGTCGAGCGCGACTGGCGGCTGAATGAACGGCATTATGGAGCGCTGCAAGGCCTCAACAAAGCGGAGACGACAGCGAAGTACGGTGAGGAGCAGGTGAAAATCTGGCGCCGCAGTTACGACATTCCTCCGCCGGCGCTCGACGTGTCCGATCCGCGATATCCGGGCCAGGACCGTCGCTATCGCAACCTCACGAAGCAGCAACTTCCACTCACTGAATGTCTCAAAGACACCGTCGATCGCGTTCTGCCCTGTTGGCTCGACGTGATCGCGCCCAGCATCCGGTCAGGCAAGCAGGTGTTGATCGCGGCCCACGGCAACAGCCTGCGGGCGCTGGTGAAATATCTTGAAGACGTTCCCGACGACAAGATCGTCGATCTCAACATTCCTACAGGCGTGCCCATGGTGCAGGAACTCGACGAGAACCTGAAATCGATTCGCCATTATTATCTGGGAGACGCCGCGCAGATCGAAGCGGCGGTCAATAAGGCGAAGAGCACTGGCGCGAGCCGCTAAATCGGCCGAATTGGCAGCCGGATCATCCTGGTAGTCTGATCATCGCGGCAGAAACCGAAGTCATCCGAAGCAGAAAACAGGGCGGAGCATTGTGCTCCGCCCTTTTGTCTTCTTAGAACTATCGACGGCCTAATCGTTGTAGTTCAGGCTCTCAAGTCCCAGATAAACCGCGCCCGAAGCCAGCTCTTCTTCAATGCGCAGCAACTGGTTGTACTTCGCGATGCGGTCGGTGCGGCTCGCCGAGCCGGTCTTGATCTGGCCCACGCCGGTAGCCACCGCCAAATCGGCGATGAACGTGTCCTCGCTCTCGCCCGAGCGATGCGACATGACCGATGTGTAGCCGTAGCGGCGGCCCAGCTCGATCGCCTCCAGCGTCTCGGTCACCGTGCCAATCTGGTTGAGCTTGATGAGAATGGAATTGGCCACGCCCTCTTCAATGCCGCGCTGCAGCAGCTTGATATTGGTGCAGAAGATATCGTCGCCCACCAGCTGAATGTGGCCGCCAAGCTTGTCGGTAAGAATCTTCCAACCTTCCCAGTCGTCCTCGGCCAGGCCGTCTTCGAGCGAGACGATGGGGTACTGGCGAACCCAGTTGTCGTAGAAATCCAACCATCTGCTCGCTGGACAGTTCGCTCTTGTCGCCCTTCTTGAAGACGTACTTTTTCTTTTCCGCGTCGTAGAACTCGCTCGACGCCGGATCGAGCGCAATGGCGATCTGCTCGCCCGGCTTGTAGCCGGCCTGCTCAATCGCTTCGAGAATCAGCTCGATGGCCTCGGCATTCGATTTGAGCGACGGCGCAAATCCACCTTCATCGCCCACTGCGGTGTTGTAGCCCTTCTTCTTGAGCACGCTCTTCAACGTGTGAAATGTTTCGGCCGCCCAGCGCAGCGCCTCGCTGAAGCGCTCCGCGCCAACCGGCATGATCATGAACTCCTGAAAGTCGACGTTCGAGTCGGCGTGCGCGCCGCCGTTCAGCACATTCAGCATCGGCGTGGGCAGAATGCTCGCGTTCACGCCGCCCAGGTAGCGATACAGCGGAACTTCCAGCGTCGGCGCCACGGCGCGCGCCGCCGCCATCGAGACGGCCAGAATCGCATTCGCGCCCAGCTTGCTTTTGTTCGGCGTTCCATCCAGCGCAATCATCGACTGGTCAATCAGCCGTTGATTGGCCGCGTCCATGCCTTCCAGTTCCGGCGCAATCGCCGTCTCCACGTTGGCTACAGCCTGCAACACGCCTTTGCCCAGGTAGTGGCTCTTGTCGCCGTCGCGCAACTCCACGGCCTCATGCTCGCCCGTTGAAGCGCCCGAGGGCACAATGGCGCGGCCCATCGCGCCGCTTTCCAGAATCACGTCCGCCTCCACGGTCGGGTTGCCGCGCGAATCCAGAACCTCGCGGGCACGAATGGCAACAATCTCAGTCATATCGCTCCTCAAAATGCGGTGCTGCAGCCGGTCGTTCAGTTTGGGACGGCGATCCACGGCAAGGGCATCTCCGGCGGCGCTTTGAATGGTGCCCAAAAGCTCCTGTCCGTGCAAAAAAGTGCTCTCCCGTCCAGCGAAAAATTGCATGTGGAAAAAATGGTTGTTTCATTTTGGATTCTAGCAAACGAGGTGTGGATCGCCTGCGTGGCGACCGTCATGGCCGCGTGGCGACGGTCACATGTCGACGAGCGCACGTCGTGGATGTTGAATGATAACTATGTTGATTCTTGCCATCCGCGGCACACGCCGAACATCCACCAATTCGCCATTGCCCGATCTCACGCTACGCTTATCTTGGCTAGTTTTACGTCCGCAGCCGATAGGGGCTGTGGGTGCAGAACTTTCCCGTCACCGCAGGGTCTAAAACAAGTAAGGAGATCTTTGCTCGGGTGAAGGAGGGTCGGGATGAAGCGGAACATTTTTGTATACGCTGTTTGTTGTGCCGCTGACGGCGGCGTATTGGGAGCGCAGCAGGTGAGCCAGCAGGGCCCATACGCGGGTACGTCCAATCCTCCACCTGACGACACCATCACCACTCCCGAGCCGCAACCTGCGCCGGTGGCCAAGCCCTCCCCCAGCCATTACGCGCAACCTGCCGTGCCGCAACCGGCACAACAGTATGGCCAGCCAGCGCAGCGCTCGCTCGATGGGTCGCTTTACTCAATACCAGCCGGCCAGGTTCCGGCAAACAATATGCTAGCCAACGGGGCCGACGGCACCGACGACGGCATCGTGCAGGTTGCGCCTGACGCTTCTGCTCCTCCCGCGCTGAATCCGCGCGCGCCCCGATTCGATTCGGCCAGCAGCGATCCCGATGGCGACATTGTTCACCCGGCTCCGCTTCCGCCCGGCACGCTCGGCGAGGGCGCTGTCATTCGCGTCCGCCTGATGGATCGCCTTTCGACGGCGATGAACCAGAGCGGCGATGCGTTCCGTACGCGCGTAGTCTCTGACGTAATTCAGGATGGCCAGGTTCTCATTCCCGCTGGATCCGAAATTGACGGCAAGGTTGATTCGGTTTCGAGCGGTCACTTTGCCGGCCACGGATCGATGCGCCTTCAGCCGGAATTTGTAATTCTCGCCGACGGATCGCGATTCCATCTTTATGCCGACACCACCGGCGCGCCCGGCTCCAATGACCGCATCGGCGGCGAGGGCAACGTCACGCCCGGATCGCGCATGAAGAAAGTCGGCATCGAATACGGCGCCGGAACCGGAGCAGGTGTGGTCACGGGCGCCATTATCGGCGGGCCTGGCGGCGCGCTTGCCGGCGGAATTATCGGCGCCAGCGTCATCACGGTGCACTTACTCATCGATCATCCTCAGGCTACGCTGGACGACGGCGCAGTCCTGCTGTTCACGCTCAATGAGCCGCTGCATCTTGTCGCCGCGGCCCAAACCGGAAACTAATGCGGCCCGGGGAGGCGGCGAAAGCCGTTCCTTCCCGAATCAAGAATCAAGGAGGCGAGCAATGAACTGTAGTCAACTACTGGAACGGCGCACGGCAACAAATTGGGAACGGCCCGCGCAAACCACTCGGACCTACAGCGAGACTCCCGAGCCCAAGGCCACGGATTCTTATCGCTGGAGCGCGGTGAGATTCTCGTCCATCGGGCAAACCTTTGCGCACGGGATCGCCCCGGCTTTCAAGACATCGCATTAGCGGCGCCCGACTGATCGGCGGCGCACGTCGAGTCGACTCGCAGAGCGGGCGAGATCGGTTTTCTCTCGCGACCGTTGTCTCCCGACTTCGTGCTAGCCGCAGCCTTCGTAGCTCAGCCGTCTTCCTTCCGCATTGACACTTTGAAGCTGAGAGCTGAAGCTGAAAGCTGCGAGCTCATTCAGGCTGACGGCTCGTCACTTCCTATGGATAAGTTCGTCATTCGCGGCGGCAATCCGCTGGTCGGCACCATTCGCGTCTCCGGCGCGAAGAACTCGGCGCTGCCCTGCATGGCCGCGGCCATCCTCACCGAGGATGAAGTCACGCTCGAAAACATTCCGCAGGTGCGCGACATCGAAACCGAGCGCCGGCTGCTCGCCTCGATGGGCGCCGAAGTCGAACTGCGCGAGGGCGAACTCAAGGACCGCACCACCATCAGTTGCCGCACGCTCTCCGATCCCGTCGCGCGCTACGAAATCGTCAAAACCATGCGCGCCAGCTCGCTGGTGCTCGGTCCGCTCATCGCCCGCGCCGGCATGGCGCGCGTGGCCATGCCCGGCGGCTGCGCCATCGGCGGCCGTCCCATCGACCTGCACATCAAGGGCCTGGAAAAGATGGGCGCGGTCATCGCGCAGGAGCACGGCTATCTTGAGGCCCGCGCCGAGCGCCTGCGCGGCGCGCATCTCGTCTTCGACAAGATCACCGTCACCGGCACCGAAGATCTGCTGATGGCCGCGGTGCTGGCCGAGGGCGACATCGCTGATGGAAAACTGCGCGCGCGAGCCGGAGGTCGTCGATCTCGCCGCGCTGCTCACCGCCATGGGCGCGCAGATCGAGGGCGCGGGCACGGCCACCATTCGCGTGCACGGCGTCACCAGCCTGCACGGCGCGCGCTACCGCATCAATCCCGACCGCATTGAGGCGGGAACTTTTCTTATTGCCGGCGCCATCACCGGCGGCGATCTCATCGTTGCCAACTGCAACCCGGCTCACCTTGGCGCAGTGATCGCCAAGCTGCGAGGAAGCCGGCGCGCGCGTTGACGTGCTCGGCCCCGATTCGGTGCGCGTCCGAGCAGCCGCCCAACTGCGCGCCGCCGACATCTCCACCGAGGAATATCCCGGCTTTCCCACCGACATGCAGGCGCAGTACATGGCTCTGGCCACGCAGGCCGAGGGCGTCAGCCTGGTCCGCGAAAACATCTTCGAAAACCGCTTCATGCATGTGCAGGAGCTGGTGCGCATGGGCGCCAACATCAAGGTGGATGGCAAGCACGGCCACGGTGCGCGGCCCGGCCCGGCTCTCCGCTGCCGCCGTCATGTGCTCCGACCTGCGCGCCTCGGCTTCGCTGGTGCTGGCCGCGCTGGTCGCCGATGGCGAGTCCATCCTCGACCGCGTCTATCACATGGATCGCGGCTACGAACGCATCGAGGAGAAGCTGAGCGGCGTTGGTGCGCAGATTCAGCGCCTGGGAAACGTCTTTGCCCCCAAAGAACCGGCTGAAATCGCCGGTTAACCATCCGGCTTGAAAGCGCATCTTAATCAGACGGAAAGCTCTCTAGTGGAGCTTTTTTCAACAGCGCGCAACCAAACTCCTCGCCTTGTGTTGTTATCATTAACCGCCAGGAAAAGGCTTACCGATTCCGGCAGATCCAAACCACGGAGGTTAAGATTTCTGTGAAAAAGACTCTTTTAGCAGGGCTGCTCGCTCTGTGTCTCACTCCTGCGATTGCATTGGCGCAAATCGTCGTGCGCATTGCACCGCCTCCGCCCATCGTTGAGCATCATGACCATCCACCGCATGACGGATGGGTGTGGAACGACGGCTATCACCGTTGGGATGGTCACCGCTACGTCTGGGTTCATGGCCATTGGGTGCACCCACCGCATCCCGGCGCCGTCTGGGTTGCCCATCACTGGGAACGGCGCGGCGACGGCTGGGTCCTGGTCGAAGGCCACTGGCGCTAGCCGGCAGCTCACAATTGAAAAACGAAAATGGAAAAGCGGGGCGGAAGCCCCGCTTTTCTGTTTGTGCGGGTTTTGCTGGCCGCTTGATTTCTAATCTAATTGCATACACAATAAACCTGTGGCGATCTCGTACGATCCCGCCAAGAATGAGCGCAACATCCGCGAGCGTGGACTCTCCTTCGAGAGAGCGGCGGATTTCGATTTCACTACTGCTGTGTTTCTTACTGAGTTTCGCGACGGCGAGTTAAGGCGCGTCTCGATCGGGTACCTCGGCAACAGATTGCATTTGCTGTGCTACATTCCCAGAGCCGGCGGAATCCGCGTGATCAGTTTTCGCAAAACCAACAAGCGAGAGGCAAAACTTTATGGCAAAGCGCAAACCATTTACTAATGCAGACGGAGAGGTTCGGGAGCTGACTGTTGCCGACGCCGCCTTAGCCACAACTTTCTCCGCGCTGCCCACTGCCGAAAAAAAGTTGCTAATCTCGCTCCGTAGGCGCGGTCCGCAGAAGGCGCCGCGGAAGGTTCCGATTTCCATTCGCCTCTCGCCGGATGTAGCAAAAGGGCTCCGCTCCACTGGAAGTGGTTGGCAGCGCCTTGCCGATGAGGCTCTGCGATCGTGGCTCCAGAAGAACAAAAAAGTAGTCGCAGGTTAGCTCGCTACTCGCTCTCGATTAAGCCCGCTACTTGATCTCGATCACATCCGAAGCCGCTGCCGCGGCCTTCTCAGCCTGCACCATCACTTTCTCAGCAATCGAGTAAAACGCCGCCGCCTGCGGGCTCTTCGGCCCGGCCAGCGCCACCGGCAATCCCCGGTCGCCGCCCTCGCGGATCGCGGGGATCAATTCGATCGCTCCAAGAAACGGCACGTTGAACTGCGTGGCCGTACGCTCCGCCCCGCCGCGCGAGAAGATGTCGATCTCATGATGGCAGTGCGGGCAGGTAAAGTGACTCATGTTCTCCACAATGCCCAGCACCTCCACATTCACCTGCGCAAACATCTCCAGCGCCTTGCGCGCATCCTCCAGGCTCACGTCGCTGGGCGTCGACACCACCACTGCGCCAGTCAAGCGGCACAGTCTGCACCAGCGAGATTGCCACATCGCCTGTACCCGGCGGCAGGTCGACAATCAGATAGTCCAACTCACCCCAGTTCACCTGCTGCAAAAACTGCCGGATGATCTGGTGCAGCATCGGCCCGCGCATCACCAGCGGCTTGTCGCCCGGCGAAATGTATCCGATCGAAATCGTCTTCAGCCCGTGTGTCAGGTTGGGCTCGATCGTGTTGCCGGCACCGATCTTCGGCGACTGCGAGCTGCCCATCATCAAAGGCACATTAGGCCCATAAACATCGGCATCCATCAGCCCCACGCGCTGGCCCAGCTTGCTTAGCGCAATCGCCAGGTTTACGGCTACCGTGGTTTTACCCACGCCGCCCTTTCCGGACCCGACCGCGACAATCTTCGAGACGCCGGGCAAAGCGACCGGCGAAGGCATGACCTGGGAATGAGCCATTTTTTCTACTCCATTTCCCGCAATCCCGTCCGAACAACATTAAATAAGCGTGCACCGGACTTAATTGCGGCTCACAACGAATCTCAATCTTCTCTGTTTAAAATTTTACAGGAGCAGAGCTTCAGGCTTTCGCCGAGTCGAAGCGCGAAGCCGCTTCGGCACCCACCACGCGCGCCAGAATGTGATGAATTTGTCTCACGCCCTCGGTAAGCGCCCCGGGGCCCGGCTGCAGAATGGGTCCCGAAGGCAGTTCGTACACATGGCCATTTCGCACCGCGGTCGTCGCTGCCCATCCTGTGCGCGAGCAAATCGCGTCTTTGTTCACTTTCATTCCGCACCACGAAGCCAGAATCACCTCCGGATCGCGCCGGACAACTTCCGCTGATTCGACAACGCGATCCTTCGCTTTCCCGCAATTGCGCAGCTCCGGAAAAATCACCTCGCCGCCGGCAATCTCAATCAACTCCTCCACCCATTGAATGCCGCTGATCAAGGGATCGTTCCACTCTTCAAAATAAACCCGAGGCCGATGCGGGAACGCCATTGCCGCCGCCGAAATTTCCGTCAGTCCTCGCCGCAGCTCTTCGATCAGCGCCAGCCCGGCTTCCGGCTTACCGACGATGCGCGAGAGCACGGCAATCATTTCGAGAATCTCCGCAATGCTTCGTTGGTTAAAGTTCATTACGGTTGCGCCACGCAACACCAGCTCGCGCGTAATCTCCGCCTGCACGTCGGAAAAGGTCAGGATCAAATCCGGATTGAGATCGAGAATGGCTTCGAAGTTTGCATCGCGGAACGCCGAGACACGCGGTTTGCTGCGCGCCTCCGGTGGACGATGCGCATAGCCAGAGACGCCCACGATCCTGTCCTGCTCTCCAAGCAGGTAAAGAACTTCCGTTGTCTCATCGGTCAGGCAGACTATGCGACGCGGGTATTCCGTGCAAATCTGCGACGCAGGACTCGGCAAAGAGGGAAGGGAAGTTGACATGGAGAAGTCCCCAATATGGGCTTGGCCAAGGACCACATTGTCTCGTGACCCGCGAAATTCCGGCACACGTCTTCTTAAAGTTTTCTCAGGACGCACTGTCCTGCTCGGCAGCCAGCGCCACGGCCAGCTTGCCGGCGGTGCGCCGCACACTCTCCCGCTCGCGATGTTCTCGACGCCTCAGTGCGTCTTCAAAGCGCCGCACCTCGTCCGGCGTCTCCGGCTTCACTTGCGGAACCTTCTGCACGCGCCCGTGTTCGTCAAGAGCAACAAACACCAGGTACGCGCTGGCAACGTGGGCCACCTCGCCGGTTCGCGTGTTTTCCGCCCACACCTTCACGCCCACTTCCATCGAGCTCGCAAACGCACGGTTCACGCTCGACTTCAATGTAACCAGATCGCCCAGGCGCACCGGACGGATGAAATCGATATGATCCATCGCCGCGGTCACCACGTTGTAGCGCGAGTGCCGATACGCCGCCATCGCCCCGGTCAGATCGATAAAGTGCATCAGCCGGCCGCCCAGTAGATTGCCCAGCATATTAGTATCGTTCGGCAGCACAATCTCAGTCTTCTCTGACTGCGTGCTCGCCACCGTTCGCACCTGGGGATGGAGATCGATTTTGGGGTGCAGATCAGGGCTGCTCATGCCGCCTCCTTTTCTACTGTTTCTTTTGACCTTCTTCATCACTCGCCAGCTAGAATAGAGCTAACCGCAGCTTTGGCCTGGAATTCCCGCTCATTCTCTATCTTCCAGTGTGGGCATTACCGGTCAAATCCGCAAATCCCCTACGGTCTGATTCGCCTGGGATCAGCCCGGACACAGGCACAATGGATAAACTCGCAGGATTGAGAGAGATTCTCGCGCTCGACCCAAAGAACAGCTTTGCCCGTTATGGGATCGCGAT
Source organism: uncultured Acidobacteriaceae bacterium (assembly GCA_963725115.1). Classification (GTDB taxonomy): domain Bacteria; phylum Acidobacteriota; class Terriglobia; order Terriglobales; family Acidobacteriaceae; genus Telmatobacter. Next base: position 444,841 of record CAVRXG010000001.1, on the reverse strand, counting down.
GGAATTGGCAAACCAGGGCGAAACCAATGCTGCGATTTCGGAATTTGATACGCTCCTGGCCGTCGATCCGGATTACACTGCAGGCTACTTCATGTCTGCGCAGACATTGGCCGGCGCAGGCAGAAAGCCAGAGGCTGTCGAACGTCTGAGAGCCGGCATCGCTTGTGCCGCGCGAAGCGGTAACAGCCATGCCCTTAACGAGATGCAGACGATGCTTGGCGAGATTGAACCGCGTGAATAAGCAAGCGGTCATCGCGCAAGCCACTCTCTTCTCCGCAGCAAATTTTGAATCGGTCGTAAAACTGCATCAATCTCATCCTGAGGGATTGCCCGGACATCTAACACTCGTTGTTGGCGTCTAAAAGTCTAAGGCTCTAGGGGTTTTAAGGAGATATATGGCCAAATACTCCATCGTTGTTCCCTTCCACAACGAAGAAGAGAACGTGACCATTCTGTATGCCCGGCTCAAGCAAGTCATGGAGCAGGTGGACGAGTCTTTTGAGATGATTTTGGTCGACGACGGGTCAAGTGATCGCACCTACAAGCTCCTGGAGGAGATCGCAGCCGTAGACAGCCGCGTTTTGATCGTCAAGCTGCGCCGCAACTTCGGCCAGACCTCGGCCCTGGCCGCCGGCTTTGACCATGCCTCGGGCGAATTCATCCTGGCCATGGATGGCGACCTTCAGCACGATCCCAATGACATTCCCGCCTTCCTCGAAAAGCTCGATGAGGGTTACGACGTCGTCTCCGGCTGGCGCAAAGTTCGCATCGACAACTTCATCCTGCGCCGCGTTCCATCTGCCGGCGCCAACTGGATCATGGCGCGCCTCTCCGGTGTTCCCATCCACGACTTCGGCACCACATTCAAAGCCTATCGCCGCGAAGTGATTCAGAATATTCCGCTCTACGGCGAGATGCATCGCTTCATTCCTGCCCTCGCCAGTTATTTTGGCGCGTCCATCTGCGAGATTCCTATCCGTAACCTCAACCGCGTCCGCGGCAAGAGCCACTACGGCCTCGGCCGCACCTTTCAGGTCTTCTTCGATCTCATGACCATTCGTTTCCTGCTCAAGCACATGAGCAGGCCATTGCGCTTCTTCGGCGGTTGGGGCCTTTTCGCCATGTTCGTCGGCGGCATCATGTCCGTCGCCCTGCTGGGAATGAAGCTGCTTAATCCCAGCCTGGATTTGATGCAAGTGCACGGGCCCATGTTTGTCATCGGTTCGGTGCTTATCGTCTCCGGCATCCAGTTGCTGGCGCTCGGCCTGCTCGGTGAGCTGCAAGTGCGGCACTACTACAGCAGCCAGCGTCCGACCTCATACACCGTAGATCGCCTGGTGCGCCTGGAATCCACCGACGAGCGGACCTTGCTCTCGGAAAGCAAAGACGAAAACATCTAGGCCCCCAACTGGGTCCGTTTATCTCGGTAGTGTCTCAGCTTGAATTTTGGATTAACGATACGGTTCATCAGTCAGATTGTAGCGAGCGCGGAGTCCTAAAAGCATAAAGAGACACGCCGCTAATACGGTCGGCAAAGTAGCTCCCAAGTGGGCCTTCATATGACGTTCCACAAAGAATGCACCCCAGAATAGCAGTGAAAGGAAGTAATACAGAATCGCGCCCGACCTTTGAGGATCAAGAGCCTTCATCTCATCTCCTGCTCAATTTGGCAGCACCGTGATTTCTTCATAGCTCCAAACATGGTCAGGTATGCCAGCGGCCAATGCCAGTGTATTCCTCAGCGTTGAGTCAATCCGAGCGAAACACTCGCGGATAAAGTGTAGCGCAACCGCCGTCGCGGGACTCTCTATCTTCTCGGAAAAAATATTGGTCAGCCGGGCAAACGGCCTCACCCCCATTGCTAGGTCCTGCCTCTATTTCCTTGCCCTAGCCCAGCCTCAAGGTTCATTCTTGAGCAAGTCATGAAAGCCATCCAGATCCATGCTGCCGGCGGGCCGGAAGTCCTGCAACTCGCCGACCTGCCGATTCCCCTCCCGGAACCAGGCCAGGTTCTCATCCGCATTGAGGCCACCGGCGTTAATTTTATTGAGATCTACTTTCGCAAAGGCGTCTACAAAGCATCGTTCCCTTTGATTCCGGGCAGCGAAGCCGCCGGAACTGTGGAAGAGATTGGTCCCGGCGTTACAGGATTCAAAGCAGGCGACGCTGTTGTCTCCACAAGCGTCATCGGCAGCTATGCAGAATACGCTTTGGTTCCCGCCGCCCAACTGATCAAAGTTCCCGAAGGCCTGAGCCTGGAGTGCGCGGCCGCAGCCCTGCTGCAGGGAATGACCGCGCATTATCTTGCGTTCTCCACCTATCCGCTTAAAAAAGGCGACACGGCGCTGGTGCACGCCGGCGCCGGCGGTGTCGGCCTGCTCCTCACTCAGATCGCCGCACGCATTGGCGCGCGCGTCATCACAACTGTCTCCACCGAAGCCAAAGCCGAGCTGTCGCGTGAGGCCGGCGCATCCGACGTGATTCTCTACACTGAGCAGAATTTCGAAACTGAGGTCAAGCGGCTCACCGGCGGAAAGGGCGTCGACGTGGTCTACGATTCCGTTGGCAAGACGACATTCGATGGCAGCCTCAACTGTCTTCATCCCCGCGGCATGATGGCTTTATTCGGCGCTTCAAGTGGACCCGTTCCGGCCTTCGAACCTAGCCTGCTTAACAGCAAAGGTTCGCTCTTCCTCACGCGGCCCACGCTCTGGCACTATATTGCCACGCGCGCTGAGCTCGAGTGGCGTGCCGGCGATATTCTCGGCTGGGCTGCCAAAGGCGAGCTCAAAATTCGCACGGAGTTCACCTATCCTCTGGCCAACGCAGCCCAGGCCCAGATCGATCTGGAAGAGCGCAAGACGACCGGCAAGATTTTGCTGGTGCCGTAGAACAGCTTTTAGCCATTAGCTTCTAGCCACTAGCTGTTCGTGCTGATTCGTGGCGCTTCTAAAATAGAAGAAAGTCTCGGATGGCGCGTCGAAGCTAGAAGCTAGAAGCTAGCAGCTAGAAGCTGGAAACTGAATGTCCGAAGTCTCCATCAAGAAAAAAGACCGCGTCTTCGTCCTCACCGGCGCGGGCATCAGCGCCGAGAGCGGATTGCCCACCTTCCGCGCCGAGGACGGCCTCTGGGCCGGTTTTCGCGTCGAAGACGTGTGCACGCCCGCCGCGTGGAAACGCGATCCTGCTGCAGTCTGGGCCTTCTACTCCGCTCGTCGCGCGCAGGGCAGCAAAGCCAATCCGAATCCAGCGCACATCGCATTGGCCGAGCTCGAGGCGCAGCTCCCCGGGCGCTATTTTCTTTGCACCCAGAATGTCGACGACCTGCACGAACGTGCCGGCTCGCGGAATCTCATCCACATGCACGGCGAGCTGGCAAAATCGCGCTGCGAGCGCGAGTGTGGCCTTCCGCCCGTCGACGACAATGCCATCTACGCGAGCCTCGACGAGGTCGCCCGCTGTGGGTGCGGCGGCCGCATGCGCCCGCACATTGTTTTCTTCGGCGAAATTCCCCTTGAAATGCGCCGCATCGAAGGCGAGATTGCCGAATCCACGCTGATGATCGTCATCGGCACATCGGGCAACGTTTATCCCGCTGCGGGCTTCGTTCATCGGGCACGGCAGAGCGGAGCGCAGACGATCTACATCGGCCCCGAGCCGCCGCTCAACGCCGAGGCCTTCGACCAAATCATCGAAGGCAAAGCCGGCGAAGTGCTGCCAGGGCTCTTCGCCGTTTAATCCTGACCGGCTGAGTTGCCGAATCGCCACCGCTCTCATTTGTAAACGAGCTAGAAATGAAACCTGTACCGCGCTTCCACCGCGAACATCCGTGGATCGTTGTAATGAAACCCTCCGATCGTGATCGAGTTATCCAGCAACACACGGTGATTGGTTACATTGATCGCCGTCACCGACAGCTTCCAGTTTTCTCCCAACGCGTGGCCCACCGACGCATCGAACGTCGTATGCACCGGAAGGTAGTTCCCTTGGTAGGGGCCTTCACCCGAGCCGGCCAGCCCGTTGGAGAATCCCGAGCCGTAGTACACATTTGTAGCAAACCATGTATGCGCCGGTAGATTCGCCGTGAATCCCGTGTTGAGCGTGTCACGCTGATCATGGTCGAGTGAAACGTACTGCGGCCCAAGGTCGCACGCCGGGTCAGTCGGGATGGTGCAGGTGAATCCGCCGATGATATTCCCGCGTTGCTCTGCGATCTGGTTGGAGTACGTTACATAAAACTGCCCGTAGCGCCAGAGCGACGGCGAGTGCAGCGTCATCTCCCATGCGCGGATCAGGGCTCCATCGACCGCGATGGGGAAATACATATTCGATTCGCCCAGGTTCGAGTGGTCGAGGAAGTTGTTCACGCGATTCTTGAAGGTGTCCACATCCAGCATCCATCCCCGGTAAGGAATCTCGATGCCAAACTGGTGCTCCTCGTCGCGCTCGGACGGGATGGGCGTAAAGGCGTCTTCGCCGCCTCCGAGGCTGCTCGCATAGTTCAGCACCGAGCTCGAGACGGTGAGGATCGGCGCGGGCTGAAAGAAGTGTCCGTAGAATCCGCGCAACACCCAGTTCAGTTTCGGAATTCGCACCGTCGCGCCGATGCGAGGATATATGGCGCTCTCATTTAGTTCCGCGCGGTAGATGGAGAAACGTTCTCCGCCCAGCAGCGTCACATACTTTCCCAGTCGCAGATGATCGTCAAGGTAAAACTCCACCAATCCCGCGTTAGCATTGCCCGGTTGGTTGGGGTAGATTGTCGGCGGCGCCGTTGTATTGTCAATCACGCCGAATCGATCGCGTTCCGCTTGAACAAACGAGTAAAGTCCACCAGAAAAGCTGTTCCAGCCGGCATCGAAGCGGCCGTCAGCTTGCGCGCCTGCATAGTTCGAGTTTTGATCCCACGTTGTCGCTGCCGGCATGTCGTCGGGTCGGGAGTTATAGTCCGATTGGTTGAAATGGTAAAACGGCGCCACCGAAACCAGCGCCTGGGGCGAGATCGTGTGCACCCAGTTCGCGATGACAAACGAATCCCGCTCCGACTGCGCGTCTCTCAACCCAGCGCTGCAATAGTAATCCGAAATACACTCGTAGTCGTTCGCGTTGGGATCGTACGGCACATCAAAATAATCCTCGCGGTATTGCCCATCCACGCGCAGTTGGTCCTTCGGCGTCTGGTTCCGGATTAGCGACACGAACCCGCTTTCTGAGTTTGTCGCATCGTGGTAAATCGCAGTCACCGGTGTCGCCAGACCGTAGTTCGATCGCGAGCCAGTCGCGCTCGCATACCAGGCGGTCTTCTCCGAATGATCGCCGAGCGCGATCTGCGCTTCGCCGGTGTAAAGATTCCCGGCATAGAGAAACAGCTCGCCGTCGCGGTTGAATTCAAAGCCATTTCGCGGCAGTACGTTGAACATTCCGTACGTGCGGTCGCCCTGATCGGCGTCGTAGCTGCCACGAAGTCCTTCCATTGAATCTATGTCCTTGGGATCGATTTGCGGCCCCACATTCGAGGCAATCTTGGTATTTGGAATTGCCACGCCATCGATCAGCCAGCTCGTCTGGTGGCCTCCGCGCATGTGCAGCATGTCATGCGTCATGTACGCGCCGGGCACGTAGTCGGTAATCATCTCCGTGCCGATGGTGCGGTCCGCGCCGGGTGTCTCCTCGATCGCTTGCTGCGTAACCAGAGTCGTCGGCGTCACGGTGTCGGCGGAGCTGGCCTCGCCATTCACTACGACGGACTGCGTTGCTCCGGCCACTTCGAGCGGGATGTGCAGCACAGGATTCGTTCCCGAAGCGACCGTCAATGTCTGCGTGGAATTGGCGAATCCGGTCACAGCCACGGTCAGCCGGTACACGCCGATCGGCGCTTGCGGCAATTCGAATTCACCGTCGTTGTTGGTCGTGGCGTGCAGCGCAAAATCGGAATCCGCAGCCCGAAGCGTCACCGTCGCGCCCGCAATCGGCCGGTGCTGCGGATCGTGAACCACCCCGTGCACGGTGGCGAACACGGTGGCGCCGGCGGGAAGGGAAGTGGCCAGCAGCAGAATTGCGACAAGACCATGAAGAAGATTTCGCATTCAGAGTAAACTCGCTTTCGTACTCGTGCTCCAATAGGCAGCCATCGCGCGCAACGCACATAGCTCTACGATGGTCGGCAAATGTTTGGGCATTGCCGAAGACGATTGTTGTCTTGAAGAAGGCCGCGCAATTTTGGGAAGCACGACGCGACGTAGGCCCGCGTCATTCGAACGGACACGGACCATCGCCTTCTTCATCAAGGCATTTCTTTTGCGCAATGTTTAGCTTGGATTTAAAGCGGGAGGGCCGCGACCGGCGTAAGCGCGGCTTGGGATGGAGAATGTCGCCGTCCGTTCAGAGGCGGGAGCGGTGGCAAGCGTGAACTCTGAAAGAGGACCAGCCGGCACCGCCGCCAGTGCGTGCGCCGGCATCAGCATTGCAAAGGCGGGACCGTGATAGAGCGGGCACGTAGAAGGGGCTGAAAAGCCTGGCGTTCTGTCGATGCCGCGCCCAGCTCTCACGGCCATGATCTGCGCGTCCATGGCGCAGTGGTGCGCCCCGTGCCGTCGGCAGCACGATGGCAAACCTGCGTCTTCGCTGCCGTCGACAAGGGCCGACAGCGGTCCCACCGCAAAGAACAGAACCAGAAAAATGGAGAGGCAGCGCCGCATCTGCACATCATGCTAGCAGACGGTGAGCAATGCGTCCCAGTTGGTGACAAAGCGGTGACAATCATAGGCGACACGCTCGGAAAGAAAGCACGAGGGATCAGAGCTGGCTCATAACTGACCACAGAGAACTCCCGCTCAGTTCCCTCAGTTATCATCAATTTGTTGCTCGGTTTTCGCTTCGCCGGCACAAAGCAAAGGAAGATCTCGGTGCCCCAAGCGCACAGTTCCGCTCCGCCGTCCGACGCGTCTGCCGCGCAATCACCCAAGGCCGGCTCCGCTCGCCATTTGCGCATTGCCATCTTTGGCTTTGGAACGGTGGGCAGCTCGGTTGCGCGCATTCTCATCGAGTCCAAACCGCACGGCCTCGAGCTCACGCACATCTTCAATCGTAAGGTCGCGCGCAAGCAGGTTGACTGGTTGCCCGCGAGCGTCGCCTGGAGCGAAGATGCGGATGCCGTGCTCGCCTCCGACGTAGATGTAATTGTCGAGCTCGCCGGAGGCCTTGATCCCGCCGGAACCTGGGTGCGCCACGCCCTCGAAGCGGGCAAAAGCGTCGTCACCGCCAACAAGAAACTCATCGCTTATCACGGCATCGATCTGGAGCGGCTCGCTGCTGCCAAAGGCGGCCATCTCAAATACGGCGCAGCAGTCGCCGGAGGTATTCCGGTTATTCCGGGACTCGAGCAGGGCATGGCCGGCGATCGCATCGAACGCATCGAAGGCATTCTTAACGGCACCTGCAACTTCATCCTCAGCAAAATGGAAGAAGGCGCGGAGTACGCCGCTGTGCTCGCTGAGGCGCAGGCCAAAGGCTATGCCGAAGCTGACCCCACCGAGGATGTGGGCGGATTCGACGCGCGCGCCAAGCTCGCAATCCTCATGCGCCTCGGCCTTCGCGTGCAGGTCGACCCTGAGGAGATTGTTCCCCGCGCCATCACGACCATCACGCCTGTCGACTTCAGCTATGCTCGCGATCTCGGCTGCACCATTCGCCAGGTGTCACGCGCTCAGCAAGTGGAAGGGCGGATCGCGGCCGCCGTCGGACCAATGCTCGTCGCGCTTCGCTCACCGCTTGCATGGTCGCAGGGAACCGAGAACATGGTCATCGCCAGCGGACACTACGGCGGCGACGTGGTTTTTTCGGGTCACGGCGCGGGTGGCCATCCCACAGCGGTTGCCGTGGTCAGCGATTTACTGGCGCTCGCGCATGGATCGCAGCGCGTGGAGATTCCGTCGGCCCCGGCACGTCTCGGCGCCGAGTTCGAAGTGCCCCACTACATCCGATTTCTGGTGAAGGATCGCCCCGGCATCGTTGCCGCCATCACCGCCGCGCTCGCCCATGAGCAGATCAATATTCGCGCCATCGTGCAGAAGGCAGGCTATCCCGCGGACGCGCTGCCCTTCGTGGTTACTGTCGAGCCGTGCAAGACCTCATCGCTGCAACGCGCTCTTGCCGCCATTCGCAGCATGGATTGCATGCTGGTCGAGCCGCTTGATTTGCAGATGCTCGAGTAGCCACCGGACTCAATTGCCGGTTCGTTGATGCAGATCATCCCGCGAACCGGACGGCGTCCATCTTAAACAGAGGCCCTTCTTGAGTCGCGCTAGTGCGCCCCGGCGTGCCTGTCGACATTGCTTGCGCTTGTGTACCATTTGCTTCAGATGGGATGCGAGCAAGTCGTGGAGCGAACAGCCTTCTTGCGCCGCGAGAACTCGGACCTCGCGCAGCGGCCCAGCTTCGATTCTTAGAGTCACTCTGGCTTTCACGGCCGACGCGCTTTCCTATAAAGTCACGATTTTGTACCTTGTCGGCTGAAGAATCAAGGAGCCTAGGGCTCGTGTTAGATTTGAAATCTAGGCCGGAGGCCGCCCGTGATCGGCACCAACTATCGATGTGAAATCTGCGGCGAAGAGAGCGATAATCCGCAGCGTTGGTTTGTCGTCCGCTGCAACGACGCCCAATTGACGGTCTTCAAATGGACCAAGGAAGCCGCCGACGCGCCGGGCGCACGCCATTATTGCGGCGAAGCTCACGCGCAGATATACGTCAGCCGCTGGCTTGAGGCCGCCTGCAGCTGAATTCCATCTCAATTTCAGTTTTTAGCGGGCCCGGTCGATTCACGGATAATGAGTTCCGATTCCATGAAGATGTCGGTGGGAAACGCTTTCTTCCGGTCCGCAATTCTCTCCAGCAGCACTTTGGCGCCGCGCCGCCCCATCTCTGTCAGCGGCTGGCGCACCGTGGTCAGAGACGGCGTAACAAAAGCCGCCGACAAAATATCGTCGAATCCTACTACTGACACATCTCCGGGCACGTTCAGGCCCGCGTCCTTCAGCGCGCGAATGGCTCCGATTGCCGAAATGTCATTGAAGCAAAACACCGCGGTAAAGTCGCGCGTCCGTTCCAGCAGTGCCTGCATCGGCTTGTAGCCGATCTCCGGCGCCATGGGGTGCTGCCCGGTCTTCGTCGACCATCCCGACGTGTCGATGCGGATCGCCAGCGCCGGATCCAGCTTCAGATTCATCTCCCTGGCCACTTGCTGGATGCTTTCCCAGCGAAACTCCGAGTCCGGAATGGCATGCGGGCCGCGCATGAAGGCAATGCGCCTGTGGCCCAGTTTGTATAGATACGAGAGCGCGCTCTGTACAGCCTGGTGGTGATCGAGAACGATATTTGTGACCTTGTCTGCCGAACAGTGCGCCGAGATGGCCACCACTGGCACCGGCACCTCAAGCTCATCAACGGACGTATTCAGCAACAGGAAACCGTCGACCGCCCGCTCCACCAGCATTTTGGGATATTTCTCGATCAGTTCCGGCTTCCAATCGTGGCAGGCCGTGAAGTAAAAGTAATGGGCAGCGGTCAGCTCCTCCACCACGCCACTCATCACGCGCGTGAAGTAGCCCTCGCTCAAGTCCGGCGCCAGCACACCTACGCTCATTGACTTGCTTTGACGCAACGACCGCGCAAAGTAGTTGGGCCGGTAATCCAGCCGTTGCGCCGCCTCAACCACGCGGTCCCGCGTCTCCTTGGGGATGGATTTGGCGCTGGGAGAATTATTCAGAACAAGGGAAACGGTCGTCTGGGACAGACCCAGATGATCGGCCAGCATGCGCAGGTTCACATGGCCGGGCGCAGCCGTCGATTTTCCCTTTGTCATGTTGGAGTTGTACCACGCTCAACCGCCCCGCGGATAGGCAGTTTTCACGCGAATACATCGATTTTCTCCTGAGTCGTGTATCACCAACTGGTCCGGAAAGGCGCGTTTCTGCTCACATTTGGCGATGCGCGAACACCCCGAAGCCTCTAGAGCACCAGCGAATGCCTCGGACATGATTGCGATTTCCACCCGTATGCGCTTGATTTTGTTTCGTTGTAACCTCGCGTTCATAATTCCCCGGTAGCCTGACCAGTGTGGACGCCACTGTGCCCGAGATTCGTATCACCCAGCCCCTGACTCAACCGGAAGCTGCTTCGATCCCGCCGCAGGCACCTGACGCTGCCCCGGCGCAGGAGCACTCGCAAATTCGCCGCTTTCTGCTGGCGCGCGGCAACTCCGCCATTGCCGACCGGATCTTTCGGACCCTCATGGTCTTGTGTGCGCTCAGCATCTTCGCGATCGTGATCCTTATCGCCTATGAGCTCGTCTCCCAGGCGCAGCTCTCCTGGGCCCAATCCGGATTCAAATTTTTCTACACGGCATTTGTCGACCCGGATACTCATCAGCCCGTGTACTGGGACCCGGTCAATGGCAACTTCAGCGCCATTCCTTTCATTTACGGCACTTTGGTTTCGTCGTTTCTCTCGCTGCTGTTCGCAGTCCCGCTCGCAATCGGCGTCGCCATCTTCCTCACCGAAATGTGCCCTGGCATGTTACGCGGACCCCTGGCCTTCCTCACCGAGCTGCTGGCAGCCATTCCCAGCATCATTTATGGCCTGTGGGCCGTCTTCGTTCTTGTCCCCCTGATGCGCCAGTACGCGAACCCCGCCTTGGTGAAAGTGTTTGGCTGGACCGGTCTCTTTACAGGCGACAACCCCACCGGCGATGGCTATTTTACGTCCGGAATTATTCTTGCCGTCATGGTGCTCCCCATCATCTCCTCGCTCACCCGCGAAGTGATGACGGCCGTACCCCACTCGCAGCGCGAAGCTGTGCTGGCTCTGGGCGCAACGCGCTGGGAGATGATCCGAATGGGCGTACTGCGCAATGCGCGCATCGGCATCGTCGGCGGCGTCATTCTCGGCCTCGGCCGCGCTCTGGGCGAAACCATGGCCGTCACGATGGTGATCGGCAACACGCCCGAGGTCCATAAATCTCTACTGTCCAACGGCGCGTCAATGGCTTCGGTGATCGCCAACGAATTTGCGGAGGCCACCAGCGACCTGCACCGAAGCGCTCTGGTTGAGATCGCCCTGGCCCTGTTCGCGGTCACGATTGTTGTCAACGCCATTGCCCAGGTGCTGGTCTGGGCGGTCACGCGCGGCGCGCCGGCGCAGGCGCGGTAAGGAGAGCAAGGTGAGCACAAGCAAAATCGAGCTTCGCTCCAGGATGAGGACGGTAACCGACCACACCGTGACGGTACTGGCGGTCCTGGCCACCATCCTGGTGATCGTGCCGCTGGCCGTTATCTTCGCTGAACTCATCTACAAAGGCGCCAGCTCGCTCGACTTGAATTTCTTTACCAAGGTTCCCGCCCCCGAAGGAGAGACAGGCGGCGGCATGGCCAACGCCATCGTGGGTTCCGGCGTGCTTCTTGCGCTCGCGAGCATTATTGGAATTCCGATCGGCATAGGCAGCGGAATATTTCTTGCTGAGTTTGGCCGCGGCACCAAACTAGCCAATGCGATTCGCTTTACCGCCGACGTCCTCAATGGTGTCCCCTCCATTGTGATGGGCGTGACGGCCTACGCACTTATTGTGGTGCCGCATGTGAGTTTTCTGCCGTTCCTGGGCCATTTCTCGGCGCTCTCAGGCGGCGTCGCGCTGGGCATCATGATGATCCCCACCGTCTGCCGCACCACCGAAGAGATGCTCCTCATGGTTCCGAATGCGGTGCGAGAAGCCGCGCTCGGATTAGGTGTGCCAAACTGGCGCTCGGTTCTCTCCATCACGGTCCGTACCGCTTCGCCCGGCATCATCACCGGCTGCATGCTGGCCTTCGCGCGTGTCGCCGGAGAAACCGCGCCGCTTCTGTTTACCGCGCTGGGCAATCAGTTCTGGAGCACCAGCCTCAACGAGCCCATCGCCGCGCTTCCGCTGCAGATCTACGTCTACGCGAACTCTCCCTACGAAGATCAGCAGAGGATGGCGTGGGCGGGAGCGCTGGTTTTGATTGTTCTCATTGTGCTCGCCGTTTCGCTGGTTCGTTTTGTCACCAGCCGCGGCGTTTTGAAAGGGGCAAGCTAAACGGCATTTCTCCTTCGAGATTGCCGTCTTGAGATTTGAGGAGTGTGGCGATTTCTTGATGAAATCGCCACTACGCTGTTTCGCTTTCAGCCAGGGTAAGAAGGAGAAATGCGCACGTGGGCGTTGGCATCGAGGTAACAAACCTGAATGCGTGGTACGGCACCAATCACACGCTGCAGGATATCAATCTGAATATCCCCGCCAACCACGCCACGGCGTTGATTGGCCCCTCGGGCTGCGGCAAAAGCACCTTTGTGCGTTGCCTCAACCGCATGCATGAGACCAATCCCATCGCCCGCGTCACCGGCAACGTCCGCATGGGCGACCTCGACATTTATCAGGATGCCTCGCCGGTTGAAGTTCGCCGCCGCGTTGGGCATGGTCTTCCAGCGGCCCAATCCTTTTCCCACCATGTCCATCTACGACAACGTCGCCGCCGGCCTCAAGCTGAACGGCTACTCCAATCGCCACTCGCTCGATGAAATTGTCGAAAAATCTCTCAAGAACTCTGCGCTGTGGGACGAAGTCAAGGACGACCTCAAGAAGAAATCCGGCGCCAGCCTCTCCGGCGGCCAGCAGCAGCGCCTCTGCATCGCGCGCGCCCTCGCCGTCGATCCCGAAGTCCTGCTCATGGACGAGCCGGCCTCAGCCCTCGATCCCGTCTCCACCTCCAAGATCGAAGACCTCATCTTCCAACTAAAGTCGCAGTACACAATCGTGATTGTGACGCATAATATGCAGCAGGCGGCCCGCGTGGCCGAGAAGACCGGCTTCTTTCTCAACGGCCGCATGGTCGAGTTCGATTCGACCCACAAAATTTTCACCAATCCTTCTGACAAGCGCACGGAGGATTACATCACGGGCAGGTTTGGATGACACGCATACGCTTTCAACAGAGCCTGGAAGATCTGAAGGAGAATCTCCTGGTCATGGCCGGTCTCGCCGAGCAGGCGATTCAACGCGCCATTGAGGCCTACCGGGTTCGCGATCTCTCCATCTGCGACCTGGTCAACCGCAGCGAGATCGCCATCAACCGCATGGAGCGCGACATCGATCAGGCCGCGCTCGACCTGCTCGCCATGGAGCAGCCCATGGCCATCGACCTGCGCTTCATTCTCAGCGTGATCAAGATCAACGCCGATCTGGAGCGCGTGGGCGACGCCGCCAAAAGCATCAGCGACCGCGTTCGCATCATGGATCGCATGGCCGCGGTCGACCTGCCTGTCGACATTCCGCGCATGGCCTCAATGGCTGCCGACATGGTGCGCAAAAGCCTGCAGGCTTTTATCGAAGGCGACGCCGAACTCGCCCGCAGCGTCCTCACCATGGACGATGCCGTTGACCAGATGAACCGTGCCGCTTTCCGCGCACTCACCAAGGTCATGGAAGAGCAGAGCCATCTTGCGCCGCAGGCCCTGAACGCTCTGATGATCTGCCGCAGCCTGGAGCGCGTCGGCGATCACGCCACCAACATTGCTGAAGACGTCATCTTCTGGGTGCAGGGCGCCGATGTCCGCCACCACAAGAGCGTGGCGAAAGCGGCTGCCCTTGCCGCTGCCGCCGCGGCGACGGCGGCGGCCGCGGCCGCTGCTCAGGGAGCCGCACCGCCAGCTTCAACCGGCAGCATTGCTCCGGACGGCCCCGTCCCGATCAATCCCGCCCCAATCGACACCGCCCCCACCAAAAGCTGAAGCGGATATTCGCGAACGACTATTCGCAAACTACGTCGTTGCCCCATCCTTCCGGCCGTCTTTGCCGGAAGGGTGGGAGAGAACGAACCTTCGAAACTCCAAAGAAAAAGCCCCGCTCGCAGCGGGGCTTTTCTTATTTCTGCACCAAGAATTCGCGGGTGCCCCCGGTCTCGCTTCTGAGATCGGGGACTTCTACGCTAGAGCTGCTTCTCTAATTCCCCGTGATCGCGATTTTCACTTGGCTCCCATCGCCGCCAGCTTTGCGCGCGCCGCTCTCGCCTCCGGCGTCTGCGGATGACGCTGGATCAGCGAGCGCAACTCGTGCTCGCCTTCCTCGCGCTTATCTAACGCGATCAACGCGAATCCCTTGTGCAATTGCGCAGCCGCAGCCTTTGCGTTCCCGCTGAATCCTTCCAGCAGCGCGTTGTAGTCGTTGATCGCGGTTGCATAGTCCTTTTGCAGGTAGGCAATCTCGCCCAGGTAAAACTGCGCCGTCCCGGCCGCGTCGTCCAGCGGATAGTAGTGCACCACGTCCTGAAACTCTCCCTGAGCCACCTGGTACCGGCCCGCAGTGTAATCGCGCACGCCGGCTTGAAGCGTCTCTTGCAAAGGCGGAGCTTGCTGCGCGGGATTTCCGCCCGGCGCTGGGCTCATGGCACCCTGCGGATTCGGGCCCTGTCCCGAATCTTGCCCCTGGCCGCCTGGCGCTGCCGCCCCACCCGGACCCGTCGCACTGGGTGCCGTACCCGCTTGCGCCTGTGCTGCCTGCGCCGCCTGCAATGCCTGCAGTTGTGCCTGCAAGTCCTGCACAGATTTGTCCAGTTTGGCGATGCGCGCCTTCAACTCGTCGACCGAGTCATTCAGCGTCTGCACCTGCCCTGAGGCTGTGTCCAGCTTTCCGCTCAACGCATCGTTCTGCGCGTTGATCTTCTGTTGCAGCGCAGTCACAGTCGTGGTGATTTGAGTCGTTTGGTCGGCAGTCTGCTGCGACTGGTGCTCCAGCACGCCCATGTGCGCATCCATCGTGGACTGCAGACGCTGCACCGCATCCAGCAACTGCTGCACCTGCGTTTGCAGTTCGACCATCTCCTTTGAGACCGCATGAGCGGGAACGGCGGCGGGGCCAACCAGAAGAATCAGCGCTGAAACTGCGATCAGGCGTTGGCGAATCAGTTTTGATTTGTGCATTTGTTTTGACCTTCCTGAATCAAGAAGTCTCTGAATACAACATACGGCAGCCAGGCCGAAAGGGCGAGGCTGCCGCGTGTGGATGCGAATGAATCGCCCTTAATTTCTGCGTTACCTGATTTCTACCTTACTTGTCGATCGAGAACCCGTCTCTGCGGTTCAACTGCCAGCACTCCTCGGTCGAATCCGAGCAGAACGGCTTCTCCTTGCCGTAGCTGATCACCCGGATGCGATCCGCCGCAATGCCCGCCGTCACCAGCGCGGTCTTCGCCGCCTCAGCACGGTTCTGGCCGAGCACCAGGTTGTACTCGTCCGACCCGCGCTCGTCGCAGTACCCGCCAATCACCACCTTGATGTTCGGGTGCGCATTCAGGTAATCGGCATTTTTCGAAAGGATTGCCTGCGCGTCTCCCCGAATATCGTAGGTGTCGTAATCGAAGAAAATCGGCTGCACGCGCGCGTTGAACTCCTCTTCCTCGCTCATGCTTGAGCTTGGCACGCTGATCGCCGGCGGCGAATTCACTGTTACGGATGCCGATGCGTCAGCCGTGAGGCCACCTCCGCGCGCCACCAGGTGATATGTGGTCGACTCCGACGGAGTCACGGTCTTTACGCCAACCGACGGAACGTCGCCGATGCCGTCGATCGAAATCGTGTTGGCGTTGGTGGTCGCCCAGCGCAGTTGCACCTGGTCTCCAGCTGAAATTACATTCGGAGTCGCCGTCAGTTGCGCGGTCGGCGCGCCTGCATTCTCGGTCGGCGCAGTTTCATCCGCGGGGGGCAATGTCGAGGTCTTCTTCTTGCCGCAACCGGAGACTGCGGTCAGGGCAATGGCCAAGGCAACAAGCATAAAAGCGGTCAAAAGTTTCTGTGTCTTCAAGGGAATTCTCCTTCTCAAAAAACGTAAAGTCACTCGCTTGGGAAACTGTGTTTTCTTGTCGACACAGCTTGCCGGCTTCTCACATCAGCGCCCCTAAAAATGATAGTTCATCAAATCGCATTCCTCGGTTAACGATTTTGGCCAAGGTGCGGGAAAGTGTAGCGCCGGCGTCCCGCCGGCTGTCGTGCGGGCGTCCGCCCGCACATTCTCCTCTAACGCCGCTAACTCCGCTGCTTCCGCGTCTCACTTCCTACTCCAGTAGCGCCGGCGTCCCGCCGGCTGTCGTGCGGGCGTCCTCGCCCGCACATTCTCCGCTAACACCGCCTACACAGCTGTTTCTCCGCCTCACTTCCAACTCCAGTTGGGCATTGAATTTTCGCCGGTAAACGTAAGTTGCTGCTGATGGGTGCCATCGGCCAGCATCTCCCAGATCTGCGTGCGGTGCCCGATCTGGCGCTGGAACACAATGTGGCGTCCATCCGGCGACCATGACGGAAAATCGTTGTTGCCCGCTTCGTGCGTCGCCTGCAGCCAGTTCTTGCTGGCAATGTCCATAATGTAGACGTCCTGGCCGCCGGGGTCGCCCGGCCCGTATTTGCGGTTCCAGCAGAACGCAAGCACCGCGCCGTTAGGCGACCACGACGGGGAAATAGCGTATCCGCTGTCGGTCATGCGCTGCACGTTGGCGCCATCCTTGTCCATGATGTAAATCTGCGGCTCGCCCGTCCTCCCGCTTACGAATGCAAGCTGGTCATCGGTGCGCGGATTCCAAACCGGCGACACATCCGAGCCGAACGACGTCACGTTGTGCGCGTTGGAGCCGCTGGTATCGGCGATCCAGATATCCGGGTGGCCCGAGCGCGCCGAAGAAAACGCGATCTTCAACCCGTCCGACGACCATGCCGGCGACTGGTTGCTTCCTCCCGCAAAACCCGCGGTAAAACTCACCATTCGGTCCAGGTCCAGCGAATACATCCGAATCGCCCAGCCTTCGCTTCCCAGCGATGCAAACGCAATTCGGGAGTTATCAGGTGAGATGCGCGGCGAGATCGAAATGCTGCCCAGGTGCGTGATTGCGTGCTGGTTCTGGCCGTCGTAATCCATCACCCAGATCTCTTTCGATCCGGTCCGATTGCTCACGAAGTAAATCTTTGTTTCGGCGATTCCATTGATAGCGCCGCCCAGCCGGTAGATGATTTCGTCGGCAAACCGATGCGCCACGGTGCGCGCCATCTCTTCGTTTGCCGCCTCGTTGTATTGCTTGGCCAGCACCGGCGCGCTTCCCGCGGTGCGCGCATCACTCAACCAACCCGACACTTCCAGGCGGCCGTTCGCCGCTGACAGCGCTCCGAACGCCACCATGGCCGAGTTGGCCGGCGCTGCCGACCACTGATCCGCTTGAAACTCCTGCGGCGATCCCGGCGTCGACTGCGGCGCCAGGCTCTTTGACACCATGTCGAAGATGCCCGCGTTTGAAAGGTCGTTATAAAGTGTGGAGTCGAAAGTCGCCTTCAACGGCGTCGTCTCGGGATCGCTCCCCACCGGCTTGAAGTCCGCCGCAGCCAGGCGAATGCGCTCGTTGCCCAGGTTCGTTCCCGTATGCACCCAGTCTTGAGCGGAGATTTGCGGCGTCAAGAAGTACGCCACGAAAAGTAAAAACAAAAAGAAGACTCGAAACGTTGCCTTCATGCGTTCTCAAAATCCTTCCTGTTGGGGTAACAGAAGTTTCTGCGCACGCCTGCCCAAGGGAGCCTATTTTTAATGATGCTTATTGCCGCCGAATCGTTAGCTCCGCGTTCTTCGCCGCGTACCATCGTAGTTCACACCTGCTCAATCGGCCCCAGTGCTTTTCGGAGCTTACCTCAGCCGTCCATTCCTCTGCGAAGCAGCTAGAAGCTAGAGACTAGAAGCCAGTAGCTGTTTCTCAGTACTCACAGTAGTACGACACCTTCAACGTACTCTGATTATAGTTCGACGGCAGTTGGCCAAACGTATCCACGCGCTGCGCGCCGATCAGGCAGGATCGATCCAGCGTTGGGCTCCCGCTTGAGGTGTCGACTTGCGGGTTGCTGTGGCTGCCGTCCCGGTAAATGGAAAAAACCAGAAACACCCGCGCTCCCTTGGGCGTCCGCGAATCAACCTGCGCCTTGTCCCAGCTCTGTGACATCTTCCTGTTGATCTGGTCCACGTACCACGGGAACAAGCTAGCAAAGTTGTTGTCCCCAACCGTTGTCGGCCCGCTCGATCCTAACTGCATCTGATGCGGCAGCACCGAGCCGTTTTGCTCACCGTACTGCGCCACATTCAGTTTGGGTGGCGGCTGGTGCAATTGCGTCTTGGGAATGTTCTTTGCCGTGGGCTTTGTCGGCTTGCCCAGAATCGGAATCGCCGTTTCATCAATATGCTTTTGTTCTTTGGGGCTCGGAGCAGCAGGCGCCTTGCTCGGCGTCTCCGTTGCCAGCACATTCTGATTGACCTGGTCAGCCGGCAGCGGGATCGTGTTCGTCAGCGTCACCTGCATCGATCCGCCCGAGCCCGCAGTGCCCCAGAAGTTGTGATGAAACAAACCCATCGCCCAGCCGTAAAAAATAAGCATTCCGAAGATCGCGAGGTGCAGCCCCATTGAGCCCGCCGCCGGTCCCGCAAAAGGCTCCCGCGTCAGTTCCCGCTCCAGGTGCGCGCTGCTCTCAAGTACGCTTTCCATGCTTCTCTATCTCGAACCGCTCAGTTCGTCCGCCGAGCCCGATGGGTGCCCCATCCTTCGCCTTTTTTCTGGCGAAGGGTGGGATAGCACGAACCCCAACCTCACCCTCTTCGAAAGCTCAATTCCCGCTCCCGGCCGTTCCCTTCAACTCCAGCGGCTGCGTCACAATCGACACATTCGTGATCCCCGATTGCTTCACCGCGTCCATCACGCTTGCGAATGCTCCGAAAGGCACCCGCTCATCGCTGCGCAAATAAATCGCCTGATGCGCAGGGTCCACTCCTCCCTGGAGCAGCCGCGCCGGAAGATCGTGCACGTTCACCGGCTGATCGTTCAGAAAAACATTCTGGTCGCGGTCTATGGTCACCACCATCCGCTGCTCGGTGATTTGCTTGACCGTCCGCGTCTTCGGCACATTTACTTCAATCCCCGACTGCAGCACCGGCTCGGTAATCATGAAGATCACCAGCAACACCAGCACCACGTCCACCAGCGGAGTGATGTTGATCTCCGCCAGCGAACTACGCGTCTGTCCGTTGATTGCCGTAAATGCCAAACTCAAATTCTCCTGGGAACGCAGCGCCATTTCCTGGCGCCTTCGGCTTCCTACTTAAATACGCTGCGCTCGGTCTCGTGCGGCATCTCAGCCGGCTCTCGCGGTGCCTGCGCCTGTGCCCGCTGCGGCATCTCTTCGAGCGAGTTCAGCAGCTCGCGGCAAAAGTCGTCCGTCGCCGAAGCAAAAATCCTGATCCGCGCTGAAAACTGGTTGTAAGCCACAACCGCCGGCACAGCCACAAACAATCCAGCAGCCGTCGTAATCAGCGCCTCGCTGATGCCCGGAGCAACTGCGCGCAGCGTCGCGGCACCCGCCATCCCCAGTCCGTGGAACGCGTCGACCACGCCCATCACCGTGCCGAATAGCCCCACAAACGGAGCCGTCGCGCCAATCGTCGCCAGCCACGTCATGCGCCGCTCCAGCGCCGTGATCGCCGTGCTCGCCGCAGTCTGCGCTGTGCGCTCCAGCGGCACCAGATTCCGCGGAGGTCCCGACCCACCAGTCTGCCGTTTGTAAGTCTCGTACACATCCTCAAAAACCTGCGCCAGCGGACTCGCGCTGTAGTCGCCTGTCACTGCCGCAATCTCCTGCAAGCGCCCCGCCTTGCGAAATGTGCGAACGAATTTCTTGCTCTGCGCGGTCGCCTTGCGGAACGTCGAAACCTTGCCCAGAATCACCGTCCACGAGTAGAAGCTCGCCAACAGCAACACCGCGAGTACAAAAATCGCCACCGGCCCCATGTTGCTCATCATCTCGGCCAGTGCGCCAAAGCCCTGCGATGGCGCCGCGCCACTTCCCGCGCCGCCGTCAGCCTGCAAAATAAACGCCAATGTCGCGCTAAAAATCGCCTTATACCTCAGTTTCCACGGTACCAGACCGCGTTCTCCCGCCCAAGTGACCGTTTGGGTGCCTTTATTAACACTGACCCGCTCCGCACGCTTTAGTTTCTTGCCTTCCGTGTCGCCGGAGGCACTCCCGGCCCGTCTCGTTCATGCTATGCTGCGCTCGGATTCTGTAGGATTAATCGATTACCATGCTCGTCGAACTCCGCGCTGAAAACTACGCCGTCATCGATCACGCTATCGCCTCATTTGGGCCCGGCCTCAATCTCCTTACCGGCGAAACCGGCGCGGGCAAATCCATCCTCGTCGACGCGCTGGCCCTTCTATTAGGAGGCAAAGGCTCGGGAGAGTTGGTCCGCCACGGCGCTGACAAAGCCGCGCTCTCCTGCGTCTTCGAATCCACTCCCGGCGCGGAATCCATCCTTGAAGCTAATGGTATCGACGCAGAAGGAACCGAAATCATTCTTCGCCGCGAGATTCTCTCCACCGGCAAGGGCCGCGTCTTCGTCAACAATCAGCCCGCCACCGTCCAGGTCCTCAAGCAGCTCGCGCCCGAGCTCGCCCTCGTCCACGCGCAAACTGAAAGCCTCTCCAGCTTTGACCAGGCGCAGCAACGCCTCCTCCTGGACCGCTTCGCCGGCATTTCGTTAGATGCGGTCAGCGAGGCTCACGCTCATTGGCACGCTGCCGCCGCCAAACTTAATGACCTTCTCCACGGCGAGCAGGACCGCCTGCGCATGGTCGATCTCTGGAGCTATCAGAACAAGGAAATCGAGTCCGCCCATCTCGATCCCGGCGAAGACGAGGCCCTTGAAACAGAAAAGCGTGTCCTCGCCAACGCCGAAAAACTCTACTCTGCCGCGCTCGCGGCATTCGACCAGCTCTATGAAGGTGGCTCCTCCGCCGAAGCCGCGCTCCGCGACGCAATTCGCAACGTGGACGAGCTCGCCCGCTACGACGGCCGCTTCACCGAATCCGCGCAGCAGCTCGCCTCCGCCCGCGCGACAATCTCCGATATAGCCTCCGGTCTCCGCGACTACGCAGAAAGCATCAATGCCTCGCCCGAGCGCCTCGCCGAAATCGAAGATCGACTCGCCCTGCTCGATCGGCTCAAGCGCAAATACGGGAAGACCATCGCCGAGATCATCGCGTTTGGCGAAGACGTCGCTCGCAAGCTCTCTGAAGTTGAGGACCGAGACGAGACCCTAAAGACTCTTCGCGCCGATCTCGAAAAGGCCGCCGCGGAATATCAAAAAGCCGCTACCGCCCTCACCACCGAGCGCAAGACCGCCGCCGCCAAACTCGCCAAGCTCGCCGAGGCGCAAATCAACTCGCTCGCCATGAAGGTCAAGTTCGAAGTCGCCATCACTTCGGAAGTCGCCGTCACCTCAAATGAATCGTCCACCCCTGCCGCTTCGGGAAAGCACGAAGTGTCAGGGCACGACTTCAGTCGTGCCAATAAGCACACAAAAAACGACGGGGCTTCAGCCCCCGAGGGAAGCGCATCCGAAAACACCCACTGGACCTCCACCGGCTGGGACGAAGTTGAATACCGCATCTCGACCAACCCCGGCGAGCCGCTCAAGCCGCTTGTTGAGATCGCCTCCGGAGGCGAGCTCTCGCGCGTGCTCCTCGCACTCAAAGTCGCCGTTGAAGAAGGCTCCCATTCCAAATCAGACTCGTCCAAAACGAAAAAGAAAACCACGCCTCGCACGCTCGTCTTCGACGAAATCGACATCGGCATCGGAGGCCGCGCCGCCGAAGCGGTCGGCCAAAAACTCAAAGCGCTCGCCCGCGTACAGCAGGTCCTTTGCGTCACACACCTCCCGCAGATCGCGGCCTTCGCCGACCAGCACCTCGCCGTCGAAAAGCGCGAGAAGGACGGCCGTACGCAGACGCGCATCCGCGTCCTCGACGATCGCTCCCGCACCCATGAAGTCGCGCGCATGCTCTCCGGCGCAAAAGTCACCGACACCAGCCTGCAACACGCCGCCCAGATGATCGCCGGCAGCCGGTGATTTTCAAATCGCAGCGGTCTTTCTTTGGGACCGAGATCTATAGGTGCTTAACTGCCGCAGAGAGAGCCAAAACCCCCAGGATGGCAAGGAAGATATACGAGAGAATATTCGCTTGCCATATGACGCGCCTGCATAAGCGCTGAGGCCCAAGCCCAGCCTTGCTGACCGAACGCGCCTCCAGAAAACCCGAGAGCACAAACGACGGGATGAGCAACACGACATAAGCAACCGGGATTGCCCACTTCTCCTCGACGGGTCCCATCCACGCAGCGCTCGTAATAACGATCAGAAACTCTGTGACCCGCGGGGCAATCGTCCAATGAATATGGTCTTCTATTCCCGAAAACGCCAGCGCCATGTAAAAGACAAGCTCCACAATCAAGAAAATTAGCCATGAAAGCGGAAAGCCGAGAAGCAAGGTGGTTAAGTTCGCCTTGGCTGTTGCACTGAACGTGTTTTTCCAATCTGTTCGAAGGCGCATCCGAATATAAACAGCTTCAATAACGATGACAGGCAGCAGGAACACAATTATTACCGGATAGGCGAACGGTAACATCGGAATGCCCGCGTCGGCGCGAGCCGCGGCTGGTGACAGTAGCAGCATCCCGACAGCGACTAAACCGCCGAGTGAGATTTTGCGGGCTGTAACAGCCTTCGAGGACATTGCCATGGATAATACGCCGTTGGGCGCGCGGACCCGGCCATTGCAGCCCAAGCCTCGATACCCCGCTCACCCAAACAACTCGCTGTGCGATCCTAATCTCGCTAGTCGCAGCGTGTCCTGGCTAGTTTTTCGATAGATCAGCAGCAGATCAGGCTTAACGTGGCACTCGCGATAGCCCCGCCAATCTCCACTTAGCTCGTGGTCGCGATGTCTCGCTTCCAGGGGAATGTCGTTTACCAGAGATTCTAGGACCGGTACAAGGCTTTCATCAAGCGTCGCCCGGTGCTGACCTCTTGCCTCCCGCTTGTAGTCGCTCCTGAACCCGGATGATCGGTCAATCGTTCGCATGGAGATCTTCCATCAAGGCATCAACTGTCCGGAACCGCTTACCCTTTCCGGACTCTAACTCGACGATCGCCTTACGGGTCCTCGCGTTGGGAACCCTCACTTCGAATGGCAGTTTCTGTTCGTCGGCCACGCGCAGCATCAGCAGGCGAATTGCGTCCGAGATGGACAATCCCATCGCCTCCAACGCGTCCGCCGCCCGCTCCTTGGTCGCCGTATCGATCCGCGCACGAACGTATGTGTCTGCCGTTGCCATAAAAATCCTCTAGTTCAATTGTAGTCACAATTGGACTACATCGCAAGGACGCGGCAAGCGCACCGCCCGACCTGCGGCACAAGGAAATCGAACAGGTTCGCCCGACAACTCCGGCGCCCCGACTGGCCCCCCGCCCGCTTACATTACCTAGGTAATTAACCTCTGCATTTTAGTTTGCATATGTCTGGTGACTTCGATAACCTCTGAAGCTAATCAGCTGTACTCATCGGTCCTTTTCACCCTTTTGCTGTCTTCAGCTTTTGACTGCCTTGGAGTTCCCTGCCTCAGGAGCATTTATGCGAGTGGCGTGTGTCCGCTGTTCCATGTCTCCACGCAGTCCCCTGCACCGACTCAGATTTCTAAGCATCGCTCGGCTTCGGCCGGCCTTCCTCCTCGTGATTTCGCTGGCTGTAGTCTCCCCATTTGTCTCGGGTTGCGGCGGCGCATCGATCGCGGTCGACCTGAACACCATCGCCGCCATCGGGACACCGGCCACCGACGTCCGCGTGAATCAGACCTTGCAGCTCACATCCAGCTATCTCGCGTCCGGGCAGGCGATGACCTTTTACGTCAACGGAATCGCCGGCGGTAACGCAACCGTCGGCACCATCTCAGATTCGGGTGTTTACACAGCCCCCTCCGTCGTTCCCAATCCCTATACAGTCCAGATCACCAGTTCCATCGCCAAGTTTCCAACCGCCGTTCCCGGTTCGGTATCGATCCAGGTCTGGAACCCGATTCCCGTCCTCGGCACAGTTACTCCAAACGGATTCTCCGAGGGAACGACGACCGTCACGGTGAACGGCTCGCAATTTGTCTATGGCGCTCAGATCAGTTGGAATGGCGCATTGGTTCCCACCACTTTTGTCTCCAGCACGCAAGTGATAGCGCAGATCGCCGCGCCAAACCCCGGCACTTATCCGCTTACCGTAACCAATCCCAATCCAGGATCGGCCAGCGCGCTGCCTCTCTCCATGAAAGTTGGTCCCGGCCTGGTGGTGCTCACGCTTGAGCCGAATTCCGGAACCGACGTCCGCGTTTCGAATACTCTCAACCTCGGCTTAATGGTCAATGGAACCGACAATCCCGCCGTCACATTGCAGGTCAACGGCATTGCCGGCGGCAACGGCGTCGTCGGCACGGCAATTTCCAACGCCGATGGATCGATCACCTATAGCGCGCCTCCCGTTGTTCCCGCGCCGAGCAACATTGTCCAGCTCACAATCACCAGCGTCGACAATCCTGCTGTATCGATCACGCAGAATATCTCGGTGATGAATCCCATTCCGATTCTCACCTCCGCCTCGCCGATGGCCTTCAATCCCGGACCCGCAACCATCGTGCTCACCGGCCAGAAGTTCATCACCGGCGCGCAGGTGCTCGTCAATGGATCTCCGGTGTCCACGACCTTCAACAGCGGCGACGCAAGCTGACAGCCAATGTCGATCAGGCCCAACCGGGAAATCTCGATTTGCAGGTCGTCAATCCCAACCCCGGCCCCGCCGCGTCAAACGATCTCATCGCCACGGTCAGCGGCACGATTCCAACTCCAATCGTCCCTCCGAATGACGCCGCGCGTTTCCTTGAGCAGGCCACCTTCGGCCCCACCGACGCCGACATTCGCACTCTTTCGCTCGAGGGCTATCCGGCGTGGCTCAGCCAGCAATTTGCAATCCAGCCTACGCCCACCGAGCCCGCAGTGGAGCAGGCGCTCATCGTGAATAACCCGCCATGCGCAACCAGCGACGTCCTATGTAACGCCGCGCTCTTCGACCAGAACAACCAGGACGAAGGCCTGGTGCAGGACACATTCTGGCAACAATCGATTACCGCGTCCGATGAGCTTCGCCAGCGCGTCAAATACGCCCTCTCGCAGATATTCGTTATCTCCAGCAACAACACCACGTCGATCCAGAATATGCCGCGTGGCGAAGCCAGCTATTACGATATGCTCGGCAACGACGCATTCGGCAACTACCGCCAGCTTCTACAGGATGTAACCCTCAGTCCGATGATGGGCCAGTTCCTCTCCATGCTCGGCAACGACAAAGGCAACGCCACCACCGACCCCGATGAAAATTACGCACGCGAAGTCATGCAGCTCTTCACCATCGGCCTGTGGCAGTTGAACGACGATGGCTCGCAACAACTCGCCAACGGCCAACCCATCGCCACTTATTCCAACACCGACGTGATGGGTCTGGCCGCAGTTTTCACCGGCTTCAGTTGGAACATTCCCGGCAACTCGACCGACACAGCGTGGTCCAGCTGCTGCATCTACGTCGGTCCCGGCTACGGCGAAGAACTGCTGCCGATGCAGAGTTTCCCCAGCCACCACTCCGCAGTCGAAAAGGATTTCCTCGGCGTCACCATTCCGGCATCAGGCAGCCCCGATCCCGACGGCGATCTCAAGATCGCACTCGACACGCTCTTCAACCATCCCAATGTGCCGGCGTTTTTCTCAAAGCAAATGATCCAGCACATGGTGACCAGTAATCCGAGCCCCGCCTACATCAGCCGCGTCGCCAAAGTCTTTGAGAACGATGGCACAGGCGTGCGCGGCAATCTTCAAGCCGTCATCACCGCTATTCTCACTGACCCCGAGGCGCGCGACTCCGCAACCTACGTCGGCAATCCTCAATACGGCAAGGTCCGCGAGGCTCTGCTTCGTTACACGGAATGGGCGCGAGCATTCACGGCGCAGTCCCGCACCGGCTCCTTTGATGTCGGCTCCACTGAAGATCCGATCTACGGTCTCGGTGAAATGTGGCTCCGTTCGCCAACTGTCTTCAACTGGTTCGCTCCCGGCTACACGCCTCCCAATTCCCCCATCTCCGCCGCCGGGCTTCTCTCGCCTGAGATGCAGATGACCAACGTCTCCACCGTCGTCGGCTACATCAACTATCTGCAAAGCGCAATCGGCGCCAACGCTCAGGGCGGTCCCGACATCTTCTCGTACTACTCCACTGAAATGACTCTGGCCGCAACGCCCGATCAGTTGCTCGATCGCATCAATCTCCTTCTCATGTCCGGCCAGATGTCTTCGACTCTCTACAACCAGATTCTCGCCGCCGTCGACGCCATCCCCATCCCCAGCGGCGATCAAAACGCAATCAACGCCGCGCTTCTGGCGCGCGTGCAAACCGCTATCTATCTCACTGTGGCGTCGCCCGACTTCGCCGCGCAGCAATAGGAGCCAGCCATGAGCATGAGCCATCAATCTCGCCGGCAATTCCTTCGTACGGCCTCCATGGCCTCGATGGCCGGCTTTTACGTGAGCCCGTTTTTTCTTGAGCTCAACTCACTCGCCGCCATGGCACAAGGCACCGGCGGCACCGACTACCGCGCCCTCGTCTGCGTCTACTTGCAGGGCGGCAACGACGGTCACGGCACCGTGATCGCCACCGATCCCGAATCCTTTGCCGCATTTACCGCCGCCCGCTCCGGCGCGCCAGGCCTCGCTTATCCCATGAGCGAATTATTGCCCATCACGCTGCAAACTCCGCAAACCGGCCGCACCTTCGCGCTCAATCCTTCGCTCGGTGGCGTGCAGACTCTCTTCAACGCGGGCCGCGCCGCAATCGTCGCCAACACTGGGACATTGATCGCTCCGGCCACCAAAACACAGATCAACGCGAACTCCGTTCCGCTCCCCGATTCGCTCTTTTCGCACTTCGATCAAACCGCCGCATGGCAGGCCATTGCCTCCAATCTAGGCAGCAGCGAGCAAGTGGGATGGGGTGGCGCCGTCGCCGACGCAATCGAGGCTATGAACCTCAACTCCAACTCCATGTTCACCTGCATATCGACCGCCGGCAACGCGCTCTTCCTCGCCGGGCAATCTTCGTTTCAGCTCAACGTCACCTCCGCTGGCCCCATCCCTATCTACGGCCGTCAGAACCCTCCGTTTGGCCTGCCGTCCGCGGCCAACCCACTCGACTCCATCCTCACCGCCGATGAAAACAATCTTTTCTCGCAGGAATACGAGATCGTCATCAACCGCTCCATGCAGGCGCAGGCCGCGCTTGCCACTGCAATGGCCCCCGCGGGTGCGGCAGGCGTGGCTAATCCGCCGCAGTATCTCGATCCCATGACCAACATGCTCGCCAACAACCCGCTGGCCACTTCCATGCAAACCGTCGCGCGCATCATCGCCGGCCGCGCCCAACTCGGTGTCACTCGCCAAATCTTCTACGTCCAGCTCGGCAGTTTCGACACGCACAACAATCAGGCAGTTCAACACGCGCAGCTCCTCACCCAGCTCGGCTCGGCCTTCGAGTATTTCGATGGCCTCATGGTCGGCATGGGCCTCGGCAACAACGTCACCTCATTCACCATCTCCGACTTCGGACGCACCCTCACCTCCAACTCCAACGGAACCGATCACGGCTGGGGCAGCCATCACTTCGTTGTTGGCGGCGCGGTGAACGGCCAGAACATGTACGGACAATATCCCGTCGTCGGCGTCGATCAGGTCAACGACCTCGGCGCAGGGCGACTCATTCCCACCACAGCCGTCGAACAGTACGCAGGCACTCTCGCCAATTGGTTCGGACTCTCAGACAGCCAGATCCGCACCGTATTTCCCAACTTCGGTAACTTCGGCACCGACCCCTACCTCGGCTTCATGAGTTAGAGCTTCATGGCGTCGGTGTTCGATTTCAACCAGAAGGGTATTCGTTTCCCTGACCACGACTCACTACTCACTACTCACTGCGAACTGTGAACTGTGAACTGTGCTTTTCGACGTCTCTGCCACGGAAGGGGCAGGGCATTATAGATAGATAAAGCTAGCTAATTTAACCAGGGGAGAACCCATCCATCGTGCAGCTGCACTGCAAGACGGGCGCGCGATGGGTGGGAGGCCTCGCCGGCCTTCCACGCAATCTTTCCCGCCAGTCGCCAATAGCAAATCGCCGCGCCGCAAGACGCCGCACTGCGCTCCGGTCGCGACCTGGCCAACGCTGACCATGCACGCCCCGACTTGCCGCGCTCTGGCTTGTCTAAGTCCTTCCAAACACGAATCACTAACCACTAATCACTACTTTTAATCACTGTTTTCCAGACAACCCTCCGCCCACCCCGCACTTCAAATCAACAGGTCCAAGGACTAAAAGAAGGAGGAATAATGTCCAAGCTCAAAGGCTTTTCACTTGCAACACTCGCAATTGCCCTGTTTTGTTGCGTGCCTTCCGCGCCCGCGCAAATCTCCGTGGGCGTCGGCATCGGAGTAGCCCCAGTGTGCCCTTACGGGTACTTTGACTATCCTCCGTATGACTGCGCGCCCTACGGCTACTACGGGCCCGACTGGTTTGACGACGGGATTTTCATCGGAGCCGGCCCCTGGTTCCACGGCCCCGCGCACTTCTACGGCCACGTCGATAACCGCTTCGATCCTCGTCACGGCTATCACGGACCGTTGCCTGGGCGCGGCGATGAGCAGTTCAACCACTTCCACGGCAACGAGGCGCGCGATGGTCACGGCCACGTTGGAACAGCCAGCCATTCAGCCGGAGGCGAACACGCGCTCCCTGGCTATCGCGGCGGCGGCGGCCACGGCGGACACCGCTAGGGCTGCACTTACTGCTGGCGCGGCTGCGGGAGTAAGCTGGGCTTGCTGACGGGACTGGATTGAGCGAGACACTCCGAGACTCGCTGACTCCAGACCCCAAAGCTTGCCTCTCCCTGACATCGGCGCGCGCTCCACATGGACGCGCGCCGATGTGCGTGCTGTCATCCTGTACAAAATTGACCAGCTTCAACCCACCGTCTCCCGTCAAAATCCGAATCGGGAAGAAATGCCGGCCATCTGGGGAATCAGCAACGATGTTGGGGTTCCAACTAAACACAAACCATGGAGGAAATGAATGTTTCACATAGTTTGGTACGTAATTATCGGGCTGCTTTCGGGCTTCATCGCAAAATCGGTGATGCATGAGCACTTGACGATGTTCTGGACGCTCGTGCTCGGCGTCATCGGATCGATCCTCGGCGGCGGCCTCACTCACATGCTTTCTCCTTCGAGAAACGAGCGATATCATCCCGCCGGACTTATTTTCTCTACTCTGGGCGCGATCCTGGTTCTCTTCGTCTGCTACAAGCTCAGGATTCATCTCCCCGAGAGCTTAGGACTCATCTTCCCTGGTTTTTTGCGTCGTGGGCTCGCCCGGGCGCGCTTTGAAATGGCGCGGCTTCAGTCCGCGTAGCCGGCAAAAGATGGTAGCCCAAGGCGCAAGCCTGGGGACTAGCCGCAGAACATCGCGACGTAGCCCGCGCAGCGGGCAAAAAAGCACAAGGTGTATTCTTCTGGGATAACTTTTCCTGGGAGGATTGCGTGAAAAGACGGCGCTTAGGTGTCTCGGTGTTCTTAATTCTCTTCGGAATGATTCCGCTCATGAACAGCTTCAGCAATCCGCGCATCAGCGAGATGCGCTTGGTCGATAGGCTTCAGCTAATCTCATCAGGAATGTGTCTGGGAGTGGGATTCGGGATACTCGCAGGCGGTCGCAAGTTTCTAAACGAAGCGTGATTCACCGCCGGCGACAGGCATCGCACTGACCCAAACACAGCCCGCGTGATTCCGAGGTTTGCGGGCCGCGTTCAACGCGGCCCGTTTCCCGCCCGCCCGCTCTCCTTGTCAAGCCAAAAACCCCCAAACGCAGCTGCCCGCCTTACCCTAACCTGTTCTTTTCCCGTCTCTTACCCCGATTCTCTTTCCTCTCCCAAGTTTGCCGATCATTTCCACCAGATCGTTACACTTGTCTCAACTGGGCAATTTCAGGCGGGCGTGGAGCATTCGCTGCTGATCAGGCCTCGCTTGGCCTGGTTGGGACCAATGCAGAAAATAATCGTAATAAATACGTTGGCTAACCCACCAGTTGTGGAGCCTACAGTGATGTCGATGGCGAAAAAGTGGCAAAGCGATACCCGGAACGGGGCAGCACAATTTGAGACGGGGATGGGCGGTAGGGCGTCTAATGGATGCAGGATCGTGCTGACCTGCTTGACAGCAGGCACGTCGGGTGCGAGAATTCGGTCCCTCTCCCCTTCTGCCACCGCTGCTACTGTGAAACCGCACGACCCCAAGGAAGTCCGAAATGCCGAACGAGCTAATTCCAAATGTTCTCGCCATGCTCGTGTGCGATCAGGTGATCGCGGAACAGGGTACGAACAAGAAGAGCCTCATCGGCGTCTTCGACAATATCAACGGCCCGACGTTTCCAGTGCAATTGCGGCTTGCGGTGTACGCAAAGATAGCCGACGCGGAGGGGCCATATGTATTCCTATTGCGCCTTGTGAACCTTAAGGACGAAACCCTTCTCAGTTCCATAGAGATGAGGGCAACCATCGCCAGCAGATCGGAATCCGCGGAGCTGGCCGTGAACATGTTAGGCATCGTCTTTGCTGAGCCGGGAAGGTACGAGTTTCAGCTCTATGCGGATGGTACTTATCTGCACCGGATCACGCTAAACGCAAAGCTCCAAGGAGGGCAGCCATGGCAACCGCAGTCGAACCAACCCCAATAATCCCCCCTCCCTCATATCGGCACGACGTGACTGCTGCAGGTGTTGGGTCGTTGGTCTCTCCGGTAAAGCTGCCACCTGCCCCAACAGTCGAGCCGCAGTTCAGTCTCGTCGATTTGTTTGGAAAAGAGTCAGCGCGTCCCGAGCGAGAATTATCGTTTGGCGCTCTACAAGACCCAGGTCTGCGCCTCATCAAGCCGATTCCACTTGAGGTTTCGGTTGAAGGTGACGATGTAATTCTCACATGGGCTGCAGTGGATGAATTTGGTTGCGGAGATAACACAAGTGCGGCTGCCGATGATTTCGGGCAATCGATTCGCGAGCTTTATCACCACCTCCATACGGAGGATGTGCAGCTTGGTAATGACCTACTGCGGGTAAGAGGCATTCTTGATCAGTACATTGCGAGCCGGGGATGAATGCGCGCGAGTTCGATACGGTCGTAAGGAAGCTGGACATGCAAACGAGCGACACGAAGCATCATCATGCTTGGCTCGTTCACAATGGCGTCACCGTAGTCAGAACAAAGAGGTCCCACGGAAAAGCCAAGTTTGTGCCTGAGCGACAAATTTGCAAGCAGCTTCACGTTGATGCGACGCAGTTCACAGGACTGTACAGCTGTAGCTTCTCTAAGGAAGCCTATATTGCTCATCTGATCGCTAAAGGCATAATTTAAGACGAAGGCCAACTGCGCAAGCCTGGGGGAAAAAGGCGCGCCGGCCCACACCGCTTCATCTGTCAACCCCCAACCACCCAAATCCCACCGCCCGCCTCACCCTAACTCGTTCACTTTCTTATCTCTGACTCCTCAAATCTAATCCCACCAACTTTGCCGATAATTTCCCCCTTCTGGCGCACAATTAAGTAAATCCCCACATCCAGGCACGCGTCTGCGCCGGCATCGACCACGCCGCGAACGGATCGCTTCGCCCTCAAGGGAGAAACATTCTTATGATCATGGCGCACTCTCCAACCAGCATCACATTTGACGAGATTGCCAAACCGACTCCGTCCTTTGCCAACGCCGCCGTCGCGCACTGTTGCAAAGCCTGGAAAAAGGCCTTTCGCGCCGCAATAAACGACGATCTACCCGACTACAAAGCGGCTACCAAAGCCAACGAGACCTATCGCGCAACCATGCCCCCGCTCTCTACCAGCGACGGCTGCCTCGATTTCATCGCCTGCGTCGCGCAGGGCATTCTACTCGGCGCGATTTCCGAGAGCGAAAGCAGCAAACTTCTCTATGCCGCGCAAGTCGCGCTCACTGCTTCAAGAAACGAACTGAATTCGCGGAAATCATCGCCTTCTCTCGCCACTCCGACCCTCACGATGGCAAAACGCATCCAGAAATTCGAAGATATAGGAGCCAAAAAACCATGAAAAACATCACCGTCTCCATCTCCAATGAGGCTCACCGAGCGGCCCGTGTATGGGCCGCCGAGCGCCGTACATCTCTCTCCAAAACCGTCGCCTATCTTCTTGAAACGCTTACGCAAATGCCGCTCGCCCGCCGCCGCTTTCCGCTCCCAGGCAAGCCCGCGGATCAGCCCACCCGCGCCGTTCCCTGGACCTCTGATCAGACCTCCGATCCCGGCCCCGACGGGACACCCCCCTCCCCCCTCGTCTGAAAAAACGTACTGTGAAACAGCAAAATTGACAGCGCCTCAATCCTCAACCGAATCAATCCCATACGCGCACCGCGACGAAAGCTCACAGAAACACAAAAACTGTGAAACTGTGAGCGCTCCAGAACTCGCGCCGAATCACCGCGCTGCGGAGAGTGTCTTCACAGTTTCACAGTTGCATTTTTGATCTTTTTGTTGCGCGATCTGTTCTCGTGAATTGATGCAATTCGTTCGCGCTTTTATCGCGATGTCATCGCTTTTTCACCGCGAAGGACCGAGCCGAAGGCCGAAAGCTGTGAACCTCGAACTGAGAACCGCTTTTCAGCCCCAGATCGCCATCGCGATATGGTTGACTGCGAACGCTGCGCCGTAAGCCATTGCCAGCATGTAGAAGAACTGCACTGCGGGCCAGAGCCAGCTATTGGTTTCGCGGCGGACGACGGCGATGGTCGAGGTGCATTGCATGGCGAAGGCGAAGAAGATCATCAGCGCCAGCGCGCCGCCGAGTGTCATGTCGTGGTGCAGAGCGGTTTGCAGGTTGAGCGCCTGCGTGCTCGGGTCTGCGCCGTAGAGCGTTCCCATGGTGCTGACCATGACCTCGCGCGCCAGCACGCTTGAGAGCAGTCCAATGCCGATCTTCCAGTTGAAGCCGAGCGGCGCGATCACAGGCTCGATGAAGTGGCCAAGGCGGCCGATGAGCGAGTCGGCCAGTTGCGGCGCCGAGAGCGCGCCGGTTGCGGTGTGAATGACAGGCAGATGCGCAAGAGCCCAGAGCGCCAGCGTGACAAGCGACGATGATGGTTCCGGCGGTCTTCATGAAGATGCGCGCGCGATCCATCAAGCGAAGCCCGAGCGAGTAGAGAGTGGGCATGCGATATTGCGGCAGCTCCAGAATGAACGGCGTATCGCTCGACCTGAGAATGGAGCTCTTGAGCAGCCGCGCGGTGGCGAATGCGGCGACGAAGCCGGCGACGTAGAGGCTGAGCATGGTGATCGTGCGCAGGCCGATGACTCCGTGGAGGAAGTAGATGTTGGGAATGAAGGCGGCGATGAGCAGCAGATAAACGGGCAGGCGCGCCGAGCAGGTCATGAACGGCGTGACGAGAATTGTGGCCAGGCGGTCACGCTTGTTCTCAATGGTGCGCGTGGCCATGATGGCCGGAATGGCGCAGGCGTAAGCCGAGAGCAGCGGGATGAATGCTTTGCCGTTGAGTCCGATGGTGCGCATGACGCGGTCGGCGATGAGTGCAGCGCGGGCGAGGTAGCCTGTGTCCTCAAGAATGCCGATGAAGAGAAACAGCAGCAGGATCTGCGGCAGGAAGACGAGCACGGAACAGACGCCTTTCCAGACGCCGTCAAGCAGGAGCGATTGCAGCCAGGCGATGGGAATGAGCGGACGGGCGATTTCGCCGATGCGGGCGAGCAGTTCGCCGAAGCCGTCGGAGAGCGGTTGGCCGAGCGCGAAGACTACTTCAAAGACGCCGATGACGACGAGCAGGAAGAGCAGCGGTCCCCAGAAGCGATGGAGAAGGACGTTGTCGATTCTGCGCGTGTTCTCGGCCGAGAGCGGAGCCTTGTAGCCGGTGTTGCGGCTGACCTGCGCGGCCCAGCTATGCGTGCTGGCCGCGTTGCCTAATACGGGCAGCAGGAGGGGCTTATTTTTTTCGCCGTGACCGTTCTGTTGGTTGAGAAACAGCGACACCGAACCGAGGCCGGTTCCGCGGACGGCGCTGATCTGAGCGACAGGAGCGCTGAGTTCGCCCGCCAGCTTGAGCGTGTCGATCTGGCCTCCGCGCGACTTCATGAGGTCAGACATATTGAGAAGAACGAGGGTAGGAAGACCGACGTCAAGCACCGGCGCGGCAAGCATGAGCTGGCGCGTGAGGTGCAGCGAGTCAAGCACGAGCAGGACGGCGTCGGGCTTGGGCGTGCCGGGCATGCGGCCGCGGAGCACATTCACGGCTACGCGCGCGTCTTCTGAATATGGTGTGAGCGAATAGATTCCCGGCAGGTCGATCAGCGTGAGGTCGCCGCGGCCAATGCCGGCCATGACGCCCATGCGCTGCTCAACGGTGACGCCGGGGTAGTTGGCGACTTTTTGGCGCAGGCCGGTGAGCTTGTTGAACAGAGTCGATTTGCCGGAGTTGGGTGGACCGATAAGAGCGACGGTGCGGAGCGTGCTTCCAGTGGGCGCCGCGGGCGGCTCAAAGACCGGAACGTCGCAACAGGCATTCATCGCGCGGCCTCGGCGAGTTTGGGAGCAATAGCAGAGCCGCGCTTGAGAACAACAGAAGAGCCGTTGCCGGATTGGGCGGATGCTTCGATTGGATCAACTTTGGCGGGCCGGGCTTCATTGGGCTGGGCGATATTGGGCTGGATTTGATTGGGCTGGCCTGCCGCGGACCGAATCTCAATAGGGCGAATCAGGATGGCCGAGGCGGTCTCATGGCGGAGGGCGATCTCCATGCCGTCGATGCCATAGAGGGTGGGATCACCGGCAGGCGCGCGGCGCAGGGTAGTCACTTCGGCGCCGGGCACAAAGCCCATATGCATCAGGTGGTTCTGGACATTTTCGGGCAGGTCGAGAGCCACCAGGACTCCCTTGTCGCCAACCGGCAATTCACTCAGCATGCCCACCTGTTAAACCCCGTGCAGCCGCCCGAAACGGAGGGGCAGCAGCAAATACGACCGTATTGGTCGCAATTCAGTATAAGGCCAAATTGCCTCTGGCCGCAATTGTGGTTTTGGGGGAGATTGCCTTCGGACATTCCTCTGACCTGACCACCGGGAATAGGAGGAGATGGGCTGGCATGAACAGCCCTCATTCAAGCCCCCTGGCGGACCCTTTTCACAAATCATTGGAAAGTTAATTCATTCTAATAAGTGGAATTTTGGCCTGACAGTGATCGGAATCACACGATATTGGGGCCGGCCATTAGGGCGGCGCGATCGCGGGTTCCAGGTTGCGAGGGTGTGGGACGGGTGGTAAAAGCGAACTATGACGAGTGATGAATTCAGGACGATTGACGATTTTCGCGCATCGTTGAAATTGCTCGAACCCCCGGCCAGTTTGCCGGCTCCGCTGGCGGCGCTGTGGTGGGATGCGAAAGGCGATTGGGCGCGCGCGCATGGAATGGTTGACGATCTGGAAACGCCGGAAGCGATGGCGGTTCACGCATATCTGCACCGCAAAGAAGGTGCGGCCTCAAATGCTGACTACTGGTACAGCAAAGCTGGAAGCGAATTTCGCCGGACGACTTTCGAAGGTGAATGGGAGGCGCTGGTGAAGCGGCTGGCGCGGTGATCGAGATTTCCGACGGGCGGGGTTTCTGACCAGCGGGGATTCCGACGAGCCGGGATTTTGACGAGCGAAGACTTCGGCGAGCGGAAGTGAAATGCAGCGCAGATGGCCGAAACGGCGATTCCGTCAGGCGATTCCGTTAGTCGGTGCGGAGGATTGAGATCACCGTCAAGTCGTCGTCCTGGCCGTGCTGAATCGCGGCCTCAGCGAGTGCGAGTGGGGAACCCTGCTGGCGCAACGAAGACTGAGTGCGATCGAAGCCGAATAGAACTCCATGCGCGTCGCGCGCTTCAACCACGCCATCGGTGAGAAGAGTGAGGCGATCGCCGGGGCGCATCGCGAGGACAACTTGCTCCGGCGTGGCAGACGCAACGATGCTGAGTGGCAAGGACCCGGTGAACGCGATCTCATCGCCGTTGAGCCAGGGCGCCAGGTGGCCGGCGTTGGCGACTGTGACGCGGCCTGAAGGATCGAGACGCGCAGCCAGGCAAGTAACGAATCCAGAATGCTTGTGCTCCAGGAGCATGCTGTTAAGTTCAGCAAGAATCCGGCTGGGATCGCGGCTGATGGCGCTGATGGTGCGCAACATTCCAATGAGCATTGACACGATCATGGCGGCGCTCAGTCCCTTGCCGCTGACGTCTCCGATGACGACGAGGGTTTGGCTGTCGCCGAGCGGGATGACCTGGAAAAAATCTCCGCCGACTTGCGCGGCAGGGCGGTAGATGCTTTCGATTGCATATCCGGGAGCCGGCGGCAGCTCTTGCGGAACCATGATGCGCTGGATTTCGCGGGCGGCTGCCAGTTCAGTTTCAATCGCCGCCTTTTCAGTTTCGAGCCGGACGCGGCGGCGGGCGTCCGCAACCGAGACAATGATGAAGCCCATGTAGCCCAGAACGACCGAAATGGTGATGGCCACTCCGTCAAAAACGAGCCGGTGATGGAAGCTGCTGAGCTGAACGGAATCGAGTTGAGTAAGCAGGGGCGCGTCCGGCAGCCAACGGCCGAGAAGATTCATGCAGACATTCTGGACAACAAGGAGCGGGAGAACGCCGATCCACCAGCGGCGGCGAAAGTAAAGACCCGCCACAAGAAAGGACATGGCAAAGAGCCCGGTGAGCACTACGGAGAGAACAAAATGCAAGACGGATTGGCGACCCATGCCTGAGGCGTCGGACACGAATCCGAAACTGGCGAAGAGGAAGAAGACAGCCAGCAAAAAAATGGCGATCAGCCGTGGCGGGGTCGTCCGCCAGATGGGCTGGGATTTCGAATCGTAGCGTATTTTCGATCGCATATGCTGCTCCACAGGATGACACGGCTGGCCAGGTTTTTGGGTTGAATTCTGCAGAGAGGAGCCGGGGAGATCAAATAGGCCATCTTTGTGTGAAGCGTGCTAATCTGGCGGCGTGCCCGCGGTTTCACAACTTGAAAAGACGAAGACTCGCCGTCACTCGGGAGTGGTGCGCGCGACACATTGGCTTACTTTCATCGCGTTTGTCGCATTGCTGATTACGGGCGGCGCGATCGTCATTTCGCATCCGAGATTTTACTGGGGCGAAGTGGGAAACGTGAACACCAAGCCACTCTTCGTGATTCCTATTCCATCGTCGCGCGATACGGTGCCGACGAAATACAACTACGTGATGCCCGATGAGAATGGATGGAGCCGGTATCTACATTTCGAAGCCGCATGGGTGGCAGTGCTTACGGGGCTGGTATACGGAATCTACGGAGTGGTCAGCGGGCATTTCAAGAAGAATCTGATTCCTAAGCGGCGCGACTGGAACTGGCGCGCGCATAGGGAACGAATCGCGCAGTACCTGCGACGCAAGCCGCCGGGAAGCGCGGAAGAGACTTCATATAATGTGCTGCAGCGGACGGCATACGTTGTGGTGATCTTTGTGCTGTTTCCGCTGATCATCTGGACCGGCCTGGCGATGTCGCCCGCGTTCACGGCGGCGTTTCCATGGACCGTGGAGTTGCTAGGCGGACGCCAATCGGCGCGCACGATTCATTTTTTCGTTTCGTGGATGCTGCTGTTCTTTCTGATTGTGCATGTAACGATGGTGGCCATGTCGGGATTCTGGCGGCGCGTGCGCAGTATGATCACAGGGACCCTGCGAAGTTCCGGGGAGGGGCAATGAAGCCGATCACGCGACGCAAGCTGATCTATGGAGGCGTTGCCGCTGCTGCGGGCGTTGGAGGCTTGGCAGCGGCGGACCGGATGGCGAAGCGCTATGGCTTGATTCCGCCGGATGGCGCAGGAGTCTATGGGCCAGGCGAGACGCTGACCTACGCATGTCAGCGCATTCTGACGACGCGAATGCCGGCGCGCGAGTTTCCGCGGAGCATGATCTCTAAGAATCCGTTCGCCAACGCAATCTCGCCGCCGACCGATGAGTTCAAGCGGCTGGAAGCCGGCGGATTCAGAGACTGGCGGCTGGTGGTGGACGGAACGGTGGCGCATCCGCTTGTGCTTTCGCTCGCGGATCTAAAGACGCTGCCGGTGCGCAGCCAGATTACCGAGGTGGCGTGTGAAGAAGGTTGGTCGTACATTGCGGAGTGGATCGGGACGCCGCTTTTAAATGTGCTGCGCGAAGCGGGCGTGTTGCCGCAGACGCGCTACATTGTTTACCACGCCTTCGAGAAGAACTTGTGGGGAAGCATCGACATGGGCGATGCGATGGATCCGCACACTCTGCTGACGATGGGAATGAACGATGGCGATTTGCCTGTGCCGTTTGGCGGCCCGCTGCGGATTCGCTTGCCGCGGCAGCTCGGCTACAAGAGCCTGAAGTTTGTCACGCACATCACGGCGACCGACGACATCAAGAAGTTCGGCAAGGGACTTGGCTCAGTCGATCCGGAGTACGGCTACTCCTGGTATGCGGGGATCTGAAGAGCAGGGAACGAAGGGAAGCGCTATCTGCCGGTCTTCGTCACGAGTTTGTAGTCGCTGTAATCGATGGTTACGACAGTTCGGCCGAAGAAAATGCTGTCCGACTCAGCGCGTGCGTGCGTGGCCATCGAATAGCCATTGATATTTGAGTATTGCCGCATCATGTGTGTGGTGCCCGCAAATATCGTGGGGCTCCTGGATGCGACGCCTTCTATCTGAACGACTGATCCGTCGCGCACGTCGACCCACAGGGTTCCATCAATCATGTTCGGCGCTTTTTGCTTGGGTGTGATCTTCAAAGCCGAGCACTCGCGCCCATTCAACTTTTGAACCGCGGTGGAGTTCAGCTTCATTTCGAAATTTGCCGAGTTGAACCACGACTTCTCAACATTGCCCGGCATGTTAATGTTGGTTTCGTTTTGCAAGAGCGGCTTTAATCCGACGCGCAAGACAAGCGACGAGCCGCTTTCAGAGAGAACGGTGTAGGATTTGCCGACGCCTTTTTTGTAGGTGTCTCTGACCGTCATCTCCGCGACAGGATGCGATTGATCGTTGCCGCGGTAGACGGAGTAGTGCTCGGTATCCGTGAAGCCGAGGACGTTGTCCACGCGAGCGGTAACCGAGGCATCCACCTGCTGAATCACCTGAGCAGGATTCGGTTCCTGCGCGGGAGCCATGACGCGGAGCAGGAGGATGATGGAAACTACCACAGTGGCGCGCGTCACGATCGCGCGTGTTCGTGTCGATCGCACGGCAGTCATGCTTCGATTGTCGCCCCTGCTATGCACTTTTCATTCTGCCTTTGAAGCTGCGCGTATGGCCGGAATCAATCACTTGGATGCGCGGGAAGCCAGGAAGGCACATAACCTTCTGCGCTATGCTGTTGCCTGAGCGAGGCGAATCGGCAGATGGTGCGGGAAAGAAACGTGACAACGCGAGGAAACAGCCCAAAAGAGTTCACGATTCCTGCCGGAACTTTCAGTTGCCTGCTCACCCTTTATGGCCTGGCTGCAGTGCGAGGCCTCGATCTTCGTCAGAACACATTGCTGTCCGTCGCCTACTGCGCACTGCCTCTGCTTAGTCTTCCGCTTTATTTGCTCGCGCTTGTCGCGCGCAGGCTACTGTTGCTTCAGGCCTTCCTTCTCTTCGCATACATTCCCGTCTATTCCGCTCTGAACTGGAGAACGAGTGCCGAGCTTGGATACTGCGGCAGCGTCGCGTCCGTCGTTCTGATGACAATTGCGACTTCCAAGGTGCTGCTCTTTTGGGGCGTCGCCCTCAGCAGCGCTGCTGCGTTCGTTAGGGAACGGAGCGGCGGCGGTGTCGCGGGAAAGAAGAGCCTGAAGCGTTAATTCGCTCAAGTGGCGCAAAAGGTTGTTTTCGCGGAAGAGGCCGGGGCACTGGCGCGAAGTCGCCGAAAAGTTTCGCGGCGATTGCGAGCGGAAGTAAACGGGGATATATTGATTCGCAGCCGAAAATTAGGGCGGAAGTTACATTCTGGATGCGCGATCCGGCGATCTTCATTGGTCTCACCTGATTCCAAGCAAAGACGGACCGGTATGCTCGGAGGACGGAGAGAAGGCGGCCTAGCCATGGTGCGTAATTCGATCAAAGGATTTGTGATTGCCCTGGTTTTCGCCGTGCCGTATTGCGCGGGGCAAGCGGCGCCATCAACGGCTCAGCCGACGGCAAAACTTTATGCCAAGGCGGACCTGGTAGTGGTGGATGTCGTGGTGAGTGACGATAAGAATAAACCGATTTCTCATTTGAATCCGGCGGATTTCACGATTCTTGAGGACGGCAAGCCACAGACGCTCAAGGTATTTGAAGAACATGCGGAGGGACAGCAGGCGCCGTTACCGCCGGCGCCAAAATTTGATCCCGGCACATTTACCAATTATTCCTCCGTGCCCCCGCACAGTGCGCTGAATATCCTTTTATTCGACAAACTGAATACGCCTCTCAACGCGCAATCCGTGGTGCGGGACCAGGTGTTGCAGTTCCTGAGGGAAGCACATCCGGACACGCGCATTGCGATCTTCTCGCTTACCACGGAGCTGAAGCTGCTGCAGGGATTCACATCCGACCCTGAGCTGTTGCGTGCGCTGGTCGCCGGAAAGAAGGGAAGCCAGGGAGCTTCGCCGCTGATGAACAATGCAGTGGAAGGCGACCAGCCGGGAGCGGATGACCAAATGACGGACACGGTGACGGATGCACTTGGCAACGATCCTGACGCAACTACGATCCTGGCTAACCTGCAGCAATTTGAAGCCGAGCAGCAATCATTTCAGATTCAGTTACGCCAGAGGTACACTCTGGACGCGCTGAATCAGCTGGCGCGATATATGAGCAATCTGCCCGGGCGCAAGAATCTGATTTGGTTTTCCGGCTCATTTCCCATCAGTATTATGCCCGACGCCGACTTGCAGAATCCGTTTGCGGTGGTCGCCTCAGCCGAGGACGAGTTCCGGGAGACTGTCGACCTGCTTTCGCGCAGCCAGGTATCGGTGTATCCGATCGACGCGCGCGGGCTAATGGTAGCGCCCATGCTGGATGCGAGCCAGAGCGGCTCAACGATGAACAGCAAGCCGAATGGGTTCGCCAATGCCAACGCGAAGTGGTTCCAGAACACCGCAGGCGAGCAGAGCACGATGCAGAGCATGGCCGAGGCGACGGGCGGGAAATCGTTCACCAATACAAACGGGCTCAAGGAAGCGGTTGGCAAGGCGATTGAAGCGGGCTCAAACTATTACACGATTGCTTACACGCCGACCGACCAGGACTGGAACGGCAACTTCCGCAAGATCCTGATCAAAGTAGATCGGCCCGGAGTATCGCTCGCGTTCCGGCGAGGGTATTTCGCCGACGATCCCAACAAGCCCGCGCACCGCAGCGGAGAGGAAAATCCGATATCGAATGCCACCCAGTACAGCGCGATCCGCGCGTCTATGGTGCACGGCGCTCCGGATCCGACGGATCTGATTTTCGTGGCCAGTGTGCGCCCGAGCACGGGCGCAACCGAGGCATCGACGACGCCAGGGAATCAGGCAGGCAAGAAACTCTCAGGACCGTACCGGCGTTACAAGGTGACGTTTATAGCGAATCCGAAGGTCGTGAATTGCGCTGCCGATGCTGACGGATCGCGCCACTGCACGCTGGCGTTTCTGACGTTTGTGTACGACGGCGATGGCGTGCTTGTAAATATGCAGACCAACGAACTCACTTTCAACATTCCACCGGAGAAATATGCCGAGGCGATGAACCACAATTTTGTTTACCGGCAGGAGATCAGCGTGCCGGTGAAGGGCGAGTACTACTTGCGCATCGGGATGCGCGACGGCAACACGGATAAGGTGGGCGCGCTGGAAGTGCCAGTGTCGGCGGTGGCGAGACTGGCGCCGGCTGACGCGCCGCCTGCGATGGCGGCTCCGACAACCAGTCCTGAGTCGAAGTGAGAGTGGCGCTGAGTGGGACGGTCGACAAACTCGAACAGCGCGAGAAGAAGGGTGGAGATGGCGAGTGTGGCCGATTCTCCGCGCCAAGTTTGATAGATGTCCGCTGTTCTCAGCCGGAGAGCCGCACCAGTTCCTGAGCTTCATCGCGCGGTCCAAGAATCGACATGCGCGGAATGCGCCCGCGCACCATGGCAACTTCGTCGCAGCGATGCAGGCGTGGGCACATCTGGCAATCCTTGAATATTTTGTCCGGCAGCTCCGATTTGTCTTCGACAGTGCGAAAGCCGTACTTGAAGAAGAAATCCGGGATGCGCGTGAACAGGCAGACCGATTGGATGCCGTGCGTTTCGGCCTCTTCGATGAGTGCTTTTAGAATGCCGCCGCCTGCTCCCTGGCCTTTGGCCTCGGGCTTAACAACGATTGAGCGCACCTCGCAAAGATGGGGGCCGTAAAGGTGCAGCGCCCCACATCCGAGAAACACACCACCATCGGACTCGGCGACGGTGAAGTCACGGATATTTTCGCAAATTTCGGCGAAGGGGCGCTTGAGCAGCGTTCCATCGCCGGAGAGCGAGTTGACGAGGTCGTAAATATTGGAGGCGTCGTGGAGAAGGGCTTTACGTACCTGCATGAATTGCCTCCGCCACATTGTGTTTTGCAAGAGCCGCGATCCACTCGGATGCCCGATCAAGTGCGGCGTGCACACGCTCAGGCGCAGTTCCTCCGATTACGTCGTGGCAATCGAGCGTGGCACGGAGCGTGATCGCCGCAAAGAAGTCCGGGCCGAATTCCGCGCCAAACTGGCGCAGTTCGTCGATGGTCAGGCCACTCAGTTCGACGCCCTTCTCAATGGCAAGGCGCACGGCGCGGCCAACCATTGCATGAGCTGTACGGAAGGGAACGCCTTTGTGAACGAGGTAGGTCGCGGCGGCCATCGCATTCAAGTAACCTAACCCCGCTGCTGCGTTCATGCGCTCGCGATTGAACTGTATTGAGGCCGTGAAACGCGCAACAAGATTCAACATTTGCGGCACGAAGTCGGCGGAAAAGGCCGGTTCCTGAGTCTCCTGCATGTCTTTATTGTAGGCCAAAGGCAGCCCTTTGAGCTGCATCGCGACGGCCTGCGCCGCACCGTTGATACGGCCGACTTTGGCGCGGATCAGCTCGGTGAGGTCTGGATTTTTCTTCTGCGGCATGGCGCTCGATCCCGTGGAAAAAGCCTCGGGCAGCGTGATGAAGCCGAATTCCGCGGTGGCAAACAGAGTGATCTCCTCGGCAAATCGACTGAGGTGCAGACCAACGAGCGTAAGCGCATTCAAATATTCGAGGATGAAGTCACGGTCGCTTGTGGCGTCGATCGAATTAGCGGTTGGAGCCCTGAATCCCAGCTCGCGCGCAGCAATCGTGCGATCGAGCGGAAGGGTGGCGCCTGCAACCGCGCCTGATCCGAGTGGGCAAAAGTTCAGCCGCGCCGAACAATCCAGAAGTCGATCAGCATCGCGCAGCGCCATCTCCACGTAGGCAAGGAGCCAGTGCGCAACCAGCACCGGCTCTGCCCGCTGCAAATGGGTGTAGCTGGGCATGACTGCGTCGCCAGCGGCGCGTCCCTGTTTGACGAGCGCGCTCGCCCAGTTTGTGAGACCTTCGACCACGAGCTCGATTTGAGCGCGAACATATAGGCGAAGGTCGGTGGCGATCTGTTCGTTACGGCTGCGGCCGGTGTGAAGCTTGAGGCCGAGATCCCCGACGCGCTCCGCGAGCTTGAGCTCGACGAAGTGATGAATGTCTTCAGCGGTCGGGTGATCCCGCACCAGTTCCTTGCCCGCGTCTGAGCCAAAATCAGCGGCAATCGTATCAAGCGCTGCGCGCAGTTCCACTGTTTCAGCTTTGGATAAAATCCCGGCTGCGCAGAGGGCAGATGCGTGCGCCTTGCTGGCGGCTACCTCTTCATCCAGAAGGCGCCAGTCAAAAACGATGGAGCGCTGCCACGCTTCAAATTCCGCGTCAAGCGGTTCGCGAAAGCGGCCTGACCACATCTTCCCGGATTGTTGTTCGTTCGACATTAGGAGCTCTCACCATACGTAATGATCTTCCGATAGCAAATAACGAAAGCGACTACGGCAAATACGAAAGCCGTGGCGGGAGCTAGAACAAGGGCCGACTCGCTCGCTTCCCCGCTAAACAGCCTTGCGCAGAGAAAGACCACTCCGACGAATCCCGCTAGGGCGGCCATCGTCGCCGCTACAGCAGACAGGACAGTTGCGAAGACGATTTCGCCAATTGTTGATCGCGGTCGCACTGTAGACACGTAAGCATACCTCACAATTCCTTCTCGTTGGCGCTATTCAATTGTGGCATTTCGCTGCCTTGGCTGAGCGTGAGGAGTCCGGCTTTAGCGTAGGTGAGGAGCTTGTCCCGGGTGTCGGTAATGTCGAGGTTGCGCATCGTGAGTTGCCCGATGCGATCGCGAGGGGAAAATGTGGATTCAGTCTTCTCCATGCTGAGGCGCTCGGGATGAAATGTGAGATTGGGCGAATCCGTGTTGAGAATTGAGTAGTCGTTGCCGCGACGCAACTCGAGCGTGACCTCGCCAGTGATGGGTTTTGCGACCCAGCGCTGAGCGGATTCGCGGAGCATCATTGCCTGTGAGTCGAACCAGCGGCCTTGATAAAGCAGGCGGCCGAGCTTGCGGCCATT
Organism: uncultured Acidobacteriaceae bacterium; assembly: GCA_963725115.1. GTDB lineage: Bacteria > Acidobacteriota > Terriglobia > Terriglobales > Acidobacteriaceae > Telmatobacter. The sequence goes on along the minus strand of CAVRXG010000001.1, from coordinate 400,088 downwards.
GTCGCGATATTGCTCAATCGTGTCTTCATTGTGGATGCCGGTGATGAGGCGTTCGTACGCGATGAAGAGCAGCGCGAGGCCGGGAGCCTCGTAGATGCCGCGGGATTTCGCTTCAATGATGCGATTCTCAATTTGATCGGACATGCCGAGGCCATGGCGACCGCCGATGCGATTGGCTTCAAGGAGAAGATCGACGGGCGAGTCGAATTGCTTACCGTTGAGCGCAACTGGCGAGCCCTCTTCAAAGCGAATGGCGACCTGTTCGCGCTGGATTTCGACATCGTCGCGCCAAAACGCTGTGCCCATGATGGGGTCGACGATTTTGACGGACGTGGACAGATGTTCCAAGTCTTTGGCTTCATGGGTTGCGCCAAGAATGTTGGAGTCGGTGGAGTAGGCTTTTTCCGCTGACATCTTGTAAGCGAAGCCGTTGCGCTGCATGAAGGCAGACATCTCGGCGCGGCCGCCCAGTTCGTCAATGAAAGCGGCGTCAAGCCAGGGCTTGTAGACCTGGAGACTGGGATTGACGAGCAGGCCGTAACGATAGAAGCGCTCGATGTCATTGCCTTTGAAAGTAGAACCGTCGCCCCAGATGTTGACGTCGTCTTCCTTCATGGCGGCCACCAGCATGGTGCCCGTGACCGCGCGGCCGATAGGCGTGGTGTTGAAATAGGGGACGCCTGCCGTGGTGATGTGGAAGGCTCCGGCCTGAAGCGCGGCGATGCCTTCGCGTACGAGCGGGCCGCGGCAATCGATGAGGCGTGCCTTCGCGGCGCCGTATTCGAGAGCAGCGCGAGGAATGGAATCGTAGTCGGTTTCGTCGGGCTGGCCGAGGTTAGCCGTATAGGCGTAAGGGACCGCGCCCTTCTGCTTCATCCAGTGTAGGGCTGCGGAAGTGTCGAGGCCGCCGGAGAAGGCGATGCCAACTTTTTCTCCGATGGGCAGGGACTCGAGAATTACGGACATGGTCTCCTTTAAAGTTCACAGTTCTTAGTTCGTAGTTCTTAGTTTCTGCTGCCTAAGCGCAAGGCGCCCGGCAACTGCAAACCAGGAACTACGGACTTGCTACTGAAATTTCTCCACATTCACCAACCCGCCCAGTAAAAACAGCAACAATGCCTTTTGAACATGCAGGCGATTTTCGGCCTGATCGAAGACGATGGACTGCGGGCTATCGATGACGACGTCCGTGACTTCCTCCCCGCGGCGCGCGGGCAGGCAGTGCATAAAGACCGCGTGCGGCGAGGCTTTCTGCATCAGCGCCTCGTTCACCTGATACGGACGGAAGATGGGGGCGCGCTTTGTGGACTCGTGCTCGAAGCCCATGCTCACGCACACATCGGTGTAGACCGCGTCTGCGCCTTCGACGGCCGCCTGCGGATCCTGAATGAGACGCAGTTCGCAGTGATTCTTTTCGGCCATCTCGCGTGCGATAGTCGCGATTTCGGGGTTGGGTGAGTAGCGGCGCGGCGTGGCAATTGTGACGTTAGCTCCCAACTGCGCCCCGGTGAGCATGAGCGAGTGGCATACATTGTTGCCGTCGCCCACGTACGCGAAGTTGAGACCAACGGCGGTGCCGAAGTGCTCCTCCAGCGTCATGAAATCGGCGAGCGCCTGGCAGGGGTGCTCAATGTCAGAGAGAGCGTTGATGACCGGCACGCGCGAATTCGCCGCCAACTCGGTGATGGTATCGTGCGCGTAGGTGCGCAGCACGATCACGTCCACCCAGCGTTCCAGATTGCGCGCGACATCGGCTATCGTTTCGCGCTCGCCAAGAGGCGAATTGGTCTGGTCGACGAAGATCGCGTTGCCGCCCATGGTATTCATGCCGGCTTCAAATGCGAGACGGGTGCGCAGGCTCGCTTTTTCGAACATGAGGACCATCTGCTTCGCGTCGAGGCCGTTGCGGTACTCGCGCGGATTGCGCTTGACGTCGTGCCCGAGCTTCATGATGGCACGCACCTCGGCGCTGGAGAGATCGGCGATTGAGCAGAGATCTTCGCCGGCCATGCGCGCGGCAGCGGCGAGAACGTCGGGATCCTTCTGCACGGGAACCGCGGCCTGCTTGCGCTCCAGACCTTTGCGGTCAAGATCTTTGTGATCGAGGGTCGTTCTGCTAGCCATGATGATGACCTCCGGCAGACGCGCCGAGGCGGCCGCAGCATTTACTGTGAAGATTTCGTCGAGCGCGGCAATCGCCGTGTCAACGTGAGAGCGTTCCAGAATGTACGGCGGCAGAAAACGCAGCACTGTGTCGCTGGTGCAGTTGATGAGGATATGGCGCTTGAGCATTTCGGCTACCGTGAGCTTGGCAAGCTCCGCAGAGTCGAGCTCGGCTGCGATCATCAGGCCTTTTCCGCGCACATCGACAATTGAGTCGTGGCGCTTGGCGAGATCATGCAGTTGCCCTTGAAAGTAATTGCCGACTTCTGTGGCGTGAGCGAGGAGGCCGTCTTTTTCGATGGTGTCAATGACGGCGATGCCGACGGCGCAAGCCAGCGGTCCACCGCCAAAGGTGGTGCCGTGCATGCCGGCATGCATGACGCGCGCAACCTCTTCGGTGCACAGCACTGCTCCAAGAGGAAGGCCGCCGGCGAGTGGCTTGGCAAATGTGGTCACGTCGGGCTGAATGCCGTAGTGCTGATATGCGCACCACTTTCCGGTGCGTCCCATGCCGGACTGAATCTCATCGACGATCAGCAAGCGCGCCGGTGGAGCTGGCCAATGCGCGGGCTTCTGCGAAGAACTCCTGCGTCAAGCGGACGAACGCCGCCCTCGCCCTGGATGGACTCGACGAGAATGGCGCAGACGTCGTTGGAAAACTTGGCGCGCAGGTCGGCGACGTCGTTGAAGCGCACGAATTCAACGCCGGGAACGACGGGCGCGAACGGCTCGCGATACTTTGCCTTATAGGTCGTCGACATGGAGCCAAAGGTGCGGCCGTGGAAGCTCTGCTCCAGGGCAAGAAACTTCGTGCCAATGTTCGCGCCTTCGCTGCGGCGCAAGTCCGCATAGGCGCGCGCCAGCTTGAGCGCACCCTCCCAGCGCTTCAGTGCCGGTGTTGGCGAAAAAAGCGCGATCGAGGCCGGTGCGTTCAGTGAGACGCAAAGCCAACTCCGCCTGACCCTCGTGATAGTAGAGGTTCGACGTAGTGGATGAGCGCGCGGCTCTGGCGCGCAATCGTATCCACAATCGCCGGATGGTTATATCCGAGCGCGTTGACGCCGATGCCGCTGAGCAAGTCGAGGTACTTCGCACCGTTCTCGTCCTGGATGTAGACCCCTTCACCGCTTACGAAAAGCACCGGGCTCCGCTCGTAGGTGGAGAGGAGCAGGCGGGATTCCGCGGCGCGAATCTCTTCGAGTTTCATTGTGCATGACCTCCTTAGGCAACCATCACTTCGGTGCCGTGAACAACACGCGAACTGCACAGATCGGGAAGGGAACCGGCAGCTTCGGCGGGCAAAATTCGCACGCGCTTTACGCCGTTCAAAAGCGCCTCGCGACATGCGTTCAACTTGGGCAACATGCCGCCGAAGATGACCGCACTCTTGACCAACTCCGCAATTTGATCGATGGAAAGCCAGCGCAGCACTTCGCCGTTCGCTCCTTTTACGCCGGGAACGTCGGTGAGAAAGACCAGCGCATCGGCGTGGCAGGCAACCGCGCAGGCCGCGGCCATTTCGTCGGCGTTGATGTTGTAGTACTCGCCGTCGAAGCCGAGGGCCATTGAGCAAAGCACCGGGACGCCATTCAACTGCCAGATGGCCTCAAGCCAGCGCGGATCGCTCGCGGCGATCTCGCCCACAAAGCCAAGATCGGGCGATGTATGTTTCTTGCGGGCGCGGAAGAGCAATCCGTCGCCGCCGGAGAGGCCGACCGCCGGTTGGCCGAGCGCGCCGAGAGCAGCAACGAGACCTTTGTTCACGCGGCCGGCAAAGACCATCAGCGCCGCGTCGCGCGTTTCCGCGTCAGTAACGCGCAGGCCGTCAATGAACTCGCTTTCCTTGCCCAGCGCCTTGAGCGTGCGGGTCAGCTGCACGCCGCCTCCGTGAACGACTGCCACCTGGTTGCCGTCGCGCACGAGATCGACGATGGCGCGCATGCAGCCTTCGAGCAGCGATGGAGTTTCCAGGCCCGCGCCTCCGAGTTTGACGACGTACTTCATTTCAGGCCCTCCGAGGCGAGTTTCATGCGAGACCCTCCGATTCAGGCCAGCCTTGCATGACGTTCAGATTCTGAACAGCCTGGCCGGCAGCGCCTTTCAGGAGATTGTCGAGGCAACTGACGATGACTGCGCGCTTGCCGCCAGCATCAAGCTGGAAGCCGATGTCTGCGTAGTTGGTGCGGACAGAATACTGAATCTGCGGCAGCGCCTTTTCGTAGAGCCGCACCATTGGACTGCCGGCAAAAAACTCGCGATACACCTGCGCCACACTCTCGTGCGTCTGCGCCTTGGTGAAGTGCACATAAATCGTGGATAAAATTCCGCGCGGAATCGGCAACAGGTGCGGCGTAAAGACAATTTGGCACCCCGAAATGCCGATCTCCTCCAGAATTTCGCCGGTGTGGCGATGCGCAAACACGCCGTACGCAGAAAGATTGTCTGCCGCATACATGAAGTGCGTTTTGGCCGTTGGAACCTTACCGGCGCCACTGACGCCGCTCTTGGCGTCGGCCACAATTCCGTGTTCGAGATCGACGAGGCCCGCTGCGACAAGCGGCTTCAGCGCCAGAATGATCGAGGTTGCATAACAGCCCGGATTGGCGACCAATTGCGCCGATGCGATCTGCTTGCGATGCAACTCGGGCATTCCATAGACGGCCTGCGCCTGCGTGGCCGCGGCGAGGTCGGAGCCTTCGTCGACAAAGGCAGTACATGGCGCGATTAGACGGCTCGGTCAACCGCCAAGCGGCGCTCAGATCGATCACGCGCAATCCGCGATTGAGCGCTTCCGGCACCCACTCGCGAGATTGCTCATGCGGCGTAGCGAGAAACAACACGTCGACGCCGAGCTGTCAGCCAGCAGTTCCCACGAGAACGGTTCGAGTTTCAGGTTGGCGGCGCCGGCGTTGTCTCCAAGTTGCGGGTGGATTTCGGTGAGCGGAACGCCGCCATGCGCGATGTCCTTGGCGTCAACGCGCCCGGCGAAGACCGGCGGCCTTCCCTTCAAGCGGGGATGATGCAGCAACAGCCTCGCCAACTCGGCTCCGGCGTACCCGGTGACTCCCACAACCGCGGTTTGCACGGTCTCTTTCATGCCTCCACCATCGCCCTTAGCCGTGCATCGACCTCGGACGCATGCCGTGCATCCGTGCAAATTACCAGCACAGTATCGTCACCGGCAATGGTGCCAACAACTTCAGGCCACTCCTCGCGATCGAGGGCAGCTGCGACAGGCTGCGCGCCACCCATCACCGTCCTGAGAACCACCTGATTCATGGCCTGACGCACACGCAGGCCGAGGCTGTCGATCATTTCATTGAGAGTTGGCGGCTGGTCATCTTCCGCCGCGGCCGCAATTCCATTTGCGCTGTGTCCGTTGGGCAGCGAGTAGCCGCCGGGACCCTTTGACAGCCGCAACTGGTGAATGTCGCGCGAGAGCGTAGCCTGGGTCACATGAATGCCGCGACGGCGTAACTTGCGGCGCAGCTCATCCTGGCTCGCTACCGGCGAGCTGGCCAGCACTTCGCGAATTACGTTGAGGCGTTGAACGTTCATTTTTCCCAGGGCCGATTCTTTCGCGTGCAAAGCAAAGGCGCGGTCCGCAGAGCGGAAACCGCGCTTGGATAAATATACGACAAAAGTGCATAAGTATGCAAGGGAAAAATCTGCAGGATTATGTACTTCACGCAGGGTAATTTGGAGTATAAATATGCAATATGAGCCTTATGTGCGTTTTCATCAGCTACTTGATGCAAGCCATGCCCCGGTGGGAGGATTAGTGGCATGGGTGTCTGGCGGAGCATTTTCGGGTGGAAGGCGCTGTTTCGATGGGATGCTTTGGGAGCTATTGTCCCAGGGATATTCGTTGCTGTGGGAGTGGGCGTGATGAGCGTTGATTGGTTCCCTTATCACCTACTGATTGCCCAAATCTTCTTCGCAATCGGAGCGTTGCTTTGCGTGATAAAGTTTATTGGAATCGGGATAATGCGGTTCTGTCAGGCGACAGCTCGTTGCGGACTTCGGGTGGAAGGCTCCATCTACGATACCTTCCAATACACAGCAAACCGTTGCCAACTTTGGTTCAGCGGCTTGAGGATCACGTCGCGCTCCTGCCCGGTGGTGCGGAATGCAAGTGTCTCGCCTGAAATCGGCTTGATCCAGGCGTCGGGGATCGGCGCCGTTCGATTTGAGAGCAGGTATTTGTAATGGAGGGCGCCTGCTGAATCTCCGGACCCTGATTGTGCTCGAGATCTTCATCGAGTGCGGTCTTTGGGAACTGGCCAGCCAACACAAGCGGCCCATAAAGAAAAGCCTGCTGCGTGCGGTCGTCCGCCAGCGGTTCGGCGGTGATGCGCATGGGCATCGCAAGCTCAACGCGGTCGCCGGCTTTCCAGGCGCGAGTCAGCGACAGATAGCTTCCGGGAGTGCCCGAAACTTCAAGTCGCTCGCCGTTGACGGTGATGGAATTTGCCGCGGTGGTCCACGACGGGAATGCGAATGTGCAGCGTCCAGGGGGTGGCGGGCGATTTTTCGATGACGAGCTCAGTGCGGTCGCTCTCCGGAAAATTCGTTTTTTGTGTCAAGGCGATGCCGCGCTCTTTCCAATTCACCGTCGAAGCGAAGTAGAGATTGACGAAGAGCGAATCGTCATCATGGAAGTAGATCGTGTCGTTCAGCTTGGAGAATTCTTCGATGCCGGTGCCGGTGCAGCACCAGAAACTGTCAGTCTCGGTGCAGGTAGTCTTCCAGGCTCCCGGCGCGAGCGAGAGGAAGTAGGATGTATGGCCTGTCACTGGCTCGATCTCGCCGAGCCGGTGATTGAGCAAGTTGCGCTCGTAGTAGTCGATGAGCCGGCTGTCGCCGCTCCAGGCATAAAGATGCCGCGCCAGCTTCATCATGTTGTAGGAGCAGCAGCACTCCTGATGATTAGGGCTGACCTGCATTTCGAGCGCGAGATGATTTGGATCGGTGAGCCAGTGCTCATTGTTGCTTGAACCGCCGGTGGCGTAGGTGCGGGATTCTGACACTGTTTCGAAGAAGAAGCGGCTCACGTCAGAGAATCGATAGTCGGAGCTCAGCTCGTAACGCCGCGCCGCGCCGATCACCTGCGGAACGTGCGTGTTCATGTGCTGGCCTTTGAGCGCGTCGTGGCGAAGGGCGAGCGGTGTGAAGAATATCTTCTTGGTGAAGCGGTCGCCGGTGCGGGCCCAGCGATCGTCGCCGGTTACGGCGGCGAGATTGTAGAGAATGTCGTTCATGCCGCCGTATTCGGTGTTCAGGATGTCCTGCATGTGCTCTTCGGACTTGGCAGCGGTCCAGGGATCGACCCAGCCGGCCATCTTGACGACGACATCGAGGGCCTGATCGTTCGCGGCCTGCGTTTTCATGTCCAGAAGACCGGCCATGATTTTGTGAATCGTGTAGAAGGGCGCCCAGACGTTTTCGCGCCGGTCGAGGCGGTCGAAGAACTCTGAGGGAAACGCGCTGATGTAGCCGTTCTGGTTGAGAGCGGCCTGACAGGCGGCAATGCCCGCGACGAGTTCGTCGGCCTTGGCTTTGACGACGGCGTCGCCGGTGGCGGCGTAGAGCAGAGCAGATGCCGAAAGATAATGGCCGACGAAATGTCCGCGCACCTCGCAGGTGGGAGATTCCCAGCCGCCAAGCGGTGTGGCGCTGGAAGGCAAGCCTGCGTTCACGCGAAAGTTGTGGAGCAGACGGTCATTTGGGAGGCGCATCATGTAGCCGCGGTTCCAGTCGCGCGCCTGCTGCAAGCGGGCCGGCCTCGAGTGTCACGTCGCCTAGAGAGAAGGGTTCGAGTTTCGGCTGCATTTCATTGCGAACGAATTGAAGCGGCGCGGCAAAAGGCTCGACTTCGGCGACAGAAAAGATGTGGTCCGCAGCGACTTCAGGAGGCGGAGTTGCTTTCGGAGGCGCCGGCGTTGCCTGCGCGTGCGGCGCGGCTTCCGCTTTGCCGAGAAGAGACGACGCAGCAGCAAATCCCAGCGGAGCTAGCGCAGCATTCTTCGCGAATTCTCTGCGACTGACTTTTTTCATCGTGATTCCTCCAGTTGCAGTAAACGTTTTCCGAGCGGACCCAGTTTAGACTGCGGAGGTTCTTACTTCAAATCTCTCCAGTTTGGCCCAAACGACACGTCGGCGATGAGCGGGACTTTCAATTTGACGACTCCCTCCATCTCCGTTCGCACGAGCGCCGATGCTTCATCGGTCTCGTCGCGAGGCACCTCGAACAGAAGCTCGTCGTGGACCTGCAGGATCATGCGCGTTTTCATTTTTCGCTCCGCCAGTTTGCGGTCGAGCGAAATCATTGCCAATTTGATGAGATCGGCTCCGGTTCCCTGGAGCGGAGTGTTGATGGCGGTGCGCTCGGCAAAGCCGCGCTGATTCGGATTGCGGCTTTCAATGTCGGGGATGGGACGCAGGCGTCCGAACATGGTGCGCACGGAGCCCTCCTGGCGCGTCTGGGCGAGGGTTTTTTCGATAAACGCTCTGACGCCCTGGTAGCGCGCAAAGTATCGCTCGATGTAGGCCTTGGCTTCGGCCTGCGGAATGCCGAGCTGCGCGGCAAGACCGAACGCCGAGATTCCGTAGACGATGCCGAAGTTCACGGCTTTGGCGCGATTGCGGGTCTCCTTGTCCATGTTGTCGACGGAAACACCGAAGACTTCGCTGGCCGTGAGGGTATGAATGTCGATGTTTTCTGCGATAGGCGCGAATGAGCAACGGATCGTCGCTGAAGTGCGCGAGAAGCCGCAACTCGATTTGCGAGTAATCGGCAGAGAGCAGTTGCGTGCCGGGTGCGGCGGTGAATGCGGCGCGAATCTCGCGGCCCAGCTCCGTGCGGGTGGGAATGTTCTGCAGGTTGGGATTGACCGACGAGAGCCGGCCGGTGGACGTGGCGGCAGCCTGAAAGGTTGTGTGGACGCGCGAATCGGCATCGGCGAGCAGCGGCAACGCGTCGACATAATTCGATTTGAGTTTCGAGAGATGGCGATATTCGAGGACGAGGCGCGGAACTTCGTGCTGCTCGGACAGGAATTCCAGCACGTCCACCGCGGTGGAGACGGATTTGTTTTTGCCGCGCGCGGGCGGAGCGGGCAGGGCCAAGTTTTGTGAAGAGAACGACGCCGAGCTGCTTGGGCGAGTTGATGTTGAAGCGCTCGCCGGCCAGCTCGAAGATGCGCTCGCCGACGCGTGTCAATTCCCCGCTGAACTTTTCCGAAAGGCTGCTCAACGCAGTTGTGTCGATGCGGACTCCGGCTTTCTCCATGCGATAGAGCACGGGCGCGAGCGGGAGGTCGATTTCGGCGTAGACGCGCGCGACGCCGGCTTTGTCGACTTCTTCGCGCAGGGCGGGAACGAGCGCATGAATGGCGGCGGCCGCGGCGGGGAGCGACGAGGGCGCCGGCTGGTTGTTGCGGGCGGCCACATCGGCTAGTGATTGTGTTGCGTGCGTGGGGTTGAGGGCGTAGGAGAGCAGTTGCGTGTCGTCAACGGGGCCGCGCAACTCGACGCCCATGTCGCCGAGAACGTGCAGCGCCAGCTTCCAATCGTGAACGCGCTTGGGCACCGTTGCGTCTTCGAGGAGCGCGCGCAGTTCAGGCGTGAGCGGCAGGCGAAGCGCGAGGGTGGGATCGGCGGAGACTCCAACATAGAAGTGGGACTTCTTTGTCGGCGGCTTCGGCGACGTCGAGCAGAGAGAGGCTGGCCGGCGCGGTCCTCTTCGGATTCGTCCGCGACGGGCTCGACGGCATCGAGCGCAAAGGCGAATCCATGCTCGCGGGCGGCGGCGTAGAAGGCGGCGATCTGGTCGTCGGTGGGCTCTTCGATGAGTTCCGACGAAGGTCCGCCGGCGGCAGGAGCAAGGTCGCGGAGCATCGATGTGAACTCGAGCTCGGTGAACAAGGTGCGGCAGGCCTCGAGGTCGGGCGGCTGGGTTTCCATTGCGGCGAGATCGAGCGGCAGCGGCACGTGCGTGTCGATGGTGACGAGTTCTTTTGAGAGCAGAACGGTTTCGCGATTCTGCTCGAGCGATTCGCGATACGTCTTGCGCTTCACCTCGGCAGCGCGATCGAGCACGGCCTCGACGGTGCCGAATTCCTTGATCAGCTCGACGCTGCCTTTGTCGCCGATGCCGGGCGCGCCGGGAATGTTATCGACCGAATCGCCGCGCAGGGCCATGACGTCGATGACCTTGTCGGGAGGGACGCCGAGCGTCTCGGTGACCTTGGCGGGATCGAGGATCAGATTGTCTTTTTGCGGATTGAGAATCTTCACCTGCGGCGTGACGAGCTGCATCATGTCCTTGTCGCCGGAGACGATGAAGACTTCGTGGTGCTGCTCGGCGGCTTCGCGTGCCAGGGTGCCGATGACGTCGTCGGCCTCAAAGCCTTCAGCCTGCAGAATGGGAATGCGCAGCGCCTCGAGGGCGCGGCGAATGTAGGGAATCTGGCGGCGAAGATCCTCGGGCATGGCTTCGCGCTTGGCCTTGTAGCCGTCGTAGCTCACGTCATCAAAGCTCTGTGACTTCGCGTTCCAGCGGCGCAGCGTTCCGATGGCGCGGGCACGCTCGTCGCGGAAGACTTCGCCGCTGACGTCGAAGACGGCGGCAAAGTATTTGGGCGAGAAGTCCTGGCGGAGCTTCTTGATCATGTTGACGAAGACGTAGGTGGCCGCCGTGGGAAGGCCGGAGCGCGTGGACATGGGCCGCGAGCGCTGCATGGCGTGATAGGCGCGGAAGATGAACGACATCGCGTCGAGCAGGAAGACGGGCGGCCTGGATTGGTCGGGCATCGATAGTGAGGATAGCAGCGGAGTCTATCTGTTGTAATCGCGAGCTCGCCAAGCAGGCCCCTCGATTCCGTCCGCTGCGCTGCGGCCGCTCAGGATGACAACTTTATTGAATGAACATGCAGTCGCCGTAGCTGAAGAAGCGGTAACGGGATTGAACAGCGTGGCGATAGGCGGCGAGGACGCGGTCGAGCCCAGTGCGGTGGGGGCCGGCGAAGGCCGAGACCAGCATGAGCAGGCTGGACTGGGGCAAATGAAAGTTGGTGAGCAGGGCGCCGACGACGCGGAAGTCGAATCCGGGCGAGATGAAGATATCGGTTTCTGCCGGAATGGGGTTGGATTGGGTTGTTGCCGGCGGCCAGCGCGGCGGCTTCGAGCGTGCGGACGACCGTGGTGCCGACGGCGACGATGCGGCGACGCTCCGCTACGGCGCGGTTGATTGCGTCGGCAGCTTCGGCCGAAATGGAATAACGCTCGCGGTGCAGGCGCACTTGGTCGACGCGCTCGACACGAAGCGGCGCGAATGTGCCGAGGCCGACGTGGAGGGTGACGTGGGTTATTTCGATGCCTTTGCCGATGAGAGCGTCGAGGATCTGCGGCGTGAAGTGCAGTCCGGCTGTGGGCGCGGCGACGGAACCGCGCTCATCGGCAAAGACGGTTTGATAGCGCTCGCGATCGGTATCGGCGTCGTCGCGATGGATGTAGGGCGGCAGCGGGATGTGGCCGATTTGGTCGAGCACGGCGAAGAAGTCATCTGTCGAGTCCGGGAGTGGCGCGAACTCGAGAAGACGCTCGCCGAATTGGCCGCGCTCGATGACTTCGGCTTCGAGCGCAATTGCGCCGTCTGGCGCCGGGAAGACCAGGCGCTCGCCGACGGAGACTTTGCGGCCGGGGCGAACGAGAGCGCGCCAGCGATTTTGCGCCGACGGGTTCAGTCAGCATGACTTCGATGCGGCCGGTTGGTTTTTCACGCTCCCGGACCAGCGTGCGGTGCGCGTAGAGGCGCGCGGGAATGACGCGGCTGTCGTTGAGGACGAGAAGGTCGCCTGGGCGCAGATGCTCTCCAATATGCAGAGAAGAAATCGTCGCGGAATGCGCCGGTGGCGCGGTCCATGACCAACATGCGGCTTGTGCCACGCTCGGCGGGAGGCTGTTGCGCGATCAGGTCTTCGGGCAGATCGTAATCGAATTCTTCAACGCGTTGCTCCGCACTTTGACACTGGGCGCTCCGCGCCTCGATCCTTTGGACGCTCCGCGCTGGCAGGTTTTGGAGGAGATGGTTCAGACATTGGCTGAGGACTTTCCGGCCGGTTCGGCTTTGCCAAAATGCTCCAGCGCATGGATGCGGGCGCGCTCGATGGCGGCGTTGAGCTGTTCGCGCTGGGCGTCGAATTCGCCTTCGGCAAGGTTCAGAGGAATCTGCGTCCAGCGGGACCAACTGACGGCGATGCGCGTGAACGGCATCGGAACGAGGAAACGGTCCCAGGATCGCAAGGTCCAGGCGCGGCGCGGCTCTAAATGAAAAGCGCCGATGCGTGCGCCGGTGAGGGCGGCGAGGCGGATAGGGCCAGACTTGGTTCGGTAGATCGGGCCGCGCGGGCCGTCGGCGGTGAAGATGGCGGGATGGCCGGATTCGATTGCTTTCTTGAGGCCGAGCAAGCGCTTCATGGGCGCCGCGCGAACTGGAACCGCGCACGGTCTTGTATCCGAAGAGCTCAAGGGTGCGCGCGATCAATTCGCCGTCGAAGCTCTGGCTGACGATGATGGTTGCGCCTGTGCGGCGGAAATAAAACGTGCAGGGCAGAACGCACTGGTGCCAGAAGCAGAAGATTTCGGCACCTGCGCCGGCGCCAAAGGGAAGCGGCGTTGCGCCCAGCTCGGCGATGGTTTCAAAACGCCAGGTGCGACCGACGACCGAGAGCAGAGTCCAGACGAGGCGCGGGACCACGGCCAGTACGATTCGCTGGCGCAGTGAGAATTGCGGCCGTATGGAAATCTGTTCGGGGGCTACGTTGGTCACTCCGTCGATTTTACGGCGGCGGCCAGAAACTTACGCTTTGCGGCGCGCCCGACAACTTCGAGCAGCGAACTCGAGCGTATTCACGGCTCACTTTCGTGATGACATAAAGTTGCTGACGAATGCGGCGATTTCGTCGGGCTTGGTGTCGAGCGCGAAGTGGCCGGCATCAAGGACGTGGACTTTGGCATTGGGCACGTCTTTGCGATAGCGCTCGGGTTCGCCGGGATCGAATGAGAGATCGTGCTTGCCCCAGATGACGAGAAGCCTGGGTTGTGTTTTTTGCATCCATGCCTGCCACTTTGGATAGGCGTCGACGTTGGTGCGGTAGTCGTAGAAGAGATCGCTCTGAATCTGTGCCTGGGCGGGCGTGCTGAGGAAAGCGAATTCGTCGGACCAGAGATCGGGGTCGTAGAGCTCGGTGTTGGGATCGTCGCCGACATGGCGCGTTTTGGTGGCTTGAAGCCCGAGCAAATTGGCGCGAAGCTTTTCTTCGTTGGCTGCGCGGTCGGCCCAGAATGCGCGACGCGTCACCCAATTGACGCCGAGGCCTTCATTATGGGCGACGGCATCCTGGACGATAAGTGCCTCGACGCGTTCAGGGTGCGCCAAGGTCATGCGAAAGCCGACGGGGCCGCCGTAGTCCTGCATGTAGAGCGTGTAGCGCGAGAGGCCGATGGCCTGCGTAAAGCCGTCCATGACGGAGGCGATGTGGTCGAATGTGTAGGCGAATTGCGCGGGGTCGGGCCAATCGCTGTGTCCGAAGCCGGGGTAATCGGGAGCGACGAGATGATAGCGATCGGAGAGGCGGGCGAACAGCGACTGAAACATGCGCGAGGACGAGGGAAGGCCGTGGAGGAGGAGGATGGTGGGAGCGTCTTTGGGCCCGGCTTCGCGGAAGAAGATGGAGAGGCCGTCGACGGTGACGGTGCGATAGAAGACCTGTTGCTGCATGGGAGGCTCCTTTTGGTTGAGCGGGGCTACCATCGGCCGATGTGCGCACCGCCGTCCACGTGCAGCACCTCACCGGTTACGTAACGAGATTGTGCGAGAAAGACGACGGCTTCGGCGATGTCCGTCGGGTCGGCGATCGCGCCCATAGGCGAAAGAGTTTTCATGACGTCCTTTGGCGTTTTGTCGTGGAGCGAAGTGTCGACCTGGCCGGGCGCAACTGCGTTAAAGCGGATGTTGTTGCCGGCGTATTCAAGGGCGAGACTGCGGGTGATGGTGTTGAGACCGCCCTTGGTCATCATCGGAACGGAAGCGTGGGCGCTGGTCATGGGGTTATCGGCGAGGGCCGCGGTGATGGTGGTGACGCTGCCGCCGGTGCCTTGCGCGAGCATTTGTTTGACGGCGGCTTGAGTGATGAAGAAGAAGCCTTCGAGATTTAAGGAGAGAAAGGCGTGGAGATCTTCGGCGGTGTAATCGGTGAACGGCCGTGTGTAGAAGATGCCCGCGTTATTGACGAGATGGTCGATTGAGCCAAAGGTCTTGATGGCGGTTTCGGCGACTTCTTGCAGCGGTCGAGGCCTGGCTGATGTCGCCGTCGACAAGGGCCAGGTTGGGTGAGGGCGCCTGGCCGGAGCTGGTGATGTTGCGCGAGGTTGCGACGACGTTGTAGCCACGACTAAGAAATGCCTGGGCTATTGCTGCTCCAATGCCGCGCGAGGAGCCGGTGACGATGACTGTTTTGTTATCCGGCATGTTCAGTTCCCGTTGAGCCCTGTGACATTGAGCGGCGTCCAGTCGAATCCGAGCGCAATCCCGGCGACACAGCGGGCGGGCCGCTGGTTAGCTACAACTGTATAACGTAAAACGCGACGCGGCACCGGTGAAAAGGCGCCGCGATGGCGGTGAGATGTGGGATCAAATGGTGCGGCTACCGCACAGCGGGTGTTCGATGCCAGGTTCGCGCGGGCCTGTGCATCAATTGCCGGATTTGGCGGGATCGGGCCAGGTGGGGCTGATCAGCTCGATGGTCATCACTGGGCCTTCGGCGTAGATGGGGCCTTGTTCCCTTACGAAGGTTGGAGCTGCCCCCGTGACGGCCCAGATTTCAATGTTTGGCGGCGCCTTGCCGATGAGAGGCGCTACGACGCCGGCAATTCCGCCCAGCACGATCTTGAGTTCATAATGGGTCGCCTTGCGATTTGTGCCGACCAGCGAGTAGCTGTCGTCTCCGATCTTGGAGATGACGAGTTGAACCAGCATTGCTTTGGGCGTGGATACGACTAAAGAGACTGTTTTTTGAGCAGCACCGGGCGCCAAATTTTCTATGACGAGAGGAACCATGCCGTTGGCGAGATCGGCCGGCAGTTGCAGATGGTCAGTCCTGAACACTTCTTTGCCATTCTTATCTGTGGTTCGGGTCGAGACCTGGCCGGTGCGAGCGTCGATGAAGACCTCAGTGGGATGAGGAAAGAAAGGTCCCTTCTGAACGTGGTGATCGGAGATGAGCTGGAAGGTGTGGTGCTGCGTGTAGACCGTGGTTTCATCGTCGATGGAGCCATCTTTGAAGGTGAAAAGTGTTTCTGCAGTGATCTCAGCGCCGTGGACGACCTGAGTACTGTCTCCGTAAGCAACGACCTGGCCGTCTGGCGAACGCAATTCGAGGAAGCCGTGATAGGTGCCCTGGAACTTGCGAACGGCCGTGGGGTCGGCATGAAGACGTGGTTGGATGGCGAAGACGAGCAGGACAGACAAGAACGCGGGCAGGAACATGGGCCGGGACCGGAGTTGGAAGCGATGGTCCAATAGATTTCTCGATAAATGTTCTGGAGGCGAATTTTTCAGGGGACTTTTCATCATTCGATGTTTGCCTTATGGGCGATGAGAGAAGATAGCATGCCGTCTCGACGCCGGGATGAGCAATTCTGAACATCCAACGCTTCGCATCTGTTGCGCGTTTCTCTTGAGAGTAGATGGGATCCGTGAGGAATGAGTTGTAAAGAGAACAGGAGATGCTCAGGAATAGCGGAGCCAGCGGAGGAGTTCGGGCAGGGTGGCGCGTTTGCCGTACATGAGGATGCCGACGCGATAGAGGCGAGAAGCGAACCAGATGACGACCCAGATGGTGAAAATCATGAGAGCGAGGGAGATGGCGATCTGGCCCCAGGGATAGGGCGCGGACAACATGCCGATGCGCGGGACCATGACGAGAGGCGCGGTGGGTGGAAAGAGCGAGGCGGCGACGACCCAGGGCGAGTTGGGATTGTTGAGCAGGAAGGGCAGGATGGCAAAGCTGGTCCAGGTGGGAATGACTGCGAGAGTGATGTACATCTGGAGATCCTGCGCGGTTTCGCAGGTGGCGGCGAGGCCGGAGAAGAAGGCGCTGTAAAGGAAGAAGCCGAGGATGAAGTAGACGGGAAAGAGGACGGCCTCAAGAATGCTGAAGTGGATTTTGATGTCGCCGCTGAGTATGGGTGCGGCCAAGGCCGAGCCGGAGAGAAGAATAGCGGCGGCGATCCAGATGGCGATTTGCGTGAGGCCGACGGCGCCGACGCCGAGGAGCTTTCCGGTGAGCAGATCGTCAGGGCGGGCGACGGCGAGCATGACCTCGAAGATGCGCGAGCTTTTTTCTTCAATGACGGAGCGGGCCATGTCCATGCCGTAGAGAAGAATTGGCATGGTCATCAGGAAGGTCATCACCATGGACGCGTAAAAGGGCCCCATGCCCTGGCTCTTGCCGGTTTTGCCGCTCGAGGAAACCTGGAGGGTTTCAATGGGAACGGATTGCACGAGGGCGTGGACTTTGAACTGGGATAGTCCCTGCTGGGCGAGGCGAAGATTGAGAAAGCCGGCGTTGATGGCGTCGTTGAGGCGCGAAGTATCGATGAGGTCGGCGGAGGATTGCGATTCGAAGGTGACCTCCGGCGTGGCGGAGGCGGAGTTATCGATGATGAGCAGCCCGTCGATGGATTTGTTCTGGAGACGCGCCTGAAGGTCGGCGAGGTCCTGAGATGTGAACGGAGCGACGGTCTCGACGGTGTAGTGGGCGCTTTTATCGGAGAGGAGATCGGCGCGGATATCGGCGGCGAGATTGGCATTGTCGGCGGCGATGGCGATGTGGCGGCTTGTGGCGAGCTTGCGCCCGGTGAAGCCGCTGACGCCGAGCAGGAAGACGATGAGCACCGGAACGAGTAGCGTGGAAATGCGGAAGGCGCGGCCGCGAATCTGCTCGAGGTACTCGCGGCGAGCGACGAGAAGCATGTTACGCATTGGCCTTCCCTCCCACGGTCTGAATGAAAATTTCCTCGAGTGAAGGCTCGACCAGTTCAAAACGGTAAATGGCGGCCATGGATGCCGCGAGGTGAAGAAGCTTTTGCGCGTCGCCGCCGGGCTTGAGCGTGATTTCAGCGTGGCCGGAGTAGTTGTTGGCCGCGGCGATTTCGTCGGACTTTAGGAAGTCGGCGCTGCCTTCGAATTCGACGATGACGCGATTGCGCTCGTAGCGGCTCTTGATCTCGCGCAGGTTGCCGCTGAGGACGGCTACGCCGTTGTTGATGAGGCATATTGAGTCGCAGAGCTTTTCGACCTGGTCCATGCGGTGAGTGGAGAAGAGGATGGCTTTGCCCTGCGACTTTAGCTCGAGCAGAGCGTCCTGGAGGAGCGTGGCGTTGACGGGATCGAGGCCGCTGAAAGGCTCGTCCATGACGACGAGACCGGGGTCGTGGAGCAGCGTGGCGATGAATTGGATTTTCTGCTGCATGCCCTTGGAAAGCTCCTGGGTTTTCTTGTCGAGGGAATCGGAGATTTCCATGCGAGCGGCCCAGTCGACGGCGCGCTTGCGGGCGGCTTCAGCGGTGAGGCCGTGGAGACGGCCGAAGAAGACGAGCTGATCGAGGACAACCATCTTCTTGTAGAGGCCGCGCTCTTCGGGCAGGTAGCCGACGCGGTCGAGGTTGCGGCGGTCGAACGGCTTCTCAAAGAGGCTGATGCGGCCGGAGTCGGGCATAGTGATGCCCATCATCATGCGGATGGAGCTGGTTTTGCCGGCGCCGTTGGGGCCGAGGAGACCGAACATCTGGCCAGCATCGATAGAGAGGGAGAGATCGCGGACTGCGACTTTGCTCTCGTAGGCCTTGGTGACTCCAGCGAGCTCAACGACCGGCATGAAGGGTCTCGTGGTGGTGGGGGATTAAAGCCATAGTCGATCGAAGCAAAGTATCAGGAGAAGTGTAGCAAAGGGAGACGCAGCGGGATTAGAGGAGTTGGCGGAGCTAGGCGAGTTCGAGTGCGATGAGAATCTGCTCGAAGCTTCGGATTGTGGATGTATACTTCGTGAGTTTTCCAACTCCCAAGAAGTAAAGTCTCTTTTGAAAGGTGATTCCCATGGCAAGTTATCTCGTTCAGGCCTCGTATACGAGTGAAGCGCTCGCGTCACTCGTCAAGAACCCGGAAAACCGCACAGAAATTTTGAAGAAGACGGCGAAGAAACTCGGAGGCAAGTTGACCGCATCGTGGCTGTCGTTTGGAGAATACGATGTGGTGATGGCGATAGAGATGCCGGACAACATCAGCATGGCATCTCTGGCGATCGCGGCAGCGGCCGGCGGCTCATTGAAATCGATGAAGACCACTCCGCTGATCAGCGTCGAGGATTCATTGGCTGCGATCAAGAAGGCGGCAACGGCGGGCTACAAGCCGATTGGGGCCAAGAAATAAATCCAGGGCTCCCTGTAGTTGAGGGCAACGGGTGCGCGTGGGCGTTGCGTGCCGGGAAAATTGTGCCCGGATGGCGGAGCAGTTAAGGTGCTTCACGATCCGGGCTCTCGGAGAAACAGTTTGGCGGAACGCTCTTACGGCCTATTCGCCATGGCTGAGGCAGACGAAGCGTTGTCGGAACGCGGCGTGATAGAGACAACAAAATATTGGCGCTCCTTGTCCATGCCTTCGGCGCGAAGGATCAGCTTGTCTTTCTCGATGCGGAATTGCGCCAGCGAGCCAATCGGCAGGATGTCAGGATGTTTTTCATCGCGCGGACGGATGTGGTAGTCCACGGAATCCGTTTGCAGAACGTATTCCTGGCAGAGCACGTCCTGAGTTTTGGTGTTCCGGTTGTCGGTGCCGATGATCTCGCCGAACGCAGATGCGTCGCTCTTTTGCGCGGTGCCGCAGTGAACGGAGTTCATCTGCAGCAGTTTTCCTGATTGGTAGGGAACGGGATCTTTCGCGTGTGCCAAGGCTGGCACGGCCATTCCAAGAGCGATTACAGGAGCTATAAATAATATCCATCTTGAATTCATGAGCCCACCTCCGGGAAGAGTTGAGAGTGCAGTAATCCCCTAAAAGGGGAGATGTGCCTCTCACTTTTGAAAATCTGATGATGTGGATGCGGGGAATGTTGGGAGGGGTTGTGCATCGGGGGCGTTGGCGGCATGACTAAAGTCATGTGCGGAAGAAGGGGGTGGCCCTAAGCTGCTCGAGTTCGCGGGCTTACATGAGGCGGCGGCGGACGAGATCGAGGGCCAGCTGCGCGGCCCATTCGCGGACGCGTTCGCGATCGCCGCGGAAGGTGCGGTCGATGGCGTTCGTGCCCTGTGCGTCTGAGACGGCGACGTAGACGAGGCCGACGGGTTTGGAATCGGTGGCGCCGGTGGGGCCGGCGATGCCGGTGACGCCGAGGCCGAGAGTTGCGCCGGTGCGCGCGCGGATGCCTTCGGCGAAGCGCCTTGGCGACTTCAGCGGAGACTGCGCCGTGCTTGGCGATGAGTTTGGCGGGCACGTCGGCGAAGGAAGTCTTGAACTCGTCGGAATAAACGACAACTCCGCCGAGAAATGAGCGCGAGGCGCCGGGAACAGAGGTGATGCGCTGGGCGATGAGGCCGCCGGTGCAGCTTTCGGCGACGGCGAGCGTGGCCTGGCGCAGGCCGAGATAGTAGAGGACGATCTGCTCGAGCGAGTCGCCCTGCGAGGAGTAGAGCCAATCTTCGAGCGCCTCTTCAATCTTTTCGGCGAGCTCGTCGACGCGCTGCTGAGCGGCGGGGAAGGTCGGCTTGGAGCAGATGAGCGTGATCTGCAGGTCGCCGGTGTGGGCGAGGATGGTGGTTTCGACGTCGGTGTAGGTGGTGTAGATGGGAGCGAGAAGCTTGTCGGCCTGCGACTCGGGAATCATGGCGGCCTTGAGCGTGCGCACGGCGATGGAGCGCGGGGGGACGACGTCGCGTAGGCGGGGCAGGCATTCCGCGTCAAAGAGCGGAGTGCACTCGTGCGGCGGGCCCGGGAAGGAGCATGATGAGCTTGCGGATAGCCGGAGAAGGTGATGTCGAGCCACTGGCCGGGCGCGCTGCCGTTGGGGTTGGGCAGCAGCATTGCGCCTTCGAGAACGTCGGCCTGCTTGAGATTGTTCGGCGGCATGGTGATGCGCCAGGCGGCGGCGCGGGCGTGCAGTGCGGCGACCTGCGTGGCGTCGCGGCGGAGCGTGAGCGAGAGCGCTTCGGCGACGGCTTCGCGGGTGAGATCGTCTTCGGTGGGGCCGAGGCCGCCCATGAGGATGAGAATGTCGATGCGGCCGAGCGCGGTGCTGATGGCGCTGACGAGATCCTTGCGGCGGTCGCCGACGATGGTCTTGAAGGCGACGGTGACGCCGAGCTCGTTGAGCTTTCCAGTGAGATAGAGAGAGTTGGTGTCCTGGCGGAACGGGGTGAGCATCTCGGAGCCGACGGCGATGATTTCGGATTTCATACAGTGGCAGGCGTCAGGAAGTCAGGGGCAGAGATCGGCGGGTTAGAACAGGTTCAGGCCTTCGACTCCCAAGTCCACATCATAAACGGCGTCGTTGGTGGCGAGGATGGTGGTGCCGAGTGGAGAAAAGGCGACGCCGACGAGATTGGTGGCGGCGAGGACCAGCGAGGCCTGGCCGCTGGGCGTGATGCGGACCAGTCCGTGGCGGCCATGGAGGCAGGCGGCGACGAAGACATCGCCGTCGCTGGAGATGGCCAGGCCCTGCGGACGGCCGAGGCCGCGAAACCAGGCGCGCGTGTCGCCGTTGGGCTCGATGGCCCAGATGGCGTCGTTGGACGAGAGCGAGGGCGCGGTGACAAGCAGCGTGCCTGCGGCGTTGACGGCGAGGTGATAGGCGGCGACGCTGGGCTCGAGCGTGGCGTGAACGAAGATCTGGCGCTCGGGATTGATTTTGAAGATGGTGCCGCTGCGATCGCCGACGAAGAGATTGCCTTCAGCGTCGAATGCCGCGCCGGTGGCGACACCCATGCCTTCGACATACTGGGTGAATTCGCCGGCGGAATCGACGCGATAGACGTTGCCTTCGGCGCGCGAGGTGACGAAGAGATCGCCGTCGGGATTGAAGGCGAGGCCGGTGGCGTTGAGGATTCCGGTGACGAATGGAGTGGCGCGGCCGTCGGGGCTGACGCGGACGACGGAGACGGGAGTCTGCTTGCCGCGCGGGCCGGAGATGGTGGCGTAAACCATTCCGGAGCGGCTGACGGCGGGGCTGGTGACGGGATGAAGGCCGTCATTGAGCTGGCGAGCGACATGCACGGCGGCGAGTTGCTGGCGCCGGCTGGGGTGCGGACTTCAATGAGTCCGGTGGAGGCCGTTGCGGGGACGCGAAAGACCAGACGCGTGGGACGGCTCATCAGGACGTGCGCAGGCTGATTGTCGACAGAGACGGAAGGCAGGCCGAAGCCGTTGGGGCCGAGATAGATTCCAGACAACTCGATTTCGCCGTTGGGTAGAGCCGCGGCAGGGACAACGTCGTCGACGCGAGGCAGGTGGCCGGTGGATGGAGCGGGTTGAGGGGAGGTGCGAGCCATATCAAAACCAGATGCGCAGAAGAGACGCTATACAAAAAGCATACAGGCCGGCGGCCACATCGTCGAAGACGATGCCCCAGCCGCCGGGAAGGCGCTCGAGGCGGCGCACGGGAAATGGCTTGGTGATGTCGAAGAGGCGAAAGAGGACGAGAGCGATGAGGCCATGACGCCAGTCGGCGGGGCAGAGGAGCAGGGTGATCCACTGGCCGGCGACTTCGTCGATGACGACGAATTGGGGATCGTGGCCGCCGCTTTCGCGCTCGACGACGGAGGCAGCGGGAACGCCGAAGAGGAGAGTGAGGAAGATTCCGATGAGAAGGGCAACGAAAAGAACGCGCGGGCTGGGATGGGCGAGCCAGGCGAATGCGGCCCAGAGAAGGACGGCGGCGACGGAGCCCCAGGTGCCGGGACCGGGCTTGAGGAAGCCGACGCCGAAGAAGGTGGCGATGGCCCAGGCCCAAAAAGTTCTCTTGGCCGGTGCGGCAGCGGGCGCAGTCTTCGGCGAAACGACCTCAGTGCTCATTCGAGTCTCCGCCGCGGTCGGAGCCGAGGCCCCCGAGATCTTCGAGGACTTCGGGGTCGAGGACGGGCGAGCTGATTTTGTAGACGCCCATGGCCCATTTGCCGAGATCGATTTTGCGGCAGCGGTCGCTGCAGAAGGGGAAGTCCTCGTCGCCGACGCGGACGATCATTGCGCAGGTTGGGCAGTGGAGGAGTTTGGCGGATTTTTTTCGGGGCGACATGATTTAGACGTGAGCGTGAAGCCCGCGGTCAATGAATATGTTAGCGAATATGTTAGCGCGATGAAAGAGCGCGGTGCTAGCGGGGGGTGGCGGATTGATGTGGGATCGTGCTGTCCCACCCTAAAACTCTCCGCTTCGCGTTGAGCTTTAGGATGGGGCAACCAATCTTTGTGCAGCACTGAAAGAGCCGGATCGATTTTCGTGCTATCCCAGGACCCTTGCATTTAGGGACCTGGGGCACCCAGAGACGGTGCTGAACCGATAGCGCCAGCGCTACATGCCTTTCAGCAACGCTTGCAGACGCGTTAGAGCTTGCGCGCGGGCGGCGGTGTTGGCGGGGTTGGTGTTGGTGGGGTCTTCGCCGGCGCGCATGAAGCCGTGGCCAGCGCCATCGTAGATGACAGAGTCATACTTTTTGCCAGCGACGGCCATTGCAGTTGTTGTGTCGGGAACTGTGGACGAGATGCGCGCGTCGCTGCCGGCGTAGAAGCCGTAGACGGGAGCGGTGATGGCGGTGAGTCTCTCGTCGGGCGGCGGAGGGCCGTAGAAGACGAAGGCGGCGGAGAGACCTTTGCGGTTGGTGGCGAAGCGGAAGGATTGTCCTCCACCCCAGCAGAAGCCGATGACGGCGAGCTTGCCGTTGGCCGACGGGAATTTAAGTGCGTAGTCGGCAGTGGCGTTGAGGTCGGCGGTGACGGTGGTCGGATCGAGCGAGGAGACGGCCTTGATGACGGATTGCTGGTCGGGGAAAGCGCTGGTGCCGCCGCCGTTGGGTCCGAAGCCGGAAAGCAAATCAGGCGCGATGACGATGTAGCCCATTGCGGCGATGTCGTCGGCCTGAGAGCGCGCCCAGTCAGAGAGGCCGAAGATTTCGTGGATGAGGAGGACGACGGGCGCCTTGTGGCTGACTTCGGGATAGACGACGAATGCGTCGACCGTGCGGCGTGCCGTATTTAACTTTCACCCATTCCTGGTGGCGTGGAGATTTATCGAGGATGGTTTTGGCCCAGTCTTGTGCGGACGCTGGCGCGGCGAGTGCCAGGGCGGCCGAGAGAAACAGAATTACGGGGAAGAGGCGGGGAAGCGAGTTTTTCATGGCGGAAGCATAGCAGAAGAACAGGGAACAGGGAGTGGGGAATAGGAAATAGGAAATAGAAAGCATGGATTAGGGAAGAGGGAACAGGAGGGCTGCTTTGGCGGGCTTTCGCCCTATTGTTTACATGCGCGCGAGAAAGGTGGGGACACTCGTTTCTCGTTGAGGTCGCCAAGGACTTCCAGAGAGGGAGGCTAGGACTTCCAGAACGGGGACGGGCCGATCCATTGCATGTCGTAGCGATTCATGAAGTCGGCTGTCGCGGCGAGGGAGGGTTGCGGCGGCGGCGTCGATGAAGTACTGCTCCATTTTGTCGGCGGGCGTGAAGGCAATGAGCATGTGCGCGGGCGATCCTGAGGCGGAGAAAGTGTGGGGAATGCGGCGCGGGGCAAGGATTGACTCGCCGGGGCCAAGCCGCATGCGACGCTCGCCGACCTGGAAGCGCACTTCGCCTTCCATGACGTAGAACCATTCTTCCTGAGACAAATGGAGATGCAGCGCCGGGCCTGAGTCGGGCATGAGATTGCTGTGCTCGATCACGAGAAGGTTGCCGGCGGTGTCAGAAGGGATCACCTTGAAGGCAAGGTGACTGATGCCGAGAGAGTGGGATGGACCGAGTCGGTCGGCGCCGGCAGGAACGAGGTGAAGCACGGGTGCGGCGGGCGGTTCAGGTGAGCTTTGCGCGAAGACGTTCTGGAGAGCAGCGGCGGGGATGACGGAGGCGGCAGATTTGAGGAAAGTGCGGCGGTGGATGGGCATGGAGGGATGGTAAAGCAGGGAACAGAGAATAGGGAACAGGGAACAGATTTCGGTGATCAGGCGGACGGCTAGTTTGCTGGGGAGAGGATGCGGGCGACGAGGTCGTAATCGTGGGATTCGGTGATCTGGGCGCGATAGAAGCGGCCGGCTTCGAGATCGTCGAGCGAGCCGAAATCGTTGATGAAGACTTTGCCGTCGATTTCTGGCGCGTGGAACTCGGTGCGGGCTTCCCAGAGGAGCGGTGTTTCGGCGCTCGGGCCTTCGGCGAGGATGGTAAGCTCGCGGCCAACCCAGTTTTTCTTGGCGCGGCGAGAGATGGATTGCTGGAGCTTCATGAGACGACGGCGGCGCGCTTCGATTGAGCGTTGCGGGATCTGCGCGTCGAGTGCGTAGGCTGCGGAGCCTTCTTCGTGCGAGTAGCTGAAGACGCCGAGCCAGTCGAAGCTGGCTTCTTTGATGAACTCCTCCAAAAGTTCGAAGTCGCGGAGCGACTCTCCGGGAAATCCGACAATGAAGCTCGTGCGAAGAGCGATGCCGGGGACGGCGGCGCGGACCTTCGCTAACGTTTTGAGGAAAATATCGGCGCCGGCGCCGCGCTTCATGCGCTTCAGGACGTCAGGAGAGGCGTGCTGAAGCGGCAGATCGAGATATTTGCAGATGTTGTCGTGTTTGGCGATCGTCTCGAGGAGTTTGCCGGTGATGCGGTTGGGATAGGCGTAGAGAAAGCGGAGCCACTTTAGATCGGGAATGCGGGCGAGGGTGTCGAGGAGAGTCGCGAGACCGTCGCGGAGACCGAGATCTTCGCCGTAGCAGGTGGTGTCCTGACCGATGAGAGTGATTTCGCGAACGCCGCGAGCGACGAGCTGCTCGGCTTCAGCGACAACGGACTCGAAGCGGCGCGAACGGAATTTTCCGCGCAGATTGGGAATCACGCAGAAGGTGCAGGGGTGGTCACAACCCTCGGCGATTTTGATGTAGGCGGAGGCGCGCGGTGTGGAAAGAAGGCGCGGAGTGGTTTCGTCGTAGAGGTAGGTGGGAAGCGCGGACGATGCGCCGGCCCATGCATCGCGAAGGAAGCGGCCCGAGCGTTCACGGGCGTCGCCTTCGGGACGAGATGTGTTCGTTGCGATGGAAGATTTGTGCGTGCCGGACTGGGATTCTTTTCCGGAACGAATCTCAGCGTGCGTGCTGGTGAGGATCGTGAAGGGTGAGAGCGAAGTAGATGTTGGGGTGGAATTGATACCAGCAGCTTCGAGAATTGACTCGAGCTCGCCGGTGCCGACGACGGCGTCGACTTCAGGAATGTTTTTCTGGATTTCGTCGCGATAGCGTTCGACGAGGCAGCCCGCGACGATGAGTTTTTTTGCACGGCCCGTGGATTTGAGGCGAGCCATTTCCAGGATGGTGTCGACGGATTCCTGCTTGGCGGTGTCGATGAAGGAACAGGTATTGACGACAAGAATTTCGGCGTCTTCGGGGTTCGCGGTGAGGCGCGCGCCGGCTCGGTCGAGAAGGCCCATCATGACCTCGGAGTCGACGAGGTTCTTGGGGCAGCCGAGAGAGATGAAGCCCACGGAAGGAGCCGCGGGCGGGGAGATTTTGGTCACAGTCTCATTGTACCGGTGGACGGAGTGCAGGGAACGAGCCACCCCAGCGACGGAGACCTGTCGCTGGGGACCCCGGCAGGGAGCAAGGGGACGAGGCAGCGGGTCTGCGAACCAACCAAGTGAGAGAAAAAGCGGACAGCTGTATTGATAGAGATCAACTGTCTTTGCGATAGAGAAGGTCGCGCATGGCTTTGCGGCGGGCAGCGGTGACTTCGAGTGCGGCGCGGCGCTCGGCGTAGTCGGTGGAGGGGCGCACTTGCGGCTCAGCGGATTCTTCAGGTTCGCTGCACGTAGGGCAGCGATTGGCGAAACCGGGCTTGCCGGGGCGAAGCTCGAATTCCTCGTGACAAATTACGCAGGTTTTGATCGGGAAGGGCATGCACGAATATGTTAGCCAAAGTTGGCTGTGGAAATCACCCGGGAATTCGCAGTTCTTTGTTCGTAGTTCACAGGTCGCGACGCTAGTTGGCGAGAACGGCGCGGTAGCGGACTTTGCCTTTTTTAACCTTGTCGATGGCCTCGTTGGCTTTGTCCATGGGAAAGCTCTCGGTGGTGGCTTTGACGCCGTGGCGGGCGGCGACGTCGAGCATTTCGCGCAGTTGGAAGGGGCTGCCGACGGGGCTGCCGCCGATGGTGCGTTGGCCCGAAACGAGCGGAAAGGCATGGACCGTGACAGGAGAAGGAGGAACGCCGACGAACCAGAGCGATCCGTTGGGGCGCAGGGCCTGGACGTAGGTGCCCCAGTCCTGATCGGCGTTGACGGTGGTGAGGATGAAGTCGAGTGAGCCGGCCACTTCTTTCATGGCTTTCGATTCGCGGCTGTGGACGAAGTGGTGGGCGCCGAGGGCGCGGGCTTCTTCTTCTTTGGCGAGGGTGGTGGAGAAGGCGGTGACCTGGGCTCCGAAGACGCGGGCGAACTGGATGGCGAGATGGCCGAGGCCGCCGATGCCGACAATGCCGACGCGCGAGGAGGGATTGATGCCGTAAATGCGCATGGGATTGTAGACGGTGATGCCGCCGCCGAGTAGCGGCGCGGTCTGTTCGCTGGCCAGGGCGTCCGGGATGGGGACGACAAAGCGGGCGTTGGCGCGGACGCGATCGGCGTAGCCGCCGTGGCGATGAACGCAGGTGCCTTCAGAGGCGGCGCAGAGATTCTCCTGGCCGCGCATGCACCATTCGCACTCGCCGCAGGAGTTGGATTGCCAGCCGAGGCCGACGCGCTGGCCGAGCTCGAGCGAGCGGACCTCGCTGCCGAGAGCCGCGACGGTGCCGATGATTTCGTGGCCGGGAATGAAGGGATACTGGCTGATGCCCCAATCGTTGGAGATGAGGTGAAGATCGCTGTGGCAGATGCCGCAATGGGTGATGGCGATTTCGACTTCGTGCGCGCCCAGCTTGCCTGGGTCGTACTTCAGCGGAAGAAGCTCCGACCCTGCGGCATGAGCTGCAAGTCCCTGTATTTGAGCCATAATTGCCCCCGAAGCTCCAGCAAATTCAAGCAAGTGGCCGAATCTTTCCCCAAAGTGCCGGCCGAAATGAAAAGAAAAGTAAATCGATAATGCGTTGACCCTAGTTTAAACCGCCGGGCTCGATGTTCAGATTCAAAATCCAGAAGCCGGAAAGGACGCCTCCGGCAGGGGCTTCGGCGACAGGCTCGGCTGATTCGCCGTTAAGTCCTGCGTCCTGAGCGTTGCGCAGGGGTTCAAGAGCGTTGGCGACCGAGAGCGGAAGGGTGGTCAGGGTTTGGCCGTGAATCTCGCC
Organism: uncultured Acidobacteriaceae bacterium; assembly: GCA_963725115.1. GTDB lineage: Bacteria > Acidobacteriota > Terriglobia > Terriglobales > Acidobacteriaceae > Telmatobacter. The sequence continues at coordinate 372,360 of CAVRXG010000001.1, read as the reverse complement.
CTGGGTTTCCGGCGCGAGGAGGCTGACATAGATGCGGTCGGCGGCGTGCTGACTGCGGGCCTCGGCGAGGTAGTCGGACAAGTCGGCGGGTGAGGCTGAAAGGCGAGGCTGAAGCAAGGTGCGATCGAGCGTGGCGGCGTCGGATACGAGGAGGCGAAGATTGCCGGAGGCGAGACGCGCAGGAAGCTTGAAGGGGATGCGGACGTTGCGCGCGGACTGATGCGAGGTACGGACAGTGGCTTCGATGGTGATGGTGTCGCCGGCATGAGCGATGTCGGTAGACGCGATGCGGACCTGGTCGAGAGTGACGTCGATGGGGCGGGGAATCGCCTCAACGTGGAGATCGATCGAGCGCACGACGCCCTGGCGCGCACCATTTGAATAGAGGTGGGTAAATTGGCTGCCGGTGAGGAGAGCGGCCTTCATCGACGCGGGATGTTTGCTGGCCGGAGGGCGCCCAGAGATCGAGCGGGACAGAGGGAAAGCCTGCGATATCGATATTGCCAGTGACGTGGTAGCTGAGAGCTTCGGAGCTCTGGTTCGATTCGAGGAGCGATTGATAGAGGACTACCTGGGCGGCGAGTGGGTGTGATGGAAGGCAGGTCGAGAATCTCGACATTGACCTTGCGCGGGCCTGCGGGGGAGTCAATGTCGATGTGGACGGGGATCATGTGGGCCTGCGCGCCGAGAACGCCGCGGATGGCGGACTCGCGATCCTGCGTGAACGCGCCGACGGTGACGTCCGGTGTTGACGATCTTGAATGAGTTGAGCGGCGAAGCGAGAGTGGCGACGACATCGGCAGTGGTCATGGGCATTGAAACCGGCCCTGCGCCGAGAACGGGATGGCCGCACGCGAGGAGTTGCTTTGGATCGACCCAGGTGACGGTGCAGGTGGCGGAAACTTCGAGATCGCCGCGAATGAGCTGCATGCTGACGGCGGAGCCGGGCACGAGAGTGGAATTGGCGAGTGAGCTGGAGGCGGAATTTGGTGCTGATTGGGCCGATGAAGCGAAGCCCGAGGGCGTCGCGCCAGAAGCCATGTCGTCGAAGGATGAGCCGGCGAGCGAGCCGCCGGCGGCGACAGGTTCGAGGGAGGTTCCGGCGGTTTGCTGCTGCCAGAAGCGGATGGCTTCAGGGAGGAATCCGCTCATGACGAGCGGAGTGTCCAAAGGCTGGAAGCGTCATTTCGGGCTCTAAGCCGATGGCGCAGCGGATAGCGGGTTCTGATTCGCGGCGAGGTCGCCTGCTGCGAGAGACGGGTTGGGAGCTGTCGAAGTGGCTTGCGTCTCCGGGGCGGAAAGATCGGGAGCAGCGTCGCCGAGGGGGATGTCGCGAACCTCAAGCATCTGTTCGATGGGCGTGATGCCGGCGATTGGCTCTTTGGTGAACTGGCCAATGCGATAGGAGAGCGAGCCGGCCAGTTTTCCGTCGATGTAGACGGGACTGCCGCTCATGCCTTCGACGACGCCGGTGTACTCGGGTTTGTCGCCGTGGAGCCGCGCGAGGATGAGGTCCTGGCCGGGGCCGCGCGCGCCGCGCAGAACGCCGAGGATTTCGACCTGCATGGGCTCGGGAGTGCTGCCTTGAAAAACCGTCCAGGCAGTGCCCGTCATGCCGGGGCGAATCTGGCTGAGGGGAAAGAATCCGGGATTGGTTGGCGGGCCTGTGACGGGTTGAGGCGTGGAAGGCGCGGCCAGCCTTGTGGCGGGAGTGGACAAAGATTGACCGTGCAAGAGGGTGGGGGAAGTGGCCGCCAGCGCGAAGGCGGCAAGGATCGCGAAGGCGGGAAGACCGCGATTGGTTCCCTTCAGGGGAGTTTGCACGTCTATTAGAGTACGGCAACGGAGCCGCGTTAGCAGAGCTCGCTGGGTTGGCGGAGTTGGAAAGGCAGTGACGCGGATCGCGTATGCTGAGGAGCACAAGAGGTTGATATGTTGAAGTCGGATTTGAAGAGACGAGTTTTTGGGCGGAGTTTGGCAGGGATTTTGTTCCTGGCAGTATTGGCGGCGATTGCGCCGTGGGGGCGTGCGCAGTACCAGACCCAGCAGCCGGCAGCGCAACAGCAGCCGGACCAGCAGGCGCCTGAGGCCGGAGGCCCCAGCGGGGACAGCGGCCCGATCGCACTGCCCAAGAAGCCGGATAACTCGGACACCACTCCACCGCCGGCGCCGTCGCAGCCGACATTCAAGAACCCTGAGGGCGCGCCCAACATGAGTTTGCGCGTCGAGGTTCCGGAAGTGACGGTCGACGTGGGCGTGCTTCTCGAAAAGACGCACCAGTTTGTGCCGGGCCTGAAACCATCCAACTTCCGCGTTTATGAGGATGGCGTTGAGCAGAAGGTGGAGGGGTTCAAGCGCACGGAAGCGCCGATCACCGTGCTGCTGCTGTGCGAGTACGCAGCACGAGGAATCGCGTTCCGGATCGACATGCTGAATGCGGCGTGGGCATTTACGCAGCAGTTGCGGCCCAACGACTACGTGGCCATGATGACGTTCGATCTGAATTCGCACATTGTGAGCGATTTCACGCAGGACAAGAAGCAGATTCAAGAAGGCATTAACGAGTTGGCGAATGGAGTTTATATGCCGGCCGCGTTTCAGGAGACGGCGATCTTCGATGCGCTGAACCAGGGGCTGGACAGACTGTCGCGGATCGAAGGGCAGAAATACATTGTGCTGATTGCTTCCGGCGTGGATACCATGTCGAAGCTTGACCTGGATCAAATGTTGAAGAAGGTGAAGGCGTCGCAGGACATCACGATCTTCACGATTTCGACGGGTGGGCTGCTGGAGGCAATGCGCGGGGAAAGCATGACCTACCTGCAGGCCGACAATCAGATGAAAACTTTTTCAGACATGACCGGCGGCATGCACTACGCGCCGCGGTTCCCTGGCGAGCTGCCCGACGATGTGAAGGAGATCAACCAGAACATCCGGTCGAAATATGAGTTGGTTTACCACCCGACCAACGCCAAGCAGGACGGGACATTCCGCAAGATTCATGTGGAACTGGTGGATGACGAGGGCCAGCCGCTGCGCATGCAGGATGAGAAGCACAAGCCGCTGAAGTACGACATTATTGCTCGCGATGGCTATCGCGCGAGGCAGGAAGTGGAATAGAGACAGGGAACAGGGCACAAAGGTTTGGAGGGCCCACGACAGCCGGGGCGATTGCGAAAGTTCTACATTTGCGACCGTTCTCGAAGCGCAAGTGCTACTGGATGATGTGCAACTGGAGCAGAATGTCGCGGACATAATACGCGAGCACAAACGCGGACATGGCTGCGACCACCCAGCGGGTGACGCGGACCAAAGGCTCAACCCTGGCTACCTTTGTTGTGATCGCGGCTTGCTCGGCCTGCTCGTGTGAAAACGAGTCGTCGAGGAATATCTGATCCGCTTCATTCTTAGTCAGGCTGGAGCGATAGATATACAGCGCAGCCATGAAGACCACGAACGCGGACCAGACGGTCCACATTACCGGGACGAAAGTCATACTCCACCTCCGAACGAAATCCGGTCCCAGAAACCTGCGGGGTCGGGAAATGCGGTCTCGCGGCCAGAGGGGCCTTATTGGTTGACTATCATAGTCCCGGTAATGTGAATTTGTGAACCATGCAGCGATAATTTTGGCCGGGAGGATTTGGCGGTTCCGGAGGGTTTGGGCGGGGACAAAGCGGAGAAAATGGAGCGGAAGAATGGGTAGAAGGGGTCCCGGGACCGGCTGTATCTGCCAGAATCCGATGCGTCTAATAGGATTGGGGTGCATCTAATGGGATGAGTACCCTAAGTGGGCCTTGTCGAAAGGATTCGACAAAGGTACAGTACGTAGTAAGCGGGCAGTTTAAGACGCCGAGGGAGAGAATATGGCCACGACAGCAGTAGCGCCAACGACAGCAGCTCCGACAACAGCAGCACCAGGCGAGGAAACAGCTAAGAAATCGCCGCTTTTCCTGACACCGCAAGCGATCACCAAGGTGCGCGAGATTATGGCCACGCAGGATCCGCTGCCGGCAGGGCTGCGCGTTGGCGTGGTAGGCGGAGGCTGCTCCGGTTTTCAGTATTCGATGGCCTTTGAGAACCAGGCCGGCATGATGGATAAAGTGTTTACTTTCGAAGACTTGAAGGTTTTTGTTGATGCGACGTCTCTGATGTACCTGAATGGGTGCACGGTGGATTACGTGGAGACGCTCGAAGCGGCCGGATTCAAGTTTGAAAACCCCCAGGTGAAGTCAACGTGCGGGTGCGGTTCGTCGTTCCAGGTCTAGAAGCAGGGAACTAGGGAACAAGAAGACAGTGATACAAAGGCTCGCCCAATGAGGGCGGGCCTTTTGTGTTTATGGCCGGCTTTTCGGGGAATTAGAGGCGCGCGGACAATTGCCCACCCGCGAGGCTAATTACTGCGGGGTGGTTTCGGGCGGCATCGTGCTGGAGCCTGGGTTCGAGCCCGGACCGCTTGGGCTGGGTCCGAAGGTTGGGGAGCCCACGGGGGTGGTGGTGCTGCTGGCGGGCTGGCCAATTTGGCCTGTGTTGCCGCCGCCGACGGTTTGCATGTCGGAGAGTGGGTCGTAGGTGAACTCCCACTCGTTGTAGTGCTGCTTTTTCTTGTAGACGAGGATCGAAGTATTGGGGCTGGCTGGCGAGAAGCCGATAATGCCCGCACCGCCGAAGGTTGGGCCGCCGGTACTGGAACTGGAGCCCGTTCCCCCGCCGATGGAGGAAGTGCCGCCTGAGGTGGTGCTGCCGGTCGACCCCGCAGTGCCAGAACTGTCTGTGCCCGATGTGGCGCCCGAGCTGCCGGTTGGGCCCGATCCGCCAGCTGCCGGAGATTGACCGCTGTTGTCGGATGAGCCAAAGATTCCGCTGCTACCTGAGCTTCCGCCGAAGGCAGCGCCGGGATTTGCAGCTCCGGGCAAACCTCCAGCGCCGCCAGGGCCGATTCCGGCGAGTGTGGATGCGTTGCCGGCAAGCGGCTGGCCGAAGAAGCCCATCGCAGTTGGAGTCTTGTTCTGGCCGAAGGCGATGGGCTTCCAGTCGTCCTGGCCGGTGATGGGATCTTTGTATTTCTTGCGCAGGAAGCGGATGTCGTTGGTGTTGACGAGTGCTTCGACATTGGGCGGATAGGCGTGGAATTTGCGGTAGTAGAGCTGAACGGCGCGGCGGTATTGCATGCCGCGATGAAAGGTTTCAAGGTCGCGATCGCGCTGGATGGAGCGGGCAATTTTGGGCGCTGCGACTGAGAGAGAAATCACGAGGAGCACCATGAAAAAGATGGCGATGAGCATGACGTAGCCCTGCTCAGAGGCGGGGATGGCCTTCGGCCGCAGCGGAACGTACTCTGCGACATGCTCATGCGGCTGCTCCAATTCGCAAAGCTGCGGCGAGGGAACGGGAAGGAGCGCGAGCTGGTTGGCGCGGCGAGTTGGAGAAGACGAATTCATGAGGCGATTCACTGTTGCGAAATTTCGACGACTTGCGTGTTGTTGTAGGCGAGGTCTGTGACCTCGACGTTGAGTGGGTGGATGGCGCCGATTTTGAAGCGATGGTCAACGATGTCGCCGGTCTTTGGCCATGAAGATGTCGTCACCGTGCATGAAAAAGGCCTTGAGCTGTTTGTGCTCATCCTGAGAGTAGCCGAAGTAGCGGAGATCGATGGCCGGAGGCTTGGGGGGCGCGGGCGGCGTGTTTTGCGCGAGCGGGAGTGAGCCGTTGGGGCGAATCGGCGCGATGGGCTTGGGGATCGAGACGGGGACGGAGTCGGCGGAGAAGATGTTGCGGCCCGAGCCGGAGTATTCGACATCTTCGCTTTCGGCCAGCTTGTCGAAATGCAGTGCGGGATCGATGCCGGCGTTCGAAAGCCGTTGCGCCTCGTTTCCCGCGCCACGCGATGACGACGATGGCGCGACGGACGGCGCGCCAGGCTGGGCTGCGACGGGTGCGGGCGGGTTTTGGACGCTTGGCGCGGCCGGTATTGGACCAGAGTCGGACGGCGAAGATGATCCAAAGAACATGTGAAAGACGAAGAAGCCGCAAATCACCAGGATGACCCCGAGCACGCTGGCGATGATGACCTGGCGCTTGTTTTCGGTGCCGAGAGCGAGAGCCATGATTATTCGCCCTCCTTGCCGGGACCGGAGGCGGCCGGCGATTCATCATCCTGGGCCGGAGCGAGGGGCAAACCGCTGGCTGCGGCGTCAGCCGGACGCAACCAGGTGGAGACGCGAAGGCGAAGATTGACCAGGCCGCCCTGCTGGCCAGTGAGCGACATGGCGCGAATGATGAAGAAGATTTGATCGCGCTCAAGGGAGTTAATGAAGCGCATGATGGACGGATAATCGCCGCTGATGCCTGCGTCCATCGAAATCTCAGTCAGTGCGACGCCGGGTTTCTCCTGCACATACGCCACGCGCGTGAGGCGAACGCCCGATTTGACGGCCAATTCGCCGATGCGGCGTGGAGATGGCAGAGTAGTCGAAAGGAATGCGCCTTTTGTAGAAGTCGTCAATCTGCTCGCGAGTTTTATCGACGCGTTGGTCGAGGCCGCGAAGAGGAGCGGTCTGGATTTCGAGAGCCTTCAATTGAATCTGCTTGTCGGCGAGAACTTCGGTGGAGTGGCTGTCCATTGCGGCCCAATCGAAGCCGAGGCGGACGGCGAGAACGATGGCGAGGACGAGAAGAACGCCGAAGCCCACAAAATGCCAGGTGAGCGGCGAAGCCAGACGTTCACGGAAGGTCGAGGAGGTTCCGTTGGCGCTCATTGCGGGCCTCCGTGTGTGGGACCTGTGTAGGGTGGGCGGCCCTCGCCTTGAGGTATCGCGGGATTTGGGCGCCGGTGTTTGGGGTTTTCGATGCCGAGCGGAATATACGAGGAGGACTGATTTGCGTTCCTGGCCTGAACGCGTCGCGCTGCGATTCGTTGTTCTGCCAACGTTGGCGGGTTGTACTCGGCGAGCAGATCGAAGTCAAAACGGTTGGAGAGGCTGATAGGCTCCTGGCGCTGCTGCGGATTGTTGCTGGACTCGGCGTTTTCTCCAACGATGCGAGGCAGCAGGAATCGGCGGGAGCGCTCGAGGTTGGCGACGAGATCGTCGGCGTGATCGCGCGGACCAACGACGCGCACATGCACAGTGATATGGCCGTCGGGCGCGCGGATCGGTTCGATGGAGGTGACCTGCACGCCGGCGGGAAGAACGGTTTCCATGGCTTCCATGGCGAGGGTCCAGGAAAAGGCCTTTTGCGTCGAAGAGCTGGTTCAGTTCTTCGGCCTGAGTGAGCACGCGGGCATTCTCGGGACGGCGCATCATGGCGGAGGCTGCGGCACGATCGGCTTCGACACGGGCAAGCCGGCCGTCGAGCGAGTGCTCGAGATCGCGGGCCGCATCGGCCTGTCGGTCGAAGAGATGAAGGCCCAAAAAGAAGAGCAGACAGAGCACGGCGAGCGCAGCCATGGCGATGCGCAGACGCTTGATCGCCGGACCGATGTTGGCGTAGGGGCGAGTGGCGAGATTGAGAGTAATACGCAAGAGTCAGCTCGCTCCGGCCAGCGCGCCTGCGACGCCGGCAAAACTGGTTTGAGGAAGCGCAGTCATGACGCCTTCCTCGGGTCGCGAGGCCCATTCGGCAACGGAAAGTGAGGGTTCGAGATCGGGGTCGCCGATGGAGGCCGCGAATTCGGCGGGATCCTGCACGCCCGCGTAGTAGAGGCGTGCGGGGCTGCGAGCCGAGCTTGTCTTCAAAGTAGGCGGAGGCGACGGCGATGCTGCGCTGGATTTCAGCCAGGCGCTGCCGGGGATCTTCAGGGAGGTCGAGGGTGCGGTAGAGGAGCAGCTCGTGGCCGTTGGCGATGGAAGTGGTGATGGCGCGCGCGCTGAGATTCGCGGCCATGATGGCTTCCAGGGAGTCGAGGGATTCAAGCGCGGCGAGCGTGGACGAAAGTACTGCGCCGGGCTCGTAGCCTGCGGCACGAACGGCGGATTCGTATTCGGCGAGAATGGGGCCGGGAACGACGGCGGCAAGGACTTTACATTCGGATTCGGTTTGCGACAACAACTGATAGCTGACGCCGGCGTGCTCGACCTCGAAAGGGACCATTTTGCGCAGGCGGAAGCGCACGACGGGGAGGGCTTCAGCGGGCTTGGCGGGCAGGGAATCGAAATCGAGGACGAAGACGCGGACAACGGTGTCGGGCAGGACGACAGTGACGGCGCGGGAGCGCGGCGAAATTTCGTCGAGGGCTGAGCGAATGGCGGCAGCGACGGCTTCAGGGGCGCGCAGGTTAGGCTCTTCAATTCCGGGAATGAGCGCGCCGGGGGAAAGCGGAACGAAGGCGTAGACATTGCCCTGCGCCGAGTCTGATGCGCTACGGCTGCGCGCGACGGGACGCGCAGCGGCGAGGACGCCCTCAGGCGAGATCTCGACGGCGACCGGCGGACGCCCTGCGGAGTTAGCCGTGAGCTGAGCGGTGCCGCGAATTTTGCTGAACATCTGTGGCACTAGCGTGAAGCCTCAATAAATGTAACCTTGTTGATCTCTTTGAGTGTAGTGACGCCGCGGCGGACGCGCTCGAGGGCGGACTCGCGGAGAAAGCTCATGCCTTCTTTTTGCGCCTGCCTGCGAATTTCGGAGGTGGGCTTCTTGTCGAGAATGATCTCGCGGATGGTGTCGGTGAGGTCGAGCAGCTCGTGGATGGCGGTGCGGCCGCGATAGCCGGTGCCGCCGCACTCCATGCAGCCGGTGCCTTCGCGGAAGTCGAAGTCGCGCCACTCGGCGGGATCCATGCCGCTCGACGAGGAACAGCTCGTCGTCATAGTGAACGGTGTGGGCGCAGTACTCGCAGATGGTGCGCACGAGGCGCTGGGCGAGGATGCAGTTGAGCGCGGAGACGAAGTTGTAGGCTTCGACGCCCATGTTGAGGAAGCGGCCGAGGACGTCGACCACGTTGTTGGCGTGGACGGTGGTGAAGACGAGGTGGCCGGTGAGCGCGGAGTTGATGGCGATCTGCGCGGTTTCCTGGTCGCGAATTTCGCCGACGAGGATTTTGTCGGGGTCGTGGCGCAGGATGGAGCGCAGGCCGCGGGCGAAGGTGAGGCCCTTCTTTTCGTTGACGGGAATCTGCGTGATGCCGCGAATCTGATACTCGACCGGGTCTTCGATGGTGATGATCTTGTCTTCGTCGCTCTTGATCTCGTTGAGCGCGGCGTAGAGGGTGGTGGTTTTGCCGGAGCCGGTGGGTCCGGTGACGAGCACCATGCCGTAGGGCTCGCGAATGTAGCGGCGGAAGCGGCGGAGATCTTCTTCGGCGAAGCCCACAACATCGAGCGTGAGGTTCTTGAACTTCTCGCTCATCGACTCTTTGTCGAGAACGCGGAGGACGGCGTTTTCGCCGTAGATCGTCGGCATGATGGAGACGCGGAAGTCGATGAGGCGATTTTTGTAGCGCACGCGGAAGCGGCCGTCCTGAGGGACGCGCTTCTCGGCGATGTCGAGCTCGCTCATGATCTTGATGCGGCCGAGGATGGTGCCGTGGTGCTCGCGGGCGATGGGCGCCATGGCTTCCTGCAGCACGCCGTCGATGCGGTACTTGACGTGGACGGAGTCATCGTAGCTCTCGATGTGAATGTCGGAGGCGCGGCGCTCAAGTGCGGTGAAGATGGTGGTGTCGACCAGGCGGATGATGGGGCTGATGTCTTCCGTGTCGCTGGTGAGCTTCTCGATGGAGATGTTTTCGTCGGAGTTTTCGTCGCCGGTGAGCACGTCGAAGGTGAGGCCTTCGCTGGCTTCGTCGAGGACGCGCTGCGACTGCTCGGTCTTCTTGAGCAGATCGGTGATCTGCGAGAGCGTGGCCACGCGGGCGATGATGCGCGTGCCGAGCAGGCCGGCGATCTCATCGAGCACCATGAGGCGCGAAGGGTCGCTGACGGCGATGACGAGCGTGTCGGCGAGTTTGCTCGATGGGAACGAAGTTGTAGCGGAACATGAGCTCGACGGGAACGGTGCGCAGGAGCTCGTGCTGAATTTTGAAGTTCTTGAGGTCGACGAACTCGGCGTGATAGCGGCGCGCGAGAGCTTCGGCGTTAGCGCGCTCGTCGGCGCGCAGATCTGGAGTTACGGGCACGGGGAGCGTGACGACGTTGGTTTCGGCCATGGAGAAAACCCTCCTGAAGTTCGAGCAGTTACATCCCGGTCGTCTGCCCGAGCGAGAAGATGGGCAGGTAGAGCGAAATGAGAATGAAGACGACGACGACACCCATGACGATGAGAATGGCAGGCTCAATGAGCGCGAGAGCAGCGGCGAGGGCCGTGGCCACGTCATCCTCAAAGAATTCCGAGACGGAGTTGAGCATTTGAGGCAGCGCGCCGGTCTGCTCGCCGACGGTGATCATTTCCGCGGCGAGATCGGGAAAGACGCTTGGTCTTGATGAGAGAATCGGCGAGACTTTTGCCTTCGCTTACGGTGGTGATGGACGACTCGACGGCTTTGGAGACGCGGCGCGAGGAGATGGAGCGCGAAGCGGTTTCAAGCGACGGCACGAGCGGCAGGCCGCCGGTGAGCAGCGTGGAAAGCGTGCGCGCGAAGAGCGCCACCTGATACTTGAGCCAGATTTTGCCGAAGACCGGCATTTTGACGCGGACGCCATCGACAAAGTCGCGGCCGCGCTCGGTGATGGCGAAGCGATAGAAGGCGCCGCCGGCGATGACTGCACCGAGCGCGAGCCAGATGAAGTTGTGCTGCATCCACTGGCCGAAGTGCAGCAGGTCGACGGTGAGCGTCGGGAGTTTGCTGCCGAGCTGGTCATAAAGCTTGGCGAACTGCGGAACGACGACGGTGAACATGAAGATGAGCAGGCCAAAGACGAGAACCAGCAGCACGCTGGGATAAATGAGGGAGCCGACCAGTTTTTTGCGCAGAGCGAGCGCGACCTTCTGGAAGCTGACGTAGCGATCAAGAACTTCTGGCAGGTTGCCGGAGCGCTCGCCGGCCAGGAGCGTGGTGGTGTACATGAGGGGAATGCCGCTCTGCGCTTCGAAGGCCGCCGAGAGCGCCTCGCCGCGCTTGACGCGGCTGGCGACGTCGTCCAATTGGCTGGAGAACCCGGCCTTTTTCTGGATCTTGCCGAGCATCTGAATGGAGCCGAGGATGGGCAGGCCGGCGCGGATGAGCGTGAGGAATTGCTGGTTGAAGATGAGGAACGGCTCGAGCTTGACCTTGCGGCGGGTGAGGCCGATGCTGCCGCGCGCGCGGACTGAAAAGACGTGGTAGCCGGCGTGGGAAAAGCGGGCGCGCAGCTCGTCGGCCGTGGCCGCGGTCTGGACCTGCTCCTGCACGTGGCCACGCTCATCGGCCAGCTTGATTACGAACTCTGCCATGGTCGCGCTCTCCGGTTGCACACCCTGGCGCAGCCGGAAATTCTCGAAGAATCGCTCCAGATCAAGGGTAACAGTCTACTGCAACTGATAGACGAGCGTAAGGCGGCGGACGTTCGCGGACCTAAATGGAGGGTCAAGGGGCGATGAATTTGAGGCCGGGAGCGGAACGGTGCCTGTATGCTGGGACCAATCAAGTTTCGGGTAGGGTTCGGGCAAGATTCGGGATTCAAAGACGAGCCAGGACGCGATGGCCGGTGCGAACGGTGCAGGCCGACGATGGATTGGCGAGGGGCGCGGCATCTGATGACGGACTTAGCGGGACAGCTGGGCAGCGTTTTGCGCAAGCATTGGCGGACGCTTGCCGTGATCTGCATCGGTCTTGCCGTCGGTGCCGCACTGCTTACCGTTCTGCGATCCAGCCACGGCGCAGCCGCGGTGGTTACTCCGTATCCGCACGACCTGGCGCAGGTAAGCTTTGCCGTGGCCGGGGATGTGATTCCGCATGAGGCGGTGAGGGCGGCGGCTGCGGCAGCGGGCGATGGCGAGCCGGGGTGGGCGGCGCTGTTCAGCGATGTGGCGGACGTGTTTGAGGGAGCAGACTTCGGGTTTGTGAACCTTGAAACGCCGGTTGCGCCGGAACACTCGCACGGGACGAAGGCGTTCCTGTTTGACGCGCCGGTGGAGCTGCCCGAGGCGCTGAAGGCGAGCGGGATCAAGATTGTGTCGTTCGCAAACAATCACGTGATGGACCAGGGATGGGCGGGGTTTACTGAGAGCCGCGAACACCTGAAGGAGATAGGCCTCGCTGTTTGCCGGGACCAGCGACAATGCGGCGACGGCGTGGCAGCCGGTGATTACCGAGGCCAACGGGATCAAGGTGGGCTGGCTGGGGATGACGCGCTGGCTGAACGGAAACCGGAATCCGGACAAGGACGATCAGCCGCATGTGAATTTCTATCCCTATCCGGGCGAATCGAACGGCGCGCCGGGAGCGGATGAGGCGACAGTGCTGGCGGCGGTGAAGGCGGCGCGGGCGCAGTGCGATCTGCTGGTGGTGAGCGTGCATTGGGGGATTGAGTACGCGACGGCGCCGCGGCCGGAAGACGTAGACCTGGCGCACAAGATGCTGGAAGCGGGAGCGATCGGTGATTGTGGGCGGGCATCCGCACGTGCTGCAGCCGATTGAGACCTACCAGACGCAGGATGGGCGCGACACGGTGATTTTTTACTCGATGGGGAATTTTCTGTCGAACCAGTCGCGCAGCTATGTGGAGGGGCTGAATCCGGACTCGAACGGCGAGCCGAGAGACGAGATGATCGGGCTGTTTTCCGCGGTGAAACGGGACTACGGGCCGGCGGGTGTGCGCGTCGAACTGGGCCACGTGGGTGTTCTGCCGGTGTGGGAAGACAATAACCGCAACGAGACTGGCGACGGGAAGCGAGAAGAAGCCGGTGATCAAGCCGGTCGCTGATCGACCGGGAGATTCCGGCGCTGGAGGCGCGGCTGGATGTGCTGAATAAGGCTGCAGGTTTGAGCACGGCGAATACAGCCGCGCCGGTGGGCGGGCCGAATGCAGAGGTTGAGCCGGGGGCGAATGCCGCGGCGCCGGGACAGGGGAGTGGGCTGACGGCGGACCAGAAAAAGGAATTCATCGAAGTGACGAAGCGGCTGAAACTGCTGACGGACCGGCGGGAGCAGATTCTGGCGCGAGTGGGCGACGACTATGTGGTGGCGCCACCAAAGCTCCCCACGAAACCGTGACTGGCGGCGACGATGCAAATGCCGGAGATGGAAAACCTGCGGGCGCAGAAACAAGGGACCTCCTACTTTTCGGCGGCCCTTGGCATGCTGCTGGTTCCCTTTGTCTTCGTGGGCGCGTGTTTCGCGGTGCCCTACAGCTTTTTGTTGCGATTGCGGCAGCAACGCCGCGAAGATGCGCTCAAGTCGTTGATGAAATCTCAGGGGCGGTTTATTGCCTGGGCAGAGTTTGTGCGCAGGATGCGCGATTCCGGCGGCACCTGCATCGAGGAACGATTCTCGGCGAAGGGCCCAGTTCGATTCTGGTGGACGCGGGAGAATGTCTACGGCGAATCTCCGCACGAGATCATTGACTGGTTCACAATGCGCAAGGGCGGGCGATATGTGCCGTTCATTCTGTGGTGCCGCGAGCGCTACACCGCGGCGGACGGAGGCAGTGCGGTTCTGGTGGAGACGTGGGGCGTGCCGAAGAAGGAAATCTACGCGCTGTGGGCGGAGTGCAGGCCCGAGTCCAAGGATGATTCGAACAGGGCGCGGTGGATTGAGGTGGCGCCACCGGAGATTGTGCCAAACCGGCCGAATCAATAGCCGTTGGCGACGAGCCAGGCCTCGGTCAGCTCGAACTCCGGCTTCTTCGCGGACTGCATCTGCATGGCAGCAAGCTTGACCAGCACATCGGCCTCAATGTTCACGGGTGCGCCGACGGCGAGCGTGTGGAGATTGGTGCGCCAGTAGGTCAGGGGCAGGATGGCGATGCTGATCTCATCATCTTCGACGGCGGCGATGGTGAGGCTGATGCCTTCGATGGCGACGGAGCCTTTTGGAACCATCCACTGGCGGAGGTTCTCGGGAACGCGGACCTTCAGGGTCCAGTCGGTGGTTTCGCGGTCGAATTTCGGGCTTGATTCCGGAATCACGGGGTCGAGAGCGGTGAGTATGCCGGTGCCGTCGACATGGCCCTGGACGATGTGGCCGCCGAGAGGACTGCCGGCGGCGGTGGGCAGCTCAAGATTGACGCGAGCGCCGGGAGCGAGTGAGCCGAGCGAAGTGCGGTCGAGGGTTTCCTGTGCGAGGTCGGCGTGGAAGTAGATGGGGTCGAGATCGAGCGCGGTGAGACAGACGCCGGAGACTCCGAGCGAGTCGCCTTCGCGAAGGCGCGAGGCGATGCCGGGCGCTTCAACCGTGATGCGTCGAACGCCGCCGCGATCGGTGAGGCTGACGAGGGTTCCGGTCTGCTCGATGATGCCGGTGAACATGAAAGTATTTTAAGCGGAGTTAGCGGAGTTAGCGGAGGCAGGGCTGGCGGGGCTGGCGGAGTTGTCGGTGTCAGCAAGTTTGGTAGGGCGCGTCAGAACTTTGGCGCGACGCCTTTTTCGCACATATCGCCGAAGAGCGAAAGAAGATGAGTGATTCCGAGGAGTTCGCGGACCTGCTTGCCGAGATTGATGAGCTCGAGGCAGGAGCCGCCGGATTTTGCTGAGACGTAGAGGCGGACCAGAGTGCCGAGTCCCATGCTGTCGACGGAAGTGAGGTCAGTGAGATCGAGAATGATGCGCTTGTGATCGGGAATGAGAGGATGGACTTTTGTGTAGAGGTTGTTGCAGACCCCGGCGTAGAGGCGGCCGTGACAGTGCACGATGGCGGTCGAGCCTTTTTGCTCGATTTCGAAGGTGAGAGAGTGTGGAGCTGCCGTGTGGGACATCGAAGTTTTTCCTCGACGTGGAATGAGACGGGGACGCGTTGCGGATGATTGTCTCATAAAAACGGGGACAAGTGATCAGGGATTAGGGATCAGAAAAGCCTGCGGAGTTAGCGGCGTTAGCGTAGATGGCGGAGTTAGAAGCGTGGCGTTATGGGCGGAAGTAGGGCGGGTTAGTCGCTGGCGCGGGCTTCTTCAGGGGTTGGTGTGGCGGAAAGTTCAGGGCCGTTGGTGAGAGTGCGATAGGCGAAGAAGAGTTTGGCGCGCCAGCGCAGGATCATGCCGAAGGCGAGCAGATAAAAGAGAGCGCCGGTCTGTTCGAGCGTGAGGAAGCGATCGAAGAAGCCGCGTGCGAGATAGCGCACGACAGCCAGCACGATGATGACGGCAAAAAACGCGCTCGACCGCTTCATCATGATGACGCCGTTCTGACGATGGAGGTCGGAGGTGAGCAGGAGCGGATAGGCGAGAACGATCGCTCCGATGAGAAAGGCTCCCAAGCCCCAGACGAGCGGAACGCGGAAGGCGGGGACGATGAACATGCAGAAGCCGGTGGCCATGCCGAGGGGCGGCATCACGATTTTCTTGAGGGTCACGGCGCTGCGGCCCTCGCGAACGCGCCAGGCGAGCACTCCGGCGAGGCCGACGAGCGAGACGACAGCCGTGATGAGGGGAGTGGAGTGCATGTTGGGCCTTCAGTTGAGCTGGGAACTGCGATTGGGCGGAACCGAACTTATCTAAATTATAGGCCGCTTGATGTGAAGTTGGTTTCACGGTAGCGGCTCGAGTAGAGAGTCTTCCCTCAGCGGCTAGCCTCAATCATTTCGCGCAATATACGGCACGACTAAAGTCGTGCCCCTCAGACTACAGCCAGATTGACCATCAAACTCTCTAGGCTTGCGCGGGCGGCCAGGGATCGCGGAGCAGCGAGCTGAGGCCGAGGTCGTCGCCGTAGCGCTCGACTTCGACATCGGTCATGTGGACGAAGCTGGGCAAGCCGCTGAAGGCGGGAACGGCGTCGGAGCCCATGATCTGCGGCGAGATGAAGAGATGGAGGCGGTCGACGAGGCCGGCGGCGAGGAAAGCCGTGTTGAGACGCGTGCCGGTTTCAGTGAGCAGAGTGAGGATGCCTTCTTCGCCGAGTTTGTCGAGAACTTTTTCGAGCGGGACGCGGCCGGCTTCGGCAGGAAGGACTTCGACGCGGACGCCGCGGTCGCGCAGTTCGGCGGCTGCGGGCTTCGTCGTGCGAGACGGTGAAGATGACGACGTCATTTTGCGCAGTTGTGACGAGCTTGCAATCGAGCGGCATGCGAAGGGCGGAGTCGAGGACGATGCGCAGGAGCGGGCGGCGGCGGCGCAGACCGCTGCGGTCGGTCATCCAGGGATCGTCGGCGAGAACAGTGTCGACGCCGACCATGGTGGCGTCTGCGGCCCAGCGCAGGGGCTGGACGGCGGCGCGGGCGACTTCGCTGGTGATCCAGTAGGGCGCGTGAGGGATCTGCTGCGCGGGCGGCGGCGCGATGCGCGCGTCGAGAGTCATGGCGACTTTCATGAGCACGAAGGGGCGGTGATGCTGAATCCAGCGAGCGAAGCCTTCGTTGAGGCGGCGAGCTTCGGTCTGGCAGAGGCCGACGGCGACCTCGATGCCCGCGGCGCGCAGAGCTTCAAGACCGTGGCCGGCGACGGCGGGGTTGGGATCGATGGTGGCGGCGACGACGCGAGCGAGGCCGGCTTTGATGAGCGCATCGGTGCAGGGCGGCGTGCGGCCGGTGATGTTGCAGGGCTCGAGTGTGACGTAGGCGGTGCCACCGTGGACACGATCGCCTGCGTGCGTTGTGGCCTCGCGCAGAGCGACGATTTCAGCGTGATCGAGGAGATCGTACTCGTGCCAGCCCTCGCCAACGACCTGGCCGGCGCGGTCGAGAATGACGCAGCCGACGGCGGGGTTGGGCGACGTGACGCCGATGCCGCGGCGCGCGAGCTCGAGGGCGCGGCGCATCCAGAGCGTATCTTGCTCGGAAATAGTCATATCATTTTCTTCGCTTTTTTCATGCGAACGTAGAAGATCACATTCACGAGAAGAAATAAAAATATTGCAGATATAACTAGTGCAAGGATTGGCGCCCTGCGGAAGTACTCAAGAGCCAGCGCAGCGAAAATACAAACATTAACCAGCAGAATTTGGCTCTTAAGCTCCATCTTCTTTTGCATTGTTCGCATCCTTTCGGAGCCTACAATCTCACAAAAAGCTATTCCAGCAGCGAATCGACAAATTCTATCGGCGAGAACTCCAGCAGGTCGGACATTTTTTCGCCGACGCCGACGAAGCGGACCGGAAGCGACAGCTCGCGGGCGATGGCGACGGCGATGCCGCCCTTGGCCGTGCCGTCGAGCTTGGTGAGCACGATGCCGGTGACGCCGGCGGACTGCGTGAACTGGCGGGCCTGCTGGAGGCCGTTCTGGCCCGTCGTCGCGTCCATGACGAGCAGGACTTCGTGGGGCGCGCCGGGAACCAGGCGGGCGGCAGTGCGGCGCATCTTGTCGAGTTCGTCCATGAGGCCGGTTTTGGTGTGCAGGCGGCCGGCGGTGTCGACGTAGAGCTCGTCGATGGAGCGGGACTTGGCGGCGGAGATGGCATCGAAGAGAACAGCAGCGGGGTCGCCGCCCGGCCGAGTCTTGATCATCTCGACGCCGGAGCGCGCGGCCCAGACTTCAAGCTGCTCGATGGCAGCGGCGCGGAAAGTGTCGGCGGCGCAGAGAAGAACGGAGCGGCCTTGCGCGCGGGACCATGCGGCGAGCTTGCCGCTCGAAGTGGTTTTGCCGGTGCCGTTGACGCCGACGAGGAAAGTGACTTTGGGCGGAGCGGCGGCACCTGCGGATGCGGCAGCCGCCCCTTGCGGGGCAGTGAGAATCGCGATCAGTTGCTCTTTCAAAAGCACACGCAGTTCGGCGCCGCCTTCGATGGCCTGATGACGGGCGCGATCGCGGAGTGCGTCGAGGATGGCGGTGGTGGTTGGCACGCCGAGATCGCTCGAGAGCAGCATCGATTCGAGATCGTCGAGAGCGGATTCGTCGACGGTGCGGGTGAGGGCGGCGAGATCGGAGATTTTGGCGGAGAAGGACTCGCGGGTGCGCGAGACGGCCTGGCGCATGCGGTCGAAGAAACCGAGTTTAGGTTCGTCGGCGGAATCGTCAGGCTTCTCGAGGTTCCTGGCTGCCAAAGAGAGAGGTAATCATCTTCTCCAGTTTAATTGCGAGACGCGAACAAAGTTCTCCCCGGTTTGCAATCGCGGTTCCATTCGGGGATGGGTTGCGGCAGTTCAGTGACTTCGGAGACACGTTTAGCGCGGAATTGGTCCGGATCGGCGATGGGGTCCGATATTCTCTAAAAAGAGCTGTAAATCGTTGGAAGAAATGACTGAAGCGCACGAAACATCCATTGCAACGCGTGATCGAGAGCCGGATCGCCATCATTGATGGAGCGACGGGGACGACGATCCGCAACTATGGAATGAAGGAAGCGGATATTCGCGGGGAGCGGTTCAAGGATGCGAAGAAGGATCTGCTGAACAACGGGGACCTGTTTACGCTGACGCGGCCGGAGCTGATTGGCGATATTCATCGGCGATTTCTGGAAGCAGGGGCGGACATTATGGAGACGAATACGTTTGGCGCGACGAGCATTGCGCAGAGCGAATTTTTTGTGGACGATCCGCGAGAGCGCGGGGGCCGGAAGGATCCGGAGTTTTATCAGAAGATCATTGACGACAGGTTTCTCGGCGATCTGGCGTGGGAGATCAACGAGAAGTCGGCGCAGCATGGGCGGGAGTGGGCTGACCGCGTGGGCAACGAGACGGGGCGGCAGCGGTTTGTGGCGGGAGCGATTGGGCCGCTGACGGTGTCGCTTTCGAATTCGCCGGACGCGGACGATCCGGGATTTCGCGTGGTGACGTTCGACCAGGTGAAGACGGCGTATAAACAGCAGGCGCGGGCGCTGATTGCGGGCGGATCGCGATTTGCTGCTGGTGGAGACGATCTTCGACTCGCTGAATGCGAAGGCGGCGCTGGTGGCGATCCGCGAGGTGTTCGACGAGGATGGGCTCACGGCGAGCGGCAAGGAACTGCCGGTGATGATTTCGGCGGCGGTGGGGCGCGGCGGCGAGACGATGATCTCGGCGCAGACGATTGAGGCGTTCTGGACTGCGGTGCGGCATGTGAAGCCGTTCAGCGTGGGGCTGAACTGCTCGCTGGGGCCGGATTTGATGGCGCCGTTTTTGCGCGAGCTTGCGGAGAAGGTGGACGTGGCGGTGTCGTGCTATCCGAATGCGGGATTGCCGAATCCGCTGTCGGCGACGGGATTCGACCTGGGACCGGAGGACATGGCGCGGTACCTGAGCGAGTTTGCGCGCGAAGGGCTGGTCAATCTTGCCGGTGGTTGCTGCGGCAACACGCCGGAGCACATTGCGGCGATTGCGAAGGCGCTTGAGGGGATTGCGCCGCGCAAGCTGCCGTCCGCCGCGGCTGCGGAATCGTGCGGCGTTGAGAGCGCGGCATGAGCGCGGATTC
The DNA here is from genome assembly GCA_963725115.1 of uncultured Acidobacteriaceae bacterium. Lineage (GTDB taxonomy): Bacteria > Acidobacteriota > Terriglobia > Terriglobales > Acidobacteriaceae > Telmatobacter. The sequence continues at coordinate 352,969 of CAVRXG010000001.1, read as the reverse complement.
GACAAAGCTCATTGAGACGAAGCCACTGCGATTGTCCGGGTCGCAGCCGTTCACGCAACAACCTGGGGTCTTCATTCTGATTGGCGAGCGGACCAATGTGGCCGGGTCGCCGAAGTTCGCCAAGCTGATTAAAGAGGGCAAGTACGAAGAGGCCGTAAGCGTGGCGCGGCAGCAGGTGGAGAACGGGGCGAACGTACTCGACATCTGCATGGACGAGGGCATGATCGACGGCGTGGCAGCGATGACGCGCTACCTGCAGTTGCTGGCGAGCGAGCCAGAAGTGGCGAAGGTTCCGTTCATGGTCGACTCCTCGAAGTGGGAGGTGATTGAGGCCGGACTGAAGTGCCTGCAGGGCAAAGGCATCGTGAACTCGATCTCGCTGAAGGAGGGCGAGGAGAAGTTTCGCGAGCGCGCGGCGGCGATCAGAAAGTACGGCGCGGCGGCGGTGGTGATGGCCTTCGACGAACAGGGGCAGGCCGCGGGATTTGAAGACAAGACGCGAATCTGCGAGCGGGCCTACCGGATTTTGACGCGCGAGCTGTGCTTTCCGCCGGAAGACATTATCTTCGATCCGAACATCCTGACCGTGGCGACGGGGATGGAGGAGCACAACAACTACGCCATGGACTTCATCAACGCGACGCGGTGGATCAAGGAGAATTTGCCGCACGCGAAGGTGAGCGGCGGCGTGTCGAATGTGTCGTTCAGTTTTCGCGGCAACAACAAAGTGCGCGAGGCGATGCATGCGGCGTTTTTGTATCACGCGATTGGCGCGGGCATGGACATGGGCATCGTGAACGCGGGCATGCTGGAAGTTTATGAGGAGATCGAGCCGGAGCTGAAGGAACTGGTGGAAGACGTGCTGCTGAACCGGCGGCCAGATGCGACAGAACGGCTGGTGGAATTCGGCGAGAGGCTGAAGGCGGCGGGAACGGCGAATGCGGGCGCGGAGGGAGACGAAAAGAAAGTCGAGGAGTGGCGCAACGGGACGGTGGAGGAGCGGTTGAGCCACTCGCTGGTGAAGGGGATCGACGCGTTCATCGAAGCGGATACGGAAGAGGCGCGCGTGAAGCTGGGGCGGCCGCTGGCGGTGATTGAAGGCCCGCTGATGGACGGCATGGGCGTGGTGGGAGATTTGTTCGGCGCGGGAAAGATGTTTCTGCCGCAGGTGGTGAAGTCGGCGCGGGTGATGAAGAAGGCGGTTGCGTATCTGACGCCGTTTATGGAGGCGGAAAAGGCGGAGATGGCCGCGGCCGGCCAGGCGGTGAAGGTGCAGGGAAAGATTGTGCTGGCGACGGTGAAGGGAGACGTTCACGACATTGGCAAAAACATTGTGGGCGTGGTGCTGGCCTGCAACAACTACGAAGTGATCGACATGGGCGTGATGGTTCCCGCGGAGAAGATTCTGGAGCGGGCGCGCGAGGTGAGGGCGGACATTGTCGGGCTGAGCGGGCTGATTACGCCGTCGCTCGACGAGATGGTGCATGTGGCGAGGGAGATGGAGCGGCAGGGGATGAAGCTGCCGCTGCTGATTGGCGGCGCGACGACGAGCCGCGCGCACACGGCGGTAAAGATTGCTCCGCACTACAGCGAGCCGGTGGTGCACGTGCTCGACGCGAGCCGGGCCGTGCCGGTGACGACGAGCCTGCTGAGCGAAGATGGCAAGCCGGAGTTTGTGGCGAAGCATCGCGCGGAATACGACGCGCTGCGCAAGGCGCACGCAGCGCCGCGGCGGGCTGTGGTTGCGCTTGAGGCGGCGCGGGCGAGGCGGACGCCGATCGAGTGGCGCGCGGAGGATCTGGCGAAGCCAGAGTTCTCGGGCGTGCGGGTGCTGGACGATTTTCCGCTGGCGACGCTGCGCGAGTTCATCGATTGGAGCCCGTTCTTTCACACATGGGAGCTGAAGGGCGTTTATCCGCGGATTCTTGAGGATGAGAAGCAGGGCGAGCAGGCGCGGCAGATTTTTGCGGAAGCGCAATGCGCTGCTGGATCGGATTGTCGCGGAGAAACTGCTGAGGGCGCGCGCTGTGTACGGATTTTTTGCGGCGAATGCGACGGGCGACGATGTGGAGTTGTACACGGATGAGAGCCGAGAGAAAGTGCTGGACGCGGGTTCATTTTCTGCGGCAGCAATCGGATCGCGAAGGAAATGAGCCGTGCCGGTGCCTGGCGGACTTTGTTGCGCCGAAGGAGACGGGGCTGGCGGATACGATTGGCGCGTTTGCGGTGACGAGCGGATTTGGATTGAAGGAGCTGTGCGACCAGTTCAGAGCGGCGAACGACGACTACAACGCGATCATGGCGGAGGCGATTGCCGACCGGCTGGCCGAGGCGTTTGCCGAGTGCCTGCATAAGCGCGTGCGCGAGGAGTGGGGCTATGGGCGCGGCGAGAAGCTGAGCAGCGACGAACTGATCCACGAGAAATATCGCGGGATCCGGCCGGCGCCGGGGTATCCGGCGTGTCCCGATCACACGGAGAAGGGCACGATATGGCGGCTGCTCGACGTGAAGAAGAACGCGGGCATTGAGATCACCGAGTCGTTTGCGATGTGGCCGGGGTCGAGCGTGAGCGGGTTCTACTTGGCGCATCCGGAGAGCCGGTATTTCAGTTTGGGAAAGATCGATCGCGACCAGGTGGAAGACTACGCGCGGCGCAAGGGAATGAGCGTGGCCGAAGTGGAACGCTGGCTGGGGCCGAATCTGAATTACGAAACGGGAGCGTAAGGATTTGTCTTTGGCTGTCGGGAAATGGGCTGTCCAGGAATTGGCTGCCCGGAAATGGCGCCGAGGGTGAAGGTGCACCGATCGCCAGGCAATTTCTCGGGATTGTGAGCCGAATTAGACGATTCAAATTTCCATTCGGCCCTACCCTTTAAAAACATTTTTGAAAACCTGCGAAACTTTTGAATCCTGCGAGGGTTCGTGAGTGTAATTGGGGATTTTCCGTCAATTACCGCTTGCGGGAGTGTATCTCGCGAGAGGCACAGTGATTCTTTGCCTTGGAGGGCAGTGTATGAAGCGTGTCATGTTTGTTGTGTTCTCACTTCTGCTGACGCCATCGCTGTTTGCGGACGCCGGTGCAAAGCTCATCCCGGCAGGCGCGCTTGTGTCGTGCACGACCGGCGACGGGAGGATCTCATCGAAGACCACCGCGGTTGGCGATCCGGTTCTGTGCAAGGTGCAGTTCCGTCGCGGCGACTTCATGCTGCCCTACGGGAGCTACCTGGGTGGCCAGTTTGCCGACTACAAAGATCCGGGCCACTTTGTGGGCAAGGGCTGGATGGAGCTGGACTTTGACCGGCTGTACGTGGGCGATCAGGTCTTTCCAATTAGCGCGAAGATAGCGGATGTACCGGGGTACAAGATCGACGCGCAGGGACACATTCTCGGCAAGGGGCACGCGGTGCGCGACACGGTTCTGTGGATGATTCCGGTGTTGTGGCCGATTGACTTGATCAATCTGCCGCGACGGGGCCCAAGGCCGACGCTGAAAGCGGAGACGACGCTGACGCTGCGCGTGATGGACGACATTGAGGTTCCGGTGGTGCCGGAGCCGCAGCGCGATCCGTATGGACTGTACCAGCGCGGGCCGCAATCCTACGCGCCGCAGCCACCGCCGCCGACGCAGGCGCCGGATGAAGGACCGCAGCAGTCGTATGCACCCGAACAGCCGATGCAGGACCCGCAGCCCCCGGCTCCGGCAATGGCTTATGCGCCGCCGGTGTACGCTGCGCCTGCACCCTATTACGCGCCGCCGGTGGCGTACGCGGCGCCTTATCCGAGCGTGATGCCTTACGTTGGAGTTTCGATTGGGCCACGGGTGGGCGTCTACGGATATGGATACGGATACAGGCCATATGCCGGCCCGGCAGTTCGCGGTTATGGTTATGCGCCGCGGGCTTACGCGCCGGCCGTACGATCATTCGGATATGGATACGCCGGGCGCGGATATGTGGGCGGAGGTTTCGCGGCGCGTGGAGGGATGGCCTTCCGAGGCGGCGGGAGAGGGCGGTAATCGATTCAGGTGCGAAAACGAGCGCGACAGTGAGCGACCGTTATGGCGTTTTGCTGCGGCTGACGCAAAGGCGGGCGGGCCAAACGGGCTCGATAGAGATGTCGTCTGCGTGGAGCCCAGCCGCGGCGCATATTCGACGCCAGTCATCGGGGATGAAAGAGCGCGCGATCGACACTGGGCCATCATGCTGAACGAATTGATGAAGGCCAGCGAGCTTCGAGAATATCCGCAGGAGATGGTAGGGAGTTGCCGCGCGGGAGAGATCGTTGATGAACCAGCCCAATTTGCTGGTCACCTCCATCCACTGCACAAAGCGAATCAGGTCCGGCTCGGTGAGATGGTGCGTGAAAAGGGAACTGACAACGAGGTGAACTGGCTTGTCGGGCTGCCAGCGAAAGACGTCGCTTGCGACCCAGCGAATGGTGCTCGTTGATGGAGTGGCCTCGGCGGCGATGGCGATGGCGTCGGGATTGAGATCGAGGCCCGTGAGCTCGACGGCGATGCCGTGCGTGTGAGCCCAGCGTTCGATGCGGCGCAGGCTGTCGCCGTATCCGCAGGCGACGTCGAGGATGTGAAGTGGCCGGGCGGGACTGGAAGGTGCGACCGTGCCGAGCCAATCGAGGAGCGGGCGGTAGGCGAGAAACCAGCGATTGAGGCGAGAAAGATCCCGGAGACATGCGCGGAGCTCGTCGCGGGAGCACGGCTCGTCCATGAGTTCGGTGAGCTGGGCGCGATGGCCGAAATCGATGTTGTCAGACGGCATGGAACATCATGGTTTCGGCGGTGACGCCGGGCCCAAAGGACATGGCGCAACCGAGCTGGCCTGGGCGGGCGCGCCGCATCAGCCGCTGCAAGACGAACATGACGGACGCCGAGGACATGTTGCCGTAGTTGAGCAGAATGTTGCGCGAGTCGGCGAGAGCTTCTGCGGGAAGAGCAAGCCCTTGCTCAGTCGCGTCAAGGATGGTGCGGCCGCCGGGATGAATGGCCCAGAGATCGATTGAGGAGAGTTCGCGGCCCTGCGTGATCCGAGTGCCGGCTTCGGCGAGTCCATTGCGCAACTGGCCGGGGACCTGGCCAGAAAGATGCATGTCGAAACCTTGCTCGCCGATGCGCCAGGTGATGAGTTGACTAGTGCCGGCGAGATTGACGGCGAGAAAGCTGTCGATGGCGAAGCCGGATGGCTCCGCGGTAACGAGATAGGCGGCGCAGCCATCGGCAAAGACCGTGAAGGCGAGCAACTGCTCCAATTCCTGGGTCTCCTGCATGTGCAGGGAGCAGAGCTCGAGCGAGAGGAGCAGGACTTTGGCGTCCGGCTCGGAGCGAACGATGTGGCGCGCAGCCTTGAGCGCGTTGATTGCGGCGTAGCAGCCCATGAAGCCGATAAATGTACGCTCGACGGAAGGATTGAGTTGCAGAAGCTCGATGATTTCGTAGTCGAGACCGGGTGCGTAGAGTCCGGTGCAGCAGGTGACGATGACGTGAGTGATGCTCCCGGCGTTCCGAGTCAGTGAGCGCGAGTTTCAAGAGGGCGCAACGTGCGAGTTGCGGAGCAAATTGCCGAAAGGCCTCCATGCGCCGTGCTGTGGAGGGAAAGTGACCACGCACAAACATTTCGTCCGCATCCTGCACCGTGCCGTCGCCGGTAACGATGGGCTTGATGAAGGAGTAGCGGTGGTCGATGGCGGCGAGCCGAACCATGCGGCGATAGAGATTGCGTGGCGTGCCTTCGGGCAGCAGGCTCTCAGCAAATGGGATGAAGGCGCCGTGCATGTCGTATGGCGGGACCGCCGTGGCGATGCGATTGAGATAGGCAGTCGTCAAAGTTCCGCCTCCGGTAAGTTATGGTCCTTCGCCCTATTTGGACAGCATATCGCGGCGAGAGGCGCGGGCTTGCAACCGCCGTGTCCTCGAATTGCAATCATTGGACTCTGAAAATGGGGATTTGGGAGAGTGCCGATTTGGTTTCACGATCCCGACGAGTGGGGGGCTGCGGTGGAGTCGCGGACGACGAGGCTCGTCGAGACGAGAAACTCGCGCTGCAACTTTGCGGTGTCAGAGCCATCGATCTGGGCATGGAGGGCATTGAAAGCAGCGCGGGCTAGGTCGGTGCGCGAGAGGCGAATGGTGGTGAGCGGAGGAAGCGTGTACTCAGCGAATGCGATGTCGTCGAGGCCGATGACGGAGAGATCCTGCGGTACGCGGAGGCCCTGAGTGTAGGCAGCGCGCAGAACGCCGATAGCGGTCATGTCGTTAGAGCAGACGATAGCGGTTGGGCGAGTGGCAAGCTTGCTCAACTGCTCAAAGCCGGCGACGCCTCCTTTGAGGGTGTGATCGCACTCGATGATCCACTTTTTTTGAAGCTGCAGACCAGCGGCCTGCATGGCGGCGCGGAAGTCGTTCTCCCGAGTGATAGCGGAGTGAAGGCTGTGCGGGCCGGCGAGGAAGGCGATGGCGCGGTGGCCGAGCGATGCGAGATGGCGAACGGCCTGCTTCATTCCGGTGGAGTAGTCGAGGAGAATGGTGCTGGCTTTGGGATCGTCGAGTTTGAACTCGGCCAGAACAATGGGCACGCCGCGGTGCGTGAGCTGATCGAGGACCGGCTCTTCTTCACCGAAGGTCATGACGGCAACGCCGTCGACCTTGCGCTCGACCATGCGGCGCGCGCATGCGGCCAGCACGGCTGGGTCGCTGTTTGTGGAGCTGACGAGAATCTCGTATCCGCGCGCAACGGCGATTTCTTCGAAGCTCTGGATCAGCTCAGGAAAGAAGGGATTGGAAATGTTCTCGACGATGATGCCCAGGAGGCGGCTGCGTCCGGAGACGAGAGTGCGCGCGTGCGTGTTGGGCAGATAATTGAGCTGCTTGATCGCCTGCCAGACACGTTTGCTGAGACGCTCGCTGACCAGCGGTGAGCCATTCATGGTTCTGGAGACGGTGGCGATGGAGACTTTGGCCGCGGCGGCAACAGTGCGAATGTCTGGAAGTTTGCCGGGAGTCTTGCGCTTTGGTTTTCGAGGCACGAACCAATCCTAATGCAGCGGAACGAAACGCACATAAGGAAAAATAATTCGATTTTCCACCGGCGAATATCGGTGTAGGGATTGGGAGCGGTGTTATGAGCCTTCGGAGATGAGGAGACGCAGATCGCGCAAGTTGTGGCCGGTGGGACCGGTGACCACGGAGTCGCCGATCGAGGTGAACAGCGGACAGGCATTGAACTCAGCGAGAGACTGCTCGGGATTGAAGCCGAAGGCCCGGGCGCGGGCGACCGTGGTGGGATCGGCGATGGCGCCAGCGGATCGCGTGTTGCCGTCGATGCCATCGGAGCCTGCGCTGAGAACGGCTGAGACGCTCGCCGGGATGGTTGGCGAGCTCGAGAGCGCAGGCCAGGGCAAACTGCTGATTGCGGCCGCCGGCGCCTGGTGTGCGCGTAAGAGTGACGGTGACCTCGCCGACAGAGATGAGGCAGAATCGGCTCGTGCTGGGCGCGGAAAGTGTGGAAGCGCTCGAGGAGATAGCGCGCCGCGTCGGCGTAGTCCCAATCGTCGCAACTGTTGTCGACGACGACATGGTACCCGGCTTTTCGCGCGAGGGCGCGAGCGTTTTCAACCAGGTCGTGGCTGGAGAGCAGGATCTCGAAGACGGAATCGCGAAAAGCTGGATCTTCGTCGCTCATGCTGGCCGCCGAAGTGATGCGGCGAGGCCGCGCGGGGTCAGTCCACGGGAGCTTGGGTAGAAACGACTGACGCCAGCTCTTGTTGCCGGGTGATTCGGGCAGATCTTCGCGCTCAAAGAAAATGCGGATGGAGTTGGGCAGCTTGGCGGCAAGATCGTATTTGGCGAGCAGCTCGCGGACGTCGGCTACGGTGGAGTGGTCCGGCGTAGTGGGACCGGAAGAGAGCGCGTCGAGCGAGCGCAGCGGCACGTCGGGAAGCAGCAGGCTGACTTTGAGCGCTTCAGGCGCGGCCATGGAGAGACGCCCGCCCTTGACGGCGGAAAAATGCTTGCGGAGGGTGTTGATTTCGCTGATCGGCGCGCCCGAAGCAAGAAGCAATTGGTGAAATGCGATGGTTTCTTCGAGAGTGATCTGCGGGTCGAGAGGAAGATCGAAGATGGCTGAGCCGCCGCCGGAGATGAGGAAGAAGACGAGCGTGTCCTTTCTGGCTTTGCGCAGAAGGGCCAGCACTGCGCGCGCGGCGGAGAAGGAATCCTCATTGGGCAGAGGATGGCCGCCTTCAAAGTAGCGGAAGCGCCAGTTGCGAGCAGTGGGAGGCTGATTGGTGCAACAGATGCCGCGCAGGCCCTTTGCGCCGCTTCATGCGATCAAGCAGGACCTGAAGCATGGGGCCGGCAGCTTTGCCGATGGCAACGACGAAGATGCGCTTGTAGGCGGAGAGATCGATGACGGCGGGGCCGCTGCCGTCGGGCATGAGCCGGTGGAGCTTGTTGCCCTCGAAGCGCAGGCGGTGGTCGAATGCGGAAGGGATGTCGCAAGCCTTGAGCGCGCCGGTAAAGATCTCCGTTGCCGCGGTGTGCATTGCCTCAAGAGTGGCGTCACTGACCTGGGTCATTAAAGCAGCTCCTTCGCGAGGAAAGCGGTGTATATAAGTTGCGGTTCAGCCTGTGCGAGCGGGGCAGCGGAAATCACTTCATAAGTAATTCTACGCTCAGACGGGGAGTGCGCTGAGCGGCCGTTGAAAGGCAGAGGGCGAGTTGGCCGCTGTTCGCGCCCAGGGCCGGTCTTTAAGATGGCGTCGGGAGATGGCGCCGGGCTCTACGGTATTCTGGCAGCATCATGAACGATTCTTTCAAATTGCTTCCTTTTGACCCGATTGGGCTGACGCGCCAGTTATGCGAGATCGAATCGACGACCTACCACGAGGGCGCGGTAGGCGATTTTCTTGCGGGTTTTCTTGCCGGGCGCGGGTGGGAAGTGGAGAAGACTCCGGTGGCGCAGCCGGTGGAGAGCGCAACGGCGGGGCCGCGCTGGAACGTGTATGGAGGCCGGGCGGGCGAAACGCCCGATCTGGTTTTTTCGACGCACATGGACACCGTGCCGCCGTACATTCCATTCAGCGAAGACGCGGAGTTCATGTACGGGCGCGGGGTTTCGGACGCGAAGGGAATTATTGCCGCGCAGGTTGCTGCGGCGGAGGTGCTGCGCGCGGCGGGCTTTCGAATCGGAGTGCTGTTTGTATCCGGCGAAGAGCGCGACTCGGCCGGGGCGAAGGCGGCGAATCTGAAGCCGAAGGGCAGCCGCTTTCTGATCAACGGCGAGCCGACGGATAATCGCGTGGCGCTGGCTTCAAAAGGCGCGCTGCGCGTGGTGTTTCGCGCGACCGGCAAGATGGCGCACTCGGCGTATCCGGAGCTGGGCGAAAGCGCGGTGCATAAGCTGGTGCAGGTGTTGGCGAAGCTGCTGGAGCTGGAGCTGCCGGTAACAGAAGACATTGGCCCAAGCACGCTGAACATCGGACAGATTCATGGCGGGCACGCGCCGAACGTGATTGCGGACAAGGCAGAGGCGCAGGTGCTGGTGCGGCTGGTCGGCGACTCGGCGCCGGTGAAGGCCGCGATGATCGAGGCGGCGAAGGGACTGGCCGAGGTGGACTTCACGCTGGAGATTCCGTTTGTGCGGCTGCGCGCACCGGAGGGTCTGCCGACGATGGTGGCGAAGTTTACGACGGACATTCCGCAGTTGAGCAACTGGGGCGAGCCGCTGCTGCTCGGGCCTGGGACCATTCATGTGGCGCACACGCCGTTTGAGAAGCTGGCGAAGAAAGAGCTGCTGGAAGCGGTGGAAGTTGTACGTCAAGGTGGCGAAGCAGTTGCTGGCTTAGGCTGCGGCGAGTTCTGGCTCGCGGTCAGGGCCGGGCGCTGGCAGTCGCGGCGGGAGGAGTGCGGAGGGCGAAGTCCGCGTCCGCGGAGCTGCGATTCATTACAGGGTGCTGATGCATGCCCTGAGACGAGACGCTTTGCGAAACCTGCTGCGCGACAGAGCTATACACCTGGCTCAAGGGCGTTTGGCCTTTGCCGCTTTTGAGAGCCTGAAGCAGGAAATACGTAAAGTAGCCGTGGTTGAGCTGGCTGCTTTCGAGCGACTCCTCGTTGACTTCGCTGGCGGCCATCACGATGCGGCCTGTTCCGTCGGACATGTGAGAGAGCATGGCGCCTGAGGGCGCGGTGTTGGCGAGCGCGGCGGAAGGTTGCGATGCCGGCCGCACCGCCGCTGTAGCACGTGTCGAGAAAGACTGCGGTGCGCAGAGCCTTCATGCGCGTGGAGACGGCATTGGCCAGCTCCACCATGGGATACGCCGTGGCGTAGAGCGCGTCCTCATCGAGAGCGCCGCCGTTGTAGACCTCGGTGTCGTAGGTGATGAGGTAATTTGCGCCGCCGGCAGTGTCGGTCGTGCGCGGCGTGCCGTGCGTGGCCACATAAATCACAACGAGATCGTTGGGCTGCGCATGGCGCGCGATCCAGTTCAGTTCTTCTTTGATGTTTTTGGTGGTGGCTTGATCATCGGTGAGGACGTGGACGTTGTCCGCCGGAAAACCACCGATGGATGGATCTTTGAGCGCGGTGGCAAAGGCAGTGGCGTCAGCGTCGGTGTAGTTGAGCTGCGGAATCTGCGTGTCAGTAAAGTGACCGATGCCGACGACGAGCGCCCACTTCTGCTGCACGGGGCCGGGCTTAACAGGCGGAGCGACGGGCACCGGAGTTTCGACGCCCTCGGCCTCAATGCCGCGTGAGGCCGGCGTCGAGAGGACGAGCGGATTCAAGCCCTGGTCGAGCGCTTCGGAGCCGTTGAAGCGCGCCTTGTCCATCGCGTAGTTGGCGAGAGCATCGTGGCCAAGGCGCTTCTCGACGAGACTGCGGTAGTACCACGCGTCGCCCAGCTCAGGACATTCGGCGACGGCGGACTTGAGCAGTTGCAGAGCATCTTCAAATGCATCGTTTCCGCTTTGCGGAGTGATTTGCTCCAGCGCCTGGACGATCAGATCCTGGCCCGCGCCGCAGCGAACTCCCTGGGCGCGCGTGCTGGGCACTGCGATCAGCGTTGCGATCAGCAACGGCAGACAAACAAGAATGGAGCGTCTACAGGAATTCATTTCTGTGCCACGTGCCCGGGGCCCGATGCCGACTTCTTAGCGGATCGTGTCTTCATCGCGTTGAGGACATGAGCGCTGACGCCGCCGCTGGTGAGAGCTTGCTGACCGTCAGGGCTGAGGTCGAAATCGACGGCGCTCGCGCCCTCAATCGCCTGGATGATGGTTGCCTCTTCCATGCCGGATTTCACCATGGTAATGATCTGAGTGTTGTTCAAGCCTTTGTGCACGGCAGCTGCCGGCTTTTTTGCGGCCTGGATCTTCATCTCGGCCAGAATGTGCGGACTGACGCCGCCGGCAGTGAGAGCTTTCTGGCCAGCCGGAGTGAGATCGAAGTTCACCGCAGAAGCGCCGCGGATGGCTTGAAGGACCGCGGATTCGTCAATGCCGGATTTGAGCATGGTGATGACCTGAGCGTTGGTCAAGCCCTGAGCCTTGGAGTTCCCGGCGTCGTCGGTTTTCGTCGCGGCCCGTTGTTTTTCCATATCAAGTTCTTTGTAATGCGCGATGGCGGTTTCGATGCGCTTCTGCGGCTCGACGAAATATTTCTCGTCGGGCTTGGCATCGATGGCCTTGCCGTAGTTGATAGCGGCCTGATCGAGATACTTCATGGCCGCCTTCTGATCCTCAGCCTGATACGCAAGCGCCTCATAGGCTACGCCAATGTCGTAGAGCCGGTAAGCGTCCTCATCCGGTTTGGGGAACGGCGGCGCGGTTTCGTAGGTCTCGAGAGCGCGTTCCCAGAGTCCCGTCTCGGCGTCCTTGTCGCCTTCCTCGAGCGGACCGTCCTTGCGCGCGAGGAGGACGTCGACGGACTCATCCGTGTCGACGACATGCTCGGCAACCTGCTGCACGGCATCGATGATCAGACGCGAACGCAGCTCCGCCGGCGTGGGAGGGCCGTCTTCACTTTTCGCTCCACCCTTTACGTGCGAGAAGGTCCCGCCCACCTGCCCGAACACGCCATGAGAGGTGGAGTTTCCCGCGCTATCGAACTCTCGATCGTAAGTCGAATCGATATTGTCGGAGATCAGAACACGACCGGTTGCGTCCTTGGCTTGAAAGGAGACGTCGAGTTTTCCTGTGATGCGCTGAGTGGCTCCGATCTTCGAGGCAGTCTTGGAGATCGTAGAGAGCGGCGAGTTGGACGCGCCAAGAGCTTGTCCCGACCCCAATTTGTTGGTGTACGTGGGGTCTGGGTGCGAGTACTCGGTGATCTGGCAGATGATCTGCGTGGAGGGATTGTCGTCGTCGCGAAGATTCGGATCGTCTTTTAGCAGCTCGGTTTCAAGAAGCGCCTGGAAATCGTAGGGAAGGGCGCCGTCTTCGTCGGCTGAAGTGACAGTGACCTTGATGGTCTCTCCCGGCAGATGAATCACCGCGGGAAGCTTGCGCTGGAGAGTGACTTTCTCCTTGCTGGCGCCAAAACCTTGCGCACCGGCAGGCGCGGCTGCGATCAGCCCGAAGCTCATTGAAAATAGCAGAACGATTTTTGCCGAACGGCTCATCTTTTCCCCCGTCGATTTACCGTTTGTTAACGCCACCGGCCCCAACCGATGGCGCATTCAACAACCAGCATACCCGCAGACGCGGGCCGCCGTCAGCCTTCTTTGAAGTCGTTACTCAATGGCCTTCGACGAGCTCTTCAATCCAATTCATGAAATCAACAAATGCCGCAGGCGGCTTAATTTGTCGCAGCGGTGGGAGCACTGTGAACGGTCATGAGCCCAATGCCCCAATTGGTGGGAACCTCGCCGGAAAATCCGCGGGTTCCTCCGCTGGTTTGGTTCAAAAGTTTTTCCAACGGCGACGAAACTCCGCGCGAGCCGCGCGTTGCGACGCCTTCAAAGTTCAGCACGTAAGGGTCGGCGAGCGGCTGCTCGGTGCTGAGCATGATGAGTGTGTCGACTCCATACGGCGGGCCGATGCGCAGGACGGGCGCGCCGGGCAGAACGAACTGGCGGCCATTGTCGGCATCGTTGGGAAACTGATTCTCGGAGTAGTCGCGCGGATAAAGAACCGTGCCCTGACCGTGGCAATCGATGTCGAGCACATAGACCCAGCGGTGATCGATGATGCGGTCGCTCGGAGGCGAGAGCCATCTTGAGCTGATCGCCCTGGTGCGTTGTCTGATTGGCCGGCAGCGGCGCTGTGGCGTTCGAGGGCAAGAGGGCCAGCGTGTAGAACTCGTCGGTTGAAGCGTCGGCGGGGCTGTTGGCCAGCTCGAGCCAGCCATGCACCTTGGCGAGAAGCGATGAGTAGTGGTTCAGCTTGTGCGCTGGCGGCGTCGATGGCGGAAGCGCTGCCGACGGGAACCCAGTCAGTGCGCACCGGATACTGCGAAGTGGCAGAGCAGCCGGGGCTGTGCGGGGGCGCATTGGGCGACGGCGGTCCGGCAGCCAGCTCGCTCTTGTGATACCAGGCGTAAGCGGGACCATCGGCAGTGAGAACACCGGTGAGCGCGTAATGCGCGACGGACAAACTGCTTGCGGCCTGCACGGCGCTGTCGCTTCCGGCCGGCTTGAGCTTGGCGGCCAGTTCCTGCGAGGGCGGAAGATTGACCCAGAGCTTCGCGCCGGCGGGAAGATTCTTCTTGATGGCGTCGGCGGTGAGCGGCGCGCCGAGGCTGACGGAGTGGCCGCGCCGGCCTGCTGCAGCGTCCAATTTGTGCCGTCCCAACTGAGGACGTGGGTCCACTGCTGCTCGGCGGGATCGGAGACCAGAGTGGCTCCCGAGGCCTGCACTTGTGCGGCTGCGGCGTCGATTTGATCTCTGAGAAAGATTGGAAGGCCAGAGCCAGACGAGCAGCGGCGGATTATCGGCGGGAATCCATTTGCTCAGCTCGAAGAGATCGCCGGGAGCAACCTTTGCGCCGGCCGGACTGACGATTTCGGCCGAGGAGCGCGCAAGGCCGTCCAGGCTGGTGATGCGAAGCTGAACCGTTTGTCCCGCGCTGTTGGGCGCGGTCGCGGTGAATTCGCTGCCGACTCCAAGGCCGGAGGCGCGGCCGATGTCGAGCGAGACAGTTCCGTCGTCGTTGGTGGCCGAGCGCGGCGGCGCGCACTTTGTCGGACTTGGCCGCGGCGCCGCCGAAGAGCGGTTGATCGCGGCGCGCGGCCGTGGCGTCGAGATCAGGTTCCTGGTCGGGCACGTTGCCGCCCTCGAGGACGGCCTTTACGCGCTCGTAAACGATCGAGGACGGCGTGTCGGCGGGCAATGCCTGCAGCGCCTGAAGCAGCGCGGCCGTGAAAGCGCCGTGCGGCTCGGTTCCGGACGGCATTTCCTTGGCCGTCTGATCCTGCTGCGCGGCGGAAAAGACCAGCGCGGGATTATCGGTGCGCTCGGTTGGACGCGGGGCGCGGCTGGCCGTTGGGCAAGCGTGTCCGGAGCTTCATTGATGTCGCGGGGATCAAACGCCAGAGCGCGCTCGCGGTAAACCGGGCCGATGCCGCGGCTGATGCCGCCGGAGTGGCAACTATCGAAGATGACGGTAAGATGAACGCCCTTGTCGAGAGCGGCGTTGAAGATGCGCGTCATCTCGCGGTCGCGGACGTCGTAGCCGCCCTTGTAGGCGTCAGAGGGAACCAGTGTGCTGTCGGCGTGGACATATTGACCGTTGACCAGCACGGTGAGCTTGTTGCCCTTGCTGTTGACGCGCAGCGAGCCGTGGCTGGCGTCGTAAAAGACCACGGTGTCGCCCTTTTGCGGAACATCCACGAGATACTTCTGCATGGCGGCAAGAATGCCGTCGTGCGTGGTCTGGTCGGCGGGAAGAAGGACGACTCCCGGGCTGGGATGAGGCGGCGCAGGATTGGTGAGCAACGCAACGTTGGTCGCCGGAAAGCCAAACTTGGGACTGGTGAGCAGATCGGCCATCGCCTGCGCGTCGTTGACAGAGCCGTCAAGATTCTGGAAGGTTCCCAGCTCGCAACGGCCGTAGATGCAGCCGGCAGGATGATCCGCGGTGGTTCCCGCGGGTTGATATGTATTGATGCCGATCAGCAACGCTCGCTGCGTTTGAGCAACAGCCAGCGACCCTGCGAGCATGCAGGCCAAGGCGGAGAATCCGGCGAGATACGCTTTCATACGAGCTCCCATTGCGAACAGCAAGACCGGGGTGTTTCCCTCAGTTCCTCTGTACCCATCCGTGGACTCAGAGCCAAGCGTGGCAACCTCACACAGAGAAGGACCACGCGGAGCGAGAAATCGCGGCCCTTCACGCCGGATGAAACACTGCCATTTTCAGGAAACTGCTCAACCAGCGCCGCAATAAAAAGTATGCGTCGAGGCTTGTTCCCCCTGCGTTCTATCGACGTAAACCGAGGCGCAAGGGTTTCAAGGAGAAATTGATGTTCCCAGGGGAGGCGAATCTAGTCAAATCTGTTCCGCGAACGTTCTCGCCGGCGAGAACAGCACGAGTATAGCTCTCCGGGGCAACATAAGCAATCAAGAATGTGGCGGCGCGGACGTGACGAATTTTCTTGCAATTTCGGCCAGCACTCACGGAAAAAGTCGTACTCCGGTCGGAAATCATACATCATGCTACACTCCTTACATAAATCATTTGTTTTCAATGCATAACGGACAGTGCAGGTTATTCTCATCCTGTTCGAGACCGACACCGTACACTGCGGCAAGTTCATGGGCGCGCGTTATAGTGGCCAGGTCCATTACAAGGCCCCGCCCCCGGCTGCCCAGCCGGCGCGTGGATAGGCCGACTTTCTTCAACGCGTGCCCAATGGTCTCGGCACCGTAACGCGGCCGTTCTCCGCGCGCCTGCGCGATGCGATTCACCTCAGTGGCAATCTCGGCGACCATGATTCGATCTTTGCTTTGGTGGCAAAGATTGACAGTCGCCTCTAGCGCGACGGCCTCTGAGGCAGGTCGAGCGGTCCGCTTGGCGCTCGCTCTCAACCGGCGTGAGCAGAGAGATAATTTGCGATTGCAGCTTAGGGCAATCAACAATGCAGGCCCCTAAAGCATTTGCGATCGCGCGAGTGTCCGAGCTCAAGGTTGATGCGTCGAAGTCGGAGTTGTACGCGCGCACGAGATTCTCGCAGCGATACCGCTGTAGCTGGTTTCGCAGGTCCTGAACCGCAGCTTCGGACGGCGGTGCTGAACGCCGTGTTCCGGGCGGCATTGGCTGCAGCTTCACTTGCACGCTGCAGCGCGGTATCCGGTCGACGGAGACTTCCGATCCAAGGTAGATTGCTTTTGGGCCAAAGCAGTCCTTATATTCACCGGCGCCGCCAACCATGTAACCACGACTCGTGGTGCAACCGAGGATCGTAGCCATCTGCTTTGTGATGGTCGGCCCGTAAAACAGGAGGGTGGGGGTAGACCGCCAGTCCACCTTCTGCAAACTGGTTACATCGGCGACCGCCAGCATAAGCGGGTATCGGCAGAAGTTCCTCAGCGTGCGAATTGTCAAATCGGCTTCAAATTCCTGTCCGGCGATCGCAAGCCCTGGTGCAATAGGCAGGCTCTCTGCGAACCAAGTGCTGATGGTCCAGTAAGTCAGCAAAGCGCTGGTCTCTTCAGGAAGGAGCGCCTGCCCGGTTATCGCATTCTGGAGGCGACTGAAGAGTTCGAATGTGGACCCATAGCGCGCGGATCCGGTGGGAACCGGAGTTGCCTGCAAAGGAGCGCGCACGTAGCCGGCGCGCCGGATGATTTCCTTGAGACTTGCCTCAGAACCATCGTCTACTTCGAATGGAGGCTGCCATGATGTCAACTTGTCTTTGCCGGTGCGAACCGGCTCTTCGATGCACAGGACCTTGTGTACTTTTTTCGCGACCGAGCTTTGGGAAGCGCTTGTCATCGAGTTGGTAGTGGCGGCCGCCGGCGCTGGAACCCTTGACGTTGCTTTAGACCCAAGAGCCTCGGCGGAGGCCGAATGTTCGTCTGCGCCGGCTATCGGATGCGCTACCGCTGATTCGGTGGCCTCCGACGAGCCGACAGTTTCATTCACATCTGGTGCCTCGCCGGTGCGGGGAGACTCGTAGATGTCGTTTGAAGTCGTACTATACTCCTGCATTTCTCACTCACCTTCGGGGTATCCTGGACCGCCGTGAACCTTTGGCGGACCAGGCACTCGTTTTATGGATTTGAAAGTTCGAATTCTAAGAACAGTGTCCGCCGGCCCTAGGATTTTCGCCGCGGGGAACCGGCATTTCCCGTTGGCGGTGTCCACGAGGGTGTCCCTTGCGCGCCGCGATGCCTTTTTGCCGGCGGCCCCGGAATGTCCATCAGCCTCGGCTTAATGTTTCCCACTCCGCGCGCGACGAACCAGTTCGGCGATGCGAGACCTATATGCCAAGCGGAATTGGTACTCTGTTTCCCGATACTGGGAAGCCCAACTGCGAAAGTCGTTGGCTATCTTTTGCGAGATAGGCTGCAGTTGGAGATAGCAGCGCTCAATGTCAGCCTTCAACCAGGCGTAGCGGTGCGAAGCTCTGGTCTTCCTGGAGCAGAACTCCACGAGGAGATGCACTGCCATCTGCTTGTCCGGCTCAGCGAGCCGCACGCATGCTCTAGCAAGCTTGCTTACTAATCTACGGAGTTTTAATTCAATGGGCCGCAAAGCGGAAGCCGGCCATTCAAGATTTGTTTTTTTCATCATAATTCCCTTTACTGTTGTGACTTGTTTGGGTTTTCACGTTTACTTCCCATCCACCAAGGGCGGTGAGTCCGCGCGCAAAAGACCGAATGGGTAGCCTTTCCTGCCCCCTCTAACCTGCGGTGCCTGCACGACCCACGTACTCTAATACTGAGTTTTTTGAAAGTTTGATGGAGAATTTTGAGAGTGGACGACGAAGATTCTTGCACCCTGGTACCGAGTGCGGGGGTACTGACGCCCAGGGGATGAAGCGCTCAAGACAGCCGCCGTCATCCCCTCGTCAGGTTCTGTCACGCGTTTTCTGGCGGTTGGCGGAAGGTTGTATTCGGAGGCCTTGGACGGGACGGCGGGAACTTGGCCTTCTGCGCCGGCTTCATCCTTCGAATCGCTCGCGACCGAGTTGGCGGAGGCGGCCACTGGGGCCGGGATGGTTGATGGTGCCGGTGTGGCCACCGCCGCGGAGCTCTCTGACGGTTCTTCGACACCGGCGCCCGCAAGTGGGTCCGCCGGCGCCGGTGCGCTGCTCTCCGTCGGGCCGGGGGCTGAGTCCACATTAGGAGCGGCGCCGGTTTGGGGAAACTCGGCGTCGTTGGCGTTTGTGGTTGTATTGAAGTTTTCCATTTGTACCTTACCTCCTCGGTGCGCTTAGGACCGCCGTCAACTACCCGGCGGACCAGAGGCACTCTATCTATGAATGTGGGAGTTCGAATTCTATAGAACTGTGTCCACCCGGCCGGGAGGTCTTATAGCGGCCCGGCAGTTGTCATTGACGGCGCATGAGAGGTTACCCGCATTGCTCCGCCAGTTGCTGTTACCGGCCCACGCCTTCAACCAATCCGAGGCAATAATTAAATTGCTTCACTAGTCCGCGGATTGCCGCGCTGCAGTCAAACTGAGAGGGATGTGCTTTCAAGAGCTCGGACGCCCACCGGCGCCAAGCCGCGGCCATCCCTTTTGAGACTTCGCGTAACTGCAAGTAGCAGATCCGCAGGCCATCCTTGGTCTGCGGGTCCCAGCAGAATGAATCGTCCGCGCGGTCAGCGTGGCGCTGGGCGTGGTGGCTAAGGAGAGACACTATGTTCTGGCGGTCGCTGGTCGTAAGCCGAACGAACGCAATACAGCAATTGAGTTCCGCTTCAATGAAACGCTTGAAGGCATCGAGCCGCGGTCCAGCATTCTGGCTGCTATTTCTTGTTTCTTGCATATTCACTCCTATAGATTGAAGGGGTTATTCCAATTTTCACGTTCAATTCCCACTCACCAAGTGCGATGGGTCCTTGGGCCGGAAAGACCGAATGGGTAGCCTTCCCTGCCCTCTCCAACCTTGCGGTGCCCGCACGACCCACATACTCTGATACTGACTTTTTTTTGACATTAGATTGAGAATTTTGAGGGTGGACGACGAAGATTGTTGCACCCAGTTACGGAGTGCGGGGGATACTGGGGCCCGGGGGTGAAAGCCCAAGGCAGCCACCGTCATCGTCCGTTACGGTCTTCGTTGCTGTTACAGTGGTGGCCGCAGGAGCAGTTGCAGTAGCCGATGCAGTTGCCGTGCCTGAAATTGGAATTCCTGAAAGCTCATCGTCGTCTTCTGCCTTAAATTGTTTCACTTTTTAATCCTTGTATTTTGAAGTACAGTAGGTTGTTCTCTGCTGTCCTACTTCAATACTTGCTTTTCCGCCAGTGCCGCGATTTATTTTTTAGGCTTGCGTCCACGCCGTCTTTTGATCCCCGCTCCTGCCGCAATGCGGTCCAAAGTCCGCGAACTCGCCCCGGTCCTTTCGGCTACTTCTCTGTAGCTCAAGGAAGGCCGCTTGGTGAGCAGCGCGACAACCTTCGCCACATACTGTAGCGTTGCGGTCTCGATACTGTCTGACAAGGTAGAGTTCATCGTAGATACCCCATCTATACTGATACGCTAGCTTGTCGGCAAAATAATTTCCTAAAATGCAGCTAAATGCCTGACGCCCAAAAATTCTCCGCAACCGCATGGGCACTAGCGATTTGTTACTTTAGTCAGATCCAAATGCACCAGTGCGGCGGTATCATATAGATAGTCATGTCCGATGTAGCCAGGATTTGGGTAGATGTAAGATGAGTCACAAGAAATACAACTCGAACGCCGAACGGCAAGCCGCCTACAGGAGAAATCTGGCCGCGAAGAAGGCCGGGATCGTTGTTACGGCCGCTACCAATAGTCCTGTAGCGTCAGCGGCACCTTCCGTGAGATTAGTAACCCACGCCAAGGGCCACACATCTGGTAAAACCCTTTGTGGCTCTCCGCTGAGGGCTCGTGGCACCACCGGGTTTGTTGAGTACAAAGTTTTGGTGGTTGGTGACTGGGAAGCGGAGAAAGTTCCGACTTGTCAACGCTGTCTGGCACTAGTAGCGCTTGCCATTATGGTTCATGGCGTGAACCACAATTGCAGTCGTTTAACCGCATGTGGCCGCGACATTGTTATTAAGAAACTCTGTGTCGATGGCGCTACTACCTGCGGACAGTGCCTCCGCATTAAGGAGGCCGTGGAACGGAAAGCCGCACGCAAGGCAAAAGTTAAAGCATTTCAGCAGCAGACTGTTGCCTTCGAGCCCGTTACGGTGCCTGTTGAATCCGAAGTGCAGACGCTCGTCGATATGCACAGTGAGACTCCCATCGAAGACTGGCTTGACTTCATCAGCCGTATCAACGGCTGGTGGTCAGAGCGGCTGGGGCGCTGCCCCGGTGAGTGTTCATTATTTGGTGGGCCAATACCCGCCGACTGGCCGGTCGAAAAACTATGGAACGCAATGCGTGCCGACGACTTCGCTTATTGTTATGGTCGGCTGACTGATCAGAACCTTGAGCGCGTCTGGCAGAAGCAGCGCAATGAACTCAACCGTAACCCAAGCGAAGCTGAGTTTGTTTGCCGCTGGATCGTGGACGAAATTGTGCAGGAAGAGAAAGCAAGTTAGAGCCGATATCATCATCTGGCGCTCCAGGGAGGCCGGTGATCGGCGCTCTGGAACCGGGTTCCGTTAGAAAGCGTTCTTCAATCAGTTCCCCGATGCACGATTGAGTGGCATGCAGTGCAGAGCGTAATGGGGTTTTGCTCAGTGTCATCCCCGGACTGGCTGCGCAGTTCCCGATAGTGAACCTCGAGATTCGACATCGCACCGCAGCTCTGGCACTTTGGGCGGTTTACCGGCTAATCGTACAGAACTCGAAAATGGAGGGTTCTGTCCGGGTGGGCGACAATGCGTTCAGAACGTGGTTTTGGAATATGGCTAGAACGAAATAGGATCAATGCGTCGCTGCTCACAGCTATCTCATGTTTGGAGGCTCCGTATGCTAGGTCTTGGCGGTCGCGTCAGTCTTCGCGGAGACCTTGGCTTTGTGATGCTTTTGATTTTTGTACATGTAAACTTCGGCTATGCACAGGCCGCCAAGGAGCCGGAAAAACAATGCGGGGACTATGGAACACAGTCCGCAATGAATGAGTGCGCAGCCAGGGAAGCGCACAGAGCTGAAGATGCATTGAACTTGGCCTACAGGGACCTGCTCAACAAACTCACGGGCGACAAGACTGCTACGGCACAAGTAGTGGCTGCGGAGAATGCTTGGATCGCCTTCCGCGATGCAGAACTCGCAGCGGATTGGCCGGTGCCGGATGGAGAAAATCCCAATCTGCTGTACGGGTCTGTTCACCCATTCTGCTATTACAATGAACGGACTGCATTAACACTGGCGCGTTTGAAAACATTGAGTGACCGAATGCGGCATGAGGGGGAGGGCGATGTCGGCTCAACATCGATCGCATCTCTGCGAGATAACCACGATCCCCAGGGTAGATGCGACTCCGCTTTGACTAAGCAGCTCGCTCACGGCGTTCCGGGCGAATGACCGGGTATGCGGAGATAAGATTAAGAAACACGTACAATCAGAAATCAGAACCAGGGGTTGTTCGCACTGGCGCCTCCCCGGCTCATAGTTTCTTCCCGCGTCCTCCGAGAATCTGAGCATAAACAGCTACTTGATCGATCATCAGTTCGCTTTTTAGGCCTTGAACAGAACAATCAGCTCGCTCTGTAAGAGATCGATTCCTCATCAACCGTTGTCCTGAGGCTGTGAATGCGCTCTTATGTTCTGCTTTCCGTTGCTCTGATTTCCTGCGCTCCCGTTCTTGCCGCTCAGTCCGCCCCTCCGCTCCAGATCTATGGCGGCTACACCCGCCTGTCCAACTCCTTTAACGGCTTAACTGGCACGCAGAACCCGCTCAGCGGCTGGGACGCGGGCGTGGCTTTCCCTGCCTGGCACAACCTGCGAGTCAAAATCGACGTCTCCCAGTAAACGGGAACCAATCTCGGCGCCCAGCAAAAGGCCATCTCCATCATGGGAGGGGGGCAATACGAGCGCATATACCACCGGGAAGGGTTTTTCGTGGAAGCGCTCTTCGGCAATGTGGGCATCAACCGCTACTGGGGCCCAAATGCGGTCCCGGGCGAGTCGGCCTCATTCACCACGCTGCTCGGCGGCGGCCTCGACACACCGATCAACAAACACTTCGCCATCCGAGTCCAGGGAGACTATCGCTACGAGAACCTCGCGCTCATTCAAGCCGTTACTAATACGACTCCCTACCGCGTACCTGGCTTGCCTAAAGAATTTTGCCAGCTTTTCTGCTGGCCTGGTCTGGATTCCACGCCTCGGTTCCTCTTCCTTCACGCAGGTACACAAACGAGAGCGAAGCCCGGTCGAGAGTGACCTGCAGTTTGAGGACCTCAATTCCTTCGGTCACATCCACATCTTTGCCAACAGCTGGTGGAGCTATCTCCATGTGGGCGGAGTGGAGTATGACAGGCACTCGTGGGGAAAGTTCATCGGGGCGCGCATGGATTACGTGGCTGAAATTCTGCCCGTGGCCATCTTCAAGCAACCGAGCATCACCGATGTTTGGGGAAATAGGCTGAGTTCGACGTTCGAAACGATCTACGGGCTTGGCATATCACCTGCCGGCCTGCGCATGCTTTGGAGAGACGGCAAAGCATGGAAACCCTACTACCTTATTAAGGGAGGGGTGATCGCTTTCAATCGAAAAGCGATATCGCAGGACGCCGCCTACTGGAACTTCAGTCTTCAGCAAAGCGTCGGCGTTCAATTTCGGCTGAACAGCCGATGGGACATGCGTGCAGGCATTGAACACTTTCATTTTTCAGATGCATTCATTGTGCCCAGCAATCCAGGAATCGATGAGATGTCCTACAGCGCCGCGCTCACCCTTCATCTTGGAAAACCTCCCGAACGGAAAATGATCTTAGCAAAGCCGCGGCAACTGCCCCCCAATCATTAGCGCAATCACGCGGTTCGCATTCTCGGATTATTGGCGTGTGACCGGCTAACCGGACAGAACTCGGTTTTTGCTGGAGTTGTTCTCTGTGCGAAGCTTCACTTTAAACTGTTTCCAGGCTCTCCTGCTGGTGGTGTCTTAAATGTGCGTTGATGAATTCAAAGTCTGATGGTGGGGGCGGTCTAAGCGGAATTGGGAGGCAGTCGCGCGCCGGGGCTTCGATCCCAGGAAGAAGCGAAGCCCTTTTCCCTGTCCGGGCCCCATCCATTCAGAGGGCACGCTTGGATCGAAGCATACGCCGATTGGGGTCAAAGGGTGTGATCTAAATCACCCAACCCGAAAAGTGCGTTGATGAGTTTTGTTAGTAGTCTTGCGCTTTCGGCTCTTCGACTTCTTCTCGAATGGGTCTAAGCGCCAGCAGCTCCTCCATCACATAGCCGGTAATCGTCCCGTCTGAGAACCTGACGAGAATCCCGTCCGTGCCATCCTTCTCGGCGCTCAATATATGGGGATGTTCACCGTCAGATAGGTGTGGGTGCTTCGCCATGCAGAATAGGTTACCATGCTTGTAGGCTCACTCCTGTTCAATTTTGCTCAGCTTTTCCTCTCGCTCCAAGCGGTCTAGCGCTAATAGCAGTGCGCGGATTTCCTTGAGCGCGGCATCCCATCGATGAGCGATTTCCGATTTCTGCGCTTGATCGAGCGTCCCATCCTCGAATTGCTTAGAGTAGCCATCGCAAACTATCTTGAGCGTCGCTATTCGGCTTTGCAGGGTCTTAATAGTCAGCTTGCGGACGGCGGGTTCCATGGCCCAACTCCGGTGTCGCGCCAACCCCGGAAGTCCTCTTAGGCCCGCCTCTGTCCGAGTCCACAGTCACAGAGTGGCGCGCACGAGAAAAAGCATACTCCCATTCGGAACAATGGAGCCGGTAAAAATCATTCACCGATAATCTTGTAGATTCAACTCATCCTGTTTAAGCCAATGACCGGGAACATGCGCGGGTGAACATCCTTGCAGTGCATGTCGAACTGAAGATTCAGCTTGTCAAGCTGTTCCCGCGTCAGCTCTGACGGCCGCAGCGGCCCAACATCAAACATCACGTTGCATTGAGAACAAGACCACACATAGGGCCGCACGGGGTGAGCTGTGGTCCAAGCGGTCGCTATCAAGGCTGGCATGGTGAGCAGAGCCTCCCCACGGAAGGGAGGCCCCTTCCGGTTGCAACACGGGGCCCTCGGTACCTTGCAGGAAGTCTACATCTAACGCCTGTGCAGAAACACTTGACCCACTACCAAACGCGATGCGAGCTTGCTCGAAACCTGTGTTGAGCTATAGATTCGGCAGAGTTCCGTACGGCGACAAGAAATGAGGAATCGCAAATCTACGTGGTTGATCCGAATACGCAACACTCTTTGTGGTGTTTATCCGGGCATTACTCAACCTGGGAAGGGGTTCTGTCCGAATAGGCGACAATCCAGGCACAACCCTATTCCTGGAGCCTTTGGCGTTTTCGGGGACTAATCCCGCCAGCCTGACTGGAAAAGGTTAAATCAGTGGTTCCGGCTGACAGACATCCAAACCGTCACGGTCAGTCGGTTTCATGGTCCGCCGCAGGCTATTGCCTAAGGAGTAACTTCCGGAACTGGGTATCCATTTGACTCAGGTAGGCCCAAGCTGTAGTGTTCGGGGTCATGGAAGAGGATTATCCGCGGACGCTTTTGGAGCTTGAGCGGCGTTTCAGCACGGAGCAGGCTTGCCGGGAGTACCTGTTCGATCTCCGCTGGCCGGACGGATTCCGTTGCCCTCGATGTGAAGCAGGCAAGAGCTGGGCGCTGCAGTCGGGCCGTGTTCAGTGCGCCGGCTGCGGCTATCAGGTTTCGATGACCGCGGGCACGGTGTTTCAGGATACGCGAACGCCACTGACAGTATGGTTTCGCGCCATGTGGTTGCTAATCAGCCAGAAGAACGGTGTGAGCGCGGTAGCGTTGCAGCATGTGCTCGGCTGGGGCAGTTATCAGACGGCATGGACGTGTTTGCATAAGCTACGCCGCGCTATGGTTCGGCCCGGCCGCGAGCGGCTGTCTGGAGTGGTCGAAGTCGACGAGAGCTATCTGGGCGGCGACGAGCAGGGCGTGGACGGTCGCCACATCGCTGGCAAGGCGCTTGTTGTAGTGGCAGTCGAGGAGGATAGCAGAGGAATCGGCCGCATCCGGCTCCGACACATTCCAGACGCTTCTGCAGCCAGATTGATTCCGTTTATCGAGGACAGCATCGAGCCTGGCAGCACCGTACATACGGACGGATGGTCCGGCAACGTGCCGCTGCGCAAGGCCGCCTCTCAACACCGTATCAGCAATCAAAAGGGGCATTCGGGGAGGGCTGTCGAGTTCCTGCCACGGGTCCATCAGGTCTTTTCGTTACTGAAGCGCTGGTTGTTGGGAACGCACCAGGGATCTGTCGCCGGAGAACATCTTCAGGATTATCTAAACGAATTCACGTTCCGCTTCAACCGCCGCAAATCGCGCAGCAGAGGCAAACTCTTCTACCGCCTGGTGCAGCAGCCCGTCGCAATCGAACCAACAGCTTATAGGCAGATTGTGGACTCGGTCATCAAAAGGAAATAACCCAAACCACAACCTGTTGGGGAAACCTGAGTCAAATGGGTACCCAGTACTTCCGGATAGGCGACCATACGCCCAGAACTCGAAATCAGGTCCCCATGAATCCAGTTGCTGAGGCGCGTTGGCCCTAATTCACTGTGAGGGTGACCGTGGTTGTTTGCATAATCGATCCGGAAGCGCCGGTCACGGTGATGGTGTAGGTTCCTGCCGTGGTTCCCGGATTGCCTGAACCGCCCCCGCTGCTCTTGCCGCCGCAACTGGCGATTCCGCCCGCGAGCAATGCCAGCAGCACGATCATCCCGAGTACCGAACGCCAGCGCCGCCGCCGCGCCGGAATGCCGAAGAACAACAAGCAGGCCAGCGTGGCGCCACCGGCAGCGTACAAGAGAGTTCCGCGAAGCGCGGGACGGACCAAAGTCGAGGTTGTTGCTGCTGTAGTGGTAACGGTGAGCGCCGAGGATTGTGCGGTTGCACCACTGATGGTGACGGAGGGCGAAGCAAGGGTGCACGACGCGGGATCGCTGGTAGCCACCGGGCTGATCGCACAGGTGAGAGCAACGGCACCGGCAAACCCGTTCGACGGCGTGACGGCAATTGTGGAGGTGTTGCCGGTGGTGGCGCCGGGACTCACCGTGATGTTGCCGCTATTGCTGAGAGCGAAAGTGGGCGGCGGCACGTAGGCGGTCACGGTGATGTCCACGGTTGTCATCTGAGTGATCGAACCGGACATGCCATAAACCGTGACCGCGTAGGCTCCTGCCGTCGTCGTCGCAGTGGTCGTCACGGTCACAGTCGCGTTCTGCGCGGTGGTTCCGGAGATCGTCACCGAAGGCGTCACGCCGCACGTCGCCGGGCTAGTCGGGTTTGCGGGCGTTGTGGTAACAGCACAGGTGAGAGCGACCGCGCCGGTGAAGCCATTCGCAGGTGTGACGGTGATCGTGGAAGTATTGCCGGTAATGACGCTAGCTTCCACGTCGATATTTCCGCCGTTCGAGAGAGCGAAGGTGGGGGTAGTCGCCGCGGTGACGGTGACCGTGTTTATTCCTATCGCACTGTTATAGGTTGAGGAGCTGTTCGAGTCAGGCGTGTAGGTGGCCGTCAGCGTGTCCGTTGTGACGGCGAGCGAGCTGCCGGGAACAGTGATGACAGCGCTGCCGCTTGTGAGCGTGGTTGCCGCAGAGGTATAGGTGCCGCTGGTGAGCGTGACCGAGCCGGTGGGGGTTGCACCGCCGCCACTAACGGTGACGGTGACCATGGTGGACTGCGCGGTGGTGATGCTCGCCGGGGATGGAGTGACGGTAACTGTCGGCGTGGTTGTGGTTGCTGCGGTCGCCCAAGCGGTTGACTGATTTTGAAAGACGGTCAGGCTATCGCCCTGGCCCTGGGTACTGGCTTCGCCGACCAGGATCTCGGGGTAGCCATTACCGAGCAGATCGGCAGCAGCGACCGTCGCGGGCCGCTGGCCCAGGGCCAGAGCGGTGTCGATGAGAGTTCCGTTGCCATTGCCGAACAGCACTTCAGTGAGATCGTTGGGGTTGCCAACAACAACGTCGAGATCTCCGTCTTTGTTGACGTCGGCCAGCGCGATCGAGGTTGCGCCGATACCGTCTGTCCCGGCAAGCGCAAGCGTATTGGCCGCCTGAAATGTGCCATCGCCATTGCCCAGCAGCGTGTAAACATTGGGCGTGCCGGTTCCCGCGCTGGTCCCGGCCACGTTTCCGGCCACGATCAAGTCGAGCTTGCCGTCATTGTTCAGGTCGCCGAGCGCGGCCACGGAGTAGTTTGTCGCGGTCGTTGTAGGCGCCGTCACGGTGGTAAAGGTGCCGTTGGCGTTGCCCAGGTAAACGTGCAGAGCGCCGTTGATCTGCTGGCCGCTACCGACGTAGCTAAAATAGCCTTGGTCCGCCACCACCAAATCTGTTCTTCCGTCTGTGGTCAGGCTGCCCGCGGCCAGGCCGGTTGGATTCATCGAGGAATCGATCTGTACGGGCGTGCCGAGGGTGCCGTTGGACTGACCCAACAGCACATAAACTCCCATTCCAGAGATACCCACCGCGACGTCCGGAATGCCGTCGCCATTGAAGTCGCCCACTGCCAGGCTGACGGGATCGTTGGGCAGGGTGTAATCCTGTTCGCCGGCGAAAGTGCCATTGCCCTGGTTGACAAGCACAGACAATTGAGGAGATGCGCTGAGACTGTAACCAGCGAGCACCGCGTCCGGCAGGGTGTCGTGATTCATCTTCGCGGCGACGAGAAAGGTCGGCGCAATGTTGATGGAGCTCGTGACCGGAGCGCCTAATGCTCCTGTGCCATTGCCCGGCAGCATCAATAATGAGCTGGCCGTTCCGCCGTTATTACTTTGGCCAAACGCCAGCACATCGAGATTGCTGCTCCCACTTACAAACTTCCCGCTGGCAATTTCCAGCCCGCTGTTGTTTGGATTGCCGGGGTCGCCGTACGTTCCCTGGTTGTAGACCGGCGAGTCGACAAAGGTGCCGTCGCCTCGCCCCATCAAAATCTGGAACATGGGCAACGGCGTGTCGTAGCCGCCTTCGGTGTAGACGCCTCCCGAGCTCGTTCCCAGCACGATATCCGGGTTGCCGTCGCCGTCGATATCGGTGATGGTCACCTGCATGTAGTCCGGCAATGCGGCATAGCTGGGGCCGGTTATGAACGTTCCATCGCCATTGCCGTAGTAGATGGAGACGAATCCTGCCTGGGTGACCACCACGTCGAGCTTGCCGTTGTTTCTCAGGCTTCCGACCGCGCCGGGAAAAAGGTAGTTGGTGGCGCTCGCAATGGCCGCGTTGGTCGGGCCCTGGGTAAAGCTGCCGTCGCCCGCGCCAAACAGCACTGTGCCGCCGATCAGCAGATCCTTCTGATCTCCCGTCTTGAAGACGCCGGTGACGGGAAGTAAAGAGTCGGTCCAGGTGGCGTTCGAAACCGGCCCCACTGTAAAGGTTCCGTCGCCTTTGCCGATCAGCGTCGTTACGGTGCCCGTATACGTGGCCACGCCCGTATTTGTGATGCTGGTGGACTTCAGCACAACGATGTCAGGTATGCCGTCGCCGTTGACGTCGTCGATCACGAAGCCGCCCGGCGTTCCCGAAGTATCCGCTACGTCATAGTAAACGGCCGGCTTGAAAGTGCCGTCGCCATTGCCCAACAGAACAGCGGTTGCTGGAGCGGAGGTTACCGGATCGGTAAGCCCGGTCTCCACAAGGTCCATGATCCCGTTGCCGCGGAGGCTCGCGGCGGAAAAATACCCGGGATTCTGGCCGCTGGTGAGCTGGGTGTTGGTCGTTGTGTTAGCAGTAAGGTCGGTCACCGTGACATACATCCCGTTGCTGGCCAACTCGGCGCCGATTCCCGCGCCGTCCGAAGTGGACCCCAAAGAAAGCCCTAAACCGGTAGCGGGCAGTCCGAGCACCTGAGGGGTGCAGCCATTGGCAAAGACATCTGGCGTGGTCGTCAAACCCGCCAACTGGTGGAAATAATCCTGTGCTTCCGTCAGCGATGTGAGGTATTCGGCATCCGGCAGCCCTGCGCCGGGGAGAATGTAGTTCTCGTCGAGGCTGCAATCCGATTGCCGCGCCAGACCGACCGCATACGCAACCGTCGCGTCGGACTCGGAGGCCGCGTTGGGGACCCAACTGAGGACGGTGAGCCAATTGCCCAGAAAAGGCAGGGTAGAAACGTTTGATTCAAGCGTTGGGGCGAAGGTTGGGTCTGAGTTTGAGGCCGAGCTTTCGCTTGCTTCAGCGCGACTCCTGCCGGCAAGACGGGAAGGCAACGCCTGGCCTTGACCACTTCCGGACCCGATCAACATTACCAACTTTGAGGCGTCGTCCCGCTCGGCAAAGAGGGTACTGACGCAAACATTCCAAGCGTGTGAATTCTGAATAAACTTCCTATTGCATATGTCCGTTATCTCGTCATCGGCGAGGTTCGCCAATGCCACCGCTCGAGCGGTAGTGATAGATGCTCCCTGGGCGAATGCTTGATGACCGCGGGCAAGCCCAATCGTTACCAGCACCAAAACGATCGCGAGGGTTCGAGCGAAGAGAATTCCGGGCGCCGGTTTGCGCCGCGGTTGACGTGGGGTGGAGGGCGCAGCAGTTTCTTGTGCCGCGCTCCCGGATGGGACGAGAGCCGGCATCCGGTCGGGACCGCGTCTTGTCCGACGCCGCGCGCAATATGCCAGAAGACTGTCCTCAATCCGGGCCAGATGTCGGAGCAGCGTTTGCAGAACAAGGCGCCCAGAGAGAGAGACAGGGTGGCGCGCGGGATGGCTGGAGACAGACCGAGGTTGCAGGGTCATGACACAACTCCGTGGAAGCAGAGATTCGAAGGGTCAAACGATCTTCCGATGAAATTTCAAAGGGGGGACGATGGAGTTAGCCAATAAAGAAATGCGGCTAGCCGGAGTTGCATCACGCGGCCTGGTTTTGGCTTGCGCCAACGGGGGAAGGAGTGCCGCGAATTACTTTGGTATACCACGTTTCCCGCGCAATCGGGATGAAAACCGCAGAGGCATCGAGTCGCTTCAGGAATCTCCGTCATTTAACCATGTATCTTCGGTCTGTTTGTCATGTCGGCCAGAGGCCGCTCTGATCACGGGTATTTGGTCAGTCCTTGGCAACAGACATTCGCCCGGGGTTGCGCATTGACGCGAACCTGCGCCAATCTCACCGAAGACCGAAAGCAGAGAAACTGCTGGTCTCGGTCGGATGATCGGCTAACCGGACATTGATATGGTGTGACCCTGTCAACATCTTCGAATGGTTGGGGTGGTTTTTGCATTTGTCTTTTCGAGGACAGGGTCAGCAGCAGTATCCGTGGGCTCATCGTTTAGAAGATTGCGCGCACCGGGGAAGAGTACGCTGTTTCCGCCCAACTGATCAATCCGCAATAGGGTGAGACCGTGCGCGCTTACTCGGATCGGTCCAACAGTTGAGGTCACGTTCTCGACACTCTCGATATGATGGCAGCTGACATCCGGCGATGTCAGTCGTTGATAACAACCCAAGTCACTCGTTGAGCACTGGATAGCTTGCCTTCTGCAGATTAGTAACGGAAGGGGGACGGCACCATTGCCCTGAAAACCGTATTTCCTATCGTGTTTGGGAAGGGGTATAGTGCGTGCAGCGGACCTGCGCAGAGGCGGCGCGACTTCCGGCTTGACTCGCGGCGCGGGCGCCTGCGACGCTGTGTACAAACCTTCCCCCCGAGGAGGACAAGCAATCATGCAGAGGTCGACGGCAATTCGCTGGACGAGTAGGTCGGTGTGTGCAGCATTGGGTCTGCTCCTGGCGGCGCTCGGCGCGCAGCCGGCGGGGGCACAGGGCTCCGGGTACGCGGCCATCGCCATTTCTCCCTCGACCATGTGGGCTGGCGCAGAGAAGGGGACGACTACGGAGAACAGTGTCGACTACGGGGCCCTTCAGTACTGCCAGAACAAAGGCGCGAAGGACTGCAAGATCTATTCGGTGGTCGGCGGCTGCGTGGCGCTTGCAGCAGCCTGCCACCCCGGTCCCGAATCAATATGGCGTCAGCACAGGTGCGACGCGCGAATCAGCCGCGGCAAACGCGCTGGCGTTGTGCACGAAGGATGGCGGCATCAACTGCGTCGTGAGCCTCGCGCCCTGCGGCAGCGACGACGTGCGCTTCGCGTCGCCGCTACCACTGCCGCCGGGCGGCAAGCCGGGATCGGTCGATCCCGCCGTCGTGGGTCTTTGGGGGCTCAACGTCAACGGCGGCATCTGGGTCTGGCAGATCACGGCCAACGGCACCTACCAATTTCACAGCGAGGCCACGGATGGCACGCTGCCGAATAACGGGACATTTGCCGCGAGCAACGGAAAGTACACGGACCACTCCATCATGATGCAGTGGGACGACCAGGGAACCTACACGATGCAGGGCACGACGGCTATGGTGATGACAGGGAAGAGCGGCACCGGCACGTGGTATCGCATTGCGTCGGACCCGGTGTACGGAGGGCCATCTTCAGCGCCAGCTTCAGGGATAACGATCAGGCGCTAGCTTCTAGTTAGTAGCCCACCCTGTAGTGCCTGAAAAACGCGCATCTCAGTAATGTCGAACCTATCCCCTGCTTCGGCGACGCGTGACCGTCGCGTGGATTGCGCTTGAGGTGTTCAATGTCGTTGGTCGCACAACTGTACATGACCCCGATTTTCGAATTCTGTCGGGATGGCCGGTGATTCGCCCGGAATTAGAACAAGAGCGCTCGACTTCGATCCCGGGGACGCTCGCTAAGTGCCTCGAGGATTTGCACAAAAGATTTGCAAACATTTGACGCCCCGGTGCAGAACAATGGTCCCAACAGGGCAGATTGCGCCCGCGGAGGTGCACGAGGTGTCCAAGGAAAATATCATCCGAACTCTTCAGCGTGCGCTGCTCGTGTTGGTCCTCACGCTGGTTTGCATTCACGAAGCCTGGGCGCAGAACAACCAGAATTCATCCGCAGGCTCGGGCGGAGCCTACGACGCGAGCGTTTGCGACGATCCAACGATTGCGATCAACGCCCAGCAGCAGAACGCGACTCCGTATCGCGATTCCACGCCGACCGGCCAGCCGGACCCGCTTTGGGCGGCGCTCTACGATCTCGCGCAGAAGTATAACGACAGCAACATCGATGAGGCTGGCGTCTGCCTCCACGCCTCTGGCGTTGTCTTTATGGTTCCTACCGACCGCGTGGGCGAACTTACTCAGCTTCTTGGGGAGATCGAGGCCAGCGAGCCAGGAGGCGACACTTACAGTGCCTCGGACAACAACGGTTCTGGGGGGCAGCCGAGCGGAGGAACGGTGCCGAATCCAGTGCCTGTCACAGGAGGCTCCCCGCCAAACGATACTGACCCCATGCCCGGCCCGGCTGGCGGCATCGGCTGGGTGCCGGGTCCCAACCCATGCATTAATCAGAGTGGCAGCTACAACTATTGCAACAATGGCCCCGGGGCACGGCTGCCTGCCGGATGCACTTGCAACGGTTCGGCCCCTTCCGGGGAGAAGAGCCTCAATCGCGAGTCTGGCCCTCAAAAACCTACGCAGACTCAGTCGAAGCCGCCCGCTCCTGCGCCGACGCATCCAACCCTCCTTGCCATCTATAAGAAGATGAACGACTGCTTGCGCGCCAAACTACCCTATATGCCTGCCTTCACAGCGCAGGCCCCGTACATGACCAAAGCGCTCGTTGCAGCTGAGGGATCGGTCGCTCCTTCCACACCTATTGACCAGGTTCCATTTCGGTCGCAAGTCTTCATTCTGGAAACGGCCGCAGCTTTGCAGGCGCAAGCCTATCATGACCAGGTTTACGGCCCGAGCAAGACCGACCCGAATCCAACGGATGCGAAGGATTATCTCGTCGGCTGGTTCGACCGCTGCGTGGCAGACGCAGGCATCGTGCCCGAAACCACAAACCTATCGCCTGACAATCCGCCAAACGCTTACGCCACATTCCTGGGTCCCGGTAACCAACATTCCCGGCTATTGAAATTCATTAGCGGCTACGGAACAGAAATGCTGGCGCCTACTTCCTTGATACCCCCTTGGAAGCCTCCACCAGAGCCGACCACGCCCGCTCACTGAATCATCCCTCCAGCGCAGCAATGCGAGCCGACCGAAACTCAGGCGAGGTTGTTTGAATTGACTCAGGGAAGTCTTAAGAGCGACGAGAAACGCCGCAACATCCGTGAGTGGAGTAGCGCCTGGGTTGTCGTCAATCCGGACAGAACCCGAAAATCGAGTAGTCATTATGGTGTGACCGGCTCGATGCGCTAGTCGTGGGTTAGGCTGAGTTTGTTTGACGAACTTAGTCCAGAGCCACAAGCGGAGGGAACCGGTCATGAGAGAGAAGTTACGATTTTTGGGCTTGGATGTCCATGCCGAAACGATAGCCGTAGCAGTAGCCGAGCCGGATGGCGAGGTGCGCAGCCTGGGAACGATTGCCAACCGCGAAGAGTCGATCCGCAAGTTCATCAGGAAGCTTGGTCCGCCCGAACATCTGCGAGCCTGCTATGAAGCCGGCCCGACGGGCTTCGTACTGTACTGGCAGCTGACGCAGTTGGGAGTCGAGTGCGCGGTGGTGGCGCCGAGCCTGGTTCCGAAGAAGCCCGGAGACCGCGTGAAGACGGATCGGCGGGACGCGTTGAAGCTGGCACGCAGTCACCGCTCCGGAGATCTGACTGCAGTGTGGGTTCCCGATGAAGACTCCGAGGCGTTGCGCGATCTTGTCCGGCAACGGGAGGCGGCCAAGCAGGATCAGCTGCGCGCGCGGCATCGGCTAACCAAGTTCCTGCTCCGTACGGGTCAACGTCCACCGCTGGGACTGAAGGCGTGGACAGAGCGCTACATGAGATGGCTCGCGCAGGTCCGCTACACGCAGCCGGCGCAGGAAGTCACGCGACTGGATTGTATGAACGAAGTCGAGCACATGAGCGCGCGGGTCAAGCGATTGGAAGAGGCCATCCTCGAAGTGGTGAAGCTGGCCCCAGAGCCGATGCAGGAACTGATCCGGGGCCTGCAGGCTCTGCGCGGTGTGGCGCATATCTCGGCAGTCACGATCGCCGCCGAACTGGGCAACATCTCCTCCCGCTTCGAGAGTGCACGGAAGCTGATGGGTTATTGCGGAGTATTTCCGAGCGAAGACTCCAGTGGCAAGCGCATTCGAAGAGGCGGCATTACCAAGTCCGGCAACGCGCACCTCAGACGAATCGTGGTGGAATCGGCCTGGTGCTATCGACACCTGCCCCGCGTGGGGGAAAAGCTGCGCAAGCGACACCAAGGGGTTCCGGCAGAGATCACCGAAATAGCATGGAAGGCACAGAATCGCCTGCACAAGCGTTATATGAAGCTGATCATGGCGGGCAAGGATCAGAGGAAGGTCATGACGGCAGTCGCACGCGAACTGCTGGGCTTCATCTGGGCCATCGGAATCAAGGCAGAAGCGATGGCCTGCAAGCAACAAATGGCGGCATGACCGAGACCGAAAGAACAAAAGCAAGAGACTTTCCTAAAAAGGAAAAAGCAAAAACGATTCAACCCATGAACAACGTTATCCAACTCGAGGACAGAGTCAGCCGCAGCCGGAGCAAGCACGAAGGAGAATCCTCGGCGGACATTTGCGACAGGCTCAGCCGGACTCGCGTGAGTAGTCAGAGGCAGCTCCCGACGGATCATGATTATGCGGTTCCGACCCGCGAATATCAGCTTGATCAATCGTCGCCATTACCTGCCACGGCTGCTGCTGACCCTGTCCTCGAAAAGACAAATACAAAAACCACCCCAACCATTCGAAGATGTTGACAGGGTCACACCATATCAATGTCCGGATTGGCGATTGCAGCCCGCCTGATTTCCTGCTGCGCGGCGACGCCTCTGTGTGACCGGCACCATCACGGACTATCGCGGCAGGGCCGAGATTGCCTTTCGTGACTCGGCAAGTTGGAGCGCGCCAAGCGCCCAACGGAGCAATTACCGTCACCACACAAACAGTGACGGCCAGCAGGTTCATTCGACCGCGTACTCTTCCCGCGGGAGTGCCGGCGAGAGCGAACGCTTTGTGTGGAGACGGAACTTATAGCTTCAGCCAGCATCGAAGCGGAACTTGCTCCCACCATGGCGGCGTTGGAGAATGGCTGTTATGCATCTCTAAGTTTCGTTTTGTGCTGCTTTTATCGAATCAATTGCGAATCTAGCAGTTTCCGCGCACGTTCCTTGGCGGCCGGTTTCTCAAAGAGCTTCGACCATAAATGGCGCCCGAGCGGTACGCACCACGTGTTAATCAGCGCTGAGAAGCGTGACGGAGAACACACGTCCTTAGAGAATTACAACTTGTGGTCAAAAGTGAGCAGGTACGGAAATGCTGCAGCAAACTAAAGTCATCTTTACTTTGCTACTCAAACGCAGACTGTAATCGCCGGCCATGGAGCCGGAGGTTGCGATTTAGCTTAGAGACGTTATCGTCGGCGAGCTTCCAATGAGAAGACCTTAATGGGTTTTCTCTCATGTTGGTTTGATGAGTTGCTTGGCATATCCCCAGAGAATCAGAAGCCTGCGATGACTCGTTCCTATTTGGTTCCTTGGGGGGCCAATGATTGCCTTGTGGGAAAGACTCTGTATTTGTAACCCACTATGTTCGTAGTCTTCGCGGCGGTTCTCAACCAATCCTGGCCCGTGGCGAGTGACGGACTTCAAGTATGTAGTCAAATTCGCCAATAACCTTCAAGGGCCCAAATCTGCTCTTCAACGAGAGCGCGGGAAGTGAGCTTTATCTCGCCTGCGGGCTGCCGGTTCCGGAATGGACTCCGCTGTGGATAGCCGACTCCTTCCTGGACAGTAATCCCGAATGCTGGATTCAGATACCCGAGGGACGCCTTCGGCCTGCCTCAGGCTTGTGCTTTGGGTCGCGGTTCCTGGGACTGGAGAACAAGCGACTCCTGGAGATCCTGCCAGGTTCGATGTTCAAAAGGGTCCGCAACCAAGTCAGCTTCTGGCTAGCTTGGTTGGTTGACGTTTGCGCAGAGCACGTGGACAACCGGCAAGCCGTCTTTGTTGAAGACGCTCAAGGTTGGCTAGAGGCCCGATTTATCGATCACGGGCACCTATTTGGCGGCCCCATGGCGGACTCAAATAGAAATTTTCGCGTTTCCCGCTATCTTGATCCCCGCATTTACACCGGGGTGTCATTTCGGGCATTGCTGGACTTTCAGATGCGTTTGCGGACCTTGGACCTTGATAAACTGAGGCAACGGATGGAGGCGATTCCGAGCGAATGGAGCCATGCTTCGGCACGGAAACGCTTTGATTGCTGTCTTCAAAGACTCAAAACGGACTCCCTCGTGCAGAACGTGATCGAGACAATCGCTGATGACCTTGGACGAAGAGCAGAGACCGAAGCAGGAAACATCGAGAGCGAGCGCAAGCACTCTTCCGAAATTCTGCGCCCTGGCCCACAGGACGCAGGATTCGGGCGGAGACACGCCCATCTTCCTCATTGTGTTTAAAGCCGCGAGCGGCAGCCTGCGCTTTCTTGTCGATCCGGGTTGGCGCTCAGTTGTTTGTGCACGGGACGTGGAATACATTGGATTCTCTTCTTCATGATTTCCTCGGACGGGCAAAAGAACAACCGGCGGCGCTTTTCGAGCAACTTTCCTCGCTTACCGTCGGGCCGATTGTGACCCGGAGACCGGTGAGCGGATTTCGGATCACCCGGCCTTGGCGGAGCTAAGTTCTCGATTTGTGCCGCTCTAGAGTGGCTGCAGATTCTTCTGGATGTTGGAGCCTTGAGGCATGATTGGAAGAAATTCTTTCATGCGTGGCGGGCGGCGCGTATCTGCCGGTCATGACGGATACGGTTCTGATGACCGAAGGGTCAGGGTTGTTTCTGGCCGGGCCGTCGCTGGTGCAGGCGGCCATCGGACAGAAGACAGACCCTGAGGAACTGGGCGGAGCGGCGATGCATGCCGCGATTTCAGGGACGGTCGACTTCAAGGAGCCGAATGACCACGCTATGCCTGGCGCGGGTCCGATCGCTGGTAGCGAAGATGGGCGAACGCAGCCGGCACCGCTGCCGGAGGTGTTTCGCCGCCGAGAGTTTGATGCAGTGCGGGACGCACCGAACTTTGCCGCCGAAGATGTGTATGGATTGCTGAACCCGGAGCCCGGGTCAAGCAACGTATACGACATGCGCGAGGTGATTGCGCGCATTGTGGATCGCAGCGAGTTTGACGAGTACAAAGCGGAGTTTGGCCGCACCGTGCTGTGCGGGTACGCGTGGATCGGCGGGCGCGCCGTGGGCATTGTGGCCAACCAGAAGATCAACCAGAATCAGACCGTCGCCATGGGGCCGGCGGCTGGGATGACGCAGATCGAAGTCGGCGGCGTGATTTACACCGAGGGCGCCCAGAAGGCCGCGCGTTTCATCATGGACTGCAATCAGAGCCTGGTTCCGCTGGTGTTTCTGCACGACGTGAACGGGTTCATGGTCGGCAAGGATGCGGAGTGGTCGGGAATCATTCGCGCCGGAGCGAAGATGGTTTCAGCGGTGAGCACAAGCGTGGTGCCGAAGATTACCGTGATCGTGGGCGGCAGCTTTGGCGCCGGGCATTACGCGATGTGCGGCAAGGCCTACGATCCGCGCTTCCTGTTTGCGTGGCCCACGGCGCGCTACGCGGTGATGAGCGGAGCCTCGGCTGCAGCCACGCTGGCTGAAGTGCGCGCCCGGCAGATGGAGCGCGGCGGCAAGGCGCTGTCAGACGCGGAGAAAGCCGCGACTCTACGACGAGATTCGCGCCACGTACGATGCACAGGCCGATCCGCGCTACGGCGCGGCGCGGCTTTGGATCGATGCGATTATCGATCCGGCCCAAACCAGAGACGTGCTGATCGCAGGCGCTGGAGGCCTGCGCGCTGAATCCGGATGTTCCCCGATTCAATCCCGGAGTTCTGCAAACCTGAGCGACGTTTTTCTGGGAGCTCGCTGCGCGATCCGCGCGGAACGCAGCGGCATCATAACCGTGAAGCAAGAGAACTGGGCATTCGAAATCCCCGCGAAGGAGCCTGAATATGGAAGCTTGAGTTGGAGCCGGTCGAAACTTTGTATCCGTTTGTGCTGACCGAGGAGCAGGAACATCTGCGCCGCGAGATTCGCGAGTTTGCCGCGCGGAGATCGCGCCCCACGTGGCGGCCTGGGACGAGGCCAGCGAGTTTCCTCTCGATGCGGTGAAGAAGCTCGGCGCGATGGGGCTGCTGGGCGTGATCGTTCCCGCGGAGTATGGCGGCGCGGGCCTGGGCTATGTGGACTACGTGCTGGCCATCGAGGAACTCTCCGCCGTTGACGGGTCGATCGGACTCACGATGGCGGCGCACAACTCGCTGGGGACAAATCATATCTTCCTCGCCGGCAACGAAGCGCAGAAAAGAGAATATATTCCGCGGCTGGCGAGCGGCGAATGGCTTGCAGCGTGGGCACTCACCGAGCCCGGCTCCGGCTCCGATGCGAGCAGCGCGCGCACCACAGCGGTGAAGAAGGGCGACCGCTACGTGCTGAACGGCAACAAGACCTTCATCACCAACGGTCACTATGCCGATGTTGCGGTCGTGATCGCTGTGACCGACAAGAGCAAAGGCACGCATGGGTTGTCGGCCTTCGTCGTGGAAAAAGGAACGAAGGGATTCCGGCCCGGCAAGAAGGAAAACAAGCTGGGACTGCGCGCCAGCGACACCAGCGAACTGATCTTCGAGGACTGCGAGATTCCCGAGGAGAACCTGCTCGGCGCGGAAGGTGAGGGATTCATCGACGCGATGCGCGTGCTCGACGGCGGTAGAATCTCGATTGCCGCGCTGGCGCTGGGTATCGCACGCGGCGCGCTCGATGCGGCGCTGAAGTACGTGAAGGAGCGCCGCCAGTTCGGAAAGGCGATCGCCGAGTTTCAAGGCATTCAGTGGAAGCTGGCGGACATGGCCACGGAGCTGGATGCGGCGCGGCTGCTCACACAGCGGGCCGCGGTGCTCAAGGATGCGGGCCGCAAGGTAACGCGCGAGTCGTCGATGGCCAAGCTGTTCGCAAGTGAGGTGGCAGTGCGCATCTGCGACGAGGCTGTGCAGCTGTTCGGCGGCTACGGCTTCATCAAGGACTATCCGGTGGAGAAGTACTATCGCGACGTGAAGCTGTGCACCATCGGCGAGGGCACCAGCGAAATTCAGCGCATGGTGATCGCCCGAGAAATCCTCAAGGTCTACCCGTCGCGCGGTTGATGAGCTCAGATCCGAAAGAGCTGGCGCCGAGATGAGATCGGCCACGCAGAACGCAAGGATGAGAGAATGAGTGAAGCGGTCAAAATCGTCGAGTGTCCGCGCGATGCCTGGCAGGGAATGCCGGGACAGATTCGGCCCGAAAAGAAAGCCGGATATCTGCGCGACCTGATCGACGCGGCTTCACGCATATTGACGCGGTCGAGCTTTGTCTCGCCCGCGGCCGTTCCGCAGATGGCGGATTCCGAACGCGTGCTCGAACTGCTGAATCCCCCTGAGGGTGTTGAGATCATTGGGATCGTTGTGAACGAAAAGGGCGCGGAACGGGCCATCCGCACCGGCGCGGTGCAACACACTCGGTTTTCCATACTCGATCTCCTCTGAATTTCTTCGCCGCAATCAGCATCAGACGCCGGAGGAATCGCTGGCATGCCCTGCGAGCGGTCATCGCGCGGGCCGGCGATGCTGGACTTGGATGTGGTGGCGTACATCTCGATGGCCTTCGGAAATCCCTATGGCGACGCATGGAGCGTCGAAGCGGTCGTGGACGCGTGCACGCTTGCTGATCGACGCAGGCGTCCGCCAGATCTCGCTTGCGGATACGGTAGGGCTCGCGTCGCCGGAACAAATCGCGGATACAGTGGCAGCGGTGCTCGCGGCGCATCGGCGGAGATCGAGATCGGCGTCCATCTTCACGCGCGACGAGACGAAGCGCGGCCCGCATTCGCGCTGCCTACGATGCAGGTTGCCGGCGGTTCGACGCGGCCATCGGCGGGCTGGGCGGATGCCCGTTCGCGCAGGATGCGCTGGTGGGGAATTTGCCCACGGAAACATTGATTGCGGTGTTGACGGAGCGCGGCGCGACGCTGCCGAAGCTGGGCCAACTCGAACGGCTTGATCCGCGCCAGCGCGGAGATCGCAGCGAGCTGTGGATCTCCAGCGGGATAGCCGTCGAAGCTTGCGAGTGAACGCAGCAAGATGCAGCGCGGCCATGGCGAGGGAGGAACGATTGAGCTTACAAAACGATTGTGGTTGCGGAGAGCGCGTCGATACAGGACGATTACGCTCAATCGCCCCGAGCGGCGCAACGCGATGACGCCCGAAATGCAGATGGAGCTGATTGCCGCGCTGGACGAGCTGCCTCAAGCGGTTGCCGCGTGCTGGTGTTGGCTGGGGCCGGCGAGGCGTTCTGCTCCGGGCCTGGATTTATCGGCGTTGCAGGCCATGCAAGGCAAGAGCGCGGCCGAGCATCGCGCGGATGCTGAGCGGATCGCCCGACTCTTCCTGCGCTTTATACGAACTGCCCATCCCAACGATTGCCGCAGTGCATGGTGCGGCGATCGCCGGCGGAGCCGGATTGGCCATGCATCTGCGACTTTACGCTGGCAACGCCCGCTGCGAAATTCGGTTTCACCGAGGTGCGGATCGGCTTTGTGCCGGCGCTGGTGTCGGCTTTTCTCGCCCTGCAGATTGGGGAAAAACGGAGCCGCGATCTGCTCCTGACCGGCCGGCTCTTCGATGCCGAAGAGGCGCATCGCCTCGGCCTGGTGAACGAGATCGTGGCGCCAGAAGAGCTCACGCGAGCGCGTGCAGGCGCTGGCAGATGTGCTGATCGCAAACAGCCCCGCAATCGCTCAAAGCCACCAAGCGGCTCATGGCGGCGCAGAATCAGGACGTGGCTCGATCGCCGCGATTGCTGAAGCGCTTGAAGCCAACGCGCATTCGCGGGAGACGGCGGATTTTCGCGAAGGGATCGCCGCGTTCCTCGAAAAGCGAAAGCCGGTGTGGGGGAAGGGATCGCGAGCTAAGTCGACGCGCCACTGAATCGCACCGACGCCTCTGTTCGCTGCTTCAACCTCCTCGCGCGTAACGCCGGCCGCCAGTTCGATCACTTCAAAACCCAATCGGCGTCACATCGAGCACGCAAAGATCGGTGATCACGCGATCGACGACGCCGGTTCCGGTCAGCGGCAGCGTGCAATTGCGCAGCAGCTTGGCGCCGCCATCCGGAGTCTTATGCTCCATGAGCACAACCACGCGCCGCACGCCGGAGACAAGGTCCATTGCGCCGCCCATCCCTTTCACGCGCTTGCCTGGAATCATCCAGTTCGCCAGGTCGCCGCGCTCTGAAACCTGCATCGCGCCGAGAATCGCCAGGTCGATGTGCCCGCCGCGAATCATGGCAAACGAATCGGCGCTTGAGAATGTCGCGCACCGGAACAAAGGTCACGGTTTCCTTTCCCGCGTTGATCAGATCGGCGTCAACTTCCGACTGCGCGTGGAAACGGACCCATGCCCAGCAGTCCGTTCTCCGACTGCAGGGTCACGGTGATTCCTGCGGGAATGTAGTTTGCCACCAGCGTGGGAATGCCGATCCCGAGGTTCACGTAGAAGCCGTCTTTGCAGCTCCCTCGCGCGCGCGCGGCCATCTGTTGACGAGTCCATGCCACTGGCTTATCCCTCGCGAGTCGTCATTTTCTCAATGCGCTTTTCCGGATTCGGATTGTGCACGAGCCGGTGAACAAAAATCCCGGGCGTGTGAATTTCGTCCGGATCGAGTTCGCCCGGCTCGACAATAATCTCCGCTTCAGCCACGGTGATCTTGCCGCACGTGGCCGCTTGGGGATTGAAGTTGCGCGCAGTGCGGCGATAGATGAGGTTCCCGTGCAGGTCGGCTTTCCAGGCCTTTACCAGGCCACATCGGCCCGGATGCCGCGCTCAAGAATGTACGTGATTCCGTCGAAGTCCTTATGCTCTTTGCCTTCCGCAACCAGCGTGCCAATCCCGGTCCGCGTGTAGAAGCCGGGAATGCCTGCGCCTCCGCCCTCATGCGTTCCGCGAGCGTGCCCTGCGGGCAGAACTCGACCTCCAGCTCTCCTGCCAGAAACTGGCGTTCGAACTCGATGTTCTCACCCACATAACTTGAGATCATCTTCTTCACCTGATGGCTCTCGAGCAGCAACCCAAGCCCCCAGCCGTCTACGCCCGCGTTGTTGCTTGCGATGGTTAGGTTGCGCGCGCCAGTGTCGCGCAGGGCAAGAATCAGAGCTTCGGGAATGCCGCACAGGCCGAACCCGCCAATCGCCAGCAGCATCCCGTCCTGTACGATGCCGTCCAACGCAGCGCGCGCATCTGGCTGTAATTTGTTCATGCCCAAAGTACTCACCTTGACCGTGCTATCCCTCAAAACGCTCTGTTGCTTGACCCATCGCCCTGTCCATGCTAACTCCAAACGGAGTCTCCCCTAAAAACAGCGCAGCGCATAAACTAGCAACGTGAGGACAATTCCTTTCTTGACTTTACGCATCCCTCGCCGAGGTCGGAAAAGAACACAGCTGGCCTTTCGTTCACCACAGTACGCACCCTTTTTCGGAAGCGCGACGTTCCGAGCGGACTCACTTCGCCCCTTGAGATGTTTGGCTTTGAGGCGTGAGCCGCATGCAGAGAACTGGATCAGTGAATGAGATGCGGCACAACCAGGCTGACAAATTCACGCGGCGTGACGATCTTCGCATTCTTCCAGAAGGCCGGAAAGTGCTTACGATTACCAGTGATCAGAAAGTCGGCGCGAGCCACGTCGGCACACTCGATAAAGATGTTGTCATCCGGATCGCTCGTCACCTCGATCTTGCGCGAAGGAACGACCAGATGGCCATGGTTCTTGAGGAGCTGAAGTAGTTGTAACCGCAACCCTCTCCGAATGGACAGTTCGGGACGGGACAGCACATCTGCGTATTCTTCGAGAATCGGCGTGGAAAGGTATAAACGGCCCGGCTTTGTGATTGCCAGCAGGAATGTAGTTCGCTGAAGGCCGTCGGGTTTCAAGGCTGCTGAAATCAACACGCTCGTATCGATGACAAGGCGCAATGCGAGCATTAGCGCCGCTTCTTTTTCGATCTTGCTGCTTTGATGACATGATCGATCTGGCGCGAAGTGAGGCCGTTGGTTTTATTGCGCTTGGCCTGATCGCCGATGACTTTGAGAATCTCGGGCTCCGGCGCAGCAAGTTTGACATAATCGCGGATAGTGACAAGAACGGCGGTAGGTGTGCCGCGCTTCTCGATGACAAGCGAGCGCCCCTCGGTGTCCATGCGGCGGAGGATCTTGCCAAGGTTGGTGCGCAGATTCAGTGCCGAGATAATGATCGCGCCATTTTTGCTCGTTGTTTCGGTCGACATAAACTCCCCATTTCGACTGATCTAACTGTACAGTTCATCTGAACCTGAGTCAACTTTGGCTCGCAACTGAAATTAACGAGCGCACCGAGCGCGTCGGATCGAATAAACTTGTAAATATTCGCGGCAAGGAAGTAATCCAATCCACTTGTTCAGCCTTTGTGCCCGCGCCGCTTTTGCCCCCGCGCTCCGATCAGAAAAAAGTCTTCAATCAGTTCCCCGATGCACGATTGAGTGGCATGCAGTGCAAAGCGTAATGAGGTTTTGCTCTGAATCATCCCCGGACTGGCTGCGCAATTCCCGATGGTGAACCTCGAGATTCGACATCGCGCCGCAACTCTGGCACCTCCATCCGTCCCGGCGTAACACCTCGCTGCCGCAGGTTTTCGTACAATTTGGGAGCGAGGCGTAGGCGAGAACTCTTTACCGGAATCCGGTTCATGACGCTTTCTCAGTGATCTGCTCGACAAACGCCTGCCGCTGTTCGCCGGGCAGGAACTGGAAAAACCGTGCCATCGAGGACAAGAGCACGTCCGGTTGTCCGCTGTCCAGGTTGGCTCCCGCCAGGAAATCCGCGCAGATCATCTCCAGACAATAGCCGCGCGATTTGTCCGTGCCCAGCATCAGGGCTGCCGTCTCAATTGCCTGCTCGATCACCGGGATCTGGCTCTGGTAGAACTTGAAGTAGATGATCTCGGTCGGTTCGGTGTTCTTGCCGGTGAGGTGTTGGTCGACTTCGCGTTTGAACTGATCCCGGGGTAAGGAACGGGCTTTGTGCATCCATGCTGCACAATCGAAATCCTTCCCGTCGGAACGCGCGACCTTGGTCAACTCCGCCGCCTTGGTCCAGCCCACCTGTTTCAATTCCCGCCGGATCTGGGGCGGCAAGTGTTCGTGAATGGACATCAGATAGTAGGCGGTGCGGCGCGAATCGGGAAAATGTCTTTGCAGAAATTCATCGAACGACTTTAAGTTCTGCAGCCGCCAGTACTGACCCGCCCGCACCTCGCACAAATACCTGCCCAGATCGACAAAGCGCGTGTCGCGCTCCTCTTCTTTCTGCTTTTCCCACGCCAGGATCTCGTCGATCTTGGTCAGAACAAAGAGAGCACGCTTGTGATTGAGCTTGGGCGGCATCGGCATCGGCCTAAAACGAAAGTTCGTCAAACAGACCAAGGTCAACTCCAGGCTTGCGCACGAGTGCAGTTTCGACCAAGTCGGGCTTATCGAGGCAGAGCCCGATAAAGGGGCA
The DNA here is from genome assembly GCA_963725115.1 of uncultured Acidobacteriaceae bacterium. Lineage (GTDB taxonomy): Bacteria > Acidobacteriota > Terriglobia > Terriglobales > Acidobacteriaceae > Telmatobacter. The sequence goes on along the minus strand of CAVRXG010000001.1, from coordinate 308,079 downwards.
TGTTGTGCACGGATTTTGTGGAAAGCGGATGCCGCTGTGCGGCAGGAACAATCCGGACTCGATCCGTCGAACAGTGTCATCGACCAGGGTTGCGAACTCCTGCCGCTGTTCCTCAGAGATGGTGGCCCGCAGGTACTGAACTTCGACCAGCCGCTTGCGCACGAAAACAATTTGGGCGACATCGTTGATGCCGGTCATCCACGAATAGCAGACCAGTTGCGGATCGAGTGCGGAAATGCCGGCCGGTTCTTCTGGATATCGCGCGGAGCTAGTCTTCCATTCCAGAACGCAGGGCGTGCCGTCGAGTTCACCAATGGCGTCGATGTAGGAAACGAAATCGTTCCCAGAACCAAGCGTCCGATTGAACCGAATCTGCTGGCTTGAACGAGGCCGTCGAATACGAACGCGGTCGTCCTGAGCGAAGCGCTCCAGCAACTGGACGCCTTGTCGCAGCATCCGGTCCCAGGTGTCGTTGCCGGGGTAGGTTAGGCCCATGTCCTTGCACATGCTCCACTGCTCGCACAAAACAGCCGCCGGGTCTTCACGGCGAAAAAGAGCGGCGACGGCCTGTTCGAAGGCTCGACCAAAGAGCATGGCGGCTCGCGTGTCTTTTTCGTGCCACCCGTCGAGGTAGCGGTGCCGGTAACGGCGCGGACAGCTCAGATACTGGCTGATCTGGGTGTAGGAGTAGGTCATAGAGACACCTCCGCATTGTTTGAGCGAGAAGCACTCGATACAGGAGCCGCGGATAGTTCTTCCCACTGGCTGGCTGGGGCGAAGCCGTCGAGGTTGATCAGTGAAATGCCGTTGATGCACGGTGTGGCTGATCTTGACGACGCCGCGGAGTCCGCGCAAAGCCTTCTCATCGACCTGTTCGTGGGCCAGCAGTTCCGGGTCATAGAGAAAATCCCGCAGGAACCAGCCCAGCTTCCACATTGCTTTTTGCGTGCAGTAGAGCCGGCCAACAATGGGCTGCCCGGCCAGCGTCCGAGGCTCAATGACCGAGAGTCGGAGAACGTAGAACGGCTTGCGGGCATGCCAGCGGAACTGGGCGCCATCGACGCGAACAAGAAAGATACCGTCGGGAATCTCGGGACGAGAATCGCGGGCGGTTTCGGCGAGGCCTGGGACTTGGCGTTTCACGCGACCACCTCCTGCTTCGGGCGCATGTAGTTATTGAGCTGGCAGAGCAGAGCACTGCGGTCCTTCGCGGCCCAGTCGGCCAGTTGCTGGACGAAGTTCTCAACTTGTTCCCTGCTTGGCCTCTCGGAGCGTCTTGGTGCCGCAGAAGTCGACGGCGTAGGCCTTGACCAGTTCGGGGTCGAGCTTGTGTTGCCGGATGATCTGGCACAGACGGTCGCGGACCTTGGGGCCAGTGCCATTCCCGTTCCCATTTGCGTTTTGTGGAGGAGACTTCTCAACCGGATTCGGAATCGTTCCGACTTCCTCGACTGAGCAGATGCCGATGCCATAGGCCTTGCGCAGGGCGCGGTTGACGGCACGAGTCTCGGCCACCCGCATCTCGGCGCCGCGGACGAGAGAGGAAACGTTGGAGGGATCGGCGTCGCCGTAGCCGACAAAGCCCGACGAACCCTTGGACGGGAAAGACCGTTGCCTTGAGGACGAAGCGATTTGCCCCCGAATCACACAGCGAATCGACGGCTTCAACATGGATGCCGCTGCATCTCTTGCGACGCGCCAGCCCAATTAGACCTGTGTGGGTGACGTACCAACCGTTATTTAAGTAGATTAGGTCACCGGCTCCCACGGAGAAGTCGTGCTGGGTTGCAATCTCTCTGAGCCGAATTAGAGCTTCCCGAGAAAGGTTGGTCCAAAGCCTTCGAGCCCTGCTGGATGCTCGTATCTCCCGCAGTTTTCTTCCTTTTCATGAGCGGCCTCTCGTCATACTCAGCGCTTAGTATACTAAGCGCTGAGTATGACTGTCAAGATCAAATTTGCTTTTTTTGTCGAAGTAAGGCTAAGTTTGAACCTGCCCAATGTCCGACAAGAGAGAGAAAAATCCTAATGCCGTAGCCCTGGGTCGCCTCGGTGCAAAGGCGCGACAGGAGAAGCTAACACCGGAACGGCGGCGAGAGATTGCCCAGAAAGCGATTCGTGCTCGTTGGGCGAAGAGCAGGAAAGAAGGAAGGCTTCACGTTGATTGAGCGTGCGAAGAGAAAGAGCGCACTGGTCAGCAGCGACGTGCGGATCCGATCCGTACCATTTTCCTCTGGGTGGGCCGAAGCCTGGAAGAAAGCCCAGCAGGAGGAACTGTAAGACAAGAGCTGACCGCCGTGAAGACTCGGGTTTTCGACTTTTCCGAAAGAAAACACATGTACTCGCACTCATTGCTTGCAGCAAAGAACCACCCAAAAACAGGGGCGAGCCTCGATTGCTACCTTTGCATAACAGGCAACTGAATCGATTTTGCCCTCCGTACCTAAAATAATTCTCCAAAATGCCAGCCAAATTGGATGCTTCGCCGGTATTTATATAATGTGCCCCCTGTCGGAGTCAGCTCAAACATCGCAAGAGTGCTCGATGGCCTATATATAGGCGAGCGCAGAGACACCGAAGCACTTTCTTCGGCCAATCCCCACCAGGTCGCGACCGTGATTACCCCGTGTGAAGAGCCGGTATCGCTGCGTAGCCTGACGAACCGTTACGTCCACTTTCCGGTTCAAGATGCGCGCCCGACCCGCATCTCCTGGCTCGATGCCATACCGATCGCGATCGGGGAGAGCGTGCCGAGAGGGGAAGTCCTCGTGCACTGCCGGTTCGGAGTCACGAGGGCGCCGACGGTCGTTGCCGCCTATCTCGATCGAATCGCCTTTCTCGGCTTCAATGCGGCGCTTCGCTATCTCGAGAACCTAAGGCCGGCAATTGCGCCGTCGCCGGTGTTAGTTAAAAAGATTGCGCGAAATTCGATAGGAAAGCTGAATTGGGGGTAACAAATGATCGTCCGCGATAACCACGGAAAAATCATCGGGCAGCTCGAACATTTCCGGGATAACAACGGCAATACTTTCGACACGAACACCATGTACGACTCTCGCGAGCGGCCTGTTGTCCAAAAGATCTCGATTCGTGACAACCAGGGGCATGTCGAGAGCCGAACGATCCTGAACGGAAAGCTTCTGCCTTGATCGGTCGCCCGGGGGAAGTGAGTCCGCCGCCTTGGCGGCGGTCTCGCTAAGCGTGGCGACCGACTGGGCTCCAGGGGGCACGAGCTATTGCTCCAAGAGTGCGACTGATATAGCCATCAGTCGCACTTGCGGTTAGCCACGCGAGGTAGGGCAGGATGGGGCGGGCGAGTGTGTCGGCCATGGAAAGCAGTTCACATTTGTTCTGAGAGGAGATGGCATTGGCAAGAAGGCAAAGACAAATCATCGCCCGGGGGAACGGTCGCTGGCTGGTTTGCGTCTCCATCTGCCGCGACCATCGGACGCGTCGGTGCAAGAAGTTGGACGGCACCATCCGCGACGGCGTTCGTGCTGCTCAAAGGGACCTGGTCCCTCGCCTCGAGGAAAGCGACCAGGCGAGGGAACCGGACGCTGCGCGCCTGACCCTCAACCAGTACCTCGACCGCTGGCTCGAGCTCGCCGTCCGGCTGAAACTAAGAGCGAAATCCTTTGCGGATTATGAGGCGCTGCTCGGCCGCTACATTCGCCCTTCGCTGGGCCAGCGAGAACTCTCCAGCCTTGCGCCCCTTGATTTCCAGAGTGTCTATTACCGGATGCGCGCGAGCGGCCTATCCCCGAGAACCGTCCGCTACACTCATTCCGTTCTCCACGCTGCGCTCGAGCAGGCCGTGCGCTGGCGGCTGATCGAACGAAACCCTGCCTCTGGTGTCGAGATTCCGAATCCCATCCGACGCGAAATGCGCGTCCTGAATCCCGCCGAGGCGAGACGCTTTCTCGATCATGCAGGTAAGACCAGATATGGAGTGCTTTTGGCTCTCGCCCTGACCACAGGAATGCGACCGAGCGAATACCTGGCGTTGCGCTGGTCAGATGTCGATTGGCAAGAGGAGACCGTGACCGTATCACGATCCTTGGAGAAGGGAAGTGGCTGGAAATTCGCAGACACCAAGCGGGCGCGCAGTCGACGCCCGGTGAAGCTTGAGAGCTGGGTGGCGAGTCGGCTGCGACAAATGTACTCGATCGACGCGGCGAGGCCGAGCACAAGCCCGGAGGTCGCTCAACAGATCTTCAAAACTCGATTGGGTCGGCCCATCAATAGCAATTATCTGGCGCGGCGGTTCAAGCAGCTTCTCCGTGAGGCCGGGTTGCCAATGATGCGCCTCTATGATCTGCGCCACACGGCGGCGACCTTGGCTCTGGCTGCCGGCGTTCCAGCGAAGGTCGTATCGGAGCAGCTCGGTCATGCCTCCAGTGCCTTTACCCTCGACGTCTATTCGCACGTTCTGCCACACATGCAGGCCGAAGCGGCAAAACGCGTCGAGGCATTGCTGGGAATGAACGGCAACGAACAGGAAGGAATTCGCTCTGGGCAGAGGGAGCGGCCCGAACAGGTCCCTGGAGATGGGAGCCCGACGCGCAGCAATGTATCGCTGCCGGAGTTAGCTGATCCGGCATGAAACTGATCAGGGACGATCAACTGGTGAAGCCTTTGGATTGTCTCCTGCTAGTGTTCGCACCGAACGGCTATCGAAGCAAAGACATGAACTCCTGACCTATCAGGCGCCTATACCCCATTCAGCGGCTATCCGGCTCAATTGAAATAAGCCACTCGCGCATTTAGAGGTCGCTCGACTAAAGAACGCCAGAGGAGTTCGGGCAGAGAACGACTCCCACATCCGCACAGCCTCGACGACGACTGCGAGCTAAGCTCGAAGCTAAACAACGGCCGGGAAACTCTAGTTATCAATGGTTGAGAAATCGGGGGCAGGTCAGCGGCGCGCCGTAGTTATGCGTCCTTCCTCTTGTAATCGCCGCGGCTCAGATGTTTCTCCAGCCACAAATAAAGACAGATAAACAGGTATCGGCTGCCCATCTCCTGGATCTTCAGCTTGGCCACACCCGTTCTGCGGTTGCGCCAGGTGATCGGGATCGCGGTCCAGGAGTAACCGCGAATCATCGTCTTGAGCGGAAGCTCGACGGTGAGATTGAAGTGCGCCGACAGCATGGGCTGGCAGCCTTCGATCACAGTACGCCGGTATGCCTTAAAGGCGTTGGTGGTGTCGTTGAGCGAAATCCCGAAGAGCATGCGGATGAAGAAATTCGCCAACCGATTCAGCCGCAGCTTGAACCACGGATAGTCGATCACCCCGCCGCCTTTCATGAAGCGGGAACCGAAGACAGCGTCCCATCCTTCGTTCAGCTTGTTCCAGTAGCGAACCACATCGCGGCAATCGTCCGACTCATCGGCCATCATCACCACGGCGGCATCGCCCTTCATTTCCAGAAGCCCGGCAGTGATGGCATGTCCGAAGCCATGCGGCGGCCCCTTCGAAAGCACGCGCGCCTGCGGAATGCGCTGGCTGAGCTCGGTGACGATTTCCGCCGTTCGATCGGTACTCCCGTCGTCCACCACGATGATCTCGTGCGGAACGTTGTTCAGGCGGAGTTCCACGTGCAAGTGCTCGACAGTCGACGCGATACAACCCTCTTCGTCCCGCGCGGGCATGACAACCGTGAGCAGCTTGAGTTCTTCGGCGGCGGCCGACGGCGCTGGACTTTTCATGCGCCGCACCTTTCCAGCCAGTCGGGATTTTCGGTAACGTGCACTGCGATCTCCTCGAGAATCGTGTCGATACCGATGCTGGGCCGCCAATCGAAAGCGTTTTGCGCGCGCGCCGAGTCCAGAATCAACCACGGCACATCGTAGGGCCGGTCGGAGCCGTCGGCCACGGGCGCATTGGGGCCAAAGCGTTCATCGCACCAGGCTGTCAAGCTGGGCCAGCGACATCGAATTCTCCTGGCCGCCCGAGACATGTTGCAACCCGCCCTTGCCGGGCCTGCGCAACTGGAGATCGACCAAGCGCGCCAAATCCCGCGGATGCAATGCGTCCCTCACCTGGTATCCATGGCCGCCGAAGCCAAGATACTTCAAGGTTCGCCGCGCTGCGTGCGCATGCAGCCAGTAGGAAAAGATGCCCTGCTCCGCGGTGCCGAACTGGCCTGCACCCGCCAGCACGCCGCAGCGATTGATCCACACCGGGACGCCGAAAGCCCGCGGCGTACTCCTGCGCCAACAGCTCTGAAGCCAGCTTCGAGGCGCCGTATAACGAAATGGGGGCCTCGGTGCTGAAGGCTTCCGTCACGCCGGCGGCACTTACTGCCGCGGGCCACGGCTGCTTTGGATCCAGCACGTACTTTGAGGAGTCCACAGCCAACGGCAACCGCGCCAGCACCGGAATGGAATACACGCGGCTGGTGCTCAACAAAATGAAGCCGGCCCTCGAATTCCGGCAGTACTCGAGCAGATTCACGGTGCTCAGCAGGTTATGTTCCAGCAACTGGCGCGCGCTGGTTCGTCCGTCGCGGCCTGCCAGAACGCTCGGCTGCGCCGCCGCATCGATCACCCAATCCACGGGCGGGAGCGACATCCACATCGCTGGCCATGCGAAGATCGCCGTGCACCAGTTGCACGCCGAGCCGCTTCAGCGCCAGCCGATTGGTTTCGCTGCCCTGGCGCGCAAGATTGTCCAGTCCCACGATCTCGATCCCTTCGTGAGACTCCAAAAGGGCTCGAGCCAGGTGGCTGCCCGCAAATCCGCATACGCCAGAAACCAGAACCCTCATGCCGGATTCCTTTTTCGAACCATCATGAACCTATGGCAGAGTTGAACTGACATCTTAACCAGAATCTCTATTTTGAAAACAGATTCGCGCGGGTTGTACGCCGGTTGGTGACCTGCCGGTCAAAAGAGCGGGCAATTCACGACCGGACGGCGTCATGCAAATGTCATACATACACTTACATCGGATTTCAGGCGTGGCCCAACTTGCTAAATTAACACATGTGGAATGAAAACGATATAAAAAGACGCAAATCCAAGATTGCCAAGTTTTTGTCTCACAGGTCTTTCTTGCCTTGCTCACCCCCAGCTGTGCTATTTTTGAATTATTGTGAAATTCGGCTCGACGCGAACAGGGCGTTGTGGCCCCTCCGTCAATGGCGAGGCAACGTGTTCCCCACGTTCGGATGAGCGTATCTGCTTGGTCTTGAGTTTCATCGATTTCATGGGACTCGCGGGGGCGGAGCCTACCCTAAATCCGAGCTGAATCCCGACTAATCTAAAGGACCCAAGTGTTCTCATTCCTTCCCTCGCCATTCAAGAATTCCTGCGAGTAGACGGGACAGTTCTGCATCTCAAACCAGGCTCGGGGGTCAATTATGACAGTTCTCAAGCCGCGGTCACGCACAATAAGCGTTCGTCTTTCCGAAGAGGAGTACCTGACTCTCATGCGCGTATGTTCATTGACTGGCGCGCGCAGCGTCTCAGACCTCACGCGGGAGGCTATGCGCACGGTTGTGAAAGACGTGAATCGAGAGGATCCACTTGGACTTCATCTCGAAGAATTTCGCGCCGACATGAAAAGTTTGGAGAAGAAGGTAGAGCAACTTGAGGCGAAAATCACAACGCTGAAGGACCGAAGGGATGCGTTGAACGAGATCGCCGAAGATACATTTGGGTCGATCAATTGGAACGATCGGCATGGGCAGAATGCGCGAAGGCGGTCGGTGCAGGCATGCCAGGACCCACCGTTTGCAAGCAGTGTTGCGCTCGATATGACCTGCAATAATGAATGGGGCATCTGTCTCAGCCTGAAAATCATCGTCCGCACCAACGGGTTGGATTTCGCCGGGACGGGCTCCAAAACGCTCGTATGAAGTTGCAAGTTTTACGAGATCAACATGAACCGACAAACCCCCGTGTCAAAAGGCTAAGAAATGCGCAGCGCATTGCTTTACATTCGAAGAATGTCTGAATCCGGGCCGCGTTGGACCCGCATCCGCAATCTCGAGTTTACTTTCGTATTGGCGATGTTGATCTGTGCTGCTATCGCTGTCCCGCGTGGACGCGCGCAGGGAACAGGCCAGAGCAGCAGCGCCGGGAACTCCGCGCAATCGTCTTCCCCTGGCAACGGCACTCAAGCACCATCTGCCGGAGACACCCAAGCACCTTCTGGCAGTGACAACCAGGCACCGTCTGCCGGTGACACCCAGGCACCGTCTGCCGCGGGCAATGGCGCACAGGCAACGGACCAGAACTCTGGCACAGAGGAAGCCTCTCCTGAAGCGTCTGGCCAGAGCAACGGGACCAAAGCGCCTGCCGGGAACGGTGGCGCACACGCACGATCCCCGAACAGTCCCAGCGACGCAACAGGTGCGAAGGCGACGCCCACAGAAACGGATTCCCAGAACCGTCAAAGCGAACCGCAAGAGATACAACAGCCCAGTCCATACAACAATTTGCCCTCGCTCTATGATCTCTACACCCAGATCCCAGCCAGCGGGGGCAAGCTGCAGCGCTTCGGCAGCAACGCTTTTATCGTGGGCACGGGGAACGCGAACGAGTTGCCGATGGATCTTCCGGCCGGTCCCGATTATGTTCTTGGGCCGGGAGATGACCTGATCGTAAATATGTGGGGCGGCCAGTCAAACCGGCTGAGCAGGACGATCGACCGCCAAGGCCAGATTGATCTGCCTGAAGCGGGCACAATCATGATCAACGGAATGACGATCGCCGAGGCTCAGAATGCCATTCAACAGGCCCTCAGCGCGCAGTTTAATAATGAGCACGTCGAGATTTCGCTGGGCCGGCTGCGCACGGTGCGCGTATACGTTGTAGGGGACGTGCAGCGGCCTGGCGCCTATGACGTCAGTTCTTTATCCACGCCATTGAGCGCGCTTTACGCCGCCGGCGGCCCGACCAGTCGCGGATCGCTGCGGATCCTTCGGCAGTATCGTGGCACTCAGCTGGTCCGCGAGATCGATCTTTACGACTTTCTTTTGAAGGGCGTCCGCTCGGATGTCGAACGTCTTTTGCCTGGCGACACTCTCATGGTTCCACCGGCCGGTCCGCAAGTTACGGTGGAAGGAATGGTGCATCGCCCCGCGATCTATGAACTAAACGGTGAGAAAACCCTGAATCAGGTTATTGATCTTGCGGGAGGAGTCCTAGGCACGGCGAGCTTGAAACAGATTAACGTGGCACGAATCGTGGCCCAACAGCGCCGCACCATGGTAAGCCTGCAACTCCCAGACGACCCGGCGGAGCGTGGCAACGAAGCTAGCCGAGTTTCCCTGTGCAGGGCGGAGACGACGTCGTAATCTCGCAGATTCTGCCCTACAACCAGGATGCGGTTTATCTCGAAGGACATGTCTATCGGCCTGGCAAGTATCCCTACAAGGACGGGATGACGATTACCGATCTGTTGCATTCGTACCAGGACGTACTGCCCGAGCCGTCTGACCATGCGGAACTGGTTCGTCTTCAAGCCGCCCGACTTCCGGCCAGAGACCATCAGTTTTAATTTGCACGACGCGTTGATTGGTAATGATTCATTTCCACTCGAGCCCTTCGATTCGATTCATGTCTTTGGCCGCTATGAGATCGACGCACCCATGGTGACCATTGAAGGAGAGGTTCTTCGTCCCGGTTCATATCCTATGTCTGAGGGTATGACCGTGGCCGGTTTGGTGAGCATGGCTGGAGGATTCACGCGGAGTGCCTATCGGGATGAAGCCGGCCTTTCAAGCTACGAGGTGCAAAATGGGCAAAAGGTACTGGTGACCCATAGCACAGTCGCCGTAGAAAAAGCACTGGATGGCGACAAGAGTGCCGATGTGGCACTTAAACCGGGAGACGTCGTCAGCATTGAACAGATTGTCCGGCTGGCAGGATATAGGTTCATCGGTGACGATAAGTGGCGAAGTCGAGCATGCTGGTGGCTACGCGATTCAGACAGGAGAGCGCCTTAGCTCAGTGCTGAAGCGGGCGGGAGGTTTTCGAGAGGATGCGTATCCGCCCGCCGCCGTCCTGGAGCGGGCCCAAGTTCGATCGTTGGCCGAGCAGGCGCGTCAGCAGATGATTCAGCAGATCGAGAATACACCTACCCAGGTCAGACAAGGACCAATTCCTTCGCAAGCAGCGGCAGATAGTCCAGCAATCGGTGGAGGCGCAGCGCCAGGAGATTCTGGCGAGCCTTCGCAGCCATCCCGCCAGTGGCCGCCTGATCATCAACATCTCTTCAGACGTCAGCCGGTGGGAAAATACACCTGCTGACATTGAACTGCGTGCGGGGGATACTTTGTTAATACCCAAGCGGCCAAACTTTGTCGTCGTGAGTGGCCAGGTGTATAACCCCGCCGCAATAAGCTACGTGCCCGGGAGAGATCTTGGCTGGTATCTGCGCAAGGCAGGCGGCGCGAATCGTTTCGGTGACAAGAAAGAGATCTACGTGCTCCACGCCGACGGGTCAGTGGTGCCGCGCGGCAATGGCTGGGTAAGTAGTAACTTCATGGACCTCCGCATGAGGCCCGGTGACACCATCTTCGTTCCCGAAAAGATTGTAGGCGGCTCGACGGTTTGGCAAAATGTGGCGGCAGTGGCACAGGCTATGGCTGCGGCTGCCCTGCCGATCGCTATTGCCGGAGTCTACTAACGAAGTCCGGGGCGTCAGGTGTCGCCGCTTCTTCAGCATTCGACGAAACAGTTGACCCAAATTCTCATCGGCAAATGCCCTACCGATTAATTTCCCTGATAATAGATTTCAGCTTGACAATTCTCAAGGAGCAACACAAAGTCCAGAGTTCTCCTCTCAGACGGATGACGATTTACTGGCTAGAGCGTGTTTCATAAACACCGTCTCAGCGTGATCCAGAAGCAGGCGATGTTGAAAAAGGCGTAGTAGGTGGAGAGCAGATGCTTATGACGAATCAGAAGGTGGCGGAATTGACCGAGCCAGGCATTGGTTCGGAGCTCGCTCCGTGCTGATCGAAGACGTATAAGTCTCCAGGGCTAATCAAGGAGTGAAGCCGTCATTCGACGGGCCACGAGTAGGATTTAGAGCCATTGAGTGGAATTTGCCAGTAAGTACCTTGGGAGACAGGACCGACGATGGAATCAGTGTTTCCAATAGCCTGCACGCTTGAGGGCATCTGAAAGTATGCCGAATTCAGTAAGACTGTGAAGTTGCGATATCGTGGATACGGACGCAAAGTCCATTGTCCCTGCTCTTGCGTGATCGAGATCATTCCGTCGGTCAGCACGGTGCCGAAATTTACCACCGTGCCTGCCGCGTTCAAACGAGGGTCGTTCGGAAGCGGGGCCGGGGCGGTAAAACTCACCTGTGTGCCTCCATCGCTGATCGTGAGATAGCCAATGATATATCGGTTAGTTCCGTCATTCTCACCGGAGAGCAAGAGCCGACTGCCTGTCGCCGGATCAAAAAGACCAATCCTTATAGAATAGGTAACATCCGGAACCGAAGAAGGAACGGTCACCGTCATAGGACCATTGGTAACCACTTGACCGAGTCGCCATTGGGGAGTCGCTGGCGTAGGTCCGAAGTCGCCCTGGAAAACGGTCCCAGCATTCGCATTTGACACTTCACTATCGTTGACAAAATGCACGAAAGCCCGGTAATTAACCTGCATGCCTAATGTGACGTATATTTGCCAGTCGTAGGTTATGGAAAAGCTATTGTTGCTTCCCTGAGCTAGACTTGTCACCGAGGGCGCTGCGTAACCCCAACCGATCTGGGCATCTGACTGGTTACGGGAATTGGCAAAGATCGAAGTTGCCGTTTGCGCATAATCGCATATCGAATTCCCGCACTGTGCTGTATAGGCTAGGAGGTTTGCACCATTCACCGCCGCCCAGCCGAATTGTGGAAGCGTCAGGCCGTTCCATGTGAGAGGAGTCGGGCTTGCATTGGCCACCACTGTGAGTCCATTGCTATAACCCACCCGCACTTCAGTGAACTGACCGGATTGTGCCGCCACCGACGAGCTTACCCAAGTCCCGTTCACCTGGTATTGAATTGAGGTTGCAAGTGCCGTGCCATAGCTCGTTGCAACAGGCGACACCAGATTACCCTCCGTAAATCTATGGTCCGCCGCTTATTTGCAAGAGAGGTGATGTGATGAACAGAAATGGTCTGCGCAAATCTATACGGCCTGTTGGTGAAGCCCTCGCTTCTGGCCATGATGGAGTCCGCGCCCCATCCTTCCTAAAAATGCAGAAGGTCTTTTCGACCGTTTGCGGAGACAGGTTTAGGATGGGCCGGATTGACCAGTTGTGCCATCATTCATCTCTACAAGCAAACCCTGCGGGAAATTCATCTAGCAGCCGCCGAGTTGAGGGAAAGTGGGAATCGCCGCTCTTGCGATTTCCATCTTTTCCTCAACCGTTAAGCGGCAGCACAGTACGGCTGTCCGGTGGTCAGAACTGCCCATGCGATGCGTGCAAGCTTGTTGGCCAATGCAACGATGCTCGTACTTCGTCGGCTTCTACTTTCCAGTTGTTCCACCCAGCGGCCCAACGCGAGCTGGTCGCGCTTCAACCAGTGATAAGCGCCTCGGGCTCCATGCACGAAGAGCTGGCGCAAGTAAGGGTCGCCTCGCTTGCTGATCCCAAGCAGCTTCTGCTTTCCCCCTGTGGAGTACTGGCGTGGCACCAGGCCCAGCCACGCAGCCAGATCGCGGCCTCGACGAAAATCGCTTCCGTTGCCGATCGCCGCGACCAGAGCCGTTGCTGTGATCGGTCCGATACCGGGAACTGTCTGCAGACGACGACACGCTTCGTTCGTCTGAGACCATCGATTTATTTCTTCGTCCGCGGTGAGAATCTGGGACTCAAGCTGTTCCCACTCTCCTTTCAGAGTCGTAATCAGCAGCCGCATACGCGGCGTCAGATTAGCTTCTGCGTCCTCCAAAACGTCAGGAAGATATTTGCGCAGATGCTCAGAGCCTGTACGCACCGTGATGCCTCGTTCGAGCATGAGGCCACGAATCTGATTGATGAGCGATGTGCGGCGCCTTACCCAGCGGGTCCGGACGCGGTGCAAGGCCTGGAGATCCAACTGGTCATTCGTCTTCACGGGAACGAAACGCATGGTGGGGCGTTGCACCGCTTCAGCGATGGCAACTGCATCGTTGAAATCGTTCTTGTTCGTCTTCACGAATGGCTTCACATATTGGGCAGGCATCAGTCGTACTTCGTGGCCCTGCTTATTCAACTCACGCGCGAGAAAGTGAGCGCCAGAACATGCTTCCATCCCGATGATATGGATGGACAGGTTTGCAGTGTAATGCAGAAGCTGGCCGCGCGAACAACGCTTCTTTACAAGTATCTTGCCGGACTCATCCTGGCCGGCCAGATGGAAGACTGTTTTACCGATGTCGATACCCAACACATGCAACTTCATAGAAGGTCTCCTCTCATAGTCGCAGCCCATGGAGTAAGTACAAGCGGCGGACCATTCCATTATGCAAGAGGAACTTCGTTCCAGATTCTTTGGCTCACAAAGGGCGCATGGCCAAATGCAATCTCTTGCGTTCTATAGGCATCGGCATCCTCGGTCGTCAAACTAACCGTCCCTGTCTGAGTCCAGCTATTGTAGAGACCCATCCCGTAGTTGACCTGCAACGGATGGATCTTCAGAAGATCAAAATCGACAAATAATGGCAGCATCTCCCCCAAATTCTGCGCCGCCGCACTGCTGCCCCCCACAACCCTTGCTTCTGCTCCGTCCAACAATCCGCTGTAAAACCAATGATTTCCTCCTTCGCCGAGCACAGGTCCCTTGTGTGCCTGTCGCTCGTAGGCCCACAACGCTTGGACGTTATTAAGATATGCCGTCATCATAGCGCTCTGAGGTGAACTTGCATCCATATCCACATGCAGGTAAGGCATCACGCAAGAACTTACATCTATATAACCCGCCGTTGTCCCGTAAGATCCATGGATTACAGGTGACTGCGTCTCGGCGTTCGCCACCATCCAGTTGGGCTTGGTTGAAAATGATTGAATGCCAGTTGCAACGTTGAGCCAAGACAACATTGGGGAACCATCGCTATTAAGCGCAACCGCAGATGGATTAAACGAAGGATAGTTTGGGTAGTAGTCCACATAGTTCTCGTGCACCCCCATTAGGCAGCCGTCTGCCTTCCCTTGCGTAATCGCACCCTCTATGCCCGCGCTTCCCCCGAGGTCAGGATTGGCCGAATAGGTCTCCGGCAACGCATTGTCGTAGCCCTGGTTTTGCCAATTATGAATGATTCCCACGCAGTCTGTAATGCCGTAATCTCCAAGATCCGACAACCCCTGCTGGATGAATGAGAAGGGAGCATCCCAGATGTCAATCACTATCCGCCCAGACATCGTAGACTTATAAGGTGATGACACGTTCCCCGGGGACGGAAAAACTGCATCAACATTCGCGGAGACTTCCAGCTCCATGAGTTCGTGCAAAAGGTTCAAGGTTCCATCCGTTTTCGCGATGTACTGTACCGCTGAACTGCGTCGCTTGGGTCGAATGCCAGTCCCACCACACATTGAGGAATGAGGACAAGCCCTCTGCATACCAAACGCTTCCGGTATAGTAAGGGGCGATAATGGCGTTTGCGCTCAAGTGGGACGCCCATTTCCCAAAATCCACTTCCGTAATAACCGGTTGGTCCGCATCGAGTTGAGCCTGAATACCTGCACTTGTTCCCGTGATTTGCACGGTCACATGCAATGTCGTAGTTCCCATTGTGTATGTGATGGTCAAGACGGTCCATGCGCTATTCCAACTTGCCTCGGTGTACGCGAGCGGTCCACCGCTCCCCATGATTGTCGGGCTCAATAGCTGCACTGGTCCTTGACCGTTTGCCGGAAAGCTAACTGTGCCCAGGGAGTTTGTACTTCCGATCGACGGCGCCGCCCAATAAGGATTCGAACTAACGGCCCCGCTTGACGGTGTCACTGAAGGAGGCGACGGCGAGCTAAAGGACGAGTGTATCGTGCCCGTCGAGCATCCAACAGGAAGCGCTAAGAATAGAATTGCGAAAGAACTAGGAGGCTGAAGAGAGCGCCACATGTGTACCCTCTGAGAGGCGCTCAAGTTCATTAAGAATCGCTAAAGCGCCGCACGGAACCGCAGTGAGATATTTCCCACGCAACCGTTCATATCGGCGGCACGTTCGATAACTTCGCATGATCGGCGCGATTTTTCATTCTTCGTAAGCGTGCAGAGTCCCAATTTCGCTCAAGAGTAGGCGGCCGGCGACAATGGGGAACGAGAATTAGAAGGCTGCGCACGGCCAACGCGGCTTAAAAAGAACTTGGAACACTGAATTGAGGTCGTCGTTGTGATGTCCGGATTCGAGTTCGATGCCAGTGCCAGATTCGCCTGATCCAATTTGAGAAGATGACTGGAAAAATGATCTGATCGCGCTGCCCTAGGGTTGCTGAAAAACGGTGTTACAAACTGCTATTTCTTTCGTTATGGCCGATTTCTGATGATCCTTTCGTCAGAGCATTATTTTGCGGGCCTGGGAGCCGATTGTTCCGCCCGCAGGGGAACTAAGGCCCGATTCCGTCTGGCAAAAAGTTGTTCGCCCGGCAAAATCTTTTCGGCCATCACTCTTCGGTTGGTGGTGTGCGGAGTGCGCTGATCTCTTGTAGGTCTTGAAGCTGAAGTCAATTCGCGATCATGGCCTAGAATGAATTTTGTTTGCTGTGGACCGGAGACTTGACCTTGAACACGACAGAAGAACAGCGACGAGACGCGGTCGACCAAGACGTGGCCGGAGGCGAGTCGGGTACGGTTCATATCCCGATCGCCGAATATGTGACGGCCGTATGGCAACACCGCCGCTGGCTCTCTATATTGGCCGGCGTAGGCGTACTCCTTGCAGTTTGTATTGCGCTCTTGACTCCAAACGAATACTCGTCCACCGCGCAATTGATGCCGCCCGACTGGCGGCCGCCATCCGGCTCATCGCTGCTCGGTGCAATAGCGGGAGGAGGTGGTGGCTCAATCGAGGAGAGTCTGGCGGGAGAGTTCATGGGTGACAGGACGCCCGGCGCGACCTATATAGGTATCCTGGGTAGTCAGACGGTTGAGGACGCTATCATTCATCGCTTTGACTTGAAAAGCGTTTATGGCTGCAAGCTCGATGTTGACGCACGCAAGCAGCTGGAAGAGCGAACAGCCATTGTCGAGGCGAAGAAGAGCGGAATTATCAGCGTGACGGTCACAGACCAGGATCGGTACCGGGCACGAAATATCGCAGCAGCGTACGTTCAGGAGCTGGATAATCTTGTCGACAGCCTTAGCACATCCTCGGCGCGCCGCGAACGGGTATTTTTGGAAGGCAGGCTGAAGTCGATCAAGGCTGACCTCGATACCAGCTCCCAGGCATTGAGCCAATTCTCCAGCCGCAACGCCACTTTGGATCTCCAGAGGCAAGGCGAAGCAACCGTGGAAGCAGCGGGCAAGCTGCAGGGTGAACTGATCTCTGCGCAGAGTGAGTTATCGGGGCTGAAGGCTGCTTACGCGGACGGTAACGTGCTCGTGCGCGAGGCTCAGAGACGCGTTGACGTGCTTCAGACACAACTGAATAAGATGACCGGGGCGGGAACCAACACCGGCGCTAACGATTTCGATTCTGGCCAGACGCTTCCCTCCATCCGCGAATTGCCGCTCTTAGGGTTGAACTATTACGACCTATCCCGGCAAGTAGCCATGGATGAGGCGTTGTATGAAACTCTAACCAAGCAATACGAGCTTGCGAGGGTTCAGGAAGCCGAAGAAATCCTGCCCATCGAGGTACTTGACCCGCCAATTGTGCCGGAGAGAAAATCCGGACCTAAGCGTCGCGATTTCGTCTATTTAGGATTCTTTTTCTCGTTATTTGTCGGCATCGCATGGATTGTCGCGTCTAAGAAATGGGAATTGACCGATGACACGCACCCCGCGAAGGCTCTTGGCATTCTAGTGCTGAGGTCAGTTCGACGCCGCAAATCAGTGGGTTCCAATTGAGCTTCGATCTGCGACGTTTGATGAAGGCTGGTTCAGTTTGGGCGATCACGGATCAGGCGGTCGCAAGCGCTGGGAACTTTGTCACGCTACTGCTTTTGGCGAGGGGACTGGCCCCGACGGAATTTGGAACCTTTGCCCTTATCAACTCCATCTGCGTTGTCGTTTTCGGTTTTCACGCGAATCTGGTCGTTTCACCGCTTGTGGTCCTCGCAGCGCCCGCGAGCGGGGCCAAGTCCAGAACCTACACGACGGCCGCGCTGCTAGTGACCTTCGCATTGCTGCCGGCGTCGGTGCTCGCTGTCTTTCTGTCCTCGGTTCCCCTTCATAGAGAAGAGACCGGACTGCTCGCTGCCGGCTACGTTCTTTGTTGGCAGCTTCAGGAGACGGCTAGGCGGGCCCTCACGTCCAAGTTGCGCTATCGGGACGCAATCTGGGGAGACGCCATCAGCTACCTTGGCCAGGCGCTACTCATCTTCCTACTGATAATGCGGAGCCGGCTCGCGCTCAATGAGGCGTTCGCTTTGATGGCCGCAACGTCCCTCGCGGCCGCAGCTCTTCAATGCTGCCAGGCGGGCCTGGCGCGCGCCAGCTGGGATCAGCTTCACCCGATCGGGATCGCGATTTGGAATTTGGGAAGGTGGCTGGCCCTTGGCAACCTCGCAGGTTTGGCCGTGATACCGCTGTTTCTCTGGCTGCTCAACTGGTTCCACGGGCGTGAAGCTGCTGCATCGTTTCAGGCCGTTTTGAATGTGCTTGGCTTTGCTAACCCCATTATCCTCAGCGTTCCGGCAATCGTGGTTCCTGAGGTAGCCAGCTTCATTTTTACGCGCCGGGAACAGAGATCTCAATCTCTGGAAGGCCTCGGGATGAGATATGTGGTGTGGATCGGGCTGATCCTTGCTCCGTTTCTTCTCTTCCTGACAATTTGGCCGCGTCTCTCTCTTCTCTTGTTTTACGGTAAAGCATCCCCATATTTAAACCAGACCACCGCCTTGCGGGCCGCGGTGTTTGCCTTGATCCTGGCCATTCCTCTGACCGTATTTCTAGCGGTGCTTGCCGGCGCGGGCAAGACCAAGGGTAATGCCATTGCGCTGGGAACAGGCGCCGCAGCGGCCCTTCTGTTCGCGCCCCCACTCATCTTCGCTGCGGGTAGCGCCGGGGGCATGTTATCCCTGATCGCCAATCGCATGGCGTGCGTGCTGATGACGATTCGTTTCCTTCGATCGCCCTCTGCACTACGCAGCGAGAATGGCGAACAGCCGTCGGCGGTCGCCGAGTCCGTGCCGCTTTAGAATGGCGGTGATCACTGCAATACACTCAGTAGCAATGGTTAGGAATTTGGTTTTGGGAGAAACCGAAGATAGGAATTAATCTGAATATGGTCCAGCTTCGATAGGAGAATTCGTCAAGAATTTCAAGTCGAGCTATCGGAGGGTTGGTCGAGCGTGTTTAAAAGATAAGTGAGGAGCTTTCTTCAATCTCGCCTATCTCAAGATCACCTGCGGAAATGTTTTTGGGACGCACTCTAACATTCTTCGACTTGCGAGGTGCTATGTCAGCCAGTCCGTTATCAACCGTTTGCCAAGAGCCGTCCAGCGAATGCCCGATTTGCGGACGCGCGCAGTTTGCCTGCCGCTTTCGCATTGCTTTCGCCGGACGGGAAGAACTTGACGCCTTTCTTTTCAGTTGTGCTCACTGTGGTGTGGCGCAAACCTATTACCCGTCGCGGGAGCAGGTTGCTGCTATGGCGTATCCCGAGACTTATTACTCGTATTCCCCCAAATCGTATCCGCCCATCAAACGGAGCATGAAGCGCATGCTTTACGGGCACTTACTGACCACTTTTGTTCGCTCCGTTATATCTCGGTGGATGACGATGATTCCTCCAAGAACCAAGGGAAGCGTCCTCGATGTTGGCTGCGGGTGCGGGGCAGCATTAGATATCTGGAGGGAATTAGGGTGGACAACCTACGGAACGGAGATCTCTAAGCAGGCTGTAGACATATGTTGCTCGAGAGGTCACAATGCAATTCTTACTAAGTCCGTGTCTGGACTTTTCCCGTCAGATTCCTTCGACTGGGTCACCATGGACAACGTGTTGGAGCATATAGATGACCCGCGTGCAGTACTTATGCCCCTTGCTGATTGCCTTAGGTCGGGAGGTACTCTTACGATTTGTGTACCCAATTTCGGCGGTGAGGAAGCGGCACTATTTGGGCCATATTGGGAAGCGCTAGATCCGCCTCATCATGAAATGCACTACACCAAGACGAGTTTGTGTTTATTGCTAAAAGAGTGCGGATTCACGGTTATCGAAGCGCAGTTTCAGCCACGGTTTGCTGCCACTACCAGCATGCGCAACCTCGAGGTGCTTGCAGGAGAAGAGAAGTACAAGGGCCTGAAGAGGAAATTTGCCGGCTTTCAAAGGCGCAAAGCGATCCACTTGATTTCCGCGACCACGATCTCTGAGCAATTTGGTTATTTCCTCACTGTTGTTGCCACCAAGGCGTAAAGGCGCCGTTGGCAGGAAATGACGGCCGGCACTTCCCCTGAAAAATGACAGAATCCATGCGTGTTCTTTTTTGCGTCAACTGGCGCGTCGACCGTCTTTCTGAGGCGGATTCGACCCGCTTCAGCCCCGATTATGTGGTTTCCGGCCAGCCTTATTGGTTTTTTAAGCACATCCAGACCGCGACCGACGTCGACGTTTTGGACTGCCGATCATTCCTGCGCATGGACCGTCTTGAAGAAAAGTGGGCACACTGCTACCCAACCAAAGGCGCTCTCGCCTGGCTGCGCGCGCGAAAGTATGACGTGGTTCTGTCACATGGCGGCCAGATGGGGCTCGTAGTCGGTATGCTCCAATCTCTATTCCCGTTCACGCGGCGGACGCCTCACGTGATGTTCGATGTTGGCTCCATCAGCGGAGGCTACGATGGCTGGCAGAGCCCCTTGGTTGTTTCGGGGTGCAATCTGGCTATAAAATCCCTTTCTGCCATCATCTCCCACAGTTCTGAACAGTTCACGTTTTACAGAGAAAGGTATCCTGAGGCGGCTAAGATTGCGCACTTCATCCCTATTGGAGTCGATTCAGATCAGTTCCAGCTGGAGCCCTGTGAGCAAGAGGACGAGATCATCTGCGTAGGGTACGCGATGCGCGACTGGAAGCTTCTGACACGGGCGTATGCCAGCTTCGACACAAAAACGCGGCTTGTGCTGCTCGGTATTCCGAAAGACAAATGCATCCAACATCCGGGGATAACTTGTGTGCCCCGAGTCGGCATTGACGAAATGCGACGCCGCATAAGAAAGGCGAAGTTTGTAGTTCTCCCTATCCCGGACGTCGACTTCTGCATCGGGCAGCAGACGTTCTTGCAGTGCATGGCCTTGGGTAAAGCCGTTTTGCTTCCCAGTATTCCAGCCGTGCGCGATTACATCAAAGACGGCGAGACCGGCTTTCTCTACGACGCGAGTAGCGAGCAGGATTTTACTTGGAAGTTGCGAGCGCTCCTATCCTCAAGCGAGACGGTAGAGCGCGTTGGACGAGCTGCCAGGCTAGCTGCAGAATCGCAGTTTGCGGAAACTCTTATGGCTGAGAGAATCGTTGGCCTTCTTCGTGACATTGTGCGAAACAGCGAAAAGCGCCGTGAGAAGTAGTAAGTTTGACGCGGCATACAAGCATGGCGCAATTGCTAATGCAGCGGGACGAGGAGACACCACTATGCTGGCGAGTCTTTTAACAGGCCGACTGGTCCGTTATGTCAGGAAAAAGCCGAGGGTGGAGCAGCTCCGCCTTCGGGATCAAGTCCAGGTCTTTCAAATGGGCCCGTTCGGCTGGCTTATGAACGTGCCGTGCGCGCTTCTCTTTGGCCGTAATCTCAGAATGTTGGCAACTATTTATATGACGGACAAGTGGAATTACCACTGGTTCGCCCAGCATTATGAGGACCTGTTAAAGAAGGACCGTCGTAAAAAGCTTAACCTCCTGGAAATTGGAATCGGCGGCGACGAGAATCCAAGAAAAGGAGGGAACTCTTTGCGGATGTGGGCCGACTATCTTCCCAACGCTCGCATTTTCGGAATCGATATCTTTGACAAGTCGCCACATGACAGGGGCCGCATCAAGACCTTCCGAGGCAGTCAGGCTGATCCTGTCTTTCTGGACAACGCGGTAAGTGAAATTGGAAAGCTCGATGTCATTATTGATGACGGGAGCCACACGAACGAGCATATTTTATTTACTTTTCAATACTTGTTTCCAAAACTGGCCGAAGGCGGCCTTTATATAGTCGAGGATATCCAAACATCCTACTGGTCAGAGTACGGCGGCAATGAAACGGATCGCAACGATCCCAGCACTGCCATGGGATATTTCAAGTTCCTGACGGACGGCCTGAACTGGGAAGAGTTCAGGGGTGATTACGAAGCCACCTACTTCGACCAACACATCAAGTCAATCGCCTTCTACCACAACATGATTGTCATTAAAAAAGGAGACAACAGGGAAGGCGGAGCTGGCCGCAAAGCAGCGGGCGCATTGGATTGAGCGGAGGAATATGGATAAGTTTGCAGCACATTTCATTCTGCCTCTCGCATGGAGGCGAGGCTGGACGAGTGTCTGTGAGATCGGCGCCAGCACTGGGGCCACCACGGACGAACTCCTAAGGCTGCCTATCCGCTCCTATATCATCATCGATCCTTGCTTCGATGAAGACCTTGCTCAGAAGTATGCGGGCGATGCTCGGGTTGCGGTTCAAAAATCGAATAGCCTCGATGGTCTCCCGAAAGTTGCCGGCCCATGCGACTGCATTCTGATTGATGGCGATCACAATTGGTATACGGTGATCAATGAGTTGCGCTTGATTCGCAAACGGGGCCTGCTACGTGCAGGGGGCATGATTTTCTTTCATGACATCGAATGGCCTTATGGACGACGTGACGGGTATTATCAACCCCATACAATTCCACTCGAATACCGGCAGCCGTACGAGTGCAAGGGCGTCATTCGAGGAAGAAGCCAACTGGTCGACAAGGGCGGCGAAAACCCTGGAATTGGCAAGGCGCTAGATGAAGGCGGTCCGAGAAATGGAGTGTTGACGGCAATTGAGGACTTTTGTGCAGAAAATCGAGGCGACTATCGATTTTGCCGGGTCAGGCTCGCAGCTGGATTGGGAATTTTGCAATACCGAAATCCGGGGTTGTCCGGGAATCTTTCCTTTCTCGCCATTCAAATCAAAGCGTTGATCTATAGCCTCTACGGTCTCCTGTCTGGGCTGAATAGGCGCTAAGCGCCAGTGCGCAGAACGGGCTCTGAGCGGAGGCTGCGGTCCTCAGATTTACACAGGCCATAGCTGGTGGAGGAATTCATAGAAATACGATCAATCGCGACGGGTAAGGAATTGACGCCAGGGAGCCGAACCCTCATCCGGAGGAATCCGCCCGTTCCGCCCGACGATATTTCAATCGCCGTTGGCCGTTTCCTGGTCTGGCTAACACGAGCTCGGCCAACCAGCCAGGGTTGCGGCACCGCCGACAGAACAAAGCCCTCCGCAAGTATTAGGTTTTGTTTATTCTTGATCTATTATTTCTGCCTATCCGATTTCGTCCTGAAATTCCTCCCCTTAAATGTGGCGATTGTCCTTCGGTATCTCCCCGAAGCCGCACTCTACCTGTTCGTGTCGGTACTCCTGAAAAAGCAAGATCGAATTGTCTCCTTCCCGCTCTTTTGGCCGCTATGCCTTGTCGCTCTGACCATGACAGTCTCGGTGATATTGAACTCCTCATCGGCAGTCGCGGCAATTGAGGACTATCGGATCTATTTCCGCTTCTCAGCCTTCGCATATATCGGCTGGAGAACTCCCGTTACGCCAGGGCGAATCAGAGAATTTGTCCGCGGCTTTCTCGGGTTGATGGTAATCGAGCTAATTATTGCAGGAGCCGAACTCGTCGGGGGCAGCGGAGTCCAGCATTTTTTCTCTCCGGTCGGAGGGTTGATTTACGGAACGTCGTTCACTGCCCTTAACGAACAATACGGAGAGGCGGGTTGGATATTCGGGACGCTGGCTGACTATAACCATTTTGGTATCTTCATGACCGCAAGTTTCGTTCTGTCGCTTGCGTTCTACTTTGCACATTATTTACGCTGGTATTTATGGCTGGCATTTGCCTCCTCCCTCGCAGTGGTGCTTTCCTTCTCAAGGCATTCGCTTCTAATGCTAGTTCTTTCTCTCGGTTGCCTCATCCTCCTGCGAAGCAAGAGAACAGGACTGGGCAGGATCATATTGGCCTTCAGCGGAGCCCTCGCGCTCGTGGCCGTGCTCGTCGGCGTAGCCGCACACTTCAATCCGGGATTTGCAGAAAGAGTCCAGACAATCGGCACCTCGTCAGTTCTGGAAGCGGGCACTTCGGAAGACATGAGGCTCTTGGTTGCCGTGACTTTGGTGCCGCGGTTCATGAGCGCCTACCCGTTTTTCGGGCAGGGCCCAATCGCGCCATCTGATCAGCCTGAATTCGGGGAGATGAATCCAGCGTCGGCGCCGACCCTCAAAGCCGCGCCGGATGTTCCTGGCATAGTTATTCTGTATTTTGGGGACGTCGTCTGGGTCATGATATTGGGACTTTATGGGTGCTTTGGGCTGGCCGCGATCGGGTATTTGTTATGGACAATTGGAACAGCTGCCAACGAGATCCGTAAACGGAGCCTGGATCCCGACAACTTGGCATTGGTTCAGTCTTGCCTGGTGATGATTGTCATTTTCGTGGTATCGGGATTCTTCGGCGAAGAAATGGTCGCCAGGGACTGCATCCCAGTTTTCTGGATTCTAGCGGGATTGGTTCTTTCCCTGGCGTCTAACCTATCACCGTGTCGAGTTGCCGGATAAAAGTCCTCCACATTATGCGAAGAGCAATCTTCGCGAGACTAGCTACCGTCCTTAATAAGTCGTTTGAGCATCCGGAGATTATGGAGAACTTAGTAAGCCGAACGTTCTAGCCCGGTGCAGGCCTCGAGCTTTGAAGAGTTCATCGGAGCCCAGGCTCACGCGAGTCGGGCACATAGTTAGCTGCTGGTGCGCCCCCAATCGATCATCGAATCTGGATGGGGACGGCGTCCTCACTCGATTTCACGATCCTTGGATACACGCTAACAGGCGTCGGCCTTGACCCCGATGCGCTTGACTGTGCAAGACCGAGGTTCGCAGCCTCCCTGAGGTCTCCTTCGACGTCGCCAACCGCTGCTTTGTCCTGGAGCAATGACCCCGGGGTTGACGTCGCCCCTCAAAACTTCCTCAAGTGATTGAGGCCTGTGGGGTATTGGTTCATCATTCTGCAGGACCGGGACAGGGCCCTTGGGCTCTAGCCGCGCGTGCCGCCGCGTCGGCTTCACGTTTGGTATTCAGGATATGTGTTCGGCGTCAGGCCGGGGAGGACGGCCGGGACATCCTCCTTACTCTAGAAGCCAACATCCGATCATCGGTAGCAAGTGGTTCTAGGAACTTGTTGAAATAGGTACCGTTCTGCATCGGGGCGAAGGTGTCGCCCGTCTCATGGGTATGCGTGGAGATGAGCGAGTTCAGGATGGGATGTTCAGCTATGTTTCATTGGAGCAGCGGGTACCTCAGGATCATCCGTTGCGCGCGGTTCGCAAGCTGACGGACACGGTGATGCGGACGTTGAGCGCGGAGTTCGATGCATTGTATGCGGACTCGGGACGGCCTTCGATAGCGCCTGAGTACATTCTGCGGGCGCTGCTGTTGCAGGTGTTCTACTCAGTGCGTTCGGAGCGGCTGCTGGTCGAGCAAATCGATTACAACCTTCTGTTCCGCTGGTTTGTGGGTCTGGGCATGGACGATGCGATGTGGAACCACGCGGTGTTTTCGAAGAACCGAGACCGGTTGCTGACCAGCGATGTGGCGCGGCAGTTCTTTGCGGAAGTGAACAAGCAGGCCAAGCGCTTCATGAGCGACGAGCACTTCACAGTGGACGGCACGCTGATCCAGGCGTGGGCCTCGCAGAAGAGCTTTCGTAGCAAGGACGGTTCCGATGACGGCGACGGAGGAGATTTTCATGGCCAGAAGCGTACGAACCAGACGCATGAATCGACCACCGATTCGGATGCGCGGCTGTACAAGAAGAGCTACGGCAAGGAGTCGAAGTTGAGTTACCTGGGCCACGCGCTGGTGGAGAACCGCAACGGATTGATTGCCTCCGCGATGGTGACGCACGCCGATGGTCTGGCCGAGCGCGATGCTGCGCTCTTGATGCTTGCGCAAAAGCAAGAGGGCCGCTCGCGGCGCATCACGGTGGGCGCGGACAAGGCTTACGACAGCAAGGATTTCGTCAGCACGGTGAGGGAGTTGAACGTGACACCGCATGTAGCGAAGAACGACAAGGGCCGCAGCAGCAACCTGGACCGAAGAACCACACGGCAGCCTGGCTATGCCGTCAGCCTGAGCCGGCGATGGCTGATCGAGAAGGGCTTCGGTTGGCTTAAGCAAACCGGCCCGCTGCGCCAGGTCAAGCTGCGAGGCCTGGAAAAAGTGGACTGGCTATTCGTCTTCAGTTGCGCCGCGCACAACCTGATCCGGCTGCCGAAACTGATGGCTCAACAACCAGGAAGGCTCATGGAGCAGTGTGCCTGAACGTCGCTTGCAGATCTCGGGGGTACTTTCCTGAGACCCGCAAAGCCCCATAAACACTGGCCAGACCCGCAGTTCAAGCAGATTTCAACCGGGTAGGGATGCAAATCATCAGGAAATTCGTCACAATGCGGCGAATTTCAACAAGTTCCTAGGGGCCTTTTGCCAAGCACAGCATGAAGCTCCTTGCCCGTTACGGAAACAAATTCAGCTAGCGGAGTCCCAGCAACGCCAAGGACGCAGTTGCAAGAAGCAGCGTGGCGAAGCTCATACCGACCTCGTCCTGGAGCCGATTGAGTCCAGATCGCAATGACGTTCAATAACTGGCCTCGAAGTCTCCGGCGAGCAGGGCCTGAGGAAAACAACCCTGGATGCATGTGAATCGGAGTGTGTTATTCGTCGGGGATGGTGGAGACGTGCAGACCCTCAAGCGGGTTCTCAACTCTAGCGGAGTTGAACTTCACGCCCGGGTGAGGCAGGCTTCTGTGAAAATGCCTCTACCTTTGAGGCATTTGCAATACATTCGACTCGCCATCCACGCAGTCATTTTCAGAAAGCACCACGACGCAGTCTTTATCTGGCAGCAGTATGTTGGCTTATATTATTACCTGGTTTCAGTCACCTGCCCGTTCTATCGACGGCGGCCATGTTGTGTCTATTACATCATTTCTAATACCAAACCTCGTTCCATCGCCGCCAGAATCAAACGCTTTCTAATGATCCGTATGTTCCGTTCAGGGTATATTGACAGGGCTGTCTTTTTAAGTCGAAGCGATGCCTTGTTCGAAGAAGCTCCACCCGAAAAGAGGATACTTCTGAGCACCTACACAGAAAGATCGTCCTTTATCGACGAACGTCTGGCAAGCGGGCTTACTCGCCTGGAAAGCGATTATTTCTCGGGCGGTTTCAGCAATCGAGACTATTCTGCCCTGAGGCGCCTTGCAGAAAGAATGCCGGACAAAGCGTTCAGCGTCGCCTGCTTGCCCAAGGATTTGGATCTCCTTCGTCCTCTTCCTCCAAACATGCTCGTAGACTGCGACGCCTATGGTGATGCATTCGAAGAATACGTGTTGTCTGCCAAGGCCGTCATTCTCCCAATTAAAGATCCGAATATTACCTCTGGGCAGATAGTATGTTTGCGCGCCATGCAAGCCGGCAAACCCGTGTTCATGACGAGAAGTAATTTTATGGAAGAATGGTTGGGAGATATCGTGCCCCTCCGGTTCTTTGTCACATATGACGATCTGGAGCAGCTGCGCTTGTTGCTGACCGGATTGACAGATAGTGATCTGCTGGAGTTGGGGCTTGAGGCAAGAAAGTATTATCTGCAGAAGTGTGACGAAGAGTCGTTCTATCGCGGATTAGCGGATATCATCGAAGCACTGTTAAAGTAGCGAGAGCGACCGGCTTTATCGCACCGAAAACAAATATGAAAATAGCTCTTGTAAATAACTACTACTATCTGCGCGGCGGATGCGAGCGCGTGTTATTCGATGACCAGAAGGCGCTTGAGGAACTCGGGCATGAGGTGTTTCCCTTTGCGCAATATGACAAGAGGAATCACTTTGCAAAATCTGAGTATTGCTTCCCTAAGATTGCGGACCCTACTGAAGTGGTTGGAGCGGGCAGGGCGAAGGCGGCGATTGACATTATCTATTCGAGTTCAGCCGGACGGGCTTTCACTGCGTTTCTGAACGATTTTCAACCCGACGTGATTCATTGCCACAATATCTATAACCATTTAACGACTGCTATCCTTGATGCGGCACAGCGCTGCAGGTTGCCAACAGTACTTACTGTCCATGACCTGAAACTTGTTTGCCCTGCCTATCTGGGCATTCGCAAGGGAAAACCCTGTACGCTTTGCAAGGACGGCGGGTACTGGCGATGCATCCGATGGAAATGTCACAAGGGCAGCTATGCTGCCTCAATGGCTTCTGCGTGTGAGGCCTATTTTAACAAGTTGGGCGGCAAGTATGATAGCGTTGAGTGCTTTCTGTGCCCCAGCCGCTTTATGCAGAAGTTACTCGTCGATTCGGGCATAGCGGCGGCGCGAACTTCATATCACCCCAATGCCCTCACACCCAAAGACTTCCTCCCCAGCTTTGAACCGGGGCAGTATGTCTTGTACGCAGGCAGACTGTCGGAGGAGAAGGGACTCCTGACGTTGTTAGCCGCTATTGAGCGGGCAAACATTCCGTTGCGAATCGCTGGCACTGGCCCTCTGGAATCCGAGATCCAGAGCCGGATCCGAGCACGGGGGCTCCCCGTTCAAATGGAGGGATTCTGCTCCGGCGAACGGCTGGCGGAGCTGTTTAGAAACTCAGCCTTTACCATTCTTCCGTCAGAGTGGTACGAAAACGCTTCTATGTCTGTGTTGGAGTCTTTCGCGTACGGCAAGCCGGTGCTTGCTTCGGACATGGGTGGAAACTCTGAACTGGTCGTTGATGGTTTGGCAGGTCGCCTCTTTCCTTCCGGGAATTTTGAAAGATTGGCAGAAGTAGCTAATGAGATGTGGGGTAACAGAAGTGAGATTTGCAACATGGGGAAGCGGGCTCGGCGGTTTGTCGAACAACGGTTTAACCACGGAAAGCGCATAGCTGATCTGCTCTCTATCTACTCCAATGTTATTGAGCGATCTTCTCTGAACTGACTGTGGCATCTGCGTTGATGGCCGGATCGTGTCCCTGACATTACTCTGTGCGAAAAATGATCGTTCTCAAAATCCTCGTGCTTCCCATTTAGGCTTGCACGCGTTTCGGAAGCGCGAAGCAACTTCGCGGGAAAAGCATTGCGAAGCATTTTCAAGTCGAGGAAATTGTCATGAAATTCGAAACGAGCACGCGTGTCTATATCGCAGGGTGTGGGGGCATGCTGGGACGGGCAGTTTATGAACATTTTAATCCAAGGACCACAGTGAAAGCCACGGATATCGATCTGAATATCGATTGGCTCTCGCATGCGGATATTCGCGATTACGCCTCCATTAACTGCTCGATCAGTGAATTCAAGCCGCACGTTATACTGAACCTCGCTGCTCTAACCGACCTGGAATTCTGTGAACGCAATCCAGAAAATGCGTGGTTGACAAACGCTCTGGGCGCGGAAAATACTGCCTTGATTGCCAACCGGCTAGATGTGCCGCTTGTCTACATTTCAACTGCCGGAATAGTTGACGGAGCCCGGGAGATATATCACGATTTTGGAGTGCATAGTCCGCTATCCGTCTACGGGCAGTCGAAATACGAAGGAGAGATGGCGGTGCGCACAATGGTGAGACAGCACTTTGTGTTTCGCGCAGGTTGGATGATGGGCGGGGGGCCGGAAGTAGATAAGAAATTCATAAACAAGATTTATAAGCAAATTAAAGGCGGAGCGAAGACGCTCTTTGTAGTAGATGACAAGCTTGGTACTCCGACTTATACCAAGAGTTTTGCGAACGCCATCTACAGGGTTGTTGAGACTGATCTTTACGGAGTTTACAACCAGGTATGTTCTGGTAGCTGTAGCCGTTATGATGTTGCGGTAGAATTTGTCCGCCTTCTTGGATTGGGGAAACAGATATCGGTAGTAAAGGTCGGATCAGACAGATTTGAGAAGGAATATTTCGCGCCCAGGCCCAGGTCTGAGAAGCTCGAAAACCTGAAGTTGCGAGCCCGGAATATTGACTTTATGCCGCATTGGAAGGACGCGCTTGCGGAGTATTCCAAGGAATTCAAGGCGGAGCTGGGCAAGTGAGGATCGCAATCGGCGGAATCCGCGGGATTCCGGCAAGCTACGGCGGGTTTGAAACCGCGGCCGACGAAACCGCGCGGCGCATGTCTCATCTTGGCCATCAGGTGAGTGTATATTGCCGTTCGCGGGAGAATGGTAACAAAGAGCCCAAGTACGCCGGGATCGGGCTACTGTATCTAGCGACAGTTCCCGTCAATAGCTTGGAGACACTAACTCATTCAATTGCGGTGGGTCTCCACGTGGCATTTAAGGGGCGAGATGTGGACGTCGTTCATATGTACAACGCAGCAAGTGCATTTGGAGGACTGATTGTCAGGATTGCGGGTAAACCTCTTGTGATAACACTGGATGGCTTAGAGTGGGAAAGAGAGAAATGGGGCAAGGCCGCGCGCATGATTTGGAGGCTGTCAACCTGGTTGGCAGTTCGGGTCGCTAGTACCGCTGTTTGTGATTCGAAGACGGTCAAGGATTTGCTCGATAAAAAATATGACGCCAACATCCGATTTATTCCCTACGGCGCCAAACGCTTAGAAACCACCTCCAGGTACTTTGAACGTCTCGGGCTGAAGCGATTCAACTATTTTATCTTTGTGGGAAGACTGGTGCCTGAGAAAGAAGTAAATGTTCTTCTCGATGGGTATGCATCGCTAGTGACAGACATGCCGTTGGTCATTGTCGGCGACAATGAGAACGATCAGGCGTATGTGTCTATGTTGCGCCGCAAGGCAGGCAGAAACGTAATATTCCTTGGTTACCAATATGGAGCAGAATACGAAAGCCTGCTGTCGAATGCTCGGGCCTATGTAACGGCTTCAAAGCTCGAGGGAACATCCCCCTCGCTGCTGGCAGCGATGGGAGCGCAGGTTTGTTGCCTTGCCAGGTCGATTCCTGAGAACCAGGAGACAGGCGGCGAGTCTATCGTATATTTCGATGGTTCAGTTGAGGATCTGGCGAAGAAATGGCGCGCGATTGCGGAAGACGATGAATTTGTTGGAGATTACGCTTCGAGAGGCTATAAGAGAGTAACTGAGCATTATGATTGGGATGTCGTGAGCAAGCAGTATTTAGAAGTCTATGCAGCCGTGTGTCGCGCCGTGTGAGCATCATAGATATCGGTGTTCAGACATTTCAACAGCCTTCCAAGCAGGAGTGACGGGCCTAAGCAGAAAGGTGGAACGTCACTCCGAGAATCAACGATGCTCAGAATCACTGAGGCGCAACACCGGCTCCGGACGCCGCCGCATCATCAGGCAGGATGAAGGGAAGGGACGCACACGCGAGATCATGACTCTTATTACCGGTAGCGCACGTTTCATTGGATCGAATTTTGCGCTGAATTAGATGGATGCGGTCGGTTCGCGCATTGTAAATCTCGATCTTCTGATTTATGCGGGAAATCCCGCGAATCTGGAGCCGTTGCGATCCGATCCGAGACACATCCTGGTGCGTGGGGGATATTTGCGACGCAAAACTGATCGCCTCGCAGCTTCGCGAGCATCGACCACACGTCGTTGTGCACTTCGCCGCGAAGAGCCATGTCGATCACTCGATCGTCGCTCCTGACGCGTTTATCCGCACCGACGTCTAGGGAAGATTCACATTGTTGGAGAGACAAAGGCCTGGTAGCAAGGTTTGGGTGGTACCGACCGGGCAGCCTTTCGCTTTCTGCACGTCACAACGGATGAACTGTTCGGTACACTGGGTCCACCCGACCCGGCATTTTGCGAAACGACCGTTACGCACCTAACAGTCCATACTCAGCTTCTATGGTGGCCTCCGATCACTTGGTTCGCGTGTATCATCGCACCTCTGGCTCGCCAGTGCTGACGGCTAACTGCTCGAATAACTATTGGCTGTTTCAGTTCCCGGAAAAGTTGATTTCGCTGATGGTTCTGAATGCACTCGAGCGCTAGCCTTGGCCGGTCTACGGCGATGGCGGCAATGTGCGCGACTGGCTTTTCGAAGAGTATCATTGCTCAGCAATTTGAACGGTGCTCGACCGCGGGCGGCCGGGGTAGACTTACAACGTTGGTGGCAAGAGCGAGCGGAGGAATTTGGAGTGGTGATGGCCATCTGCGACTTGATAGACGATGCGGACCCCGACCCGGGCCTACGCTCAGGCCACGAACTCATCAGCTTCGTCAAGGATCGTCCTGGTCACGATCGCGGCATCGAAGAGCACCCAGGAACTGGGCCCCGGCCGAACGCTTTCAAAGCGGTCTGCGGCGCACGGCGCGTTAGTATCTCGACCACATGGATCGGGCGGCGAACGAGTGCACCGGCGCGTATTTGAAGTGGATTAAACAAAACTAAGCGGAGCGGCTCGCGCTATGAAGGCCATCGTTCTCTCACGTGGTTGCGGCACGCGCCTATTTCCCGTCACACTGGTCGCATCTCCCAAGCAACTTCGGCCAGTTTGCGACAACCTCATCATCTACTAACGGCTTAGCACATGCTCGCCGGCCTGGGCGACAGACTCATCGTTTCCACGCCGCAGTACATGGAGCGCGTCGCAGAACTACTCGGTGACAGCTGCCACTGGGGCATCTATATCTGTTACGCGCCTCGGGGCCAGTTGGAGTTCATCGATTTGAACCGACGGTAACTCCAGAAGACGGAGCCCTCATTGTGCAGATCGTGGTCCACGGGATGGCGTTGCTTGACGCCGGAACGCACAACTCACTTTACTAGGCGGATCTTTTGAGCCAGATATTTAAGCATCGCCAGGGGTTCAATAACGCCTGTTCCGTAGAAATTGCATTCCGGCTCGGTAACATCACAGTGGAGCACCTCGAATTCTTGGCCCAGCCGATTCCCAAGAGCGGCTGAGGGCAATGCCCTCTCAAATTTCTGCGCGAGTCGTATTTTGCCTTTGATAATCTTTGATCATGAAAATCACCGAAACCGCACTGCCAGGAGTTCTGATCCTCACGCCAACAATCTATCGCGACAGCAGGGGCGCCTTTCTCGAAACTTGGAACCAGCGTCGCATGGCCGATGCCGGACTGCCCACAGATTGGGTGCAGGATAACTTCTCGATCTCGAAGAGAAATGTCTTGCGCGGCATTCACTACCAGACCGTTCAGCCTCAGGGCAAGCTGGTCAGAGTGGTCGCGGGTGCCGTGCTCGATGTTGCCGTCGATCTCCGCCGCAGTTCGGCGACGTTCGGCCGCCACGTCACTGTCGAGCTAAAGGCTGAGAACGCTGATATGCTTTGGATTCCCGCGGGCTTCGGCCATGCCTTCTTGGCCCTGACCGACGGAGTCGGCTTTGCGTACAAAGTCACCGACTATTACTCGCCTATTGGCGAGCGCACCATTCTCTGGAACGATTCTGACATTGGGATTCTTTGGCCCATCGATCCTGCGACAGCCGTCGTCTCCGACAAGGATAAAAAGGGCGCGCCTCTACGCGATGCAGAAGTATTCGCATGAGCGAGCCACGCGTATACATCGTTGGCGGGAGCGGTCAAGTCGGCTCGGAACTCCAAAGCGCAGCAAGTCGCTCTTGAATATCTCCGCCCAGTCCATCGCGCGCCACTAGTTGATGTTTGGGCCATAACTGATCGTGGCCGCACCGATCCCATGTTTCTGGCACCAACTCCCTGCTTCATCGAGCGACCGAATAGATGCTTGGCAGGGAGAAGACGTTATCTTCTCGTTCGAGGCTGAAGATGTCCCTCAACACATACTGGGCTTATGGTCTTCGCATCCACTCAGAGATTGTTTGCCCGGAGCTCCCCATGCATCCCGAGCCCGCCGGAGATGCGGACTTAGACATCCGGCTGCTGCCACCGGTCGATCACATTTCGGAATCTCTGGAGAATGGCTATTATGAGGTTCGGCCGGGCTTTTTTCGGATGGCTGTGCGAGGAGTGGCCCTTTACCTCGTGGAGGAGGGGGCACGGATATCCATCGTGCCTCTAGTCGGGGCTTCACAGGAGCAGCTTCGCCTGTTTCTGTTGGGCTCGGCCATGGGGGCGCTTCTCTACCAGCGGGGGTTATTTCCGCTGCATGGAAGCGCAGTGGAGACTTCTTGGGGAGCAATGATTTTTGTTGGAGCGCAGGGCGCCGGCAAGTCAACGCTGGCCTCCGAGTTTCATCGACAGGGATACCGTGTGCTTTCGGACGACGTCTGCGCAGTGGCCAGGAAGGCTAAGAAATTGGAGGTTCTCCCCGCACTGGCCCAGTTCCGGCTACTCGCCGACGCTTATGAGCGCCTGGGGGCGCCTAGGAACGCACGGTTCGACGTGGACAAATTTGTGGTGCCCATGGGCGAGGGATACTGTCCTGAGCCGGTACCGTTGGGGGCAATTCATATCCTCGCTGAACGCGATATCGACGCACCGGAATTCGCGGTGCTCCGCGGTTTTGACCGGGTGCAGCGCCTGTTAGAAAATCTATATCGCCCGCAATATCTTAAGGGACAGAGGGCACAAAGCGATCTGATGCGCCTGGCTGGACTTATAGCCCAAGAGACTACTGTCGTAGCTGTGATGCGACGGCGCGATCCGGAAGCGATCTACGGGTTGATCGGCTTTCTCGAGTCGGCGTGGGCGGAACACCTTCCCCGCTCGTCCGGTTTGAGGAAGGCAAACGGAAAACATGATGCGTACTTTTAATCCCAACGACAGATTATCCCGTTCGCAGGAGATGCTTTCCACAGAGCTCGACCAGGAGACGGTTCTGATGAGCATCGACGCAGGCGCATATTATGGGTTGGCGGGACCCGCGCAAAGCATTTGGGAGAAGTTGAAGACGCCCCTCACCTTTTCGGCACTGGTGGACTTGCTGGTCAAGGAGTACGACATTTCGCCGGAAGCCTGCGCCTCGGATATGCAAGGATTTTTGGGAGAAATGGAACGGGAGGGTCTCTTGCGTGTGGAGTAAGGTGTGGCATTATGCGAGGACCTCCCGTGGCCGTAGAGACCTTTTATGGGAAGCTCTCGTCGCTCTGGCGATGGCCCGTTTGGCCATGGCACTCCTGCCTTTCCGGCGCATTGCAGCCTGGCTGGGGACGCCGGGAGCCGAGAGCCCTGCCATGGCAACGGCTGACGAAATCCGCACAGCAAAAGAGATTGGCTGGGCAGTGGAGGTTCTGGGCCGGAGGGTGCCATGGGATGGGCGTTGCCTTGCTCGGGCACTCGCTGCTACGGGGATGTTGCGCCGCAGGGGATTGGAAGGAACCGTGAGTTTTGGATCACGTCAGAGTGAATCAGCGGGCTTCGATGCTCATGCGTGGCTGCGTCTAGGCTCTTTCATCGTGACTGGGACACATGATCATGAGCAGTTCAGGGTTTTTACAACGTTTGCACGGAGACATTCCTGAGCCCGCTGTACGATGTTTGCTTCAAGGCGTTTATTAGATACGATGCGATACTGGTAGATCCTAGCTTGCTGGATCGGATGGCTTTTCAGGATTCGCGGGCCCGCGCAGCTAAATGCTTGATTTCCCACTGATGCGCCGCCTGGATGATCTTGTCGTAAAGGCCGATGTTGTAACTACTTCAATGGCTGGCCGACTCCTTCGCGGGCTCGGAGCTGGAAGGTTTCTCGGCCGTCCTGCCGAGCGCCGATCGTGAGGTTGTTAGGACCCATGCTGCGCAGGCAACTGAATCAATTCGTCCAGCAATTACCGGTCGGCCGCCGCGCCCTCACCTTGGTTTGGACGGCGGCGGGATGGTGGACTGCGGTTTGGGGTGTCCTGTTGGTGGGCCAAGGACTGATTCCCGCCGGCTTGGCTTTGCTGCTTCGGATCTTAGTTAACAGGTTGGTGGGCCCGCACGGGTGGGCTAGTATTGCGCCCGCAGCTCTGGGAATTGCCGGCCTATGGATTGCCGCGCAGCTCTTGTCCAGCGCCCTTTCATGGGTTCGGGCAATGCAAGCGGAGCGTGTGCAGGATGAAGTTCATCGGCTCATTCATACACAGGCGCTTCGGCTGGATCTGGCTTTCTACGACCATCCTGAGTCTTACGATCAGCTGTACCGGGCTCAGGTCGATGCCCTCTCTCAGCCGTTGGCGCTGCTGGAAAGCCTCGGTTCACTTGTCCAGAACGGGTTGGGGTTTCTGGTGCTGGCCGGAATTCTTTGGACCTATGCCGGATGGCTACCCCTGCTCCTGGTTTGCACCGCTCTTCCCGGACTGGTTCTGGTGGCCCGCCACATCCTGAAGGAACACCGCTGGCACCTGGAACACACCCACGAGGAGCGACGCGCGCGATACCTCGACTGGTTAATCACTGAGCAACAGTCCGCCGCTGAATTGCGCTTGTTCGGCCTGGGGTCTTACCACCGTAAGTGCTTCGAGAGCTTGCGGGAGAGCCTGAGACATGGCAAGTTGCGCCTGGTGGGCGAAGGAGCCATCACGGAACTGGGAGCCGGGTTGCTGGCCTGGGCCGGCAGCTTGGCGGGCCTGGGCTGGATGTTGCAACGGACTCTTGCTGGAGAGTTCAAGCTGGGGGATCTGCTTCTCTGCTTTCAGGCCTTCCAGCAATGCCAGGTGCTGCTACGCTCCCTCCTGGAAGGCGCGGGAAAGATTTATAAGAGCCTGCTCTTCGTTGAAAATCTGGATGAGTTTCTTAGAGTGGAACCGGCAATTGTTCCCGGATCGGCCGGAGAGCAGGGGTTGCCAATGAAGGATTCGATCCGGTTTGAGCGCGTCAGCTTCACCTATCCGGGAGGATTCCATCCGGCTCTGGATGATTTCGACCTGACAATTCCCAAAGGGAAAGTGATAGCACTGGTGGGGCACAACGGGGCAGGCAAGAGCACTCTCATCAAGTTGATATGCCGCTTTTACGACCCTGATGGGGGACGCATTCTCGTTGACGGAGTGGACTTGCGGGCACTCGATCACGGGGCGATGCGCCGGCAAATTGCCGTTCTGTTTCAAGAACCGGTTCATTATCACACTTCTGTGCGCGAGAACATTGGCTTTGGAGACATCGAAGCAATCGGAGACCAGGCGCGTGTCTCGCAGGCCGCCCGCGATGCAGGCGCTCTGGCACCGATAGAACGGCTGGACCAGGGTTTTGACACCGTGCTAGGCAAATGGTTCGGGGGAGCTGAGTTGAGCGGGGGTGAATGGCAGCGTATAGCGCTGGCCCGGGCTTTCTTCCGTCAGGCCTCGCTGGTCATCCTAGATGAGCCCACCAGCTCGATGGATTCCTGGGCGGAACAGGATTGGCTTGACCGCTTCCGCACCCTCACAGAGGGCCGAACGGCGCTAATGATCACCCATCGATTCACCACGGCCATGCACGCCGATATCATTCATGTTTTGGGCAGGGGACGGGTGGTGGAATCCGGAACTCATGCGCAGCTAGTGGCGCTAGGCGGAGACTATGCAAGTTCCTGGACCGCGCAAATGCAAGAGGTCGGAGATGCCTGAGACCGATTGGCTGCACCGGACCAGCCCCGCATTCCGTCTGATGATCGCCACCTCTTGGCTGGCCCCGGATTCGTTTGAGAACAATCAGGAAAAAGCAATCCGCGAGGCCATCGCGGCCATGCCGGACTGGAC
Organism: uncultured Acidobacteriaceae bacterium; assembly: GCA_963725115.1. GTDB lineage: Bacteria > Acidobacteriota > Terriglobia > Terriglobales > Acidobacteriaceae > Telmatobacter. Next base: position 271,181 of record CAVRXG010000001.1, on the reverse strand, counting down.
GGAATATCTCAGTCTGGTAGTCGACCGTCACCGTACACCGGCCTTGAGTTGGGCGGCTCTCAGCCGCATACCGGCATTGGCTATTCCTGAATCCGCAAGGCGGGACCTGAAGAAGTCCAGCGATACTTGTCGGATGCGGGCCGTCAAGCACTGCCTCTTGTTCGCGGAGGTGCTGGCATGCTTCAATCGCGACGGGATTCCCGTGATGACTTTGAAAGGGCCGGTCCTTTCCCTGGAGCTATACGGAGACGCGGGCCTGCGCCAGTCGAAAGACTTGGACCTAGCGGTGCAACCGAAGGACCTTCCTAGGGCGAAAGCCTGTCTTGCCGTTCTTGGCTGGAATCTGGATTCACCTTGGTCTCCCGTCACCCCTCGCCAATGGGAAATGTTCCTGCACCATGATTCCCATTTCAATTTCGTCCATCCCCGCACAGGTTGCGTTCTGGAACTCCATTGGCGCAACCAGTGGGACACTCCAATTGACATAGCTGAAAGGTGGGCCAAAAGCACCCCCTTCCACTGGCAAGGTTGTTCATTTCAGATTATGAGCCCGGGCGACAGCGCGCTTTATCTCTGTAGTCACGGAGCGCGGCATTTTTGGTCGCGCGCCAAATGGCTAGGAGATTTGGCTCGGCTCCACGCGACGGGGAGAGCGGATTGGGACGTGGCCCTGTGGATGGCGCACAGAACAGGTGACGAGAGGGTTCTGCTCAGCAGCCTGCAGCTTCTGGAGTTGGTCTACGGGCTTCCATTGCCCGTTTCGCTACGGCATGAGCGGAGCGACGTGTTACCTGCCCTGACGAGCATACCGCTGGATGCGCTTAAATCTCCCAAGGATGCGGCCGGAGCGTTTCTCGGTGAGTTCGGCTACCGATTTCGCTTGGGCCGCTATGAGAGGCTGCTATGGCCCCGAAAGAGCTGGCGAGAAAGCTTATCCGAATTCTGGTACCAGCCCGAGGACTTCGGTGCGATCCAACTTCCAGACAGCTTCTTTTGGGCCTATATCCCATTGCGTCCTTTCCTGTGGGCTTGGCGGGCGGCACGGAAGCTCGGTTCGCGAATCCAGTCAACTCCAGCGGCAAGAGCATGACCACGTTATCCAGAACGCTTGGGCTGCACGGGCTGCGAGCCCGTGGTGTGATAGACAGTAGCACGTTGCGTAACATAAATAAGGTCAGCGGATCGAGAGAATCTTGAGCGGGATTTACGGAATTTATCGATATGACGGAGGCCCGGTCGACCCGCTCTGGCTCGAGCGGATGAAGAAGGCCATGGCATACTACGGCCCCCATGGCCAACGCTCTAGGATTGATGGTCCCATGGGAATGGGCCATCTGCTGCTGGAAGTCAACCCCGAAGATACATTTGAAAACCAACCGGTACGGGCAAAGCGCGGCCTGGTGGTCAGCGCAGCCCGGTTGGACAACCGAGCTGCGCTTCTCGAAGCCTTTGATGTTTCCGCATCCGAGGCTCCGCAACTGTCTGATGGGCATCTGGTTAGTCTCGCTTATGATCACTGGGGTGAGGATGTCTCTTCGCATCTTCAGGGCGACTGGGCGCTGGCGGCCTGGGATGAGCGTGAACGCAGTTTGCTCTTGGCCAGAGATGCGTTTGGAAACGCCACTCTCTATTACCACCAGGGAAAGGGCTTTACAGCTTTTGCATCCAGTCTCAAGGCCTTGTTGGCAATTCCGGGTGTAAAAAAGGAGCCGGATCGCCTGCGTCTTGCTCAAATTCTGGTCGTCTGGGACCCTGATGCGGAACTGACCGCTTACAAAGACTTCCGGCGCTTGCTGTGGGCACATGCCATGACCGTCGGGCCCAATGGCCAAACACGTATTTGGCGCCACTGGTCTCCCGAGGGTCGCGAACCGCTGTCATACCGCCGGGATGAAGAGTACGCAGAAGCCTTTCTGGAGTTCTACACACGCGCAGTTCAGAGTTGTCTGCGGACCCGGAAGCCCATAGCAGCACTACTCTCCGGCGGCCGCGATTCAGGTTCGGTTGTAGCTCTTGCGGCACCGCTACTTGCAAGGGAGAGGCGCCGTCTCAGCGCTTACACATCGGTGCCATATCTACCGCCCGACGGTGCGGGTGCGCAGAGATTCGGCAACGAATGGGAGCGGGCCCACGCAACGGCCGTAATGGCGGGACCAAACGTCGAGCATTCCCCAGTCGATGCGGCGAACTATGGAATCATTCAGGGAATAAGACACTTTCTCGAAGTCCATGACGGACCAAGTCATGCGGCCACGAATCACTTTTGGATGCATGCCCTAGCTGAGACTGCCTCCCGGAACGGTAACGCGGTTCTACTGACTGGGCAATCGGGCAATTGCACCGTCTCTTGGGCGGGCAATGGATCGGCTTTGTTCGCGTTTTTGCAAGGAAAACCCGCCATGGCTTTAAGGCTGTTTACTTATGGAGAGGCTAACCCATGGCTCACGTTGAAGCGGCAGGTTTTGAAGCCGTTACTGACGCCGAGCCGGCGAGCTTTTCGACGCTTGCAACTATGGCGGGGCAGGCCTTGGCAGGCTTATTCCGTGCTCAATCCTCAAATGGCCTCAGAATTGGATCTGGATGGCAGGATGCGAGAGGCAGCGCACGACCCAACTTTCACACCCTCCCCAGTAAGCGATACTCGTCTCCTCTTCTTTCAACCTTCCAATGGCACCACGATCGGCATTTGGACGGAGTTGGCGGCGAGGCATTCTCTTTCCTGTATCGATCCAACGTCCAACCTCTCAATGCTCGAGTTTCTTTTACGCGTTCCTGACGATCGGTTTTGCCGGAAAGGCCAGCGCAGTCTCTTGTTGGGACATGCATTCCAGAAGCGATTACCCGAACAAGTGCTGGAGGGGCGGCAAAAAGGGCTTCAGGCGGCAGATGCCGGCCATCGAATACTTCGCGAACTATCGGCATTTCTGGCATGCCTGCATTCTCTGGATTCGCTGCCCGAGGCGCGGGAGATGCTCGACATCCCGGTTATGCGTCGATGTTTGGATGACCTTTTGGTAAAGGTCGATCCTGTCACCACTTCGATGGCCGACCATTTCGTTCGCGGGCTCGGAGTTGGGCTATTTCTCTGCCGCCTTGCCGATCCTCACCCCGAATAGCCCTGATCATCCACCACGATCCGCGGCCGGCTCAGTCACCTCTTGGCGGATGGCTTGTTCTTCGTTTCCACGACGATTACTGACACGATCGGCAGCAAGACCCTTCAGCGAGCAGGGAGGGTCTTTAAATCGTGACGCTTAAGTCCTGTAAGAGGGTTTTTCGCTTGCGTTTATCTAGGCCTTTAGGTTAGTATCACCCGTAGCAGCATCGGTACTCGGAGACACCAAATCTCTTTTGGAGAGGACTCACCCCAAATGAAGAAGAATTCTGCAGCTAAGGTTGAATCCAGGAAAGAATGGACAGCACCGAAACTCAAAAAGGTCGGAATTGACGAATTGACCGCATTCGACACACATACAGGCCGCGATGGCACGGGCAAAAGCTAGAGTTTACATTCTGGCTCGTACGTGCGCATCTTTATTTTACAGCGCGGTCCATCAGGTGCGCAGGTTGGTGTCTGCTGGTGCCTTTGCTCGCCATAGGTGCCACGCGATGATTTGTGTACAGGTTTTTGCTCCTGTGAGTAGTGCACGGTCGAAGGCCCTAGTCCCGACGCAATAATCCGCAACTACAGCGCTGGGAAAACAGCGTCTTGACCATAAGTGCATCCAGACCGAACTCTGAATCAGCGAGCTAAGAAACTTAGTCTGGGTCCGACTAAGCCTGATCCGTTCTAGAAGTCGATTTTCCTCTCAGGAAACCATGTAAGCTGGATGTTGGTGGTCGTTACTGTTTGCCGGCCCGTAAGATAAATGGGCGCCCTCCAATGTTCAATTGCGAAACTTCCATCGATCTCAAAATCCTTACGGATGCGCTTCACGACCTGAAAGTCGATGTCGTTCAAGGTAGTACCGCCAGGAACCAGGCAGGTAACGTCGGGGCAGGCCCCTCCGCTGAAGGTCTGTGTGGTTGAGCCAGGAATGAAATCCTTGGTGGCTTTTTGATTGCGCGCGCTTACCTGCAGCCATTCATTGCCGCTTAGGTGATAGGTGATCCACGCCTGTCCGCCCTTGTCCTCGCGCCCGATCCAATCGCCGAAGATCTGGCCCTGGTTGGTGTAGCCTTGTTTCTCGATCCCCTCCCAATACATGAAGCGGCCGTATTCGCGGGCACCGACTGTTGAACTCGGCGGGTCGGTGGAGGCGGCTTCCACGCGCACGTCCAGCTTGGGGACGCCAGGAACATGCGACAGATAGATTCCAGGCCGCCAGGCGGCGCGCCGCGGAGCATCGATGGGCGAAACATCGTCATGCACCTCGGAGTCGCAATAGAGCGTGAGCCAGTTGCGGACAAAGGGCAGCCGATAGGAGAAGTCGAACGCCGCGAAGCGCGCCCCCGGATCGTCGGGGCCATTCTTAGCCGTGCCGGATGGGGATGAGGTGCTGAAAAAGCTCTTCAGGAATGTGCGAAAGGTGACGGGTGAGTGGCCTTCGCCACCCCAGATCACGGTGCGTTCGAAACCGAACTCGAGATTGACCGTGGGCCGGAAGCTGATCTTCTCCAAGTGAACCCAAGGATCGCCGGGGTTGATCACGTTGGGCACATTCGGCGAGGGGTTGGCCACATAGACCGGGTTGGGCATGAAGGTATGGCCGCTTAGTGCGCCCACCAGAAACTCGTAGCGGAAAGTGCCGGTGAGTCGGGAGAGCAACGGAATGTAGAGGGGCTCAATACGGTCGATGTGGAATGCATAGATGTTCTGCGCATTATTTGAATAGGCGAAGCTGCCGCCTAGCCCCGGCCCCAGCCATTCGTCCTGTTTGCCGAACGAGAATACATGGTTCAGGTATTGTGCTGAGACGTACGCCTCCAGGAATCGTCCATCTGTAGCAGTGCCGATCGGTCCCATGGGGATGGTGGTCTGACTGTAAGGTAGGCCCGTGCCGGGGTTCAGAAAGGTTGTGCCATCGACCGTGGAAAGTGCGTTGGCCAATGACGTAGAGTAACCGGCGGCTGAAGGCGCTCCCTGGAATTCGCCACGCATATAAAGCGCGAATCGTCCAGCGGTAGCATAACCACTGGCGCCAGAGTAGTTGTTGAAGCCGGCTTCGTAGGGCCGCCCGTAGTCATTAACGATCGTCGATCCCAGATGATAGCTGTCGCGCAGAGGAGTGCCGCTGATGGCCCTAGCCACGGAATAAACTGATTCGATACAGGTTTCGTCCTCATTCACCCCGTCGGGGCCGTCGGCGTCGGAATGCAACTCATGGCCAACCGCGTCGTAGATCTCCCGTGCTTCCGCCGTGGGCGGGTCCATCTCCTCCTGGTCCGCATCGTCGATGCGGTCCCCGGCCTCCTTCAGCATGTAGCTCACGCTCGCACGCGTCCACGGTCGCATCCCGAGAAAAGCATCGTCTATGAAACCCAGTGAGTAAAGCCGCAGCATGGCAGGATAGATCCAATTGTCCACTGGGATGTACGGCGAACCCAGCGCCGAAGGCTCGCATTGGGATGCAGAATGGCTGGTATTCCCCGTCTGTCCCACGCCGTCCTGCGCTCTAGGTTGTCCCAAAGCGAGTGCAGCCGAAGCGATGAGGAGAAATCCCGCCAATACAATTGCGCATTTGCGCATGATCACCCTGGCTAAAGGCCTGCCAGCATTCATATCACATTTTATCACTCGCGCAATTCTTCATCCCACTCCCACAGCCTGAAGCGGGTTGGCCTCGTTTTTCACAAGAAATCTCGGGCGCTTGCCATATGAGGACAGGTGCCAATCTACAAAGTTAACCTTGTCTATGTCGCCGTCCTCAAAGCAATAGAGGAGCGTATCCAGGACGCCTATTTCCTTTGCCCACGTTTGGAGTTCAAGCGTCGACAAGGACGCGCTCATCGTGTATTTCCTGCCAACCGTCTCTTCCGGACGACAGTCTTTATTGACCCCCTCGTAGTCCCGCAGCAAGAAAGGGTTTCACGAAAATATCGCGCGCAGTGATCTTGGACGCATCGAGCCAATCTCTCGACGAAAATCCTCGTCCGCTGGACCTTCTCGGGTTCATCTCCAGCCCAACGCTGAAAGTCTCTTTTCCCCGAAACGAAATCGGTCATATGAAAGAATTCAACTCTCTCGGAGTCGAGAACTCGTTTCCGTGCCCTTTCAAATTTAATCCACGATTCAATCGCCGCAGCGTAGCCGCCTAATGACAGGGCGCAGTGGCCTCATTGACCTTCGGGGGTGCCCGCTGGCGTCGAAGCATCTGGAAAAAGAGGACATCAGGCCATCCCTATGGAAACTAGAGAGAAGTTTCGAGATCGCCAGACGATATAAGAACGAGTTGCTGTAATCATCCTCTTTGATTCGTCAAGTATATATTTGTCGGAATTTTGCTTCCGCTAATGTCCGGCTCCAACGTCGATCAAGCGATAAGGAACGGTGAGCGCACACAGGTTGGATGGTCGGGGATCGCCGCCTTAGCGAGCCTCCTCGATTTGTCGAGTACGAGTACGATTACGATATTGAGGCGCTAAAGAAGGGAATCGTCGTAATGAACGGGGTAAGTCATTTGCGCTCCGGTCGTAGCCAATTGATGCTCCAGGTGTTGTGGTGAACGAGCGAGCCGATATCGAGGTCATATGCGATCATTGAGCCGGCATCGACCAAGGTTTCTTCAAACCGATACAAGATCATCGGCCAATGCGTTCGAATGCCGTTCGGTTCGTTCCCAAGGAACTCGCGACCATGATTTAGTGCTTTGAAGTACATGCACAGGCCATCAACGCGCCCGGCACAGATGGCAACGTTCTCATAGTGAATGTGTTTCGCCAGATCGTCGGGCTGCAGGGACTCCAGGTCGAAGCTAAGGATCGGATGCGGAGAGCACAGGCTGCGTTTGATCGCCGCGGGGAAAATGGACCGGACGTGGGATGGGTCGATCGATTTGCCAGTCGCAGGCAATTTTTCACGCTCAGGACGCAGGGAATGAAAGCGGATGGAATGGAGGTTGAATTCCCAAAGAAACGGAATGCGATTTGATTGATTCAGTTCGACGGGCTCAAGGAAAATCTCAAACTGGTTGGGTAAGATCTTGCCGCCCGGCTTGAGTAGTCTGCGCCGGGCGTCAAGCAGGTTTTCAACCATGTTTTCAGAGAACGGATTCCCGCCACCGATTTGTTCATGTACGATAACGTCGAACTTTGTGGGTGGGTGAAAGTCGCGGCAGTTTACTTGGAAGAACTGAACGTTCTCGATGTCGTTGGCCACGCAGATCTTTTTGGCGACTTCAATAATCGAAGAGTGCTCGACCGCATATACCTGCTTGGCCCTCAGTGCGGCAAAACAACTTAGGATGCCGGTACCTGCCCCAAGGTCCAAAACGGCGTCCCCAGGGTTGATGATTGCTGCGATGGCTGCATAGTAGCTATCAACGCGTTCGGAGTCCGCCAGCATCAACTCATGGTAGAACTGGGCCTCAAAATCTGAAATATTCATAAGATCAGAGAAATACTTCGAGAACCGGGAGCGTTGTTTCAGCCATCCCCGGAAAGTCCTGAACAGCCGAAGCAGGAATTGCAACAGCTTGCGTAACATGCTTCACCTCCGCGTCGATCAGAGCCCAATGAGAGATGTTTATAAGTGCGCGTCACCATTTATGCAATTAGCCCCGGGGAATTGGGGCGCTAGGGACGAAATGGGCAGCTCGCCGGATGGCGCGGTTGACAGAGCCATTCCCAAAGGCGCGATAATTCAATCATGGTATCGTAATGGTCTCAAGCAGCAATCTTGTCGGCGGTCGCCTTATACGCAAAGACGTGGATTGTCCGATTGCGTTACTTGTTACTGAACCAGTTCCAACAGGAGTTCTCTGGATCGCACGCGCCAAAGGTGCTAGCTTGAATCGCCAGGACCGCTATTGCCAAATAGAGTATTCATTCCAGTGTCAGGACTGCTTGCGGTCAAAAGTTTCGAAAACCTGTCTCGGGCCGCTTGCAGAATCTGCATCTGAACTACTTTTTTGAGCTCGCCCTCAACTGCGACCGAGAACTCGGTGCATTCATTTGATTCAGCGCGGTCTGGTAATTAAAGTCTCAATCTCTCTCCCTACCTCAACCGATCTACGAAATTTAGCAAGTTCAAGAAGTGATCGAGAGCCCTTCTCAAAGAACGGGCTTGTGTTGGAGCCGGATGCCCTGTACAGTACGTAACTGTCCTTCAACTGCTGCCCCCGTGTCCGACCAAAGGGACGTTGCCACTGGATCATTGTTGCGCTAGACCTTAGCGGGAAACAGAATTCGATCATCACACTGATTTCTTGGGCTCTCGAAGGGGATGCACTTTCCGGAGCTCCTATCACGCTACGCGTTCGTCCTATGGGTTACTTCTAACAAGCATTCCCGAGTCACTTTTCCTTAGTGCCAGGGAGCAACCGGTGAAGATGCCTCGGTTGAGCTGCCATCGATTCCGGTCCAACGAAGTTCGGCGGTGGATGGGAGGGATCGCATGCAACCTGGGCAACGTAGTCATAGCCTGTTGACTTGGGCAAAGAACCGGCGGGGAGAATTCGGCTTTTGCGATTAGAGCGAATGCGAAAAATTGGGCAGCAGAGCGCTCGGGTAGATATTCTCTGGTGGCTGGAAATCAAAATGGAAATTCCGGTTTATAGGCTCTGTCGCTAAAAATGAAGACGAATGCGGTTGAATTGGTAGTCGGCGCCCACGGCGAACCCATAGGGTGTCAAGGATGCCCCCGTGGTGAACGTCGGCGGCTTCACCCAGAAATTGGGCCAGAACTGGTATTCATAGTCAATACGAGCAGACAGCCCGGCAAACAACGGGTAGCTGGCACCGCCTCCGACTGTGTATACAGTGCGGGATTGGTGGTATGGCCCGGCGGTGGTCGGATAATCGACGTTTCCGTAGCCCAAGAGGAACTTGACGTAGGGATGAACCTTGTGGAAATCGTATGGGCTATATATCGCGCCAGCTGATCCGACTTCCTCGCGGATGCCGTCCTTGTCCTGCGCTGCGGGGTGGATGCCTACCTGCTCGCCCTCGGCCTCGATCCCCAGTCCGTGCAGACGCTGAGGCAAGGGAAGCCCGAAGTCGATCCACAATTTGTCGCCCAAATCGGAACCACTATCGAAACTCCGATTGAAATCGGAAACACCAGCGCCTACTGAGATCGGGAGACCGCTCGTTGTAGTGGCCGCAGGAACAACCTGAGAAAACGCAGTGCTGGCCACACTCAGCGCGAGCGCGGCTAGGACGGGGGGAACCAACTTGAAGCGCATTCTGCATCTCCTGAATGTTACAGTAATCCTCTTCCAACCGGGAAGCTCGCCCGGGGAAGCATTCGATCTGGAAGAAACTCAAAGTGCAAAGCAAAGATCTTGCAAAGGCCGGGATTCTCCCGGCAGACGAACTCGAACTGCCCCACGCCCTTTGAAGAGAAGACCGGTCGGGGTCTTGAGGCGTTACGGCACTGGAATTCGGAAACTGACCAATGGTTGCTGAGTTTCCCGCCCACTTGAGGATACCCTACCATCCATCCGAGTCGTGCCAAAATGTCACGAGAATTTTATAAAAGGGCTCGCCCCAAACCCCACAAATTACACATTCGACAGCAATTGGCACAAGGTTACAATAGTGGATCAGGCCTTTTCTCGGAATTTGCAGGCTGACCAGACGAGGGCGGGTTCGAGCAGCGCGCCAGTGGCGTTTCTTGTGGGAGGAGGAGAGTGCCGCCCGAGAGAATACGGCGAATACCGTGCGCCAGCGCATAAAAGCGGAGGGTGGAATGCCAAAGAATCGCTGAGCGCTGGTGCGTTGAGTCCTCGCGCATTTTCGTGATCGGGAACTGGGCGCCACTTGGTGAGATTAAGCCCGTGGACAAAGACAATGCATGGTTGCGAGAACACGGAGTCGACCGGAAGCTCTGCTTTATGTATAGTGGAACGCTTGGCATGAAACATCGACGGAATTGCTACTCGCCCTAAGCCACTATTTGGAAACGCGCGGCGACGCAAAACTTATGGTCAATGCCGCCGGTGTTGGCGCCGACTGGCTTCGAGAAAACGCGCAATCGGCTCCAAAGGACGTATTGGTACTTTTGCCATTCCAGCCCTACAGCAGACTTTCGGAAGTTCTTGGCGCCTCCGATGTGCTGATTGCCTTGCTTGATTCCGATGCGGGCGCATTCGCGGTGCCTTCCAAGATCCTTGGGTATCTGTGTGCAGGCCGACCGCTGATCGTGGTCGCGCCGCGAGCGAGACAACCACGCGGCTGCTGTAGTCGAGAAAGCCAATGCAGGCGTTGTGATTTCGCCCGACAGCGCGGACGACATTGTGAAAGCAGCTAGGATGCTGATGGAGAACGGTGAACTGCGGGCCCGGTAAAACAGCGAACGCGCGTGCCTATGCAGAGCGATCGTTCAATATCTCTGACATTGCGGACCGCTTTCTTGATTTCTTTTCCAGAATTGAACTGTCAGACTCCGGAATTGAATGGCAAGGCGATTCGAAGTTGGTTCAGTAACTACCACCATCGAGGAAGAACATCATGGCGAATAAGAGAGCATTGGTTTGTGGCGCTGGCGGTTTCATTGGCAGCCACATGGTGAAGCGTTTCCGAGCTGAAGGCTATTGGGTGCGCGGAGCCGACCTGAAGCATACCGAATTCAGACCGTCAGAAGCGAATGATTTCGTGATTGCCGACCTACGCCTTCGCGAGAGCTGGGAGGCAATCCTCGATGAGGGGATCGATGAGGTCTATCAATTTGCAGCGGACATGGGTGGCGCTGGTTATATCTTTACCGGAGAGAACGATGCGCACGTCATGCATAACTCGGCGATGATCAATCTCCATGCGGCGGACTTCGCCGCGCATCGCCAGGTGAAGAGAATCTTCTACTCCTCTTCCGCTTGCATGTACCCGGCCTACAATCAGGAAGACCCCGACAACCCTAAGTGCGCTGAGGAAACGGCCTATCCTGCCGCTCCCGACAGCGAATATGGATGGGAAAAACTCTTCAGCGAGCGCCTGTACCTGGCCTTCGCGCGTAACTACGGGCTCAACGTCCGGATTGCCCGCTTTCACAACATCTTCGGCCCCGAGGGCACATGGCAGGGCGGGAAGGAAAAGGCTCCGGCCGCACTGATGCGCAAGGTAGCCGAGCAGCCGGATGGGGGTCAGATCGAAATGTGGGGCGACGGCCTGCAGACCCGGTCGTTCCTCTACATCGACGAATGCATTGAAGCTGTCCGCAGGCTGATGGAAAGCTCCTTCCAGGGTCCTGTCAACATCGGATCGGAGGAAATGGTCACCATCAATCAGATGGCCGAGATGATTATGAAGATAGCCGGAAAGAAGCTCTCCATCAAGCACATTCCGGGACCGACGAGGTGTGCGAGGCAGAAATTCCGATAACAAATTGTTACGTAAGGAACTCGGCTGGGAACCAAAGCTGAGTCTCTTTGAGGGCTTGTCGAAGACTTATTCCTGGATCTGACGGTCAGTTGCAAGCGGCGTCGAAAGTTACCCCAAAAACAACCGCCGGCGCCCGATAGCCGCAGAAATTCGCTCAAATAAAATGCTCTGAGGCTCGTTGGTTGGAAACCTAAGGGCTCTTAACCTCATTGATGCGTTTTTAAAAGGCTGTCCTTCATGATGCAACATCGGTCCTCCAATAAAAAGGACCAAAGCAATTTTGGCGACGTCGCACCTGGAGCCCATGCGGTCTGGTTCAGCTGCGTCTCAGGGTTAATGTTCTTATAGCAAGATCGGAGGATTCCACCCCGGACATGAGAAAAGCGCTTATCACCGGCTGCACTGGCCAGGACGGCTCATACCTGACTGAGTTCCTTCTCGCCAAAGGATACGAAGTCCATGGTCTCAAGCGGCGTGCGTCAAGTTTCAATACCGATCGCGTTGATCACATTTTTCGGGATCTCCACGAAACCGACAACCGCTTTTTCCTGCACTATGCCGATCTCACGGACGGCAGCTCGCTTTCTTCGCTTCTACACGACCTTGAGCCGGACGAGATCTACAATCTTGGCGCGCAGAGCCATGTGAAGGTGAGTTTTGAGATTCCAGAATTCACCGCAGATGTCGTGGCCTGCGGAACTCTGCGCCTGCTCGAGGCCATGCGGCTAACTGGCGTCAAGTGCCGCTTCTATCAAGCTTCATCGAGCGAAATGTTCGGCAGTGCGCCTCCCCCTCAAAGCGAGATGACGGCCTTTCATCCACGCAGTCCGTACGCCTGCGCCAAGGTTTTTGGGCACAACATCACGGTGAACTACCGCGAGAGCTACGGAATTCACGCGTCAAGCGGCATTCTCTTCAACCATGAATCTCCGCGTCGCGGCGAGACCTTTGTCACTCGCAAAATCACGCGCGCGGTTGCTCGCATCAAGTACGGAGTTCAGCAGAAACTCTTTTTGGGTAACCTAGAGGCGCGCCGCGACTGGGGGTATGCGCCCGATTACGTTCGCGCCATGTGGCTGATGCTTCAACAGGAAAAGCCAGACGACTTCGTGATCGGTACCGGAGAGGCCCATTCGGTCAGAGAATTCGTCGAACTTGCGTTCGCGACTGCCGACCTGGATTGGCAGAAGTACGTAGAGATTGATCCCCGCTACTTCCGGCCGGCCGAGGTCGACTACCTCTGTGCAGATGCTTCGAAAGCACGGAAGGTTTTGGACTGGGAACCGGCTGTAACCTTCAAGGAGTTGGTCCGCATCATGGTTGAGGCCGACATAAAAGAGTTAGAGGCTCGCATCAAAGGCGGTGCCGCGGCCCTTCAGCTTGCGGCCGCTGCCGAAGGCGGGCAGTCATGATTCGATTGCCCGATGAGCGAATTGTCGTCACTGGAGGCGGAGGTTTTCTTGGACGTCATCTGATCTCTCGGCTCCAGAAAACAGGTTGCGAAAACATCTTCGCTCCGGCGCACAACGAATACGATCTTACGCGCCTCGACGCGATTGAACGCATGTTTGACGAGTATCGGCCGGAGGTTCTCATTCATTTGGCGGCTGCTGTGGGCGGCATCGGCGCAAATCGCGCCAACCCAGGCCGATTCTTCTACGAAAACGCGATCATGGGCATTCAACTTATCGAGGCGGCGCGGCGTCGCGGCATAAAGAAGACGGTTGTTCTCGGCACAATTTGCGCATATCCGAAGTTCACGCCGGTGCCATTTCGTGAGGAAGACCTATGGAACGGCTACCCCGAGGAGACCAACGCGCCATACGGGCTGGCTAAAAAGATGTTGCTCGTGCAGTGTCAGGCGTATCGCGAGCAGTATGGAATGAACGCCATTTTTCTTTTACCTGTGAATCTTTACGGGCCGGGTGACAACTTCGATTTGAATTCGTCTCACGTAATTCCTGCACTGATCCGCAAGTGCCTTGAGGCAGTGGAGGCGGGACGCGAAGAAATTGTGTTGTGGGGCGACGGGTCGCCTACGCGCGAGTTCCTCTATGTGGAAGACGCGGCTGAAGGCATTCTTTTGGCGACGGAGAAGTACGACAAATCCGACCCGGTGAATCTGGGCAGCGGCATGGAGATTTCGATTCGCGAACTGGCAAAGACTATTGCGGAGATGACGGGCTTCACGGGACGGATCGTCTGGGACACGAACCAGCCAAATGGCCAGCCGCGGCGGTGTCTGGACGTCAACCGTGCAGAAAAGGAGTTTGGTTTCCGAGCCGCAACTCCGTTTGAAGTAGGTCTGCGCAAGACGATCGATTGGTATGTCGGTTCCATGCAGCCCAAGGAAGTACGGTGAGATTCCAGGATGTTGGCCTTGTCACGATCTCTCCGGAGGGCAAGCGAGTGGATAGAGAGCGTGCGGACCGGAGCCTATCGCGATTGGATTGCGAAGAACTATGCGGAGCGGGCGGCAATATAAGGCGCGCGGCGTGAGCGATCGGCAGGATGACCATAAACGAACAGATCATCGAGTTGGTCGCGGCAAAAACCTCTCGGGACCCGGATTTAATCTCCGAGAATTCCAACTTCTACGATTTGGGAATTGACGGCGATGACGCAACAGAGCTTTGGACGCATTTGCTGCTCATTTTGAGGTTGACATGAGAGGCTTCGTGGCTCGTTTGTATTACGGACCAGAGGCTTCCTGGATTCCATTTATTCCAGGCCGGCGCCCTAGGAGGGAACTCACGATAGATTTACTTATCAGGGCAGCGGAGGCTCACAGATGGCTCGATTGTGGTTAGCAGCATGAGGATCGCAAGATGAAGGGAATTATTCTGGCCGGCGGATCGGGGACGCGGCTGTATCCCGTGACTCAAGTTGTGTCGAAGCAGCTTTTGCCGGTGTACAACAAGCCGATGATCTACTACCCGCTGAGCACGCTGATGCTGGCGGGGCTGCGGGAAATTCTGATCATCTCCACACCTCAGGACACGGGACGCTTCAAGGAATTGCTGGGCGATGGAAAACGGTGGGGCCTGGACATTGATTATGCCGTGCAGCCGAGCCCGGATGGATTGGCGCAGGCCTTCCTGATTGCGCGGGAATTTATTGCCGGGCAGTCGAGTGCGCTGATTCTGGGGGACAACATCTTTTATGGGCAGGGCTTCTCGAAGCAATTGCACTCGGCGGCGCAGCTCGAAAGCGGCGCGACGGTGTTTGCGTATCCGGTGGAGGATCCGCAGCGGTATGGAGTGGTGGAGTTCGACAAGGAAGGGCGGGCGGTGAGCCTGGAAGAGAAACCGGCGCAGCCGAAGTCGCGGTATGCGGTGACGGGCCTGTATTTTTACGACCGCGATGTAGTGAAGATTGCCGAGACGCTGAAGCCTTCAAAGCGCGGGGAACTGGAGATTACGGATTTGAACCGCCGCTATCTTGGAGGCTGGGAAATTGAAGGTAGAGATCATGAGCCGCGGCATGGCATGGCTGGACACGGGGACACACGAGTCGCTGCTGGAGGCGGGATTGTTTGTGCACACGATCGAGCGGCGACAGGGGTTGGACATCGCGTGCCCGGAGGAGATTGCCTACCGGCGGGGATTCATTACGGCCGAGCAACTGGAGAAGCTGGCGGAGCTGATTGCGAAGAGCGGCTACGGGCAATACCTGCTGGCATTGCTGCGCGAACCGTATTTCGCTCCCAGGGCGGAGTAGCGATGAACATCGAAGGGACAATGCTGCCCGGCGTACTGGTGCTTACGCCGAAGGTTTACAGCGATGATCGGGGCACGTTTTCAGAAACATTCAATTTGCGGCGCATGGCCGAGGCCGGCCTGCCGATGGCCTGGGTTCAGGACAATTTTTCGACGTCGCGGAAGAACGTGTTGAGGGGGATCCACTACCAGATTGAGCAACCGCAGGGAAAGCTGGTGCGGGTGACGCACGGGGCGGTGCTGGACGTAGCTGTGGATTTGCGGCGCAGTTCAGCGACGTTCGGCAAGCATGTTTCTCTCGAGATCAGCGGCGAGAATGGCAAGATGGTCTGGATTCCGGAGGGATTTGGGCACGCGTTTCTGGTTTTGAGCGAGGTGGCGGGGTTTGCGTACAAGTCGACTGACTATTATGCGCCGGCGAGCGAGAGAACGATTCTCTGGAACGATCCGGAGTTGGGGATTAAGTGGCCGATTGCGCCGGGCGATGCGATCGTTTCAGAGAAGGACGCTAAAGGAAAGCTGCTGGGCGACGCGGAAGTGTTTGCGTAGATTTGGCGGGGCGCGAGCGGACGTTCAAGTTTGGAAATCAGGAGACACTGCGTGATTGAGAATCTGCGTTTGGATTCGGCTGGCTGGGCGTTTCCGAAATTGCTGGGCAATCTAACGAGATGCTCCGGCGATGAATCGCCGAGAGAAATGGTCGCGCCGAAGTCGTTTGAGGGAACATTCAGCAAGGTTCCCGAGGTGGCAATCGGGGTCTGGCAGGTGAAAACGTGAGCAGAAGAGTGGCTGTGATGGCCTATATGCGATTTGCGACTGCGTTGGCCGGACTTGCCTTCATGATCGCTGGCACGGCTGCCGTTGGACAATCAAATGCGCTCGCAAAAGCGTCGGCAAGAACGCAGGGCGGTCCAGCGCAGTCCGCTGGCAGTTCATATGACGCCGAATCTGACTGTGAGTCACGTCACGCGTGGTTCGCCCTACATTCCAGTCGACAGCTGGGTCTATCCCGCGGTGCTGCGGCTTTATGCGCTGGGCTACGTCGACAAGGTCTACCTGGGCATGCGGCCGTGGACGCGCGTGAGTTTGAGCCGGATGCTGGATGAGACCGAAGAACGTCTTGAAGATGTGGATGAAGGGTCGACTACAAGCGAAGCCGAAGGGTTGTACGAATCACTGAAACGCGAGTTGCGCGATGACAGTTGGGATTCTTGCGCGACGTATAAGGGCACCGTTCGCGCCGAGTCTGTCTACAGCGTGGCGCGCGCCATAAGCGGCACGCCGCTACGCGACAGCTATCATTTGGGCTCGACCATTGTGAACGACTATGGCCGACCCTACGCCAACGGCTTCAATAACTATTCCGGCGCCAGCGGCTATGCGTCCGCTGGACGATTTCTCCTCTACGTTACGTGGCGAGTTTCAGGGCGCGCCTTCGACCGCCGGCTACTCGTCCGCGCTGGTCGAGGAACTTGCAGCCGCTGACGGCACGACCGACTACTTCAGCCCCACCTGTTGGGTGAACGGAACCAATTGCACCCCTATGCCTAACCAGGAGCAGACAACGATGCCGGCGGGGCCAGTCGCCACGGCCACGCGAGGTCGCTTCATGGAGGCCTATGTCTCCGCCCAGTATCTCAACCATGTAATCTCCTTCGGAAAACAGGATGACTGGCAGAGCCCCGCAGAGGGCGGCGTCGATGTCTTATTCCAACAATGCTGAGAACATCTACTCCTTCCGCATCAACCGCATCGAACCGCTGGATATTCCGCTGCTCTCGCGCATTACCGGCCCCTTCCGTTATGAATTTCTGGTGGGCCCGCTGAAAGGGCACACGTATCCCATCGATCCCTGGGTGCATGTGGAAAAGGTCAGCTTTCGACCAACGCAGAATCTTGAGTTCGGTTTTGAGCGCACCGTGATATGGGGAGGCAAGGACCACGTACCCATCAACATCAAGAGTTTTCTGAGAAGTTTCTTTAGCCTTTCCGCCCCCAATGCGACCGTCAAAGACAGCACTCGCGACCCCGGAGCCCGCTTTGGAGCTTTCGATTTTTCCTACCGGCTTCCCTTCGTGCGCAACTGGCTTACGCTCTATTCGGACTCAGAAGTGCACGACGATATCTCCCCCATCGATGCTCCGCGTCGCGCATCCTGGCGTCCCGGTCTATATCTATCTCATGTGCCGGGCATTGCCGAAGCTGGACGTTCGCGTCGAAGCCGCTTCGACCGATCCGCCCGTGTCGACCAGCAACAGCGGTCACTTCATGTACTATGAGGCAATCCAGCGCCAGGGCTACACCAACAATGGTCAGCTTTTCGGCGACTGGATTGGCCGCGAAGACAAGGGCGGGCAAGGCTGGATTACCTACCACCTGAGCGGTAATGAGTGGATTCAAGTAGGCGTGCGCAATCAGAAGGCTGCGAAAGATTTTATTGAAGCTCCGCCTGTCGCGGCCACCGGAACCACTCCAGCCGTCCCTGCCGTTGAATACGGAACCACTCTGAACGACATCAACTTCCAAGTGGTCAAGCGAATCGGCAAAGACATCGAGATCAATGGAAACTTCGCCTATGAGCACTGGAAGGCACCCATCTATGTTTCAGGCCAGCAAACCGTGACGACAACAACTATTCAAATCACATGGTTCCCAGGACGGAAGGTCAAACTTCTAGGTGCGGTTTCATTAGCTTTCGCAAGAAAGGTGTCTCAGCTAAATGTAGATACCGAATCTGTCGTCTCCGCCAGTCTCATTTGATCGGGGCACGATTCGTCAACCAGATGGCCGACCGGAATATCTTACGAGATTGCGGCCTCGGGAAACTATCTATGGTTCGTGCAATCAGCACTCGCCGCGCCAACCTTCCAGCCAAAATAAAAAAACGTCTATCTAACGGAACTAAGGGATTAGGAGGGTTCTACTGCTGTCAAGGTGACAGGCTCTAGAGGAAATGAAGCTGGTGGTGACTCTGTTGTCAGTCGACGATGAAGCAACTGGAGAATCGCCTTGAAACAGGAAGCCGCTGCTTTTGGGGCGCTGGTCACCTCCCAATGACACCTGGCTTTGGAAGAGCAAAACCCTCTGATCGTGGCGCCGCAGAATTAGGCGCTTACAGGGCACGATTTCGGAAAGTTCTTGGGACGTTCGCGTAGCTCCTGCAGGCTGTGCCGACGCCGATGCCAAGTCGCTCGGAGACGACCCGCCATGAAACGCCAGGCGTACGCAGGGTGATACGCACAATTCCGCTCAAACACCTGGTTCGCGTTCACGCCTTCGGCCTGCGTCACTGCCGCTACGCTCGCCTTAGGCTCCAACGTCAGCTCCACGATCCACCACTTCTCCGCAGTCGGCCTTCGCACAAGCATCCGACCGTTTGCCGTGAACCCATCGTCGCCACACCTCGTCTTTTCCCGCGCGGCATGCAACGCCCAAGCGGCAAATGATCATCGTAAAAGTAAGTGGCAATCCAGTATTTGGCACAATGGTTGATTCTGGTTTCGAAGAATGGGCATGGTGTGAGCTCAAACACAGAGCATTGAGAGCGTTTTCATTTCTGGCGCAGCGGTACTGGAGTAATGCCTTAGGGCGATTACGTGCCGAGGTCAAAAGTGCTCAGACGAATGCGATTCCCCGGTGAGAAAGTAGCGACAGGAGTATGTTTTTGGGACATTATTACCAAGGTAATTAACGTTGGTAATCTTTGTCAATTGACTACGCTTAAACGGAGCATCTTATTGAAAAAGATGTGCTCTCGCGTCAGGTCCTGTGGTACGTTTAATGGTGCTGTGGTGAAATCCCGGCGCTCTTTAACACGTACGGCGGCGACGGATTTTTGGCTATGTCTTGCCCTCACCGATTGTGGTCGGTGTCCGTTTTTCCCATTTTGAGGATTTCAGCAGAACTGCGGAGGATAATCGCATGGAAACTCGTGTTTTGAAATTTGTCGGCCGGATTTTCGCCCTGGTTTCAGTAGGAATCATGTTGCCGGTTGCAATGGTGGGCCAGGCGGCACCGGCTGCGCATGGAGTGAGCAACGATATGCCGTCCCGGTTCGATGTATTTATCGGCTACAGCTATCTTGCTCCGAGCGGAACGGTCCAGGTTCTTCAACCGAACGGCACGACCGAGCCCTATTCTTACGACGCCGTGAATGTAGGCGGGATCGGCAGCGGATCTTATTTCTTCAACCGCTTTGTCGGTATTCAGGGGGAATATGCCATCCACGAGTGGGGCGGCCAAAACCCAAACGGCAGCAACATCGGGACCGAGGGCAACGACGACGGCTTTCAGACTCTGAGCGGAGGCTTGATTCTGCGTTTCCCGGATGGAAACATCACGCCGTTTATCCACGGGCTGGCGGGTGGGGCGCTGGTCGGCGGCCCGGAATTTGAGCCCAATAAGTGGGGTCCTGACCTGACGGCAGGCGGCGGGCTGGACTACGAGACCCCGTGGCTGAACCATCACCTGGCGATTCGTCTTTTCCAGGCAGACTACGAATACATGCATGCAGATTGGGGTCCAGGCGTATGGCGTGGGCGCGCGAATATCAACGCAGCTCGGTTGAGCGCGGGTTTTGTGGTCCATGTGGGATCGATTGCACCGCCGGCGCCTATTACGCTGGCTTGCTCAGCGAGCCCGGAGACGATCTTTCCCGGAGACCCGGTCACTTTGACCGCTTCGGCAGGCGGCCTTAACCCGAAGGACCATGTGATCTACACCTGGACAGGGACAGGCGTGACGGGCAACGACAGCAATCCCAAGATAGACACCAGCGCTCTGGCACCTGGCGAGTACACGGTGACAGGGACCGTGAAAGAAGGCAAGACCGGCAGGGAAGGCATGAGACCGTGGGAGACGGCGACCTGCACGGCTGGAATCACCGTGAAGGCGTTTGAGCCGCCGACGATCAGCTGCTCGGCGAGCCCGAGCACCATCAAGCCGGGAGACACGGCAACCATCACGGCGGTCGGCGTGAGCCCGCAAAATCGTCCACTGACATACAGCTACACGGCGTCAGCGGGCACGGTCACGGGCACTGGAACAACGGCGGAGTACTCCTCGGCTGGCGCTCCAACAGGGGCAGTAGGGATCACGTGTAATGTCTCGGACGACAAGGGACACACGGAGAGCTCTTCGACCAGCCTGACGATTACGGCGCCTTATGTGCCGCCGGCACCGAAGACGCAAGCGCTGTGCTCGATCAGCTTCTCGAATGACAAGAGACGGCCGACGCGCGTGGACAACGAAGCCAAGGCTTGCCTGGACCAGGTGGCTTTGGATCTGAAGCAGCAGGCTGATGCCAAGGCAGTCGTGGTTGGCGAGTCGGATGCGGCAGAGAATGCCAAGACGGCTAAGCAGGAAGCGTACGCCGCCAAGCACAAGCACGCCACGGTGGACGAGTTCGCCGCTCAGCGTGCCGTGAATGCCAAGGACTACCTGGTGACGGAGCAGGGCATCGACGCTTCGCGCATCAGCGCAGCCACTGGCACGACCGACGGGCAGACGGAGGAGAACTACCTGGTTCCCGCCGGTGCAACGTTCAGCACAGACGTAACGGGCACGACACCGGTGGACGAAACCGCAGTGAAGCCGCAAGCACGCAAGCCGCTGGCGGAACATCACATGAGCAAGAAGGCGGCACAGTAAGCCGGCTCGCTTCGTCGAACAATTCGCGAGCCCCTGCTTTCAAAGGCAGGGGTTCGCGGAACCTGAAACAGTTTCTTCTGCAAGAAATTGAGGCTGACCGGTCAATCGACTGGTCGGCCTCAGCGTTTTCTGGGGATCATTTGTTCAAAGTGCAGGTCGGATCATCAAGAGGCGGGTAGAACTCGGGCCGGACTGTTGGACGATAGACGAGCTCACTCATTGATGATCCGCCGTCTGCATTGACGCTATTTACAGCGTTCTTGCGACCTGCAGGCCCAGATACGAGCCCTGACACGGGTTAAGAAAATTTCTGGGTCGATCGATTCCCATCCCACTGAAGCGCGACGCAAGCTACTGGGGCAGCCCGGCGCGCCCGGCCCACGAATCATGAATCTCCTGGAAGATCGAGTTGAGAGGCTTCGTAATTCCCCAGGCCGGATAGTGCTTTATCATTTTTCGCAAATCGCTGATGTAGCAAATATGGTCGCCCGACCTGCTTTGGTCCACATATTCAAAAACCATTTTCTTCCCGGAAATATCGGCGATCATCGAAAACGCCTCAAGAATCGAACAGCTATTGGCGCGTCCGCCGCCTATGTTATAGACTTCCCCGGCTCGCGGGCTCGAAATAAATGCGGCAATAAAACGGGCGACATCATACGAATGGATGTTATCCCGCACCTGTTTTCCCTTGTATCCGTAAACGTTATATTGTTTGCCGGTGAGATTGCATTTGATCAGGTAACTTAGAAAACCGTGCAACTCGACGCCCGAATGGCTCGGTCCGGTTAGGCAGCCCCCGCGCAGCGCGCACGTAGGCATACTGAAGTAGCGGCCATACTCCTGGACCATGACATCCGCGGCAACCTTTGAAGCTCCGAAGATGGAATGCTTCGATTGGTCGATGCGGAAGGTTTCGGGGATCCCGTTCCAGTACGCGTCATCCGCGTATTCCCAACGTGTGTCGAGTTCCTTGAGCGGTAGTTCATTCGGGGCATCGCCGTAGACCTTGTTCGTAGACATGGATACGAACGGCGCTTCGGGAGCATGCTGACGTGCAGCCTCAAGCAGGTTGAGCGTGCCGACGGCATTGGTATCGAAATCCGCGAAGGGCATGGAGGCGGCGAGGTCGTGGCTTGGCTGGGCCGCGGTGTGCACCACGGCGTCCGGCTGGAGCTGCTTCAAAAGATCGAGCACGCCCTGGCGGTCGCGGATGTCGAGCTCGTGATGTACGAAACCCTTAATTGCACTCTCAAGCCTGTGCTGATTCCATCGCGTATCGCCCAGGGGGCCGAAGAAGACCGCGCGTTGATTGTTGTCAATTCCGTGAATCTCCCAGCCTTCGGCGGCGAAATGGAGACACACTTCGGATCCGATAAGGCCAGACGAACCAGTTACGAGCAGCTTCTTCATTAAGAATCCTTACTCCAATCATGTTAACCGCGCATTATCAGAATTCTCCGACAGCTCAGAAATCCGATGCTTGTTTTGGTTCCTGCGCTCGGGGCGAACTCGATTCTCGCTTTGGGACAAGCACCCTGCACGAGCCCCGTCGCTGTGCGCCCAATTCTCTTTGTTCCAGTGACCTGCCCCCGATTTCTCAACCACTGATAACTGGAGTTTCCCGGTTTTGACCCGCCCCGGAAAACTGAGCCAAAACCCGTTGGAGATTTCGGCCTGCGTGGTTCGGTTTGTGCCCGTTTGGCGGGCACGGTTGCGGTTAATGTAACTCAAGTGATGACCTCAAGCAAGGGGCTTGAGACAGCAACGCGAGTCAGATCATAGCTAGCAGCAGTAGTGCGGTGGGAATGTGGGAAACGCGAAGCGTTTTCCAAGGCGGCTTTATCGCCGTCATTTCCACCGCTGAAGATGGCGGCAAACTCTGCCGGCGTTCGATCGGCAAGAGCCGAGTGGGGTCGGTGGTGGTTGTAGTCGTGCAGCCAAAGCGTCAGCTTGCGGCGTGCGTCCGCCAACGTAAAGAACACTTCTACGTTCAGGCACTCATCGCGCAATCTCCCGTTGAAGCTCTCGACGTGGCCATTTTGCATGGGCCGGCCCGGCTGGATGTGCACCAGCCCGACCTTCCAGGCCTCTGCCCAGCCCAGCATGCGACGCGAGGTGAACTCAGGTCCGTTGTCCGAGCGTACGTTCTCCGGCCGGCCTCGCTCTTCGATCAGCTGTTCCAGCACACGCGTTACGCGCCCCGAGCCGAGGCTGGTGTCGGCCTCAAGAGCCAGACACTCACGTGTGTACGCATCCACCACGCTGAGGATCCGCACCATCCTCCCGGTTGCCAGGCCATCCACGATGAAGTCCATCGCCCACTTCTGGTTGGGACGGACCAGGCGAAGCTCCAGCGCTCGATCCCGCACCAGACGCTTGCGCTTCCTGCGACGAACCGACAACCTCTCCTCCAGATACAGCCGGTAGACACGCTTCACGTTGACCTCGTGGCCTCTACGTTGGAGCAAGACATGCAGCCTTCGATAACCGTAGCGAGGCTTCTGTCGAGCCAGCTTTACCAGCGCCTCGCGCAGTTCGATGTTGCGGTCCGGTCGAGGCTCGTATCGATAGCTCGACCGCTCCACGCCCAGCAGCTTGCAGGCCGTGCGTTCGCTCAATCGAAACTCGACCGAGACGAACGCCACTTCTTCTCTCAGACCGGCAAGCTCCAACCGTTTTTTCGTATGACTGCCTTCAGCGCCTCGCCGTGCAGGCTCAGCTCCGCCACCAGCAGCTTCAGACGACGGTTCTCATCCTCCATCGCCTTCAGCCGCTGCGCCTCGCTCACATCCATCCCGCCGAACTTCGACTTCCAGCCATAGAATGTCGCCGCGCTGATCCCGTGCTCACGGCACACATCCGCCGTCTTCACTCCGGCCTCATGCTGCTTCAATATCCCGATGATTTGCTCTTCCGTGTAACGGCTCTTCTTCATGCTCCGTCCTCCCGTTTAGATTACGAGAGAACTCCAGCTTCAACTGGTTGAGTTTTCCGGGGGCAGGTCACAACTATCTATCAATCAGAGAGTTATCCCATGATTTAGTCAGTCAACATGCTTCAGGTAGATAGTTATTCTACTTTGCCATCGATGGCATGACGAACATACATACGAAATTGGCCATAAATTGCGTATTTAGGATCCGGCACATAGTGATCCCTAATCCACTCACTAACGGCATTTTGTTCAGGACGTTGAAATTGGTTTACGTCCACAACTACGTAATCCGGTGGCATTTCTTTGAGTTGAGTGAGGGTCCGCTGCGTAAATTCTTCGTGCAAGGGACCACTCAGAAGCATGTAGGCGAAAGGCACGCCTACAATTGGGTCACGGCGAGCATAGAGATAGACGCCTGGATCACTGCCCCACTGGTAAATCTTTTGGTCAGGCTTCGTCTTTTCCTTGATTTCCAGGCCAATTTCTCTGCAGTCTGCAAACAAGCTTCCGTATTTCTTGTGAGAAATCCAGTCCGGGCCGTGACCGATCCAGGGATGCCAGACAAAGAGGCTTATGAACAAAAAAGATAAAGCGAACAGACTCATTGCAGGCGCAACAGCCCATTGGACAACGCGCAGTTTTCCGTGGAACCGATTTGCGACTCTACTTTGAATTTCCAATGTACCTAAGGCAGTCGCCAGGCTAAGATATGGCAGCCAGAGTTGGTAATAATGGGCGTAAAATCTCCCCGGTAACGACAAAGCAATAAAGCTCCCCATTCCAAGCCCACTCAGGTATATCCAACTTCGCCACGGCTGAGATAGCGATCTTTCAAGTCCGGGGCGCGAGCCGAATGCTACGCTTGATGGAAAACACCCGAGAAAAGTCCCCAGAACGCTCACGCTAAAGAGCGGAATTGAGAACCAGAAAAAGTGGGGCATCAAATTGTGAGGAATTACACCGCGTAGGATATTTTTCAATGGGTTCCCAGTGTAATAGGAAGCGTACTCGAACGCACTTTTGACAAATATTTCAAATCGACCTGTGGCTGCGAAATATCCGCTCGTCATTCCCCATAAAATGGGGATTCCCGCAATTATGATTACACTTTCAGAGATGGCCTTTAACACAGAACTGCGAGAGACGCGTTGACTGCGTTCTACTAAAACGATAATGCCATGAGCAATAGCCAGTGTTAATGCTATACCTAGCACAACTTGTTTGAAGAGGGAGCCTATACCTAGGATGAGCGCCGTTATGAATAAGAGTGTGACGCGGTTTTTACCCGATGACTGAGATGCCAAGATGAGTAAGGCAAAACTCCATATAACGGCGGCATTGATGAACACCTCGGTATTGGGTTGGTTTGTTTGAATCGAGTAGCTAAGGCCTAGGATTACCCAGAAAGTGGCCGCTAATGGACCAATATTGTGTGCCTGTTTAGATGAGTTATCACGGACAAATCTAAGGCGGGACAATAAATACCCAGCAAAATATATACCCACGAGCGAGATCAAGCCCGCAAGTATGTTTAATAAGAAGATCTGCTGTTTTCCGTACTTTCCCACTAGCCATTCTGCAAAGGCATAAACTACAAAAATGAGTGGAGGTTTGTTATCCCACAAGTCAGAATAAAAATATCTTCCTCTAAGTAGCTCGTGCCCAATAACCGCATACGTGGCTAGATCACGTTCTAAAGGTTCAGAATATGTATAAAGTCTGAATATGAAAGTTAACAAAGCTAGAGATAGGAGTAGTACAGCCGTATAGATATTTCTGCGCTCGGCGAAGCTGACCCAAAACCCAAAAACTAAGCCGTATTGAAGTTGAGAGATTGCGACCTTTCGTGGTCCCCTGAAGAGGGGGAGGAGACCAGGAAATGGGCAAGCGAGGACACAGCGAAGAGGAGATTCTGCGCGTCCTGAGGGAAGCGGAATCGGGCGAAACGGTGGTCGAAGTCTGCCGCAAGCATGGCATCAGCCAGCAGAGCTTTTATCTTGTGGAAGAAGAAGTATGCGGGGCTGGGGCTGAGCGAGCTGCGGGAACTGCGGCAGTTGCGCGATGAGAACGGCAAGTTGAAGCGCCTGGTGGCGGACCTGAGTTTGGATCGTCACATCTTGCAGGAGATTGTCGCAAAAAAGTTGTAAGGCCTCGGGGGCGTCGCGAGCTTGCCGAGTGGGCGCAGCAGGCCCACCAGATGAGCCAGCGACGCGCTGCGAGGCTGATTCCGGTCGATCGGATGACTTTGCGCTATGAGCATCACCGCGATCCGCAGGAGGCACTGCGAGTGCGGCTTCGTGAACTGGCCGGCAGCCGGGTGCGCTACGGCTACCGGCGATTGACGGTGCTGTTGAAGCGGGAAGGATGGGAAGTGAACGCCAAGCGGATCTACCGGCTGTACACCGAAGAGGGACTTGATCGTGCGAACCCAGAAGCGAAAGGAGCGGGCACAACGGCAGCGCTGCGCGCAGGGTCCGGCACCTGCGTCCCAACCAAAGTGGAGCATGGATTTCGTTGCGCAGCGATTGCCAGACGGGCGCTGGATCCGAGTTCTGACTGTCGTCGATCAGTACACGCGCGAGTGCCTCACGCTTCACGCCGACACGGCCCTCAGTGGAGAAAAGGTTGCTACGGCGCTGGACAAGGTCGTGGCCGGCCGTGGGACGCCCAAGTCGATCACGGTGGACAACGGTACAGAGTTCGCAAGTAAGGCGATGGATCTCTGGGCCTACAACAACGGTGTGCATCTCGACTTCATCCGTCCAGGACGGCCAGTGGAGAACGGCTACATCGAGAGCTTCAACGGCAAGTTGCGCGACGAGTGCCTGAACGTAGAAGTCTTCTTTACCCTGGCCGACGCTCGCCGCAAGCTGACGTCTGTGGCAGCACGACTATAACCACCACCGCCCCACTCGGCGCTGGCCGATCGAACGCCGGCAGAGTTCGCCGCCAGTATGCAGCGGTGGAAATGACGGCGATAAAGCCGCCTTGGAAAACGCTTCGCGTTTCCCACATTTCCCACCGCACGACGACTGCTGGCATGATCTGACCTCGCTCCTGTCTCAAGCCTCTTGCTTGAGATCATCACTTGAGTTACATTAACCGCAATCGTGCCCGCCAAACGGGCACAAACCGAACCACGCAGGCCGAAATCTCCAACGGATTTTGGCTCAGTTTTCCGGGGCGGGTCAAGCCAACGGTGGCCTTGATTCTATTTAGAGTCATTTGACCGTATGCTCCCGTGTTGTAAACGCCTAGTATAGACCAGGATTCCCATTATGGGTTTCCGTAC
Organism: uncultured Acidobacteriaceae bacterium; assembly: GCA_963725115.1. Taxonomy (GTDB): domain Bacteria; phylum Acidobacteriota; class Terriglobia; order Terriglobales; family Acidobacteriaceae; genus Telmatobacter. Next base: position 244,105 of record CAVRXG010000001.1, on the reverse strand, counting down.
GCCGCAATTGTACGTGCCTGCGCCGCCCTTTCGAGATAATCTTCCGAGGATTGGTTGTCTGAGTGGCTCCAGAGGGCTCGAGGGGCCGAAACTCCGGCCCGCTCCGGAGCGTCGAACGCAGAAAAGTTTCGTATCAAGCGATCTCTCAGACACCCTCCCTCGACTCCCCTCCATCGTCCAGATTGGTTTCACTTTGCTGCCGCGCCTACCCGACTGGCAGCGGCAAACCCTCCATCCGCCGCAGCGTGCTTCCAAAACTGAGGAGGCAGCTCAACGGATTCATACGCTCGCAGAGATCCGTCACGTCAGCGGCCATTAGGCCTAAAACCAAGCAAATCTGACCGAGTTTTGGAACCACCTCATGCTTTCTCCGCATTGGAGGAGGCCCGTGGCGTGACGCAAGGCGTATCTCACGATCGCCCTATTGCTCACGATTCTCGACGCCGTCGTGGTTTTGCGCTATGGAGGGGCGATCTGGACGGTGTGGTCGGGGGTCGTGTGGATTCGCCTTCGAATGCTCCTTCTGGCAGCACTTTCGGCAACATCGCTCGCCAATGTCTGGGCCCAAGCCATCCACGGGTTAGGTCGGGCGCTCGATGGTAAGCCGAGTGCGCTCGCACTGAGCGCGGCAGCAAATCGAGCGGAACCGCAGGGAGAAAGCGATGTTTGATTCGATCACTGGCCTCGCTGGCAAACTTGCGGAGACGGGCTACTTCATCGACCCGGTCATGACTCAGGTCGTCTTTCTCGCGGCCAAGCTCCAGAAGCCTCTTCTGCTTGAAGGTCCCGCGGGATCAGGCAAAACGCAGCTCGCCATCTCCATTGCCGCTGCGGCCGGCACGCACGTTGAGCGCATGCAGTGCTACCGCGGAGTGACGGAAGAAAAAGCAATCGGGCGTTTCGATGAGAGCTTGCAGCGGCTCTGCATGGAGTTCTCCAAGAGCCAGCACGAGAGCTGGCAGACCGTGCAGGCCAATCTCAAGGGACGGGATTTCTTTCGGCCCGGTCCATTGATGCGCGCGCTCGAATGCGAACCCCCCTGTGTGCTGCTCATTGACGAGTTGGGCATCCGATCAAACTGCATGTGGGTATGACCACAGATGACTACGGAGACGCCGAGCCCCTCGAAGATCGGCAGGAGCCGGTCGTCGGGTGTGAGACGGGTGAATATCTCGGTGTCGTTGCGCGGTGTGGCGTGGCAGAACAATACATTACCGAGGCCGGGAGTTGTGACATGGCACGTCGCCGGCCAGCCTTCCAACAACCGCTGATGTTGGGTGTCTAGTTGTCGCGCGGTCCAGCGGACCGGCTCGCGCCACTGTTCCAGCGCAGCGCGGTACCAATCCGTCTCGAGGCCCGACATCTGCGCTAGCACCTCGCGATCGCCGTTGCCGTGGATAAACTGCGCCGGAATGTCGAGGTCGAGCAGACACTGGATGGTTTCAAGCGGTAACGGACCGGGAACAACGTCGCCACCGACAACAACACAATCCACGTTCGCCTGACGGATTTCGTGGATTACCGCCTCAAGCGCAGGGAGGTTGGCATGAATGTCATAGATGGCAGCGATGCGCATGATGAGATTCCTTTGGTTGCAGTCACGCAAATACACGTCATTTAAACCATAACTTTGCCGATTGGAAAGCATAACCTTGCCGCTCCAAATCCAGTAAATCCTTCATTGTGGGCAGATCGCGGATTTCAGGGAACAAGGCGCTGAAAGCATAACCTTGCCGGGAGCGCAGTTTGCGAGGGTGGCTAGGACGCCAGTTTTCATGGCTGACAAAACAACAAGAAAGTTGTAGTATTGTGCAATGGCCCAGTCTCACAGAGAAGCGTCGCGGCGGCTCTTCGATCTCGCCGAGCAACAGCAAGGCTTCTTCACCACGAAGCAGGCCAAGGCGGCCGGATTTGCCGAAAATACGCATCCGTACCACGTGCAGGCCGGGAACTGGATCCGGGAACACCGCGGCATCTACCGTCTGGCGCTGTTCCCGGCGCCGGATCGGCCCGATCTTGTACTTTGGTCGCTCTGGTCCCGGAACCGGAAGGAAGAGGTCGAAGGTGTCTATAGTCATCAGACGGCGCTGAGCCTCTATGAGCTGTCGGACCTGAACCCGGCCAAGCTCCACATGACCGTTCCGACGAACTTCCGGCGTAACAGCGATATTCCTGGCATTGTCGTGCTCCATTATCGCGACCTGCCCAAGAGCGAAATACAGGCCGGACCTGGCTACAAATACACTCGGCCGCTGCGAACGATTCTTGACCTGATCGAAGCCGGCACGGTCGAGCGGACGTTTATACGTCAGGCGCTGCGGCAGGCTGTTGACCGCGGGCTGATCACGCGCCAGCAACTTCGGAACGCACAACTGAGCGAGACGGCACGCAAGATGGTCGAAGATGCACTGCGGCGGGCTGCATAATGGCGATTCCGAGAACATATGCGACGGCGGGAGCCTTCCGCAGAGCCCTGGAAGAACGCCTGAAGAGCATGTCCCAGGCGGAACAGATCGATATCAATCGCCTCAGACGTCAGGTATCCTTCGATCGTTTGCTGGCGAGGCTATTCCGGGAAGACCCGGCGCCTTGGGTGTTGAAGGGCGGTTATGCGCTGGAACTCCGCTTCAAGTCCGCTCGATCCACAATCGATATCGACCTGACCTTGCAGCGGGTGGTAGGGACAGTGGAAGGTAGCGATCCAGTCCGAGCGATACGAGAGATGCTGCAGGCGATGGCCGATGTCTCATTCGATGACTGGTTCGAGTTCACGATTGGACCACCCGTTATGGATATAACTGCGGCCCCTTACGGCGGCGCTCGCTATTCGGTCGAGACGCGTATGGATGGAAGGATCTTCGCTCGGTTTCATCTCGACGCAGGCGTTGGTGATGTGGTGATACAGCCTCTCGAAACCGCCGAGTGCCATGACTGGCTCGGGTTTGCAGGAATCGAGAAGCCTCGTGTACGGATGATCTCTCGGGAACAGCAATTCGCCGAGAAGATTCACGCTTACACACTTCCGCGAAGCTCACCGAATAGTCGGGTGAAGGATCTGGTGGATCTGGCTCTTCTGATCGCAGACAACCAACTTGACCGGCGGAGAGTAATCGACGCATTGCATCTGACCTTTGATCGAAGGGGGACTCACGCTTTGCCAACAAGCTTGAGCGTACCGCCGTCGGAATGGCAAACGCCCTTCCGGGCGCTCGCTGAAGAATGTGGGCTGCAGACGGACATCGCTGCGGTCTTCGACAACGTGCGCGAGTTCCTCGAAAACGTTCTGGTAGGCGGCATGGAGCAGTGAGCCGGAGATGGCCAGCAGAAGTTCAGAATCGGTTTCATTCGAGCAGCGTGACGAGGAGAACCAGCGGCTGCGGGAAGAGAATGCTAGGCTGCGCCGTGTTCTGGCCGCTCACGGCATCCCTGTTCCACAGTTCGAACCAGACGATGCACGTCCGGTTCAAACGATCACGCCCGCGGCAGTGGAAAACAAGGAGGAACGCGCTCGCAAACGGATCGCGCTCTTCCGGAGCCTGTTTCGCGGGAGAGAAGATGTCTATGCGCGGCGATGGGAGAATTCCGACGGCCGGTCTGGATACTCACCAGCGGCGCTGAAGGATTGGAAAGCCATCAATTCAAGCAGGCCGGAGGACCGGAAGAAGGTTGATCGGAATACACGGAAATTCCTCCCGTTGAGCGACGCGGTTATCGAGAATCATCTTCTCGGAAAAGAGACTATTGGCATTTACCCTCTACTCCCGGACGAGACCTGTTGGTTTCTCGCCGTGGATTTCGATAAGAAGACATGGACCGACGACTCCCGCGCGTTTCTCGATACATGCCAGGAGTTGAACGTGCCAGCGGCCCTGGAACGCTCGCGCTCTGGAAATGGTGGCCATGTTTGGATCTTCTTTGAACATGCAATTCCGGCAAATACCGCGCGCAAACTTGGATGCGCGGTTCTCACGCGGACCATGGAACGCCGGCATCAACTAGGCCTCGATTCCTATGACCGCTTCTTCCCGAACCAGGACACGATGCCCAAAGGCGGGTTCGGAAACCTGATTGCGCTTCCCTTGCAGTTTGCACCGCGCAAGTCGGACAACAGTGTCTTCATCGATGCCAGCCTCCGTCCGTATCCGGATCAGTGGAGGTTTCTTTCTACGATTCGACGGATGTCTACCACAGCCGCGGAAGAAGTCATCGCCGATGCCCAACGCAATGGCGATCTGATTGGGGTTCGCATCAGTATTGCCGATGACGAAGATGCACAAGATCCATGGACATTGCCCCTTCGCGAAGACGGATGGAGCGGCCGATTGAGGGGCCACTCCCTGAAACCGTACAGATCGTCCGCGCGAATCTTCTTTACGTGGAAAAGCAGGGCCTGCCACCGGCCATGTTGAATCGTCTGCTCAGGCTGGCGGCATTCCAGAACCCGGAGTTTTACAAGGCGCAGGCGATGCGGCTTCCGACATATGCCAAACCGCGCGTGATCGCGTGCGGCCAGGATTTTCCCCAGCACATTGCCGTACCGCGCGGGTGTCTGACGGAGGTAATGGCCCTTTTACAGGCGCACAACATCCGGCCCGAAGTTCGGGACGAACGGTTCGCAGGCACACCTATCACGGTGGAATTCGATGGTCAGCTTCGGCCCGTCCAAGAAGAGGCTGTCGCAGGGATCAGCGTCCACGACGAGGGGATTCTCTGCGCCCCGACGGCTTTTGGGAAAACGGCCGTGGCGGCGTGGCTGATCGCAAAGCGCAAGGTCAATACTTTGATTCTGGTTCATCGGCAACAACTACTCGATCAATGGCAGGAACGGCTGGCGATGTTCCTGAATATGCCCGCAGTCTCGATTGGACATATCGGCGGCGGAAAGATGCACCGGACAGGGCGCATCGATGTCGCGGTCATTCAGAGCCTCTATCAGAGAGAAGCCGTAAAGGATTTTGTTGCTGAATACGGCCAAGTCATCGTCGATGAATGCCACCACATATCTGCGTTCACGTTTGAGCAGGTGATGAAGCAGGTGAAAGCGAAATATGTCGTTGGCCTGACCGCTACCCCGACGAGAAAAGATGGACACCATCCAATTATCTATATGCAGTGTGGCCCTGTCCGGTTCAGCATGAGCGCCAAGGCAATGGCGGAAATGAACCCTTTCGAACATAGGGTGGTTCCCCGTCACACGGATTTCCGGATGCCGCCCGATCTCACCGAAGTGACGATTCAGGATGTCTACGGTGCGCTGTCGAATGATGCGTTGCGCAATGCAATGATCGCCGACGACATCGTACATGCCATCGAGTCAGGACGTTCGCCTCTGCTCCTGACGGGCAGGACGGAGCATCTACAGTATTTCGCAACGAGACTCAGTGGCGCCGCCCAGCACGTTTTTGTTTTGAAGGGCGGCATGGGCAAGAAGCAGCGCCGACTGACCGCAGAGGCTATGGCGGCTGTGCCAGACAACGAATCGCGTGTGATTCTGGCGACAGGAAGCTATATCGGCGAAGGATTCGACGATGCGCGCCTGGACACGTTGTTTCTTGCCATGCCTATCTCCTGGAAGGGGACACTGCAGCAATATGCTGGCCGCCTCCATCGTCTCCACGACAACAAGCGCGTCGTACAAGTCTATGATTACATCGACAACGGGGTCCTGATGCTGGCAAGAATGTACGAGCGCAGATTGAGGGGCTACAGCGCAATCGGGTACGCAATCGACCAGGCGACTGACCGGCTGTCTTTTCTTTAAGTCTCACACCCGTAACCAAACCGTTTCCCCAACCCTCACGGTTTCAAATCTTTTCCTTGAGCTTAATGTGCATGTGTGCGAGTATGCACCCATACATGAAACGCACAGAGACAGCCGAGCAAGTGAGACGTTGGTTTCAAACGGAAGTTGGGAAGCTCTGGCCAGTGGCCATTGGATCTTTGTCCCTGCGAAGGAGCCCCTGTATTCGGGAACATTGCCAGCTATGTGAGTCAGGCCAGGGACACTCCAGCTACGCCTTGTACGGTCGCAAAGGGGATCGCAGGTTTGCTGTTTACGTTCCCGAAGATCTGGCACAGGACGTCGAAAAGGCGATCCATAACGGTCGCACTTTCCAGGGACTTTTGTCAGAAGCCGGTCGTAGATACACGTTGGCGCGGAAGAACGAGCGTAGTTCGCAAGCCAGGAAGTAGGTCAACGGCGTCTCTCATCCTCCGGCCATGGAGGTGGATTGCTCGACGAGGCTGATTTTCGCAGCTGGTGTTCGCGGCTCCGTTTGACGCAGGCGGCGCGTGGGGCAATTGTCGCGATCCGATCCGGGCGGCCTGCGCGTTGTGTTGGCGGCGGACGCCGGAACGTCGCCGGCCGCTATCCGAGCCGGAAAATGGGCGTCACCATTCAGTTCGAGAGCCACCGCGTTGAGTTGCCTTTTATTTATGAAGCGGAACACGATTCCCAGGTACTCGAGTATTACGACCAGCCTCCGTCCATTCCGCTCGTCTATCGCGCAGTAAATGGCAGACGCCTTTCGGTCATGCATACTCCCGACTATTTTGTGCTTCGAGAGGGATCAGCTTGCTGGATCGAATGCAAAACCGAGGAGGATCTCGAAGCGCTTGCCAGCCGGAATCCCAATCGCTATTCTCGCGACATAGGCGGAAAGTGGCGCTGTATCCCCGGTGAGGAACACGCAGCAACGGTTGGATTAGCCTATGAGGTTTGGTCTGCAGCCCAAGTCAACTGGGTCCTCCAGAGAAATCTCCAGTTTCTGGAGGACTATCTGCGATTTGGCTCTGCGAATGCCTCAGATACAGTGAATCCGGCGGTTATTGGTGCGATCGAAACAGAACCGGGAATGAACTTGCTGAACTTGCTGGAAAGGACTCGTGGGGTCGCGGAGCCAGACGAAATCTATATGCTGATTGCCAGCGGCGCCATCTACGTAGACCTCAATGTAGCCCCGATCGCCGAGCCAGAGAGAGTTCACATCTTTACCACTGCAAAGATGGCTGCGGCCTGCGAGGTCGTCAGTCACGAGACTTGTGAGGGGATCCGTGTCCGCAGTATCGGCGGGCCGCTTTGCGAATCGCCGGATGTACACAGCGAGGCATTTTTGCTCCTTGCTGCGGCCGGCGAACCGGATCTTGCCATTGCGAATCGCCGTTTTGATATTGTCAGTCGACATCTCGCGGGGGACCGGTTGCCATGCATCACGCCGGCCAGAACATTGCGTCTTTGGATAGCGCAGTATCGGTCTGCCAGGGAGCGTTACGGTTCCGGCTATTTGGGGCTGCTCCCGAAGATCAGTAAGAGGGGCAACAGGACAAGTCGGCTCCCTGAAGCGTCTCAGAGACTGCTCGCCCAGTTCGTCGAAAGCGATTATGAGAGCCTCAGGCAAAAGTCGCGGCTGGCGTCATGGGCGGCGCTGAAGCGGAAATGCGACGAACGCGGCGTTGTCGCTCCGAGCCACGTGACGTTCAATGCTGCGGTGCGGAAACGTCCGGCGTTCGACCAAACGTTAAAACGAAAGGGCAGGCGCGCTGCCTATGTCCAGTCGGCTTTCTATTACGAGTTGGAACTGACAACTCCGCGGCACGGAGATCGTCCCTTCGAGATTGGCCATATCGATCACACGCAGCTGGACGTAGAGGTTATTTGCTCTCAAACTGGTCGCCCACTTGGCCGTCCATGGATGACAATCCTCACCGACGCCTTTTCCCGGCGGTGTCTCGCGCTCTATCTGACCTTCGATGAGCCGAGTTACAGATCCTGCATGATGATTGTGCGAGATTGCGTCATGCGTCACAACCGGCTCCCGCAGATCATCGTCGTCGATGGCGGCCCAGAATTCAGGAGCACGTATTTCGAGACGCTCCTAGCTGAATATGAATGCACCAAAAAGGTGCGGCCTCCCGCCAAAGCCAGGTTTGGCTCCATTTGCGAGCGGCTCTTCGGCACCACGAACACTCAATTTGTTCATAATCTGCGCGGAAACACCCAGATTACGCGCAACGTCCGACAGGTCACGAAGAGCAACGAGCCTGTGGGACAGGCGGTCTGGACTCTCAGCGCCCTCCACACCCACCTGTCATCATTCCTGTTCGAGATCTACGACACTATCGAGCACCCGGCGCTAGGTCAGACGCCGCGAGATGCGTACATAATCGGCCTGAAAACGACGGGCGCTCGTGCGAATCGGATGATCTCATACGATCAGACGTTCTTAATGGCGACGTTTCCATCGACTCAGCGAGGCACCGCGAGAGTAATGCCAGGTCGCGGGATCAAGATCAACGGAATGCACTACTGGGCTGAGGCATTCCGTGACCCTTCTCTGGAGAATCACGATGTCTCAATCCGGTATGACCCATTTGATATGGGCACGGCTTACGCTTTTGTGAATAGCCGATGGACGGAATGTCACTCCGAGCACTATGCGGTATTGCATGGCCGATCGCAGAAAGAGATCATGTTCGCGTCAAAGGAGGTGCGGCGCCGAAGCCAGTTGCATTCGCGCGGGCGGTTCACCTTGACAGCGCGAAAGCTGGCGGAGTTCTTGGCATCCGCGGAGAACGAAGAGGAACACCTCGTTCAACAATTGCGTGACAGTGAGGGCAAGGGCATCCGGCAGAATGACTTGTTGGCTCATGCCCGATGTGGTCGTCGGTGAAGGCCTTCCCCAAGGGCCACGGACCGAGACGGCAACGCAGATAACAAAGACCGATCGGCCCGAGGCCACTGCTCTTTACGGAGACTTCTGATGGCGGAAGTGACGAATCGCAACCACGGCGAGCGTGAATCGCGACTCGACCGTTTTCGTGAACACACCGTAGCGCATCCCCGTCTCGTGAAAGCCAAAGACGCGTTGATGAACGCCATCAAGTGTGCGGAACCAAATTCACTCATTTTCGTGTTTGGACCCACCGGCGTTGGCAAAACGACTCTCCTTCAAAAAGCTGAGCAGCTGATCACCACGGAACTTCTGGACGCACTTCGTGAAGACCGCGAGAGGGTTCCTGTTGCCAGCGTGGAAGCGGTGGCCCCCGAGTCCGGAAGTTTCAATTGGCGAGACCACTACAAACGGCTCCTCCGTCAGCTTGACGAGCCGCTGGTTGACTATAAAGTGGGTCGGCGCCTTGAAATCGGATCGACGCGTGAGAATACTCGGTTCATGCCCCCACCAAAAGCCGTTGGAGCTGATTACCGGCACGCTGTGGAGCAGGCCATCCGTCATCGCCGGCCAGCCGCCGTGATGATCGATGAGGCCCAACATCTCGGAAAGATTGGCTCGGGTCGGCGCCTCCTTGATCAGTTGGACGTGATCAAGTCGATTGCCAACCAAACCAGAACTGTCCACGTGTTGTTTGGAACCTACGATTTGCTTGCTCTCCGCAACTTAAACGGGCAGCTGAGCAGGCGAAGCATCGATGTTCATCTCGCTCGTTATCGTGCGGAGGTGCCGGAAGATCGCCAGATATTCATCAACATTGTGGAGACGTTCGAAAAAGAACTACCATTTCCCGAATCGTCGAGACTCGTTAACGACTGGGATTTTCTATATGAACGAAGCCTCGGTTGCATTGGCATCTTGAAGCAATGGCTTGTCCGCGCCGCCACTGCGGCCCTGCAAAAGGGAAGCCGGAGTTTGACACACAGCGCCCTGGAGTCTCAAGCCCTGTGCATGGCTCAATGCGAACAGATGTACACGGAGGCTGCGGACGGGGAACTCAAGCTGGAGGACCGTAGTGACGCAGTGGTGAGATATCGAGACAAACTGGGCCTGAGCGCGAACGGACCCGTGAAGGTGTCGTCGCCGCCAGTTCCTCGCTATCATTTCCGACGACCGGGCCAACGGCTTCCTGCGCGTGACACAGTTGGACGGGTAAGGTGTGCTGATGTTCGTTCGATCGCGGAGCCAAAGCAACGCACAATAAGCGAGGCCTCCCACGTCTGGAAGGCCTCTTCTGGCTGGCAGCACAGGGCCTAAGTATACCTGCGAATATTCTACCTCGATTTTGCCAAGCGTGTTTCCGCCAGAATTGGTCCTCGCTTTCCTCAATTAGTTTGGCAGAAGAACGTTGTCTATCACCTGAATGACGCCATTTGACTGGATCACATTCGCAACGGTGATGGTTGCTGTGCCACCCTTTTCATCGGTCAGAACGATCCTGTCGCCCTTCAGGGCTGCCGTCAGCGTTCCACCGGACACCGTCTTTAATTCCGCGTTGCCGCCGTTCATTTGGATCTGCCGCTTGAGGTCCTTCGTGGTTAGCCGGCCAGCTACAACATGGTAGGTCAATATCTTGACCAGCTGATCCTTGTTCTCGGGCTTCAGCAGCGTCGCCACTGTCCCGGCGGGCAGTTTTTCAAAAGCCTCGTTAGTTGGCGCAAACACCGTGAACGGTCCCGGGCCCTCCAAAGTATCGACCAGGCCTGCCGCTTTCACTGCCGCAACCAGCGTGGTGTGATCCTTTGAGTTGACCGCGTTTTCAATGATGTTCTTGGCCGGGTACATCGCCGCTCCGCCGACGTTCGGGTCCGTCTGTGCGTGAGCTGCTAGACCAGAAAGCACAAATGCACTCATCAGAATCATTTCGCAACACTTATTCACGATAATGTCCTCTCTCGTCCTTTGGGTTTCTCATCCTGCATTCACTGAACGCCGGCTGGCATGAAATGGATTCGTGTGGATGCCAGGAATTTATTTTCGAGGACGGTAAATCTAAAACACTCATTGGATCCGTACTAGAGGCAGCGAGTGGAGCAGAAGACCTAACAGACCTAAGGAGAGAAAATCGTGGCGAATTTGAGCACATTGATCGAGAGTGGCGTCTCCCGCCGCAAGTTCATTGCGGGAGTTGGAGCCAGTGCAGGAGCGGTTGCGGTGTTAGGCGCTGCCGGATGTGGCGGGGGTAAATCGAAAACCACATCTACAACAGTCACCGATGCGGACATTCTGAATTTTGCTCTTAATCTGGAATATCTTGAGGCATCGTTCTACCTTTACGCCGCGACGGGCGCAGGGCTCGAAGCGTCCGATACGACTGCCGGATCCGCTTCGGGGTACCATTCTGCGGGCACCGTGACTCCGGGCGATGCCGCGGCAGTGGCTGGTCTGACAGCCGCACAGCAGCAGATTTTGAACGAGATCGCATTTGAAGAGCAGGCGCATGTGAGGTTCCTTCGCAGCGCACTTGGCTCAGCTGCGGTGCCTATGCCGGACATTGACCTGTCGTTTTTCGGTCCGCTTGCCGTGGCCGCCACGATCACAACCGCTGCCACCGGGGCGGGCTCGTTTAATCCATTCTCGAGCTTCGACTACTTTCTTGTAGGTGCTTTCATTTTTGAGGACGTAGGCGTGACTGCCTACTCCGGCGCGGCTCCCTTGATCAGTCCAGCCGGCGTCACGGCTGGATATCTGACCGCGGCCGCGGGCATTTTGGCCGTTGAGGCTTACCACGCCGGCTACGTTCGCACATCCCTCACCGGGCGGGCGATCGCGGCAGGCTCAGCGGCGGCCTACCCATACCTGGGAGCTGCAAACCTGGTGGAAGATCTGCGCGCAACGCTCACCGTCGGCGACAACTCGGCCCCGTCAACGTCAGGGTCAGTTGAAACACTGCTGACGTTGCCGACAAGCCTGACGACTCCAAGTGCGATTGTCGCCGCCAGCGCGGCTGACGCGGTTGGTTTCTCACGGACGGTGAACCAGGTGCTTCACATCGTTTACGGTTCGCCAACAGTCGGCGTCGCCAAGGGCGGATTCTTTCCCAACGGCATCAACAGTCCCTTGGCCACCACAACAGCTTAAGAAGCACACAGCACCGCACAGGAGAATTCCATGGCAAATCAAGAGACACAACTTCTGGATGAAATCCTCACGACGGGCAGGCGCAAGATGATGTCGCTCGGCGTATCGTCGCTCGCCGGCTTGATTGTTGGCGCGAGTGGTCTTCAGGCAAAGGCTGCGACCGCGTCCTATTCGGACGCAGACATTCTCAACTTCGCCCTCAATCTTGAGTATCTTGAGGCAAATTTCTACTATCAGGCAGCTTTCGGCACAACTATCGACAAAGCTAACACGGCGTCGACTGCGGCGGGAGCACCGCTGATCACGCTGTCGGGAACCGTGGGTACTGCGGGCACAGTTTCAGGCGGCAGCAAGGTTCCCTTTGCAACGATTCCGGTCGCATCCTACGCGATTGAGACGGCAGTTGAGGAGGGCAAGCACGTTCAATTGCTGCTGAGCGCGCTCGGCAGCGCGGCCGTTGCGCAGCCGGCCATCAACATCGGGACATCCTTCCAAACACTCGCCACCGCGGCGAAGATTCCTGGGGGGTCGGGATTCAGCCCCTACGCCAGCGATGCAACGTTCCTGGTCGGCGCCTATGTTTTCGAAGACGTGGGTGTCACGGCGTACCATGGAGCGGCATCGCTGCTGACGGTGTCCGCAAATCTGGTGACAGCAGCCGGTATTCTTGCCGTCGAGGCCTATCACGCGGGTCTCATCCGCACGACCATCAACTATCTCGATCCCACCGGAGCTACCATCGGTGGCTACACCAACCTGATTTCTGCGCTTCGTGCGGCGCTCTCACAGGCCGGATTGCTGGGCGTGGCGCCAAGCGCATACGACACCAACCCGGACGACTTCGGCCTCGCGACGTTTTCGGTTTCGCTGGGAGGCGGCACCAACGCGACCTCGACGCGCATCACCGATGCCGATGCAACCAACGTAGTCGCCTTCGCCCGCAACACGACCCAGGTCTTAAATATCGTCACCGGCGGTGGCGCGGTCAACGGAACAGCCGCGGTGAGCCCTGCTGTGGGAGTATTCTTCCCCGCGGGCATGAATGCAGGCCCGAATGGCTTTAAGTAGAAAGCCAAGAGAGCGGGATAGCAGAGGGCCGTCCCTGCGGAGGGAGGGCCCTCTACCATGCTTCCCAAAAACCGATGGTTTTCTGATAACTTGCGCAATCGCACCCGGTCTTCCGCCTCTCGCGCGATCTTTGGGGTTGTAGTTGCTACACTGTGTCCTGCGCAATCTCGAAGAGTGGACAGTATAAAGAGACTTGTCTGCTTGATGAAGAACAATCCCCCAATCTGATGATGGCATTCGAGCGTACGAATCATAGCGACCATGACCCAAGCGATGACCTATTGCTTGAGCGCGTGCGCGGCAGCAGCCAGGAGGCCATGGCCGACGTTTTCGATCGCTATGGAGGCATGGTGTACTCGGTGGCTTTTCGGGTGCTGAAGGATCCGGGGCAGGCGGAAGATGTGATGCAAGAAATCTTCTTCCAGCTCTGGAGGAAACCGGACGCATTCGTTCAGGGGCGGGGTTCGCTTTGTGGCTGGCTAGTGGTGCTGGCCAGGAATCGCGCGATCGATATAATACGGCGCAGAAAACCCACCAATTCACCGGACGATGTTGTGTTGGCGTCGAACACTGATCTGGCATCGGACACCGAGCGGAACGTGCTGATGGAGAAAGTTCGCGTCGTCCTGAAAGAACTGCCTCTGGAACAGCAGAAGTCCCTGGATTTGGCCTACTTTGAGGGACTGAGCCACTCGGAGATTGCGGAAAGAACTGGTGACCCGCTCGGCACGGTGAAGACTCGGATCAGGCTGGCGTTAATTGGTTTACGAAAGGCACTTGCCGCGTGACTGACAATCACATCTCGCAGGAAGATCTGGCTTTGCATGCCCTGCAGGCTCTCCCTGAAGGGGAATCCGCAGCGGTTCGCGAGCACTTGGCGCAGTGCGCCTTGTGCCGCGATGAGCTGGCAGGGTTCTCCGGCGACGCCGCGATGATCGGTCTTAGTGTCCCGCAGCACCCGGCGCCTGCAGGTGCTCGGCAGCGCCTCCTCAATCGAATCGCCGCCGATGCTTCGGTCGCGAAACAATCTGTACAGCATGAGAGACGCGAACTAGTTCTGCCGTTTTCTCACAAAGCTTGGATTCCGTGGGCCACAGCAGCAGCGCTCGCCATCCTCGCTATTTCACTTTTCGTGACGAACATCGAACTCAACAAAGAGCTCGCCGATGCCTCCAGCAAGGCTACGGATCTCACGAATCAATCTGCTCAGGCACAGCAGGTGCTCGATCTTCTGACTTCTCATTCCGCACAACGAGTTTTGTTGACAGCCAGCAAAACATCTGTCGAACCGACGGGCCGCGCCGTCTATCTGGCAGATAGCGGAAGCCTGATCTTTCAGGCGAATAATCTGAAGCTGTTGGCTTCAGACAAGACCTATGAGCTTTGGGTGATCCCGGTAAACGGTAAGCCCATTCCAGCTGGATTGTTCCGGCCAGACCCAGGGGGAAGCGCCGGTGTCATCATGCCACCACTTCCCAAGGGCGTTCCTGCAAAGGCCTTCGGTGTAACGATCGAGAAGGCGGAAGGATCGGAAACGCCGACCGCGCCGATCATAATATCTGGAGCGACTGCATCGACGACGGGCGAATGATCACTGATGCAAGTGGAGAACTTGAAATGCCAACGAGTATTTCTTGAGCGATGCACCGTTGGCGCACTAGGGGCGCGAGAGCGATTGATGTTTCGCGGCGTGAATTTGTTCTTCCATCAAGGCAGCGGCCGCGACCATCCCGTGGCCGCTCTTCGTGGAAACCTCCAGCACGCGCATGCCCGGACGGACGCTCTGGATATTAGCGAGCGCCGCAGCATGGTCAAACTCCACGGCTTTCGCCAAGTCCATTTTGGTCAAGAGCGCGATGTCTGCCGTATTGAAAATCGTCGGATACTTTAGCGGCTTATCTTCACCTTCCGTTACAGAAAGCAAAACAACGCGCAGGCATTCGCCGAGATCGTAGCTCGAAGGGCAAACTAGATTGCCGACGTTTTCAATAAAAAGCAAATCGAGCTCGTCGAGATTCCAATCCTCGAGTGCCGCGCCAACCATTTTGGCATCCAGGTGGCAAACGGTGCCAGTTACAATCTGCTTCACCCGCGGGCATGCGCGCCTTAGCCGCGCCGCATCGTTCTCTGTCGCCAGATCGCCTACCAGCGCGGCGACGCGCCAGTTCTTCGCCAAGTGCGTCATCAGATTTTCGAGGAACGCCGTCTTGCCCGATCCGGGGCTGGAGACAAAGCTGACCACGGCGAGCCCCACTTGTTCAAACCTTTCGCGTAGCTGGCGTGCGAGTAAATCGTTTTCCTTGAGAATTCGAGCGCGAACTTCAACCATGCGTGGCGAGTTGCTCATGCGGCTAGCTCCAGGGCTCGAACTTCCAACTCGCGCCCTTCCAGAATTTCCTGCTCAGGCGTAATGCAATTCGGGCAGACGATATGCTGCGGATCCGGTTGATGGGTGGTGGCACATACGGGACAAAACACCAGAAGTTTGACAGTCTCGATCTCGAGACGCGATTGCACCAGAGCCGTGCCCTCGCATGCCAGCTCAAAAGCGAAGCGAAGCGCCTGCGGGTCCACGCCGGAGAGCACTCCGATACGTACGTGCACCACTTCCACAACGCCCCCGCCATGCTTCTCCAGTTGATCTTCGATCTCGTCGATTGTGCTCAGTGCGATCGAAAGCTCGTGCATTACGCCCCCGGGGTTACATTGACCTGATCTTGAGATAGCGCGCCAAATCCGGGCCCATTGAATATGCAAGGCCCACGACCACGATAGCGGCGGCGACGATGATGGCAATCCTCATTGTGTTTCCTCCTCGGTTGATTATGCGGTGAGGCAAGGCTGGTGTCTTGCATGCGATTTGCCTTGCGAACCACTTCGATGGATCAAATCGAGCACAGCAAGTGCTGCCTCGGGCACTGCGAGAGACACGGATTCTGAAAGCTCCATTCGCCCTTCCAGCTCGTCTCCAAAATCATGCGGTTCACAGCCGACAATGAATATTTCGGCCGTGATTTCGCCAAGGGAGCGCGCCATCGCGAGCAGGCGAACTGGATCCATTGAATGAGGGTCAAGCGCGACGGGCTGCGCCGCTTCTGGCTCCGCAGGCTGCAAAACATAGACCGTGCCTGGGGCGCCCCCACGTGAAACCGTGTCGACAAAGATGACCCTCCTGTATGGCTTCAGGAGGGCATACGCGAGATCCAGGCCGCGAATGCCGTAGTCGACAACTTCGACCTGCTGAGGCAAGTCCATTTGCGCAAGTTCGCGCACCACGGCGCAGCCAAAACCGTCGTCCCCTAAAAAAATGTTGCCGATACCCGCAATCAGCGTGCCCGAACGGATCGTGTCGCTCACGGCACCTCCAGTTGAAGCGGTTCAACTTCTTCGGGGGAAAAAAAGAAGCGGTGCCCGGTCTGGCGCAGCATGCCCATATCGCGGCCCGGGTCATCTTCAAGCACAACGGCGAACTGCACATTGTCTTCGAAGTCCTGCTCGATAGCTTCGATGATTGCGACTTTGCCTTCAATCTCCATATCGAGAATGTCGGCTTTCTTCTGCGGCCAGATGCGAACGCGATCGCCCATACGCAACTCGATACCAAAGACGCGCACGGATCTCAGCGGCTCGTGCTCGGCGAAAGGATCGAAAGGCTGCTCGATCAGGTCGATAGCATTATCGGCCGCAGTGCCGCCGTTGGGAGAGGGATCGGTTATGCGACGCAGGCCGCGCACTGCTCCATGCACCCGCGCAAGTTGTTCGTCGGGCAGAGTCTCGGTGCGCTCCAGGATGGCGCGCGCATGAGGATCGCCGCGACGCATCTCCTCCTTCTCTTGATCGGTTAGCGTCAAGACGCGCAGGGCCAGCATCTCATCCATCTCCGTACCATCAAAGAAATTGCCGGCACTCTCCGGAGCAATCTCGGGATGGTCATACAGGATGATTGGCGAACCAAGCATGTGCGCGCTGCTGCCTCCCGGTCCGGCCAGAACGGGGAAGATGCCATCCTGCACGCAGGCCTTCGCCTCCGCCTCAAACTCCGCCTGCGGTTCGAGCAGGGAAACAAATGCCCCATCTTTCACAGCCAGCAGTAAATGCGCTGAAGTGAACGCGACATCTTGGACGATGCGGCGCGAGAAAGACTCGACACAAGGTGCGGGGCTTTCGTTTGCGAACTCCGCACGCAGGCGATAGAGTCCGTCGCGGAGCATATCGGCTCGCAAAGCCAGCCGGCCGTACCGCGCTTTCCTGGCGAAGGCGGGTGGGCCAGACTCTTCCGAAGAAAGCCCGCTCAAATCGAACGTGCATTCGACCTCGGATCTGAGCACCGGGAGCGTAAGATCCTCGACGGTGCGGAATCGCGCGAAACCCTGTTCCCAACTCTCGCTGTCTTCTTCTACGGGAGCCGTGAGCTGCAGAAAGCGGACGCGAGCGCTGAGCATGGTTTGCTCGTCAGCTTGAAGAAGAACTTCTGCGCTGAACTTCCACCTCTCCGGAGGAGATTGAATCTCGGCAAACTGCCGCGGATAAAGCGTACCGAAATTCCATCGCTGACGGTTCTTGATTGCCGATGGCCGATATGGATAGAGCATGTAGCCCTCAAACAGCACGGCGTCAGCCACAGCCTCAATGGAGGTGAAGTTCATTGCGCAACTCCATTCGCTGCGATCGGTTCGGCATTTAGTTCGTCCCGCTCTGCCTGATCGAGAAGCCGGTCGATCACATTGGCCCAGGCGGGTATCCCGCGCGCAACTTTGTAGCGATATAACCGGTCAAAGACATCGTGCGGCATCCGCAGCCACTCGGTCTCCGGATAATGCGCGTCAATTGCCGCTCTCCATGCCTCGACGGGAAGGTTGAAGCGCGCCTCGCGGTCCCACGGAATTTGCGCAATCTGTAACTCGCCCTGCGCGCCGTTGTAAAAAACCGTCCCGCTAAACATAAATGTCACCGCGATCGATCCGGCGCTCAGGCCATAAAAATATTTATTTGCGGCCACATCGAAATCGAGCGAGCAGGGCAGCGGCACATCGATCGCCGTCTCGCCAGTAAAAGGAGGAACTTTCAAGACGATGTTCGTCCAGTGCAGCGGCTTCATCGTCTGGCCCCAACGCTCTCGCTCTCCAAACAGATCGAGCAGTTTCGCTTCTTCCAGCGTGCTGTAGG
Source organism: uncultured Acidobacteriaceae bacterium (assembly GCA_963725115.1). Lineage (GTDB taxonomy): Bacteria > Acidobacteriota > Terriglobia > Terriglobales > Acidobacteriaceae > Telmatobacter. The sequence goes on along the minus strand of CAVRXG010000001.1, from coordinate 226,061 downwards.
TGCGGCCCAGCGGTTGCAGTTGCGTCTGGCAGTTCAGGCTTATGGATTGGATAGGTTCACCGGCGTTGCGGTTGGCTATGTGCAGCTTTGCAACGACGGTTGGTACGGCCGCGTACTGCATTGCGCCGACTTCGCCTACACGAAATTGAAGCTCAGGCATGTACGGCCTCGCGAATGGGCGTCGCCTGACGCTCCGTAGCGGCAAAAAAGTCGGCAATCGCCTTCCAGACGTCGGAACCGCCGGAAAGGCCGCGCCACTTTGTCCGAATGAGCCCGACGAGCCGATAGGCGGCATCGATTGGAATGATGAAATAGGCATTCTGATCGCCAATTCGGTTCACGAGCAGCGCCTCTACTTCGGGCTGAACCTGGCACAGACCGGGATGTGCAATGAAGATCTCATTCCAGCGGGGAAGTTCAATCAACGATTCCATCACACCGGCGGGAGACGGGTAAAGAACGGTTACCTTTTCATCGGACTGCCGCAGAAAAAAGGCCAGGTTGATAGGCAGCATCATAGCGTCCCACTCCACAGCCGTGAACTGAAAGCTTTCGAGTTTAAGAATACGTTGCGGAATGCGCAGAAACTTTGCATTCTCTTGTCCGCAGAAAAGGATGGCGCACGCTCCGCAAGAGCACGCGATTTGCCTCGAAGAGCGGTCCAGCAAATGCGCATGGTTCTCGCCGAGTTCCGATCCACACAACTCGCATCGCTCTACATCGCGGCGCGATCGCGCAAAACGCTGGAGGGTCGAAAGCGCTCCCGTTGAATTCGCCTCTTGGGGGTCATTGTCCAATATTGGCGCGCTTTCGGTCAGAGGTTCCATAAACTCCCTTTCAGGCCGGCGGCAGGCTTGGCATTCGCGGATCGATCGGTCCCGCAGCTTTGGGGTTAATACTCGTCGAGCTGCGCGACGTTGCGGTCTTGCCTGCGCGACCTGACTCCGGGCTTTTCCTCTGCCACTCTTCCCCTTTGTTGGTCCCCGGCGTGTGCGACGGTTTGTCGGGCGTTACGTCTTGATGGGCCATCGAATCTCCTTTACCTGGAATCAACTTATTTGCAGAATCACAAAGGCAGAATCCGCCGGTGCCGGTGGCATTGAATCGGCAACCACGGCGGTCACCTCGGGCGCGGCCTCATAGATTGCATTTTCGATGTGGTTCTTCATCGTTTCTGAAGACGATGAACAGCTGCCGCACGTGCCTTGCAGCTTTACGTGCACCCTACCGTCTTCAATCGATCCGAGCTCCGCATTTCCCCCATGCGACTTCAGATAGGGCTGCGCTTTTTCAATCGCCGTAGCAACGCGTGCCTCCATTGCAACCGGGTGTATGCCATGCAGCGACAGCACATTTGAGACAAGATGGTCGGCCGCGATTTGCGAAAGAGCTGCATCGCCTGACGGCAGATTCCCAACCGCGTCGAGGATGCGTTCCAACGCCACACCGTGCAGCTCAATGACGGCCTGCAACAACTCTTGCGCGACCGCTCGAATGGCTGGGTCGCCGGTATTTTCGATCCGGCTGACGAGTTCTTCAATTCGGTCGCTGCGTCGTGTAAACTCCCGCTTCGCGTCCGGCATCAGCGGTTCTCCGGAGGCTCAACGCTGCCGTGCGCGCCGAACATGGGCATATGCCGGGTTTCCAGCAGCTTGGTCTCACCGTTATACATGTGCACGCCGCACGGCAGGCAGGGATCGAAGCTGCGTACCGCCCGCATAATATCGATGCCCTTGAATTTGTCGGGCCCGTTCTCTTCAAAGATCGGCGTATTCTGCACCGCGTCTTCATAGGGTCCGGGCGTGCCGTAGATGTCACGCGGGTTTGCGTTCCAAGGGGTCGGAGGGTATGGATGGTAATTCGCGATCTTGCCGTCGCGGATCACCACATGGTGTGACAGCACGCCGCGCACCGCTTCGTGGAATCCGCAGCCAATCGCCTCTTCCGGCACTTTGAATTCTGACCAAGTCTTGTTGCGGCCGGCCAGAACTTCCTTCATCGCTTCTTCGAAAAAGTGGTACGCGCAAGCACAAGCGTAGGCCTGAAAATATGTGCGGGCCCGGTCGCGCTCGATTGCGTTCGACCACTTTGGAATTTTCCACTCGAACTCCGTCTCCGGCTTCAAGGCGGTCTTTGGCAGCGTGATCTTTACGCTGCTGCCAGTCGCTTTCACATACCCGATGTCGACCAATCCTGCCAATGCCGTGGCCCAAAGCCGCGCGATTGGACCACCGCCGGTGTCGAGCGCCAGGTGATCGCCCGTGCGCTGGTCCAACCAGCGCGGTGACATAACCCAGCTATATTTATCGCTGAAATCACGCTTCTGCGGACGAGGGACCGTAGTCTGGTTCCACGGATGGTCGCGATGAATGGGATTGCCAAGAGGATCCTTGGTTACAAACATCTCCGCATTCTGCCAACTGTCGTAATAGGAGCTGCCCAGCAAAATGCGCATGTTCACATTGATATCGACCAGCGAATTCGTGACGAGTTTGCCGTCCACGACAACGCCGGGCGTGACAAACATTTTGCGGCCCCATTCGGCCATGTTTTTGTAGTTGTAATCGCAGTGCGCGGGATCGTTGAACGATCCCCAGCAGCCCAGCAGAATGCGCCGCTGCCCGACCTTTTCATAACCGGGGAGCGCGTCATAGAAGAAGTCGAAGAGGTCGTCGTGCAGCGGCAGAACGCGCTTCATGAATTCGGCGTATTTTGCCAGTCGCACCGCGAAGTCCGTGAGCACCTGCACTGTCCCCGGCGTGCCTATGCCGCCAGGATAGAGAGTGGAGGGATGCACATGCCTTCCTTCCATCAGGCAGAACATTTCGCGCGTCAAGCGACTCATCACCAGCGTTTCGCGGTAAAACTCGCCGGTGAAGGGGTTGAGCGACGTCATGATATCGGCGATGGTTTTATACCCGTGTTTGTCCGCGTTCGGCGCGGAGGTGCGCTGCGCCTTATCCCACACGCCTGGGTTCGTTTCCTTCACCATCTTTTCGCAGAAGTCGACTCCGACCAGATTGTCTTGGTAGAGGTTGTGGTCAAACATGTACTCGGCGGCTTCGCCCAGGTTAATCATCCATTCGCCTAGCGCGGGTGGACGCACGCCGAACGCCATATTCTGTGCATACACAGCGCAGGTGGCATGGTTGTCACCGCAGATGCCGCAGATGCGGCTGGTGATGAAGTGAGCGTCGCGCGGATCTTTGCCCTTCATAAAGATGGAATAGCCGCGAAAGATCGATGAGGTGGAATAGCACTCCGCAACTACCTTGTTGGCGAAATCGATCTTGGTGAAGATGCCCAGCGACCCAACGATACGTGTGATCGGGTCCCAGTTCATCTCGATGAGGTTGCGTCCGTTGCTGGATTGCGAAGTTGCTTTCCCTGTCTGCGGAAGTACGGTTGCTGCCATGGGTTTGCCTCAATGCCTTCTGCGCGATTCGCGGTGAACGGACGAAAATCTCTAGTGGCGCTCGACTTTATAGCCAGTTGTAAGGGCGGCGCCGGGGTGTCGCCACTTCGGCTCTTTATTCACCGTCGTGTTGGTGAGCGATCGCAGTGAGCGAATCATGCGGCCATAGGCACCCACAATCGTTGAAGAAACAACGCCGCCGGGGGGCTCGTCCATAAATGGCATGAATTTGTCCGGGAAGCCCGGCATGGTGCAACCGATGCAGATACCGCCAACGTTCGGGCACCCGCCAATGCCGCGCATCCAGCCGCGCTTGGTGACATTGCAATTCACAACCGGCCCCCAACAGCCCATCTTCACCAGACATTTTGGCGATCCGTATTCGTGCGCAAAGTCGCCCTGTTCGTAGTAGCCGCCTCGATCGCAGCCCTCATGCACCGTCTTACCGAATAGCCATGTCGGGCGAAGCTGCTCGTCGAGCGGGATCATGGGTGCAAGCCCCGCAACTTGGTATAGCAGGTACATGACCGTCTCCATGAAGTTGTCTGGCTGCACAGGACAGCCCGGCACGTTTACGACCGGCAAGCCCGCTTTCGACTTCCATGTCCAGCCCAGATAGTCGGCCAAGCCCATGGCGCCAGTCGGATTTCCGGCCATGGCATGAATCCCGCCATAGGCTGCGCACGTCCCTGCTCCGATTACGGCCAGTGCTTTGGGTGCGAGGCGATCAATCCATTCCGCCGTTGTGATCGGCTGGCCGGTTTTGGGATCGGTTCCCATAGCAGCCCAATAACCTTCTTTTTTGATCTTCTCGTTGGGAATCGATCCTTCAACGACCAGCACAAACGGATCCAGGCGGCCCGCTTCTGCCTCATAGAAGAACTGCATAAACTCGTCGCCGACCTCGTAGGCCAGTACCGGGTTGTGAAGATGGACCTTGGGCAAGCCGGGCACGGCATTGAGCAGGACATCCTCAATTGACGGCTGCTCTGCCGCGGTAATGGAAACGGAGTCGCCATCGCAACTCAGTCCGGCGGTTATCCAGAGAATGTGAACTTCGGAGGGCGGTGCAGATTTTGAAGCAACGGGCGAGCTGGAGGCCATTGGATACCTTCCATCGCGCGGGAATCATTCTTTGTTCTCTGGCAGCTCTTTGTGCGCCTCGTCGTCGCGCTAGGGCGGGGTGACTCTTGCGGGCTGCCGGAACGGGTTGAAGTGAACCGAAACCTCGGACATACTCTATGCCCGTCAGATGCTGGGATGCCTCGGAGTTGTTCTGCGATGCCTGTGAGTTGCCTTGAATGGCTGTTCAGCAGATGCGAGGTAATTGCTCGCCGAACAGCGTATCTACGACCCTGGTTCCTCCTATAGATGTCCTCATCAGCACCATTCCCTGGGGTGCTTCGATCACCTGGCCCATAATCGTACTCTCCCGGCCGAGAGGGTGGCTCTTCATCCGGTGCAAAACCCTGGGCGCGAGATCAGCCGAAACTACCGCGAGCAGCTTGCCCTCATTGGCTACATATAATGGATCGAGGCCGAGCATCTCGCAGGCTCCTCGGACCGTATCTCGCACCGGGATTTTATCTTCTTCGAGCATCATGCCAATACCGGAGCGTTCAGCTATCTCATTGAGTGTGCTGGCGATGCCGCCGCGCGTTGGATCGCGTAAGCAGCGGATCGTGGCTGGATCACCGGCGGTTCTTGCTTCGTCAAACATCGCATCCACCAGTGAGTTCAGCGCCGCGCAATCGCTTCGCAAATCGCATTCGAATTCCAGATTTTCGCGGTGTGACAGAACAGTGATGCCGTGGTCGCCAATGTAGCCGCTCAGCAGAATTCTGTCGCCGGGTCGAGCGCGGTCGGCGCTCAAATGCACGTCTGCCGGCACTTGGCCAATGCCGGTAGTAGTGATGAATAACTGGTCGCCCTTACCGTGATTCACCACCTTGGTATCGCCCGCGACAAGTTGCACGCCGGCGCAGCTTGCAGCTTTCTGCATGGAATCTACAACGCGCGTGAGATCGCTCGTCAGCAGGCCCTCTTCCAGAATGAATGCGGCAGAAAGGTAGAGCGGCTTTGCACCCGCCATCGCCAGATCGTTCACCGTGCCGTTTACCGCCAGCGAGCCGATGTTTCCGCCGGGAAAGAAGATGGGCGTGACCACGAAAGAGTCTGTCGTGAAGGCCAACCGGGTGCCGTCAATCTCAAGTAAGGCGGAGTCGTTCCTCAGCTCCAAGGTCGAGTTCGCAAAGCGGCGGATGAATACCTTTTCGATCAACTCGGCAGACAGCTTGCCACCACTGCCATGACCGAGCACGATCTGAGGATGGTCAAAAATCGGCAGCGGGCACTCGCCGAACCCGGAGCCATCGAGTTCAGCGTTTTCATTATTCCGACGCTCGCCGACCGGGCTGGTCACGCTCATGCCTCCCCTCCAATCTTCACGAGATGTGACTCGTTCAGATGCCGCCCATACGCATAGTACGCAGCACACGCCCCTTCGGATGAGACCATCGTCGCGCCGAGCGGATGCTGTGGATCGCACTCCGTTCCAAATGCCGGACAGTCATGGGGCTTTTTGATGCCTTGCAGAATCTCTCCGGCGATACAGATCGCCGGTTCCGCGGTATCGATCGCCTCAACGTTGAAACGGCTCTCGGCGTCTAGTTCGCGAAATTCGGCGCTCAGCACAAACCCGCTCCGCGGGATTGTTCCCACGCCACGCCACTTGCGGTCGCTTATCGCGAAAACCTGGCCGATTAGCTTCTGCGCCGCGGTATTGCCCGCGCGGCTAAGCACGCGCGAATACTGGTTCTCAACCTCGGCGCGTCCCTGCTCAAGCTGGCGAACTACCATCAACACGCCTTCCAGTATGTCCAGCGGCTCAAAGCCTGTTACTACGATAGGCACGCCGAACCGCGCGGCGAGCGGCTCATATTCTTCGTATCCAACAACAGTGCAAACATGGCCCGGCCCCAGAAAACCCTGCACGCGGTTTTGCGGCGACGAGAGAATGGCTTCGATGGCCGGAGGCACCAGCACGTGCGACACCAAGAGCGAAACGTTGCGCAGGCCCTCCGCTTTAGCCTGCCACGCAAGCATCGCATTCGCGGGAGCGGTCGTCTCAAATCCGATGGCGAAGAATACAACTTGTTTGCCGGGATTTGCCCTCGCAATCTTCAAGCAGTCGAGTGGAGAGTAAACCACCCGCACATTGCCGCCGCGCGATTGAATGCTGAACAGATCGCCATCCGATCCCGGCACGCGCAGCATATCTCCAAAAGAACAGAAGATCACGTTGGGACGACGCGCGATTGCATGCGCCTTGTCGATCATTTCAAGCGGTGTTACGCAAACTGGACATCCCGGGCCGTGCACAAGCTCTATGCCACGGGGCAAGAGATAGTCGATGCCGTTTTTTACAATGGAATGCGTCTGCCCGCCGCAAACTTCCATAATGACCCACGGTTTTGACTGCACGCGGCGCAGCTCTTCCACAACTTTTGAAGCGATTCCTTTGTCGCGATATTCGTCAAGATACTTCATGAGCCATCTGCCTTCCAGCGTGGTGGGACGTCGTGCTCCTCGACCTCGGGCGTCTCCAGCTCTCCTAGTTGATCCAGTTCCATCAATGCCTGGTAGGTGCGCTGGGCTTCGTCCTCGTTCACGCGGCTGAGCGCGAAGCCCACGTGCACCAGCACATACTCGCCGACTTGCGTTTCCGGAACATACTCCAGGCACGCTTCGCGCGTGATACCGCCAAACTGCACGCGCGCCATCTGCATGCCCCCCCTGGCAAATGTTTCGAGGACCTTCCCGGGAATGGCAAGACACATGGCTAAGCACCTATCCGCAAAAGTTCGCAGGCGATGGCAGCTTGTCCGAGGGCAATGCCTCCGTCGTTGGTGGGAACCTGTTGCTGGAAAAATACTTCGAACCCATCGGAGCGCAGCGTGCGCAGACAGCCGCTCAGCAGACGAACATTCTGAAAGCAGCCTCCGCTCAGGCAGACCCGCCTCAGGCCGGTTTCCATGCGCATGCGCGCGCATACTTGGCCGACTACCGCAGTCAATGTGTTATGAAAACGCGCAGAAATTCGGCTTGCGGGCTCCCCCCGTTGAAGGTTGTCCACGATCTGGTGCACCATAGGGCGCATATCCACCTGGATGGGCTTTCGCCCCTCGATCGCAAAATCGTACACTTCGTCCGCGCCGTCGGCAATCGCTTCCAGCGCCATGGCAGCCTGTCCTTCGAACGAAACCACCGTATACAGGCCGATAATCGATGCCACTGCATCGAACAACCGGCCGCACGAGGAAGTATCTATGGTATAGATGCGCTTTCGAAGGATCGCGTCTACGATTTGTACCGAAGACTCCGGTACAGAATTCAGCAAACCTATTCCTCGCGGCACCTCGCTGTCAAATGTATCGAGCAAATAACTGCGGGCCGCGCGCCAGGGCTCTCGCACGGCTGTATCTCCGCCGGCTAGTGGAATGTTCCTCAGGTGTGCAAATCGCTGGAAGCCGCTACGCTCCGCGATTAAGAACTCCCCACCCCAGATTGCGCCGTCAAGACCATAGCCTGTTCCATCCCAAGCAACGCCCAGAACTGCACCCTCCAGCCCGTGCTCTGCCATGCAGCTGGCGATGTGCGCATGGTGGTGCTGCACGCCGATATGACGCTCCGCGGAAAGCTTTTTCGCAAATTGCGTACTCAGATAGCCGGGATGCAAGTCGTGCGCGATGACTCGCGGCGCAACCTGGAACAGGCGTTCCATGCGCTCGAGCGTCTGCTGAAAAAACTCAAGCGTCTCATAATTTTCAAGGTCGCCGAAATGCTGGCTCATCATCGCCAGGCCATCTTTCGTCAGGCACAGCGTACTCTTCTGCTGTGCGCCGCACGCTAGCACCTGCGCCTCACCGGGAATGCCAGGTAGCAACGTAGGAGTATAGCCGCGCGCGCCACGCAGAACCATTTCGCTCCCCTCCACCACGCGAACCACGGAGTCGTCCACTCGGGTATAAATTGGCCGGTCATGATGCACGAAAACGTCGGCCACGGATTGAAGCTTCTCCTGCGCTTCAACTTCCTGCATCACAATCGGCTCGTCGCTCAGATTGCCGCTGGTCATCACCAACAGTGCGCGGGGACCATATTTTTCCTCGAACATGCGAAACAGCAGAGCGTGCATCGGCGTATACGGCAGCATGACCCCTAGCGAGGGATTATCCGGGGCGACGCTAGCGGCAATATCGGCATCATGCTTTTTGCGCAGTAGAACAATCGGCTTCTCCCAGCCCGATAGCAGCGCCCGCTCCCGCTCAGAGACTTCGCATAGAGTCTCCGCGACCGCACTGTCGCGCACCATGATGGCGAACGCCTTCTCGTTGCGGTGCTTGCGCCGACGAAGTTCTTTGACCGCCCGGTCGTTTCGCGCGTCGCAGACAAACTGGTATCCACCCAGGCCCTTCCAGGCGACAATGCTCCCGGTGCGGAGCAGATTGACCACGGTCTCAAGCACGGGCCGCGTTCCATATGCCGGCATATCCTTGCCGTATCTATCAGTCAGCCAAAGGTGCGGCCCACACACCGGACACGCATTCGGTTGAGCATGGAAGCGCCGGTCTCCCGGGTCCTCATATTCGGTCCGGCATCGTTCGCACATCATAAAACCGGCCATCGTTGTCTGGCCGCGGTCGTAGGGAACGTCCAAGATAATGCTGTATCGGGGTCCGCAGTTGGTGCAATTGGTGAAGGGATACTCGTAACGGCGATTGGCGGAATCTTGTATTTCGGTGAGGCACTCCCCGCACACTGCGATATCTGCGGGTACCCAAGCCAGCGCGCTTTCGCCGACCTCACTTTCCAGAATTGCAAACGTTTCTTCCTGCATCAGGGGCAGTTCGCTCGATGCAAGCGAAACCACGCGCATCAATGGCGGACCGTCGTGTGGCAACGCCTCAACAAACGCTTCAACCGACCAGCGCGCGCCTTGAATTTCTACGAGTGCGCCCCGCGATGTGTTTCTGACGAATCCAGTAAGCTCAAATCGCTGTGCCAGACGGTAAATGTAAGGCCGGAACCCAACTCCCTGCACGATGCCGCCCACCAGGAGGCGCCGTCGCTGGCTGGATGCGCATTCGGTCCCCGACTCTATCATCGCGTCCATACTAACTGTTCCCGCGCACTTGGATGCGCTGGAAGCTTGGGGCGCGCAGGGATTTCAAAATGTGATGCCCAAGATTTACGCTGGCCTGGAAGGAATACAAGGAAATGCGCGCGCCGACGACTTCAGCGACATTGGCGATTAAGCGGTTCGATGGTCAGCCACGTCTAACCGCCAGGATCGAAGGACTTGCGCGCGAATGATTCAAAATCGCCTCAATGAGGCACTCTGCTAATCTCAGGGAATCGGCAACTTGGCGCGCGATCATGCTCTTCCAACTTTGTCGCTACGTGGAGTAAGGTGCACATAATGTCGGATCCGCTCGTCACTTACCTAAACGACCACCTTGGTGGCGCCCAGATCGCGATTCAGGTTCTCGAAGCTATGCGCGATCAGCACGATGACCTAAAATTTAGAGAATTCGCCGACACGTTATTGCCCGAGATCGAGGCCGACCATCGAAACCTTCATTCTATCGCGGAGAAAATTGGGCCAGGTCCCAGCGTGGTAAAACAGGCCGGCGGCTGGCTACTTGAAAAAGCCTCTCGTCTAAAGTTAGGGCACACCGGCTCAACAAACTTCGAGATGTTTGAGTCCTTGGAACTGCTCGTGCTCGGAATAAATGGCAAGCTGTGTCTCTGGAAAGCGCTTCAGGCGGCCTCCGGGCTGGACTCGCGGCTGCGAGAATACGACTTTGAAGAACTTGTCAGGCGAGCCCAGCAGCAGTCTGACAAAGTGGAAAGCCTGCGACTCGATCTCGCCCAGACCGTCTTGTCATCCACCAAGTGAAAGTAGCCCTTCGGACAAAGTCGCGACTACCAAACTTGGCGAGTCCAGCGGGCTGATATCGCCAATCGAGTGACAACTGAAGCCTGAGCATTCTGTGATATCGGGCAGTATCGATCTCTGATGGTGGGCATTTGTGCCGAATTACAATCGGGATGGAGAATTGCTATGCCACAGTTGAGCAGAACAGGTGTTTCGCTCGAAGGTAATTTGTTGAAGGAATTCGATCGGCTCATCGCCAAACGCGGTTATGCGAATCGCTCCGAGGCTTTTCGGGATCTGATTCGCGAGAAACTTCTATCGGAAATAGTCGAATCGAATAAGCCCGTTGTCGGTACATTGACCATCGTCTACGACCATCACGTCCCGAATCTCACACAGAAGCTGACTGAGGTTCAACACATTGCAGGCGCGATGGTTCTTGCGGCAACACATATCCACCTCGATCATCACTACTGCCTCGAAGTGATCATCATGAAAGGCCGAGGCAAAGACATTCAGGCAGTTGCCGACAGCATGTTGGCCTTGCGCGGTGTCGAACTTGGGAAACTCGTTTTAACGAACTCTGGCGCAAGCCTCAAACGCGCCACACACAGGCATTGATAGGCCGAATGTAATCGCGCCAGCCACTCTTTCTTCAATGGGTTCGGTCGGTCCCAGCGCGGCCGGGAGCCGACAACTATGGCATTTGTCAAAAGTTTCTTCCTAACGCAAAGCGGAACAAGAACGGTTCGGTGGGATGGGTAACGCGTCCGAATGCCGCCGGCGTGATTACTGCATTTGGAGTTATTTGGTAGACATAGGCGTAGTCAATGTCGGCATCTTTGCGATTAAGCATATTCAAGAATTCTGCCGTAACGTGCCATTTCTTTTCGAATTGATAACCGATTTCCCCATTGAGCAGCACCGTTTGATTCGACTGATAAAGTCCGTCTGACGTCAAATAGCGCGGACCAAAGTAGCGCAGGCGCAAACTCGACGAAAAGCCTTTGTAATCGTGCAGTGTGGCGCCCGCGGAAACCACCACCTTAACCGCTTCGGGCACGAGCCTGCCGCCCGGACCCAGCTGTTGCCAATTTACATATACGCAGCCAGGTATGGGAGTGGAAGGAGCTGTGGAAGGGCATCCGCTGGCATTGTAAATCGTGGTGGTGCTCTCCGCCGCGGTCGTGACAGTAGCTGTCAAGGGTAAATTTGAGATCCATACCCTCGCATCAAATGGGTCTAATTGGGTGAACTGGGCTCTGGAGTCCGCAATGTCAAAATCAAAAGCCAATTGTTCTGTTGGCGTGTAGTAGTTGGCCCATTCGAGGCCATAGCGGTTGCTCGATTGTTCTGAAGCAATCGTGCCTCCGGTGTCGCCATCCTGCGTCAGTTCGGAATTACTATGGAGATACCAGAGCTCCAAGGTGCTTTGCAGATGTGGGACGGCCGCAGTGCGCACACCGATTTCCCCGCCTTTTTGTTGCACCAGGGGTGAAATCTTCGGCATGATCGTATTGGGGTAAGGATAGTCCGGCGAAACCGGTTCCACTACTTGGGTTGCGCCTCGCCCGTCGTTCGAGTGAAAACTGAATCCGCCTTGCAAATAGAACTCAGTGTTGGACCACGGTCCGAAAATCAAACTTGCTTTGGGGCTGGGCAGGAATTTGACGGCTGTGCCGGAATTGGCCGCATTAACCGATTCGGTGGTGCCGTCGGGCAAAGTAACAATAGCGGGCACTGTGGTGGTGGTGCCGTTGGCCAAAGTAATGATCTTGGTCGCGTAAGCCAGGCTGCTGACGATAAATTTTTCCTCGTCGCCACGCAGAGCCAGGACCGAGCGGAATTTGTTCGCCCACTGGATTTTGTTTTCCCAAAAGGCACTCCCTATCATGTCCGTAAAGTTATCCCGGGATGTGGTCGCAGGCAAAGTGGGGCAGGTGGTGTTGGGAACAGTGACAGAGGCAGTGGTGCTGCCGTTGTTAGCAAAAGCAAGGTTATTGGGCAAAGTAACGGAAAGAGTGATTGTGGAGGTGGGGTCAGCATAGATGCAGGTGGGAAGCACGCCGGCGTTAGGAAGACCGCTGTTGGCGGCGGGGAAGAAACTGGCACCGGTGGCGGAATAATCGGTTTTGGTCGTGCGCACGCGATTTTCCGACCGGTATAGGCCGTTGTTGATCCAATCGTTGCGGAACTGTACGCCGAACGTGTTTGACATCTTGCGGCTCGAGCCATGTGCTGAAAACCGTGTGGTGTGCGTCGAGATAACCCACCCAGCGCCTGTCCTGCTGATTGAACTGGTCCTCTTTGCTGTAGTCCACCAGGTAGTAAGTGAAATCGGAAAATAAATCGAGATCGTAATAAAATACGGCGGCCATGATCTTCGACTCGGAATTTTCGTCCTGGTGATGCCACTCGCCCTGCAAGCTATAACGCTGGCTGTGCCCACCGTCAGACGGGTTCAGTGTGCCGAAGAAACCAACGAGGGGTTGGGCGGCATCGGGGATTTGATCGCTCGAGTTCCATTTTCCGTGATAGGCGTGAGACGTGATGCTGAAGCCCTCGGTGTCGTCGCCCTGGCTGTAAGTCAGGATGCCGTTGATTTTGTTATAAGCATCCGGATGCACCCATGGGCCGTCATAGTAATACTCTTCTCCGCCGTATAGCAGATTGCCCGAACCGAGCTTTTGCGATGCGCCGAAAACGGCCCGCCCATAGGTATGCGTGCCGCCTTCCACCTTGAAGAAGTTCTCGGGCAGCGTCTTGAAAAATTCCACGTCGGCATTTGCAGCCGAGCTGAAATTGCCGACATTCGCGTAATAAGGACCTTTCTCGAAATTCACCCGTTGCACAAACTCCGGGATGACGATGTTCATGTCGGAGTAGCCCTCGCCGTGCGCGTGCGATGGCAGGTTTAGCGGCATACCGTCGAGGAAAATGGCGATATCTGTGCCGTGGTCGAGATTGAAGCCGCGAAGAAAATACTGGTTGGCCTTGCCGCCGCCGGCGTGTTGCGTGATGATGAGGCCGGGAACCGTCTCCAGAACTTCTCCCGAACGAAGAATCGGACGATCCTGGATTTCCTTTGCGCCCACCGTTCCCTGGGAGCCGGATTCGGCAACGCCGATAAGTTCATCCTCCCGGCCCTGCACCTTGACGGTGGTGCTCACGGCTCCCACTACCAGAGAGATGCGCAGCCGGGCCGGCGGCCCGGTGCTCCCTATGGTCACAAGGATTTCCTTGGTTTCAAAACCGGGATTCGATACGACGAGTCGATAATTACCTGCCGCGAGTCCAGAAAGAATGAAGGAACCATTCGTGTCCGACTGCGTCGTTGTTCTTGTTACAGCACCGTTCGTGTTTTGAACCTGCACGGTAGCCCCGGCAATCACCGCGCCGGACGTGTCGACGACTGTACCGGAAATGCTTCCTCCAGTAGCCGCGAGCGATTGCATGGTGGTGGCGAAAAGAATCGCAATTGACCAAAGAAGTCGAGATTTAGGGCAAATAGAGGCGGGTCGCACAGACGTTGGCAAGTCTGCCTCCTGAGCGCTCGCTGTTAATAGACCCGGCCCGGCTCTCGACCACTGAACGAGACCACTCTTTAATCAGAGCTATTTCGCATGTATTTGCAAATCGTGCTACTCTGATCCAAAAGGGAACTCCGAGACCGGCCGATAGTAGCATGCTTCTGAGATACGTGCTACCGTTCTGATTCACTTTGAACCTCCATGGTTGCATGCTCCTAAGGGATCGAATGCCGAATTTCTTGCGGTCTCTGGTTATTGATGGCGTCGGTAGCACCAAGGGCAAGGTAATCGCCTTATACGCATTGCTTCTCTCGTTCAATCTGACAGCATGGGGCTGGGCGTTGGTTGCCTTTCACCGAATCCCGGTGCTTTTAGGCACCGCGTTTCTTGCCTATAGCTTTGGACTGCGCCACGCAGTTGACGCGGATCATATTGCAGCGATTGACAATGTAACACGCAAGCTAATGCAGCAAGGCAAACGCCCGGTCGCCGTGGGGCTGATGTTCTCGCTCGGACATTCCACCATCGTCGTCGTCGGCTCTATTGCAATCGCTGCTACGGCTGTCGGGCTGCAACATCGCTACGATGCGGCCAAAGAGATTGGCGGAGTGATTGGCGTTCTCATTTCGGCGCTGTTTCTCTTCGCCATTGCAATCGTGAATCTGATTGTGCTCACTTCGGTCTACCGCAGCTTCATGCGTGTCCGGCGCGGAGAGCCCTATGTTGAAGAGGATCTCGACATCCTGCTCGGAAACCGCGGCTTACTTGCCCGACTGTTTCGCCCGATGTTCAATCTCATTCGATCAAGTTGGCACATGTATCCGTTGGGCGTTCTGTTTGGACTTGGATTTGACACCGCCACCGAACTTGGACTGGTGGGAATCTCCGCGGCTGAGGCTTCGAAGGGGCTTTCGATCTCATCGATTCTCGTATTCCCCGTTCTATTCGCCGCTGGCATGTCGCTGGTCGACTCAACCGACAACGTCCTGATGCTGGGAGCTTACGGCTGGGCCTTTGTAAAGCCGATCCGCAAGCTCTATTACAACATCACGATTACAGCGGTTTCCGTTGTGGTTGCCTTGGCGGTCGGTGGCATCGAAGCGCTAGGATTGTTGGCAGTGGAGTTCCACTTGACGGGTGGACTATGGAACTGGATCGGCACCCTCAACAACAACTTTGGCATTCTCGGTTACTTCATTATCGCTCTTTGCCGCGAGCTGGATCCTATCGATCGCCATTTACAAATGGCGTCGGTTTGACGATCTCGAATTCAATGCAAAAGATGCAGCTTAGCGCGGTTGCACTTGTGCGTGCCCGTCGCGGCGCCGTGCGACTCAGCGGCTAAGTGCGTCAGTCAGGCTTAGAGGCAGGAGACCCGGTGTCTCCGTTCCATTGAGTTTGCTTGCTTTGTCGGGCGCGTCGACGTTCACGAAACTGGTCACAGAGAGCTCGGAATCCCCGCCCGCATTTGTTGTCCCCGACTGATGGAAGCCGCACCGGGCTGCAAGCCGTTTTCCATAATGGGAAGTTGCGCGGCATGGGATGGGCACTCATCGGTCTGCGACGGAGCTTGCGCCCAGAGTTGATTGACGTTCGCGAGCAAGAGACAAAGGACGACGCGGCCCCACACGCGCCTCCGAAGACGGGAGCCGACTCGCGTCCAGATCACGTATTACAATCCAATTCCTGGCTCCGCCTTGACCTGAGACAACTGGAGGTATCAAATAGGCATCCAATTCCGCTGACCCTGACCCGGTTTCTAATCTCGGTTTTTCATGCTAACGCCCGAGAACTGCATTCTTGGCAATCTCGACGTTCCGGGATGCACCGTGACCTCGTATCGGCGGTGTAAGGTAAATTGCGGCGAGTACGCCGGAAAACCGCGTTACGCGACGAGTTACCTGGGCCCTCCAGCACCATTCAATGCAGACCGAGCAGTTACAAACAATAGGGGGAGGATTCGACCATGAATTCTTTTGAAAATGACTCGACGCAACAGGCTCACAGTTCCAAGTCGAGAGTTCCACATATCTGCTGCGGAGCGGGACACAAGACAGATGGTTTCGAACCATGGGGGAGTCTGCTTCACGATGCGGGGCCAAAAGATCATATTGTTCAGCTTTACCAGGATGAGCAGTTTCTCAATCGAGCCGTCTGCCGGTTCGCGGCCGCCGCATTGGCGCATGGGGAAGGCGTGATTCTCGTCCCGACGGCAGCTCACTGGGAAGCTTTCTGTCCTCGTCTCGAAGCTGAAGGCGTGGATATCAAGGCGGCGCAGGACCAAGGTCAGTTGACAGTGGTCGACGCTGACGAACTCCTGCCTCGGTTCATGGGCGAAAAGATGCCGGATGCACCCGTATTCCTGGGCCTGGCTGGCGAAGCAGTAGCGCGCGCGCGTGGACGGAACCGCTATCCGAAAGTTCGCTGGTGGGGCGAGATGGTGAATGTTCTTTGGGAACGCGGCAATGTAACTGCCAGCATGGCTCTTGAGGATCTATTCGATCAACTTGCGCACGAGCAGGAGATAGCGATCTTCTGCTCCTTCCTGATGGATAACTTCGACGGAGAAGTACAGACCCGCATGTTGCCGAGGCTCGGGGAGAATCACTCGCACCTGATTCCGGTCGAAGATTACGTCCGGCTCGAACATGCCGTGGCCGATGCGCTTCGCGACGTGGTCGGGACTGTGGAGGCAAGTGTTCTTGAAAACAAGCTTCTTGAGGGCTATGCGCCACCGTTCAAAATGCCATCATCTCAGGCATTGCTGTTCGCATTGCGTCAGGTGGTCCCGGATGTTGCCGATGCCGTGCTCCAGCGGAGTGGCGCGTTGTATCGCCTCGCTGACTAATGAATCAGCGGAGAGATCGCTCTTCGAACACCAGTCCAGGACCGAAAACAATGATAGACGCGCATGAGGCGCCCAACTCGATTGGAATGGAGCTCATTGACTGTATCGAGCTTCCTGTTCTTGTCGTTGACCGCGACTTGACACTTGCCAGCTTCAACCCGGCGGCGGCAAAGGTATTGGCCCTAACGAGTTCGGATCACGGCAGGGAGTTGCGGTCAATTCAAATGTTCGCGGCAGTTAAGAACCTTTCGGGTCTTTGCGAACATGTCATTGCCAGTGGGTCCTCACTCCGAGTGGAGATCGGGGACGGCGCCGGATCGTGGTTCTCTCTGAACATCGGCTGTTACAGAGCGAACCAGAACATCAACGGCGCTGTGCTCACGCTTACCAACGTGACTGCTTTTCGCGAAAGCCTGGAACGGGCCATAGAGGAACGCGAGTACACCAAAGCGGTAATCAACACCATAGGCGATGCCCTGGTGATAGTCGACGCGGACCTTAGAATCCAAGGGGCCAATCAGGCCTTTTACGCACTATTTCAAACCTCGCGTGAACGGTCGCAAGCGGCAGCCTTGAACCAATTAGGGAGCGGGGATTGGGATATTCCCAAACTCCGCTCACTGATCGATGGGAGTTCAGCGTCGGGTGACTACCTGGGCTCTTTAGAGTGTGATCAGAAATTAGCTGCCGGACGCCGCACATTATTGCTGAACGCTCGCCGTTTGCACCGGGGCAGTCAGGCCGGACAGATAACGCTCATCACCATTCAGGACATCACGGAGCGCAAGACTGCTTTGATCGCGTTGCGCGAGAGCGAAGAGGAACTGCGTATCCTCCACCGCGTGGGCGCAACCCTGGCTTCTGAACTCGACCTCAAGAAACTCGTACAAACGGTCACCGATGCAGGCCGGGAACTGAGCCAAGCCGAATTTGGGGCATTCTTCTATAACGAGACGGATGAGGCCGGCGAGAATTATCTCCTCTATGCTCTCTCTGGGGCATCCGAGGAGGCGTTCAAAAGCTTTCCCAAGCCGCGAAATACCGAGGTATTTGCGCCGACGTTTCGAGGCGAACGAACCGTGCGGGTGGCCGATATCCGGCAAGATCCGCGGTACGGCAAGAACGATCCCCACCAGGGCATACCCGCAGGTCACTTACCGGTGCGGAGTTATCTTGCCGTGCCGGTGATCTCACGTTTAGGCGAAGTGATCGGGGGACTTCTCTTCGGTCATTCCGGGGTGGGCGTGTTCACCGAACGGGCTGAACGACTCGTGGAGGGCATCGCCAGACACGCTTCTATTGCCATTGACAATGCGCGCCTCTTTGAGACGAGTCAGAAGCAGCGGACGCGGGCGGAAGAAAGCGAAAAACGGTTCCGTGCCATCGTTGAAACAACGCCGGAGTGTGTCAAGCTGGTTTCCGCCGATGGCACTTTGCTCCACATGAACTCGGTCGGCTTGAGCATGGTGGAAGCCAGTTCCCGCGAGGCGGTCGTTGACAAGTGCGTCTATGACCTCATCGCGCCGGAGGATCGTAAGCGATATCGGGAATTCAATGAGCGGGTCTGCGGCGGCGAACGAGGATCATTGGAATTTGACATTGTTGGATTGAAGGGTAAGCGACGGCATATGGAAACCCATGCCGCTCCGCTTCAAACTAACGATGGACCCTGCGTGCAATTGGCGGTGACCCTCGATATCACGGAGCGTAAAGCCGCCGAGGAAGCCCAGCGGCGCTTGGCCGCGATCGTCGAATCATCGGATGACGCGATCGTCGGCAAAGACCTGAACGGAATTGTGATGAGTTGGAATGCGGGCGCGGAGCGGATGTTTGGCTACCCGGCTAACGAGATCATTGGACGGCCCATTACCACAATCATTCCGCCGGAACTCCATGGGGATGAGCAGAGGATTCTGGAGACTATTGGGCGCGGGGAACGAATCGAACACTTTGAGACAATTCGCCTGACTAAGAGCGGCGAACGAATCGACGTATCCCTGACCGTCTCTCCGGTAAAGGACGATGCCGGCAAAGTAATCGGAGCAGCGAAGACCGCGCGCGACATTACTCAGCAAAAGAAAACCGAACAAGCCTTGCGAATGACTGAGAGGCTTGCCTCTGTTGGCCGAATGGCCGCGACGGTCGCTCACGAGATTAACAATCCTCTCGAGGCAGTGACGAATCTAGTCTATCTCGCCAAGGCCAGCGCCGCTCGCGACGACGTGCGGCAATATTTAAATACAATCGAGGAGGAATTGAATCGCATTTCGCTTATAACGAAGCAAACTCTTGGCTTTTATCGTGAAACAGTCGCTCCGAGCGCGGTACGAGTCGGAGAGATGCTGAATTCGATCATCTCTCTGCTAAGTATGCGTTTCCGGAACAAGGAGATCGAAATCCGGTCCGAAATTCGGCAGGATCCGGAAATTTATGCAGTAGCAGGTGAAATCCGACAGGTCATCGCAAATCTTCTAAACAACAGCATCGATGCTGTTGATTCCGCCGGTCTGATTCGAATTCGAGTCGGTGCAAACAGATCGAACGGAGACAATCCGAATGGAATACGAATAACTATCGCCGATTCAGGGCGGGGAATTCCGCCATTTGCCCGGTCAAAGCTTTTCGAGCCGTTTTTCACTACCAAGAAGGATGTGGGCACGGGCTTGGGACTTTGGGTCTGCACGAACATCGTGCAGAGACACCATGGATCGATACGCGTCAAGAGCAGCACGATTCCCGGTCGGAGTTGGACGGTCTTCTCGGTGTTTCTGCCAGATGGGAAGAATCGATGAACAAAATCTTGAGTCACGATGGGGTGAAGGTTGTGATTCACAACACCCTTGATTCCAGCGACTACGGCCTCTTGCATGAAGGCGACTTCGAATCACGCCCGAATTACTGGGCAGCCGTACTTTGGCGCCGGTTGATGGGAACCACGGTGTTGCAGCCCGAGAAATGTTCCTCAGAGAACCTGCATCTCTATGCACATTGTCTGCGCGGTGTACCCGGCGGTGTCGCCATCTTCGCAATCAACGCAGATCGGAAGGCGTCCCAAATCCTCTCCTTGCCGGGAGGCTCAGAAATATACGCGTTGTCTGAGGAGCCTCTTCAAAGCGGCCGGCTCCGGCTCAACGGGGTAACGCTTAAACCTTAACCGGGAGCGAACGACGCAATGCCGTCGTTCAAAGGCACTTCTGGTCGTGCCGGAGCCTTTACGATGCTGCCTGAAACGATCACGTTTATCGGCATTCCCCATGCCGGTAACGATGCTTGCAAGTGATTGCTTTGCGGAACAACGAACGATACGGTGCCGTCGAGTCGGGTGAGTGACCGCCTTACGAGCGGAAATTGTAGCGATGAGGTGGGTATGTTGCGGGGATCGATCACATTGGGATTACGGTGCCAGATCTTGAGGCTGCGACAGCATTCGAAACCGCCGCCAATCGGTAGTCCAGCGACGAAAGAAGTTTGTCTTTGACTGATCTCTACGGGAGAAACCTGGTGAATGCTGCTTTGTCTCGCAGTTTGTTTGGCAAAAGGGACTCGGGTCGTGCTCCAACAACCCCACGGTACGGGCGGAATAGCAGTCGGCGCTACCGCCTACCGCGGAAGCTGCAACGCATCGACAAGCTATACGATCTTGGCGGGCCCGCGATGGCGTGAGTCCTTGGTCCTGGTCCAGCCAGAGACCGTGGTGCGTTGGCATCGAGCCGGATTTGAGCTGTACTGGAAGCGGCTTTCACGGAAACATCCCGTAGTTGCAAGGAAGCCGGCGAGCAAGGCACTGCGGGAATATCTTCCGCCTGGTTGCAGAGAATCGCACGCTGGGGAGCACCGCGAATTCATGGCGAACTCAGGATGCTCGGTTTCGACATTTCCGAGCGAACCGTGCTTCGGTGAATGCGCAAAGTCCACCCAGATACGGAGTCAGCCGGGTATCTCAGCAACTCCGCGAAGTTTTTCCTGACGAGTCGGCGCTGACGTATTTGATCTTTGATCGCGAACACACCTTCAAGGGTATGTTTTAGAGACCGCAAAGAACCCTGGAGTGAGACCAATCCGA
Organism: uncultured Acidobacteriaceae bacterium; assembly: GCA_963725115.1. Classification (GTDB taxonomy): domain Bacteria; phylum Acidobacteriota; class Terriglobia; order Terriglobales; family Acidobacteriaceae; genus Telmatobacter. Next base: position 205,265 of record CAVRXG010000001.1, on the reverse strand, counting down.
ATTGCCATTCGAAGCCCTCGGCCGAACGGGGTCACCGAACGGTTCGTCGAGTCTTGCCGTCGCGATCCATTCAACCATGCGATTGGTTTGAACGAACGGCATATGAAACGACTCGTAACGGAGTACGGTCGCTATTACCATGATGACTGGACGCACCTCGGATTGGAGAAGGAAACGCCTGCCGGACGCGTTAGAGAAGTGAGCCGGTGCAGATCCCGCCGAGTCTTGGCAACGCCGAGACTCGGCGGATTGCATCATCCCTACCAACTTTCTGCTTGAGCCTTATATGATCTCTCCAACGATCGGAATAATCCGGTGCCTTATGGCGGCCGACCGGTAGTTTTTCTCAAAATCGTGCGTCTCGGCATCTCTCCGGCCTCTTCACGTCTTAGCTCTCAATCGGAAGCCGCTCCTACCTAATCATGACATTTGTGCAGTTTCCCGCGCGGATAGAGTTTTGGCAAGACACAACTCCTAAATATGCCCTTCTGGGCGGCTTATGTTGTTTTTTAGACACAGATGGCAGCCCGGCTGGGGATACGATGTGATTCTCAAGTTTGGTTGCTGATCTAAAGGAGCGCCATTTTGCCGCGACGCTCTGTCAAAGAGGGGTGTGCGCGAAAACACAACATGGCCGATCAGAGTTCAAATTTTTTCCTATCGTCTCTTTCGCAGGAGAATTACGGCTGGCTCGTCTCCAGGTCAACCCAGATCGATCTTCCGCTTCACACCGTACTGTACGAAGAAGAGGTCCCTCCACGTTATGCGTACTTCCTAACTCTCGGACTGGCATCCATGGTCACCCCGATGTCCAACGGAGAATCAGTGGAAGTCGGCTTCATTGGACACGAGGGTGTCGTTGGAGGATTGCACTTGTTAGGCCCCGCGCCGATGTCAGCCCGCTGCATGATGCAACTTTCGGGATCTGCACTCAGAATTTTGTATTCGGACCTGCAAGAAGCGTTCGCAAATTCTCCCGAGATCCACTCGCGAATTTTGGAGTTCGTCCAGCAACAAGCAATCATGGTCGGACAGATCGCAGGGTGCAATCGACTGCACGGGTCGGAACAGAGGCTGATTCGCTGGTTGTTAACTGCCCAAGACCGCACGGGCAGCTCAGACCTTAAGTTCACCCATCAATACCTGGCAGAAATGATTGCTTCGCAAAGAACAACGGTGACGGTCATCGCGAGAGATCTCCAGGACCGCGGCTTCATCAGGTATAGCAGGGGAATTGTCCACATCATAAATCGCGAGGGCCTTAAGGGAGCGGCTTGTGATTGTTACGCAATCATTAAACACCTGTATGCAAACCTCTATTGCCGAGGACCGTCAGCTGGCCGGACTCGTTAACTGTTCGTTTCCTCCTCCTCCTCGTTTTCGCCGAGTTCCTGGGCTTCGGGCAATGACGCATAAAGCAAGTCGGCGGGGAATAGAGCTGATTTTCCGTCGGCGAAAGTGACAATGATGCCATTCCTAAATAGCTCGGCGGACCGCACGCGATGAGGTTGAAGCTCCACCATGCAAACAATGATGCTGCGAACGCAAAAGACGTTGTCGCGGACATGTCTTATTTTCTTGAGTTTCGACCAATCGACTGATCACTTCGCAGGATCCGAACGATAATGCCAATCGAATCTCCAATTCCCGGACGTCTTATCCTCTTCGGAAATGAGGCGAGGCTGCTTGCGAGTCGCGCAATGGTCTTAAGAAGTACGGGGATGACCGCCGACATCGCGGTTGACATGGAAGAATTCAAACTTCGAATTGGGAACTCCGGTGGTGACTATGACGTCGCTGTCTGCTGCTATACCGCTACCGATGCCCAACGTCGTCAAATAATTGCCCTTTCTAAGGAGGCTGGGACAAACGTTCTAAATCTGGAACATTTCTTGTCACCGCCAGAATTTATTGAGCGGGTATATGATCTGGTCAAGGTGCGCCGCTCCGAACTTAGAGGACGTGAACCTGGCCAATCTCGATGAGCCCCATTTTCCGCTCCCTGCAAAGCATTTTGCCATTGGACGTGGCTGTGATTTCAAGCATGCGCGTCGCCCCCTCGGGATCACCTATGGAGATAAGCGGTGAGACGAAAGCCGAGTTCATGAAGTTCGAGGTGTACATTGGCGGTAATGCGTATATGAAGAACCATCTCTGGAAAACAGGGCATTTGCAAGAACGATAGCGATTGTTCGAGAGAGTCATGTATGACAGTTTTCGACAATACATTCGCTTAGAACTGCCGCCGCACATCTCCTCGGAATGTTGTGGATCGCGGCTACTGCCCAATGCCTCGTCTGAGCGCGAGTGCATGTCATTCTCCTTCGCGCATCCGAATTTGGTGCGCGCGACGACCGGCAGCTACAGTTCCGGCGCTTGGGCGTACCCGGGCGGCAGCTTCGATTTTCGAGACTACTTCGTTTGTTCGAGAATGCATCCCGGCGTGGAACGCGCAATCTCCCATTCCTCCTCATTCATGTCCGACGATACATCCGCAAACAGTGGAGTGCTCAGGTAGCGTTCGCCCGTATCCGGCAGCATGCAGAGAATGGTCGCACCCTTCGGCGCCTGCCCCGCCACCTGCAGCGCTCCCGCGAAGGTGCCCCCAGACGTGATGCCGACAAAAATGCCCTCTTTCTTCGCGAGTTCCTTGCTACAGCGCATGGCATCCGCGTTTGTGATCCGCAGAACCTGACTGATCACCTTCGATGACACCGCATCTCCGGTGAGCTTTGCCACGAAATCCGGGCTCCAGCCCTGCATCGGATGCGACTTCCAACTGGGGTGCGGTGCGCTCGCCGATCCGTCCACATTACGCTCCTGCTCGATCCCGCTCGAAAGCATCGGCGCATCATCCGGCTCGCAAACCACAATCTTCGTCTCCGGCCGCTCTTTTGCCAGCACGCGCGCCACCCCCTTCAGCGTGCCCCCGGTGCCGAATCCCGTCACCCAGTAATCCAGCCGGTCACCCTTGAAATCCCGCAGGATCTCCTGCGCCGTAGTGCGCGAGTGCATGTCGGCATTAGCTTCGTTTTCAAACTGCCGCGTGTAATACCATCCGTGTTTCTCGGCCAGTTCAATGGTTTTCTTTACCATTCCCACCGCCCGCGCAGCCGCCGGCGTGATGATCACCTTGGCTCCTAAGAACCGCATCAGCTTGCGCCGCTCGATGCTGAAGGGCTCCGCCATGGTTACCACAAGCGGGTAACCCTTCGCCGCGCACACCATGGCAAGCCCGATGCCGGTATTCCCGCTGGTAGCCTCGACCACGGTCTGCCCCGGCTTCAGCTTTCCGGTCCGCTCCGCCTCTTCAATTACTCCCAAGGCGAGCCGATCCTTGACCGACCCCAACGGGTTAAACGCCTCCACCTTCACATACAGGCTCACGTCCGGGGGTGCCAGCCGGTTGATCCTTACGACTGGCGTATTGCCGACTGTCTCCGTAATGTTTTCGAACTTGCTCATCCTTGACCTCCGAATGCACAGAATTGTAAAGGATTGATCTTGCCCGTTTCCGGTTGTCATCGTAGCACGTTAAAGCCCTAGTTGCGACCGTTGCTCCGCCTCACGTCGCCTCGTCAATTGTTGCATTTAGGCCAAACCGCTCATTGAGCCGACCCGGGCCACACATTGGGGATTCGCTCGGATCCTGACCAATACTGACTTTAACCTAATTTCGGGTTCTGTCCGAATTGAGGGGAGTAGATGAAACTACGATGGTAAGGAACCATCGGACCTTCGCCCTCGTATGCGTCTTAATGCCGACCGGATCCCGTTGGGCCTATGTCGCACTGTGCCTGCTGCCATAACAGCCTCCGCGCCTGGTCAGGCTTCGATGCAAGCTGGCGGGTCCTCGACCGCGGCGGACTTTTCTTTATGGGGTACTTTACAGCCCGGAACCTACAGCACCGGATTTAAGAGCGTCTTCCGATACGACGACTCGCGTACGTGGAAATCAACTCGAAGCTACAACGGTGCATTTTCTCCCGATGTGGACGGTCGGCCCGTTCAGATCAATGTCTGGTATCCGGCGAACGCAGGTCCATCGAACCGGAGGATGACCTTTGCTGACTATGTGGATCAGGGCGCACCGGAAAGGTTCACCGAACTCAATAGCATCATGAAGCAGCGTAGCCGCGACGACGCCGCAGGCTCTGTCTCGCGCAGCGACATCTCTGCGTTGCAGGCGTTAAGAATGAATGCGTATCAGGATGCCCCGCCAGCCACGGATCGCTTTCCCGTAGTGCTTTACTTCGGCGGTCTGAATGCTCCCATCAACTCGAATGCCATCATGGCCGAGTATCTTGCAAGCCATGGCTATATCGTTGCCAGCATCTCATTGATTGGTCCATCGGATGAGGAGACGCTTCAGTCGCGCGCTTCGCAGGATCTTGAAGCCTCGGTCCGAGACATGGAGTTTGCATGGTCTGTGCTTCAAGATGAGCCGAACGTAGATAGAACGCGCCTCGCGGTCATAGGACACAGCGTGGGCGCCATCGAAGCGGTGATCCTGGGTATGCGCAATTCAGACGTCTCGACCGTCATAGGACTAGACGGGACCTATGGCTTTGAGGGTCTTTCTTCAGCGCTGACCAGTTCCTACGCTTATGAACCCGGAAAACTGCGGGCTGCTTTTCTCGATCTGCGGCGAGCCAAGGGTGCGCAAGGCGATGAACCACTGGACTTCAGTGCGGTCGAGTCGTTCCGTCATGCCGACCGGACATTCATCACCATCGACAAGATGCATCATAGCGACTTTACTTCGTTTGCCATGATTGGAGCTTACTTCCACACACTGCCCCCCACAGGTTATCCACTCAACGGCTGGAATCGTGAGACTGGCAGCGCTGGCTATCAGGCCGTATGCAGGATCGTGCTCTCCACACTCGATGCGGACTTGAAGTTGGATTCCACGGCAGTCGCCGATGCTGAGCGCGAGATGCAGAAGGGGAGCGGGATCACCTTCCGACATGAGAGCGCTGTTCCACCCCCTCCTTCACCGTTGGAGGCTGCGGCGCTCGCAACCAACAACAAAGGCCTTGATACAGCGAAGGCGGCTTTCATTGTCGGTTGCGGAAAAGATGCATTAGCGTCGTGCATAGACGTGGATCGGTTTAACACGTGGGGCTACAATCTGATCGGACAACAGCGGACAAAGAACGCTCTTGCGGTGTTCCAATTGAATGCGTGGGCACACCCTCAAAGCGCGAACGCGCAAGATAGTTTAGCCGATGGCTTTGTCGCCGCGGGGGACAGGGAAAGTGCGAAAAGCGCGATTGAACGGGCGATTGCTCTTACACCTGGCGATTCCGCTCTCGATTCGTCGGCGAAAGCGGCCTTCCTGTCAGATGAGAACGCCAAACTCCAGCAATTCAAATAGGCCTGCTTCCCCCGCTCTTAGAATCGTGGAAAGGGAAAATGTATGCAGTATCAAAAAATCGATCTCGAATTGATCGTCTTTTCGGAGGAAAGGGATGCGGTTGTCGCAGAGTTAAATTCGACGATTGACCGGCTCGAAGAAAATCACGCGATTTTCGGTGGCGGCATTGATGCCGTCCCCGTGGAGAATAGTGGAGCGCGAAGGAAATCGGCGCTCACACACGTGCTGGATGCAAGGTAACTCAGCGACGTCTGCGGTCAAATCGGTGGCCCAGAAAGTCGGGGATGCCTATAAGAGAGTTATCTGACCCAATCTGAACAAAACCAATGCAACTATCGTTTCTCTCGATGCGGGAGAAGCTGATCGGCTTCGATCGGTTGGACCCTTCAGAAACTGCAGCTTCCTCTATTAGTTCGATTACTTGGCCAAGAGCTTTCGGACGGCTTGAAGGATCTCAGTCGGATGTATTGGCTTCGTCAGAATATCGAACTTATATTTCTTTGTCGCCGCCTCGGCTACGAGATCGACAGTAACCGACTAGCCGGAGAAGAGTAAAAGCCGACACGCCGGGCAGTGTGTTGTCAAAATAATCGCAAGGTCGATGCCGTTCATCTGGGGAAGCAGAACATCGATGATTGCCAAATCGGGCAGCCATTCAGCAACAATCTCGATGACCTGCTCTGCGGAGTAGGCCGCGCGCGTCTCGTAGCCACTCCCGAAAGAATCTGAGCTAACGTATCGGCGATGGTTCGCTCGTCATCGGTTATCAGAACCTTGAAGCGGCGGTTATCCACCGTGGTTTCTCATTTCTCGAACGTGCGTCATTCGGTGATTTAAGAAGCCTCAGCCTCACAATTCACTCCGGCTGATCAAGCGTCGTTTCAGGAGTCCAATTTGCTTCCAGGACCCTTCGGATGTTTTGATGCAAATCCAGCCGACTCGCAAACTGGATGGAAAGGGACGGTAGGTAAGGCTCCGTCCAGAAATCCATTGATGTTCGGTTCTACCGCGGGTTCAGCACTGACTGACTCGCATGCATGGTCGGGCCCAGATTGGGCCGCTCCAGCCACGCACGAGATGCGCCATTTTTCCCAGTCTGAATGTCCGGTCTTACAAGCTCGGGGAAGGTCATCCGAATCTCTTTTCTATCGCGATTCGCTCCGCGCCTGAGGTGCGGCGCAGGCAATTGGTGCGGACCAGCCACATCAGGCTTTGACACCCTCACCATGCGCCAACGACCTCGCTCTAGCGCGACGCAGCAAACATCGATTCCCGTGGTTAAGCCCCTGTCGGACGTTCCTTCTGATCAATGACTGAGGAGAGCTATGAGGATCACGATGGGAATTGGAACACCGAGAAGCAACAGCAGAATGGAACGCATTGGATATCTCCTTTGGGATGGCCGGCCGTATCAACAGCGGGCGATCAGATGATCACGACGTTATCTCTTTGCCGCCCGCCAATGGTGCCGGCCAAGCTGGCGGAAAATGCACCAATCAAAAGAGCGATGGAGACCCAGAGAAGCGTATGAGCTAGATCCTTGCGAGCGGCGTCGGCTGCCTGGAGAGCGTTCGAGTAGATATAAGACACACGTTTGTCGGCGGAGTCCCGATCCAGCCCAGTTCTGGCGCTGACGAGTTGCCCGAGGTAGGACTTGTCGTCGTCGGAAAGGCCGCCCTGTTTCATGGAAACGGCAAAAATGGTGGCAACCTCCTGGCGGACTGAATCCGTTGCCGGTGGCTGGGACAAATTGGGACGAAGCAGAGAGTCAACGAAATAGGCGTTAGGATTTGCCTTGTTGGCTGTTGCTTCAGGCGTTGCTGACGAGCCGACCATGACTGTCGCCGCAGATCCGAGAAATGCAGCAGTGACGACGAGGGCAACGGACCACGAGAGGAATCCGTGCGCCGTATCCCTGAAATAGACTTCGTCGCCGTGGATGGACGTCCATTTGGTTCTCAAGCGGCCGGCCAGATAGCCGCCCATCGCGGAACAAACCAATTCCGCAAAGATCAACCATAGGATCGAGGCGGTCCCAATCCTTGGGACGGAGCCGCCCGTGTTTGACCAGATGGAGGTGGATGAAAGGCCAAGTCCCGCTCCCAGAGAGAGCAGGATCAGGAAAAGTGCGGCGGTCACGAAGGCCCCGCCGAACACGGCCGGCCACGATACTCCGGATGAATTTGCCTCAGGAATATCCAGCCCGCGCAGACTGCGAACAGGTATCGGTGACGTTCCTAGTTGACTCATGGCTCCCTACTTTCTCAAAGCAAAATGGGCATTCTCAGAACAAAATAGAGTGGCGGCCAACATCGGGCCGCCATTCATTGCCGCCCGGCGTTGGCTTTTTTATCTCGCGGACTTATGGCCTGCGACGCCTGGAGCGGCTTTCTTCTCGTCCTCGCGGCTCTTTTGCGCGGAGTATTTTTCTTTCTCCGTTTTGGGTTTCTTGTCTTCTTCTTCCGGTTGCCTGGCGGACTCCTGAAGGATGGGCTTCGCGGCGGCAAGAATTTTGTCCGCCGCTTGCTGCTCCTCATTCAGGTTCTGAGTGAGAAGCGCAGAAACATCTTTCAGGCCAAGCGTGCCGGACATTGCAATCGCGGCCGTGTAGCCAGCAATCTCGTAGTGTTCCGTTCTGAGCGCGGCTCCGACGATGCCTGAATCGAACGATGCTCCCTCTTCGTCCTTCTCGAGAGCATCCGCACCCTCTTCTATAACGCCTTCCATACCGTTGCAGTGCTCTCCGGTCGGCTTCTCTTCGAGGATTTCGAAGACCTGTTTAAGGCGGAGCACCTGTCCTTTGGTTTCTTCGAGGTGAGCTGTAAAGAGGGCTTTTAGCTGGGCGTTTTTTGCGCCTTTGGCGAGTTTTGGGAGCGCTTTGACGAGCTGATTCTCCGCGCTATACATGTCCCGGAGTTCATCGACTAACACATTTTTTAATGCCACTTGAGTCCTGCTTTCCTGGTTCTGTTGGATGTAGACCGCTGGACAAAGCTAAAAACAAGTACGGTAGAGCTGAAGCGATCTCGATCGGTCCCGGAGAGTGAGATGCAGAATAGTTCCTCCCGGCGTTAGATCCTGGCGATAAATCGCATCTCAATAGAAAGAGGCAAATATGAAGGCCGCTACGGTCGTCGGAATTCTTCTCATCGTGATCGCGGTTGTTGGTTTTGCCGTTGGAGGAATCATTTTTACCCACGAGAAGAACGTCGTAGGTTTGGGCCCCGTGCAGCTGTCGCACAAGGAGACGGATACTATCCCGATCTCGCCGATTCTGAGCACGATTTCGCAGGTCGCGGGATTGGCTTTGTAGTTGTCCCTCGCCAAGATACCATCCGCACCAATCCGGTTGTGGTTTCTATGATATAAGCGAGGCATGTTGTGCGCCCTCAGGCTGTTGTTTTTTCTCTTCGCTCGCGCTTTTCGATCTCGCCGTGACCTCCTTTTGGAAAATCTAGCATTGAGGCAGCAGCTCGCGGTCTTGGCTCGTCGCAATGCTCAACCGCGATTGGCCCAATCCGACCGATTGTTTTGGGTCGCTTTGCGGAAGCTGTGGCCGGCGTGGCGGCGGACTTTGGTTCTAGTTCGGCCAGAGACCGCGGTGCGTTGGCATCGAGCCGGATTTGAGCAGTACTGGAAATGGCTTTCGCGCAAACACCCCGTCGTTGGGAGGAAGCCGACGAGCAAGGCACTGCGAGAACATATCTTCCGCATGGTCGCCGAGAACCGCACTTGGGGCGCGCCTCGGATTCATGGGGAGCTCAGGATGCTGGGCTTCGACATTTCGGAACGCACTGTGCTTCGGTGGATGCGGAAGGCTCCCAAAGATACCGAGCCAGCCAAGCGTTGGGTTGCGTTCCTGAGCAACCATCGTGAGGCGATTGCAGCGATGGATTTCTTCACCGTGCCAACTCTCACTTTCGGCGTGTTGTATGGCTTCTTCGTGATTGCTCACGACCGACGGCGCATTCTTCGATGGAATGTCACTCGGCATCCGACGGCGGCGTGAGTAACCACGGCGAGTGCGGATGCTTTGGATTGCATAAATGTTCTCCTGGTGGTTGATCTCTCGGCCGCTGCGATGCGGTGCCGACATTCTTATTGAACTCCGGCTGGGACTAATTGTGGCGCGTCAAATTGTAAGGAAGTGTAGAACGTGGCGATCTATGCGAATGGCAGCAAAACTCGCAATTCGAGACCGGCGCCATCGGCGCGATTCGAGGCGCGGATGCTGCCGCGATGCAGTTCGACGATCCGCTGCGAGATTGAAAGTCCTAGACCTGTTCCGCCTTCGCGAAGGTCTCGCGATTCTGAAACCCGATAAAAGGGATCAAAGAGAAAGGGCAGAGATTGCTCAGGCACGCCGGGACCGTGATCCCTTACGAGAATCCCAAATCGCAAAGCTCCGGAGGCGTCTCGCGCGGAACCCGCCGTGATCTCCACCGAAGTATGCGGTGCCGTGTAATGCACGGCATTGCGCACGATATTCTCGATGCAGCTGCGCAGCAGGTTGGCGTTCCCGCGAATCGAACAGGGAGCTAGTACGCTCACCATCACGCGCTTGTTCTCGTGCTGCGTTTCGAACTCGGCATCTTGGGCGATCTGCTCCAGCATCGTCGCCAGATCCACATCAGCCGATGCAGACTGCGGCGGTTGAAGCTCAAGTCGCGTCAACAGAAGAATATCGCCGATCATGACGTTCATTCGATCGAGATCCGCCTGCATCTTCTCCAGCACATCCGTCTCGCCTCTGCGCATCAGTTCCAGAGAAACCGAGAGCCGCGTGAGCGGAGATCGGAGTTCATGAGAGATATCCGCGAGCAGTGCCTGGCGCTTCTGCACGAGAAGCTGAATGCGATCGGCCATTTGATCAAAGGCTCTCGCGGTGTCGGCAAGCTCGTCCTCCCGGGGCGCAATCGTGGGCAGTACACGGCTGTTCAGATCCCCCGCGGCCAGCCGCTGCGATGCCGCCTGAAGCGCGCGCACCGGCGACACGATATGCCGCGTGAGAATGGCGCAGAAAGCTCCGGCTATCAGAAGCGCCAGTAGGAGTCGCCCCAGCAGCGGCCAGAAGAAGGTGCCATCGATGAATCTCCCCAGCGGGTGTACTTCCATGACAAAGTAGAACTGCTGTCCGCCATACCGAACCGGCGTCGCCGCGGTCCAGACCCGACCCAGCTGAAAAGTCGACTCGCCGCTCTCTGCGCTACGCCGCAGAGCGCGATTCACATCGGGAGGCGGAGCGCCGCCCAGAACGTCGCGCAGTTCGCCGTCCAGAAGTGCGGAATCGATGCCCGAGGATCGGTTTAGCGTTTGAACGTAGCGCTCAAGCGCGGGCTTGCCGCCAGACGTGTAGAAATCGATCGCTGTGTGGGCATACATGTCTTGGGTCAGGCGCAGCCAGCGCCGCCCAAGTGGCTGCGTTCCAGTGAACACCGTGGCCATGAGGATCAGCAGCGAACTCACAGTCAAAGTGAGCCAGAACCAGCCGAAGATCTTTGGATAGAGCGTTCTAAATATCCTCATGGGGTCTCGGCGCGCCCTGTGTAGATGTACCCTGCGCCACGCAGGCTGCTAATTCGCTCCGCTCCGTGGCAAAGCATCCCCAACTTCTTGCGCAGGTTGCTTACGTGATTGTCCACGCTACGATCAAAGGGGGCGACGGGGCGGCCAAGGCAGATCTCGGCGATCTCATCCCGTGAAACGACCTTGCCGGCAGACTTCACGAGGAGCAGCAAGATGTCGAACTCGGCGCCGGTCAGCGATACTTCAGCGCCCTCCTGCAGAACCTGGCGAGTGAGCGGATGAATCTCGATATCGCCGATGGCAATGACCTGCGGCTGGGGCGGTTGCGGAAGCCGTCGCTTCAGGACCGCGCGAATGCGCGCTACTAGTTCGCGCGCGCTGAATGGCTTGGGCAGATAGTCGTCCGCGCCGGCCTCGAGCCCTGCGATACGATCGGTTTCGTCGCCGCGCGCGGTCAGCATGATCACGGGGACGTCTGAAATCGCGCGAATCTTCCTGAGGACCATGCGGCCATCGCCGCCCGGAAGCATCACGTCCAGCACGATCAGCGCAAAGTTCCCCTCCGTGCCAAGCTGATCGCCTTCCGGAGCGGTATGCACCGCGTCCACCTCAAAACCTTCCATGCGGAGAAGCCGGCGCAACGAGGCGCACAACTCCGTGTCGTCGTCGACAAGCAGAATGCAGACCTCGTTCATCTCCGCACTGGCTACGTCTTCTTCCGAAGCAAGCGCGTTACCCTGCGACGGAGTGAGCCTGGGCTTGACCACCAATGAAGCTATCCCCCCTTACGCCTATGTTAGTTTCCGGAGGCTCTTTCACGAAGCTGAATCGCACTAATCGTAGGGTCGCCACCGCCGCCTGTCGTGTTAAAGAGCGGTCCCTTGGCGGCGACAAACTGGCCCGCCGCGAGCCCATTGACCGATGCCGAAGAGAACCCGATGAAGGCTGTCGTCGAATCCGTTTGGATATCCATCTGCTGAATGACCGGCGGCTCCCGAAGGAACAGCCCCGAGAGACTGTTGATCGCTACCGAAGAGGTTCCAGAGCTGACCGACGCGACCCTGCCTATCAGCTGCGAGGGCTCGAGGTATACGATTCCAGCGTCAAAGGATGGAGCAGCGCCGCTGACCAGGTTTGAACCCACACTCGTCACTAGTTCCTGTCCGGACATTAGATCGGCGGTGCTGGAAAAACTTCCACCGGAAACTGCGGGATAACTCGCCGGCCCAACGGCATAGGCTGTACCTGGCGGCAGGAAGACCGTGGCAATCTCGCCGGGCAGAATCGCCGACTCATTCTCGGTCCGCTGCACGAGCAGTTGCATAGAAGGAATCGCGGCTCCAGGGTTGGCGCTCAGCACCAGCCCCTTCACTAGCGGAGTACCACTGCTCCCCACATAAGAGATCGAGTTAAGCGCAAGGACGCCATCACCCAGAAGACTCAGATTTGTGGTCACCAGTTGACCCGTCGCTAAGCACGAAGCTCCCGGCGTCGAGCAAACCGAAGCCGGATAGTTATACTTCGTGGAACTGCTGCTTGTAAGAACTAGAGAATCTCCCAGCGCTGTTGTCATGTTGATCTGGGTGCCGCTGACCGACGTGATCGTTCCAAATACGTCGTCAACCTCCGCCTGCTGCGAGGTGCTGTTCGCGGGTTGCGGGAGCAGCGACAGATTCACCGAACTCCCGCTTGCAAAGGTGATGGAAAGATCGCTCTGGAGAATATCGGGAATGCTCAGATCCATGTTCAGGCCCGTCGTCGAATTTGCCTGCACTGTGAGTGGGAAGATGCCGTTCGAGATGGTGACGCTCGCCTGATTCAGAGCTGGCGAGAATGTGCAGACCGCTCCCGGCGAACAGGTGTGTCCCGCGAGCACGATGGGAGCGGCAGTGTTGTTGAGGATGGTGACCTGAGGGTTAGCGTAAGTAAGAGTCAGGCTGGTGTAAGTCCCCGAGTCGATCACCGTGGACGCAAGAAATCCGGTATCCGACACAAGTTGCGCCAAGTCAACGGTCACCGGCCGCGGCAGAAGAGACACACTGCCCGGCTGCAGGACGGCTCCGGTGATCTGAATCTGGAACGCCAGCACTGTTACATTGGTTGGCGGGGTGTCAGAAACAACAAAGTTGACAGTGGCGTTGGCCGTCGGAGATGTAGAGGACGTCTGGTTGGTCATGCCGCCTAAACAACCGGTCAGAAATAAGGTTAAAGTCAAGCCAAGAGCCGCCATGAACGCCCGCACTCGCATCATATCCTCCTTGATCGGGAAGCCCTCCGGCTTCCACACTCTTGCTTCTATCAGGAATCACGCGGACGAAATGTAAGGAAGTGCAAGCCTCCTCTCGACACTTCTTTACATCGCGGCCGGAGCAGTCGGTGTTAATAAGAAAGAGGGACGCCCGCGCGACAGGCGAGCTCCACAGGAGGGTGAAAATGAAAAAGTCACTGGTAACTATCGGGTCGGTTTCTTTACTGAGCATTGCTCTGGTCGGATCCGCCGTCGCGATGCAGAATGATGATGGCTGGTTCCGGCAGCGCGCCGCAGGAGTCTTTGTGCGCAGAGTTGAGCGCCAGCTCAACGTCACCGACGCGCAGCGTGAGCAGATTAGGACCATTCTCAAAACCGAACAGCCCACGATTGAGGCCCTTGCCACGCGCGTTCGCCACGAACAGGAGCAACTGAACTCAAGCGATACCTTCGACGAAGCCGCCGTGCGCGCCTTCGCCCGGGACCATGTCTCCACGACCGAAGATGTCCTGGTGGAGCGCGAGAAAATACGCGCTGAAATCATGCAGGTCCTGACGCCCGATCAGAGAAAAGAGGCAGAACGAATCCGCCAGAATTTCTCGGGCCAGCTGGCCGAGCGTCTGTCGACCATCGGCGATCAGTTGTAGAGCAAGCTGGCACCACAGCCGAGGAGATCGCGGCACTTTCTAATTCCGGTAAGGTTGAATTCGGATAATCGCCAAATCGCTTACCGCGGACAGAATGTTCCTCAAATCGCTGGAGGTCCTTGTTGCGTTTGGGAGACAACCTCCCAGGTTCTGGATCTGTAATCGGCAAATGGGACACTACCGTAATTGGCCGAAGAAGCGGAATTGGGGCCAGATAGGCAGCAATCAAGGAATTTGCGAGGCCAAAGAATCGAATGGATGCCGCGAAGAGAACCTTCTCCGCTCAAAAAGACACTGGATTTATCGACAGCGACTTTCCTCCACCGAATTCCCGCTACCAGCTCTTTTTTATTAAAGTGTCAACTGCAAAGCCGCCATTTGGATCGCGAGTGGCGCTGACGGCAACACGCGGGGAGATCTGATACTGTCCTTGAATTGTCTGTCCCTGGGTCGTGGCCACATTGGTAGAAAAAGTAACAAACAGATTGCCCGTGACGCGCTGCTGAATGGTCAAGTTCGCTCCTGGCGGTCCTGCGGAGCTGGAACCTGCGAGAACGGGGCTAATGGATAGTTGCGAAATGCCGGCGGCTTTGGAGAGGCGGCTTGTAACCTGGCCGGCAACCTGCGAAGCAACCAGTCCTTCCGCCTGCTGATTGACGGGAGTAGAGTTCATTGCGCTCGCCTCAGTGGTTTGCCCGAAGGCTAGCAAGTTGATGATGTCGGCGGACGGCAGCGCGGGATCTGATGTGTATTGAGTGCGAAGTTGATCTGCCGGTCCTTGAAAACGCAGGTCGATCTTGTACTCCTGAATGGTTGTCGTCACGGAGACGTTTAATACGGGCTCGGTTGTAGATGGATTAATAAACTGTATGGTGCCGCCATTCAGAACAAACCGGGTGCCATTCAGAATCACATCGCCGCCGCTCACGTTGACACGGCCAAGGATGACGGGCTCGGCCAATGTTCCGCGGACCTGCAAATTCGCCGTGCCATCGACGCTCAGCGTCCGGCTCACCAGGTTTGCATTGCTCGTGGAATTCACCGCGATGTTCAAGTTCAAATTCTGTTCAAGTCCAGGCTGAGAAGGAATCTCGACTGCGCCAGAGAACTGATTAAGCACGGTCGAAAGATCGAAGCCATCGGTAAAGTAGAGATCGGCGAGATTAAGCGAGCCGCCGAGATTGGAGTGTTCGGTCGTTCCAGTGAGACGCAGATTCGCGTAGGCTGTTTCGCGCACGCCTTGTGGATAGAAAATACGAGCATCCTTAACGGAAAGTCCGAGATTGAACTGCAGACTGGGGCGATAGACGACTGCGCCCTGCGCAGTTACGTCCCCTCCGCCGACAGTACCATCGAATTTCTCGACTTCGAGGCGATCGGTTGTCAATTTCAAAACACCATTTCCGTGTTGCAGTCCCACAGGAGATGTCGTGGTTGCAACGCTGGCATCCACAATGTCGACTTCACCGCCAAGCGTACCGTTGGCGAGCGTGCCGTGCGAATCGATATTCAGTTTGAGCTGCCCCGAGCTGCGAAGAGCGGAGTCAAAGATCTGTGCGATCTGCAGATTAACGTTTCCCTTCGCCTTTAGCGACATGGGAGCGCCGCTGTTCAGTGGAAAGGACCCCTGAAGCTCAAGGTCAGTATCCGTCCCGCGAATCGTCGCCGGTTGCAGGTTGAAAACGCCATTCTGAAAATCAGCCTGTATCGGGGACGCCGCGGCCAGCTCCACCGAGTTGTTGTATGCAAGCTTCAAAATGGGTAGGGAAACGTGAGCCTGCAATTGGTTTTTGTTCTTTAAGGGCCCATGGAGTTGTGCGTGGATTTCGGCCTGACCGCTGACGCCGGAAGCATCTTCGGGCGCGTAGGCCGCAAGAAATGGTTGGAGAGGCAGCGCCTGGGTGTCGAAAGATGCATCAGCGAGATAATCGCCACTTAGACTTATTTGTGCTTTGCCGTGGAGGGAAGAATTCAATACGGACGCCGACAGATCCGCGTTGGCCACATGATTGGCCAGTTGGGCGCGAAGATCCGTGCCGGAGAAGGCCTGGCCGCCGACGGCCAGTTTCGGAATCTGCAGATTCACGTCAACAGAAGGATTGTTGAAACTCCCTTGACCGCTGGCTTGAATCTTTACCACGCCAGTTAAATCGATACCTCTTGTCCTCACTGCCTGCAGCTTAGTGAGGTCAATGCCATTGGAATCGATCCGGGCATTAAAGGTTCTCTGCCGCGGCTCCGCGGACATGCGACCCTGAATGGATCCGCCGGGTATTTGTGCCGCCAGAGTCGCCTGAACCTTATTGTCGGAGCCGCTGAACTCTACTTTCAGAGAAGATACCGGTTCGCAATAGGCTGAGGCATCGCTAAGTGAAAAACTTCCATTTCCGGTGGGGCTGTTCGCTTGCCCGTGAATGTGCGCGCTCGCATTCAACGTTCCGGTGAGGGGCATCTGTTGCCCGCTAAGCTTTGCAAGTGTTGCCAAGTTGAGTCGCGATACGTTGAGCTCCATCTGAATCAAACTCTGCCGCGTAAAGGACCAATTGCGCAATCCCACGCTTGCGCTTCCGGCGATTTGGCCGCTATCGGCGGCCGCCACGCGAATATTCGTCAGGCTTGCGCGAGCCGGACTCAGCTCTACTCCTGACTGCAATGACGTCCAATGTGTTCCGTCGTACTCGAGATTCTGCGCCGTCAGATTCCCAGTGAGATCAGGTGCTACGGTTGATCCGCTAACGACTCCTTGAAATGAAGCTCTACCGACCAGATTAAGCTGCGGCCCGTTCTGTGCCGGCGCACGGAAAAGATTGACAAATGTTGCAATCTCGCTGAGGTCGTTCGCCTGAAAGTTCACGAAGAGGCTTGAATTCCGGCTCACCGTTCCATTGAGCGACAGGCTCGACTGCAAACTCCTCAGATTGCTGTTGTTGAAGGTCAACTCGTGCTGGCTGTTCGAGTAGATTGTGTGGAACTCGCAGTGGATAGGCACGATGGTCGCATCGGCCGGGCTGCCCGCATCGCTGGCGCGGACCATTTGCTGAGGGCCTGGCTGTGACCGATCGGCTTGGCCATCGAGCGACAAATCAGCTTTCGCGATCAGATCGTCGATCGACTTACCCCATGCGGCTGTTGCCGAAACATTCGCCTGACCGGTCAGATTGACATCTTTCGCTGTCCCGGCGCCCGCGAATGCATGCCTTATGTCGGAGAGAGAGAGATTCTGCAACCTCGCCTGAAAAATGGAACGCGAGTTGCCGTCGATCGCATCCATTCTTCCGCTCGCAGAGAGATCGCCGCCGAGCAGATTGGCACGGAGATCGCGCATCATGGCATTTCCGTTTGCCAGCGAGTAGTGGCCAAGAAGATTTGTCACCGCCGCATGCGCCGAAGTTGTGCGAAACATCAATCCGCTGCTGGAAATTTCCCCATCGATCTGCAACATCTCGATTGCGGCGTGTTCGGCGGATTGCTGGTAGCGAAGCGAGCCCGAGGTTCGAATCGCTCCAGCAGGGATGGACGGCTCTCTAAGGATCTGTGCGGCTTGCTCGCCATCAAGCACGATCTGATACTGTCCCTGAACCGAAGGGGAAACATAGTTTTCCAGCGTCGCACTAATCACGGCTTGCGACGCGCCGCTTGAGAGTTTTGCATTCCTCAAAGTGAAGGTGCTGGGAGTTGCCTCGAATTCCGCTTCAAATGCATGTTCAAGCGGACGATACGAACCGTAAATTATTTGCCCTTTGTCGTATGAGACCCTCCCTGCATAGCGCTGCAAAAGAGTATTGAACGTCGAATTGAATTCAAGATCATGCAGTTCTGCGGCAACGGCACTCGGTCGAGAATTGTAATAGACCTCTCCGCGATTAATCGATATATTGCGAATACCCATCTCGAAAATATCCGTGTGGCTCGATCCGCTGCTCTTGAACACGGGAAGATTGAAGTTGCCCTTCTCGTCGACGACAAGCCAAGCGACCGGATGATCGATTTGAATCTCGTCGAAATACCATTTTCTTCCGAATACCGAGATGATCCGCACGCCCATACCAACGTGGTCGGCCTGCAGCATGGGCGGATCCTGATAAGGCGCAGCGCCGGAGATGCGAATTCCATACAAATCGAGACTCAACGAACAGGGATGTAAAGTGAAATTCTGGAGCTGTACGCGCACGCCCAACGCTTCACCGGCTTTGCGCTGAGCCAATCCGAGCAGGTAGCGGTGGACACCGTCGGTGTTGACGAGAACGGTGGCCGCGACCAGTAACACAATGACGACAGACGTGATACCCGCCCCAACCCAGGCCGCCAATCGAAGTAACATCGATCGCCGGTGGTTCTTGTGATGCTCGATGACTTCGTTGCTTGTGCGAACGCCCGAATCCATGAGCGTGCCCCCTTTCAAAAGGCCTGGCCAATGCCGATAAAGTATTGAGTTGCCTTTATTCCTTGAACGGGATTCAAATTTCTGCCGAGATCGATGCGAATAGGTCCAACCGGTGTGGCGTAGCGGAGCCCGAGACCCACATTGTTTGAATAAAGCGATGTGAAATCATGGAAACCGACATCGGGAAAGACGTTCCCGCCGTCGTAGAACGTAACCAGGCTCAGGTTCTTCTTGATCGGGAGCGGAATCCGCGCTTCAACGTTGGCGATGAGCAGTTCGTTGCCGCCGCTCGGAACCTTGATATAGACATTGCAGCCGGTGCCGCCGTTGGGGCAGACTTCTACGTCCCGCTGCGGGCCTGCACCGTCGAGCGGGAAGCCTCGAAGCGAATTGCCGCCTCCACTGAAGAATGCTTCGCTCAACGGCACATAACTGTTGGCGAATGGTTCAGCGAGGCCGATGCGAAGGCTCCCGGCCCAGACGGTGTGATGGAATTTTTCGCGATAGATCGCCGCTTGCCCAGTAAGTTTGGCGAAGTCGACGCTCGAACCAAGCTTGCTAGTATTGAAATCCAATTCGAGCGAGTCCAGCATGCCCTTATGCTCATCGAGCGGATTGTCGCGCGTATCGCGGGTAATGTTTGCGGAGAGGGTTGACAGTTTGACGTGCTGGTCGTCCGTCGGCACCAGGCTGGGAATGAGGACCCGCGTCAGATCCACCTTGCTGTAAGCGTACTGGCTAAAGACAATTGTCTTCTTCGCCCTGTCGATTGTGCGCTGGAATTGAAGAGTGCCCCGCACCTGCTGCGAAGAGAAGAGCGGATTTTCTTCGTTCCGTTCAAATGAGAACGAAGTGGTTCCTTTCCATGGCGACCAGAGAAAATTCGGAACTATATAATAGGCTGCTGCGCGCTGATCCAGCCTCCCCGCGAATCCCGTGAACGAGAGGGATTCCCCTTTGCCGCGGACGTTATTCCGCGTGTACTCAACTGTTCCGCGGGGACCATAGAATGTGGTCTCGCTGGTGGTGAAATTTGTCGGCAATCCGACTGGCGGCAGATTGGGCAGCGCTACGGTGCCACCGGGGATGCTCCCTCCGCGCTCAATGACTTCAAAGCCGAAACCGTAGGTGAAGTCATTCCGATTGGACTCATGAACCTTCACGAGCACGTCATCCGTAGTCTGGGTCGTAATGGGTTCTTTCGGATCGACTTCAGCCCAATCGAAGACGCCGGTGTGGTCGTAGAGATTGCTTCCCGCAATCAGCAGTTCTGACTCTGTGAGCGACTCGCCTTTCTTGATGCCGCTTACGTCTTTGTCGATAAGCCGCTGGCTGGTGTGGACCCTGCCAAGGGTCAGGACATTACCGGCTGATACGCGCGGGCCTTCGAGGATGTGATACACGACGTTGATGCGATGCGGCTCGCTCTTGGAAACTTCGCTGGCTGTTTCGCGAAAGCTCGAAATCAGGTAGCCGGCCTTTAGGTAATTCGCCATGATGGACCCCTGATCCGCTTGGACATGGGCCTGCGAATAAGGTTGACCGGCAGCGAGTTTAAAGCCATCGGGCGCAAAGTGCGACTGAGGAAAGGTATCGGCGCCCTCGATCATGAGTGAATTCACAATGTTGCGAGGTCCTTCGGCCACCCGAAATGAAATCTGGACATTCCCATCAGGGCGCGTGCGCGATGAGGTGACCTTGACCTGACTGAACCCTTCTGACCGGTATACGGCCTGGAGATTCTTGATGCTGGTCTGCACCAGGCGATCACTGAATTTTCCCGGAGAGAAGAAATGCTTCTTCTCAACCGTGATCAGGGGTGTGAGCCGTGATGACGGCAAAGTGGTGTTGCCCGTGAGATTGACGCCGGTAACCTTATGCTTCGTTTCTTTCTTAATTGTGTAAAGAACGACATCGCTCTTTGCGGCTTTTTTCAGCTGGGCATCGACTTGAACATCAAAATAGCCCTGGGACTGGAAGTGAGACAGAAGAGCCTGTTGACCCTCCGTGACAGTCTCATCGTCGACCCCGGCGCCCTGATAAATAGGGAGGAGCGACTTGCGCGTCCATGGCCAGAGGTGCGCGCCATCGATCTGGACTTGAGTAACGTTTCCGGGGTCGATGTTGAAATGAATATCCGCGCGATTCGTGGCTGCCTGATATTCAGCTCCGGAGAGCTTCACTTGTGCTCCCAGGTAGCCTTGTTTTGCGAGAGAACTCTGGATGTATTGAGTCGCCTTGTTGACCGTCGAGTGATCGTAGGTCTTCCCCGGGCGGATCGCGGCCGTTCGAAAACGTGCCGATAGGGTCGTGAGCTTATGAGCCAGCTCTGCCTGCGTATCATCGGGCGCACCCTTAATGACGACCGATCCGAACTTCGCCCGTTTGCCAAGAGTGGATTGGAAAATCACGTCGGCGATAGCATTTTTGGAATCGATCGTGAATTGGGGATTTACCGTCGCCGTGAAATCGCCCTCGCGCTGAAAGAAGGAGAGCAGATTCTCTCGATCGGTTTCGATCTCCGAAGGATTGAACGCCTCCTGGATTGGATAGTTTGCCGCTTGGATGAGTTGTGAATATGGAAATTGCTTTGCGCCGGGAAACTCGAAGATTCCGAAATAGATTGCCGGCTCAAGTACAAAAACGACTCTCACTCCGTTTGCATCCGGCTCGACCTGTGTCTCTACATAATCAACATTTCCCGCGGCCTTCAGCGCCGTCTCCGTCTCCGCCACCTTCGCTTTGGAAAAAGGCTGGCCGGGCTCCATCGCCAGCAAATGCGAATCCTTGGCGATTTCTTCCGCAGGCCGCCCGGCGATTTGGACAGCGATTACGGGTTGTCCTTCATAGGAAGCGAGGAGATCCGGCTCTTCAGCAACGGATGACTGGGCCGCGTTCGACTTGCCCGACTCCTGCGCGGGGATTGTCGCAACCGGTTGCGCCAGCAGTTTGATGGAAATGGCTAGGCCAACCAGCCAAGCGCAGCTGCGACGCTTCGAGCACTTTCGGTTGATCATTTTGGACAAAGATCCGACCCATGTCACTCTGTTTGAGATGCCCTTTCAGCAGTTAGGGTTTGATGATTCAGGTTCAACGCTTCCGCAGTCGGCACAGAGCAAGCGTGCTTTGTGGAGGCCACTGGACAAGACCATTCCGGCATCCATATCACAATACGGACGTGCGCTAGGTGCAAGGCCGGCGCCTCTTATGACTGCCAATCATTCACCCTCGTCCGCCCCGCTGCCGCACCCGCCCCGCGAGCTCTTGGTTGTCTCGAAATGGGATCGGAAATGGAAGGGTGATGGAGTTCGTATAGCAGCATTCGCCGCGCGCATTTGGAGGGCCCTGCTCACGGATCAAGTTTTCGGGCATGCCGCCGAGCTCGGTTTCTATTTCCTTTTCGCGCTCTTCCCCACGCTGTTCTGCGCGGGCTCTATCCTGGGCTTCGTTGCGCGCTCGGCACATCAATTCTCAGATCGGCTCCTCGAATACCTCGCCCTCGTGATTCCGACATCCGCCCTCGGCACCGTGCTTAGCACGTTCAATGAGACAACCGCGGCTGCAACCTCCGGGAAACTCACTTTCGGCTCCATCGCGGCAATCTGGTCGGCCTCGGTCGGAATTTCCGCCATCCAGGACACGCTCAATGCCGTATTCAAGCTCGAAGATCGGCGGTCCTATATCGGCGCCCGCATCAACGCGATCCTCCTCACGATTCTCCTGACCGTTCTTATTGGCTCCGGTCTAGGATGCATGTTCGCGAGTGACTTCTACTCAACGCTTATCGAGCGGCATCTCAGTGCAGATGCCGTTTTCTGGGCACCCGCGCTTTCCTGGATCGTCGGAGCCGCAGTAAGACTTGCCGGCTGGAGCGCATCAGCATGTCTTCTCGCGTTGTCTTTTGCTCTGATTTATTTCTGGGCTCCCGACTGGAGGAAGAGGCGCTGGCGCTGGTTTTCTCCTGGAACTGTCTTCGGCATCACAGGATGGCTCATTATTTCCCTCGGTTTCCGAATATACCTTCATTTTTTTGATAGTTACACGGTCACGTATGGATCACTGGGAGCGGTAATTATTCTTCTAATGTGGTTTTACATCAGTGGCCTTATGCTGCTGCTTGGAGCTGAGATTGACATGAAATTGAATGAATCGGCTGCGGAGTCGAAGTTGGGATCGATGGCGATCCAGGATCCGACTTTGGCCTGTTGAGAAGATCGACATTTACACAAAAAGTACAATATGGCTTGTTGAGTTTCTGAAGAAGGAGATCTTGGCAATAGGGGTAGCGGCCCTGCCCCGTCCCGGTAAAGTCGAAGTCGCCGGGCGAGGATTCTGCCGAATCAAGGTGGGGATCCTGCAGCTTTCGCCGCACCATTTATGCTCGCCGAAGATGGTAGTTTCTCGGTTTGAAATTCAAACCTTTAAGCTTGCTCGAGCCATTAGCGGCGGATTAGAATGGCAGTCCCATGCCTGAGAGCGCAACCGACCCCGAGAGTTTTCAGTCCATTTTCCAGAGTGACGTCCCAATGGGGCGCGCAGGAAAACACCGGCTCATCATTACCAGACTGTTGGCGGAAATAGCAAAGCTCAAATCGGGAACGGCCCTCAAAGTGCCCCTTTCCGCTCTGCCCGATTCAAAAGAAAACATCCGCGCCGCTCTGGGTCGCGCGACCCGCCACAAGGGCATCAACATTGCCACTTCGAGCGACAGCGAACACCTCTACATTTGGCAGGTCGATCGGGAGGATTAACAAGCGAGAATCTCAAACTGCGACACTAGCCCCAAGATCCTCCGCTCGACAGAAGAAGCCGCTATCCCTGCTTCGCTTTGCGCCCCGGACGCTGGTGTGGACATCACGAAACGCAGATCCGCAAGATCGCGGTTTTCTACGGCTTCGGGCGTAGACTTCAAATCTTACGGTATCGTTTCCAGTCTTTTTCCAAGACTTTTGCCATGCGGACCGCGGCATCCTCTAGCCACTTCCGCTTCCGAATCTTCAAGTCTTTCAGAATGTTCTTGGTCTGACTCTTCGTTCCCAAGTGTACATTCGCCGATTCAGAGCCCATCGCAGTAAGAAGAATCTGTTCATCGCTGTGCTTTGGAAGCGTTTGAATGTCGATCGGATTCGAATCTGGCGAAAGACGTCGGATCAGCCATCGACCAGCGATCAGCTGATAAGGATCAGGCGATCGAACTGCTGAACTGATCGCTTTTTCATACCACGGCTGACCGCTTTTGACCTTGTCGTTCAACCATGAGCAAGCAGAAGGAACCATCAACTTTGCTTCTCGTGCAATACACCCGCCGTTCCACTTCGCAATCGCCACGAATCGTTCCTGCCCCAAGCTACCCAACCCAGCCTGCCGCCGGACTATTTTGTATTCGATTCCTGGCTCGGGTAGCGTCTTTTCCAGAGCGCGTTTCAGATCCTTGGCAAGCGATTGACGCACTGCGGGAAGGTGATTCAGTTTTTTCCAGAAATTTGAAGGCGGTTTGAAGCTGTCCACTCCTAACTTACCGAGCTTTCCCTCTCGTTCAGCGAGAACGACAGGATCGCCGCCTTCGCGGAGAGACTTCGAGTATCCCTCAAGAATTGCATCGCATCCATCTTTCAGCTTTATCGAGAGCCCTTCCGCATCGATCATAATTTTCAAACTAGTCGCTAAGCGAACTAGATCATTCGTGTAGGCCAACGGATAAGCTTCATCAAAATCGTCTACGCCCCAACAAAGCCGACCCTCTACATCGCGCCAAGTCCCGAAACTGTTCGCGTGCAGATCGCCCACAGCGAGGACCTGCGGAGCACTGCAGAGATCGGAGCAAATTGCCGGCCATAGCTGAGCCCATCTGTAAAATGTTCCTCGGAAGAATCCGAATGCAGTTTCCTTCATCTGATCGTGTTTTGATCGGAGATCAGACTTAAGCACATGCGTACAGCTACGCATCCACGCTTCATAGCTGGCTGTGAGACTTACGATGTCCGTCTCTTCACCTAATTGAGGCGGCAAAATGACTGAGCTTAATTCATTTCGCTTATTCTTCATTGCGTACCATACACTTACGATGGGATGCGAACCATCAGCGATAAGATGTTTATTCTAAAAGGCATTTGGGTGAACGGTAAGTAATTAACGGTGAGATGCCGTCAGACAGCCGACAAAATCCAAAGAGTCCGCGGTTTCCGGCGCGTGCCTGTTAGTCCAAGGTTGAACCCAGCGCCTCTTTGCCTGTCATACGGTTGCCATAGAGAGGTAAATTTCCCCAGATGCGCGCAGTTGCAGTTCCCTGGGCCATCCAGCTTTCTTCCCATGTCATTTCGAATCCCATCGAGCTGTAGAAACTAAAGTTGAGCTAGTACTCTAAACCCGCGCTCGGGACTCTTTCTGGGGATCCCCCGTGCCCCTCTTGCGTTGCTCGGACAAACCGATGTGACCACCATCAGAGTTAATTGCGACTCGTCGCCTCCATGCCAATGGCCCCTAACGCCTCAGATGCAGGCTTATCCGACAAATGAGCATCCAACGCTGAGATAGCGTCTGGGCGAGCGAGGATCGGGTGGCTATTGAGATCGAAGACTATACATTGATCGGCAACTGTGAGACGGCGGCGCTTATCGGAACCATGCTTGATGGACGATGGTTCCACGCGCGAAAAGCTGCATCGAAGAAATTTGGGCTCCTTTTCTTGCATCTATTTGTAAAGTCCGGGGGGACATTGATCACGCCGATCGTGGACGAGCAGACGTGGCTTTCGGCCCTGCGTGGGCTTCCTCTTTTCGATCCTGGCGATCGACCGGTGGCTGTCATTTCGCCGCATCCTGACGACGAAACCCTCGCGGCAGGCGGTCTTATTGCTGCATTGAGACAACGCAAAGTGCCGGTACTGATCATCTCAGTAACCGATGGGGAGAACGCCTACGGCGTCGATCCTGCGGGATTGCGAGAGACACGAAGGAGTGAACAATCTGCTGCCGTGCAGGAACTCGGCGGGAGCGAGGAGAGCCTGATTCGGCTCGGGCTTACGGATAGCGGAGTGACGCCGCAGAGGGCTCGGTTAGTCGAGTTGCTCGCTTCGTGCCTGTCAGAAAGCTTTCACGTATTGGCACCGTGGACAGGAGATTTCCATCCGGATCATGAGGCGTGTGGATGGGCCGCACAAGAAGCTGCGAAGCAAGTGGGAGCGAGGCTCTCCTGGTATGTCTTT
Source organism: uncultured Acidobacteriaceae bacterium (assembly GCA_963725115.1). GTDB lineage: Bacteria > Acidobacteriota > Terriglobia > Terriglobales > Acidobacteriaceae > Telmatobacter. The sequence continues at coordinate 179,876 of CAVRXG010000001.1, read as the reverse complement.
TGGATGTGGCATCGCGGAACGCCCGAGTTGCTGAGTGACATGCACCTCTCAGTTTTTCCTCTCACTGACCGCTTAAGTGAGACCAAGCTGCGGGCGCTTGCTCACCATCGATCGCAACTCGAACATCCAAGTGGCCAGCCGATACTGCCCGAATATCTTCTCGCGCCTGCGCGGCGAAAGTTTGAGGTCTTTGCGACATCATGATCTCTGCTACCAGCCAGGATTTTTTCGATCAAAAGTATCGCGACAATGCCGATCCCTGGCATTTCGCAACCAGCGACTATGAACTGGGACGGTACAGAGCAATCCTGTCGGCTCTGGGAAGTCGACGGTTTCACTATGCAGTCGAGCCGGGATGCTCCATCGGCGTGCTCACCGCGAAGTTGGCCGAAGGATGCGATGCAGTTTCAGCTTTCGATCTGTCTCCAACTGCGGTAGCAGAGGCACGCCTGCGCTGCAGTTTGTTTCCCCAAGTCACCGTCACTTGTCAATCGTTTGGCGCGTGTCGCCCGCTCGGAGCCGACCTGCTTCTTCTTTCCGAAATCGGCTACTACTTTTCGCGCGTCGAACTGGCAAACATAATGAACCGCTGCGTCGGCGAGCTTGCCCCTTCGGCAGCCGTGGTAGCGTGCCACTGGATTGGTCATTCGCCCGATCACGTTTTACATGGCGATGAAGTCCATGACATCATCTCCCAAACCGCGAAGCTCAGGCATGAGGGCGGTGAACGTCATGCACATTTTCGCATCGACCGATGGAAGAAAGCCGGAAAGCCAAGATGAGCTCCCCTATTCGGCATATCGCCATCCTGATTCCTGCACGCGATGAAGAACGCCTTCTTCCGCGCTGTATTGCATCAGTCTTGCGCGCGCAAGCCATACTCCCTTCATGCTTCACGACAGACATCGTTGTTATCGTCGATTCATCAACGGACCGTACGCTGGACGTTGCGCGGGCACTTCTCGCAGGAGCGGGAATAGTCTTGACGACCCAGGCAGGCGCAGTTGGCGTGGCGCGAGCCTTGGCAGCGCGAGTTGCTCTTCACCGGTATCAAGCGGCTCCGGAGACCTGTTGGCTCGCTAATACTGACGCCGACTGCGAAGTTCCGGACAACTGGCTACTCGATCAGGTTGCGCTGGCGGCGGCTGGTGTCCAGGCGATTGCCGGCATCGTGGGCGTGGATGAGTTTTCCGAACATCGGAGCCACGTGGCGCGACGGTTTCGCGAAACCTATTTGACGAATACGGACGGAACCCATCCCCACGTGCACGGCGCCAACATCGGCGTAAGAGCAGATGTCTATCTAAAAGTCGGCGGCTGGGCGCCCATCGAAACCGCGGAAGACCACGACCTCTGGAATCGCCTCTCCTGCTCCGGTTGCAAGCAGCGATCCATTGCGTGGCTAAGGGTGATGACCAGCGGGCGCCGAATCGGCCGCGCGCCCCACGGATTTGCCGAAGCGCTCGCTGCGCACAACGAGGCTGCTGCTTGAATGCCGCCGAACTCAAACAGCGAATTGACCAGGTGCGCGGCGAAAAACTGCCATTGCCAGGCGACGGCGAGACCGCGGAAAGGCATCTCCGGCTGCTTGAATTCGGCCGGGAAGACCTTTCGTTTGCCCGGCTCGCGGAAGCCCACTTCGATGCAATAGCGATTCTGGCGGAAGCTGGAGGGCAGGCCGTGCCCGACGCGCTCTATGGCGTATGGGCATCAGAAAAACCGGGCCACGAACTCAAACTTGTCGAATTGTCCGATGGATGGGCTATTCGGGGAACAAAACACTTCTGCAGCGGCGCCGGAATTGTCGATCGAGCTCTAGTCACCGTCGAGGCTCCTAACCCGTATTTAATCGATGTCAATCTTCGGCGTCAGCCGGAACGAATCGAAACGGATACTTCGGGGTGGAAGGTCTCGGCTTTCTCACATACAAATACCGGCGCCGTCACATTTCTCGATGCCCCGATTGAAAGAGATGCAATCGTCCGCGAGCGCGGCTTCTATCTCAGCCGTCCCGGCTTCTGGCATGGCGCCTGCGGACCAGCAGCATGCTGGGCAGGAGGCGCCGCAGCCCTCGTCGATTACGCACGAGTGCAGACGCGATCCGATCCGCATACGATGGCACATTTCGGCGCGATGATCGCCCTTGAATGGTCGATGCGCGGGCTGCTCGAGGCTGCGGGACGCGAGATCGACCTGAATCCATCTGATTCGAGATCGGCGCAGATCCGAGCTCTTAGTGTAAGACATTTGATCGAACAGGCCTCAACCGAAATACTTGCGCGATTCGGTCGGGCGTACGGACCTCACCCATTAGCCATGGTGGTCGAAACGGCAAATCGCATCCAGGAGCTGACGATCTACCTGCGTCAATCTCATGCTGAACGAGACCTCGAGGAACTTGGAAAAGCAGTCGGAATTGATCGAGATCTTAGCAATATTCAAAAAGTGTCGTAGGAAAAGAAAAGGCCAAAACTTTCGTGCTCCGGCGAGGGCGAAACGCAGCCGCCGAACAATGACGCCTGGCTCCTCCAACTGATTGGATCCGATCAATCCCCGGAGAGACTCGGTGTCGTCATCCATGAGCTCAAATCTGTAGTCCGAGGAAGGGACCCGCCCGCATTGGCTCATCGTCCGTTATAGCCGAATTAGCAGCTCTGGAGGATTCGCTTCCCATGCTCACTAGCGATGACATTCCGCTACTGATTTACTCGGCCCAATTGGCCCCGCCTTGACGCGAGACAACGGGTGGCGTCAAATAAGCATCCAACCGCTCTATCCGGTTTATCCTAAAGACGCCCGGGACTTGCACCTTTGGCAATCTCGGTGTTCCGGGAAGCACCGTGACCTTATCCCTGCGGTTGTAGAGTAAATTGCGGCGAGTACGCCGGAAAACCGCGTTACGCGATTAGTTACTTGGGCCCTCCAGCACCATTCAATGCAAACTGAGCAGTTAGAACCGAGAGGTGAGGGTTCGACCATGAATTCTTTTGAAAATGACTTGACGCGACAGGCTCACAGTTCCAAGTCGAGAGTTCCACATATATGCTGCGGAGCGGGACCCAAAGCAGCTGGTTTCGAACCGTGGGGGAGTCTCCTTCATGATGCGGGGCCCGAGGATCATATTGTTCAGCTTTACCAGGATGAGCAGTTTCTCAACCGAGCCGTCTGCCGCTTCGCAGCCGCCGCATTGGCGCACGGAGAAGGGGTGATTCTCGTCCCAACGGCAGCTCCCTGGGAGGCTTTCTGTCCTCGTCTCGAAGCTGAGGGCGTGGATATAAAGGCGGCACAGGACCAAGGTCAGTTGACAGTGGTCGACGCTGACGAGCTTCTGCCGCGGTTCATGGGTGAAAAGATGCCAGATGCACCCGTGTTCCTGGGCCTGGCAGGCGAAGCGGTAGCGCGCGCCCGTGGACGGAACCGCTATCCGAAAGTTCGCTGGTGGGGCGAGATGGTCAATGTCCTTTGGGAACGCGGCAATGTAACTGCCAGCATGGCTCTTGAGGATCTATTCGATCAGGACATACCCGCAGGTCACTTACCAGTACGTAGTTATCTTGCCGTGCGGTGATCTCACGTTCAGGCGAAGTGATCGGCGGACTTCTCTTCGGTCATTCCCGGGTAGTCGCCGAGTAGTTGCCGCAGACGCTAGCACGATCATCAACCTGAACGCTTCCGGTTGTGCGCGCCATATTGTGAAGGCGCTCGGCAGTAAATTCGTTGTCGTTGATGTTGTGCAAGGCGAACTCGAAGATGGAAGAAAGAACGGTCGCAGAGATGCGGATCTTCTCTCTGAGCTAGTGGCGGATGGAGTCTTTGAGCTTGTAGAGCTTAATGACGCAGCCTCGCAGTACTTTGAAAGTCTCGTCGTTGGTCCTGCAATTGAGACTCTAGATGATGGAGAAGCCGCAACAATCGCATTCGCTTTGTCCAATGATGCATCGGCCGCTATCGATGAACGAAAAGCTACGTCGATTTGTGCTCAAAGATTCCCACACCTCATCCTTTGCTCAACCGTCGATATTCTGGCAAGACCGGAAGTCGAGCAGGCACTTGGCAGAGATGAATTGTTGATTGCCGTATTCAAGGCACTCCTTCACGGACGCATGCGTGTGTTGCCGGATTATTTCGAGTGGATCGCCACCCTTATTGGCCCGGAACGAGCAGCGCTCTGCAGGAGTCTCCCAAAAGCTGCCAGGAAATCCTCAAGATTGTAGTTCTCAAGCGGCAATTGCGACCGAACAAGTTATAAGAACGCAGTTGCTCCGGTTTTCACCGACGGATCGTTCAACAGAACGGCAGATTCGGCGGTAGAAATACCGCAGGCAAATACCCGATCGACGTGAACGAACTCCGCTCGGCGTTTAATTTGTCAACCGCCTTGACGCGCAAGGTCCCTCAAGATTGGCATCACGTGTGAGATCCCACGGCCTCGAGCAATCCAATTAGGAGCGTTTCCGCTTCGAGGGAAACAATGATCTTTGCCTTGCGTCGTCCGATTCGACTCCAATCAGGTCATTAAAAGCTGCATTGAGCTTGTAAAGTTGGTCGCCCACAGTTGCGATAAGCTCTCGCTCTCGATCAGTACTTATTGGCTCTGCTTTTGCAGAAACGTTGACGACAGTCCAGACAGCCGGTGCGAGTTCGACGGTCACGGTACTCTGCGAAGAGCGAATAAGGCTTGACGACGGATCATCACCGGTTCTCGAAAGGGCTCGCAACTCCGCTGCTCCAACGTCACACTTCGGACTATTCAATAGAGAATCCTCGCGGAGGAGATCGCGGGCGAAAGGGGTAGAAGGGTTTTCAGTGCGAACCCACCTGGGGACTCTGGAGGGGCAATTGCGGCCCCTGAGGTAAGTGGTTGATTCTAAATTGGCTGCTGCCCAAAGGGGGATCCCTAGTGGGCTGATCCGGCATCAGCCCGCCCAGACCGTCATGTTGCGAATCCGGCGATGTTTTGTCTCCGGTCGCGTGCAAAAGGTGTGCGGCAACGGTGGAGAGCCACTCAGTCGGAGAGCGACTGAGAACTTCGCCGCGCCTGCCAGTGGCGTTACACCCATTCGGGACTGCTGTCCCGCGGAAACGCGGCTCAAGTTTGGGCCTTTAGTCCCTAACCTCACCGGTGCTTTTCGGGGAATTGTAGAGAGCTGCTGATCGCCGCTTCTCGGGCGCTGAGTGTTGATCCCGGTTTGGATACCAATTGACGGATTCTGGTCAATCAGCGAACTCAACAGGGATCCGCCGAATTCAAGTCCAGAGAATTGAAGGAATTTATCGGGAAACGTAAGAAGGCAGAGAATTCTCTCCGACATCCTTTCCTCGCAAAGATCCGGAAATTCGGCCGGAAGCGCGAGCCTAACTGAAAAAGTAACGATAGATCATCGATTTTAAGGACTCTATGGCGGTGGGCGGAGTCTCGAGCGAACCGCTCTCTGGGCCGAATTCCCTGCTAACAGGGAATTTTACAGGGAAATTTGGAGATTTTTGCTCGCGTTCATCGACGGCGCCGTGCGGCATGCTACACAATCAACTGCGCTTAGCTCGTTGTGGTGGACCATCGTGACTCAAAAAGAACAGGGAATTGTTTTTGAGATATCAGGGAATTGAAATTCCCTGTTACGGATTCGAACAGCGAACTTTTGTAATTTTCTGTATGACCTTGTCGCTAAAAACGCTTCAAATTTCCACGACACGCTAGTTCAGTTTTCTCGAGGGCGGCCTTGACGGTCCGTAGCCAGCTTCGTGAACATCCTCTTTCGGAGATTGTCCGACGAACCGAAAGTGCGCGAGGAAAGTGAGTGAGCTACTCTGTCCGCAGCGCCCGCATCGGTTCGGTGGATACGGCCCTGTGCGCCGGGATCCAACACGCCAGAAGCGCTGCAACCAGCAGCACTACGCTAACCGCACCGAAGACGGATGCATCCAGAGCCTGAACTTCAAAAAGCATGCTCCGCATCGCACGGCCCACGAAGTATGAACTGGCTAACCCCATTACCAAGCCAATGCCGGCTAGGAGTATGCCTTCGCGCATAATCATCGACACCACCCGTCTGCGACCTGCGCCCAGCGCCATGCGCAGAGCGATCTCGTGCGAGCGCTGTGTCACGGAAAACGCCATGACTCCGTAAATCCCCAGGGCCGCCAGAAACAGGGCTGCGGCTGCGAAGACTCCGAACAGGATCAGTGTGAAGCGCTCGTCGGCCACAGACTCATCACGGATCTGTTCCAACGTTTCCGGCTGCGCTAGAGCCACCGTGGAATCCACCTCGTGCACCGCTGCCGCTATGCTGTGCAGCATAGAATCCGGCTTCTCCGCTGTGCGCACTGCAACTGTTGCCTGCGGCCAGGGAATCTGCCAGAACGGGACCAGAATCTGCTCTCGATGGGTTTGCCAGTCAGCAGCATGCACATCGTGGTAAACACCGATAATCTGCCACTCGATGGGAGGTCCCAGTTTCTGCACGCCGGGAATCAGTTGCTCCACGATCACGCGCTCTTGAAGCGGATCTTTTCCGTTCAGATAGCTCTTCACGAAGGAATCGTTCACCACAGCCACCTTCAGGGTGTCAGCGGAATTCTGAGCGGTGAACACGCGTCCCTTCTCCACTTGAACTCCGAGCGTGGCAAAGTAGTCGGGCGTGACCATGCCGAACCCGCTCGTCGGCCGGAGCGAGGGATTGGCATACGTCGGCCCGCCCGCAATCGTGAACGGCATGCCGAATCCGCCTCCGAAGAGCGGATAGCCGGTCATTGCGGTGGCGTGCAAAACACCGGGGACTGCATCGATGTGCGCAAGAATGTCGTGATAGTACGAGACGATGTGCGCTGGATCCTTAGGTCGCGAATCGAGCACGGGCAGAGAGAACACCAGCACGTGATCGGTCCTCACCCCCAGGTCCACGCGGCTCAGATTCCAGAAACTGTGGATGGCCAAGCCGGCGCCCGCCAGCAGCGTGAGCGCCAGTACGAACTCGTCAATAACCAGAGTTTGCCGCAAACGATGTTTCGCCACGCTCGTTCCGCCGCGTCCACCTTCCTTGAGCGTCTCGGCCGGATCGATACGCGACGCGTACCATGCGGGCGCGCAGCCTGCCAACAGTCCGGCCAGCGTCGTCGCAGCCAGCGTGAACAGAAGAATCGGGATGTTCAGCCGGAGGACCGCCTCATTGGGCAGTGTGTTCCGCGGCATCACGGCGACCAGCCCCTGCAGGAGCCCAAAAGCCACTGCCACGCCCAGCGCGCCGCCGGCCAGTGCCAGCAGCAGGCTTTCGGTCAGCAGTTGCGCGAAGATCGTCGAACGTCCGGCTCCAATCGCGCTCCTGACCGCCATCTCCTTTTGCCGTGCCATGCCTCGCGCCAGAAGTAGATTTGCGACGTTCACGCAGGCGATCAGCAGCACGAATCCGACTGCGCCGAGCAACAGCCAAAGCATCATGATTCGCGACGGCGGCAGAAAATCGTCCTTCAGCGGCTCGACTCTCGCGCCCCAGCCGGTATCGCTCTTCGGATTAGCCTGGGCGATGTGCGCCGTGACGGCATTCATATTCTCCTGTGCCTGCTGGATCGTGACGCCAGGCTTCAGCCGGCCCATCACGAGCAACCAGTGGAAATCGTGGTTCGTCTGGTCCGGCTTGAAGACCAGCGGAACCGTCACCTGTGATTGTCCCCGGTCCGCCGAGCCGGGCGGCTGCACACCGACCACCGTGTATGGCTCGTCGTTCAGGCGGAGCGTGGCCCCAACAATATGGCGGTCAGCTCCCAGCTTGAGCCAAAACTTGTGCGTCAGAATGACCACGCGATCGCGGCCGTCCTGCCCTTCTTCGGGCAGAAAATAACGCCCCAGAAACAGGGGTATCCCTTGCATGCGCAACATGCCGGGTGTGCTCTCTGTCGCCTGGATGTCCTCCGGTTGCTCTTTTGTGGCGACGTTGAATTCTGTTCCGGTCCAGGCATTCAGATCTTGAAAGACTGTGTTCTGCTGGTTCCAGTCAAGAAAGTCTCCCGCCGATACGCCATTGCGATTGCTCTGAATGGTGGACCACACCATGACCATTTGCTGAGGCTGCGGATAAGGCAGCGGCGCCAGCAGAGTGGCATAATCCACCGTGAAAATCGCCGTGTTCGCGCCGATGCCCAGAGCCAGCGTCAAAAGAATCGTGACCGTCAGACCTAGGTTGCGGGTAAATAGGCGAAGACTGAAGCGAAGGTTTTGCAGCAGGCTTTGAATGTCCCACCTCACGATTCGGAACGGATCAGCCCGGCGGACCGCGGCGGGCTTCCCAGATTTCCGTAATCTGCATCATAGACGCTGATTGTCGCAGTTTGGCTCACCTCGCCCCAACATCCATGCCCGTTGCCCGGCCTCAGAAGCGGGATGCGGCCCAGGCCGGCGTCTTTTGGATGTTCAAGTCCAGCGCGGTCTTATAGACCGGATTTCCGCACTCGGACTCGGGCGTGATCATTCGCTGCGTAGCGCTTCCAACGAATCGGCAAAACGCCGCGCTGCGAGCGGGATGAGCGCGGCGATATAACCGGCAAACGCGAGCACGAGACTTGCCGCGATGATGGCAAGTGAGTTTGCGCTGACGGACCCGTACAGGAAGTGAGTAGCTCCACGAACGGCGAGAATCGACAGGATCGCACCGGGTAGTATTCCAGCGATGAGAATGCGCGCGGTCTAACCGACAACGAGCATCTGAATGTGCCCGCGAGTAGCGCTGAGCACAAGGCGGATGCCGAATTCATTTTTGCGGCGCGCCTCCCGCCTTCATCCCGCTGGCCGCTGAAGCCAGAGGCAACCGGACAATCGCGCGAGCACCATCGCCGTCTTCACGATTGAAAAGCGAAATCTCGCCCCCGTGAGCGCGGGCAATCTGTTGAGCCAGGGCGAGCCCAATACCGCTGCCTGTGGCCTTGGTTGTGTAGAAGGGAACGAAGAGATTCTCTGGGTTAGCAATCCCCAATCCGCGATCTTCAATAACGATCTGAACACTCGCGTCTGTCTGCATCCAGCTGGCGCGTACCGGCTCGCTAGCATTGCTTAACGAAGCCTCGACCGCGTTAGTCAGTAAATTGATCAGCATCTGTTCCAGCTGATCGGGGTCAGCATTTAGCCTGACGGCAGGACCAGAGTCAAGCAGAACAGGAAGGCGCAGTTCGAGGAGCGTTACGCGCTCCATTAACGGCGCGAGTACAACGGAACGCAGGTGCGGTGGGGGCAACTGCGCCAGTTGGCGATAGGATTGCACGAAACGATGTAGGCCATCGGCGCGGCTCTCGACCACTCCCAGGCCGCGACGGAAATCCTTCGCCACGGCTTCATCGCCGTGCAAAGATTCGACCCGCGCAAGAAGGCTGCCGGCGATGGACTTAATGGGCGCAAGTGAATTCGACAGCTCATGGCCGAGCACGCGAATCAAGCGCATCCAGGCTACCTTTTCCTCTTCTTGCAGCGGAACACTCACGTCGGCCAGGACAAGCAGTGTGTGCGGTGCACCATCCTGGCGGAAAACAGCTTTGCGCAGCAGCCACCGCGCAGGTGCGCCGCCGAAAGAGCGAATGGACTGATCTGGCGCGCGGAGCCAGTCATCAAGGTGCAACTCATTTGCGGAATGTCCGATACAACGCGCATAAGGGCGGTCGAGCAGATTTAGGCCGGCCCTGTTGATCAGCTGCAGCCTGTTCTGGCGATCGAAAGCAAACAGAGGCGCGTGCATTACCTCCAGGATGCGCCCCAGCAGCGCAGTGGCCTCCAGCGAGCGCACCCGTTGGTTTTGCAACAGATCGGCCAACGCGTTGATCTCCATGGCCAGTTCACCCAATGCGTCGCCAGAGGAAGCGCCCCGCGCACGAAATGAATAGTCGCCTTCACGAAGCGACGAAACGACGTTAGACAGTGTTTGCAGCGGGCGGACAATGCCGTCCACAAGGGCAGATGCGCAGATTGCAAGGTAAATAATCAGGCAAACGCCAATCAGAATAGTGGGCACGACGTCGATCTGGCCTTCATAGGAGAAGACTACGAGAAAGATCAGCGCTGGCAACAAGAGCAGCAGGGAGTAGAGCCACACGCGGCGTATGGCCTGGCGGGCACGCCGGCGTGGTCTCGTCTCATAGGCCATACTTTTCCATGCGTCGATAGAGCGCGGCCCGGCTTAGCCCCAGGAATTCGGCAGCCTTCGAAATGTTGCCGTCGCAGCGGCGCAGTACTTTGCGGATGAGCACGGCTTCCATTTCGTCGATACTCATATTGTCAAGCGACAACGTCGCTGGCCGTGCTCCCGAGACGGAAAGATTGGCCGGCTCGATCTCTTCGCCACTCGCAAAGGAGCAAAGCGCGCTCGATACTGTGCTCCAGCTCGCGCACATTGCCCGGCCAGGAATACTGCATCATCTGCTGCATCGCCGCGGCCGAAAAGCCGTTCACCTGCTTGCGATAGCGGGTACGCAACCGGCGCAAGAAAATGCTGCGCCAGCAGTGGAATGTCCTCGCGACGGTCGCGCAGCGGAGGCAGATTGATTTCTACAGTATTGATGCGAAAGAGCAAATCCTCGCGAAAATTACCTGCCTTGGCTTCTTCATGCAGTTGGGCGTTGGTGGCGCAGAGAAGGCGCACGTCTACGCGCCGGGTTTGCGACGATCCCACGCGTTCCAATTCTCCCGTCTCCAGCACTCGCAGAAGCTTGGCTTGCTGGCGCAGCGGCACGTTGGCAATTTCATCCAGAAAGAGCGTTCCGCCGTTGGCCAATTCGAAACGTCCTACGCGGTCCGAGCGCGCGTCCGTGAACGCACCCTTCACGTGACCGAAGAATTCGCTCTCAAAGGTTCCTTCCGGCATCCCACCGGCATTGACCGTCACTAGAGGCATGCGCGCTCGCGGAGATGCAGCGTGAAGCAGCCGAGCGACAATCTCTTTTCCCGTGCCGTGTTCGCCGGTAATCAGCACATTCGCGTCTGAAGGGCCGACACGGGCGATCAGCTCGAGCACCGACTGCATTGAGGGGGCGGAAGCAACAAAATCCGGCATGCCGTCGGCGCGGAGAAGGCGATTCTCGAGTTCCAGCTGGCGGGCACGGCGCAGCGCTTGGCGAAGCTCGGCGTGAACTCGGACGAGGGAGAGCAGTCGCTCGTTCTCCCACGGTTTTTGGACGAAGTCACGCGCGCCCCTCTTGATGCTTTCGACGGCCAGGTCGATGTTGCCCCACGCCGTCATCACGATGATCGGAAGCCGGGCATCGACTTCTTGGATACCAGCCAGCAGATCGAGGCCTTCGCGGCCCGAGGTGGTGTCGCGCGTGTAGTTCAGGTCTATCAACACAACATCGTAGTCGCGCTCATGCAGCGCTTCCAAAAGCAACTGCGGCGACCGCACGCAGTCCACACCGATCCCCTGCGGCTTGAGCAGCAGCTCAACTGCCTCGAGAACGTGCGGTTGATCGTCTGCAACCAAAACACGGATTCTATCTCGCTTACTGGAGATGGCCTGCCTCCCGCGCTCCCGATTTTGATCCTGTAAGGAAGGGCCGATACTGGCAATTCCTGGTTTAGCTCCCGCCTGCCTCATATCCAATGTATTCCGGGAGCTCGGAATCACCCATCGGGGATGCGCCAAACGGCCGATGCCTCTGATGATCTTAGGCCCCATCAGGGCTGTTGCGAAACGACTCCCGTTTTCGCGTCGTCGATCGAGACCCCTGTCCGCTCCAGCGTATCGCCCACAGCGCGGTCGATATCCACCTTCTTTTTTTCATAGTTGGTCTGTGCGGTGTCCAGTGCGGACTCGGCCTGGGCCAGCACGTCTTCCGCGTTCAGCGTATCGACGCCGGATTTCGCGCCCAGCAGTTGTTCCTGCTTGGTGATATCAAAGGTCCGTTGGGCAAGGTCGCGCGCTTTCTGAGCGGCATCGACCTGGGCCTGAGCCTGTTCAAGTGCAAACTTCGAATTGCGAACGTCGAAGAGAATGGTCTTCTGCTGTTGCTCGGAGGAGATCTGGCTCTGTCGGTACTGCAACACGGCGCGGAACTGATCGGCTTTACCTTGGCGGTTGCGCAAATTGATTGAAAGTGTCATCCCGACCTGGTATTCCGGTGAAGAGTAGTTGAAGGTGTTTTCAAGCATGCTGGGGAAGCCAGTGGGCAGCGTGGTGGAACATTGCTGTGTGGTGAGGTCGCAATAGGGGTTCTTGGGCCCCGCGGTGCCTGCGCCCGCATAGAGACCATACATGTTCAGAGTCGGTAAGAGCTCGCTGTTGATATCTTTCAGGGCCTGCTTCTGCACTTCGGCCTGCATCTGGTAAATGGCCACCTCGGGCCGTTTCTTCTCGGCCTCGGCGATCAGGTCCTCGATGGCTTTGTCGGCATTCGGATCGGGTCCTGCCTGCAGATCGAGTGGAACGACCGGCATCTCGTCAATTGCGGGATCATCGGCCCTGGTGAGCGCGTTCTTCAACAGGAGCTCGTTCAAGCGAAGGCTCGCGCGCGCGACCGTGAGGTTGCCTTCGGCCGTAGCCACGGCGGACTGATCCGTCAAGACCTGCATCTCGGGGATTGCATTAAGTTCCAACTGCTTCTGATCGTCGGAGAGATTCTTGTTGGCGAAGCCGAGGGAGCGTTCACTGATTTGTTCGCCCTCGTATGCATTCACGAGATCCCAGTAGATATTCTCGACCTGGGTCACGGTGGCGATTACCTGTGCCTTGAAGGCGAGGTCGGTGATCTGGGAATTGCGCTTGGCAATGCGGATAAAGCGCTCGTTGGTCGCAACCCCGAAGCCGGCCAAAAGGGGCTGGGAGATTGTTACCTGAAACCTCGAATACAGATCGGGATTGATGCCGTTGTAAGGGCCGTTGCTGGCGACACGGTTGCCGAGATAGTTGACCTGGACGTTTGTGCCAATGGGGAACGATTGGGAATAGCTCGATAGTACTTCGATCGTGTTGTTCTTCAAAACCGGCGTCCCTGTCAGGAATTGATTGGCCTCCTGAATGACAGTGTGGTCGACGTAGCCCTGGAAAATGAGGAAGGGATCGAAGGATGAAACCGCGGTACCGGCGCCAAGTGTCGAGGTGACGATTCCGCCGTTGCCGGCTGAGAATCCTGATCCGGACGAGCCTCCTCCGCCGGTGGAAGCGGCAAAACCCCCTTGGGTGGACTGGACAATAGCGGTGTCGACACCGTTGGCAGGACTGCCCGCTTTGGTGCGTTGAATATCGGTCTGGGCGATGGGGAAGTTATAGCGGAAATAAGCCAGATCGAGGTTGTTCTCGATGGCCACTGCAATCGCGTCTCGCAGTGAAATGTAGAGCTTTCCGTCGCGGATCAAGCTTTCAAGTCGCGGCGAATTGGAAAGATCGAGCTCTGGCGCATTGCTGGGCATGTAAGGCGCTAGCGGGTTATGCGAACGCGGCAAATCCACGTGAAATGGCCGCGGCGGCGCAATCGCCTGCTGTTGGTTCTGCTGCATCTGCTGAGCCAGCGTGGGAGTAGCCGGGGCGCCATTCGTCACAGGCGCTGGCGCATCCGGCGCGGGTGGTGTCGCCTGGGAGTTTGCCGTTGTGGATGGCGCTTGCGGAGGCTCTGCCGCCTTGGCCAGGTTCACTTGCAAGAGCAGAATCGCGGCGACGGGTTGAATCCATGAAACTGCCGACTTCGAGATGCGGGACTTCATGCGTGTCTCACCAATGGATCGGGCAGGATTGTTGTTCACCTGACCTCCGTTGTGGCAGCCTGCAAGGCTTCGTCGCGCGCCACCCATCCGTCGCGGAGCTCGATAATTCGTTTGCCATAGCGCGCATTTTCTTCGGAGTGCGTGACTTGCACGATCGTTGTTCCCTGGGCGTTGAGTTCGCAAAACAACTCCATGATCTCCCGTGCCTGCGTGGAATGTAGGTTGCCAGTTGGCTCATCAGCCAAAAGCAACGCCGGCGCGTGCACCACGGCACGCGCAATGCCCACCAGTTGCTGCTGCCCTCCGGAAAGTTGATTGGGGAACAGATCTTTTTTGGCGACAATTTGAAAGCGATCGAGAATATCGGCGACCATGCCCGCACGATCCTTTGCCGGCATGTTCTTGTAGGAAAGCGGCAGGTCGATGTTTTCAGCCACGGTGAGATCGTCGAGCAGATGATAGCTTTGGAAGACCATGCCGATGCGCTGGCGGGCCAAATCGGCGCGCTGTTTGCGGTTAAGCGCATGCACAGCTGTCTCGCCGAACCAGTACTCACCCTTCCAACCATCGTCGAGCAGCGCCAAAATATTCAGAAGCGAAGATTTTCCCGCCCCCGACGGTCCCATGATGGTGACGAAGTCGCCTTCGTGTATGATGAGGCCGATCCGGCGCAGGACCCATTCTTCAGTGTGGCCGCTCTTGTAACTTCGGTCGATGTTTTTCAGTTCGATCATCACAGCGATTTGCTCCTATTCCGATCGCTAACCCTCTTATTGTGTTATTCGGTGCGCAACGCTTGCATGGGTTCCAGGCGCGAGGCGTGCCACGCCGGCGCCAGGCAGGCAATGGCGGCAACTAGTAGCAATGTTCCGGTCACCGCAGCGAAAACCGCCGGATCGAGCGGCTGAGTTTCGTAAAGCATGGCCCGCATCAACCGTACGATCCCCGCACTGGCGACAAGGCCCAGCGCCAAGCCGATGAGGGCCGGCCGCAAACCGTCGACAAGCATCAGGCGCAAGACTTGCTCCCTTTGTGCGCCGAGAGCGATACGGATACCGACTTCGTTGGTGCGCTGCGCCACGGTGTACGACACCACGCCGAAGACTCCCGCAGCCGCCAGCACCAGCGACAAAACCGCGAATCCCAGCAGGAGCGTTGCGTCGAAGCTCTGGTCAACAGTGGTCTTGTTAAGGAGTTGATCCATCGTCAAGACGTCCGAGACGGCCAAATCGCGGTCCAAGCTCTGCACGATGCGCTGGACGGGAAGAGCTAGTTGCTCCACGTCCCGGTTGGAGCGGATGACGAGCGTCGCGTTGTCCAACGTCCCGGCGTACAGGGAGTAATACTGGATTGGCTTAGGAGGCTTGGCAAGGTCATATCGCGTGTCGCCAACAATACCTACGACCTGCCAACTTCGACCGTCGTAACGCAAATGCTTTCCGATGGGGTCCTCGTTGGGGAAATACTGCTTTGCGAAAGAAGCGCTGATGACGGTCTCGTTTGCTCGGTCGAGCCGGCGGCTGGCGTCGAAGGTACGGCCGCGCAGGATCGGAATTCCCATCGCCTGAAAGAAGCCCGGATCGGCTTCGCGGTCGATGGCGGCCTGCGCTACGCCGGGCGGCAGTGGCGGGTGCTCGACAATGGCGAAGTCTTCGTCGCCCCAATAGCCATCTCCGGGAACGGTGCGAGCCATGCCGGCAGCCTCCACGCCGGGCAGCTCGCGCACACGCTCCAGTAGCGACGCGTAAAAGTTTACGAGCTGGGCAGGCTCAGAGTAATTGCCGCCGTAAAGGCTGATGCGCATCGTGAGCACGTTCTTTGTCGTAGCGCCCAGATCGCTCGAGCGCAGACGCGCATAGCTCTTGATCAGCAGTCCGGCGGCAATGAGCAGCACCACCGTCAGCCCCACCTCGACTGCCAACAGCGCGCGACGCAGCCGCGTGCGCCCATGACCGCTGGTCGATCCTCGGGCACTGCTTTGCAGGGCCGTCAGCAGATTGCTGCCCGTAGCGCCCAGCGCAGCAATCAGCCCCGTCAGCAACGCGCAAAGTATCACCAGGCCGAGTGCGAGGGCGGCCACCTCGCCATCCATATGTGTGGTATCTATGCGGGCGAGGTCTAGGCGCGTGCGTGTCAGCCATTGGACTGCCCCGAAAGCCAGCGCGAGTCCCGCCACTCCGCCCACCGCGGTGAGCAACAAGCTCTCCACGAGCTGTCCGCGGAGCAGACGCATCCGTCCGCCGCCGAGCGCGGTGCGGATTGCCAACTCTTTTCGGCGTACCGCCGCGCGCGCCACGAGCAGATTGGCTACATTCAGGCAGGCAATCAACAGCAGGCACCCGGTCGCCGCAAGAAGAACCCACAGTGGGCGCTCCACGTCGCCAACCATATCTTCGATCAACGGCCGGATATTGGCCGACTTACTCACGAATGGATTGTCGAGATGAGCGTTGTGCACGCGGAGCGTAATCGCCGAGAGATCCGTTAGTCCCTGCGCCTGATTCACTCCCGGATTGAGCCGCCCCACCACGGCGAACTGGTGAGCGGCAACGGAGGTCATCCGTTGCGTCGGATAATAGTTGTAGATCGGGGTCCACACCTGCGTCGCCGCATTGGGAAACGCAAACCATCCCGGCATCACGCCGATCACCGTGTAAGGTTGCTTGTTCAACCGGATCGTCCGGTTCAGAATCGCCGGGTCGCCACCGAAGCGCCGCTTCCACAAGCTCCAACTCACCAGTGCGACGTGGCTACCGGAAGGCTGATCTTCAGCAGAAGTGAAGTTGCGCCCCAACGCGGGTTGGACGCCCAGCGTAGGCAGCAGGTTCGCCGTGAAAGCTACACCGTGCAGCATTTCCGGCAAATCGCCATTCTCGGTGGAGAGGTTGAACTCGGCTTCCCCTGTCATCGCCAGGCTGGAAAAACTGCGATTCTGGCGGACCCACTCGGTGTACATACCCGGGGCTACCACGTTGTATGTCCAGGGCTCGCCGCCGTTCTCGTAGAGCGCCATCAGCCGGCCCGGTTCGAAGAAGGGCAGAGGCTTCAGCAGCACGCTTCGTACTACGGTGAATAATGCCACGTTGGCGCCAATGCCCAGGGCCATGACGGCAATGACCGCGAACGCAAAGCCCGGCGATTTGCGCAATTGGCGCAGTGCGTAGCGAATGTCCTGAAGCAGCGTGTTCATCGTTCCTTCTCCTCGACGACTGACTATTCGGTGCGCAGTGCCTGCATGGGCTCGATGGAGGCCGCGCGGCGGGCTGGGATGAACGCCGCGGCAGCCGCGAAGATGACCAGCATCAACGGCGCTCCGGCCAATGCCGTCAGATCGAAACTGTCGACGCCGTAAAGCATCGCCTTCATCAGGTGGCCGACATAAAGCGATGCTGGAATCCCGAGCACAAGGCCAATGAGAACCTGCCAGAGCGCGCCGCGCATCACCATGTTTACGACGCTCGGCCTTGTCGCACCCAGCGCCATACGAATCCCAATCTCGCTGGTGCGCTGCGCTACAAAGTACGACATCACTCCATAGAGACCGACCGACGCGAGCACCAGCGCCAGCAATCCGAAAAGTCCAGTGAGCCGCGCGACCACGCGCTGTTGATTGAAATTGCCTGCCACCTGATCGCCCAAGGAACGGAGATCCTGCACCGTCAGGTTGGGATTGATCCCGGCAAGCGTATTGCGGACCAGCGCGTCCACGTTGGCCGGCGGCACGTGAAAGTCGAAAATCATTGCATTCACGAACATGGAGCGCGTCTCGCCACGGATCGCACCATCATCTTTATAGCCGGCGTATTGTTGCGGGAGCGGCCGCAGGAATACGGCATGGACGTTCTCGCGCGGATATTGAAGGTTCATCTTGAAGTCGCGGAAGACGCCCACGATTTCAAAGGCTCCCGAGTACTCCGGCCTTTCGACGCCAAACCTGCGCCCGATGGGATCCTGGTTGGGAAAGAACTTCTTCACGAACGCCTGATTGACAATGGCCACCGGCGGAGACGTAGCCGTATCCTGCTCGGTGATGCCGCGACCGCGCAGGATGGGCACGCCAATGGCGTCGAGAAATTGAGTGTCGACGCGGTCCCATGTCGAGTCAAAGTCCTCGTTGTGCCGGGGCGCAGGATGGCCCTGAAGGATGACGGTATCGCTCCAGTTGTCTCCCTCAAGCGGACTATATTGCGCCAGGCTCGCGCTGGCGATTCCAGGTAAAGCAGAGAAACGATCCTGCATCTCGCGATAGAGCTCCGGCAGCTTATCGATGGTGTAGCCAGCGCCTTGCGGATCGAAGTGCAGAACATAGCGGTTTTCGGTGGCGACGCCAAAGTCCTGATTCTCCAGGTGGGTGAGTGTCTTGGTCATCAGAATCGCGGCGGCCAGCAGAACCACCGAAAGAGCCGCCTGAAACACAACCAGCGCTTTTTGCGGCAGTGACGAACGATCGCGCGTGGTGCGGCTTGCGCCGCGCAACGCCTCGGCTGGCTGCGCATGGAGCGAGAGCCACGCGGGCGCCGCGCCAAAGAGAATGCCAGTGACGAGCAGACACCAACAATGCAAACCCCAGCACTGGGAGCGAGGGACTTGCATGGATGGGAAGGTTTTTTGCGTCAGGAAAGACAAGCGCCAAGAATCGTACGGCATCCGGCGTAGGCAACCGCCAGTCCAGCGAGACCACCGATCGCAGCTCAGAACCACACTCTCGGTAAGAATCTCGCGCAGGATGCGGCGTCTTCCCAGCGCCCAGGGCTGTCCGCAGGGCAATTTCAGACCGTCGCGTTGTGATCCGCGCCAGCATCAGGTTGGCGATATTGGCGCAGGCGATAAGCAGCACAAGAGTGGAAAGAGCCATGAGCATCTTGAGACTCTTGCCCGCCTCGTTCTGGAGAAGCTGGATGCCGCCGCCGCCCGGCGAGAGCACGACATGCATTCTGGGAACGAGCAGCGGCTCCGCCGTTGGCGATCAAATCCGGGCGCGACAAGATCCACTGTTGCAGCGCGACCGTCAGCTTGCTTTGCAGTGCGGGGATATTCGTGCCTACACGCACACGGCCCAGCAGCGTAAAGCCAGTGCGATTCTGGATTGTTCAGAATTGAGTCGCCGGCCTCAACGTATGGCTCGGTATTGATCGGCATCCAGAATTCGGGCGGCGTGTCGGTGACGCGATCGCCCAAAAAACCGGGCGGCGCAATTCCGATCACGGTGAAAGGTTTTGCCTGGATATAGATGGTGGAACCGACAATCGAAGGATCACCGGCGTACTCGCCCTGCCACGCGCGCATAGCTCAGCACTGTGGCCGGTGGTGAGGAGGGCGTATCGTCGCTGTCGGAAAAGAGCCGCCCCGCGTAGGCATTGAGGCCAAGCGTCGAGAAGAAATTGCCCGAGACAAACTCTCCATGAATCGATTTCGCCACATCGCTGCCGCGGCGAACGCTCCATGACCATTGGCCGGCTTGCGTGGCAGCCAGCTGCTCGAACTCAGGAGCCGATTGCTTTAAATGCTTGTATAAATCGTAGGAGAAGATTGAAAAGTCGCCGGTTTGCGAGGCATCCTCCGGAAATGAACCGTCAACACAGCACTGGTTGTTGTCGCCGATGCGGTAGAGTCTGCGACGGATCAGTCACCGGCAGCGAACGCAGCAGAATGGCATGAACCAGCGTAAAGATAGCAGTGTTGGCTCCGATGCCGAGCGCCAGCGTGATGACCACGGTCAGCGTGAACCCCGGCGACTTGCGCAACTGGCGCAATGCGTAGCGAATATCGCGGATCAGCATCACTCGGTCTCCACCTCTTCTTCGAGCTTCTTCATCTCCTGTTCGCTCACGACCTTGCCGTCGAACAGATGCACTTCGCGCTCGGCGTGGCGCGCGAAGCGCGGATCGTGCGTCACCATGCAGATGGTCGAGCCCTCGCGGTGCAGATCCGCTGAGCAGATGCATCACCGCCTCGCCATTCTTCGAGTCCAGGTTGCCAGTGGGCTCGTCGGCCAGCAGAATCGAAGGCGACCCGGCCAGCGCGCGCGCCACGGCTACGCGCTGTTGCTGGCCGCCCGAGAGCTGCGCCGGATAATGCCGCATGCGGTGCGCCATGTTCACGCGCTCCAGCGCCTCTTTCACCCGCCGCTTGCGCTCTGCCGACGGCATCCCCGCGCGATAAGTCAGCGGCAGCTCCACATTCTCCTCGACGGTCAGGTCGCCGATCAGATTGAAGCTCTGAAAGATGAAACCGATCTCCTGGTTGCGGATTCGTGAGCGGTCGCTGAAGCTCAGATTCTCCACCGGCTTTCCATTCAGCAGATATCGGCCGCCGGACGGCGTGTCGAGCAGACCAAGAATCGAAAGCAACGTGGACTTGCCGCAGCCCGAAGGACCCGACATGGCCACATACTCGCCGCGCTCGATAGTCAGATGAATGCCGGAGAGCGCATGCGTCTCCACTTCGTCGGTGTAAAAGACCTTGGTCAGATCCTCAATCTCAATCAGTGTGCCGTTTGCCGTCATTGCATCACCTCTTTATCAGTCAATCTTGAACCTTGAGCATTGGAACCATCCGCGGACTGTGAGCCGGGCAATGCTGATTCGATCGCCACTATTACTTGATCGCTTGCCGCTAGTTCAAGCCGAATGCGATCCACGTTGTCCCAGCGCGACATATCGGAAAGAATCACCGTGTCGCCTTCCTTCAGGCCTTCGAGCACCTGAATCTCGTTCACCGAGGCGCGGCCCACCTTGACCGGCACGCGCGTTGCGCCCTTGCCGTCGGGATCGAGCTTGAACAGGCTCAGCGTCGAGTCTTCGTTGCCCAGCGCCGGCCGGCCCACATAAAGCACATCCTTCATGCGCTCCAGGTCGATCGTTCCGTCCACGCTCAACTGCGGAACCGCTCCCGGCGGCAACGGCCCATCAAGTTCTACGTCAACCGTGCGCGTTCCGTTCACTACCGCGGGATCGATGCGCGTCACGTGACCGGGAATCATGCCGTTGTGCGTGTCGATCATGGCCGGCTGGCCGATCTGGATGTCGCGCGCCTGAGTCTCGGCAATCTGCAGCGCGGCCTTCAGCTTGTCCCGCTGGATCACCTCCGCCACACTTGTTCCCGCCGTCACGTGCTCGCCCACCTGCACCGGCGTCGCCAGCGGCGCCAGCGTGCCCGTAGATCGTGGACCGAACTTGGAGCGCCTGCGGCCTGCTTCTGATAAAGATCGAGCAGTGCCTGAGCCTGGTCGATCTTGGTCTTCTGCGAGGCAAGCTGCACCTCAATCGCCTTCTGGTTCACATCGAGCTGCTGCTGGCTCAGCTGGTGCTGCGTGTTCAGCTGGTCGGCCGTGCTCTTCGATTTCTGGTAAGCCAGGCCCGAGATGACGCCCAGGTCGTAAAGCGCCTTGTCGGTTTGCGCCTGTAGCTGATCCTGCGTATAGTCGGCATTCACCTGCGCCGCGGCGGTCTTCTTGTCCATCAACGTGCTTTGGAGCGTGGCCTGCGAAGCTCTTGTAATCGGCCTGTGCGGCCTTCAGCGCCAAGTTGAGCGTTCAGCACCTCCTGCTCCAGCTGCGGATCAGCGAGATCCATGATGATGGTGTCCGGCGTGACCTGGGCGCCGGGCAGTACGCGAATGCGCACCACGGTCGCGTCGGTCTGGGCCGGAATCAACTCGATTGAATCCTCGCGCGGCGCCAGAACGCCGGTCGACGACCGCACCTGGCGCACCAGCGGTCCGCGCTTCACCGTGTCGGTCCAGATGGTCGAGCGATCGACCGTCGGCGACGCCGGTTTCAACCGCATGATGATCACGGTAAGCACCACAACCACGATGACTGCGGCGCCGGTCCATAGCAGCATCCGGCGGTTTCTGTTTTGCTTGAGATCGGGACGAGCGATATCCATCGCGATGGATCACAGCAAGATGCTGGCCAAATCGTTACCGTCGATGCGCATTGAAAACAAAGACCTTCATCTAGTTGTTCGGGGCCGAAACCGCGTACCACTGACCGACTCCACCAGACGAGTGTTCGATTTCGGACAGTCGATTCTTCCGGCGACGGAACTGCGCATAAAATTTCTGCCAGCGACAGCGCGCCGATCCTGTCTCACAAGAATCTCCCCTTGCGTTCATAGGGGAAGTGTGCAATATTTCCCATTGAAATCCAAGGGGAACGAATGGACTCCACCAAACTCGAGTTTCTGCGCGGCACGCTCGATGTGCTTATCCTCAAGGCCTTGGTTTGGGGCCCACTTCATGGCTACTCCATCACTAACCTGATCCGAAGGCATAGCGATGATGCTCTGCTGGTGGAAGAAGGAACGCTTTACCCCGCCCTTTGGCGACTGGAAAACAAGGGGCTGCTCGCGGCGGAGTGGGGACTCTCGGAAAACAATCGCAAAGCCAAGTTTTATCGGCTCACCACGGTGGGCCGGCGCCAGCTGCGCCAGGAAGTGAAGACTTGGAAGGCGTACGCCGCGGCGGTGGCCAAAGTGCTGAGTGCAACGCAACCCCCACTGCCGGAGGAAATCGCATGAGTCCGGCCCCCTTATGGCGTCGATACGACCGCCTGTCGGGTTCCGATCCGGCGGCAGACGTGAAAGACGAGCTGCGCTTTCATCTCGAAACCAAGGTTGACGATCTTGTCGCTCAAGGCTGGCGCCCCGAAGACGCCCGCAAAGAAGCAGAACGCCGGTTTGGAAATATTCTCGCCGTCCAGCGCATGGGCAAGCGCATAGGAGAGCACATGGACCGCCGCCGGCGTTTGACCGACTACCGGGCCGACGCCCTTCGAGACCTCCACTTCACGCTGCGCACGCTCCGCCGTGACGCCGGCTTTACCGTGATTGCCGTTCTCATTCTGACGCTGGCAATTGGAGCGAATGTTGCTGTTTTCAGCGTGCTGAATACCCTGCTTCTGCGGCCGCTGCCTTTCCCCGATGCGGAACAACTGATGTGGATCGCGCCACCACCGACCAAATGCGGACAGTCCTGCGCAACGTATTCTACTGATGCATACGACGAATTCCGGACGTACAGCCGCTCATACCAGGATGTCACGGGATACTTTGCCTTCTCGAGCCCCGGTAACCTCAGCCTCAACCTCGGCGGAGATCCAATTCCCGCGACCGGTATCGATGTAATTGCCAACTTCTTTCAGGTGCTTGGAGTGCGGCCCGCGGTAGGCCGAGCGTTCACACCGGAGGATGCGCGGGACGGCGCGCCCGCGGTCATGATTCTGACCGACGCATGGTGGCGGCGGCAATTTAATGCCGACCCAGCGATTGTGGGCAAGGCATTCGACATCAATGGAAAGCAGACAACGGTGATTGGTGTGCTGCCTACGAGCTTTGACTTTGGCGCGGTGTTTTTGCCTGGCGCGAAGGTGGACGCCATCTCGCCGCTCGACCTCTATGGTCCGCCGCGTGGGTGGGGCAACATCATTACGATGATCGGGCGCCTCAAGCCAGGAGTTTCGATGGCTCAGGTTCGAGAGGATGCCACTATCGCCGCGCCACATATGTGCTGGAGGAATACAATCCCGCAGTCCTGTGGTTCCTACGCGGTACAGAAGAATGGAACAGGAGGAGTGGTTCCCGTCCCCCTCAAGGATCACGTCACGGGCAGGTTAAGCCGGTCGTTGGTCGTGCTTTGGTGCGCGGTCGGCGCCATTCTATTGATTGCATGCGTGAATTTGTCGAACCTGCTGCTGGCGCGCGCCGCGGCCCGCTCAAAGGAATTCGCATTGCGCGGTGCTTTGGGAGCGAGTCGTGCACGGATTCTCGCACAGCTCCTGACGGAGAGTTTGGCGTTGTCAGCCGTTGGCGCGGTCTTCGGGCTGGGTCTGGCATCCCTCCTGGTCACGTGGCTGGCACATCAGCAGGCTGTCGCGCTGCCTCTGCTTACGACGCTGCATATTGATGGTGCAGCCCTCTGCTGGACAGTATTAATGGCCGTGTTTGTGGCTGGTATTTCCGGGATTCTACCGGGGCTGCGGATGGCGGGGAGTAATCTTCAAGAGTCCCTGAAGGACTCTGGCCCAGCAGCGGGACAGAGCCGGAAGCAGGACCGCATTCGGTCAGCGCTTGTTGTGACCGAGGTTGCTATGGCGTGCGTTCTGCTGGTGGGCGCAGGACTGCTGCTGCATAGCTTTATGAATGTGTTGAGCGTCGACCTGGGGTTTGAACCGTCGCGGACAGCGGCAATCCAGGTGGACTACGACGACAGCGCACCGACATCCGCGGCAAGCGCGGAAAAGCGCGGAGTAATTTTCCAGCAGGTAATCGCGCGCGTAAGCAGAATTCCGGGCGTGGAGGCGGCGGGGATCTCCGACTATTTGCCGCTGGGGCAGAATCGCAGCTGGGGACTCCCTTACCCGAAGGGGATCAAACCTCCGAACAACAGTCCTGACTCTCCCTTGGTCTATGTTGTTTCCCCAGGTTATCTGCGAGCAATGGGAACAAGATTAGAGGGCCGCGATTTTACATGGGATGACGGACCCAAGAGCGAACAGGTTGTGATGATCGATAGAGACTTGGCGAGGTACTACGTCCGAATGGCCAACTGGCCCAACGGTAGCGCAATCGGCCAGCTGCTTGACGCCGGGAATGGAAATGTGGCTCGGGTCGTGGGCATTGTCGACCCCATTCACGAGGAAAGCACAGACGGCGCAATGGGCTGGCAAATGTACTTCCCGATTACGCAGGCAACTCCTACTGGCGCACAACTGGTGGTGCGATCTCAGCAGCCGCCGGCCTCTCTCGCAAGTAGCGTGCTGGGTGCGCTGCGCGAGCTAAATCCCAAACAAACGGCGGCAGAGTATCGGCCGATTCAGATGCTGGTAGATCATGCAAATTCGCCGCGGCGGCTCTTCCTTGTGCTCGTTGGCTCGTTCGCGGTGCTAGGCCTGCTGCTGGCGTCGATCGGAATCTATGGCGTGATTTCGTACTCGGTGACGCAGCGAACGCAGGAGATCGGGGTGCGCATGGCACTGGGCGCTACCATGGGCCAGGTGCAGCGAGATGTGATCTTGAAGACGCTTCGGCTGGCTCTAATGGGGATTGCACTGGGAACGATTGCTTCTCTGCTTGCTTCCAAGGCGATCGCAGCATTGCTTTTTGGCGTCAAGCCAACCGACCTGATTTCATTTGCTGGTACGGTGTTGCTGCTGGAGATTGTAGCTGTGCTGGCGGGTTACATTCCAGCGCGGAGAGCTTCGCGGATTAGCCCGTTGGTGGCGCTTAAAGGCAACTGAGTAAATCGATTGCCTTGGATCTCCCAGTAGATATTTCATGAGGAACATGCCGCGAAGGCAAACTGCTATCTTCGGGCTCTCATGGGCATCTTATCAACGCAATTTTCACATTCAAACGGTCTTAGGGCGCTCTCCCCTTGCGCTACCAACCCATTCCTCCGGCGGCCTTGGGACGACTTCCGCGATTTCTGGCATTGGTATTATCTCCGCGCACGTCTCGCCCCTCCACTGCTCTACTGCTTTTGAAGCTCCGCCCATTGCGTGAGGACAAAGGCGCCCTTCTCGACTCGAATGGATTGTGGAATGGCTCGGCCGGGCAAAGAAACATTATAAGCGGGCATCGTACCTGTTCCAGTTGCTCTTGCGGCAATGGCCCCGTTGAGAACTTTGCCATCGCGAAGCTTGAGGTCGACGCTTAAAACATAAGGTCGGCGTGCCGCTTCCGGCAGATCAATGTCGCCTTTGAACATTCCATGAAGCGTGCCGTTTTGAAACGAAACTTGGTCAAGAATGGTTCCGAACTGATTACCGAGGTTCACGCGGATCTCGCCGGACGAAGATACTTCGAGATGAAAAGGCGTTGAAGAGCGATAGGTCTGAACTGTGCCATTCCATTTGCCAACCAGGTCTGTTGGAGGAACGAAGGGTGGCTCCGGGGCGGCAGGCGGAGAGAGCTTCCAGTTCGGGACGAGTTTCATCGTGATTTGATCGGCGATGGTGTTCGCCAGCCGGTCATCTGAGTTAGAAAGTACTACGATGACAAGGTTTTGCTCTGGAACAAGGCGCAGCCATGTAGAGACCCCAGGCATTCCTCCACTGTGGTTGACGATGGTGATTCCGTTCCTCGTGTCACTCTGCCAGCCTATTCCGTATCCAGCCCCAGGATAAAAGAAGATTGAAGGCTTCTGCATGGCGTCTATCAGAGCATCTGGCAGAATCGCGGACTGGCTCGGAAGATGTGCTTTGAGGCTGAACATCCCAAAAAGTGCCATGTCATGCGCACTGGAGTAAATTTCTGACGCGCCTGGGTGATCAGTGTCGTAGTAGACGATCGGAGTGGCGTCTTGGCCATCGTAGCGGATGGCCTCGTACTGGGCGAGAGCCGTGTCGTTCCCAACGGCAGAGCGCGTCATCCCGAGTTTGAGAAAGACTTCCTGACGCATATAGTCGGCAAAAGATTTCCCAGAAACACGGGAGATGATACCGTTGAGCACACCGTAACCGAGATTGGAGTATTGAAATTGCTCGCCTGGGAGGGTAACGAGGTTGCCGAAGCGAAGAATCGTTTCATCCATGGCCGGAGCCCGCCAGGACTCATTGCGATAGAAAAACTGAAAGTGTTCGGGCAGACCTGACGAATGGTTTGCGACACGACGAACCGTGGCGTCGTCCGCATTGCCTATTCGCGCTCGAATTTTCGCATCTCCAAGGTAGTCGTTGACCGGCTTGTCCAGATCGATCTTGCCAGCAGCGACAAGCGTCATGAGCGCAGTAGCCGTAAGCGGTTTTGAGATAGATGCAAGCGAGTACATGGTATTCGCGTCTGCCGGAATGCGTTTTTCACGATCAGCCCAGCCGAAGCCTTGCTCCCAGAGAATGTGGTCTCCCTGTGCCACTGCAACAGCAATCGAGGGTACATTGCGTTGCCGCATTTGGTTAGGAATTGATGTGCGTATGGACTCGAACTGATCCTGAGCAGGACAGGAAGGCGTGAATGCACAGCAAACGAATAGAGCAAGAGTCAGTAGTTGTCGCACGAAACCCCTCCACGGGCTTATTGGACATCCTCGCTGCGTTTTCTTATTCATGGTCGACATTCGACCCTCGGTAGAATCCGATAGTAGACATTCGACTATCGGTTGTCAAGGTTCAAAATGACGGTGTGTGAATTCTTCTGCAGTTCGCCTCGACCGCCCAACTTGCCTTCGTTGCAGGGCCATTTATCTAGTTGTGTTACTCGTCCGTTGACCATGCAACATTTCTGCTAAAAACGCATGTCGCCCGGAGTGTTCTGGCTTCACCTCAAATCGCCGAGGTGCGAACCGGATGGGGGACGCAGAGGCGCGTGCACATAGAAGCGCCCGGGTCCGTAACGGGGGGATTTTTTCTTCCGCTTCAGCTTCTCGCCCTCTCGCCATCGCTCCTCATTCGGCAAGCAAGCCTGGAAATTTAACCTTGACAACCGACAGTCGAATGCCTACTATCACTTTCTACCGAGGGTCGGATAACTACCATGGCTAAAACTATGCAACAGCGCGCGAATGTACTCCAGGGAACCCTGGACATGCTCATCCTGCGAACACTCGTTTATGGTCCAGCGCATGGACATGAGATTGGCAAGCATATTCAGCGGACCACCAACGACTTCCTTCAAATGCAGCATGGCTCTCTCTATCCTGCGCTGCACCGTCTGGAAGAAAAGGGTTGGGTTGTTTCCAAATGGGAGACAGCCCCTGATCGGAATCGGGAATTCAAGTATTACCGGCTTACGGAAAAGGGCAGAAAACAACTTGTGGTCGAAGAATCGCAGTGGAAGCAAATGTCCGAAGCTGTGGCGCGTGTCATGTGGCCCGTCAGTGAGGAGAGCTGAGATGAAATGGTGGCAGACAAGGAAAAGGAATGCAGATCTGGAGCGGGAACTAAACTCTGACCTCGAGCTAGAAGTGGAAGAGCAGCGGGAACGCGGCCTATCGGCAGAAGAAGCCCGCCTAGCGGCACTGCGCGCCTTCGGCAATCCCACATTGATTCGCGAGCAAACTCATCTCGCCTGGGGTTTGGAATGGCTCGAAAGCTTCCTCCAGGATGTCGTCTACGGCCTGCGCTCCCTGCTCCGCAGTCCCGCCCTCACCGCCGTCGCCCTGCTCTCGCTCGCGGTTGGCATCGGCGCCAACACCGCCATCTTCAGCTTCCTTGATGCAGTCTTGCTCCGCGATCTTCCCGTGCAAAAACCCTCGCAGCTTGTCGTGCTCGGTGACGGCATCGATAGCGGCATCTCCGACGGCTGGGCAGACGCCAATCTATATTCCTATCCCTTCTATCGCGATCTGCAGAAAAATAACTCCGTCTTCAGCAGCACCGCTTCTATCTTCAGCGGGATCAACTCCGTCTACGGCATTGTCTCCGGTCGCGACCGTACTGAGCCGATGAATGTCCAGCTCGTCTCCGGCACCTACTTCCCCACCCTCGGTATCCGTGCTCTCGTCGGTCGCGTTCTCACCGACGACGACGACCGCACAGAAGGCAACAATCCCGTCGCCGTCATCAGCTATGCCTGGTGGGCCCGCCGCTTCGCCCACGACCCCGGCGTCCTCTCCCGCAAACTCAAACTCGGCGACATCACGTTCGACATCGTAGGTGTCGCCCCACGGGAATTCTTCGGCACCACAGTCGGTCAATCACCGGACATCTGGGTCCCAATGTCCATGATTGCTGCGGTCCCGCCCAAGTGGGGCGGCTACTCTGACAGGTTCAGTGAACCGCTCTACATCATCGGTCGGCTCAAGCCCGGCGTCTCTCTCGCCGCGGCAACCTCCAACATCGATCTTCTGTTCCACCAGATATGGCCCGCCTATCGCAATGACCACACCAGTCAGAAAGACCTCGTCGATCTGCAACAAACTCATGTCTCGCTCACGCCCATCGCTAAGGGCCTTTCTGCGCTGCGCGGCAAATACTCTCAACCGTTGAAGATGCTCATGGCCCTCACCGGCATCGTTCTCTTGATCGCCTGCGCCAACATCGCCAATCTCCTGCTCGCCCGTTCCACCGCCCGCGCCCGCGAGTTCGCCGTCCGTCAGGCCCTCGGCGCACGCCGCTCGCGCCTGGTTCGCCAGCTTCTGACAGAAAGTCTACTGCTCGCAACCATCGGCGGCGCGCTCGGCATTGCTCTCGCCGCCCTCGCAGACCGTTTTCTGCTTCACATGATCTCCAGCGGCCCAGACACCATTCCCCTCGATGTCTCCATCCACCTGCGTCTCCTGCTTTACACCCTCGGCGTCACCGTCTTCACTGCTCTGCTTTTCGGTGCTCTCCCCGCACTCCGCGCCACCAAACTCGAACTCGTCGAATCTCTGAAAGACGGCCGCAGCGTCAATAACAGCTCCGCAAAATCTCCGCTCGCCAAATCGCTCATCGTTACTCAGGTCGCCTTTTCGCTCGTCCTTCTCGTCGGCGCCGTCCTGTTCGTCCACAGTCTCATCAACCTCAACCATGTCGATACCGGCTTCAACCGCGACAATACCCTCGTCCTCAACATCGACCCCAGCTCCACAGGCTACATGGACAACGAACCCCGCCTCACCGCTCTCTATCAGCAGATCGAGCAGCGCGTCGCCGCCGTCCATTCCGTCACCTCCACCAGCTTCGCCTCCTTCACCTTCGCACAGACCTCCTGGAATGGGGGAGTCTTCATTCCCGGCGGGGACACCACTGGCGCAATCGACGTCAAACACAACATCATTGGCAGCGACTATTTCAAAACTATGGACATTCCCCTCATCGCCGGCCGCAACTTCGGCCCGCAGGATACAGCCGCATCGCAAATGGTCGCCATCGTTAGCGAACGTTTCGCCAACACCTATTTCCCCAATACCAATCCCATCGGCCGCACCTACAACATCGGCGACCCCAATAGCCCCTGGAAGATGCAGATCATCGGCATCGCCAGGGACGTCAAATTCCGGAACCTCGACGAACCCGCCCAAACGCTCGACTACGTTTTTTACCCACAACGCCAACAGTTCTTTCTCAGGAATCTCGTTGTCCGCTACACCGGCGATGCCACCGCCGTCTCCGCCGCCGTCCAAAGCACAATCCACTCTATCGACCCCAACCTCCCTATCACCAGCGTCACCACGCTCGACGAGCAGGTCTCCGGCTCCATCGCTCGGCAGCGCCTCGTCGCGCAGCTCTCCACTTTCTTCGGCCTGCTCGCCGTCTTCCTCTCCTGCATCGGCATTTACGGTTTGATGTCCTACATGGTCTCCCGCCGCACTAACGAAATCGGCATCCGCATGGCCCTCGGTGCGGAACGCTCCAATGTTCGCTGGCTGGTCATGCGCGAGATACTTCTCCTCATCGCCATCGGAGTCGCCATCGGCGTCCCCGTCACTCTCGCCGGCTCGCGCCTCGTTTCCAATATGCTCTTCGGCGTCCCTGCCACGGACTCAATCAGCCTCATCGCCTCCGTCGCCGTGCTTCTGGCGGTCGGCCTCCTCGCCGGCTACCTCCCGGCCCGCCGCGCCTCGAAAGTAGATCCCATGCTCGCCCTCCGCTACGAATAGAAACCGGTCAAAGGAGAATTTCTATGTTCCGATTCATTGCTCGCGTCTTGGTTCCTGTTGGCGTGTTGTCTGTTTCCGTCTTGACGTCCTTGGCCAACGCCCAGATCTCGCCGGACCTGCCTAATCCGATCGGGGCGCCGAATCCGCTGACGACGACGCTATCCATCTTTCGTAGCAATATGCAGGACAAGATCATGAAGGCGGCGGACGCGATGCCAGAGTCCAAGTACAGCTACCGGCCGACCAAGGACGTTCGCTCGTTTGGCGAGATCGTGACTCATGTGGCGGATATTTCTTACTTTTTGTGTTCAAACGCCAAGGGTGAAGCGAATCCTGCCATGGCTACCGCGAAGAGCTCGAAGACCGAGATCGTAGCCTACGTCAAAGGCTCATTCGATTACTGTGATCGCGTGTACTCCGGGTTCACCGACGCGCACCTCAATGACCCTGCGGACTTCTTTGGCTTCAAGACGAACAAGATGTTCATCTTGACACAAGTCGGAAATCATGACGCCTTGCACTACGGCAATCTCGTCACGTATCTACGCCTCAATGACTTCGTTCCCTCCGGGGGCTGGTTTTGATGGCCCGGCAGCGCCTTTCGGCGGTCTGAGGCAATCGACAATGCACGATACGAAAAATGGGAACGGGAGGAACGATGAGACTTAATAACGTCTGTGGAGCGAGAAGAGTGTTGGTCGTGGCCGTAATGGGATGCATGGGCGCGACCCTGGCTGCGGGACAGCACGAGGAAGAGTCCACTGCACCCACCGTTGCAGCCAATGAAGATGGACGCGCTGAGATTGTTGCTCATGCGGCGGAATGGTTGAAAGAAAGCGATGTGCCAAGCGCAGCAGTGGCATACATCAAAGACGGAAAAGTAGCGTGGACGGCGGTGTATGGGGAGCAGAGTCCGGGAGTTCCGGCGACTGGGAAAACGCTGTACAACATAGCGTCGCTGACCAAGCCGATAACAGCGGAGACAATATTGCGATTGGCGTCTGCGGGGAAGCTTTCGCTGGATGAGTCGATGGCGCCATTCTGGCTTGACCCGGACATAAAGGATGACCCCTGGAGCAAATTGCTGACGCCACGCCTGTGCTTGTCGCACCAGACTGGGTTTGCGAACTGGCGGGGAATGACCGGCGGAGTGCTAAAGATGAGATGGGAGCCGGGAACCCAAACAGGATATTCGGGAGAGGGATACATGTACCTTGGCCGGTTTGCCGAAAAGAAGATGGAAAAGCCTTTCGATGCACTGGCGCAGGAGATGGTATTCGATCCGATTGGCATGAAGGAAACCTCGTACACAGTGAAGGAATGGTATGCGGGGCGTTTGGCGGTTCCCTACGTGTCGAAGGGAGAAACACCGATAAACTATGTCGCGACGACGTGGAATGGCGCGGACCTGCTGCATACGACAATCGGGGACTACGCGAAATTCGTGGTGAGCGTGATGCACGATCAAGGCCTGACGAAGCAAATCGCCGCAGAACGCGCGACCATGACGCGAGAACTGGTAAAGCCGGAAGACCTCGACAAAATGTGCGCAATAGCTGGCGACGTGGGACGCTGCACCATAACGGCAGGAATGGGCTTGGGGTGGGAAGTCAAAACTTTGAATGGAGTCAAGATTCTGGAACATAACGGCGGCGATGTGGGAGTGAGAACTTTCGTCATGTTTGCGCCGTCGAAAGGAATCGGAGTAATAGTCTTTACAAACGGAGATAACGGGAACGATATCATCCGAAAAGTCGTGAAAGCACTGTACCCAAACCAACTATACCTGGCGACGATCTGAGGAATGCTGGCAGTAGAACCGTGAGCGAACTCTACGGGGGAATCTGGCCGAAGAGCGACTTGGCTTTTACGCGCCAATTGAACTCGTACTTACTCTTCTTCTCTTCCGTTGACAAGAAATGAGGGCGTAGTGTGGCGTAGTGTAATGAAGAAGCGACAGATCCTCGGCGCAACCGCGCTGCTTGCCATGGCATTAAACGCGGTTTCTACCCTAGCGCAATCGGCGAAGGGTCAGATCGTCGACCGGCAAATCACCTCCATGAACTTTGCCGGTAACAGAATCGGCGTCAGCCCCGTACGCAAGATGGTGATTTATCTGCCTCCTGGTTACCTCACATCGACGCATCGGTACCCGGTAATCTATTTTCTACCGAACCCTTTCGAGGAAAACTATCGCTTCGATTTTGATCACAGAGATGCTCAGGGCCTGTTTGATCGGGCCATTGCAGAGGGTGTGATCAAGGACTTTATCCTCGTAACGGTCGACATGAACACGCCCCTTGGAACTTCGTGGTATGTGAACTCTCCTGTCACCGGCAACTGGGAAGATTTTATGATTCAGGAACTCGTACCTTACATCGATACAAATTTCAAAACCCTTCCCGACAGAGATTCGCGTGGAATTGCCGGAATCTTTATCGGAGGATATGGAGCTATCCGCTTCGGTATGCGGCATCCGGATGTCTTTGGCTCTGTGTATGCAATGCACCCGGTGGGGACCGGGACTGGTGTCAGCGTCAGTGCTTCACTTCCCAAATGGGATATTTTGGCGAATGCCAAATCAATGGATGATGTGAGGAAAGATTTCCGTACACAGATCTTTACCACCATGTTCCAGGCTCATTTGCCCGATCCCGACAAGCCGCCTCTGTTCATCGATCTGCTGGCGCGCGAGCAAGGAGATCAGTTGGCCATCGATGCCAAACTTATGGAACGCTTCCGCAATAACTTCTATCTGGAAACGATGATTGGCAAATATGCGGACAACCTCAAATCTCTGAGAGGGTTCAAGTTTGACTGGTCGCGCAACGATGCCAATTTTGACCATGTGTATGCCAATCAAGCCTTCACGCACAAGCTGAATGAATTCGGAATAGTTCATCAAGCGGAAGAATTCAACGATACATCCGGGGAACCAGATTGGGGAGCCGATGGACGATTCATGACCGAGGTCCTGCCATTCTTCGCCCGATATCTCGTCTTCGATATCGCCCCCCAGATCCATAACCAATAAATGCGGACTTTGGGTTCGGGCTGGCGCAATTCGCTGTCAAATGATTCCAAATCGCCGAGGCGCTAATCGAGTAAACCTGTTGGTCCCGCAATGCATCTTTATGACCGTAACACTGAATTTTGCCGGTTCTGGGCGAATCATCGCCTAAGCGGAAGTTGCCACTCAGTAAATACTCTATTTAGCATTCGGCGAGGAAGCTGCTTTCATATCTCAAATGGCTGGTACCAGGCTTAGTGTGTTTTCAGCACTCGCGGCACACCGTGCTATCAAAATCCCCTGAACAACTCCTCCAGCTTCAAATCGAGCGCTTGGGCCAGAGCGTGCAGCGTATTAATTCTGGCGGAAACAGCTCCATTTTCGATTTGGCTAAGATGTGCCCGACCGATCCCAGCCATGTCAGCGAGCTGCGTTTGAGACAAGCCATGTTTTTCCCTTAAATCGCTTAAGCGGCGACCGAGCCGGACGGGGAAAGAGATTGCCATTTCCTCATCCTTGCCGGTATTGTTGAGTGCGATGTTCGGTTTACCGAACATCGCAGTGGCCGGCTCGGAGAGGTCGGTCGGAGGGTCGGCGATGCATTATCGAGTTGCGGTTCTGAGCGCCATCTTGCTAGCGGCAATTGGACTGATAAGTCCGGGGTCTGTCGCTGGTGTAGGTTGACGCAATTGATGACATGTGCGGGCACTGATTCACTTGGGGTTAGAAGCATCTTTTGACAGGATTCGCGGAACTCTTTGACGCATTTGCTGTCATATCCCTACCAGCGTGACTCAATTCGTGACATATCCCTATTTCCCTGAACATCCCAGCGGCGTCGTGCGGTTGAGAGCCACTTCCCATAGAAGTCCGAGTGGTGTACTATGTTCTTTCCCATAGGAATTCGAGGGGAGGGGCCGCAATGATAAGGAAGGGTCAGCCCGACGCGGAGATGGTGAAAGGCACGCTCGACATGATGATCCTGCGAACACTCGTCAGCGGAGATGCGCACGGGCATACGATCGCGAAGATTATTGAGCGCACCTCAGAAGATGTTCTGGAAGTGGAGCAGGGGTCGCTATACCCAGCGCTGCATCGGCTTGAGGATCGCGGATGGGTATCTTCTTACTGGGGCGCGAGCGAGAACAACCGCAAGGCGAAGTTCTATCGACTGACGGCCGCCGGAAAGAAACAACTGGGCCGCGAAACCAATCGCTGGCGGCAGATGACGCGGGCGATCGGGTTGGTGATGGGCGAAGAGACGCAGGGCTGAGGAGGACGGGATGAGCTGGCTCAGGTTCTTTCGGAGGCGCCACGCGGACGCCGAAGTGCAAAGCGAGATCGAATCGTATCTGGAAGAAGAAGTTGCCGAGAACATGGCGCGCGGCATGGCACCGGACGAGGCGCGGCGGCAGGCGCGGATCAAGCTGGGAAGCCAGCAACGGGTGCGGGAGACTCTGTGGCGGCAGAACAGCATTGCGGCGGTGGAGAACGCCTGGCGGAATCTGCGCTATGCTCTTCGACTCCTCAGACGGTCACCGGGATTTACCGCGACGGCGATTCTGGTGATTGCGCTGGGAATTGGGGCGAATACGGCGCTGTTCATAGTGGTGCATTCTGTATTGATGAAGCCGCTGCCCTTCCGCGATCCGGGGAGGCTCGTGGATATTGCCGAAACGGAAGCGTACGGTGGAACGCGAGCGCAATTTCTTGTTCCCGGCGCGGACTTCTTCGACTGGCAGAAACAGTCCCACGGCTTCGAGGCGATGGCGTTGGAAGCGCAGAAGATTTACAACCTGTCGGGATCGGGTGGACAGCTTCCCGAACAGGTGATGGCGCAGGAGGCCAGCTGGAACCTGTTTCCGATGCTGGGCGTCAATGCGGCGCTGGGGCGCGTGTTTACCGAGAGCGACGACAGCGCAGAAGCCAGCGCAACCGCGGTGATCACCTGGGGCGTGTGGAAGCGCCGCTACGGCGCTGATCCGCATATTGTCGGACGGACCATCCTGCTGAACAGCAATCCGTATACGGTGATTGGCATTCTTCCATCATGGTTCTCGTATCCGAACCCCACGGTGCAACTGTGGACGCCGGTGCAGCACGAAGAAACCGGGGTCTGGTTCACGTCGTCGCCCTGGTCTCACTACTTTCAGGTGGTGGCGCGGCTTAGGCCGAATGTGTCGGAGGGCCAGGCGCAGGCGGAGCTCAACACAATTCAGACACGCATCCGCAAGCAATTTCCGACAGGGCCGGTTGCCGATGCCACTGTGCTGACGCCGCTGCTCGAGTCCGAAGTGGGCAAGATTAAACCAGCTCTGTATATGCTTTTTGCTGCGACCGGATGCCTGCTGCTGATCGCCTGCCTAAACATTGCGAATCTTCTGGTGGCGCGCGCCACTTCACGACGCAAGGAGTCCGCGATCCGGATCGCGCTCGGAGGAAGCCGCGCGCGGCTGATCCGGGAACAGGTGACGGAGAGCCTGCTGCTCTCCTTTACCGGAGGTGGGCTGGGCCTTCTGTTGGCGTGGATTTCGGTGCAGTGGCTTGTGAGCGTGCGATCCGACCTGCCGCGCGTTTACTCGATTCATCTGGACGGCTCAGTCATTCTGTTCGGTCTGGGAGTGATGACGCTGTGTGGCTTGATCGCCGGATTGGTTCCCGTGCTGTCGGCGGACGACCGGCAGGTGCTGAACGTTTTGCGGGACGCTTCGCGCTCGCATGCCGGAAGCCGGGATAAGGTTCGCCTGCGTCGTTTTCTGCTAACGGCGGAGGTCGGGCTGACCATGATTCTGCTAACGTCGGCAGGGCTGCTGCTGAAGAGCTACCAGCAACTGCGCTCAGTGAAGCTGGGCTGCGCTACACACAATGTACTAACCATGCAAGTTGGCCTGCCCGAGGCGCGCTACGCGACACCGGCACTGCGCCTGGCCTTCTTTGAGCAACTCCTGGACCGCGTGCGCGCTTTGCCCGGCGTTGAGGCCGCCGGGCTCGATACAACCTTGCCGGGAACCGGACGCCGGCGTGATGACGCTTTCACCCTTGAGGAAGTTCCTCCGCCGGCGATTGGCAAGTTTCTTGACGCCAGCGCTAGCAGCGTCGATCCGGACTTCTTCCGGGCGATGCAGATTCCACTGATCCGGGGGCGATTCTTCCGGGAGAATGAACGGCTGAACAACGCGAACGTCGCCATTGTGACTGCGGCCTTTGTTCACCAGTTTTTTCCCAACTCCGACCCGATCGGAAAACACATCGAAGACGGCAACTTCGATGGTCCTCATCTTTTTAAAATCGTCGGTGTGGTTGGCGATACGCGAGAGGGCCTGGCCGATCAGATTTCGCCAACAATTTATTATCCGCTCTATCGTGGCAGCAGCGGGTTCAGCTATCTGGCTATCAGGGGGAGCGGCGATGTGGAGAGCATTGCGTTGCCGGTACAAAAGATTCTTGCCAACGTGGACCCTAATCTGGCGGTCGGCGACATTCTGACGATGGAGCAGATTCTCGCAAAAGGGACGCTGGACGCCAGTTTTGATGCTACTCTACTGGTTTCCTTTGCCGTGCTGTCTCTGGTGCTGGCGGGCGTGGGCATCTTCGGCGTGCTGTCGTACACGGTAACGCAGCGGACGCAGGAGATCGGCATCCGGATGGCGCTGGGAGCGCAGCGCGAACGGGTGCTGTGGCAGGTACTGCTAGATGGATTGAAGCCAGCGTTCATCGGGCTGGTGCTGGGGCTTGCGGGCAGCGTGAGCGCGGTGCGGCTGGTGCAGTCGATGCTGTATGCGACACGGCCGCTCGACCCAACGGTGTTTCTGTTGGTGAGCGTGGTGCTGGTCGCAGTCGCCGGAACGGCATGCATGGTTCCGGCGTGGCGAGCTTCACACTTAGATCCCATGCAGGCATTACGGAACGAGTGATTCTTTGGAGACGAACAACTTGCGTCCCTTTCCAGGGATGGGAACTTCGAGTACCGGGAGCTTCATATTGCGAAGCTCGCAGCGTAATCGATGGTTCGTGATGCTAGGGAGTTTGACGAGGATCGAAGCATCGATGTAATGTGCCGCAAAGCGCTCAATGTCGCTCATTGGAATGAGTTTTGCGAAGCCATTGCGGTATTCATTGAGGCTGGTCAGAAAATCCCCCTTCACGAGAGCACGAATGACTTCCGTTCTCGTTGTCAGGAGAGTGGCCGCCTCTCGGAACGAAACAAATCCACCGTGTGGGATGTCGATCTGTGATGGCCGATAGTGGCGCAGATCGTCGGAGCGAAACAGATAGCCCATGATTCCCCGGAACGCGCTTGTGTATCCCACCGGCGAAAGCTTGCCTCCAATGACAGCGCGGATAACGGAAGGAAGCCCGATGTCCCGTCCCAGATAATTCTTGAGGGCTTGGCGTAACGCGATGACCGATCCGGGGGTGACATCAGTACACGCTTGAGATTTCGATTTGCCGAAAGCATTCACGATTCTCATGACGTCTTCACACCGGAACGAAAAACTGTTGGGGAAAGATTTGTCGACGCCCTTGGAATATCGGATAAGTCCGTCTTGGACAATCTTCATCAGTGTTTCGTGCTTCAATCCCAAAAGGCGCTTCAGCTCAGGCCCTGACATATAGGATGCTCTCTCACCTTCGCGCTTTGCGACCCAGTCGCGGAGCGATTCCCTCCAAATCCAGCATTCGGTGCGATGCAGCCCGGTATTGACAAAGATTCCTTTGATCTCGCGCTGGCTCACAAGATTCTTGATCAGTTTTTTCGTGGCACCATAAACCTTCTGACCTTCACTCGCAGTGATCCATTTCGTGCTCGTTCTAAGTGCGCCCGAGAACCAGCGATGCTGACCGCGCACCAGGCCGTTCCAGTCCTCGGCTACGAAAGTTTCGAACGCATCGTGAAGAAACCCGAATTCCTTCCGCGGCAGAACATCGAATAGATGGCGATAGAAATTGCCGAAAACTCTGTGAAAGTTCAGACCGGGAGGACCGTGACTCGGCTCATCCGCCATCCGGCGCAGCGTGTCTTTGAAAGATCGGGGCCAGTCCATCAACATTGTCGTTGCGCCGATTCCTATCCTGGCCGCAATATCGAGTTCAGCGAAGGGACGAATCTGCTTGCGACGGATTCGCCCGTCCTCGTGTACCGATCCAAGAAAGCGAATCAGCCGTAAGGTGGCATCGAGTGGCAGGTTCATTTGATCCGGCAGAAGATTGACACGCTTGACTTCGGCTTCACACGCTTCTCGGTGGAACCCGGCAGCACTCCAGATTGCAGCATTGATCGTTACCAAGCGGTCTTCCGCCTTTTCGGGTTCCACTTCGCGCAAGTCCTGACGACATCGGCATTCGTGCACGGCCCGACGGTGCCAAGTCAGCTTATGACGACACGAGGGACACCGATCAATAAGCAAGCAACGATGAATGGGGCAAACCGATACCAATTTCAAATCCCAAACCTCCCACCATGTGGGATTGTCGCGAAGGCAGCCAGGGCAGATTCGAGGTCGCGTGTAGTTCAGTTGATGAGCACCGATGATTTGGCCAAGGAAAGTTCGGCGCTCGATTTGACCCTTCGCAGGCACATAACATAGGCGCCGCCATTCGGATGTCTCAAGGCGAAGAGCATGGGCGAGTTTACTTCCGCGTTCTGCCAGTTCGAATCCGCCAGGTGGTATTCCGGCCAGATCTGCCAACCACCGGGGGCCGTCATAGCCATAGGCATGGGCAACGCGGCACAAATAACCAAGTGGACTTTCAAAGAGCACTGGATCGACCCTGAAGAGTAGTCGCCCGAGGGCTTGTCTCGCGTAAGAAGGCTTTGGTGAATCTGCGGCTGTCGTTTTCATCATGCGCGCAGTTCGACTCGAATGGCCTTGCGCCTGCCATGTATTCGCGGATCGCCCGTTGTAGATCCGCTAGAAAGTTTCACTGGAGGCGCCTTGTCCGGATCAAAATTATCCAGAAATGGATTCGGACCATCAAGGCGTTCTGCCCAGACATTGACGGCATACGACTGTGCCAGGGTTTCAAGGGTGATTTCTCGCCGCGGCTGGGAACTGGCAAGCCGTGCTGCACCGCGAATAATCTTCATGGTGTAGCCAATCAGGCCGAAAGAGCCATAGTGCATCCGGAATGCCATCTCAGCATCGGAGAGCGCCGGCATGGTAAACCCAGAGAGTTGTTCCTGGACCGCATGAAGAAACGCCCGATAGACTGTACGCTCTTCTTTGTTCTCCCACCGGAACGCGCCAACTCGGACGTTGGCGCCGAAACGGCGGCGCAGTTGTTCGTTCTGCCGAAGCACTTCCAGACAGCGCTCCAATCCGAGCACGACGATGGCCAGTTTTGCTTCCTCGACTTGTTCCTTGAGCCAGTCTGCAACCTCATTTGGAATATTCGCCTGGCGAACATCGACGAAGTGCTGAAATTCATCGAGGGCCAGCAGACGCACATGACACTGTTTGAGCAATTCGCGCAGGCGGATGCTTTTGCTGACTGTGTTTCCACGTGACCATAGCGGATCGCCCAGCTTATACAGGAGAGTTTCGGCGAGGCTTTTCACCGTGGGGCGGGCGGGTATTTTGGCAAGTAGCACCGGTTGCTCGGCCCCCCACCTGTGATCCATCCGGGGATGCAAATTCGCGAAATACGAAATGATCGTCGTCTTGCCGCTACCGCTCGCACCGACAATTGGACAGCATGCTGGTTCGGCGGTAGTGCCATAGCTGTCAAAGCACTCTTGGATGCGCCGAACTGCAGTCGTAAACAACGGATACTTCACCAATATCCGTTCGGAGCAGTCCGTCATTTCACGCTCCCTCTACCGCAGATATGTCGCTCGCCGAGCCTGCGTTGGGACTGGGCGGATACGGCAGGTCGAAATTGGCTTCGAATACCGGAAGGATTTCGTCGTCCTGAAAGGGACCGGATCCGATCGCACACGGAAGATCCGCAGATGCGGGCTCTTGTTTCTGTGCCGTAAACACCGACCGCGGATGATCTAGAGCCTCTCTCGTTCAAGAACCTAGTACGGGTTCAGATAAGAAACGTGCGTGGCGCTTGCGGCCACGAGTCGATTTGAGATGGAAGTCACGATCGATCAGTGCACGGATCTCGGCCTTCGCCTGCGCCAATGCCAGGATATCCGTTCGAGCACTGAGCCGCTCCTGAGCATAGCGTCGGATGACCTTGTGCTGCCATAGCGAGAGCCGGTTTGCATAAGTCTGATTCAGTGCAGGAACCTGAATGTAGCTCCCTTTGTGCGGATCCAGGACATTGATATGGCCTAGGTCGCTCGGATCAAACGTCAACTCGGCCTTGAAGCTCGCGCCCATGTGTCGCCGCAGTTCGCCCAGTTCGATGCTGTTGTACTTCAGTCCTTCGAGTTCCACGCCATAATGGAAGACGACTCTCTGTGCTCTCATGCCGAGGACGGTACCCAAC
The DNA here is from genome assembly GCA_963725115.1 of uncultured Acidobacteriaceae bacterium. Taxonomy (GTDB): domain Bacteria; phylum Acidobacteriota; class Terriglobia; order Terriglobales; family Acidobacteriaceae; genus Telmatobacter. Next base: position 139,239 of record CAVRXG010000001.1, on the reverse strand, counting down.
TATATCCGTCTGGCCATCGAGCATGTCTGCGTGGGGAAGGCGATCGAGCCATGACCACTCCTTCGAAACAACAGAAAGGAATCATCGAATATGGTCTGGCTCCCTTATCCGTGATCGCCTGCGCCGGCAGCGGCAAGACATTTACGGCCGTAAAACGAGTGGAAGCGGTGCAAACCCTCCTTGCCTCCGGACGGGGCCGTGTCGCCCTGCTCTCATTTTCGAACATCGCGATTGACGTTTTCGGACGTAGGTACTCTGAAGGTCTCTCGGGTCGAGGCATAGGAGGCAGCCCGTGCAAAAAGCGGTCCCTCTGTCAATTCGCGAATCCGCCTCAAATGGATCGATCTAAGGAGGGGAGGTTTCCGCGATGGGAATATCCTTCGCCTGCCATAATCGGTAGACGCTGCGACATAGACTTTCCGGCGTTATCCGGCTCGCAGGAAGCGGCCCGAGCCGCGCCGATGGCTTGAATGGAGTTCTCCATGAAAGATGGATTCGACACTCCCGCCAGCTCAAAGGTGGCCAAATTTCTGCGCTCGGAATTGCTCCCTCATCTGACCGGACTCATCCGCGCCTTCCCCGGCTTGAGACCGTTGTTACCGCAGATCCTGCAACTGCGGGTGGTCATCGATGCAAACGTTGTCCAGGGTGAGTTGAGGTGGCGCCTGAATCGACGGCAAAATCCGTCTGCGCTTACGGCCCTCCACGAGGTGCTCGTCAGCGGAGTCCTGATCGCATATGCGCCTCACTTCCTGGAAAAGGAAATACGAGAGCACGCTCCGCGTCTCGCCACGGAGACGAAAACGACCCTCGCAACCGTTTATCGAGAATGGGGAGAGTTCCGCGAGCTCCTATGCTTTTACACTGCGAGAGCGCCGTCGACAACGGACCTGAGTCGGCTCGATCCCGACGACACGGCCTATGTGGACACGATGGACGAGATTGCTGCGTGCGCCATCTACACGAGGGATCGCGACTTCCTTCAGGTCTCGACCCCTATCATCCTCGTTTCGATTGAAACAACGTTACAGCGCTACGCTCGTGCGAGCACCATACAAGTCGGAGTTGCGATCGGCTCGTTCGCCTCGATTGCCTTCGGCTTTGAGGCCCTTCTTGCCTTAGGCCGGTTGCTCAACAGGCTGCTGAAGGCCGCAAGGCGCCTGCCACCGGCTGCGCAATTTCTGATTCTCGCAACGATTGCCGCCGCTATCGCTCATCCGAAGTCGAGAGCCAAACTTGTCGCGCTCTGGAAGTCGCTGAACGAATATCTGACGCCGCCCATGTTCGAGAGTTTCGTCGAATGCATGTATGAGTTTGCCGAGGCAACATCGACTGCAGAGGAAGCCCATCGTGCCGTCGAACGCCTGTTGCCGCGAAATCGACGTCGGCCGCTCATCTCCCACGCGCGGTCCGTCTGTCTGGCTGCGAAGAGGCCGCTCTCGCTCGATGCATTGGTTCAAAGGATTATCGCGGGTGGCTACGTCCCGAGGCCTCGCCGTCCGCATTCCTACTTGGTCAGAAAGCTGCGTTCCGACAGTGACTTCGTTGAATCAGATACGGGCTCTTGGATGATCCGGCCTCGCGTCCCTGCGGTATGACACGCGTCGCACATGTGGCCGCTGCCCAAGTTTGATTTTATGGGTGGTTCAAGGAATGAGAGACCGACGAGGGTTCAGCGCCGTTCCATGCTGACTTCTTCTCTTGGCACGTCACTGGGAGCGGGTATCGAAGGGAAGCGAAAAGACATTGCGGAATGCTGCGGCAGAGAATACATCCCTTTAACTGAAGAGATCGGACGTTTCGAGATTCCCTCTGGTGACGTTTCGGAGGAAGAATCACGAAATTTGGCGGGAAATATGCGAAAAGCTCCCGTGTTCTCTGTAGATTGCCGATTCTGAAGACTCTATGGCGGAGAGGGAGGGATTCGAACCCCCGATACCCGTAAAGGTATGCCTGATTTCGAGTCAGGTGCATTCAACCGGGCTCTGCCACCTCTCCATATTTATTTTCGCATACGAGTCGTTCGCGACGTCGGTCGGTTGAGTGCCAGTTTAGTTGTAGGCGTGCGCCAGCTGCAACGGTCGTGAAGGATGACCCGGGAAGCGACTGATCGGGGCTTGTGATCCGGGCTTGAGTAGCGTCGGATCGCGGCTGCTTGTTCGGCGAGCGCGCTGCATCCCGTGCCTCAAAGAAGTTACAATCACTGTTTCCGGCCACAGATTCCGGCGTGCATCTAACCCATTGGTGAATCTTTCGCTTTGGCCGCAACTGCACATGAGGAGTACGGCAGACCGGCGAACGGGACAGCGAGAGAATGAGTTCAGAGGAGTGAGTTCTTGACGATGGAATTCCACATTTCGCGGAAGGCGCGAGAACGATACCGCTTCGCGGACTCCCTTTTCTCCTACAACGGCAACGTGATTCTGGCCAACCTGCCGGCATGCCGCGAGTTCGCTCACCGCATGAACCAGGTGCGCGACGTTCAGAAAAATCCCGATCAGGCCGTGCACGCGGGTCAGCTCTTTGCCATGGGGCTTATCGACGAGGCCAGCCACGTGCTGATGGCCCGCTATCGCGAGCAGTTCGATCCCCAGGTGATGACCGCGGCTCTCGACTGGTTTGGCGCGCAGGTGGGTGCGGACAATCTGGACAAAATGCTGCTCGCGTTTGTGGAGCAGTTTCCGGGGCAGAGCGTGGTGCGCGGCCAGGAAACTCCGACGCAATGGCTCGCTGGCGAAACGGCTGGCATGCCGCACCGCGCCGCGGCGCTCGAAGAACTGCTGCTGCTCTGGTCGGCCAATCGCAATGAAGCGTTCAAGCCGTTTGAGGAGCTGTTCGAAGACCGGACGCTGGCTGAAAAGACGGTTTACCGGCAGGTGACGGCGCAGATGCCGGAGTATTTTGCCACGCGGCCGCTCGTTCCGTTGCCGGGAGCAAAGGCGATTAGCTTGCTCGAATTGTTGCGCGCTCCGGCGCTGCGCTCGCCCCGTTCGCTTAGCGATCAACTGGAGATTATTCGCGGGCTTTGGAAGCCGCTGATTGGCGACAGCCTGGAACGCTTTCTTCTCATGGCCAGTGAAGTTCTGCGCGAAGAAGAGCTGGCCGTCTGGGCGCAGTTCAACCCGCCGGGGACACGGCGGGGCCAAGGCCAGCAGCAGCAGTGGCCGTCGTTTGTGAGTCATGCCGAGGTGCCGACTTTCGGCGATCCGCAGCACGAATACGAAAAGTTCTCGCCGGACCAGGCGTGGATGCCCGGCGCGGTGCTGATTGCCAAGAGCACCTACGTTTGGCTGGCGCAACTCAGCCGGTGGTATGGGCGCCATATCGGGCGGCTCGATGAGATTCCCGATGAAGAACTGGCCACGCTGGCTCATCGCGGCATCAATTCTCTTTGGCTGATTGGCGTGTGGGAACGCAGCCGCGCGTCGAGGACGATCAAGCAACTCTGCGGCAATCCCGATGCCGTGGCCTCGGCGTATTCGCTGTTCGACTACCGCATTGCCGACGATCTGGGCGGCGAGGCTGCGTACATTAATCTGCGCGACCGCTCCTATCGGCACGGCATACGCCTGGCCAGCGACATGGTGCCGAACCACATGGGCATCGACTCGCCCTGGGTGATCGAGCATCCGGAGTGGTTCATCTCGCGCTGGGATTCGCCGTATCCGGCCTACAGTTTCAATGGTCCCGATCTCTCGCACGACGGCCGCGTAGAGATCAAGATCGAAGATCACTACTACGAGCAGTCCGATGCCGCCGTCGTATTTCGGCGCCGCGATAAGGCCACCGGCGAGACCCGCTACATCTATCACGGCAACGACGGCACCAGCTTTCCCTGGAACGACACCGCGCAGCTCGACTACCTGAATGCGGCGGTGCGCGAGCAGGTGATTCAGACCATCCTGCATGTGGCGCGGCTGTTTCCGGTGATTCGTTTTGACGCCGCGATGACGCTGGCCAAGCGGCACTTTCACCGGCTCTGGTTTCCGGGGCCGGGGTCGAGCGGCGCAATTCCTTCGCGCGCCGAATATGGGATGAGCCAGGCGGATTTCGACCGGGCGATGCCGCACGAATTCTGGCGCGAGGTCGTGGATCGTGTTGCCGCCGAAGTTCCCGGCACGCTGCTGCTGGCCGAAGCCTTCTGGCTGATGGAAGGCTACTTCGTTCGCACGCTGGGCATGCATCGCGTGTACAACAGCGCCTTCATGATCATGCTGCGCGACGAGGACAACGCCAAGTACCGCTCGGTCATCAAGAACACGCTCGAGTTCGATCCCGACATCATGAAGCGCTACGTGAACTTCATGAGCAATCCCGACGAGCGCACAGCCATCGACCAGTTCGGCAAGGGCGACAAATACTTCGGCGTTGCGGTGATGATGTCCACGCTGCCCGGGCTGCCCATGTTCGGCCACGGCCAGATCGAGGGATTCACCGAAAAGTACGGCATGGAATACCGCTGGCCGCGCTACGAAGAGAATCCAGACCGCTGGCTGGTGGAGCGGCACGATCGCGAGATTGCGCCGCTGCTCAAGCGCCGCTGGCTCTTTGCCGAAAGCGGCAATTTCCTGCTCTACGATTTTTTCGCGCCTAACGGATCGGTGAACGAAGATGTGTTCGCGTACTCCAACCGCAACGGCGGCGAACGCGCGCTGGTGGTTTATCACAATCGCTACGCCAACGCGCACGGGACCGTCGATTTCTCTGCCAGTTATGCCGACAAAGGATCGGGTCAGTTACAGCGGCGGCGATTGAGCGAAGGTTTGGGCTTGAGCGGCGACCGCGGCGTAATGATCGCGTGGCGCGACTCGCTCACCGGCCTGGAGTATTTGCGCCGCGCCGAAGACTTGCTTGACCGCGGGCTCACTCTCGATCTCCACGCTTACCAATGTCACGTCTTTCTCGATTGGCATGAATTGCGTCCTTCAAGGGAGCAGCCGTGGGACCGGCTGTCGGACTGGCTCAACGGGCGCGGCGTTCCCAACCTTGCCGATGAGCTTGTGAATCTGGAGCTCAGGCCCGTGCATGATGCGCTGCGGCAGATTTTGGATCCCGGAGTGGTGCGGCAGTTTGCGGACCTAGCAGAGCGACCGCGGAGCCGCAGGGGTTGAGCGAGCGAAAAAGCTTGAGAGGCAGCGAATTGAATTTTTGAAACAGGCGTGGGCGCGCGGCGGGACATTTCTGCGCGAAGCACACGCGGCGTACGTGGCGCGGCTCGCTTCGGAGGAGCAGCCGGCATGTGGCCGCGAGCCTGTCGAAACAGCTTCGCAGGTGCAGAGATTCAATGAACTTCTACGGGCTGCAATGCGCATGCCTCAGGTGGAGGCGCTGTTCCCGGCTCCATGGACGGCCGCGGCTCGCCGCATGCTGCCTAGCCCAAGCCCGCAGGTCACGGCGACGGAGATGTGGGGCCCGGTGCTTGCCTGGTGCGTGCTGCAGTTGCTCGCCGAGGACGTTGATAAGGCGCACAGTGAAACAGCGGCGCTCGACATCTTTGATCGCCTCCGTCTGCGCGAGCCGCTTGGCCGAGCGTTTGCCGCGCTCGGGTTTGAAGGCGAGGACGCGTGGCGCGTGGCGGCGCGGATCAAAGTGCTGCTGCTGGTCGACGCTGGTGTAGGCAATGAGCGAGGGGAATCGGCAGCCAAGGTTAGTTCGAATGCGACGAAAGCGATTCCCGCGCAAGTTGTCAGCCCAGAAAAATTACGGAACCTGGAGGAGAAGCTGGTCCTCGCTCCCGCGCTTTGGCTCGATCCTGACGTTCGCTGGCTGTGCGGCGTGCATGAGGCGGAAGGGCACACTATCTGATCCGCGAACAATACGAAGAACTGCTCTGGTGGCTGCTGATGCCTTCGTTGTTGCGGCTTGCGGGCGAGGCGGTGCCGAGTCGAGTTGCTGTCGCGGAATTGAGCGACTCGGTCGCGACGGCTTTGGAGTCGGCGGAGGCTGCTGGCTACCGCGTCGACGCCATGCTTGGCGCGGGTGCGGCGAAAGTCGAGACAAAGATCGTGGAGAAATTGAAGAAGCCTGCGCCGCAAGCGAAGCCACGACGGAAGCGCGCTCTCAAGCGGAAAAAGTAGGACCAAGAGAATTCGGCAGCGAAGAGCCGGGCTGCACCGCGCTTTCGACGGAGAAGAGAACTCCGGATTTAACTTCGGCTGATCATACTCGGCCCAAGGATGGAACAGATGGGATCGGCAGAAGAAGAAATCTTTCAATCTGCGCGGCGCGAGCTCTTCTCCGCCGTCATCGGCGACGTGATGGACAAGATGGGACTGCAGCAGCAGTTTCTGCCGCCTGCCATCATTCCACTTGAGCGCTCGATGGTGGTTTGCGGCCGCGCCATGACGGTGCTTGAAGCCGATCTACTTGATGACGGAAATGAGGTCACAGCGGCCTCGCGACAATCCGACTCTCGGCGAGCCCATTCGGCCTGATGATGGACGCGCTCGACGACCTGAAAGCCGACGAGGTCTACATCTGCACCGGAGCTTCGCCGCGCTACGCGCTCTGGGGCGAGTTGATGAGCGTGCGCGCGATGAAGTGCGGCGCGGCGGGCGCGGTCGTCGATGGCTACTCGCGCGACACGCGCGGCGTAATGGCGTTGGGCTTTCCTACCTTTTCTCACGGCAGCTACGCGCAGGATCAGGGCCCGCGCGGCAAGGTGATCGACTTCCGGATTCCAATTCAGATTGGCCAGGTTCGCGTTGTTCCGGGAGATATTGTCTTTGGCGACCTCGATGGAGTTTGCGTCGTGCCCAGAGCGGCTGAGCAGGAGGTCTTCGCCCGTGCCTTTGAGAAAGCGCGCAAGGAGAAGACTGTGCGCAAGGCGCTCGAAGAAGGCATGCCCTCGAAAGCCGCATTCGAGAAGTACGGAATTCTCTAGTACGGACGCCCCGAGCCTCGATTTGCCGCCTCGATTTGTCGCAACAGGCCCGGCCCCGTAGAATGACCAGAGGGCCTGCGGGTGCGCCTGCACGGCGCCTGAAAATCGATGAGTGAACAGGAAACAGAAGTTTATCCCCAGACGCAGCCCGTTTCGCCGGCGTGGGACAGAATCGAGCGGGCGCGGCATCCCCAGCGCCCCTACCCCATGGAATTGATCGAGCGAATCTTCACGGATTTCAGCGAGATTCACGGGGATCGCGCCTATGGCGACGACGAAGCTGTGGCCTGCGGCATGGCGCGGCTGGGCGGCGAAGAAGTCATGGTGATCGGCAACCGCAAGGGCGGCAGCACCAAAGAGCGTGTGCGCCGCAACTTCGGCATGCCGCATCCCGAGGGCTACCGCAAGGCGCTGCGCGCCATGAAGCTGGCGGAGAAGTTTGAGCGGCCGGTGATCACCTTCATCGATCTTCCTGGCGCCTATCCCGGCGTCGGGGCAGAGGAGCGTGGCCAGGCTGAGGCCATTGCTCGCAACCTGCGCGAAATGTCGCGGCTGCGCGTGCCCACCATTTCCGTGATCAGCGGCGAAGGCGGATCGGGCGGAGCGCTGGCGCTGGCGGTGAGCGACCGCGTGCTGATTCTCGAAAATGCGCTCTACTTTGTGATCACTCCGGAGTCCTGCGCCGCCATCATGTGGCGCGATGCGTCGCACAAGCAACTGGCTGCTGAAGCCATGCGCATCTCCGCGCCCGAAGTGGCCGCGGTGGGCTGCGTGGATGAGATTATTGCCGAGCCGCCGCAAGGCATTCATGCGGACCGCGAGGCCGGATCGGGACTGCTGGGATCGGTGCTGAAGAGACACCTGGCCGAGTTGAAGGCCACGCCCACTCAGGCGCTGGTGACTGCGCGGCAGCAGAAGTTCCGCAACATCGCGCAGTTCTATACGGAAAACTGATTCCCCCAAGCCCTCAGGCAGCCAGCTGGAAAGTCAAAGCGTTAGCCATGATGCATGATCGAGTGTATTTGCGCAGCACGCAGGGCGCGGCTTGTCGAGTCGCATGCGCGGGCCGAATATTGTCGCTGGCCGATGCGCCGGGGGCGGGCATGAGCGCAGCCTCGCTACACTGGCGGCCGTTTGCGCGCCTATCTTCAATTCCTTGCCGCATTGCTCTACTTCTTTTTCGCCCGGTCGCTGGCTGCTCGCGGCGCAGATGGGCTGGTTAGCGACGCGTGGTTTCCACTTGTCGAGCAGGCCATGCTGGTGTTCCTGCTGCTGGTCGGGTTTGCTGCCATGGGATTCTGGTTCGATCGGCAGAGCCACCCCATCAGCGAGCAGGGATTGCCGCGGCGCGAAGGCTGGCTGCGCGAAGTGGGTCTGGGACTGGCGACAGGATGGGGCGTGGCCCTGGTCTGCGTGCTGCCCTTGACGTTGTTCGGCGGCATTGCCATCTCTTTCTACACGCAGAGCTCGGCGTGGGGCTGGCTCGTGGCCGATGCGGCGTTTTTTGCGCTGCTTGCGCTGGCGGAGGAGATTGCCTATCGCGGTTATGCATTCCAATGCTTCATCCGCGCATTGGGGCCGACCGGAGCGACGCTGGGATTTGCCGTGATCTATGCCATTATTCAGGCGCTCACACTCGGCGCAAACCGCGCCAGTTTCGTCGTGTCGCTGGCCTTCAGTCTTGTTGCTTTCCACGGCCTACTTGCGCACGCGCGCGCTGTGGGTGAGCTGGGGACTCAACTTTGCATGGAAGGCGAGCCGCGCGCTGGTCTTCGGACTTGCGGTGAGCGGCGTCAGCAGCCATTCGCCGGTGGTGCAGGGCGATCCCATGGGACCTTTCTGGCTTACGGGCGGAGCATTCGGACTCGACGGCAGCTGGCTGGCGCTGTTTGTTCTTCTGGCTGCGATTCCGGTTGTTTTTCGCGTTACGCGCGATCTGGACTTTCGCTATAACGCGCCGGTGATTGTGCCGGCGCCGGAATTCCTGTCGATCTGGATGCAGCCGCGCGCGCGCAGCATGAGGCGGCCATGGGGCCTGCTGCGCCAGCGCCTGCCGCTTCCGGGCTGGTGCAGATTGGCGGGCAGGGAACAAGAGACAGGGAACAGGGATTAGGGAACAGGGAATAGAAAGACCCGTCGCGCCCCCAGCCACCGCGATCTTGATTCCGGCTAGGTTTCTGCCGGTTCCGACTTTTTGTCGCGTTGCCTTCTAGTTTTCTTGGTCCTTTGCTCCCGTGGTCCGCTGGTCCCTGCTTTTCCCGATTTGCCTTTTCTGCCCTGTTGGAGCTAACGTTTGCGTATCAGCTCGCACGCGTGGGAGGCTCCCATGTACCGGCGTTTACTTGTCTCGCAGATTTCGTCGTCATCGCCTGACCCGTCATCGCGTCAGAGTGCGCGGCGCACAATATCGCTCGGCAATCTCCAAACATCAATGGGCAAGCGAGCGAGAAGCTTGCCAAGAGCTGCGACTGTTTCCGCGCTGGCAATACTGCTTGCAGGCGCATGGTCAGGCGCGCAGGTCGTCACCGTAAATACCGACGGCGGCAAAGGGCCAGTAACTACCGTTGGGCCAGTGGACCGGCAATTCAGGCAGGTGACGCCTACGCATGTCGATTTGCCTAAAACAGAGATGGACCCCAAGACGCGGATTCTGCTGGAACGCGATCTGCAAGCGGAGCAGGGATTCGCGAACCGCCCGTTTCCCCGCGGCCACAAGGGCTTGACGCTTGAGGCCAACGGCAAGCTGGAACCGGCCGACGCGAGCTACCAGAACCTTGTGGTTAATGAGGGATTGTCTGCAAAGCCCGGTTCGCGCGTGGTGGTGACCAACATCAAGATAGACCGCACGAAGATCATCCTCGATTTTGATGGAGGGCCGGATGCAAAACATCGCTTCCTGCGGCATCTCCAGATCGGCATGGGGCCGCAGATGGGCGACCCGAGCACTGACCCTGAGCTGATCAATCAGGAAGGCGATCCCGCCGGCTCGCGGGTGACGCTGGTCTTCGCGAACTATGTTCCTGTAGTGACCGCGGCGCAGGTGAAGGCGCTTTTGGCGCCGCTGATTTCATTCGACGTCAAGACGCCGATCCAGGCCTACACCGACACGCTGCCGACTGCGTTGAAAGACGCGATCCTGGACCACAAAGTGCTGGTGGGAATGAACACCGATATGGTGATGTTTGCCAAGGGACCGCCCACGACCAAGTCGCGCGAGATGGATGGGCAGATGCCGTTCGAGGAGTGGATTTACGGCACGCCGCCTGAGGAAGTGGATTTTGTTCGCATCAACGGCAATCGCGTGATTCGCGTGGAGATTGCGAAGGATGGCCGGCCGCTTCAGATCTTCACTGCGGATGTGGTGTCGCCGATGTTGATTTCTGCGGGCACACCTGAATTGGCGCAAGCGAAAACGCGCACCATCAAAGAAGGCGACGTAGAGATCGACCCCGACAAGGAAGAGGCGCCCGCGCCGCCTAGCCTGCGCAATCCGGGCGAGACACTGCCGACGGACAGCAACAGCACGGGGGTGATGCGACCGGTGCAGTTCCCCAAGCCGCATACGGACGATGTGCCGGGAGCTAATCCGGACGAGCAGTCAGGCACGCCGCCGGCAAGTGCGCCGGCAGCGAGCCAGCCAGGGCAAACTGCGGGGGCGCAGAATTCGAAGGCGCAGCCGTCAGGCGGGAACCCGCCTGCGACTCCGGCTGGCGCGATCCCGGTCAATTCGACGCCTGCGGATGGGAAGCAGCCGCCGCCGGCGGGGTCGAATCAGCTGGTGATGAACTAGCAAGTCAGCAAGTCTGCGGGGTTGGCGGAGCTAGCGGGGTTAGCGGTGCTAAAGGGCCCCGCGGTCTATCCGGCGACTGCCGCTGTTGTTTCTTTTAGTGCCTACACCCCCTCCCCCCCCGGTATGACATACCTCCATATTTGATTGCAAAGGAGTTAGGAGGGGCCTCATACCTTTTCCATACCTCGTCCATACCGTATGCATACCTCGCATACGTGGAGAACAAGGAACAGCCAATAGCGAGCTGGAAACCGTGCCGGCGAGGGCGGAAAAAGCGGCCGATTTGGACATAAATGGGCCGGAAAAGGTCGATTTTGGGACGTTTTTCCTCGTTTTTTCGACGCGATTTTTGCAAAATTGTGTTGATGATAAAAGAGTTATTTCACTTTGCACCAAGTTCAGGGCAGCTTTTTTTGTTTTTTTGCCGAAGGAGGACCAGGTAAGCGAACATATGGCAAAGAACCGCGCGAAGACGCAGAGCTCGACGGGCATGGCTTCGAAGGTGAAAGGCAGAGACCAAGGGAACGAAGGATCGAGAAGACAGGGAGTGGCCAATGGCGACCAGGCGCCGGTGCCGCCGTGGGAGCGAATTTGGTCTGGCCGTCGATTTTGGCTGTCGGGATCATGGTTTGAGTATGCGCCGGAAGGGCTAAATTATCGGCAATGAAAGCAGTGATTCATGATTGGTGGTTAGTGATCAGAAAAAGAAAGGGTTAGGGGAGAGCGGCGGACGGTAGTTACGGGAGCGTGGGCTTGACAGCGCTAACGAATGGCCCGGCTAGACATGATTTCGCTCCTATTCTCGAGGCGCAGGAATCGCTTACTGGATGGTGACGGGAACATTCACGCTGGTTTGATACTGAGACGATCCGCTGCCCGCGGTGCCTGTGACCACAATCGTGTAGGTTCCTTTTGCCGTTCCCGGATCAATTTTTGCTGAGCCGCCGCACCCGATTGCCGTGAAGACAACCGCCAGCATCGCGAGCAGGCTCAGCGCGGCGTTACGAACTCTACGCTTTGGAAGGAACACGAGGACGATGCATGCCAAACTCGCTCCGCCCCCGGCCAATCGCCATCGAGGCCGGCCGGTCAATCTGCCGCTGGTCAATTTGCTGCTGGTTGGGTGAGCGGGAGTAGTGTTGACTCGCAGTTGCACAGTTCCAGTGCCGGTGATCGAGCTGGGATCGATGAAGCAGAAAGACTCTGTCAGGTTCGAGGGCAAGGCGCATGTGAGATTGATGAGGCTCGTGTAGTTATTGGCCACATTCACGTTGACGGTTGCGAGCGCGGCAGCTCCGACGGCTGCGGTTGCCCCTGCCGACGTGAGACCGAATGGAGAAACGGTGATCGGAATCGAAGGCGACGTCACTTCGGAATAAGTCGCGTCTCCCTCGTAGAACGCCGTGAGATTGTTGCTGCCGGCGTTTCCGTCTACTTGCGCGGTAAGTGTCGCCACTCCGGCGGAGATGGTTGCGGGATTGCCGACGTTCTCACCATTGAGCTGGAATTGCACGAGGCCCGTCGGCGTTGGATTTCCCGTGCTCGCGTCCGCGACGTTCGCAGTCAGCGTGACATTTTGGTTGGGCGCGATGCTTGAAGCCGAGGCCGCCACCGTTGCTTTCGCGGATGATCCCGCTGGCAAGATCTGGATCTCGCCCATCATACCGGCGTCTTCGTGTTCCAGAATGTGGCAGTGGTAGACAAAGGTTCCGACAATATTTGGATCGCTGAAGTCCATGCGAACGGTAATGCTGTGGTAGGCTCCAGTTCCGCTCCAGTAAGGAATATCGTAGGTGTCGCGCAGCGCAGGATCGTTTACGGGTTGGCCGTCGATGGCGAGGACCTGGAAGTGAAGCTGATGGATGTGGAAGATGTGATCTTCCTCGGTGCGGTTCTCGACCGTCCAGTCTTCGACCGTGCCGGCGTGGACGATGATGTTCGGCGGCTGGCCCATCGTGAACAGTGCGGGTGTATGTCCTTCTTCCGTGATGAAAAAGCTAGTTGGGCTGAGCGGGTCCGCCGGATTCTGGAGGACCTCAGAGAAATACAAATTGCGATGAGCCGTGGGAGTGAGGTTAGCGAGGCTGTCATTGAGCGTGGTGCTTACGGAGCCGTCCGCGGGTGGCATCTGAGCCGGAGCAGGAGCGCCGTTCTGGCTCACGACATTTGCAATAGGCCGTGCCGGATCGAAATCACCATCCGGACCGGTGTTCTGGTACTGGGTGACAAGCTGCGCCGGGTCGCCGATATTGGGCGTTGTGACCACGAACTCCGCGCGCGCACCGGGCCCCAGCTGAATCGTCGTCATGCTGCTGGCGCTTCCTGATGACAGCGGATAACCGTCGATTGCGTACACCTGCACGGGCTGTGCGACGCCGTTCACGATGTATTGCAGGTTGAGGATGGTGTCGGCCGCGCTGTTCGCGACGCGCCACAGTTCCTGCTCTGCCGGAATCGTCTCAATCACAGCCGGCGTGTAGCTCGGATAGGTGACAGGAACATAGTTGAGCGAAAGATCCCAAGCCGGAATGTTGTTGTCGTTCGCCTCCAAAGCAGGAAGCGTTTGATCGCGGATGACCAGAGTGCGCGTGGGCATGTTGGCCAGCGACGGGAAGATGTTTTGGATACCCTGAACGATCAACGCGCCGGTTGCGCCACCTTGTACCTGGCCCTCCGAGATGCCGTGCGGGTGCGGATGATACCAGTAAAGACCGGGCGGCTCGGTGGTTGGAATGGTCACGTTGTAGTCGAAGCTCTCACCAGGCTGAACGAGCGTGTGAACGACTTCATCCTGCCCGCAGACCGGCGCAATGTTGGTTCCGTGGAAATGAATATTGGTGACGTTCGTCCCCATCGAGCCATTGCAGGCGGGGCTGCTGCTGGTGGTGGCGTCGCGCGATGCGGAATTACTGGCAAGCGTCATCTTCATGCTCGCCATGTTGTCAATCTTGCTCGACATCGCGGCTGCAGGCATATCGTTTGTGAAGTGGATGATGAGGTTGTCGCCGGGATTGACGACAAGCGTCGGCGCTTCAAGCCCGGTGTTCGTGACGTAGCAGTAGCGAAGAAGCCCCTGCGAGTCGGTCACGGTGTAAAAACCGATGGTGACCTCGAGTGTGCCGTTCTGGCTTTGGAGCACTGGTGGATCGGAGATCGTCGAGCCTGTTGTGAACCTTGCGCAGACCTGGTCGGCGGCGGTTGTGCCAACCGCGGCGGGCGAAGTGAGCCTGGAAAGATCTTGCGCAGAAACGGCGCCGCGACCGGGATACTTGCGCGGCGTCTGAGCTGTGGCGGCCGCTGCGAGCAGCAGAAAAATCAGGACAAGTGGGAAGATAGATTGAAGACGGCGGGACGAGGGAGCAACTGCGTCGATCATTACCTTGCCTCACAAAGAACACAATTTGGTCTTTGAGCCAGCGGCCAAAGAGCTGTTGAATCTTTGCGGGCAGGACCCTATAGTGACAGCAGCCCGCAGTCGATTTGGCTGTGGTTCCCAGATCCTCGCGGTCTCCGCCAAGAGACTTCCGCGAGGATCTGGTCGTTTATCCCCTGGTTTTTCCCCTTGCCACTCTTACTCTTACTGCGAATCCCAGCCGGCTGACGGCTGAGAAGAAATCACAATATACGACCAAATTGGTCCGAGACTGAATATACGACAGATTTGGTCCTCATTCAAGGCGGCGGATTTCACTTGGTGGGACTTGTGGCCGGTGAGAGTCGGAGTTGTCGCGGGGACAGAGGCGTGCAGGGACGACGGGGACGAAGGCCATGAAGCCGAGCTTGGGTGCGATGCTGCCGCTGGGGCCGATGTCGTCCCCGGAGGCAATGTCATCGTAGATGGCTTCCATGCCGCCGCGCATGGTGTAGGTCTCATGCGAGAAGCCGGTGCCTCCGGCGTAAGATCAGGGATTGTTGAGTGGGACGGAGAGAATGACATTCGTTAGTTTGACACGGCTCAGAATCCGCTCGATTCGATTTCTTCCGCTCTTTGCGCTTCACACGTGGCGTTCGCTGAGGCAGATAAAACGCGCGCGCGGATTTCAAACGGGCGCGCTCCTGCCCGATAGAAGATGGACCTTCTGGACGATCACAGTCTGGGACAGCGAGGAGAGTATGCGGCAGTTTATGGTGTCTGGGTCGCACAAGGCCGCGATGCCGCATCTTGTGAATTGGTGTGATGAGGCATCCGTAGCCCACTGGACGCAGCCGGGGGCTGAGGTTCCGTCGTGGATGGAAGCACACAAGCGCATGCGCGAAGGTGGCCGTGCCTCGAAGGTCAGATATCCGAGCCCGCAACATTCCACATTGAACTTCAGTGCTCCACGCACGACCGGCGGCGGGAAGATCATTCGATCCTAATTCGCGATTGGGTCTGCGATTGGGTTCGCGAATCGGTTCGCGATTGGCGGAGGACGAAATTGTCTCGAGGCTTTCGCCTGGGGCTGGCGTCTTTCGCCGGCTCCGTGGGCTTGGCGTCGTGCGATCCCAATCCCCGAATGCAAGGGACCGGGCGCACCCGGCCACTGCTCCTTCCGTTTGTTTCCGCAGGGGCTGAAGCCCGCGATTATTTTGCGAGGGGCACGGCAGTCGGGGATGAATCCCCGACCTACCAGCCAAGCCCTGATACAAAGCCGATCAGGTTGGGTTCGCGATCCCCGGTCTCAAAATCGAGACCGGGGGCACCCGGCACTCGGGATGACAAAAAGATAAGTCCAAGACAAGGTGAATTCTCTTCTTGACCTTGACGCTGCGTCAGGCCTGAGTATTGTCGATAAGCGATGGATATTGGGCGAGAGATGACCATCGGGGACCGATGAGTGTTGAGGAGCGACGAAGATCGCGGAGCAATAATGATCGCTAAGCGATGAAGGCCGGGGAGCGATGAGAGTCGGCGAGAGATAAGGTTGTGAGTGATGAGTGGCGGCTACCGGGTTGGCGAATTTGCGAAGTTGGCGGGAGTGACGGTTCGAGCGTTGCACCACTACGATCGCATTGGTTTGCTGAAGCCGCAGCGCGGGAGCTCCGGGTTTCGCGTTTACAGCTTGCAAGACCTGGAACGGCTGGAGCAGATTGCGGCGCTGAAGTTCCTGGGTATTCCGCTTAAGGAGATCAAGCTGCTGCTGAAGCGCGGACCGCTGACGCTGGCTGACTCGCTGCATATGCAACGTGAAGCTTTAGCCGAAAAGCGAAAGCTGATCGATCGCGCCGTGGTGGCAATTGAAGCGGCGGAGAAGGTCATTCAAGCGGGGCGGACAGAAACGGGAAAGACGCGAGCGGGGCGGACACAAGCGGGGGAAATAACGGACGCATCGATTCTGAGAAAAATTATTGAGGTGATCGACATGCAGCCACAAGAGAATTTCATGCGGAAGTATTACACCGACCAGGCGTGGCTGGATAAGGAACGGATCGTCCGCGAAACGCCTGCTGAAGAACATAAGAAACGCGGTTTGGCGCTGCGGCAAGTGTTTGCCGAGATTGAAGCGGACGTCGATCGGGACGCGGCGAGCGAAGATGCTCAGGCCCTGACAAAGCGGTGGCTGCGGGAGGCGGAAGCTGCCCATGGCGGCAACGAAGCGGTGAGGGCCGGCAATATCGAGGCGTGGAATGATTTCAAAAACTGGCCGCCGGACCAACAAGACAAGGTTCTGGCCGCCTTCGGTCTCGATCTACAAGACAGATCTACATCCATGCGGCGCTACGAAAGCGTAATGAAGTTTCTAGGGCGGACGATTGGTTACAAAATACGATCGAATATGCCGAGTGTTCGAAGCCTGTATGGGCTGGATCAGGCTTGAGCGGGATGTTTTTTCGGGGTGGCAACCGTATTCTTTCGCCCCTGAAGCGGGCAGATTCCGAGGGCGCGCTGCGCTTCGGATGAGCTCTCTCTGAGGGTTCTGTGGGGTACGGTCGTGATTCTAATTCGACTACGATGAACGGGCAACGAATTTTTTTCTATCGGAGCCGAGACGGGCCGGATGCGGGGAAAATAGCCCAACTCATATAAACTGTAAAGAGCGAGTCGTGTTTGCTTCGCAAGCTGTGGATGCTGTCAGGCGTTCACTGTTGGCGAAACGAGCAGCGACCGCGCCGTTGAAGCCGTCCGCCGTGGTGGATGAGAGCAGAGACACCAAAGAAGGAGAACCAACGCAAAGATGGCCAAAATTGCCAAAACAGGTGACCGCAAGAAGGTGATGGACACGACGAAGTCGACAGACTGTCCGAAGTGCAGCAAGCCCACGCGCATCGTCAAGCGCGTGAAGGATCGCGAGAGAGGCGTTCCCGGCGGAGTGTATATTTCCTGCTCGGCGTGCGATTTCTACGAAAAGCTTTAAGTATTTCTTGAGCTTTGTATCCAAAGAAAGCCCGGCTATACGCCGGGCTTTTTGCTTTGAAACAGGGAACGGGGGAGCTAGGGAGCGAGGAAGCCGTCGCGGGTAGTGGTTGGCCGATCCCCGGCCCCCAAGTGCGAGGGACCGGGGGCACCGCGTGGGAAGGGTGTGCGGACGAGGACCCTTCGGCTCCGCTCAGGGCAGGCTCTCGCACGACAGCCGCCCGCCGCCCCAACGACGAAGACCTGTCGTTGGCGAGCCCAGTTCGGGCGCCGGCGCTACGAAGAAACGAGGGTCCTCTTCCCGGAACCTTCTATAGACTCATTGCGTATTCCACCAGCAGGAGAACTCAATGAAGAGCTTCGTTCGCCTTACACGCCTCACCTGCCTCGCGGCGTTACTTTGCCTGACTGGCTCGCTCGGCCAAGTGGCCGCACACGCTGCGTCGAAAGACAGCTCGGGCGCCATCGTCATCGTCTTCAAAGATGGCCACCGCCAGAGCTTCAACCTGTCTGACATCGACCGTGTCGAATTCGCAGGAGGAGCTTCCTCCGCTTCCGCGGACAGCTACAGAGTTCCCAGCCGTGGCCGGTTCATTGGCAAATGGGAGTGCGGCGACGGTAACGGAAATAACTTCTACATCACACTGAACGAAAATGGCACCGCCTACAGGTCAATTGGCGACGTGAAAGGCCGCTGGGAGTATGTTGACGGCGAGGCTCGCGTGACCTGGGAAGATGGCGCCCAGGATGCGATTCGCAAATCCGGATCGCAGTACTTCAAGTTTGCCTACAGCGCGGGCAAGTCGTTCACTGACGACCCTGACAATGTGGCCCACGCGCGCAACCTTGAGGCCGGCTCAGTTTAGGCTACAGGACTCTTAGAGTGCTGCGGCCATTTCAGCGAGGATTGCTTCGGCGGCTTTGGCCGGGTCGGGGGCCTGCGTGATGGGGCGGCCGACGACCAGGAAGCTTGCGCCGTTATGCTGCGCGTCGGCAGGAGTAGCGATGCGCTTCTGGTCGCCATCTCTGCGAACCTGCGGGACGAATTCCGGGGATCACCAGCACGCCGTCTGGGCCGGTGATTGCGCGCAGGGCGGAGACTTCCTGCGGCGAGCAGACGAAGCCGCGAATGCCCGCATTCGAGGCCCATTTTAGCCAGCAGTTCAACTTGTTGCGCGGGCGAGCGCGTTATGCCCGTGGATTCAAGCGCGGCGGCGTCCATGCTGGTAAGCACTGTGACGGCGAGCAGTTCGGGCGGATTGGCGATGCCATCGAGCGCGGATTTTGCCGCGGCCAGCATTGCCGGACCACCGGCCGAATGAACGGTCATCATGCGTACGCCCATTGAGGCGGCTGAGCGAACGGCTCCGGCGACGGTGTTGGGAATGTCGTGAAATTTCAAGTCGAGGAAGATGGAGTGGCCGTGGGCGATCAAATGCTCGAGGACGGCGGGACCGGCAGCGGTGAAAAGTTCTAGTCCGACCTTGAACCACTGGCAGGTTCCTTCGAGCTTTTTGACCAGCTCGGTTGATGCGGCAGCGCTGGGCACATCGAGCGCGACAATGAGGCGCTGGCGCGCCAGGTCGATTTTGTCCAGGAGGGCGGGATACTCGGCAGGGAAGGTTGGATTCAGCCGTTCGCCGGTAGGCATACCTTCATCTTAACGGATTGCTGGTTATCGCATGGACGAATTTCGCGCAGCAAAAATTCTGGAAGGGGTTATGGAAAAGTTGAAAAGCCGGAACGCACTTTCCAACTTTCTCACAACCGCGCCTGCTACTGCTGGAATTTTCGTTTTGAAAATCGAATGGGCTAGGGCCTCGATCAAGAACATCCCTCAGGGGCTAAAGCCCAATTTGCCTGGTGCGAATTGCGGCACGACTGAAGTGGTGCCCTGACACCTCGTGCTCGTCCCGCGCGTTTTTTCCAAGGCCTGTAGATCCCAAAGCTGCAGAGCGGTGCCGTGCCAAAGGCACATCCGACCTGGCCCATCGCGAGATACGATAGGAAAGAACGAGAAGCGACGTTGAGGGCTGGATCGTGGTGAGGCCGTTGCGAGTGCGTTGCCGGGCGATTGGAATTCTGATGTTCGGGATCGTGTGGGTGGCTGTGGCCGGTTCAGCCTATGCGGCGGACGTCGACACCAACCCGATGAACAACGATCCTCAGGTCCGCGCGGCATTCAAGGATTTCTACAATCTGGACTATGCCGGCGCGGTTCAAAGCTTCGAGCGCTATCACGCGCGCGCACCCGGGCGATCCGCAGGCGACTGCGTACCTGCTGAACGCGCTGATCTTTCAGGAGCTTTACCAGCAGGATCTGCTGGACACGACCTTCTATGCGAACGATGGTTTTTTGAGTGGGCGCCACGCGACGGAAGAGGACCCGAAAAAGCGCGACCAGATTTTTGCGCTGGCCGATGAGGCCGTGCAGGAGGCGGATTGGCGGCTGAGCCAGAATCCGAACGATGTGAATGCGCTGTTTGCGCGCGCATGGGTGCGGAGTTTGCGTTGCACTTATGTGGCGATGGTGGAACGGGCGTATGGAGCGGGTTTTCGGCTGGCGACGAAAGCACGGGACGATGCTGCGCGGGTGCTGGAGCTGGATCCGAATTATGTGGACGCGAAGTTGATCACTGGAGTTTATGAGTACGTGGTCGGCGCGCTTCCGTGGCCGTTCAAACTGATGATTGGCTTTGCAGGGATTACGGGATCGAAGGCGACGGGCCTGGCGATGCTGCGCGACGATGGCAATCGCGGCGTGCTGACCAGCGTGGATGCGAGAACTGCGATTGCGCTGTTTCTGCGGCGCGAGGCGAAGTACGACGAAGCGATTCAGGTGGTGGAGCAGCTGAAGAACGAGTATCCGCACGATTTTCTCTTTTGCCTTGAGGAAGCTAATTTGCGCAGGGACGCCGGTGAGGGCATGCGAGCGGTGGAGGCCTACCGGCAGATTCAGGCGGACAATGCGAAGCCGGGATATTTTGCCGATGCGCGGATGGAGCTGGCGGACTTTGGGTTGGGCGACGCGCTGCGCGGCCAGCGGCACTACGATGAGGCCGCACAAGCTTTTGAGGAGGCGGCCGGGATGCCCGGCGTGGGTTTGGAGCTGAAGATCCGCGCGCTGCTTAATGCTGGTGAATGCCGCGACGTGGCAGGGCAGCGACAGCTTGCGGTTCGCGACTACCAGGCTGCTATTGATGCCGGCCCGGATACTTCGCGTGCTGATCAGGCGCGGAGGTATTTGCGGGAGCCGTACAAGGGAAATTGAGAGGTGGGCACGAGGGAACTTAGAGTGCGGGCGAGGACGCCCGCACGACAGCCGGCCGGCCACCCCAACGACGAAGACCTGTCGTTGGGGCCCCCGGTTCGGACGCCGGCGCTACAAGAGAACCAAGGTGGAACCGGCGGGGATGAGAATCCGTATGATTAAGAGAGTGGCCTGTTTATCGGAGGGGTTTGACTATGGCGGTCTTTTGTCAGCAATGTGGTAGTGCTTTGCATCCGAACGCGCGGTTTTGCTCGGGTTGCGGGGCGGGAGCGCCAATGGCACAGCCCATGCAGGGTCGGCCGCTCGTACGGCCACACGTGGGACGCCAGATTGGCGGCGTTTGCCTGGCGCTGTCGCAGGCCAACGGCTGGGACGTTACCACGGTCCGCATTCTTACGGTCATCGGATTCTTCCTTTCGAGCGGGCTGATTGGCGTGGCGTACCTGGCCGCATGGATCGGCATTCCGGAGGATACGGTGCCGTATCCAAATTCGTATCCGGGTTCATATCCCGGTCCATATCCGGGACAGAATCCAAAATCGTATACAGGACCGAATGCGGGACCGACGATCCAGGGGCGTATCCTCCACAGGTATAAGTGGCACAGGTGTGAGTGGCACCCATATGAACGGCCCAAGTATGACGGCTCAAGCATGACCGGCGAGTACGTGTCTGTACCCGGCGAATACCTTTCGGCCGGCGCGCGTTTAGGATTCAGTGACGCGGGCGAGGGGCTGCCGGTAATTCTGCTGCATCCCACGCCTCTTGACCGCGAATACTGGCACCCGCTAACGCACGAGCTTGCGGGAATTCGCGCCATTGTTCCCGACCTGCGCGGACACGGGCGCTCGGAACTGGGATCGGGACTGCCGACAGGCGGATTCACACGCGTTCCCGGCGCGCCGGTGCTGACCATGGCCCAGCTTGCCGCGGATATCATCGCGCTGCTCGATCATCTGAAGATTTCCAAGGCAGTTTTTGGCGGATGCTCCATTGGCGGGTACGTGATGCTGGAGTTGTGGCGCAGAGCGCCGCAACGAATGCGCGGCATGATTTTTGTGTGCTCGAAGCCGCAGCCGGATGCCGAGGCTAACCTGGCCAAGCGCATTGAGACGATCGCGCGGGCGCGCGCGGATGGCGTTGAAGCGCTCTTCGACAGCATGGCGCAAAATATGGTCGCGCCGCCGGTGCGCAAAGAGCGCCCTGAGGTTGTGAAGGAGGTGCGCGCGCAGATGACGCTGACGGCCGAGGCAGTGGTTGCGGTGCAGGCGGGACTGGCGGCGCGGCCTGATTCGGTTCCCACGGTGGCGACGATTCGCGTGCCGGTGCTGGCGATTGCAGGGGCGGAAGATGCGACCGTGACTGCGGCCGATATGGAGACGTTTCGCGCGGCTCCGGCGGATGCGAGTTTCATGTGATTCCGTGCGCCGGGCATTTTGCTGCTTATGAGCAGCCGAAGAAGGTGGCTGCGATTGTGGCGCCGTGGCTGAGGCAGTTTGAATAGTGCAGGGAACGAGGGACCAAAAGAACAAGGGAACAAGAGGGCGCGATATCCCAGGTCCGAAAGTCCGGACCTGGGGCACCCATTATTTCGGTGGAATGAAACTGGCGAATCGACGTTTGTGCTTTCCCACCCTTGGCGCAAAGACAAAAGCGCGCCAAGAATTGGGCATCCCAGTTCAGTGGTTGGACTTCGGCCCCGGGAGATGTGCTGATAGAATTCGGCACGAAGTCGATCGAGATTCGATGAAGGCTTCAGGAGAATTGTCATGAACGAAGTTGCACTAAAGAATGCGGGCCGGCGCGAGTTTTTGCGCGCGGTGCCGGCGGCTGCGGTAGCTGGTTTCACGATCGCCAATGCTTCGCTGTTTGCGCCGGCTGCGGCGGGGCAGTGCGCCGGCCAGATGCGGCGACAGGCGCGGCGACGTTTCAGGTTTTTACGGCGCAGGAGATTCAGGATGACGCGAAGGCGCTACTGGCCAGCCCGGGCAACAACAATCTTGTGCAGGAGAAGAACTTTGCGGTGGTACTGACGGTGGAGAAGGCGAAGAGCGCGAAGGAATTCGAGTGGCACGAGAAGCGCGACCACATTTTGCAGGTGCTGGACGGGTCGACAATTTACGAAGTGGGCGGGACGCCGAAAGGCGCGCACAGCGAAGCCGCGGGCGAGTGGCATGCGCCGGAAGCAGAAGGAGCGACGACGCTGACGCTCAAGAAAGGCGACATGCTGGTGATTCCGCGCGGCACTCTGCACAAGCGGAGCACCGCGGGAACTGTGACGTTTACGTTGATTTCGCCGCAGGGGGCGTAGAGCAGTTCGATGTTCACAGTTCGCAGTGGGGGCGGTGGATGGCGAGCTATGAACTAAGAACTGTGAACTGCGGTTCAGTTGCGGCTGCGCATTTTGGACAGCAGGTTGAGGATCTCGATGTAGAGCCAGACCAGCGTGACCATGATGCCGAACGCGGCGTACCACTCCATATATTTGGGCGCACCGTAGGCGACGCCCTGCTCGACAAAGTCGAAGTCGAGCACGAGGTTGAGCGCGGCGACGGCGACGACAACGAGGCTGAAGCCGATGCCGATGAGGCCGTTGCCGTAGACGGAGCTGAACAAGGTGATGTCGAAGAAGCCGAGAAGCATCTGGGCCATGTAGAAGATGAAGATGCCGCCGGTGGCTGCGACTACGCCGAGACGAAACTTCTGCGTGACCTTGATCAGGCCGGATTTGTAGGCGAGGAGCAGCACGAAGAGCGTGCCGAAGGTGAGAGCGACGGCTTCCATGGCGATGCCGGGATAGCGCTGCTCCAACATTGCGGAGAGGCCGCCGAGCACGAGGCCTTCGAGCAGCGCGTAGATGGGCGCGGTGACCGGCGACCATTCTCTTTTGAAGACTGGTGATCAAGGCGAAGATGAGGCCGCCGAAGAGGCCGATCATGATCGCGGGGCCGGCAAAGCTCAGGTCGCGCGTCTGCATGAATGAGTTCCACGTCCAGGCCGCGGTGGCGACGGCGCAGAGCAGCAGAATGCCGGTTTTGTTGATGGTGCCGCTCAGAGACATGCGCTGAGAGGCGTCGACCAGCGGGCCGCCGGTCTGGCTGCGGGCGAAATCGCTGAAGGTGTTCTGGCCGAGGGCGGGATTTGAGGTCTTGATCAGTGGCATTGAAGTCACTCCGTGGTGCTGAGCGGGCGTGAGCGTCCTGGGGTTGATGCCGGGCACTTTGGCCGCTGCTTCTATTTTATTGGATGGAGTGGGGCCTGCAAGAGTTTCAAATGCGGCGCGGACGCTTAATCGAGATTCGCTAGTCGATATTGGCTGATCCGGATCCGCTAATCCAGGGCTTGCACGCCTCGCGCGTTTTCGTAGCGCTCGGTGGTGGCCATTAGATTCTCGATCGCGCTGACGGGCTGAATGCCGCCGCGCGCGCCCTGAGCCATGCAGTTCATGGCGGCGGCCGCGCAGGAGAAATCGAGCTGGCGCTCGAGCGGCCAATCGCGCAGCAAACCGTAGATGAAGCCGGCGCGGAAGATGTCGCCGGCGCCGGTGGTGTCGACGACGGGTACGCGATAGGCGGGCGCTGTGAATCAATCGATTGCCGTCCCAGGCGAGCACGCCGTTTTCGCCGAGGGTTGCGGCGCTTAGGCGGCATCCGTAACGCGACTGCATGCGGCGCAATGCGCTTTCGAGATTCGATTCGCGCATCAGGCGGCAGGAGAAATCCTCGCTCACAATCAGAGTAGTCGATGTTGGCGACGAGGTCTTCAATGCCGGGATAGATGTCGTCGAGATCGGCGACGACGGGAACGTTGGCCGCGCGCGCCCAGCTTGCGGCGAGCGAAGCGGCGGCGGTGTCGTGACCGTCGACATGGAGGACGCGGGCGCTTTCGATCCATTCGCGGCGAAGGTCTGAAGGCTGTAGAACCATACGGTCGTTGCGCTGGCAAATGACGGTGCGCTCGCCGGCGGTATCGATGAGGATGACGTTGTGCAGGCTCGAAGTGCCGGGGACGGTGACGATCTGAGTCTCGGCGCCGACGCGCGCGAAGGCTTCTTTGTGCAGGCGGGCCGCATCGTCGTCGCCGAGCTTGCCGACGTAGCGGGTGCTGAGGCCCCAGGTCTGACAGGCAACGACGGTTGTGGCTACCTGGCCGCCGGGGCTGCGTGGATCGCTCGGAATAATGGACCTTGGAGCCGGGCTGCGGAAATTGCTCGAGCGGAATTAGAGTGTCCGTGGCATTGAGGCCGACGCCGACGAGATCAACGAGAGGAAAATCTATCACTCAGACATTGTAATTTGGGGAGTGTGGAAACGCCTGCGCGGAGGGCCTCGGGGCTGAACGCTGTAGGGGGCCGAATGCTGTAGGCTCAAATTATTCTTTTGGTTTTGGATGAGACCTGTGGCTCAGCAAACATCTTCGCGCCCGTTTCAGCGACCGCAGCCCGGCGAGGCGCTCTATTGCGGCGGCGTGTCGCTGGAGACGCTGGCCAAGCGGTTCGGCACGCCGCTTTATGTGTACTCGGCGGATCAGATTTCCGAGCGGCTGGGGATGTTTCAGAAGGCGCTGGCGGGGCGGGACCATCTAGTTTGCTATGCGGTAAAGGCCAACTCTTCGCTGGCGATTTTGAAGATGCTGGCGAGGCGAGGCGCGGGATTCGACATTGTTTCCGGCGGCGAGCTGGAGCGCGTGCTGGCTGCTGCGCCGGAAGCTGTTGGGCGCGTGGTGTTTTCGGGTGTGGGGAAGACGGCGGCGGAGATTGATGCGGGACTGAAGGCCGGAATTCTTCAATTCAATGTGGAGAGCGAGGCCGAGCTTGCGCTGCTTGCGGAGCGCGCGCAGAAGCTGAAGAATTCGCGCGCCGTTTGCTCTGAGGGTGAACCCGGACGTCTTTGCCGATACGCATCCATACATTTCAACCGGCCTGCGCGAGCACAAATTCGGGATCGACATTCGGGATGCGCGAGCCCTCTACAAGAGCGCGGCGGGAAACCGCTGGCTCGACGCGTACGGCATCAGCGTTCATATTGGATCGCAGATTCGCAGCGCTGAACCGTTTGGAGCGGCGATCGAGCGGGTGAGCAAGCTGGTGCGGCAACTGAGGAGCGAGGGCATCGTGCTTCAGGCGATCGATGCGGGCGGCGGGCTGGGGATTGACTATCACGATGGCGCATTTGATGCAGAGGCCAAGGTCGAGGAGTATGCGGACGCGCTCAATCGCGCGCTGGGCGATTTCGATGGGCGGTTGCTGATTGAGCCGGGGCGCTTTCTGGTAGCGCAGGCCGGCGCGCTGGTGACGCGCGTGCTGTATGTGAAGCGCAATGGCAAGAAGACTTTCGTGATTGTTGACGCCGCGATGAACGATTTGATTCGTCCTGCGCTTTACCAGGCGCACCACGAAATTGTTCCGGTGCGGCTCGCGCAGGCAGGGAACGCGTTGTGGATGTGGTGGGGCCGGTGTGCGAGTCGGGCGACTTTTTCGCGCGCGATCGGAAGCTCGGACCGGTTGAGCCGGGCGATCTGGTGGCGCTGCTTGATGCGGGCGCGTACGGCATGGTGCAAAGCTCGAACTACAATTCGCGGCCTCGCGCGGCAGAGGTGCTGGTAGAGGGCGCGAAGGCGAAGCTCATCCGCCGCCGCGAGACGATGGCGGATCTGCTGGCGACGGAGAAAATCTGAAGCGCCGTCCTGGCGCTCGCTCACCTGAGACGCTTACGAACCATTCGGCTCTGTTCGCGAACCGACTCGTCGCGACTTGGCTCGTCGCGACCTGGTTCGGCACATTCTGCTAAAGTGTTGCGCGGAGGCCTCTCGATGCAATTCAAGATGTGGACGGCACGAGCACTTATTCTGACATTGGCGGCGGCTGGAATATCAGCTGTTGCCGGAGCCGACCCATTGAAAGTGAAGACCGCGCAAGGGCAGATTCACGGCAAACTTATCAACGATGAAAAAGTAAAAGCGTTTCTAGGGATCCCGTATGCCGCGCCGCCGGTTGGAGAGTTGCGATGGAAAGCGCCGCAGCCCGCGGCGAAATGGAAGGGCGTGCGCGACGCGACGAATTTCGGGGCGCATTGCGCGCAGAATCACGTGTTCGACGACATGATTTTTCAAGATAGCGGTCCGAGTGAGGACTGCCTTTATCTGAACGTTTATGCGCCCGCCGATGCGAGTTCGAAGAGCGGGCTACCGGTCATGTTCTGGATTCACGGCGGCGGATTTTCGGGCGGCAGCGGGGACGAGCCGCGCCACAACGGGGATTTTCTGCCGACCAAAGGTGTCGTTCTGGTGACGATCAATTATCGGCTGGGCGTGTTTGGATTTCTAGCAACGCCCGATCTGGCCAAAGAGGCTGATGGCGCGGCAGGGAACTACGGACTGCTGGACATGGTTGCGGCGCTCGAGTGGGTGAAGAAAAATATTGGGCAGTTTGGCGGCGATCCGGGAAACGTGACGATCTTCGGAGAGAGCGCGGGGTCGATGGCGGTGAGCACGCTGATGGCGGCGCAACCGGCGCGCGGATTGTTCCAGAAGGCGATCGGCGAGAGCGGTGGCGCATTGGGCGTGGGTGCGCCCGGACCGGAGGAGCAGGCGGAACAAGAAAAGCGAGAACAGGCTTGGGTGGAATCCCTAGGCTCGATGAATGGGGCAGCGGCGAGTCTGGCCGCGCTGCGCGCGATGCCGACGGATGAGATTCTTGCTGCCGCGGCGAAAAAGGGCGCGTCGGGATTTCCGACGGTGGTTGATGGCCGTTTGCTGACCGAACCAGTCGCCGACACCTACGCCGCCGGGAAGCAGGCGCATGTGCCGCTGCTCGCCGGATGGAATCGCGACGAGTTTTTCTTCTTTGCGCTGGGAATGACGGCGGATAAATGGAAGGCGATGGCGGCGCAACGATTCGGCGACCACGCCAGCGAGTTTCTCGCCGTCTATCCCGGCGACAGCGATGAGCAGGCGGTGCGA
Organism: uncultured Acidobacteriaceae bacterium; assembly: GCA_963725115.1. Taxonomy (GTDB): domain Bacteria; phylum Acidobacteriota; class Terriglobia; order Terriglobales; family Acidobacteriaceae; genus Telmatobacter. The sequence goes on along the minus strand of CAVRXG010000001.1, from coordinate 112,001 downwards.
TCGGCCATTGACTACGGCAGCGATACGTTTATTGCGTTCAGCACATGGAAGTGGATTGAAGCGCAGGTGAAGACGGGCGACGCGCCAGTCTATCGCTACCACTTCGAACTGGCTGCGCCGCCGAGCAAGTTTCATCCCGGCTCATATGCATTTCACTCCGACGACATCGAGTATGTTTTTGGGACGCTGGACACGCGGCCCGGGGCAGTGTGGCGGCCGGAAGATCGCAAGCTGAGCGAAGAGATGATGGACTACTGGACGAACTTTGCCAAGACCGGCGACCCGAATGGGGCGGGACTGCCGGAATGGCCGAGGTTCGACAAGACCGGCGAACTGATTCACCTGGACAGCACGATCACAGCCAGCCCGGACACAACGCAGGCGCGGTACGAGTTCTTGTTGGAGAATCCAGCGACGGAGCGGTGAGGGTAAGACATTGAGGCGACTGCTGCGAGGCGGTTATTGGCGGACGCCGGAGGCGGTCACGAAACCGGCAGTCTGAGTGTCGGCTCGTGCTGGTGGAAGGCGGCGCGGCGAAGCTCGATCCGTTGGCGTTGAGAGCCGTGGAGTAATCGGGACCGAGGCCGAGATTTTTGAGCGCGCGCGAATCGGGCATCAGCTTGGTTTGCCAGCCATGATCGGCCTGATACTTCTGCATTGCGGCGACGGTGGTCGAATCCCAATTGCCATTGGGATCGCCGGTCAGGTAGTGCTCGCGAACGAGCGCCTGCTGAATCTCCGTGACGCGATCCGGCTCAATGGCCTGCTGGCCGCGGACGCGGCGCGAACGGCTCGATGAGCGGCGGCCGTGCGAGAGCTTGTGAGAAGTGGCAGAGTGGGTGCTCGTGGAAGTGTGGCGCACAGATGCAGCAAATGCGGGCGGCGCAAGAAGAGCCGCGGAAATCAGAAGCGCCAAATTTGCTCGAAATGAAAACATCCCAATACCGCCTAAAAACACGAAGACTTCAATGGGGGTCTTCGTTGAAGTTTAACCAAGGTCTTCAATTGCGGCAAGGGGAAAACAAATCGAACACGTCGATCTGGATTACTTTGGATACCAGCGCCGGCAGCAAGAAAACGCTAGCGGCGCTGGTATCCAGATAGCTATAACGTGCCGCCAATATAGTTGATGCCAAGTTCGGGATGTTGGGGGTCTATCACCTCGAAGACCACATCGTCGCCGGTCTTGAGCTTGCTCACCACGGCATCGAATTGGTCCTTGTTGGCGGTGGGCTGCCGGTTGACGTGTGTGATGACCAGGCCCGGCTCCAGCCCCTGCAAGTCGGCGAAAGAACCGGTGCGGACCGACTCGATGACCACGCCGGAAGTGTGGATGCGGGCGACAGTTGCCGGCGGGACCTCGTGCACGACGACGCCGAGCTTGGCTTCGCCGGCGCCGCCTCCGTTGTCGTCAGGTTGCTTTCGGGCTGCGGATTGTTGAGTCGGCAAACACCTTGTCGCGATCGCCGATGGTCACCGTTGTGTCCTGCGGCTTGCCATCGCGCACGTAGCCGAGCCGGATGGTCGATCCGGGAGTGCGGCTGGCGATTTCGTTCACCAGGTCGTCGCCGTCCTTGATGGAGCGGCCATCGATGGTGGTGATAATGTCGCCCGCCTTGAGGCCTGCCTTGTCCGCTGGGCCGCCGGGCTGAACTTCCTGCACCAGCACGCCGTTCTTGAAGCCGTAGACGCGATTGACGGCGCCGGACAATCCCTCGCGGAACTGGATGCCGATGGAGCCGCGCGTGACCTTGTGGCTGGGGCTGATGAGGTCGTTGTAGACCGAGACGACGGTGTTCGACGGCATGGCAAAACCGATGCCCTGATAGCCGGCCGACTGCGTGTAGATGGCGGTGTTGACGCCGATGACTTCGCCGTTCATGTTCAGCAGCGGACCGCCGGAGTTGCCGGGATTGATGGCCGCGTCAGTCTGGATGAAGTGCTGGAACTGGCCGGGCGCGCCCTGATCGATGGTGCGGTTCTTGGCGGAGATGATGCCGGCGGTGACGGTTTGCGCGAGCGCGAATGGGCTGCCGATGGCCTCAACCCAGTCGCCTACCTGCGCCGTGTCAGAGTTGCCCATCTTGACGGTGGGCAGCGGCGTGCTGGTGTCGATCTTGATGACCGCGAGATCGGTGGCCTTGTCGAAGCCGATGACGCGAGCGGGACGGCCGAGGTCCTGGGTGTCGGGATCGGTCGAAAGCTTGACGTAGATTTTGTCGGCTTTGTCGATGACGTGATCGTTGGTGATGATGTAGCCCTTGGAATCGACGATGAAGCCGGAGCCGAGCGACTCCTGCACCTGGCCGTTGTCGCCGCCGTCATCGGGGCCTGGGAGCCTGGCCGCCGAAGAAGCGGTTGAAGAAATCCTGGAAGTTGTCGGGTCCCTGCTGATCGTTCTGATTGTTGTCCTGGTTGTCGCCGGGATTCTGCTGGATTGGGCTGCGAGCGGAACTGATGGAAGTTGTGGCGGCCGCCGTTGTCTGACTGCTTGGGCAGAGTCTGGGTATTGATGTTCACGACTGCCGGCCCGACGAGCTTGGCAATTCTCACAAAGTCATTGGGCGGCGTGGGCGTCGGTGACGACCTTGAGTGGAGTTGCGTCGCTGCTGTTGCTTTGATTTTCCTGGCCGTGGACTCCGTGAGCGGCGAACGATCCGGCGAGGATGGCGGCTGAAATGGAAGCCAGCAATACAAAGACTGAAGTTAAGACGGCGCGAGCGAAGCCGTTCGAAGAGCGATTTCATAGAGTTCAATGTCCTCAGTTAAAGCACAGCCTTAAGGCTGAAATCTGGATGATGCTACATCTTCAGTATAGCCAGCCCCGCGCCAGACCGGATCAACCTAACGGTTCCGCTACACGCACCGGCGCATTGAAACGGAAGTTGCGCCGTGGTTAGTTAGACGCTGGGAGGAGCAAAAGAGCCGCATGAGCGGAGGGCGGGCGGGACAGCAGGTGCTCTGGGTCTAGTGGTCTCGATTTGATTGGTCTGTTTGATCCGAAGCCCACTCCAGCATGGCGAGGGTAAGCAGGAGCACGCGCTTGAGGGCGAGGTCGCGGCCTTTGGCGGAATACCATTCGTGGAGCGTGTGAGCCGCGCCGCCTTCACCGCCAGCTCCCATGGACAAGGCAGGGACGCCAAGCGCGAGCGGGATGTTGGCGTCGGTTGAGCCGAGGCGGAGATCGGAGCGGAGACCGAGATGGCGATCGACGGCGCGCAGCGTAGCCAGCAGCGGGGAGTCGTCCGGTAACTGCGCGGCGGGACGGTCGCCGATTTTGGTGACGGCGAAAGACAAACGAGAACGAGAGCCAACTGCCGCGGAGGAAGCGCGGCGGTTGCAATGCTCGACGGCATCCTCGACGGCGCGATGGAGGGCGACCTCAAGGCGCAGAAGTTGATTGGGATCGGTGGATCGGAAATCGATATTTGCGTGAGCGCTTTCAGGAATGGAGTTGACGCTGATGCCGCCGCGAATGGTGCCGATGTTGAGCGTGGTGCGCGGCTCTTCGGGCAGCGGAGTTTCGGCGAGCGCGGCCAGAGCGATAGCGAGCGCGGCGATGGGGTTGGGCAGTGCCTGCATCCGTGAAGCTGTGACCGCCGGGTCCGGAGATGGCAACTTGATAGCGGCGGCTGCCAAGAGCCTGGGTGACGGCTGAGTCTGCGCCGGGGCCATCGAGAACGATGTGAGCCGCGATGCGGCCGGCGAGCGCGCTGTGCTCGTAGATATGACGCACGCCGCGCAAGTCGCCTTCACCTTCTTCGCCGACGTTGCCGAGAACGACGAGCGGGACGGGCAGTTCAATTCCGGCGTGGAGAAGCGCGCCGACGATGGCCAACATTCCGACGACTCCGGCGGCATTGTCGCTGGCGCCGGGAGCGTCAAGACGGTCGCCGTTGAGCACTGGATGGAGTGGAGTGGCGGCGGGAAAAACGGTGTCGATGTGCGCGGAGAGAAGAATGACCGGGACCGGCGGTGTCGGCCGGGAGGTTTGTCGCGGGTAAGGTGCCGAGGACATTGCCGACGGCGTCAATCTCGACGTTGCTGAGGCCGATTTGCGAGAAGCGCTCCGCGAGCCATTCTGCGCGAGCCTGTTCACCATGGGTGGGCGCGGGGATTGCCACGATCTCGAGTTGCCAATCCATGATGGTTTTTGGATTGGCATGCAGCCAGGTAAAGGCGGCGTGGATGGGCCTTCTTGCAGCGAGTGCAGTGACGCGCGAGAACGCCGAAGCTGAAGAAAGAACCGGCATGGAGGTGAGTTCAGAGTAGCAGGATAGTTGGCGACCGAGGCTGTGACCCGCCGCTGCGAGGTTGGTTTTATTGCGTGGTGAGCCGCTGCAGCAGAAGCGATTGCAGATTCCGCCGGCCGTCGGCAATTACGTGAATGACAATTTCAGTCCGAGTAACCCGATAGATTACCCGGTACGGCTTGAAAAACACCTGTCGGTAGTCCACCTTCAGGCCCGGCGGCAATTCAGGAGGCCAGGAGCCTCTGCCAGGCAGGGCAGCAATACTATTAGCTGCGGCGGCCAGGCGATCGAGAACATAGTTTGCCTTTGCCAGGGAGTCGTGTTGTGCAACCCAGTCATGGATATCTTCGAGGTCTCGTTTTGCGGCCGCAGTGATTCGGACTGGACGTTTCATTTTGCCTCACTGTAGTCCACCGACGGCCCGGTCTAAGCGGGGCCGCGTCGTGGCTGACCGCGCCGAATCTCTGCGATGACTTCCGAGAGCGGGTAGGTTCGACCCTGTTCAACTTCTTTTTCACCGATTGCTAGAATCTTGAGAAGAGCCATTGTCTCCTGCGATTCTTCGTAGGAGTGAATGTCCATCAGGACGGCGCGAGCTTCGCCATTTTGAGTGATGACGATAGGCTCCCGCTCCTCGGCAATTCTGTCCAGGAGTTCGGCGGCGTGGGATTTGACGTAACTGATCGGCTTGATCTGGGTCGAGTAGCGCATGGCGGCCTCCGGCTGTACTGTGCGGACTAAATATAGTCCTTTTATAGACTGATAGGCCGCTGGAGTCCAGTGCGGAGGCGCATTTTCAAGGGTTTCGGCTAGGGTTCCGGCGGGTAGTCGACGGAATGGAGGAAGAGGCCGCGCGCGGGCGCCGTGGGGCCGGCTTCGGAGCGGCTGCGAGCGGCGAGAATGCGGGGAATCTCCGCGAGGGCGAGTTGACCGCGAGCGACGTCGATCATGGTGCCGACCAGATTGCGCACCATGTGGTGGAGGAATCCGTTGCCGCGGATGCGATAGACGAGGAGTTCGCCGTCCTGGGTCGGCCGCGGTTCCCATGCGGAAGAGAAGATGGTACGGATGGTGGACTCCGGCGGCACAGTGGGCGGTTTTACGTTTTGGATTAGGGTTTCTGTGGGATCGGATTCGCGGTGCGCGAGGTCAGGATCGGTTGCGGAGAAGCTGAGAAAGTCGTGCTCGCCTTCAAAGAGGCGCGCGCAGGCCTGGAGCGCGTCGAGCGCAAGCCGCCACGGGCAAGCGTAAACGTAGCGGGCGAGGAACGGCGGGCAGAGGAAAGGCGGAGAATCTGTCGCGCGCAGGATACGGTATTCGTAAGTTTTGGCGATCGCTGAATGGCGCGCATGAAAGGTGCTTCGCACCGTCTTGGCTTCGGAGATGCGGATCGATGGGGGAAGAGTGCGATTGACGGCACGGAGCAGATTGCCAGGCGGGATGGGGGCACGAAGAGCGAAGCTTGCAACCTGGGCGAGCGCGTGGACGCCGGCGTCGGTGCGGCCGGAGCCTTGAGGCAGAGGTGATTCGCCGGTGACGCGGCCGAGCGCTGCCTGGAGCTGGCCTTGGATGGTCGGAAGCCCGGGCTGCACCTGCCAGCCCTGAAAGTCAGTTCCGTCGTAGGCGACGGTGAGCTTCCAAGTTTGGAGGCTGGAGCCCGGCTGAAGGGTGGAGTCGGGTGGGGGATTCGAGTCGGGTTGAAGTGGGTCGGCCATCGGGGTCGCTGATTCCCAGCGTATCTGAACGGGCCTGCGTGGCCGTGACGGTCAAGCCCGGGAGCCCAGAGCGTCGGTGCGGTTAGATGGCTTGGATGGAGCCACGTTCTGGGGTTTATTTGCTTTGACTTTGTATTTTGTTGCTGATGGCAAAAGGGTTAGCAGGAGAATCCACTGTTTTTATGCGCGCGGGGGTTGCGTGCGGGATGGGGTTCGAGGTATTTTACTAACCAGTTAGTTAAAAGCGCGGCGGCTGGAAGTTTGGCGCTTTGAAGCGGACAGAACGGGCGGCGGAACGGACGTTGACGGGCCGTGGACGTCGAAGTTCATAAGCAATTCTTTCTTGGGTTTTTTTCGCGCGCACGAAGTTTCGGCGCGGTGCGCGCGGCGCTTCAGCACTACGAGACAGTTCTCTTGCGAAATTGGGGTCGGCAAAGGAACTCAAATTCGCAGGGCTGAATTGAGGATTTGTTGCAGATTTGATGGGGATTTTCCGCTGTCGATGAAGAATGACACGAGCGCAGGGAACGAGAGGGGTATCGATTTCGTAATCAAGTTCGTGGCCAAGGAAGAGTCTTACAGGGCAACGTTGAAGCGATAATCGTCTTGGCGAGCAGGAAATGTGTGCCCGGAGCGGCAAATTGGCTGCGGGGATGGAGATTGAGACGGGGCGGTTGGCAGGGCAACCGTAGCGGCGCAGACAAGCCGTGCAAAAGAGCATCGCAAACAGGCAGCGCAACCAAAAGTGGAGAGAGATCATGGATTTTTACGGGACCGGTGTGGGACTTGAGGAGCGGAGTGCACAGGCGAGTGAACGCAACGGAACGAAACAGAAAGAATCGGTGAGGAAAAGTGGCGACCGATTGCGCGCAATTGCAGGCGTGCTGTTGACGCTGGCTGCGACTATGCCCGCTAGCTATGGCCAGCAGGCTGGGGCCGGCACGAGCGCGCCGGTCCACAACGTAGTTCAGATTCCTGACAAGGCGGCGTCGGATTTGCCGGTCGCGCCTGCGCCCGTGCCGACGCAGCCGATCCCGTTGCGCACATCGAGCCGCGATTATTCCAAGCCGTTCGGAACTTGGCTGCGCAATCCGGCTCACGTGTACATGCCGACGAATATTCCGAAGGCGAACTTTAACAACACTGTGCGGCTCACCGATCTGGTGAAGGACGGCAAGATTTATTTGAGCTTGTCAGATGCGATTGCACTGGCGATCGAGAACAATTACGACATAGCCATCGCGCGGTACGATCTGGATATCGCGGACACGGACATCCTGCGAGCGAAGTCCGGTGCTGCAATCCTCTTTGGAGCACCGTCTGGGCTCGTGACGGGAACGCTGGGCGGTTCGACATCAACGCTGTCGACCGGCGGCGGCCCCGGCGGGACGACAGGCGGAGCGGGTGGCGCAGGTTCAGGCGCCAGTGGGTTGTCGGAGACGACGAACGGAGCGGGACCCTATCCGGAGAATCTCGATCCGACACTTACAGGCACAATTCAATTGCAGAGAGCGGAGTCCCCGGCGCAGAGCATTTTCCAACCCCGTGCTTCGACGAATACTAACGAGTACAACTTTGCTTACAACCAAGGATTCGTCACGGGCACGGCGCTGACGGTGGGCTTTAACAATCAGCGCATCACAACAAACAACTACTTCAACGATTACAGCCCGCTGTACCTTTCCAGCTTTCAGGCCCAAGTGACGCAGCACTTGCTGCAGGGCGCAGGCATCTGGGTGAACAAGCGCTTGATTTACCAGGCAATGAACGACCGGCGCATCACGGACTCCTCATTCCGGCAGCAGATTCTTTACACAGTGAACCAGGTGGAGACGATCTACTGGGGGCTGGTGCAGGCCTATGAGGACGTGCAAGCCAGACAACGCGCGCTGGACCAGAGCAATCAACTGCTATCGGACAATCAGAAGCAGTTGCAGATCGGGACGATGGCTCCGCTGGACGTGGTGAACGCGCAATCGAGCGTTGCAACGGATCAGCAAGGATTGATCAGCGCGCAGAGCGCTCTGAATTACCAGCAGCAGGTCATCAAGCAGGCGATTGCGAGGAACCTGAACGATCCAGCGCTGTCGGCGGCACCTGTGATTCCGACCGATCGCGTGACGCTTGAGGCGATTCCGGAAGAGAGCCAGCCGGTGGAAGCGCTGGTACAGGAGGCGTTCCAGCAGAGACCGGAACTGGAAGAGGCGGTGCTGGCGCTTAAGAACGATGAGATCACGCTGAAGGGCGCGCGAAATGCGTTACTGCCGACGCTGGATTTGTACGGATTCTATGGAGCGAGCGCAACCGGCGGCGCACAGAGCCCAAACTGCTACAACTTTCTTTCCAGTCCCGCAGCGGCGTGCCCTCCGGGAACCTATCCGACGGTCAGCTTTGGTACAACATTGGGCAACCTGGTGAACAGCAGCTCGCCGGATAAAGGCGCGGGCTTCAACCTGAGCGTCAACCTGCGCAACCGCGAGGCACAGTCGGTTCAGGAGCGCTCGCTGATGGAGTACCGGCAGGCGGAGTTGCGGCTGGAGCAACTTTACACAGAGATCCGCATGCAGGTGGCGAACGCAATGTACGCGATGGCCAACGATCGCGCACAGGTGCGGGCCGCGGTGGCTGCACGCGACTATGCGCAACAGAGCCTTGACGCGGAAAACAAGAAGCTGCACCTGGGCGCATCGACGACTGCGAACGTGCTGTTGGAGGAACGCAGCCTGGCGACGATGGAGGACAACCTGATTGCCGCGCACGCAGCGTACGCAAAGGATCGCTCGGGGCTGTATCAGACGCTGGCTTCGACACTGCAGCATTACGACATCAATTTGACGGAAGCCGCGTCAGGAACCGTGACGACGGCGCCGGTGGTGCCTGGGATAGAGGCAGCGCCGGCAGGGAATGAACCGACGATGACTCCGCCACAGCAGCCGGCGAACCCACAGCCGACAGCGCCTCCTCCGGCGCAGTAGCGCGAGAATGATCGAAGAGATTGACGGCCTCGAGGATTCCCGAGGCCGTTTTTTTTGTTGCAGCGCGCAGCCGGTCCGGCGACGCTGAAGGACGTATATACTGGACGCGCCGATTGGCCCGAGGAGATCTGTAAATGGTTCGCGTAAATGCTCGACAGCTGGCCGCTTGTATTGCCCTGGCAATTTGCTTTACGCAAACTGCGGCGGCGGCCGAGATTCTGATTGGCGATTCGAAATCGCAGCCTGAGAGTTTGACTGTAGCCCCCGGTGGCGTGGTGATTGTGGGCAGCGCCAGCTCGCCCTATATCTACAAAGTGCGTCCCGGCTCGACCACGGCGGAAAAGTTTATCGACGTGAGCGACGAACCGGCCGGCACATTTTTCTTCGGCATGCTGGCGGATGGGGCGAGCAATACTTTGTGGACCTGCCAGTTGACGCCGGTGGCGGGCGCAACTCCGGCGCGCAAGCATACAGCGCTGCGGGGTTTCGACCTGACGACCGGCGCGGCGAAGTTTCGCTGGAACCTGCCGGGCGACGACAGCACGTGTAACGATTTTGCGATCGGTCCGGACAAGGCGCTGTACTTTACCGACACTGCCAACGGAAGAATCTATCGGCTTGCGCCCGGCGCTGAATCTGCTGAACTTTACCTGGAACATCGCACGCTGATGGGCGTGGATGGAATTACTTTTCTGGATGGCACGCTCTATGTGAATAACGTGATCTTCAATAAGCTCTATCGCATTCCGGTGGACGCATCTGGCAAGCCGGGAACGCCTGTCGATATCTGGATGGACCAGCCGGTAAGAGGGCCTGACGGCATGCGCGCAGCGAATGGAAAACTCTACGTGGCTGAAAACGGCAGCGGCACAATTGCTGCGATGACGGTGAACGGCGACAAGGCAAGCGTGACAGTGCTCAAGGATGGGATCAAGACGCCGACGGGCATTGAGCCTGCCGGCGACACGTTGTGGTTCACGGAGCGTGGGGCGGGTTTGGCCGAATCGATACCGATGCCGAAATAAATCGCTGCTCGGAGCCGGCGAATGCAGTGGCAGGCGGGAGTCAATCGCAAGACAAGAAGGCCCTGCGAGAAGCCGGGCCGTTTTGTCAGCGAGAAGGCTCAGAGCAGGTGTTTCAGTTTAAGCATCACCTGTGCTAAGGTTGTCTCATGGGCGGCTCAAGATGGCTGCACAAAGATACAGACTACGAAACGGCTTTTTGGTACGCCGGCGGCTCGGGCATTCTGAGAGAAGAAGTATGGGCGAATGAACGCGGCGAGGTAGTTCGCTATAACCTTGCATTCCTGCTGCCGCACTTGTTTTACAGAGACAACGGCAGAGTGCTTGGTTTTGACAACGCCCATGGAACACACGAGCGCCATTTTATGGGCAATGCTGAGAAGGTTGAATTCACAAGCTACCAAGAGACGGCAGCCCGCTTTTATTTAGAGGTGAGCGAGATCAGGAGGAGTTATGAAGGTTAAGGTATTTGCTGACGGATTTGATGGGCATGTACAGCGGTCTCGCGAGCGCAACCGGAAACGCGAGCTAGGTGAACGTCTGGAGCCGGAGAAGATTATTACCTTCGCCGATCCGGCGATGATGGTTGAATGCCTGACGGCACAGAGAATGCGCCTGGTGGAGACGGCACGCAAGAAGAGGTTGAGCATTTCGGCTCTTGCCAACGAACTTGGCCGTAACCGAGGAGCAGTAACTCGCGACGTGAACAAGCTCAAGAAACTGGGCCTGATTCGCCTTCGCGAGAAAGTCAATCCTGGTCACGGAATCGTACAGCTTGTAGAGCCGGTGGCGAAGAAGATCGAGATGCGCGCCACTCTGTAACTTCTCGCGCTGTCTAATTTCGCCCTACCCAGGGCAACGCGCTACCGTTCGGCGACGCGATCTAAGAGATCAAAGAATTCAGGGAAGCTGATGGCCGCTGAGTCTGCGCCCTGGATGAGCGTGTCCCCCTCGGCGCGGAGAGCTGCGACGCTGAAGGCCATGGCGATGCGATGATCGCCGCCTGAGTCGATGGTTGTGCCGTGGAGTGTCTGGCCGCCGGGGACATCGAGGCCATCGTCAAACTCAAGGACTTCACCACCCATGGCGCGAAGGTTTTTGGCGACGAGCGCGATGCGGTCAGACTCTTTTACACGCAACTCGCGCGCGCCGCGAATGCGGATGCCGCCGCTGGTGAAGGGCGCGATGGCGGCGAGCACGGGCAGCTCGTCGATAAGCTGCGCCGCGAGCGCGCCGCTGACTTCAGTTGAGCCAAGGCCCTCGGGCGGCGCGGTAATCTGCACGGTGCCGACCAGCTCGGCGTGCTTTTCTTCGATGTTCAAGACGGCAACGTGCGCGCCGAGTGCGGTGAGCACATCGAGAAGCGTGGCGCGGGTGGGATTGAGGCCGATGGAGTCGAGGACGCAGGCTGGAGCCGGGAAAGAGCGCGGCGGCGCAGAGAAAAAATGCGGCAGAGGAAAGATCGCCGGGGACCGCGGCGTCGATTGCGTGAAGCGGCTGCGGGCCGGCGATGGAGATGGAACCGGATGTGCGTGTGAGTTTTGCGCCGAAGGCGCGAAGGGCTAGCTCGCTGTGATCGCGAGTACGAACTTCTTCGAGGATGGTTGTGGTTCCGGCGGTTTGCAGAGCGGCGAAGAGAATGCAGCTTTTGACCTGCGCGCTGGGCACGGGAGTGGCGTAGTCGATGGCGCGAAGCGGGCCGCCATCGATGGTGAGCGGCGCGTGGCCGTCAGTGAGCGTGAGGCGCGCGCCCATGGCTTCGAGAGGTTTGCGAATACGCTCCATGGGGCGGCGCGAGAGCGAATCGTCGCCGATGAGAGTGAGGCGGCCGGATTGGGGCGCGAGAAGCCCGGAGATCATGCGCATGGTGGAGCCGGAGTTGCCGCAGTCGAGAGGATGGGCTGGAGGCTCTACGCGGCCGGCGACGCCAGTGATTTCGATGGAGTCGGCGCCGGTTCGATTTACCATTGCGCCGAGCGATTCCATGCAGGCGAGGGTGGAGGCGCAGTCCGCGCCGGTGGAGAAATTGGTGAAGCGCGATGTGCCCTCGGCGAAGCCGCCAAGCATGGCGTAGCGATGGCTGATGGACTTATCGCCGGGCAGGCGAAGGCTGCCGATGATGTTTCGAGCGGGATGAATAAGGCGTTCCTGTGCGGCGGTGGGCAAGCGGGCTCCAAGTGATTGGTCGTCTCTTAGAGTCTATCGAATCACGAGCGTGGGGTGAGAAGCGTGGGGTCGGGAGCCTGGGGAAATGGAAGGCTGAGAGGCCAGCGATTCGCCTGAATTCCCGATCTGAAAACTTTCAAATTCACCATAGCCCAAAATGCCGCGGGAACGGTATCATGGCTGGGACCTAGATTCGTCTAAATATGCTGTAGACGGGGAATCCTGATGAAACGAATTCTTGCTTCGGTGGCGTGTGCCATTGCACTCAGCCTGTGTTTGGGAGGTCTGATTGGTTGCGGCGGCTCATCCGGTTCAACAACGCCACCTCCCCCGCCTGCTGCATCCATCACAAGTTTTGCAGCGGCGCCAGCGACCATCACGGTAGGAGCAAGCTCTTCGTTGACGGGAGTCTTTTCGGGCGGCACGGGTGTAATCACTCCGGGAAATCTCGCCGTCAGCAGTGGAGTAGCTGTCGCCGTCAACCCCATAGTGAACACGACCTATACGCTCACTGTGACTCCGACCAGTGGAAGCGCGGTCACGCAGACGACAACGGTCACAGTGAATCCCGCCCCGACGATTTCCAGCTTTGTGGCGGCGCCGCAGACGATCACGGAGGGTGGAAGCTCCAGTTTGACGGCTGTGTTTGCCAACGGCACAGGCGTGATTACGCCGGGAAGTATCGCCGTCACCAGCGGAGTGGCGGTTAGCGTGAGCCCGACGGCGACGACGACTTATACGCTGACGGTGACTCCGACCGCAGGCGGGACCGCGATTACGCAGACAGCTACAGTGACTGTGAATCCTGTGGCGACGATGCCTACGATCACGAGTTTCGTGGCCAGCGCATCAACGATCACTGCGGGAGGTAGCGATAACCTGACGGCAGTTTTTGCTGGCGGAACAGGCGTGATTACGCCGGGGAATCTCGCTGTCACCAGCGGGGCAGCGGTGAGCGTGAGCCCGACGACGACAACCACTTACACCCTCACGGTCACTCCACCGGCTGGGGCGGCGATCACGGCGACGGTTAACGTGACCGTTGATCCGGCGCCGACAATCACCAGCTTTGTTGCCAACCCCACAAGCGTTGGGCCCGGGGGAAGCACGAACCTGACGGCAGTGTTTGCGAACGGCACGGGCGTGATTACGCCGGGCAATCTCCCAATTTTCAGCGGAACGCCGCTGAGCGTGAGCCCGACGGCGACAACGACGTATACGCTCACGGTTACCAATCCCATCGGGACGCCAACGACGGCGATGACCACGGTGACCTATAACGCCGGTGCGGCTGCGATCAGCAGCTTCACGGCTAATCCCACGACGATTGCAGCGGGGTCAAGCTCAAGCCTGACGGCCGACTTTACCAATGGCACAGGCGTGATCACGCCCGGCAATATTGCCGTCACCAGTGGGACGCCGGTCAGCGTGAGCCCGGCGGCGACAACTACCTACACGCTTACGGTGACTCCTGCCAGCGGCACGGCGGTGACCGGGATGGCGACCGTAACGGTCGATCCTGCGCCGATCATCACGAGTTTCGGTGCGAGTCCGGCGACCATCGCGACAGGAACAAGCTCCAGCCTGACGGCGGTTTTTTCTAACGGCACGGGCGTGATCACGCCGGGCAATATCGCTGTGACCAGCGGAACAGCGGTGAGTGTGAGCCCGACGACGACAACCATCTATACGCTCACTGTGACTCCGCCGCTGGGCACTGCGATCACGCAGACGACGACAGTTTCCATACAGAGCTCGGTGACGGTGAACCCGTCGAACACCGGGGCGGCCATCAGCAACCAGATTATCGGGATGAATATGGCCGTGTGGGACGACTTTACAAACGGTGGTTCGTATACAGCCAGCAGCTCGCCGATTTTGACGGCATTTCAGAATGCGGGCGTCGCGTCGCTGCGCTGGCCGGGCGGCTCAACGTCGGACGTTTACCACTGGAATGGCACAAGCACGAGTAACCCGGCGAACGGCGTAGCGCCCACGCCTTCGACGTGCGATAGCGCATATCAGAATTCGAACACCAACTACCTGAACTTCATTAACGACCTCGAACTTCCAAATCCTGCGCTTGCCGGTCTTCCAAACGGCTTCGACGTAGCGCTGACGGCCGACTATGGCACCAGCCCAAATTGCATCGGTGGGGGTGTTCCCAGCGAAGCAGCGAATTGGGTGACCTACGCCTACGCGAACGGCGGCACAGTGAGTCATGTGACGGTGGGCAACGAGGAATACGGGAGCTGGGAGACGGACAATCACACGCCGGCGCACAGTGGGGCAACTTACGCCGCCGCAGTTGCAGGCACCAGCGGCTACTATGCGCTCATCAAGGCGGCCTCCTCAAGCACGTTGGTGGGCGTGATTGTGGAACCCAATTATGCTCCGTGGGACGCGGATGTGCTCTCCGGCGCGCCTTACGATTTCGTTGAATACCACTTCTATCCGCAGAACCCTGGGGGCGAGAACGACACCAGCCTGGTGCACACGTACGCGCAGGAGTTCACCACGAACATCAACGCCATCAAGATCGGAGCTGGCGACGGCAGGAAAACCGAACACGCCCATTTATGTGGGCGAGATGGGCTCGGTATCTTCCAATCCGGGAAAACAGAGCTGGTCGATTACGCAGGGCTTGTTTGCCGGCCAGATGCTGGGCGAAATGATGAACGATGGAGTATCGCGCGCGACCTGGTGGATTGGTTTTGGCAATTGCAATGGAACGGCCGGGAACAATAGTGCTTCGCTCTATGGCTGGCAGGATTTCGGAGCCTATAACGTCTTCTCCGATGGCACTGGCGATTCCACCTGCCCGTATGGAGGCGCCGTCGGCGTCATGTCACCCACGGCGCGAGCGTTTCAGCTCTTCAGCCAGGTGGCAGTGAATGGCCAATATGCGCTGACCGCGAGCACGACCGGTGATACAACCAACGTGCGGGCGTATGCCGCAACTGCCAGCGGCGGGACGGCGCTGGTGTTGTTCAACTTGAACGAGAATTCCAGCGCGCCGGTGACGATTACGCTCTCGGGAGTGTCGTCCGCTACCGGCGTGACGGTGGAGACCTACGACAAGGCAATCTACGATTTGTCGGGATCGCCAACGGGAACTTTCCCGGACCCGGTGGGGACCAGCACTTGGGCTCCGCCGACCACGGTTAGTCTTGGCGCGCAAACTTTGCCGCTGACGTTGACGCTGGCGCCGTGGAGCATGAACGTGGTGATGATTCAGTAGCGATTGTTGGGCCGTAACTGATTTGCGAGGGTTGCGGCCCTTTGGCCAGCAATGGTTTGGTTTGGAAAAGTTTCCCCTCAGGGGCTAAAGCCCACAGTCATTTTGGGCGTCTGCGGCACGACTAAAGTCGTGCCCTGACACTTCGTGCCCTTCGGAAGCAGCGTTTCCGCGGTCTTTAAAGGCCCGATTCATTTGGCTCGTCTTGCGGCACGAGTAAACTCGTGCCCTGATACAAGGCCTGTGAGTTGTGGTTTGTGTGCACGAGTAACTTGTGCCGTGACACAAGACTCTTGAGTTTTGGTTCGTGCGATCCCACCCTAAACGCAAAGTGCGCGCTTAGGATGGGGCACCCCTCGTTCGTGCGAGTGCGGCCCGTAAGAAGCAGAAGCAGGTCCTTCGACTCCCATCGTCCGCTGCGGCGGCCGATGTTCGCTCAGGATGACAGATCAATTCTGATGCGAGCTTCCGAAGTTGGAAGTCAGCGGACGCGGAGGACGATGATGGTTTCGTCGTCGAAGCGATCTTTTGCTGCCCTGAAAGCGCGTGACGTCGGCGAGGATGGCCTCGGCGATTTCGGCGGCGGGCATTTCGCGGCTGGCGCAGAGCAGGCCGGCGAGCCGTTCCTCGCCGTACATTTCTTCCTTCTCGTTTTCGGCGTCGAGAATTCCGTCGGAGACGAAGACGATGGCGTCGCCGGGCTGCGTGGCGACGCTGAACTCCTCATAGGTGACGTCGGGAAACATGCCCAGGGGAAAGCCCTCGGCTTTGACGGGGATCGACTGGCCGGCGCGGCAGAAGACGGGCTGGACTGCGCCGGAGTTGGCGACCTGGAGGGTCTGGTTCTCGTCGTTCCAGAGAGCGAAGAGCATGGTGACGTACTGCGAGTCGAGCTTGCGCTCCTGCAGGGCGTCGTTGAGCAGGCCGAGCATGGCGGCGGGCTCGGGCTGCTTGCGCGCGGCGGCGCGCATGATGCCGCTGACGAGCGCGGCGAAGAGCGCGGCGGGCGCGGCCTTGCCGCTGACGTCGCCGAGGACGATGGCGGTGCGGTTGGGGCCGTAGTCGAGGAAGTCGTAGAGATCGCCGCCGATGGTGCGCGCGGGCAGAAAGCGGACGGCCATGTCGGCGTGGGGATGCGAGGGAGCCTCGGTCGGAAGCAGGCGGAGCTGCACCTCGCGGGCCATGGCGATGTCGTGCTCAAGCTGGCGCTCCTGGCGGTGCACGGCCTGGTAGAGGCGCGCATTCTCGATGGCGATGGCGATTTGCGCGCCGAGGGTGGTGAGCATGCGCTCGTGCTCTTCGTTGAAGAAGCCGGGGCGGGTGTGTTCGAGATCGAGCACGCCGATGATGCGGCCCTTGTAGAAGAGCGGGACGATGAGCTCGGAGCGAGTCTCGGGATTCATGGGCAGGTAGCGCGGATCTTTGGTGACGTCGGGGACATTGATGGGACGCCACTCGCGGACCGCTGCGCCGACCAGGCCGCTGTTGACGGGAATGCGGCGCATGGGCGCGTGAGCGTAGCCGAAGCGCCAGGCGTAACGCGTGATGAGGGTCTCGCCTTTCTCATCGAGCAGCATGATGGTGAACATCTGGTAGTCGATGAGGCGGCGCAGGAGCTGGCCGACGCGCTCGAGCAGCGGATTGAGATCGAGGATGGAGGCGAGCTCGACGGCGATCTCGTTGAGGACCTCGAGGGTCTGCGCCTGGCGGGAGACGCGAGCGTAGAGGCGGGCATTCTCAATGGACTGCGCGATGCGCGAGGCGGTCATGGTGAGCACGTGGAGATGCTCGGGACGAAAGAAATCGAGCTGCTCGCTTTCGAGATCCATGACGCCGATGAGGCGGTTTTTGGCGATGAGGGGAACGGCCAGCTCGGAGCGCACGTCGGGATTGGCGGCGACGTAGAAGTCGGCGGTGGTGACGTCGTTGAGAAGGATGGGCTGGCGGGTGAGCGCGACCT
The DNA here is from genome assembly GCA_963725115.1 of uncultured Acidobacteriaceae bacterium. Taxonomy (GTDB): domain Bacteria; phylum Acidobacteriota; class Terriglobia; order Terriglobales; family Acidobacteriaceae; genus Telmatobacter. The sequence continues at coordinate 94,672 of CAVRXG010000001.1, read as the reverse complement.
GGCCAACGACTCCTTTGCCGACGGGAATGCGGGTGCGCTCGACCTGCGGAGTGTGGCCGATCTGGAAACGCATGCGCAGCTCGTGCGTGCGGTCGTTGAGCAGAAAGATGGCGAAGATGCGGTAAGGGATGAGCGGCGCGAACCAGCTCGGAGGTGCGGCTGAGGAGGGTTTGCAGATCGAGCGTGGTGTTGAGCGCGTCGGTGAGACGCATGAGATAGGCGACGTCGGCGGGCTCGATGCGGGCGTTGATGGGGTCGAGAGCAGCCGGCGAAATGGCGTGATCGGCGGGGCGATAGTCGCCTTCGAACTCGTGCGGCGGCGGAGATGGAGGATTGGAGTCAGGCATTAGTGTCGAAAGGAATGATAGCGCAGGGGATGATAACGCAGGGAACAGTTCTCAGTTTACAGTTCGCAGCGGTCTGCCGACGGCCGGTCGCTTGCAAGTTTGAATTGAGAATTCTGAAGTGTTCTTAATCTGCGCCGAGTTCGCGGAGAATGGCGACGGAGGCGGAGGAGCCGATGCGGTTGGCTCCGGCTTCAAGCAGTGTGCGGACCTGGGCGACAGTGCGGATGCGGCCGGCGGCCTTGACGCCGCAGCGTGCGCCGACGACTCCGCGCATGAGGGCGACATCGACGGGAGTTGCGCCGCCTGAGGCGAAACCGGTAGCGGTGTTGATGAAATCCGCGCCGGCCTGAATGGCGATCTCAGATGCGCGCAGTTTTTCCTGCATGGTGAGCAGGCAGGTTTCAAGATTGACTTTGAGCGCAGCGCCATGATGATGCGCGACGGCGGCGAGGGAGTGAATGGCGTGATGAACGGCGTGATGGTGGCCGCTTTTCATCTGGCCGATTGGCAGAACCATTCCGAGTTCGCGAGCGCCGAGGCGAATGAGCGCTTCAGCCTCGTGACGCAGCGTGGAGACCAGTGATGCGCCGAGGGGGAACCCGATGGTTGCGCCGACGGGGACGCCGGTGCCGGCGAGAAGGCTGACGGCGGTGGCCGTCCAAACGGGATTGACGAAGACACATGCGAAGCGGTAGCGGGCGGCCTCGGCGCAGAGGGTTTCGACGTGCCTGCGCGTGGCGTCTTGTTTGAGGAGCGAATGATCGATGACGGCGGCGAGCGATTGCCAATCGGCGAGAGCTTTGGAAGTAAAGGCCGCCGAGTCGAAAGTTCCGTGATCAAAATCGAGATCGGAGTTCGGGATGGCGATGGTGGCGGACATGGGGGATGCTCCTAGCTATGATGCGCGAACTTCGCTTTCAGGACATGTCGCAACACAAATCTTCGGGGCAGGTGGTGCGCAGTGCCAGCAGACGAGCGCCGGGAGATGAGTATACGGCGACGCCGAGCCGGGGTCCAAATGAATCGCTTGAAAATCGTGAAACACGCCGAAGCGAGGAATTGAGTTTCCCTAATCCACTGTTTCTGGTGAACTGATGTCCATCTGTTCGATCAGCCCGTTTCGGATGCGATAGGCATGGTGGACCACAGTGTCAAGGATCAGTTTGCTATCAAGGTCGTGGACAGTCTGGTGGACATGGACGATTAGCCGGCCGGTATTATCAGGCTCAATTCGGAATGGCTCGACGTGCGGGTCGAGAATCTGCCACTGGCGGGTCCAATAAGCGCGCACAGCTTCGATCCCGTGGATGTAACCGCCCTCCATCCCGTTGGCCCACATGACGTCCGGATGCATTCTGGCAAGAACTGCGTCGATCTGGCGGGCGTTGAAATCGCGATAAGCCTCGGCGATCAGGTCCCGGTCATCCATGCTTCAAACTTCTCCAAAGCTAGGCGGGCTGTTCAGGCGCCATGATGCATATGTCAGGCAGATTGCGGTAGCGCTCTCCGTAGTCCATGCCGTAACCGATGACGAACAGGTTGGGGATGGAGAAGCCGACGTAGTCAGCGTCGATTTTCTCGATGCGGCGGGAGGGCTTATCGAGCAGCGTTGCGATGCGGAGCGACTTTGGGTGCTGCTGCGCGAAGAGCTTGCGCAGATAGGCAAGGGTCAGGCCGGTGTCGAGAATGTCTTCGACGATGAGAACGTTTTTGCCTTCGATGGGCTGGTCGAGATCTTTGATGACCTTAACGGCGCCGCTGGAGCGCTGTCCCTGGCCGTAGCTGGAGACGGCGACGAAGTCGAACGTGGCGTCGGCCTGGATGGCGCGGGAGAGATCGACGAGGAAGAAGGCAGCGCCTTTGAGGACGCCGATCATGACCAGCTTTTCGCCGTTGAGGTCACGGGTGATTTGCGCGCCCATTTCAGCAACGCGCTCGGCGATTTGCTGGCGGGAATAGAGAACGTCAAGACCCTGGTAGGTCAAGGTAGCCATGCAGACAGTATCGCTCGATTTCGATTATTAGGGGTTGTGAAAATCAAGGGGCGGAATGGAAATCTGGCAGGGGCAAAAATCGCCGCAAAGCGAAAAATGGCGGCAACGCACAATGCGCCGCCGCCAACATGAAGTAAGCTTGCCAGTTAATTTCGGTCGAGCTCGTTACCTAGCGCGTGCCTGTCTTCTTTTTGTGCTCCAATTCCTCATTGCTTTGGACGGCTTTCTTGACAGGGCTGGGCTGACCGGGATTTTCCTGTTGCTGACCAGTCTCTTCTGGGTTGGGTTGCCCCGTGTGGACGTAGGGTTCGTGCTTGTCGGTTTGGCTTAGTTTGCCCATAGCATTCCCTCCAGAACCCTTTGATGCAGTGCGTAACAAATGGGTAGTCATTGCCGAAGAATCCCATGAATGGCGCACGCGGAGGACGCGCGATGGGGCGTTTTGGGGCCGAAGCGCGTCTATACTTAAAGAGAGCTGGATTTGAAGAGACATGATTCCTTATCTGCACATTGGGTCGTTTAACCTGCCTACCTTCGGGCTGATGCTGTGGCTGGCGGCTGTGGTGGGCGCGATTGTGGCCGACCGGGCGTTCAAGCGGGCGCACGTTGACGCGGATGCCGTCGGAATGGTGGCGGTTGCGCTGGTCGTGGGCATTATTGGGTCAAAGATTTGGCATGTGCTGGATTCGCCCTCGGAGTTCAGGGAAATTGGCTGGCGGGTCTTGTGGGATAACGCCGGATTTGCCTGGTACGGCGGATTGACGTTCGGGATCGCGGCGCTGCTGTTTATGGGCTGGCGGGCGAAGCTCGGGCCGATACGCACGCTGGACTTGCTCGCTCCGGCAGCGGCGGTCGGCTACGGAGTGGGGCGCATTGGGTGCTTTCTTTCCGGGGACGGTTGCTACGGAATTGCGATCCAGACGGTGCATATTTTCGGGCACGCGTTTCGGGCATGGGGAATGGCATTTCCGAACGGGATTGAGCCGGTTCAGGTGCCGGTTTATCCGACGCCGCTCTACGAATTAGGCGCGGGATTGCTGATCGGCAGCTGGCTGTGGTGGAGGCTGGGCAAGCCGCATGCGACCGGGGCGATTGTGGGACAGTATCTGGCGTTGAGCGGACTCTCTCGCTTTCTGGTTGAATTCATACGGCGCAACCCCAAGGTGATTTGGGGTTTATCGAATGCGCAACTGGCAAGCGCGGGGGCGGTTGTGGTGGGGCTTGCGCTAACCTGGTGGGCATCGACGCGGCCGGCTAGGGCGACGGATAGAGCTCCCAAAAAGGCGCCGCGACCGGTAGAGAAGACGGCATAGGGCGATGAATGCCCGCCGTCGGCTAAGGGTTCCGTTCCCAGGGGTTCACGACGGCGAGATTACAGCCGACAAAATCATTCACATCGCGAGTCGCCAGAGCAGCGCCGTGAACTCGCGCAATGGCGGCGATCTGCGCGTCCATTTCGCGGATTGGGCGGCCGATTTTTCTTCGCGCGGCGAGGATCTGGGCGTACTGGCGCGCAGCAGGTAGGTTAAAGGTCAGAATCTGGCCACGAAAATCCTCAACGATCATTTCTTCCACTGTCTCGATCAGGATTCTCTGTTTGCGACCTGAGGGCATTAACTCGATTCCAAAAAGCAGTTCTGCGATAACGACGGATGAAGTCCAAACCTCGGATCGCGGTTGTGCTCGGAGCCACGCCCTGACAGTCGGGTTCGGTCGCTCTCGCATGGTTTCCGAGATGACGTTTGTGTCGAGCAGAATCATTCGTCAAATTTTGGAAGCGGTCGATTCGAAAAAGTGCGGGGTGGAATTTTGAGGTCGACGCCACCGACTGCGGCAAAACGCCTGTGGATGGCGGTGCCAATATCAACTTCTGGCGCGGATTGCGGAGATTCATGGAGAGATCGGTGAAGGAGTAAACGTGCTTCGGCTTCCATGGAGCGGCCGTTGCGGGCGGCTCGCACCTGCAGCTTGCGCTTAACGGTTTCGTCGAGTTTGCGGATGACGATGGTTGCCATGGAAAGATGCTAGCACAGAAACGCTAGCAGTGCTAGCAATGCTAGCAAATCTCGCAAGGCGTTTCGAACAAAAAAGAGAGGAATTGGGTGCAGAATGAATCTGCGCGTAAGTCCTGCCGTGGCGCCGTTTTCCGGCGGCAAGGATTGCAATTCGGACTGAATAAGCCTAATATTCTGAGCATGGAAGTAATGGCCTGTTGTCGCTCGTGTATGCCGCTCGCGCGGCAAAGGTGACCTGGGTCTGAGCTTCCGAACAAAAGTCCACGGTTTTCCCGATGCCCGCGATTGAGCTAAAAGCTCTCGCGGGCATTTTATTGCAGCGGGACAAAAGAAGCGAAGCGAAAGAGAAGAGAGAAGATGAGCGAACCAATGTCACCGGCGGCGCCAAAAGAAACCAGAGCCCAGCGGATGGAGCGGCTGAAGCGCGAAAAGAATCCGTGGGAGGCTTTTGACGAAGTTCGCGCGTTTGCGCGCGAGGGGCGCTCGAGCGTGGTTCCGGAGTGGGCGTCGGCCTACTTCAAATGGTGGGGCGTGTACACGCAGGGCGACGGAGCAGGCGTGACCGGCGGCAAGGGCGGGGAAGGCCTGACGACGGAATGGTTCATGATGCGCATCGGGATTCCGAATGGCATTGTTACTGCGAGCCAACTGCGGACGATCGGCGAAATCACGCAAAAATACGCGCGCAACCTGGCAGACATTACGGTGCGGCAGAATATCCAGCTGCACTGGCTGACGATTGAGATCGCTGCCGGAGGTGGTCGACGCGCTGGATGCGATCGGACTATCGCCGAAGGGCGCTTGCGGCGATGTGGTGCGGAACGTGACGGGCTGTCCGCTGGCCGGCGTGGCTGCGGACGAACTGATTGATGCGTCGCCGATTGCGCGCGGGATCGCGCATGAGCTGACGGCGAATAACGACTTTTTCAATCTGCCGCGCAAGTTCAAGATCTGCGCGACGGGCTGCCCTTCGTGGTGCAGCTATCCCGAGATCAATGACATTGCGTTGACGGCGGCGGTGCGCGGCAGCGAAGTGGGCTACTCGCTGCGCGTTGGCGGTGGCCTTTCAAACGAGCCGCACCTGGCGGTGAAGCTGGATGCATTTGTTCGGCCGGATCAGGCGATTCGCGTGGCGCGTGGCGTGACGGAGATTTTTCGCGATCAGCAGGTGCTGCGCGAAAGCCGCGACAGAGCTCGGATGAAGTATTTGTTCATGCGCGAAGGTTGGACGGCGGAGCGCTTTCTTGACGAGTTGCAGGCGAAGATTGGATTCAAGCTCGATCCGGCTGCCGAGGAGACGGTTCCTGACGATATTCTTCGCGATCATGTGGGCATTCATCCGCAACGCCAGGATGGTTTGGTTTATGTGGGCGCGTCGGTGCTGCGTGGACGGCTCTCAGGCGATCAACTTGTGGCGGCGGCGGAGTTGGCGGAACGATTCGGAAGCGGCGCGCTGCGCGCGACTGTCTCGCAAAACCTGCTGATTATCGATGTGCCCAAAGCGAAGGCGAACGAACTGGCGGGCGAACTTGGCCAGATCGGACTTCATGTTGAAGGATCGATGTTTTGGCGTGGCGCCATTGCGTGCACCGGCACGGAGTTCTGCAAACTGGCCATTACGGAGACCAAGGGCTTTACGCGGTGGCTGGTCGACGAGATGGAAGAGCGGCTGCCGCAGTTCGATCAGCAATTGAAGCTGCACGTGACCGGCTGCCCGAATAGCTGCGGACAGCACTGGATTGCGGACATTGGCCTGGAAGGCAAAAAGATCAAGTACGAAGGCAAGCTGACGGACGCGTTTTATTTTTGCGTGGGCGGAGCCGTTGGCCAGCACGCCGCGATTTCACGGCCGGTGGGCTACCGTTGCCCTGCGCCGTTGGTGCCGGAGGCGATTGAGCGGCTGCTGCGGCAGTATCTCGGGGAGCGCGACGGAGAAGAGAATCTGCGGGCGTGGTTTGGGCGTCACACGAATGACGAGTTGCGCGCGCATCTGGCGGGAGAAAGTGTGGATCCAGTAGAGCGCGACTTGCCGACGGGCCCTGTGCCGCATGCGGTGGCGGAGTGATGAAGGCAGGGACTAAGCCACCCCAGCGACGAGGACCTGTCGCTGGGGACCCCGGCACGGACTAGGGACTTAGGGACTAGTAAAGAAGCATTACGGAAAAGCAATTGGCGAGCGAGTGAGAATCACGATATGAGTTTGTTGCCGATTTTTCTGAAACTCGAAGGGCGGCAGTGCCTGCTGGTTGGCGCGGGAAATGTGGCTCTGGAAAAGATCGGGTCGCTGCTCAAGACGGGCTTGCGGCTGCGCGTGGTTGCGCCCGAGGCGCGGGCGGAGGTGAAGGAACTCGCGGCGGAGGGAAAAATCGAGTGGGTGCAGCGGAAGTTTGAGCCTGCCGACCTTGACGGTAACTTTATTGTGATTGCCGCGACCGATGTGCCCGAAGTGAACGCTGCGGTCTATCGCGAGGCGGTTAAGCGCGGCATTCCGTGCAACAGCGTGGATGATATTCCCAACTGCGATTTTTTCTTTGGGTCGGTGGTGAGCCGCGGCGATTTGCAGATTGCGATTTCGACCGCGGGCGAGAGCCCGGCTGTTGCGCAGCGGCTGCGGCGGGAGATTGACGAGCAACTGCCGGAGGATTTGGGACCGTGGCTGGCGAAGCTGGGCGAGTTACGTCGTGAAGTGTTGGCGACACATCCGCGGAGCGAAGAGCGAAGGCTGTTGCTGCACGAGTTGGCTCAGAGGCAGATTTGCGATTCGGCGCTGTGCGCGACGAAGGAGTTGGCGCGGACGGGCCGGGAAGCGGCGCGGGCAGTTGCAGGGAGCGTTTACCTGGTTGGAGCGGGGCCGGGCGATCCTGAATTGCTGACGCTGAAGGCGGTGCGGCTGATCGAGAGCGCCGACGTGATTCTGCACGACGATCTGGTGCCGCAAGCGGTTTTAGATCTGGCGAAGTCCGGCGCTGAAGCGGTGAATGTGGGCAAGCGGTGCGGCGCGAAGACGATCACGCAAGAAGAAATCAATGCGTTGATGATCGAGCACGCGCGCGCGGATCGAAGCGTGGTGCGCCTGAAGAGCGGCGATCCGCTGCTGTTTGGCCGCGCCAGCGAGGAACTGGCCGCGCTGGCCGAGGCCGGAGTGCCGTTTGAGATTGTGCCGGGAGTGTCGGCTGCGTTTGCGGCGGCTGCGGCGATTGGCCGATCGCTTACCGACCGCGATTGGGCCTCGCATGTGATTCTTACTACCGGGCATCATGCGCAATCGCACAATCGCGAGGCGCTGCCTGCTGTTGAGGCTGGAACTCGCGTGGTTTACATGCCGGGGCGCGAATTGGGATTGCTCGCGGCGGAATGGCTGGCCGAAGGTTTGCCAGAAGATCTGCCGTGCGCTGTGGTTTCGCGTGCAGCGCAGCCGGATGAGCAGGTGGTGCACACGACCCTTGGTCATCTGGGCGAGATTGAGCCTGCTGTTGCGCCGAGTTTGCTGATTGCCGGATGGGCAGTGCGCGAACTTGGCGCGAGTGAGCGAGTCGTCGAGCCGGCCGCGACGAAGATAGAAGACGCGGCAACCAGGACGGCCTGAATCCGATTTCGGATTTTCCAAACTTTTTCACGAATCCCACCTTGACGTAACTCGTGCTTGAGCTCGCTAGTCTTGCGTGCTCGGGTCGCGCGCGGCCAGCAAAATCCTCTGAAAACAAATAGAAACCGCAGTTGTAACGTTTCTGTGACGTGTTGAGACTACCGCTCGGACGGCAAATCGGAGAATCTCATTTGCGACGGCGGGCAGCCTGACCAGACGGGTGGCCGATTGGGGGGGACCTAGCTGGTTCACTTGCCCGTTCAGGCTTCCGCCGTGTTCGATCCTGAATTTCCCGGAGGACAACATGACTCAACTGCATAAAGTAGGTGTGCGGCTTCGTGCGATCGGCCGCTGCGCATTCGTGGGGATGCTGGTGGGAATGCTGGCGACACAGGCCGTGGCTGAAGGCGCAACGGTCGTGAGCCCGCAATCGCCCGCGAAGCCTGAGATGACAAGCGTTGCGAACGGGTCACAGACGGAACAGATTAGCGTTGCAACAACAGTCAACCTTCCGCTGGCGACGCAAGACAGCGCGGCTGCCGACATGAATGCGCTGCCGGATGCTCCGATGGCACCGGCGGGGACAGGCGAGTCGTCGAGCTTGACCATGCCGCCCGACCTGAAAGCGATGATGGACGATGCGAAGGCGAATTCGCAAAATCTTCAGCCGGCTTCTGAAACTAAGCCTCACGGGCTTCAGCGGCCGGGAATGCTGATTATGGGGATCGCCGGCATACCGCTTGCGTTACTCGGCGTGGCGATTCTTGGGGTCGAAGGAAAGAAGGATGAGGGTCTCAAGTATGGGGTCGGCCTGGGCTTTCTGGTTCCGGGCGCAGCCATGGCGGGGTTTGGCTTCTACTATGCGTTCAAGCCGAAGCAGTGAGCGCTGACGATGGGCGCGGCAAATCGAGCAATGATGTTTCGGCGCCCACTCGAAGACCCTCTGCTTGTAGGGATGCAGCTAGCTCGCACAGGCGATGAGGCTGAAGAGAGCGATCCTCCAATGGCTTTCGGACTCTGGCCTGGCCGGCCAGAAGGGCACAATTCCGCGCATGGTAAGATCATCCCGTATCCGCGGAAAAGGCCCACGATGCCTGGCACCATCGAAAGCCACGCTTCTCCCCGCACTCCCGACTCGCGATCACAGGCGATACGCGCAACATTGGAACGGTTGCTCGGGACGCAGCATTTTTCCGCGTCGAGCCGGCGCGGGCAACTGCTGCGCTACCTGGTGGAGCACACGCTGGCGGGCGACGCCGACAAAATCAACGAATATGCGATCGGCCTGGATGTCTTCCAGAGACCGACGTCATTCGATCCGCGGATTGAATCGGTGGTGCGAACGGAGTTCAGCCGGCTGCGCCAGCGGCTCAAGGATTACTACGCGGAAGACGGACGCCGCGACACGATCGTCATCGATTTTCCGCCGCGCAGTTATGTGGCGAGCTTCACCTTCCGCGATGCTTCGAAGCTTGGCGAGACGACTGCATTTCCTGAACCGGCTCGCGTCGCCCCACAACTGGTGCCACCAAGCGCGCGCAAAATGTGCATGGTGCTCGGCGGACCTGGCTTACAGGGGCTATTGTCGTGACTTGCGTCGCCGCATTGGTAGTTGCTGGAATAATGCTGTGGAATCAGCATGTGTCGACTGCCGCGACGAAGCAGGCGATACAAGAGCCGATTCACGCGATTGTCGTGCTGCCCTTCGAGAATTACTCACCAGACCATCAGGACGATTACATCGCCGATGGAATCACGGAAGAACTGACGAACGACCTGGCGCAGTGGCGGGACCTGCGCGTGGTGGCGCGGACTTCGGCATTTGCCTTCAAGGGCAAAGGCGAAGATGTGCGGCAGATTGGGCAGCAACTGAACGTGGATACGGTGCTGGAAGGGAGCTTCACGCGGCTGGGCGATCACATGAGGATTACCGCGCAACTGAATCGGGCGACTGACGGCTATCATCTGTGGTCGCACTCTTACGAAACCCAGTCGAACGACATGCTGGCCATGCAGGATGAGGTTGCGAACTCCATCACCGACGCCATTCGCCACATTGGAGGCGGATCGCCGCCGGTGATTCGGCCGCCGACGGCGAACAACGAAGCGCTCGATCTCTATCTGCAGGGCGAGTATCAATACCACCTGCGCACGCCGGACTCGCTTGCGAAGGCGATCGATCTTTTTGAGGCTGCACTCAAGAAGGATCCGAACTTCGCGCGCGCATACCTGGGCATTGGCAATGCAGAGATCGCAGCCACATCCCTGACGGTGATTCCATCGGACCGGGGCATTCCGCGCGCGCGCGAAGCGGCGCAAAAGGCCATTCAGCTCGATCCTACGCTGGGAGATGCGTATGGCCTGCTTGCGACGGTGGCCTATGTCTGGGATTGGAATTGGAACGATGCCGAGCCCGAATTTCGGCGAGCGCTCGAATCTTGGGGCAGACGCGGACGTGCGCGCGCGATTCGGGTGGTCCCTGGCATCGCGCGGCCGATTTGCAGAAGCCCACGAGCAGTTTCGTCTCGCTGCCGAGCAGGATCCACTTTCGGTCGTGCCTCCGTTGGATGAGTTTTTCACTTACAATTTTGAGCGCGATGCCGCCGGGCAGAAGAAAACTGTCGCGCGGCTGGTCGAGATTCAGCCCGGCTCGATCAGCAGCCACCTGGTCAAAATCGTGATGGAGGCGGGCTTCCACGATTGCGGCGCGGTGCGCGAAGAGTCCGCGTGGCTCAACAAGAATTACGCCGCCGTTCCCGGAACCCAGACGGCCCTGGCCTTCGCCGCGATTTGCGACAACAACAAACCCGAAGCACTGCGACTGGTAACCAAGATGCGAGGTAAGCAAGCTCCGCATTATCAGCTGGCCATCGTCTACGCGATGCTGAACGAACGGCAGACTGCCATCGAGGAACTGAGTAAGTCAGCTGACGCTCACGAGGGACAGATTCTGTATATCAAGTACGATCCGTTTTTCGATGGAATCCGCAACGATCCGCGATATGTGGCGCTGGAGAAGCGCGTGGGGCTGATACCCTGAATTCATGAAATTCGGCGTGGTGGTTTTTCCGGGGTCGAATTGCGATCACGATACCTACAACGTGATTGCCGAAGTGGCGCGGCAGCCGGTGGTATTCCTGTGGCATGACAGCGAGGATCTGCAGGGCGTGGATGCAGTGCTGGTTCCGGGCGGATTTGCCTACGGCGACTATCTGAGGACGGGCGCGATTGCGCGGTTTTCGCCGGTGATGCAGGCGGTGAAGCGGTTTGCGGCGGGCGGCGGACTGGTGCTGGAATCTGCAACGGGTTCCAGATATTGACTGAGAGCGGATTGCTGCCGGGCGCGCTGATGCGGAACGCGGGGCTGAAGTACATCTGCAAACAGGTGCACCTGCGCGTGGAAACGACCGACAGTCCATTTACAAATCAACTGAAGAAGGGCGCGGTGCTCAAGATTCCGATTGGGCACATGGAAGGGAACTATTTCTGCGAGCCGGAGGAGTTGAGAAAGCTCGAGAGCGAGGATCGGATTGCGTTCCGGTATGCGACGCCAGAGGGCGAGATCACGGCCGAGGCAAATCCGAACGGGTCAATCAGCAACATCGCGGGGATTTTGAACGAGGGGCGGAATGTGCTGGGAATGATGCCGCATCCGGACCGCTCGAGCGAGGCGCTGCTGGGGTCGGCGGATGGGTGGGGGATTTTCGAGTCGATGATTGGGGCGCTGGAAAAAGCGAGCCGCTAGCTGCTAGCTTCCAGCTCCTAGCTTGGCGTGCTGAAGCAGAGAATGCGGGCCGAATCAAGAGAGCGTTGGAGAATTTTGTTCATGCTTGCTCGCGAAGTTTTCAACGCTGCCGGATTTGAAGTCCTATAAACAGAAAGAACGATGATCGATATTCATCATCACCTGATTTATGGAGTGGATGACGGAGCGCCGGATCTGCAGGCGTCGCTGGACATGGCGCGAACAGCAGCGGACGAGGGCGTGACGCACATTGTTTGCACGCCACACGCGAGCGATGATCACCCATACAAGAAGCCGCTGATTGAGGAACGATTCGCGGAGCTGAAGGAAAAGCTGAAGGATGTAGTGGAGTTGAGCCTTGGGTGCGACTTCCACATGACGGCTGACAATGTGCTCGATGCGGCGGCGAATCCGCTGCGATATTCGATCGGCGGCAAAGGTTATCTGCTGATTGAGTTTTCATGGGGAGAGATTGAGCCGAGCATGAACGATGCGTTGTTCCAGTTGCAGGCGGCGGGGTACACGCTGATCGTGACGCATCCGGAGCGGTATCCCGGGGTGCTGCGGCAGCCACGATTGCTGGGCGAGTGGATGCGGAATGGATGCCTGGTGCAGGTGACGAGCGGGTCGCTCTATGGACGATTTGGAAAGGCGGAAGAGGCGTTTGCCAACGAATTGCTGGAGCGGAACTGGATTCACTTTCTGGCGACGGATGCGCATCATCCCGTGTGGCGGCCGCCGCATTTGAAAAAAGGATTTGAATACGTGGCCGAGCGGCAGGGCGAGGAGACGGCAATGCGGCTGTGCGAGACGAATCCGCGAGTTGCTGTGGAGGGCGCGCGGTGGCCGGAACAGCCCGAGGCAATGGGATTGTGGGAGGATGTGCCGCTGCAATTTGCTGAGCGGATTGGTGGAGAGAGGTCGAAAGCCGAACGGCGAGGGGCGGCGCGACAGTCTGCCGGTGGCGACGGCGGAGCGAAGGCGGGCTTCTGGAGCAGGCTGTTTGGAAAGTAGCAGCGGAGTTAGCGGGGATGGCGGAGCTTAGTGTAGGCCAAAGCAAATGCAGGTCCTTCGACTTCGATCGCTGCGCGATCTTCGCTCAGGATGACACAGCGTTAGTTGAGACCGAGGCCGCCGTCGACTACGAGGGTTTGGCCGGTGATGAAGTGCGGGCCGGTCGCAAAGAATAGGACGGCCTGGGCGACGTCGTCCGCATTGCCGTTGCGGCCCATGGGAGTTTTGGCAGCGAAGCGGGCTGCCTGAAGCTCTGCTCTGCCGGGATTCGGCTGAGTAAAAGATGGGCCGACCCCCGGTGAAGCTTCGATTCGTTCGCCTTGAGATCCCACCCTTCCGGCAAAAGACGCCGGAAAGGATGGGGCAACCGCTTCAGTGCGCGTAGGATCGAGTGGATCGGGATTTTCATCGGATCCGTTTTCTTGCAATGCAATCCAGCCGGGAGCGACGCAGTTCACGCTGACGTCGGGCGCGAAGGCCTTGGCCATTGCTTGAGTGAGCATATGGAGTGCAGCCTTTGAGGCGCAGTAGTGGGCGTGTCCGGCCCAGGCGTGGAGACCACCGAGAGAACCCATGTTGATGATGCGGCCGCGCGCGGCGCGGAGATGAGGCAGGGCTTCGCGCGCGACGAGAAAGGGTCCGCGGGCGTTGGTTTCAAAGACGGTATCCCACTGGTCGAGGGAAAGGCTCTCGAGGGCAGCGGAGGCAAAGACGGCGGCGTTATTGACGAGGATGTCGAGGCGGCCAAAGCCGGCGACGACTTGAGCGATGGCGGCACGGACGGAAGTTTCGGAGCGCACGTCGCAAGGGACGGCGAGAGAGCGGCGGCCGAGTGCGGCGATGGCGGCGGTGGTTTCTAGGGCTTCGGCTTCAGATGAGCGGTATGAAATTGCGACGTCGGCGCCGGCCTCGGCGAGGGTGAGCGCGATGGCGCGGCCGAGGCGGCGAGCGCCACCGGTGACGAAGACCGATTTGCCGGTGAGGGGGGAAGTGGGATTCACAGGATTAGTTTAGCGAGTCAGCAGAGTTGGCGGAGTGAGGCGATTCCCACCCTTCCGGCGAAAGACGCCGAAAGGATGGGGCAGCCAAGAAAATCGGCGGCGTTGGTGGAACACGGATCACTTGGGCGGGGGCTGAGATGGGCTCGGATTCGACGGCGGCGGATCGGATTTTCCGGGAGGGCCGGAGTTGGGCGACGAGTTTTTGTAAGTAGAGTATTGCTGCGCGGGCCTCTTGAGGCGGACCTCCATCGACATATTGGGCTTGTCGATTTTGTAAACCTGGCCGGAGGTCTGGAAGCCATCGGCAATGACCTGAAGAGTGACGGTATCGCCGACAGGGATCACGTCGATGATGGTCTTGCCGTCCTCGTTGGTCTTCAGCTCGAGAGCGCCCTTATCCTTGTCGCCCTCGATGGGATGAAAGATGACATGAGCGTCGTGGATCGGCTTGCCGTTGTAGTCGCGCACGACTGTGACTTCAATTCGCGCGGAGGGCGGTGGGACCTTGTATTTGCGCCCGTGATGGGAGTCGTCATCCTGAGCGCGAAGAGCGAGCGAGCCGGCGATGAGGCCAAATGAGGACAGAAGGACGCAGAGAGGGAGAAATGCACGGCGGAACATGGTTTCCATTGTAAACGGGCGAGAGACAGCGGAGTTAGCGGGGCTAGCGGGGCTAGCGGAGTTGGCGGAGTTAATGGATCAACAGGCTCGCGAGGCCGCAAGACGATATTTGCGGGACTGCGGGACGGCTGAGTCAACAGCTTCTTGCGAAAGGGCGGTTAATTGGGGAATATTTAGCGAATGCTGACCAGGAGTCTTAACTGAATCTTAGTGAAAGGCACTCATATTCTGACCTTGGACCCCTTGACAAACGTCGCCGGGCTGCTTATCGTTAGCAGTTGGAAGGCAAGAGTGCTAGTCCGCAACGGCGGACTGGTGGCAGCGCTCACGAAAGCGACTGCAATTCTTGGCGGTATGAACTCCGCAACCTACTGAATCTTTTGTTCTTAACAATCACCAAGACCCGCGTTCCGGGCACAAGCCGGCGCACGGCAACAATTGAAACAAGGAGAAGCTAAGCGATGGCAGTAAAGGCAGCACAACGACGACATTCACACCACTCCACGACCGGATTCTGGTTCGCCGGGTGGAAGAGGGCGAGACGGTTCGCGGGGGCATCATTATCCCGGACAGCGCGAAGGAAAAACCCCAGGAGGGAGAAGTTATCTCCGTGGGCAAAGGCAAGTCGAACGACGAAGGCAAGGTATTTCCGCTGGATGTGAAGGCGGGCGATCGCGTGCTGTTTGGCAAGTATTCAGGCACGGAGATCAAGATCGACGGCGAAGAGCTGCTGATCATGCGCGAGGAAGAAGTCCTCGGCATCCTGAAGAAGTAGTTCGTGGCTGGTCGAGTGACCGAGTTGACAGTGGTCAGAAATGCGCCAGCCGGCACCGATCAATCACAGACTCTGAAATTGCGACAATTCTGAATTCTTAACAATCCGATCACTGAACACTGTTCACTGATCACTGGAGAGAGAAATGGCAAAGCAAATTTTGCACGGTGAAGATTCCCGTCAGGCGATTCTGCGCGGCGTGAACACGCTGGCAGACGCTGTGAAGGCGACGCTCGGGCCGAAGGGCCGGAACGTTGTGATCGAGAAAAAGTTTGGCTCGCCCACCATCACCAAAGACGGCGTGACGGTGGCCAAAGAGATTGACCTGAAAGACCCGATGGAAAACGTTGGCGCGCAGTTGGTTCGCGAGGTTGCCTCGAAGACCAGCGACGTGGCCGGCGACGGCACGACGACAGCGACGGTGCTGGCGCAATCGATCTTCCGCGAAGGCGTGAAGACGGTGGCGGCGGGCGCCAATCCGACAGCGCTGAAGCGCGGCATTGAGAAGGCCGTGACAGTGGTGATCGGCTCGCGCGACAAGGACGGCAAGTGGGCGCAGGACGGCGCACTTGGCAAGCTGTCAAAGCCGGTGAACGAGGGATCTGTGGCCCAGGTGGGCACGATCTCGGCCAACGGCGACGAAGAGATCGGCGCAATTATCGCCGAGGCGGTAAAGGTAGTGGGCAAGGATGGCGTGATCACGATTGAAGAGTCGAAGACCATGCACACCGGCCTCGAGACCGTGGACGGAATGCAGTTCGATCGCGGCTACCTTAGCCCGTACTTCGTGACCGATGCGGAGCGGCTGGAAGTGATTCTGGAAGATCCGTACATCCTGATCTACGAGAAGAAGATCAGCGCGATGAAGGATCTGCTTCCATTGCTGGAGCAGGTTGCACGCGGCGGCAAGCCGTTGCTGATCATCGCCGAGGACGTTGAGGGCGAGGCGCTGGCAACACTGGTTGTGAACAAGCTGCGCGGCACGCTGAACGTGGCGGCGGTGAAGGCTCCTGGATTTGGCGATCGGCGCAAGTCCATCCTGGGCGACATCGCGATTCTGACCGGCGGCAAAGCCATCACCGAGGATCTGGGCATCAAGCTGGAAGGCGTGAAGCTCGAGGACCTGGGCAAGGCGAAGCGCATCACCATCGACAAGGACAACACCACGATCGTTGACGGCGCAGGCAAGGCCAGCGACATCGAAGGCCGCGTGAAGGAGATCCGGTCGCAGATTGAGAAGACCACCTCAGACTACGACAAGGAAAAGCTTCAGGAGCGGTTGGCGAAGCTGGTGGGCGGCGTGGCCATCATCAAGGTGGGCGCGGCGACTGAGACCGAGCTGAAGGAGAAGAAGGCTCGCGTTGAAGATGCACTGCACGCGACGCGCGCGGCCGTGGAAGAGGGAATCGTCCCCGGCGGCGGCGTGGCGCTGGTGCGCTGCATACCCGCGGTTCAGACGCTGATTGGCACGCTCAACGGCGACGAGAGGACCGGCGCACAGATTGTGCTTCGTGCCCTGGAAGAGCCGTTGCGGCAGATCGTTGCCAATGCAGGCGAAGAGGGCGCGGTGGTTATTGCCAAGGTGCTCGAGTCGAAAGAGAGCCACTACGGGTACAACGCGCTGACCAGCAAGTTCGAGGACCTGGTGAAAGCCGGCGTCATCGATCCGACCAAGGTGACGCGGACTGCGCTGCAAAATGCGGCGTCGATCGCGGCACTGTTGCTGACCACCGAAGCGTTGGTCGTCGAAATTCCTGAGCCTAAGGCGGCTCCGGCAGGCGGCGGACACGGCGGCGGCATGGACGGAATGTACTAGTCCTGTGCGGACGGCGAAACGCACCTTCGGCGCAAATGCTAAAGGCCCCCAGCTTCGGCGCCTTGTGCGTCAATGCTAAAGGCCTCCAGCTTCGGCTGGGGGCTTTTGGCTTGCATGGATAATATCATCCGTGTGGCAGTGGCTCGCCGTTGGCGACTGTTCACCGTCGAGGTTCGCGCATGCGGTCGTAGTCGACTGTTCCATCAATGAATGCATTCAGAGCCTGACGACTCGCTGATTCTTGTCTCGATTCGCTTCGGCTTCGTGATAGCGTGTCGATCGATGAACGCGCCATCTCGCCGAGCTTCATCGGTCGCAGAACGCTTGGTCCGCTTCGTCGACTGCCGATGCTCGAATGCGGTATGAAACCTGTCCTGGCTATCTGCGTCTGTTTCGACCGGAGTGATCCAGATTCGTGCATTGTAGGGTTTCAATCGGCTCGAAGGGACTAGAGAAAAATCGCGTGCCGGAACGCGAGTGAACCCTTTGAATAGGGAGAATATCGTCTCGTCGGCTTGACTCGGTACTCTGGATGGACTGACTTGTGCAGATTCCAGCAGACGAGCAGTCTGCGAGATTACGCAGAGACTGATCACCGCTCATTCAGCATGATGCGCGAGTCCAGGCAGTGCACGTCTGCGTGCCAATGACGCGGATGCGCGACGATGTATGGCTTGAGAAGCGTCAGTCGCGTAGGACAGGTGCGCCAGGTCTCTTTCGCCACCTCCCGCTGTGACCTCTATGTTCGAAGGCTCGGCTAGCGCAGTACCGCAGCTGTGATCGAGGACGAGAACGGATTTCGACCGATGACTTTAGCATCGTCTGCATCGCGTCCCTGCTGGCCGGCGTCGCGAAGGTGCGTCGAAGCCATCTCGCGGTTGCTCCGGGCTTAGTGATCGAGCAATATGAGCTGCGCGATCCGCTCAATTGCACGCTGTCAGCAGTTTCGCGAACCGGCGGTTGCCTGGCGCTGGAAGCATCTCCATGTGCCACGAACAGACTACGCAGCGCGACCGCCAGAATCACTGTTTGCCTCGCATGCATCGTTCCTCCTGGAGAGATTGGGAAGCAGGACGCCACAACCAAACGTAGCAGCTAAATGGTCCTGCCTCAAAGCGCCAAGCGTCGCCTGAGATGGCCTCAGCGCGCGTGTTTCTGAGCTATAAGATTGCTCGCCGCTTCAATGAGCCGGGCTGAAGTCGAAGAGTGCATCCGTTGAACGCGACATGACGGCACCAAAGCAAAAAGCCTCCAGCTTCGGCTGGAGGCTTTTGTTTTCGCACGAGAAATATTTTGGCGCCGAGTACTTGTGGAAATGCCGCCAAATGGCCCAACCATGGTTCAGACAGGGGCCAGGAAAACCGAATTGTCCGCTCTACATCACTGCGGCGGTAGCCGGGACAGCCGCGATTGCCGCGTCGTTAGGCGTGGGCTGGGGACGCAGCGAGCGCAACCAACCGGCGGAAAGCCATGCGCGCGGAATCACGAACTCCGACCAACCACAATCCAGGCACACCCGAATGTCAGGGGAGGGCGTCATGGGGGGGTGACTCAAAGTACGCGGACTGTTGCGATACAACCGGACTTCTGCCGGGACGACGGATAGAGCGGCAGATTGGCATTTAGGGCAGATCATTTTCTACACCTCAGGAGGTCCGAAAAGGACGGAACTCCCAATTAAAAGATTGAGGGAGTGATTCAACATAACGGAATTACGGGAGAGATTTCAACAGGAACTATTTGGGGAATGAACGAAAGTAACATTAGTTTTTGTCATATGGAACGAATATTCGTGACATGAATAGAAACTCACTGCCTGGAAGTCATAGAAAATGGGGTAGATCGGTAGCTTCGAAGGTTCCCTGAGGTCGTTTTCTCACCTTCGTGGCATTGCTCAAATCACCACTGGGGGGACGGTTTGAGCTTGACGGCAATTTCCAGGGCAACCATTCCGCGAGTGAGAACAATGCAAATTCGGCGCAATGTTGGATGCGGCGGCCGGGGCGCAACAAGTGCGCGACGAGGGGGAAAACAGCCGGAGAAACGGATTCGAAGCAAAGAAAAACGCGGCGGCCGAAGCCGCCGCGCTGTGGCGCATTGTTCCGCCGGCTTAGAAGTTGATGCGAGCTGCGATTTCCACTTCACGCGGCGTGAACGTGAAGCCGCTGGAGTTGGAGTTGTTGGGCACACCGAGTGAGTTGTCGGACGGATTCGCTGCTCCTTGCCCCTGATAGGTCAGCGTGGATCCCGAGAGCGTGTAGGCAGTGGTGCCAAGCCCCGTTATGTTCTGGTGGTTAGCAATGTTGAAGACGTTGACCATCAGTTGAACGCTTTGAATGTAGCGCTCGAATGCGAACTCTTTCTGCACTCGAGCGTCGTCGACGACATGCTGCGGGTATCTGAAGGTGTTGTTGCCAATGTAGCCAGGAATCGATTGCGAGGCCTCCAGCTCCGTTGAAGTCGGAGCCAAGGGCGCCGCTAAGCTTGCCGCTCACGCCGACTGTATAGGGCAGCCCGCTGCACATTTGGAAGCTGTCGTCGATGCTCCAGCCGTTGCTCAGCCACTTGAGCGGGTTCCCGGAGCTGAACACCGGGAAGGTTGTAGAGGCATAGGCGACGAAGCGGTTGGGCAGCGTTGCAATTGCGAATTGCCGTAGTTGAGGCGGGAGTGGTTGTAGGGATCGTACCAGCCATTGCGTCGTGCCTTCCGTGGTGTTGGCATTCTGGTTGAAGTCCAGAGAGTGAGACCAAGTGTAGTTGGCGTCGAACTGAATACTCTTGAGCGAGTGATTCTGGACTTCGGCCACGAACGCGTTGTAGTTTGAATTGACGTTGCTGATCATTTCGGTGATGACCTGGAAGTTAGTCGGCCACCGAGCCGAAGAGCGCCGTATTGCCGTAACTGGTGTACTGCCCAACGTCTGGATGATGGTTCCAGTTCGGGCCGAGAGGTCCGTTGCTGGTGCACTGGATGGTGATCGGCAGACTCGTAACGTTGATGAAGTCTGAGTCGGGTTCGAGGTTGACGTCGAGGAAGTTGGGCAACTCGCGGCCCAGCGAGCCGAGGTAGCTGACTGAGAAGAAGGTGCCGCTGGCCGAAGGCTTGCTGCAACTGCAAGTCGTACTCCTGCACCTCAGGATTGCGCAGATTGGCGGCCAGGAAGTTGGAGCTTGGCGTGGCGCGGCTGCGCCGGTGCCGAAGCTACGATGTTCGGCAGTGTCGGGGAGCCGGCGGTGGTGACCTTATAGACGGTGTTGTACTGGCGATTGGGCTGCCGGTGTTGAAACGAATGTTGAGCAATTCGCCGTTGTTGATGCGGCCATAGTAGACGCCGTAGCCGCCGCGCAGCACCGTGTTGCCTGCGCCATACAGGTCATACGAGAATCCGATGCGCGGTCCGAAGTTCGTTTTGTCGCTCGGATTGTTGGTCAGCTAGCGTATAAGGCGTGAAGGTGCCGGTGGCCGTGGTCAGCTTTGGATCGGCAGGCGGCAGAGCCTCGTAATCCCAGCGCAGGCCAAGCTCGAAGGTCAGGCGCGGAGTGAACTTCCAGTTGTCCTGGGCGAACACGCCCGGAATCCAGGGTGGAAATGCCATAGGTATGTGGGCCGAATGTCTGTGTAAACGTTGCGTAGCAAGGATAAGTGCCGACTGCGCTGGCTGATTGCTGTTCCGTTTCTCGGTACGCTGCTGGTGCAGTTGCCGGCCTTGCCGCGGTGGCTGCGCTGATCTGATCGTTGATGTAGTTGCCGACGTAGCTGTAGACGTAATAGCCGTTGCCGTCGCCACCATAGGTGTTGTTGAAGTCGTAGTTGTGGAGCTCATCCACGCCGAACTTGAAGCTGTGATTGCCCTTGTTCCAGTAGAGGATGTCGCCGACCTGCCACTTCTACTCGCAGGGATTGGCGAGGCGGTAGGAGTAATACGGTGAGCCCAGATTGAAGCCCTCGGCGGTATCCATGGCAACTTCCGGAATGGAATTATTGACGGTGACGCCATTGCCGATCGAGGTTGGCCTTGGTGTAGGGGTGAGTGGCTGCTGGGTTTCGGGCAGAAGCTCGCGGCCGTACTGATAGAGAACTTCGTTGCTCATGTTGTGGCGTGACGAGGCTGGTGAGCTTGGTGACGCCATAGTCGAGCTTGACGAAGTCGTTGCCGAAGGTGTCGCGGGCGTAGTCGGCGGCGGTCGAGGTCTGAACGCCGCCGGGCGAATCCCAGCGCAGGCGATGAGCAGAGGACGCTCAGATGCTCTTTGGGGTTGATTTGCCAGTCGAGCTTGGGGGTGTTGATTTCCTGGAAGCCGAAGCGCGGACACGAGTGCCGAGATCCGAGTTCATGTTGCCGATCCAGGTGTCGTAGAGCGGATGCGCCCTGGCGCGTAAGATGTGTATGCCCTGGCGCGCCGCCAGGGTGCAGGCGTCGGCATCGAGCGCATTGGTGTCGCCGGCTCATGAGTCAGCCGGTGGCCGAGGTTGCATGGCGGCGCCGGTAGTGCAGGTGGCGCATTGGGCAGGGTGTAGAACGCGGTTCGCGTTGTTCTGGAATTGCAGCGGCGGGAAAGACGTGCGTGTGCTGATCGTAGGTGTAGATCCAGAAGAGCTTGTCCTTGATGAGCGGGCCGCCTGACGGTGAAGCCGTAAATCTTGCGCAGGTCTTCTGGCTTGATGTGTGTAGGGACATACGGTGCCGGTTGACGCATTCAGGAAGCGATGGTGGTGTAGTCGTTGAAGGCGTTCCAGTTGCTTTCGCGGTCCCAGAAGTAGGCCTGGCCGTGAATGCTGGTTGGTTCCGCTCTTGGTGACCGAGGTGATGACGCCGCCCGGCGGCGCGGCCGTATTCAGCCGAGTAGACGCCGGTGTTGACGGCGAATTCGCGAACGGCGCTGGCCGAGGTGGAATAGGCCTCGCGGGTGCGGCCGCGTTCCTCGGCATAGAATGCGTCTGTTGTCGTCGGCGCCATCGATCTCAACGTTGTTGAGCAACAGTGCTGATGCCGCGAACGCTCACCAGTCCGAAGCCGCTGGTGTCAGAAACCACGCCCGGAGTGGACATGGCCAGGCTCGACCAGCGGCGATTGTTGATGGGAATGTTTTGCATCGCCGTGGTGTTCAGCGTATCGGTGAAGTCGGGCGATTCCAGGTTCATGATCGGGGTTTGCTCAGTGACGACGACCTCGGCGCTGGAAGAGGCGACGGCGAGACGCGGCTCGAGTGAGGTCACCTGGCCGACGAACCACGACGACATCTGTCAGCGCGATACTTGCGAAGTTCGGGGAAGTAACGGTGACGGTGTAGTTGCCCGGCTCGAGCAGTGGCGCCTTGAAGAAACCGCTGCTGTCGGTGACGAGGTCTTCGGCGAATCCGGTGGCGACGTTTTGGATATGAACGGCGGCGCCGGGGACGGCGGCTTCGGAGGAGTCCAGGACGGAACCTGCGATTGAACCCTGGGTAGTGGACTGCGCGTTCAAGGAGATGGAGCTGACGCACGCGGCAAGGATGAGAAGCGCCAGGCAACGAACACCGAGGCGAAGCGAATTGAATGTCATTACTGCCCTCCAAAGTAGTTGTTTGCGTTTAACCTGATCACGAGTGAATTATTGCGTCGCTGCCGGAGCTTTGAAACGAAGCTACGGTCAACGCGCAGTACGCGGGGAATCCATCTTGCTTTTGCGACACTTTCTGAAAATCGATCAGAGCCCAATGAATAGTTCCGGTCAGAGTTTCGCGACAATGAAGCTTACGAAGAAGCCTACAAAGTCTCTATGAACTCCCGGTGAAAACCGGACGAAATTGCGTGAGCAGGAAGCCAGGGCCGAATGCTGGACGCGGCCAAAATGCGCAGTGGCCAATTGGACGGAGTAGACCGCGTATCCAATTAACCGGCTTCGAAGATTTGCTGTTATGCCCTCACGCAAAAGCGATTCAAGCGGAGCAATGCAAAAGCCATATAAGGCAAATAAGCTCGGCCGGCTGCAGCGAGGAGGCTTCTTGAACTTTACGAATGCGCCGCTGTGCCGCAGTCAACGTCTGGCTAGAGCCAACTAAAACTTCAACCGCGCCCCAAAACGCGACTGAAGTATCCCCTCAACGAACGGCGACCTTAAGGGGGTACTGCATTCTCTCAGGAGTGGTAATTGTAGGGCAGAGTCGGCCAATTTTCCAATAGGTAATGCAAAAAATGTCCCGGAATTCGAGAAATCAGGGGTTTGGCTGACAAACTGTGGAAAATGAGGCGGATATAGCTGGGCTGGAAAAAATTCAGGTGGCGGAGTTTTTCATTTGGTCGACACGAGTAAAAGAATGGGGCCCCGAAAAGGGCCCCATATTATCGTTGAGCGAGAACCGATCAATAAGTGAAGTGGAAGCCCATCGTGATCATGCGGTTGCTACCGATGGTGCTGTAGACGGAGCCAAAGTTGGCGCTGTTATTCGGGCAGCCTCCGGGGACAGCGTAGACAGCGACGCAGGTCAGCGTGCCGACCGGAATTTGCAGTGGAATAGCCGTGCCTTTGCCGCTCCCAGTGGAGTAAGGCAATTGATCGAGGTTGGCGAGCGCCGACTGCTGGTCGACTGGGTTGTTGCTGGTTACGACCTGCCCGTAATTGACGTAGTAATAGGTGCCGGGCTGACAGTTCAAATCGCCGGCGATCGCTGCCTGGGTTGCGGAGGCGGAGCAGGCAGAGTTCTGGCGAATCTGCCCCTGATTCGAAGGGACATCGAGGCTGGTGGTGTTGGTCACGTTGAAGACGTTGAATTCGTATTGCAAGCTATATCGCTCGGCGAATTTGAATTGCTTGCGCAGCGAAAGATTGATCTGGAATTGTGGCGATTGGCGGAAGATGTTGCGTTGCGGGGGCGCGAAGTCAGTTTCGTAAATGTCCTGCGGATCAGTGCCGGTAGAGACGGGAATGCCGTGAGTGCCGGGCTGAAGGTAATTGATCGCGATTTGCGTCGGGTCGATGGCCGGGATGTAGCTCCCTCCCGATCCGCGCGTTGCCCCCTTGTTTCCGGTCATTGCCGACTTGGGGTTAGAGGGATTCTTAATTCCGAGAACGGGATTCATGAGGGTGGGATAGTCACCGAAGTAAATGCTGCCGACGGCGCCATAGAACTCATAGAGCGAATAGGGCTCGCCGCTTTGGGCAATGGCCGTGCCGTTCAGGTTCCAATCGTTGACGAACTGCGCCGCGAGCGAGTTTTCTCTGGCAGTGTTGGGAACCGTTGCCTGGAAGTAAGCAGAGAACACGTTGGTGCGATCGAAGTCGGACGAGGCCCAGGAGTTGCGGAGATTGTTTGGATTGTTGCCAGTGAAGAACAGACCAAGATCGCTCTGCTCGTCGAGGGCGTGACTCCATGTATAGCTGGCGCCGACCATATAGTCGTGTGAAAGTTGATGGTTGATATGCACCTGGAGGGCGTCATAGGCGGAGTTGCCGGCAGTTTTGTAAAAGGAGGCATTTGGGCTGAATCCGACGTACGGGGTGCGGAAGTCGGTGTTGCCGCCATCTTCGGTGCCCCAGGGTTCGCCGGCGATTGGAGCGTAATCGCAATAAACGGAACCGCACACGTTCTGATTCAGGACTTCAAATCCATAGCTTGCAGTTTGGCCCCAAATGGAGTTGGTAGAGGTGGCAATGCCGGGCGCGTTGAACGGAATGGGCACGACGGCGTGGCGGCCTCGGTTACCTACATAGCCGATGTCGACAGCCGTTTGGGCGTTAGGCTGCCACTGGATGTCGAGGGAGTAGTCAATCGTGTAGGGCAGGGTGTTTGCGCGGTCGTAGGTGCCGAAGTTGAGCGCGTCGGGACAGAGCGTGTAGCCTTCCTGGCCCTGGACACCACCGCAGTTGGGGCCGAATTTTGCGTTAGAGCCTGACGCAGGCGATCCAGTCATGGCATTCAGCGTGTTCTGCAGCACCGTGTTGATGGTGGCGGGATTGGCGCTTGGCGCAACATAGGGAACCCCGGGAAGGGGGCAGGTTGATCCGAATGCGCAGCCAATGGGATCTTCGAGTGTGGTGCCCTGGCCATCGACAAAGGCGGCCAACGGAGCGGATTCAGTGACGCCGAAGGGGCCGCCGTAACCTGAGCCAGCGGGTTGGGAAAGATAAACGAAATACTCGCCGCGGTCGAAATACATGCCGCCGGCGCCGCGAACCACAAAGGTTCCGTGATCTCGCAATGGCGACCAGGCAAATCCGACACGGGGGGAGATGCCCCACTGGCGACCTGTGAGGGTAGAATCGCTGACTCCGGGAGTGGCGCCTTGTTTGTTGTTTCCGGCGATGACGAATCCGGCGTTGTTGACAGTCCAAGGCTGGTTGGGAACGGCAGTGGTGCCGGTAACGCTGTACAGCTTGGGATCGAAGTTGAACATGTTGCCGTATTTTTCCGTCATGCCTCCGTGGAGGTCGTAGCGCACACCGAGAGTGATGCTGAGATTGGGCATCATCTGCCACTTATCCTGCAGGTAGGCGTCAATTTCGTTGGTCCGGTAATAGCGATTGGCGAGGTTCTTGCCGGTAGCGGGGTCGATCGACTCCAGCACATTTGAGCTGTGCACTTCGCCTTCAAGGAAGTCCTCGAAGTTGGACGTCTCGATCTGTTCGATTCCGTTACGGTTATTTTCGATATTCAACTGCGTATAGCTGTAGCCGCCGCCGGCATAGAAGGTGTGATTGCCTTTGGTCAAGATCACATTCGTGGAAGGATTGAGGCGGTTTTGATAGAAGCCCATATCGGCGAAGGAGCTGTAGGGGCCGACTTTGACGTCTGGGGTTGTGATTTGGCTGGTAGGAAATCCTTTGAGGAGCAGGCCGGGCAAACCGCCGCTCAGGAACGGACCTTTGCCCTGGGTAGGTAGCACGGTCGCCGAGTTGATGCCAAAGTTGGGCGAGCCGCCGGGATTGGTAAGCGTCTGCTGATAGTAGCTATAAGAGGATTGGCGGAAGAAGCCGAGCCGTTGCTCCCAGTTGAAGTGAGGATTGATGGCGATGGTATTGTCGATCGCCGCAACTTGCGATCCATTGAGCTGGGTCACCGGAAAGCCGCCGGTCTGCGAGAAGTTATATGGCAGAGTGACAGGGGCGGTCTGATAGTAGTACTTGCTGGAGAGCCGGTCTTTTGAACTGATCTGCCAGTCAACATCGCCATTGGCCTGATCGGAAGTCATGACGGAGTTGCCGATTAAGGTGACGTTTGGCGCGCCGTACTGGAATGGTGTTCCGGGCGCTGTCTGTGCCGACGGAACGAGGTAATTTCCGTTTGGCAGCTTGGCATTCATCAAGGCCATGGCAATGGGATCGATGGCCTTGGTGAAGGTTCCACCACCAGCCCAGCTTACGGCCGCGGCGTCAAGGCCCGCAGCTGAACGGTCGTCGGTGAGTCCAGGGGGAACGTACATCTGCGAAGCGCCGGTCGACTGGTCGGAGCTATACATGTGCTGGTAGGAGATAAAGAAGAACACTTTGTCCCTTTTGAGCGGCCCTCCCAAGGTTGCGCCCGTAGTCCAGCGATGCAGAAAAGGGTTGGCGAGCGATTCCGGGAATGCGCCCACGCCTTGCTGAGCGAGCTGGTATTGCTGGTTGAAAAAGTAGGGCGAGGCATTCAGTGTGTTTTCCGCCAATCCGCCGTAGACCTGGCCGTGCAAGTTGTTTGTGCCCGATTGGGTGTTCACGTCGATTTGGGCGCCTGCAGTGGCGCCCTGTTGGGCGTCGTACATCGAGGTGTTGACACGCAGTTCGGCGATGGTCTCAGGAGGCGGTGAAGGCAGGCTGTTGCCGACGGAGCCGTAGGGCGAGGTGCCTTCAAGCGAGGCGCCGCCGACCGGACCCGCACCGGCCGACGAGGAAGACGAGGTACTGCCGGCGCCAATGTTGAAGTTGAAGCGCTGCGAAGTGAGCCCGCTGGAGGTCATTCCGGTAAAGATATTGGTAACGTCGACACCATTGACCTGCATGGTGTTGGAGGTGGCGCGCTGGCCGTTAGCCTGGATGTTCTGATTGCCGAGACCGGCGTTGGAGTTGAGGCCGCTCAGCAATTCGGCGTTGGCGCCTGGCGCAAGAACAGCCAACTGCGTAAAGCTGCCGGTAGCCAGCGGAGTTGCCGCAATTTGCTCAGTATCCATCGTGAATCCGTTGGTGGCGTCGGTCGCGTTGAGCATTGGGTTGGAAATAACCTCGACCGATGTTGCGACCTGACCGATCTTTAAGGAGACGTCAACCGTGGAGGCCTGAGCCTCGCGGATTGAGATTCCGCGCAAGTCGGTTGTCTCGAAGCCGTCGTGGCTAACTGAGACGACATAGGTTCCGACCGGGAGATTGAAGATCTGGAAGAAGCCTGTCCTTTGCGTCGTTGTTGTTGCGGTGACATTGATGGCGGCATCGGTGACTTTAATTGTGGCGGCCGGGATGGCTGCTCCGGATGGATCGACTACGGTGCCGTTGAGTGAGCCAAGAGTTTGTTGCGCAAAAGCGGGAACAGCGAAACTGCAACAAGCAAGAACGAAGGAGCAACGGAATGCGACACTTCTCCACAAAGATTGATGCATAGAGTCCTTTCGATTTGTTTTGATCCAGCGTTGGGAAAGAAACTGGAGATAAGACGGCCTTATTCGTCGCCGTATCCCAAGGCCATGAGCATCAAGAAACGAGTCGAGTCGACTTACTTGCTGTGAAAAAGGAGAATGTTTGACTTGCTGGACACTTGCAATAAGCGATTCAAGCGAAGCAATACGAACGCCGTTTAGGACAAAAAAGCTCGGTTGGCTGCAGCGAGGAGGCGTCTAGAGATTTGCGATTGCTCCGCTCTGCCGCGGTCAACGCTTGCCTGGAATCAACTGAAATTTCAGCCGCGCCCCAAAACCCGGGCTGAAGAATTCCCTCAACAAACGGCGATCTTGAGGGGCACTGCATTCTCTATGGAGCGCTCATTGTAGGACAGAGTTGACCCGTTTTCCAATGGGTAATGCAAGAAAAATGTCCCGGAGTTCGAGAAAATCTGAGGTCGAGCGAACAATCTGTGGAAAATGAAGGCTGAATTTGCGGACGCGCTTTTGCGTAGGCTCGCGGCGGATCATTCTCGACGGCCGGCGGTATCGACGATGGTTGGATTCGGATCGTTGGCGTCGGTTGCTGCAAACTCAACGACGGTTGGCGCCGGCGGCCGCCGACTTTAGCGTCCGCTGATCTCAGTGACCGCTGCCTGGGCCCCAGCGAAGACGCAGGCCGGTGCGGAGTGTGAATGGAAGGCTGGGATAGCCGATGGGTGCGATGTGCTGGTTGTCGAGAAGATTTTCCGCCTGCGCGTAGACATCAAGCCAGGTGAACCACTGGTAGCTGCCGCCGAGGTCGAGCTTGGCGTAACCGTAATCGAGGTTGCGATTGGGCAGCAGGAGGCTGTTGCCGAAAGAAGTGTCGTCGCCTTCAAGGTAGGTTGAGTCGTCACTGCGGCTGGCGAAGGCAGCGGTGAAGATGCCGGTGATTCGCTTGTTGGCGTAAGTGGCCGACAAGAAGCCAGTGTGCGGCGGCCGGCGGAAGGGACGAGCGCCTTCGAGCGGCGAATAGGGGCCAATCTCGATGCCGTTGGGGATGTTCTGCCAAGTGGGGATAGGGCCGAGCAGAGCCTGATCATCGTTGGTAAAGGAGCGCTGGATCACGCTGTCGGTGTATGTGTATCCGCCGCGAAGAAAAAGGTTGGAGCCAATTCCGCCTTCCACCGAGGTTTCGATCCCCTGCGCGCGGAATGCTTCGGAGTTGATGGTCAGTTCATAGGCGAAGTTGGCTTGCAAAATGTCTTCGAGTTGCATCTGCTTGGCAGGCGTGAGGTCGGGCAATAACTCGGGGATCAGGTCGAGGCCGACATATTCGATCTGTTTGCCAAACTCATTGTGAAAGTAGCTGGACCTGAAGACAATGTGCTGGCTGAAGAAGGACTGCTCGACGCCGCCCTCGTAGGTGCGATCTTGCGGCGCGCCAATTTTGTTGATGTGCAACTGTGCGATGGTGGCCGGATCGTACAGATTGAGAAATGAGTAGAGCGATTCATCCTGCTCAGGGAGCGTGGGCTCGCGATCGGACTCACCGAAGTTGAACAGCAGGCGGGTTCCGCTGAGGACACCGCTGTGAGAGCGAAACAGGTAATAGGAGGCTCCGGCGCGCGGCTGAGTCTGGACGCCGAAGAGCGAATAGTGCTCGAGGCTGCCGCCAAGCGAGTAGAAGAATCGATTCTTGAAGTCGCCGTGAACGGCCGCGAGATAGTCGTAATTGGTGCGCTCGACGGGTGTGTAGAACGTGCTGTTTGGCTCCGCGCCGCGCTCATCTTCGTACTGGAATCCAATGACGCCGAATAGATGCGGAGTGATGGTGATGTCGCCGTGGTAAACGAGGGCGTCGCGATTGTTGGCGAGCTGCGATTCGCTCGGGTAGATTGCGCCGTCGTCCCAACTGTAATCGAGCAACGCCGGGCCGGTTGCGCTATATCCATTTGCACCCTGAATGTTGACCGGAAGGCCGAAGTAATTGGCGCCGCTGTACGTGGGCGCAATCCCCGGGCCGCCGCAGTCGCCGGCTGGAATGCATGTTCCTTCCGGCTGCCATTGGTGGTATTGCTCACGCTTGCGCGTAAGGCCATAGCGGACGCTGTTGTGAAAACTTGCGGTGGTCTGGTTGTCGATGGCGCCGCTCACGAAGATGTCCTGGTCTTTTTCGGTGGCGTCGTCGGCGACGTGGAAAAAGTCCCACGCATTCGGAACCCCGACGCCGGCGACGCCGTAGTGAGCGGTTGCGCGAATCTGCGTGGAGCAGTTGAGAGCCCAGCCGACGTTGGCTGCCGCTGTGCCGAGATGGTATTCATCCCTGGGCAGGTCGTTGGCGGTTTGCAGCCAACTATAGGCGCCGAGGTAGTCGAGCTGCTTGTGCGCGCCCGCAATTTCCAACTCCTCGCGCGAAGTATCGAAGATTGCCAGCATCGCCATGAAAGAGAAAGGACGGAAAGCTGGTGGTGCCGTGAGGCGTGGTGAGGCTGACGACGCCGGTTTCAGCGCCGGCGCCGTAAAGATTCGAATCGGGGCCGCGATAGACTTCCGCGCTCTCAATAGCCGTTGTAGAAAGCGAACCAAAGTTGAATTGATTTCCCAGGTCGCCGGCATCGACGCCATCGAGAAGCACTTTGTTGTCGTCGGAATCGCCGCCGCGGACGAAGAGCGAAGTCTCCGCGCCGAGCTGGCCGCTTTGAACGACGAATGTGCCGGGCATCAGGCGGAGGACACCGGTGAGGTCACTACGGAGGGCGAGGTCGAGCGGGCTAAGCACTGTGGTCGCGGCGCTGGATTGCGGCTGCGGAGTGGGCGTGCCGGTATCGGTGACGACGATCGATTCGCGCACCCATTCCGGCTCCAACACGACGTTGCGCTCAATGGAATCAAATTGGCCGGCGTAGAAGTCGGGCGTTTGCAGCTGGCGGAAAGATTTGGCTGAGACGACGAGAAAGAAGCGGCCGGCAGAGCCGGTTGTGATCTGGAAACTGCCGTCGGCAACGGATACCGCCGAAGCGATGACCTGGCCCTTCGAGACGAGGGAGACGGCTGCGCCGGTGACTCCGGCGCCGGTGGCATCGGTGACGACGCCGCGAATGGATGCGGCAGGGCACACTGCGGCGCAAAGAGCGAGGAATGCAGCGGTAAGCGCACAAGGCAAGATTCGGGACATGATTCGTGATAAGGCACGGCGAGAAGTTGAGCGCAGGAAAATGGAAATCGGCATGTAGCTCCTTCGTTCCCCTCGGAACGTGAAAGCGGTTGGGTACGCCGAGGACCGGTCTCCTGACTTGCGCGGAATTCAGCAGCCTTCCCAAAGCCGAATCGAATGGATTCGACATCAGTGGCTTGATGGGAGTTTCACTTGCGGAAACACCCGGGCTGAAACCCTGTTTGGTTCCTTCGCCTCGATAAATGACGGCGAGGAAAACAGGTGCGCTCACAGTTGCGGGGCAGTGGCGGAGTTTCACCGCCTTCCCGAGCATCCTGGCGATTGCAGTGATGAGTTGAGCGGCGGCGCGGTGCCGCAGCAGTGATGGCATGGAAACGACTTCCATGACATCAACTTTTATAACGGCTTTGGCGGATGAAGTCAAAGTGGAAAACCTTGTGTCAAAGGCAAGTCCGCCTGCGCTAAAGCTACGGCGCGACAATCTCGGCGCGACAGTCTTCGCCGTTTGCTGGCCCGCCGAGCCGAAGCCCGCATTCGCGGGCGAAGGCTGGTGACCCCGGGCTGATTCGAACAGCCGACCTGCGGTTTAGGAAACCGATGCTCTATCCATCTGAGCTACGGGGCCACTCTGAATAATATTGTCGCATCGGTTTCGGAAACCGATGTTCGATACTTGATCCGGCCCTTGGCGGGCCGGGGGCCATCTGAGCAACGGGGCCACTCTAAATATTGTCGCACCGGTTTCGGAAACCGATGTTCGATACCTGATCCGGCGCTTGGCGGGCCGGGGACCATCTGAGCTATAGGGCCGCTCGTTCAATTTTACGGGATTCCGAGACCAGGAGTTTCGGAAACTGCACATGACTGCAACTTGACGGCTGAAACTTGTCTGTGGCGATAAGAGGTAGGAATGCCTGGGCTCGGCGACTGGGGCGACCGAGCGAGCCTGGCGCGCATCGAACCGAAACATGATTCGCAAACTCAAATCCGGAGAATTTCGACTGTATTCGAGAAAGAAAAATGCCAAGACGGGCAAGCGCCGCAACCTGGGCACCTTCTCAACCTTGGAAAAAGCAAAGCAGCACGAACGCGCAGTGCAGTACTTTAAGAGGCACTGAGGAGCGGTGGAGTAGGTGAGCCGCCATAGCATTTGCTCCTGGCACGAAATGATTCCGCAGTGGGGAGAGGAAACTTGCCGCATGCAGGGAAACAATCAGGTAAGAAGTGGTCCGGCCGCGTAACGACAGATTCTACGCATCCTTCGGAAGGATTGTTCACCAAGGATCCTGAGACCATCGCACGCTCACTTGCGTCGAAGAGGGTTTCGCCGAAAGGGCCAGCTTCTGGAATGAGGATGCTGACGTTCTTTATCAACCGGGCCGGAAAGAACCTGAGAGCAGCGCGCAAAGTGAAACTGCAAAAGGCGAAAGAACTGCTTTCGGAACGCGTCAAGGCCGCTCGGAAGCGCGAAAAAAAGAAAACGGTGTAGTCGATTGCCCCAGCGATCATCGGCGAACCGCTTGCATCGGCAGGGCATCTGAGACAAAGATTGGCGAGGGACTCGTGTCCCCGCGTGGAGGCAAGAATGGCAGGTCGTCCGTATTGGTCCGGACAGTTCAAAATCTCGCTGGTTTCGTTTGGCATTCAGCTTTTCCCGGCGACGAACTTTCAGAGTGAAATCGCGTTTCACCAGATCGATCGCTCGAGCGGTGAGCGAATCCGCCACTTGAATGTGATCGACAACGATCAGCCGGTTGAGAATTCGGATATTGTGAAGGGCTACGAATACACCAAAGGGAAATACCTGATTGTCGAACCGGATGAGATTGCCAACCTGCGCATCGAGACGAAAAGCGTGCTCGACGTGCAGCAGTTTGTGGACACGAGCGAACTGCCTTTGGCGTTGTTTGAGAAGCCATACTTCGTCGTGCCTGAGCCCAAGGAATCTCCTGATGCCTTTGCAGTGGTACGAAAAGCGATGGAGGAGGCTGGAAAAGCGGCCATTGGCGAGATCACGTTCGGCGGACGCGAGCATCTGGTCGCGATTGCCGTCCCGGCCGATCGCTCGGAGCCGGGATTGATGGCCTATGTGCTTCGCTACCGTGAAGAGCTGCGTGACAGCAAGGAATATTTCTCGCAGATTCCGGCGACAAAGAAAAACAACATCGATAAGAAACAGCTCGCGATGGCGACTCAGCTTATCGAAGCCTATTCGCATCCGTTCCATTTGAACGATTTCAAGGATGATTATGAAGCTGCGTTGCGCGAGTTAATTGAGGCGAAGCAAAAGAACGCGCCGCTGCCACTGGAAGAAAAGAGAAGAAGGCCGGCCAAGGTCATCAATCTGATGGACGCTCTGCGGCAAAGTGTTTCGAAAGCAAAGAGCCCCGGGTCGGCCAAGGGCCCTGTGGCGAGCGAGCGCCGTAGCACTTCGAGGATTCAGACTTCCAGGATCGGCAATCACAAGGCGCGACCGAACACAGGGCCTGTGCTCGTGGGTGCGAGCAGGCGCAAGCGCCGGGCTGCGTAGGCCATGGCTTTGCGAAAACAATCCAGAACGACCGCAGAAGCCAAGCGTCCGCTCGCGCGGTATCAACAAATGCGCGACTTTAGCGCGACCGCTGAGCCGCGCGGCGATGACGCCCCTCGCCGCAGAGACGGCAAGGCGTGGGCGCTGCCGTTCGTCGTGCAGAAACATGCGGCCACACGATTGCACTACGACTTCAGGCTCGGTTGGGATGGAGTGCTGAAGAGCTGGGCGGTGACGAAAGGCCCGAGTTACTACCCCGGCGACAAGCGGCTCGCGGTGCGGGTCGAAGACCATCCCTGGGATTACCGCGACTTTGAAGGGACTATTCCGAAGGGGCAATACGGCGGCGGGACAGTGATGGTATGGGACCAGGGTAGCTGGACCCCACGCGGCGATGTGGATCAGGGACTGAAGGATGGGCACCTGAAATTCGAGCTGCACGGGAAAAAGCTAAAGGGCGATTGGGTGCTGGTCCGGATGCATGGACGCGCCGGCTGGCCAGGCAAAGAGAATTCAGGCAAGGAAAACTGGCTGCTGATCAAGGAAAAGGACAAATTTGCGAAAGGCAGTTCCGATGAGCCGATTATTGAGAAAGCGCCGAACAGCGCGGCGAGCGGCCGAAGCTTGGAACAGATCGCGACAAAAAGTGACCGCGTATGGAATTCGGCCGGGAGAAATGCGAAGGAAGCACGAAGCGCTACCTCCAACGGGAAAGGGCGCGCCGTTGCACCGGACGCTCAGCCCAGCAGGGTTCGCGGCAAGCGCACGCCGGATCTCAGTCACGTTCCCAAGGAACGATTTCCTGGATTCATCTCACCGCAATTGGCGCTGCAGGCTTCAACTCCACCCAGCGGAAGCGACTGGGTCAACGAACTTAAGCTGGACGGCTATCGGATACAAATTCAAATCAGATCAGGCGAAAGAAGCGGCGCGAAGACGCGCGCGAAAGCCGGCGCTAAGTCCCGCACTGTCCGGCTGCTCACACGCAAAGGGTTGGATTGGACCGGTCGAATGCCGGACATTGCAGCGGCCGCAGGAAGGTTGAATGTTCAGGATGCGATCCTGGATGGCGAAGCGGTCGCGCTCGATGAGTATGGAGTGAGCAATTTCGCCGACTTGCAGGCGGCATTTCAGGAAGAGAGGCAACAGTACATCAGGTATTTTGCATTCGATCTTCTTCATCTGGACGGCCACAACTTGCGTGGCCTTCCGCTGTCAAAACGAAAGCAGATTTTGAGCGATTTGCTGAGCGATAGTGACAAGAATTCGGGTGACAAAGATTCGCCGTTGCGATTGAGTGAGCATTTAGAAGCTGACGCAGATGAAGTTTTCAAAAAGGCTTGTGCTCTGGGAGCAGAAGGGATCATCTCGAAGCTCGCTCCGGCAAAATACACCTCGGGGCGAAGCGGCGCGTGGCTCAAGCTAAAATGTCGCCTCGAACAGGAATTGGTGGTCGGCGGATTCACGTTGCCGTCGAAGGGAACGGCCGGAATTGGCGCATTATTACTGGGCTATTACGAGGACGGGAAGCTTCGCTACGCGGGCCGGTCAGGAACTGGATTCACGCAGGCTACGCATAAATTGCTGCGCGCGAAACTGGAGCGGCTGGCGAGAAAAGACTCTCCGTTTGCGGACGTGCCGCGCGAGATGCAAAGGGGAGCACATTGGGTGAAGCCGGAACTCGTGGCGCAGATTGAATTCTCAACCTGGACACGCGACAATTTGGTGCGGCAAGCGGCATTCAAAGGGTTGCGTGAAGACAAACCAGCGAAGGAAGTAGTGCGAGAACGGGCCGTTGCGACGAACGGGGCAAATTTTGATTCTTCGCGGACAAAAGGCAACGCGGTGTCGAGTTCCTCCACCAGAAAAAAGGGCGCGGCGACGATGACAGATATGGTGATAAAGAGCTTGGCAATCACGCATCCGGACAAGGTGCTGGATGCCGAGAGCGGGATGACAAAGCAGCAGCTCGCCGAGTACTACGAAGCGGTTGCTGAGGACATGCTGCCACACATTGCCGACCGTCCGTTAAGCATTGTGCGGTGTCCCGACGGCAACGGCAAGCCATGTTTCTTCCAAAAGCACGTTGGGTTTGGGTTGCCGGCGGGAATTAAGACTGTTTCGATTCGCAATCGCAAGAGCCGCGACAAAGAGGACTATCTCACGGTTGATTCCAGCGAAGGGCTCGTTGGGCTGGCCCAGATGGGCGTGCTTGAAATCCATACCTGGGGCTCGCACAATGAATCGCTTGAACATCCCGATCGCGTCGTCTTCGATCTCGATCCCGACGCGGCGATCCAATGGAAAACTCTGGCGGAAACAGCGCGCGAATTCAAACGAAAGCTCGCGAAATTGGGGCTCGTGAGTTTTGTGAAAAGCACCGGCGGCAAAGGCCTGCACGTTGTTGCGCCTATTCGGCCGGATCACGAGTGGCCCGCAATCAAGCAATTCGCGCATAGTCTCGCGCTGGAGCTTGAGAGGGAGCATCCCGAGCTTTACGTTACGAAGATGACAAAGGCGACGCGCAAGAATCGAATCTATCTCGACTATCTTCGCAATGATCGCGAGGCTACGTCGGTGGCCCCGTATTCGCCGCGGGCGCGAAGCGGCGTGCCGGTAGCGATGCCGCTGCGGTGGAGTGAGTTGAGCGCCACGAAGCCGCCATCATTTCATGTGTTGGATTTCGCGAAATGGAAGTCGCGGCTGCGGCATGATCCGTGGGACGAAATGCTAAAGATAAAGCAGAAAATTCCTGCGGCGATGGTGAATTGATCGCTCACTGAGCCTTCTGCGCCCGAACCATGTCGAGGAATAACTTTTGCACGCGCGTGTCAGCTGACATTTCAGGATGGAAGGTGCAGGCGAGCAGGTGCCCTTGCCGGACAAGTGTTGGGTGGCCGTCGCGCTCGGCGAGCACCTCGACTCCATCGCCAACGCGCGTGATGCGCGGCGAGCGGATGAAGACCATCTCGAGCGGGCCACCGGGAAGCTCGGTCGGGAGCGTGAGTATAGTCGAGTCAATCTGACGGCCGTAGGCGTTGCGCTCAACAGTAGCGTCGAGCGCGCCGAGGCTGCGCTGTGTGGGTTGGAGAACTTCGCGCGCCAGCAGAATGGATCCGGCACAAGTGCCAAAAACCGGCTTGGTCAAAGCAAACTTTTCAAGCGCGTCGAAAGAATCCGCCGTTCTCAAGAAACTTGAGCATGGTGGTCGATTCGCCGCCGGGCAATACGAGGCCATCGAGCCCGGCCAGTTCTTCAGGTTTGCGCACCAGCACTGTTTGCGCTCCGCTGTTCTGGAAGGCGCGCGCGTGCGCCTCGTAGTCGCCTTGAAGAGCGAGTACGCCGATGGTGACGGGATTGGTGTTTGCGGTGCTGTCTTGTGCCGGCCGAGTTTTCTGAATGGGCATCGATTCTCTTCTATATATGATACGGGCCTTGGTGAAAACGATTCAGCGCGGGCTGGATCGATGCGCGGCGCTTGAGGCTTGTATTCTCAGTGCATGAGTGAAAGCAAGCCGGCCACAGCGAACAATCAACTCGAACACTCGGCGTCATCATATCTGCGCTCGGCGCGGCATCAGCCGGTGCGATGGCACGCGTGGGGCGAGGCGGCGTTTGCGCGGGCGCAGGCTGAAGACAAGCCGATCCTGCTGGACATTGGCGCCGTGTGGTGCCACTGGTGCCATGTGATGGACCGCGAATCGTATGAGGATCCGGAGATTGCCGCGCTCATCAACGAACATTTTGTGGCCGTGAAGGTGGATCGCGACGAACGGCCCGATGTGGATGCGCGCTACCAGGCAGCGGTGTCGGCGATCAGCGGGCAGGGCGGCTGGCCGCTGACGGCGTTTCTCACGCCGGATGGACGGCCTTACTTTGGCGGCACGTATATTCCGCGCGACGATCGCTACGGGCGGCCGGGAATGGGGCGCGTGTTGCTGGCCATGGCGCAAGTGTGGCGCGAGCGGCGCGATGAAGCGCTGGAAACTGCCGGCAGCGTGATGGCCGCGATCGAGCACAATGAAAGCTTTTCGGGCCGTGGCGGCGAGCTGAGTCTTGTCGCTGGTGGACAAGATTGCCGGGTCAATTCTTGCGCAGTTTGATCCGCGCAATGGCGGCTTCGGCTCGCAGCCCAAGTTTCCTCATCCGGCGGCGCTCGACCTGCTGCTCGAAGTGGCCATGAACCGCGGCAACGAGCGGCGCGCGAGAGGCCTTTACGACGACGCTCGAAAAGATGGCGCGCGGCGGCGTCTACGATCAGCTCGCCGGCGGCTTCCATCGCTACAGCGTGGACGAGCACTGGGGAGTGCCGCACTTCGAGAAGATGCTCTACGACAATACCGAGCTGCTGCGGAATTATGTGCACGGCTATCAGAGTTTTGTTCGCGAGGATTTTCTGAGCACCGCGCGAGAGATTGTGGCCTGGCTCGATGCGACGATGACCGATCGCGAGCGCGGCGGATTCTACGGCTCGCAGGATGCGGATGTGGGCCTGGACGACGACGGCGACTACTTTACGTGGACGCTGGACGAGGCGCGCGCAGTTCTCGACGCGCGGAAGAGCTGGAGTTTGCGGCGAAGTATTGGGACATTGGCGAGCTGGGCGACATGCACCACAACCCGGCGAAGAATGTGCTGCATGTGAATCAGACGCTGGCCGAGATGGCCGCGCAATCGGGCGCGAGCTGAACGACGCATTGCGCGCGTTGCGCGACTCAGGCCCGCGCGAAGCTGCTGGCGGCGCGCGCGCAGCGGCCCACGCCGTTCATTGACCGCACGCTCTACACCGGCTGGAATGCGATGGCGGTGACGGCTTATCTGGAAACGGCGCGCGTGCTGCGCGACGAGAAGGCAGGGAGTTTGCGCTGCTCACGCTCGAACCGGCTGCTCGACGAGGCGTGGGGCGGGACAGCGACGTTGAAGCATGTGATTGCTTATCCTGACGGGCTGCGGCCCGCAGGAGAGCGCTCCGGGTACGCTGGACGATTACGCATTCACGGTGAACGCCTGCATCGATGCGTGGCTGGCGAGCGGCGAGATGAAGTTTTACAACGCGGCCATCAAGCTGGCCGACGCGATGATCGAGCAATTTCACGACGCATCCGCGAGGAGGGTTCTTCGATACATCCGCGCCGCTGAACGATGAGCCGGCGGAGATTCCGCTGGGCGCTTTGACGGCGCGGCGCAAGCCGCTGCAGGATGCGCCGACGCCGGCCGGGAATCGCGATTGCGGCTACGGCGCTGCTGCGCCTTGAGGCTTTGAGCGGGCGCAAGGAGTATCGCGAAATTGCGGAAGGAACGCTGGCCAACTTTGCGGGGATTGTGGAGCACTTTGGTCTCTATGCGGGCAGTTACGGGCTGGCTGCGGAGCGACTGCTGCTCGATCCGGTGCAGGTGGTGATTGTGGGATCGGGGCCCGAAGCGGATCGGCTGGAGGCGACGGCTGTTGCGCGCTTTGCCGTGAACAAGACGGTGATTCGGATTGAGCCGTCGCAGGCTTGTCGCCGGGCGAACTGCCTCGATGCGCTGGAAGAGACGCTGTTGCAGGTGCCGAAGCCGGATGGAGCGGAAGCGTGGGCGTTGGTTTGCCGCGGGCGAACCTGCTTGCCGCCGGTTACGGACGCTGAAGCGCTGTTGCAGGCGCTGACGCCCGCAAACTGAATTCGGGTGCCGCGACAGGCTCTCGCTACTCGCTGCCGAATAGATTTGCGTCCGGTTGCTTGATCGTCGTTGGGTCCTGCTTCGGCGCCGGCTCTTTTTCTTCGAGGACGGGGGCCGGCGCAGCTCGACGCTCCCGTTGAGATTGAACACACGATTCGGATCGCCGGGGAGCATGTGTTTTTCTTCGAGCGCGAGGCGGACGCGCCGCTGGAATTCGCGCACGGGGCCGTATTGCTGGTGTCGGCAGGGTCTTGAAGACCACCGGAAAGATCACCTGCGAGCCTTTTACCGAGTCAACGCCCAGAACCTGCGGATCCTGCAAGAAAGACGTTCTTGAATTCTTTGCTGTTGCGAACGTCCATCGCGATCTGCTTCAGCAGCTTTGTTACCTCGTCGGGATTGGCGGAGAAGTCGACGCTGACGTTGACCGTGGCCACGGAGAAGTCGACGCTCAGGTTGGCGACGGTAGTGATCTGCGAATTAGGAATCACGTAGAGAGTTCCATCGCCGTCGCGCACCATCGTCTTGCGCAGGGTCATCGATTCGACGGTGCCGGTAAGCCCGGCGAGGCGGACGGTGTCGCCCACGTTGAACTGGTCCTCGAGCAGAAACAGCATGCCGTTGAACATGTCCTTGACGATGTTTTGCGCGGCCAGACCGATGGCGATGCCGGCGACCCCGGCTGAGGCCAGCAGCG
This sequence comes from uncultured Acidobacteriaceae bacterium, assembly GCA_963725115.1. Lineage (GTDB taxonomy): Bacteria > Acidobacteriota > Terriglobia > Terriglobales > Acidobacteriaceae > Telmatobacter. The sequence continues at coordinate 55,167 of CAVRXG010000001.1, read as the reverse complement.
GGCCGAGATTGAATCCCATCGAGTCAAGCGCCTGCAGGCAGGCGATGACGGCGATGACGGCGAGGCCAGTGGCACGGATGACTCCGGCCATCGTTCTGACTTCAGCACGGCGTACCGAGGCCTGCGCCGCTCTTTTCGGAGACGTGGATCATGCGGGAGGTGACGATGCGCAGTATTCGGCTGAGCACAAAGGCGATGATCGCGATTACGATGAGGCGCGGCAGCTTGGTGCGGATGAATTCCTGGCTGTCAGTAGATCCACTCGTCGAGGACGCGGCCGAGGAAGCGACCCTCCTGGAACCAGCCCCAGCGCGTTATAGAATGCGAATTGCGCTGCCGGCGAAAAAAGAGACATGCCAAAACTCCACTTTCTAGACTAAACTGTGCGCAGGATTGGCCGGAGTCGCAATTTAAATTCCTGAGACAATCTCTCCAGCATCGTTGAGTTACGATTCAAGCCGAGACGGTGAGTTTCATGAGTGCATTCCGCCGCAGAAGCGTGAATAGCAAAGCCGGTCAGGCGCAAAGCCAAGGACTATGGCTCTTTGCTCTTGGATGCATTTGCGCGCTGGTTGTTGCAATGGGCGTGGGACTGATTAAGACCCAGGCGCAAGAGGCGTTTCCTCTTCCCGCAATCAATCCGCCCGGAGCTAAGGCGCCTTCGAGGACGCAGGCGACGAGCACGCCTGCGGGTGGGCAGCCGGGAAATAAGCAAACAGGGCAGCGAGTTGCACCCACGGCCGCGGATGCGCAAAAGCAGCAGATCGCCAATCAGTGCGCAGACCTGCTGCAGATGGCAACCGAGCTGAAAAAAGCTGTCGACAAATCGAACGCGGACACCCTTTCGGTGACTGTAGTCCGCAAAGCCAGCGACATTGAGCAGTTTGCCCACAAGGTAAGAATTGCGAATGGGAAAAGCTGAGGAATGCCGGGCGGCCTATTCAGAGAGGGCGCAAACGAGGAAGAGCAAAATGCGTGAAGGGGTAAACGCGGTGAGGATCGGCCGATTGCGCAGGTGGACGCCATCTCTTATTTGGGGCTTTGGCCTGGCGATGGGGTTCGTCATTGTCCCGGGCCTGGCAGCGCGTTCCCAGTCGGGTCCTCCGCGCGACATCATTGACCGGCCTGCTCCAATGCCGACGGACCCATCTGCATCGGACAACTATGACCCCACCATGATGGAGCGGCGCTTGAATGCGCTGAACAGAGAGCGCCAGAAAGAAATGGTCTCCGACACCAACAAGCTGCTCAAGCTGGCGATGGAGTTGAATGACGAGATTGCGGCGAACAACACCGGAACATTGACGTGGGACCAGCTGCATAAGATGGCCGAAATTGAGAAACTGGCGCGCAACGTCAAAGAGAAGATGGCTGACGGACTGGGACAGATGGGACCGAGCCTTGATGCGCCCATTACGATACCGGCCCATTAAGCAGCGATCTTCTGCGACGGCTGCGTAGGTTAGATGGTCGAGCTGGGCAAGAGGGCCGGGCGGGCGGCGGGACAGGCAGCGGAGTGCGAATTATGGCATTCGTCAGGGCCCCTGCCGGGACTCACAACAGGACGCGCACCAGGGCATTGCAAATTGCTACAATCGGGTGAGGTTGTTCCGGGAGAGGATTCTTCCGGGGAGACCGGAGCCACTACGCCTGAGCCGGCTATTTGCGGAGCCTTCGCGTTCCGTCGATAGCGCAGACCGGATGGGAGTGACGCCGGGAGAGACTGGCTCAGGCTTTATATTGGGGGTCGACCGGAATGGAAGTGGCAATTTCCATGCGCTCGTGCGCCCGGAACGTTTCCGGCCTCGGACGAGCTGACCGCGCAACAGATGGTTGAGATCTACCGGCTGATGTTTCTCTCCCGCGCGGTGGACGACCGCGAAATCCTACTCAAGCGCCAACAGAAGATCTTCTTCCAGATTTCAGCCGCGGGCCATGAGGCGCTGCAGGTGGGCGCGGCGCTGGCCCTGCGTCCCGGATACGACTGGTTCTTCCCGTACTATCGCGATCGCGCTCTGTGCCTGGCGCTGGGCGTGACGCCCTTACGACATGATGCTGCAGGCCGTGGGCGCGGCCACCGATCCGGCCAGCGGCGGGCGGCAGATGCCGACCCACTGGAGCAGCCGCCCGCTGCATATCGTCAGCACTTCGTCTTCGACGGCGACGCAGTTGCTGCACGCCGTGGGCTGCGCTGAAGCTGGGCGAGACTTCAGCCGGCATCCCGAGATTGCGGCCAAGGCGGAAGGCGATTATCGCGCTTTTCACGACGTGGAGTTCCACGGCGACGAAGTTGTCGCTGGCCTGCGTGGGCGAAGGCTCGACCTCGCAGGGCGAGTTCTGGGAGGCGATGAACACCGCGTCGAATCAGAAACTGCCGGTGATCTTCTGCGTGGAAGACAACGGCTACGCCATCAGCGTTCCCGTCGAGGTGAACACGCCGGGCGGAAACATTTCGCGGCTGGTGGCCAACTTTCCCAACTTCTACTTTGCCGAGATCGACGGCAACGATCCCGTGGTTTGCCTGCGCGCTTTTCAGCAGGCGGCGGCGCACTGCCGCGCGGGCCGCGGACCGGCGCTGGTGCACGGCCATTGCGTGCGGCTTTACTCCCACTCGCTTTCGGACGACGACAAGAACTACCGCTCGCGCTGCCGAACGCGAGGCCGACGTGCTGTGCGATCCCATCGCGCGAATGCGGACGCGGCTGATCGGTGAGGGAATTCTGACGGTCGCGGAGATGGACGAGATTGGAACGGCGACTGGAGCGCGAAGCCGCCGAGGCCGCGGAGCGCGCGCTGGAAGCGCCGTTGCCGACGGTGGAGGGAATTACCGAGCACGTTTACTCCGAGGATCTCGATCCGACGAGCGCCGCTTTTGCCACGGAGCAGCTGCAGGCCTCGGCAAAGGCGAATGGCGCGGCGACGAATGGAGCGGTGCGGAAGACGGCCAAAGGGAGCCGGCGCGCGCACCATGGCCGACCTGATCAACAGTTGCCTGCGCGACGAGATGCGCCGCGATCCGCGCATCGTGGTCTACGGCGAAGACGTGGCCGACGCCAGCCGCAGCGAAGCGCTTGCTGAAGTGAAAGGCAAGGGCGGAGTCTTCAAGCTCACGGCCGGCCTGCAAACCGAGTTTGGATCGGAGCGGGTCTTCAACTCGCCGCTGGCCGAGGCCAACATCGTTGGCCGCGCCGTTGGCTACGCGTTGCGCGGCATGAAGCCGGTGGTAGAAATTCAATTCTTTGATTACATTTGGCCAGCCATGCATCAGATTCGCAATGAGTTGTCGGTGATGCGCTGGCGGTCGAATGGCGCCTGGGCAGCGCCTGTCGTGATTCGCGTGCCCATCGGCGGCTATCTCACGGGAGGCGCGATTTATCACTCGCAATCCGGCGAAAGCATCTTCACGCACATTCCGGGGCTGCGCGTTGTCTTTCCGTCGAACGCGCTCGATGCCAATGGCCTGCTGCGCACGGCCATTCGCTGCGACGATCCGGTGCTGTTTCTCGAGCACAAGCGGCTCTATCGCGAGACCTATGGCCGCGCCGCATATCCGGGTCCGGAGTTTGCAATTCCCTTTGGGAAGGCGAAGATCGTTCGTCCCGGCACGGACCTGACGCTCGTCACCTATGGCGCGCTGGTTCCGCGCGCGATGCAGGCGGCGCAGCAGGCGCAGCGCGAGCATGGAATTGAAGTCGAGATTCATCGATCTGCGCACGCTCAATCCGTACGACTGGGAGGCGATTGCCGAGTCAGTGCGCAAGACCAATCGCGTGATCGTGGCGCACGAAGACATGCTGAGCTGGGGCTACGGCGCGGAGATTGCCGCGCGCATCGCCGATGAGCTGTTCGACGATCTTGACGCGCCGGTGCGGCGCATCGGCGCGATGGACACCTTTGTCGCCTACCAGCCGAAGCTGGAAGACGCGATTCTGCCGCAGCCGGAGAACATTCTGAAGGCCATTGTGGACCTGAAAGCGTATTGATTTACACCGATCAACTCCAGCGTAACTGACGAGATACAAGGCGCTTGACCGCGGGCCTGTGCGGACGAGGCGCAGCGCCTCCAGCGCGGATACAATACGGGGATGGACTTCCGCATCCATTTACAGCAGGGAATCAAGCGCAGACCGCGCTGGGTGGGCCGCGCCGCATGAAGAACTTTCTGCGCCTGCTGCGCTATGGGCTGCCCTACACGCTGGAATGGCTGCCCGGAGTATTGCTGCTGGCAGCGGTGGGTCTGCTCGACACTTTGCGCGTGGCGCTGTTCGTGCCCATTCTTGGCGTGGTCCTAAACCCCAAAAGCAATTCCGACGCGTTGCCGTTGTTTCCATCTCTGCCGCCTCGCTGGCAGTTCGATATTCACCAGATGGTTCCGGCGTGGATGCCCATTCACAATGTTCTGAATGTAGTCGCGCTGGCCCTGGTGGGATCGACTGTGGTGAAAGGGCTTTGCGATTACGCCGGCACGTACCTGGTGAACTACGCCGGATTCGGCACGATCACCGACCTTCGCAATCATCTCTACGAAACCGTCATGCGCCGCTCGTCGCGGTTCTTCCATCAGAATCCCACCGGCACAATTCTTTCCACGCTCATCAACGATGTGGATCGCGTGCAAACCGCGCTCAGCTCGGTGCTGGGCGATTTTCTGCAGCAGTTTTTCACGTTTCTGGCGACGATCACGTTAGTCATTTTCCTGGGCGGGCGACTGAGCTGGGCGCTGCTGCTGTTCGTCCCGGTGGTCATCACCTCTTCGCGGCGCATCGGCCGCGAAGTGCGCACGCGCACCCGAACCGGGCAGGACAAGCTGGCCGAGATTCAGAACATTCTGCACGAGACCGTGACGGGCAACCGCATCGTGAAGGCGTTCAACACCGAGCTGTGGGAGATTCTGCGCTTCAAGAACGCGGCCAAGCGCCTCTTCCGCGCCAATCTGCGCAGCGTGCGCATTCAATCCATCAGTTCGCCGCTGATGGATACGATCGGGTCGGTGGCGATCGCTGTGCTGCTGTGGATTGGGCGCAGTGAGATCAAGCGCGGCCACATGACGCTCGGTCTTCGTCACGTTCATCATTGTGCTCTTCAAGCTCTACGATCCGGTGCGCAAGTTTGCCAGTTACTACAACAGCTTCCAGCAGGCCATGGGCGCGTCGGCCTCGATCTTCGCTTACTTCGATGTCAAGGACGATGTGGTGGAGCGGCCGCATGCGGCCACGCTTCACGCGCTTTCGCCAGTCCATCAAATTTGAGAATGTGGGATTCTCCTACTCGACCGACGAGGGCGAGCACCAGATTCTTCATAACGTCGATCTCGAGGTGAACGCCGGCGAAGTGCTGGCCATGGTCGGGCCGAGCGGCGCGGGCAAATCCACGCTGGTCAATCTGATTCCGCGATTCTTCGATGTGACCTCGGGCCGCATTCTGATCGACGGCCACGATCTGCGCGATCTGACGCTGGCTTCGCTGCGCCGCCAGGTGGCGCAGGTGACGCAGGAGACGATTCTCTTCAACGACACGGTGCACAACAACATTGCCTACGGACAGCCGGACGCGAAAGCGGCAGTGGTGGAGCAGGCGGCGCGCAATGCTCTGGCGCACGACTTCATCCTGAACATGCCGCAGGGCTACGTGACGGTGATCGGCGAGAAAGGGTTTCCGGCTCTCCGGCGGCGAACGCCAGCGCATCGCCATTGCGCGCGCCATCCTCAAGAACGCGCCGATCCTCATTCTCGACGAGGCGACGTCGGCGCTCGACTCCGAAAGCGAATCGCTGGTGCAGGCCGCGCTGGCCAACCTGATGCAGAACCGCACTGTGGTGGTGATTGCGCATCGGCTTTCCACCATTCGCCGCGCCAACCGCATCGCCGTGCTCGAGGACGGCCGCATCACCGCCATCGGCTCGCATGAGGAACTGCTCAGCTCTTCGCCACCTACCAGAAGCTTTATCAACTGCAATTCATCGACATGCCCGAGACGCTGGACCTGACCGCGACACAAACGCCTGATCCGAACATGATGTATCTGCCGTTCGATGAAAGGGCCGCGCTCGCCGCGGGCGCGAAGGAGTAAGAATGGCCATTTCATCGATGACCGGATTTGCGCGGGTGCAGGTTCGCGTGCCGCTTGGCGGCGAGGAGCAGCTCAGCTACACGCTCACCGTGAAGAGCGTGAATCATCGCTTTCTCGATCTGCAATTCCGGCTGCCGTCCGGCCTTGACGCGCTGGAGATGGAACTGCGCCGGGTGCTGAAGGAGAATCTCGTCCGCGGTCACGTCGATCTGACGCTTTCAGTCGATCGCAGCGACGCAGGCCAAGGCGGGATACAATCGCGAACTGATCGCGGGCTATCTTGCGGCATTTGATGCGGCGCGCAGGGAACACGGCCTGAAGGGCGAGCCGGACCTGAATGCGGCGTTGCGCCTGCCCGGCGCATTGCAGGCCGAGGATCGCAGCAGCGACGACCTGACCGCGCTGGCGGCGAGCGTGCTGGAGCAGATGGTTCCGCTGCTGGAGCAATTGAAGGCCATGCGCGCGCGCGAAGGCGAGGCGCTGGCGGCGATTCTGCGCGGCACGCTGGACCGGCTTGCCGCGGCGACGGACAGCATTGCCGAGCTTCGCCCGGAGATTGAGCAGCGCTACCAGGAGCGGCTGACGCAGCGGCTCACCGCGGCCGTGGGGCCGGAGTTCAACCAGCAGAGAGTGCTCGAAGAAGTTGCCGTCCTGGTGGAGCGCAGCGATGTCAGCGAGGAGCTGGCGCGCATGACGACGCACATCGAGCATTTTCGCGAACTGCTCAACGCGGGCGGCGAGGCGGGCAAGAAGCTCGACTTCCTGCTGCAGGAGATGAATCGCGAAGCCAACACGCTGCTTTCGAAGACCGGGGGCGTGAGCGGGAAGGGAACGCGCATTACCGAGCTGGGGCTGGCGATGAAAGCGGAGATTGAAAAGGCGCGCGAACAGATTCAGAACGTGGAGTAAGTAGGCAGAACAGGGAACAGAGAAGAACGAAGATACCTGATAGAGAGGGATCAAGATACGTGGCAGGAATTCTATTTATCATTTCGGCGCCGTCGGGCTCGGGCAAAAGCACGCTGGTAAGCGAGCTGCGCAAGCAGGTGAGCGGCGTCGACTTTGCCGTTTCGTGGACGACGCGCGCGCCGCGCGGCTCGGAAGAGAATGGGCGCGAATACCACTTCACCACGCGCGAAGAATTCGAGCGCATGATCGACGAAGGAATGTTTCTGGAGCACGCAGAGGTCTTTGGGACAGATCTTTACGGCACGGCGCGCCAGTCGCTGGACGAGGCGCTTGCGGCCGGCCACGATCTGATGCTCGACATCGACGTGCAGGGCGCGGCGCAGGTGCGCGCCAAAATGCCGGAGGCGGTGAGCATCTTTGTTTTGCCGCCGAACCCCAAGGTTCTGCGCACACGCCTGCGCAATCGCAGCCGCGCCGAAGGCGTGGTGAACGAGGGCGAACTCTATCGCCGGCTCGGCGAGGCCAGCAGCGAGATTGAGAATTATCGCGAATACGGCTATATTCTGGTCAATGACGTTCTCGACCGGGCGGTAGCGCAATTGGAGGCCATTGTGCTGGCCGAGCGTTTTTATCGCAATGGCGAAGCGATCGCCTACCGTTCGCGCCGAGTGTTGGAGGTCGCCGCGGCCTGCCTGCAAGCGAACTCGCAGGAGCGGCTCAAACCTGTGCTGGAGGCCTTTGGCATCGATGGCGACTCCGGCCAGCAGCAACTTCCCTTTGGAGATGACTCCGATGACGATTGAGACCAGTTTCGATTCCAACTATCGCAAGGTTCTGGTGGCCGCGCGCCGCGCACGCCAGCTGCAGAACGGCTCCCAGGCGCTGGTCGCGACCCGGTCCAGCAAGGCCTGCCGGATTGCGCAGGAAGAGATCGAAGCCGGCAAGATCGCCTACGTGAAGAGCGAAGTGGAAGTCACGAAGCCACTGGTTGAAGGTCCGGCGATCCCCATTCTGCTGAGCTAGCCGGCGCAGAATTTGGCGGGCATTGCAGCGCGTGGCCAGCGGACATTGGACGGAGACAGCCTCGAGTGTCTGTATCCTTCTGCAGCCATTCCGATTGCTGATTGATCCTCTTTGAAACCAGTCGTCAGATCGCCGTTCTTCCTTCCCTGAACTACAATCGAGACATGAGAGTCATCGTTGGCGTCTCCGGTGGAATTGCTGCGTATAAGGCGGCCGAACTGGTGCGCGCGCTGCAGCGCCAGGCCGTTGAAGTGCACGTGGTGATGACTGCGGCGGCGCAGAAATTTGTGCAGCCGCTCACCTTTGCCGCGCTCACCGGGCACAAGGTAATTACCAGCCTGTGGGAGGAAGAGGATCCAGGCGCGGCCGCGCCGGAGCAGAACGGCATCGACCACATTGCCGAGGCGCAGTGGGCCGACGCGCTGGTGGTCGCTCCGGCCACGGCCAACATTCTGGCGAAGTTTGCGCACGGCATCGCCGACGATTTTCTCTCCACGCTTTATCTCGCGACCGCCGCGCCGGTTCTGGTTGCGCCGGCGATGAACGTGAACATGTGGAATCATCCGGCGACGCAGGCGAATATTGAAATGCTGCGCCAGCGCGGCGTGGCGATCGTTGAGCCGGGAACGGGCGAGCTGGCCTGCGGCATGGTGGGCGCGGGACGCATGGCGGAGCCGGAGGCGATTGCCGCGGCGGTGCTGAGCGCGCTCGGCGGCCGCCACGATCTGGCCGGCGAAGTGGTGCTGGTGACCGCGGGCGGCACGCGCGAGGCGCTCGACCCGGTGCGCTTCATCGGCAATCGCTCCAGCGGCAAAATGGGTTACGCGCTGGCTGAGGCCGCGCGCAGCCGCGGCGCCAAGGTGATTCTGATCAGCGGGCCGTCGAGCCTGCAGGCTCCCGCACACTGCGAACTGGTGAAGGTGACGACCGCGGATGAGATGCGGAATTCGGTGCTCGCGCGCATGGACGAAGCAACGCTCGTGATCAAGGCCGCCGCTGTGGCCGACTATCGTCCTGTTTCGGTTTCCGCGCAGAAGCTCAAGCGCACGGGGCCGCTGACGCTCGAGCTGGCGCCGACGGAAGACATTCTGGCTGAGGTGGTGCGGCGTCGCAGGCCGGGGCAGCTGATCGTGGGATTCGCCGCGGAGACCGAGAACCGCATGGAGAACGGCCGCGCCAAACTGCTGGCCAAGGGCGCCGACGCGATTGTGGTGAACGACGTGGCCGGCGAGGGCGTGGGCATCGACGCCGACACGAATGCGGCCACGTTCCTCACGCGGGCCACATCGGTGGAAATGCCGCAGATGGCCAAGCGCCAACTGGCTGACCGCATTCTCGACGAGATTCTTGCGCTGCGCCGCCCGCGGCCTATGGTTCTCGAGTTCGATGAGAAGGCGGACGCTGGAGTCAACGAAAAGCAAGCGGTCCACGACCGCGTGCTGAGCGAGAGCGAACCCGTTGGCGCAGGGCGACGCCAGCTCATTGTGGAGTAACCGGCTTGCCGCGCGCGCTCGATTCCACCACCCGTGACGCTCTGGCCGAGCGGCTGCGATTCTATCGCGACCTGGGGCTGACTGACTTCTATCGGCGTCCGGTGGAGCTGCTCGCGGCGACGCGCGACATTGACGCGCCGATTTCGGAGTCTGTTGCGGCGTGAGGAATTGGCGGGGCCGAACGAGTCGCAGGCCTGCAGTCGTTGCGAAGCGATCTCCGACAGTTCCGGCAGCTCAGCCCAACTTTTCGGAGAGGATCCCACGATTAAAACGCGCAAAGTATATTTCCGCGCCACCGCAGATCGCCGGCGCAGTTCCCGTGGAGGAGCGCGCGGCGGCGTTGCAGGTCATTCGCGAAGACCTCGGCGACTGCACGCGATGCGCTCTGCACAAAGGCCGCAACAAGATCGTATTTGGCGTTGGCAAGCCGGCCGCGCGCCTGATGTTTGTGGGCGAAGGGCCGGGCGCCGACGAGGACGCGCAGGGACTGCCCTTTGTGGGCCGCGCCGGGCAACTGCTCAACAACATGATCGCGGCGATGGGCCTGAAGCGCGAGGAGTGCTACATCGCCAACATTGTCAAGTGCAGGCCGCCGGGCAACCGCACGCCGGAGCCGGAAGAGGCCAACACCTGCTCGCCGTTTCTTTTTCGCCAAATCGACGTGGTGCGGCCGCAGGTTCTGGTGGCGCTGGGCGCGACGGCGGCGACCTATCTGCTGGGCGCGCGGCAGCCGCTGGCCGGGCTGCGCGGGCGCGTGCACGCCTATCGCGGCATGAGCCTGATCGTCACCTATCATCCGGCGTTTCTGCTGCGCGATCCGCGGCAAAAGAAGGAAGCGTGGGCCGACCTGCAGATTGCGATGAAGGAACTGGGACTGAAGGCGCCGGGCGAAGCTAGGATTCAAGTACGTCCTGCTTTCACAGCGTCGGCTTCTACGCCGCTCGCACCTTTTCGACGGCGAGCCGCAGGCCCATTGCTCTGAGAATCGCGGAGAGGCTGCGAAGCTCCGGATTTCCTTGCTCCGAGAGCGTGCGGTAGAGCTGGGTTGGATTTAGGTTGGCCTTTTTCGCCACGTCCTGCACGCCGCCAAAGGCTTTAGTCATCTGGCGCAGAACGATGAGAAGCTCGCCTTGTTCTCCATCTTCGAGAATGCTGTTGAGCAAGTCGAGCGCGTATGCGGGATCCTCCTTGAGCAGTTCCGCCATGGACTCGTCGTGGTTTCTGTCTTTCATCGTTAGTTCCTCCGCTGCCAATCCAGCCAGTATTCACAAGCCCGGCCGATGTCCGCATCTTGACTACGCTTGTCGCCTCCGCAAAGCAGCAGGACCACCCGCATACCAGCAACGGCGTAATAAACTCGATAGCCTTGTCCCCCATCGATACGAAGCTCCCAAATGCCGTCACGGCAAAACCGGTGATCGCCGAAGCTTCCCAACTCGATCCGGTTGATTCTCCGGTCGATCGCGATTCTCGCACGCGTGTCGCGGAGTTGCCGCCGCCATTCCATGTAGACGTCTTTTTCGTTCTGCGTCAGATAATGGCGAATTTCGAACACTGAGATATCATCGTTTATAAACGAATATTAGTCAACAGTAAATCAACGAGGCCGTGGCTGGCGGACAGCGATTTGCACCTCGGCGCGGTGCCTCGCCGCATCCCCTACACTGAATCTTGTCTCCCATGCCTGCATACTGCGAAGTCGCGTTGCCGGTGCCGCTGGACCACACGTTTACCTATGGCGTGCGGCTGGGGCAGCGGCCGCAGCGCGGGGCGCGCGTGATTGCGCCTTTCCGCAACGAGAAGCTGATCGGCGTGGTGACGGCGGTCGACGTAAAGGCTCCGGCGGAGGTCGAGGTCAAGTATCTTGAGGCCGTGCTCGACGAGGAGCCGCTGCTCAGCGAGCATCTGCTGGAGCTGGCGGAGTGGACGGCGCAATACTATCTGGCGCCGCTCGGCGAGGTGCTGCGCGCCATGCTGCCGCTGACGGCCGAAGTGCGGCGCACGGTCTACTACCGCCTGACGGATCTGGGGCGCGATGTGCTGGCGACGAAGCGCCGACGGGGACCACGGGAAGGGAATCTGTCGAGCGCGCGGCATCGGCGGCGCGGCAAGCTCTCCAGAGAAGATCAGGACATGGAGCGGCGGGTGCTGGAGCGGCTGGCCGAGGGCGAGCCGGTGAAGGTGTCGACGCTGCGCACGGCGACGGCTGCTTCGCTGCCGCTGCTGGCCAGCATGGTGCGCAAGAAGTGGATTGCGCGCGAGACGGCTGCGGCCGAGCGCGATGCGCGGCGCATGGAGCGGTTTGCGGTGCTGATTCGGCGACGGGCGGCTTGCCCGCGCTGACCGAGAAGCAGCAGGCGATTCTGGCGGAGCTGGCGGCGTGCGGCGGCGAATTGCCGCTGGCCGAGCTGCGGCGCCGCGAGCTGCCTTCGTCAACTCTGCAGACTCTGGTGCGGCGCGGGCTGGTGCGCATCGACGAGCGGCCGGAGGCATTTCGGCTGGGCGGGCTGACGCCTGTCGTCCGAAGCTGTTCAGCCTGAATGCGGCGCAGACGGATGCGCTGGCGACGATCACGGTCGCGCTCGGGGGATTTCATCCGTTTCTGCTCTTTGGAGTGACGGGTTCGGGGAAGACCGCCGTCTATCTCGCGGCGATGCAGAGGGCGCTCGATCGCGGGCTGACGTCGATCCTGCTGGTTCCGGAGATCGGGCTGACGCCGCAGACGGCGGGCCTGCTCGATCAGGCCTTCGGACAGAAGGTGGCGCTGCTGCACTCCGCGCTGACGCCGGAAGAGCGCAGCGAACAGTGGCGGCGCATTCGCCGCGGCGATGCGCCGATTGTGGTGGGCACGCGCTCGGCGATCTTTGCGCCGGCGCCGAACCTGGGACTGATTCTGGTGGACGAGGAGCACGACCAGAGCTACAAGCAGGAGGAGACGCCGCGCTACAACGCGCGCGACGTGGCCGTGATGCGCGCCAAGCTGGCTGGCGCGGTGGTGGTGATGGGATCGGCGACGCCGTCGCTCGAGAGCTGGCAGAATGCGGAGCGCGGCAAATACACGCGCATCGAGCTGCGCGATCGCGTGATGAACCGGCCGCTGCCGGAAGTGGAGCTCGTCGACATGCGGCGCGAGTTCCAGGAGACGGGTCAGGATCAGCTTTTTTCGCGGTCGCTGGTGGAGCAGACCAAGGCGGCGCTCGAGCGCGGCGAGCAGGCGCTGATCCTGCTCAACCGGCGCGGCTACTCGTTTGCCGTGATCTGCCGCGCGTGCGGCGAAAAGCTCGAGTGCCAGAACTGCGCGATTGCGCTGACGCATCACAAAGCGCCGAGCGAGGACGCGGATCGGGCGCGCGCGGGGCAGCGGCTGGAGTGCCACTACTGCGGCTACAGGCGCACGGTGCCGGCGCGCTGCCCGAAGTGCGACAGCGAGCATCTGTACTACCTCGGCGCGGGCTCGCAGCAGGGCGAAGAGCGGCTGGCGGAGATTTTTCCCGGCGCGCGCATCGGGCGCATGGATCGCGACACGGTGCGCGGGCGCTACGATCTGGAGCAGCTGCTGGCGCGGCTGCACTCGGGCGAGATCAATCTGCTGGTGGGCACGCAGATGATCGCCAAGGGGCACGACATTCACGGCGTCACGCTGGTGGGCGTGGTGGGCTGCGATCATGCGCTCTCGATGCCGGATTTTCGCGCGGCGGAGCGCGTCTTTCAGCTGATGACGCAGGTGAGCGGGCGCGCGGGGCGCGGCGAACTGCCGGGACGCGTGGTGGTGCAGACGTATTATCCCGATCACTACGCGATTCTTGCCGCCACGGCGCACGACTACGCAGCCTTCGCCGAGCGCGAGCTGAAGTACCGGCGCTGGATGCACTATCCGCCGTTCGGCGCGCTGGCCAACGTGCTGGTGCAGTCGCAAAAACTGGAAGAAGCTGCGGGGTGGTCGGCGCGTCTGGGCAAGTGGCTGCAAAAGGCCGCGAGCGAAGGGGTGCAGAGTGCTGGGCCCGTGCACCGCGCCGATTGCGCGCATCAAGGGCGTCTATCGCTTTCACATGATTCTGAAAGCGCGATCGCGCAAGGCGCTGAATGAGGCGCTGCGCGGCATGCTGGCGCACGCCGCGGAGGCAGGATGTGCCGCGGCGGAATCTGATTGTGGATGTGGATGCGCTGCGGCTGATGTAGCGAGTCAGCAAGTCAGCGAGTCAGCGGAATTCAGGCGGCTGGCGCGAGCCGGCCACGGTGAGAACGGTAATGTCGTCTTCCTGGCCGAAGTCTTGTGCGGCAGTGGCGAGGGCGGCTGCGGCGATGCCGCCGCGCAGCATTTCGGCGATGCGATCGAAGCCGAAGAGATGGCCGGCCGCATTCTGCGCTTCGGCGACACCGTCGGTCATGAGCATGAGCGAGTCGCCAGGAGACAGCTTGAAACGCAGAACTGGGAAGTCGACGCCGGGAACTGCGCCGAGCGGCAGAGCGCCTTCCATGGGCAGCTCTTTTCCATTGAGATACGGCGGCAGGTGGCCGGCGTTGGCCAGCACTGCATTGCCGTCTTTCTCGATGCGAAGCGCGAGGCAGGTGGCGAGAGCGCGGCCGTGCATGCGCTCGTTCAACAGAGAGAGGATCTGCCCGGGATCGTTGGTGAATGACGCGGCGGTACGGATCGCGCCGACGATGAGCGTGGCCAACATTCCAGCTTGCATGCCCTTGCCGGCTACATCGCCGACAACGATTAAAGCGCTGCCGTCGGTTGCGTTCGGAAGCACCTGGAAGAAGTCGCCGCCGACTTCGCGGGAGGGACGGTAGACGCTTTCGATGGCGAGGCCGGGCGTATCGGGCAGGTGCTCGGGGATCAGGTACTGCTGGACGTTGCGCGCCGACTGCACCTCGGCGGCGAAGCGCTCTTCCTGGCTGCGCGTGCGGGTGAAGCGCAGAATCAGGATGGCGAGAACGCCGAGCAGGAAGAGCAGATTTCCAACCTGAACAAGCTGGATGGGGAACGGGCGGTCAAAAAGCAAGATGTTGAACAGGAACCGGCTTTGCCAGCCGAGTACGAAGGTGATGATCGCGGTCCATTGGAAGAGCACGGCCGAAAATTGCAGCAGGACAGGCGCCAGCAGAAGACGCGCATCGACGAAATTTTGCCGCGCGCGAGAGAAGAGCAGAGAAAGGATCCAGACGTAGCCGGGCAACAAAGAAAGAGAAAACACCAGGAAGAATCGAAATGGACTGACGTCCGCCGCGGTGAAACTGATCGAAAGGGAATAGAGGCCGAAAGCGAGCGCGGCAAAGAGACAGACGAGGGATGCAAGATATAGCGGCGAGCGGCGGGCCTTGAGCAATTGCCGATAGAAGGCAAGCTGCGCAAGTCCGGCACAGGGGAAGCCGAGGGTATACATGAGGCCGTTGATCAGCAAAATGGGCGATACCTGCAAACCCTCCGACAACAGGGCCCAGCCTTGCGCCGCGCTGAAGGCAAGAAAAAGCGAGAACCATAAGTACTCACGTTCCGAGCGCCTCAGCAGAAAGAGCAGGAAGACAGCGATTGCACCGAGGGATTGCAACAGCGAAAGGATTTCGGTGCTTGAATAGCTCCAGTTTCGAGCGGCTCGGTTCACGGCGTACATTCTCTGAATGTCCGCGGAGTCTCCAATCGTCGCGCCGCTACTTTCAGGTCCGCCGCCCTCGTATTCCGCCCATCCGGGCCAGTGCCACACGCGGATGGCGATTTCAATCTGCCGGGCTGAGCCGCCGGCAATCGGGAGAGCGTAGATCTGGCTGGCATAGTTGCTGTAGGGAATTGGATTCGGCGGCATCTTGCCGATGCCACCGATTCGAACGCCGTTCGCAAAGACCTCATAATTTGTCATAATGTCGGGCAGCCAAATGGAGAGGTCGCTCATTCCGGCGGGGACAGATACGCGAAAGCGATACCAGGCCGTGCCGCTATAGCCCTTGTATCCCTGCACGGCCCAGCTTTCGTCGGAACGGAGCAGCGGCCACTGAGAGTCGTCGAAGCTGGGGTTGGCCCATTGCGGATTGTCGCCGGTATGGAAGCGCCAGAGGCCGTCGAGCGAGGCCACGGGCTGGCGGTCCGGCGTTGAGGTCGAACGTCTGCGCGTGCGCTGGGGCGCAGAGCAACGGCGCGAGCAGCAGGAAAAGCAGGAGAAACTTCTTCATGCGGAGGCTGGAGATTTCGTGTGGCCTTGGCAAGCTATAGCACGACGAGCGGCAGTGCCGGAAGGAAATATGCCGCGAGAAACCAATTCAAGCTGCGAGCGCGCGCACGGCGAGACGCAACGGCGACGCTGTTTGCGGTCGGCAGGGGCACGAAGTCGGTGAAAACTAGAGGTCCGCGGTCGGTGCTAGCTGGCCGGGGCGCCTGGCTCGAGCGTGTGCAGTTCCTTGCCGGGCTTGAAGCGCACGGCCTTGCCGGGAGCGATGTTGACCTCAGTCCCGGTGCGGGGATTGCGGCCGATGCCGGTTTTGCGCGCGCGGACGCTGAAGACGCCAAATCCGCGCAGTTCGATGCGCTCGCCGGCCGCCAAAGCCTGCTTGAGGCCCTCGAAGACCGTGTCCACTGCCGCCTCAGCCTTGGTGCGCGGCAGGCCCGTGCGCTCGACCACGTTGTGAACGATGTCCTGTTTGATCAATGGAGTATCCTCGCTGGCACGAACTTATTGCTGCGTATCTTAACACTAATGCGGCCCATACTACAGATTTTGTTGCGATTAGGGAACAGCGGAATTCTATGCGGGTAGATCCTTTGTTGCAAAAGGAATTCGAGCGGGTTAAAGCACGGGTTCGACTTTGAGAGTCCGAGCTTGACGGCCGATCTGTGGCCGCATCGTTCAGGTGCCTTGAAAGCCACTGCTCTCCGATTGTCATTTTCGACGCGGGCTGTTGCTTTAAGATGGGGTTTCGAGATCGCAGCCAGCGCCAGATAAGCCGGAAGAGCCGGACTGCAACTGCCCGGACAGGAGACGCATGTCGATTCAGAGCGATCGATGGATCAGGGAGCAGGCGCTCAAGCACGGGATGATCGAGCCGTTCAGCGAAAAGCAGGTGGCGGACGGCGTCATTTCCTACGGTCTTTCGTCTTATGGCTACGACCTGAGAGTCTCGACGAATTCAAGATCTTTACCAACGTGAACAGCGCCATCATCGATCCCAAGGCCTTCGACGAGCGGTCGTTTGTTTCGGTTCAGGCGGACTCGGTGATCGTTCCGCCGAATTCATTTGCGCTGGCGCGTTCGGTTGAGTACTTTCGTATTCCGAGGGACGTGCTGACCATCTGCGTTGGGAAGTCGACCTATGCGCGTTGCGGCATCATTGTGAACGTGACGCCATTCGAGCCGGAGTGGGAGGGATTTGTCACGCTCGAGATTTCGAACACCACGCCGCTGCCGGCGAAGATATACGCCAACGAAGGACTGTGCCAGATTCTGTTCTTCCACGGCGATCAGCCCTGCGAGACAAGCTACGCCGATCGCAAGGGAAAGTATCAAAAGCAGCAGGGAATTGTTCTGCCCAAGCTGTGAGAATGGGCAGTGGCTCCGCCACGGCGTAGCGATGTAGGTGGAGAGGGATCAAGCATCAACCTGGGATCGATTACGCATCGATTCAGGAGGGCCCCGATAATGAATGATTTGCGGATGCCACCTTTTGGTCAACGATCTGGCACCTATTGTTTAGAGACCCGGATGTTGGTGGTATTTCAGTTTCAGTTCATCGGGTCAATGATTCAGGCAGACATTCACTGGAGAGATTTCGTTAGGCTAGGACCGTGGGGACTTGGCGTGGTTTGATGGGCCGAGCCGGCTGGGATCGCGGGAATCGTCAGGGGTGGTATTTTGGCGCCGTCTGACGAGATACATTGAAACAAGATCGATGCGGCTGCTTGGGGCAGGCGCTTCGATACAGTTCAAATTAAAAAGTGGTACTGTGCTGAAGTATTTCTTCCCGAATCAAGCAAGACAAAAATCAAGCAGAAGTCGAGAGAGCCGATTGACTCCTGCTGTGTGTGGACAGATGTGGGACGGGTGTGGGGATGGCAACGTCGCAGCATGGTCCTGAGACAATTCGAATCGGGGTAGCGGCGGATGAACCTATTCGTGTAGCCGGCCTTGCGAGCGTTTTTGACCAGCCAGGGCGCGAGACCCAGGCCCAGCTGGCGCCCGTGATTGCGAGCCTGCCAGAGCTGCTGGCGCAAAACGACATCGAATACATTGTTGTTGATCTTCATTCCGCGCCGGACGCATTTGAGGCACTGAAAACGATTGTGCGTGAGCGACCGGATGTGCGTTCGATCGTGATTGGCCCAGAGGGCGACGATGAGCTGGTTTTGAATGCCATTATTGCCGGAGCCCGGGGCTTTCTTGGAGAATCGGCGGGACCTGAACTGGTTCGCAACGCAATTGAAGTGGTGACGTCGGGATCGATTTGGGCTCCACGGCGGTTGCTGTGCAGAGTGATCGACCGATTGCTGAAGAATCGAGGAACCGCGCAAGAAGCTGGCAATACACAACTTACTGTGAGAGAGCAACAGGTTCTTGAGCTCATTATGGGGGCTCATTCGACGCGGGAGATTGCAAGCCGTTTAGGGATTGAGCAGCGCACTGTAAAAGCATACGTGGGCCGCCTTATGCGCAAGTCAGGCGCCGATAATCGCATCAAGCTCTCAATGTCGGCACTCGGCCGGTCGATGAAGGCCAAAGGATAGGGGAAGGCTCAGGTGAAGGCGAGAAACGAAGGCGGAAAGGGAACGTCTGGGGTGCTTGAATAAGGTGACTAAAGTGGTGAAAAATTAATTACTTTCAGCCATCACACCTAAGTACTCTTGTGCCGTTACTTTGAATCCGTCAATCTGTGTCTAGAAACAACGCAGATCTGGGGAAAGGAGTTCCCCGGCGGCATGTAAACATGATGCCTGGGAACTCCTCTTTTTTCGGTGACAAGCTCAAATGAGTTTGGTTGTTTCGGTCGGATCAGCCCTCCCCCACAACATAATTCATGCATTACAGCCGCAGAGTTCGCGGCTTGTATCAGGACTATGTCCGGGCGTGCGGGGCGATTTGCCCGTCAGGCGGCGCTCTTCTCGCGCAGCTCTCTTTCCATTCGAGCCGCGAGTAATTTGCGAGCCTTCTCCAGGCTGCGCAGCCGTGAAGGGCTCAGCCTCTTGGCTGCATGGGATAGATAAAACGTGAGCAGTCTCATTCCCGCGGCGGTGCCTTGTGGGCTCACTTCCTTCGAGGCAAGAGAATCCGCAAGTGCTTCGGCAGGCATATTGAATAAACCGATGGGTGGGTTAGAAGGCTGCGTATTCAAGGGAGTGTTCCTTCTGAAAATTTGACCTGATGCGAAAAGCTCGGCGCGACCGCGCGAATGCGGGCCGCGCCGGTTTTGGAAACGGCTTAGCGCATTTCAGATTCGCCGAAATATTGCCTTATAGCGTGCAGGAATCCCTCAGCCTGCGGAGGCGGAGGTACGTCTCCGCGGAGAATTGCGTCGAAGTGATGAGGCGCACCGTAGAGCGCATCGGTGTCTTCCTGATTCTGGCTCACGGTGGCTCCATTCAGATCGATGCCGGCAAAAAGTCCGCGGCTGCGCGACCAGGTCAGCATTTCAGCTCTCATGCTGATGTCGGTCGAGGCCTGTGCATCGCGACCCACCGGGCCAGCGGCTGCCGATGCGTCGGCTCCGATTTTAAACTTGTCATGCAGAAGGTCCTGGAAGCCCTTGTAGTTCGTTGCTACCAGTACGAGGTCGGTACCCTGTCCGCCAATCTGAAAGCCGAACGATCCGCCAGCCAGGCGAATGAACACGGGCGCGCTCCACCCGTGACCGGTGCGACACGTAACCACTCCCTGTCCGTATTCGGCGCCAACAATGAACGCGCCCTTGACTACGCCGGGCACCACGGCAATACATTTTGCATGCCGCGCGATCCCATCGGGAATTGCATGGTCGGGCACAGACATAATTGAATCGATCACGTTTCGGGCGGAGTCCAGACGATCATCCAGCCTGTGTGAGTCGTCGGCGGCACGCGCCATAACTCCGGAGCCGGCAATCAACAGCATCGCAAACATGGCAAGAAATTTCTTCATATTCAACCCTCCTTGATTTAATTCCTACGGATTTGGTTTTCACGCCTCGTCGGCGCTTTGACATACTTCCACAGGCATCATCTTGATCTTGCTACCCTTGCTTCGATGCAATTTATCGAGCGGCGGCCATCCGAATTCTTAATAAAATGTGGAAGTCTCGACTGGGGGTGAGGTGCAGCAGAGATTTTTCGGCCCGTCGTGAAATTCGATTGAATTTCTTGAGGCTGTAGGCTGAAGCCTGAGCAGCTTTTTCGGGCACCATGCAAGCGAAAGGCCGGGACCACGGTCGAACATACGTATACAAATGAGCATATGCGATGTCACCGGTAGATACTATAGGCTGGGTTCTAGAGTGTTCGGGAGGATTCAGCGCAGGCTGCCATGCGACCGTTCCTATGATTCCTCCAATTCGATAACTTTGGCAGCGAGATGAATGTGCGCCGCACGGAGTTCTAGAGTTGTTCTTGCAGACGCGGCGCCTGCCGCCCGAAAGGATATGAACATGAAAAAAATCGTTGTTTCGATTTGGGTTTTGATTTGCTTAAGCCTTTTGCTTCCGTCCACGGCGAATGCCGCCTCCACAAGGGAGGATTTGCAGGCTCGCGTTGATGCGGCCAAGGTTGTTCTCGACCAGATTATGGGCGCTGGTGACCGGACCGTACCGATCAACATACTCAAGTCGGCCACATGCGTGGCGGTGGTGCCGAGCATGGTGAAGGGCGCATTTTTCGTCGGCGCTCAGTACGGCCAGGGGGTAGTTACATGCCGCACCGGCCACGGCTGGAGCGCTCCTGTCTTCATCCGCATGGCGGGCGGGTCGTTTGGTTTTCAATGGGGCGGTCAAGCGACGGATCTGATTCTGATTGCCGTGAATGACCGCGGAATGCAGGACCTGCTCAAGGACAAATTCAAAATTGGCGGCGATGCATCGGCCGCGGCCGGACCTGTGGGCCGCTCCGGAACCGCTTCAACGGATTGGAAGATGAGCGCGGAGCTTTTGAGCTACTCGCGCACCAAGGGAATCTTTGCCGGCATTGACCTGGACGGAACGAGTGTAAGCCAGAATCAGGATGACACTACGCTGTATTACGGAGCGCCGCACCACTTCGAGTCCATCCTGAGCGGCAATGTTGCCGTGCCGCCGGGCGCGATTCCATTTGTCCGCGATGTGGCGCAGTACTTTGTCGAAGCCCGGGCGCAATAGTAAGCGCGCTGTCCCTGGTCATTCGTGAGAAATCCGAACTTCTTCGGCCATCCTCTTCGCTGCTGTGCTGAGAGGATGAGCGGTGGCATGCTTCGTGGCCGGCGATGCTGCGTGGCAAGGCTAGGAGCGGGGTCGCGTGTCGGTCGCGTTGAGCGTCTACACTGATCCTTACTCATGTTGGAAAGCCTCGAGTATGGGTTGGTTGTAGCCATTGCGAGCTGCCTGGGCCGCATGCCGCGCGGCATAGCGCGCGTTTTTTCCCGGCTGCATTGCGTTTGCGGTTTACTGGTGCTTTGGCCGGCTTGCGGCGCGTGGGCATGCGCAATCTCGAGATGGCCATGCCGGAGCTCCCGCTCCAAAACAAGAAAAAGAATTCTGCGCGCGTGTCTATGTGCATCTCGGCTGGCAGCTTGTGGAGTTCTGCCGGATGACGCGCTACACGGCCGAGAACACGCGCGACTGGATCCGCACAGAGGGACTAGAGCACTATCTTGCCGCGCAGGCTCGCGGCAAGGGCGTGCTGGTGCTCACCGGGCATCTTGGCGCGTGGGAGCTTTCCAGTTTTTATCACTCGCTGATGGGGCATCCCATGGGCATGCTGATCCGCAGGCTGGACAACCGTCGGCTCGATGAGTACGTGAACCGCATTCGCTGCCTGCACGGCAATTTCGTTTTGTCCAAGGACGACTTTGGGCGCGGGCTTGCTGACGGCGATTCACGCGGGCGGGACGGTAGGAATGTTGATCGACACAAACATGACGCCGCCACGGGGCGAATTTGTGAAGTTCTTCGGCATTGACGCGTGCACGGGCACTGGGCTGGCGCATGTGGCGCGCAATACTGGGGCGGCCGTGCTGCCGGGCTTCATGCTTTGGGAGCCGGACGAAGGGAAGTACGTGCTGCGCTTCGGGCCGGAGATTGAGATTCCGCGCACGGAGGACCGCGGCGCGGATATTCTGGAAGGCACGCGGCGGTGCACGGCGGAACTGGAGCGGTGGATTCGGCGCTATCCTGACCAGTGGCTGTGGATTCACCGGCGATGGAAGACGCGGCCGGCGGGAGAGCCGGGGCTGTACTGACGCCAGGGACGAGGGACTGAGGGACCAGGGACGTAGCGACCGGGGATTCAAGCAGAGTGGCAAGTGTGCAGTTTGTGAGCGAGCATTGATGACGATTGGCGAATTGGTGGAACAACTCGGCGGGAAACTGGCGCATGGTAGTGCGGAGCTCGCCATCGCTGGAGTGAATTCGCCGGCGAATGCGCTCTCGACTGAGCTTGTTTTTGCCGAAGACGCGACCTCGGCCGCTGAGGCGGTTGCCAGTCGCGCCGGCGCGGTCGTGCTCAAGGCAGGTTGCCTGCTGAACTACGACGCCGGCCCGGCGATTGCCGTGATTGAGGCCGACCAGCCGAAGCTGTGGTTTGCGCGTGCCGCGAAATTGCTGCGGCCTAAGATCGAGTGCGAGTGGATTCACGAGACGGCGGTGATTGGCGAAGGAGCGATGCTGGGAAATGCGGTGACCGTGGGCCCATTCGCAGTGATCGGGAAGAATGCGGTAGTTGGCGACGAAACGCGCATTGAGGCCGGCGCGGTGATTGGACGAGCGAGTGCGAATCGGAGCGCAGTGCCGCATTTATCCGCGCGTGGTGGTTTATCCCGGCACAACGATCGGCGATCGCGTGATGATTCACGCCGGGTGTTGTGCTGGGCGCGGACGGTTTTGGCTACGTTCGCGATGCGGCGACGGGCGCGTACACGCAGTTTCCGCAGCAGGGAACTCTGGTCATCGAAGACGATGTGGAGATCGGAGCCAACTCGACCATTGATCGCGGCGCGCTGGGCGAGACGCGCATTCGGCGCGGGGCAAAGTTCGACAACCTGGTGCACGTGGCGCACAACTGCGACATTGGCGAGGACGTTGTGATCGCGGCGCAGACGGGGATCAGCGGGTCGTCGACGGTGGGCAAAGGCGCGGTGATCGCAGGGCAGGTGGGCATTGGCGACCATGCGCACGTGGGGCCGGGCGTGATTCTGGGCGGGCAGGCGGGCGTCTTCAGCGGCGCGACCGTGACGAACGAAGGCCTGAAGCCGGGGACAGTGCATTGGGGCACGCCGGCGCGGCCGCTGCGAGAAGTGCTGAGGGAGCAGGCGACGCTGGCGCGGCTGGCGAAACGACAGGGACCGAGGGACCAAGCCACCCCAGCGAGCATAGACCGCTCGCCGGGGACCCCGGCAGGGAACAAGGGACCGAGTAGACCAACAGACTGAGAAGAAGTGAAATGGCGATCATCGTAGTTGGCGGGGGCGGGCGCGGCGCTGGAAAGACGGCGCTGGTGTGCGGCCTGATGCGCGCGCTGCCGGAGATTCCCTGGACAGCGGTAAAAATTACGACGCATGAGCACGGGCACGAGCACGGCAATGCGACTCCGATCTGGGAGGAGACTGCGCCGGGAGATGGGACTGATACGGCGCGCTATCTGGCTGCCGGAGCGCGGCGCGCGTTGCTGGTGACGGCGGGCGAAGATGCGCTGGGATCGATTGTGGAGCAGATTCTCGAGGAACATTCGCGAGAGTCCGGCGCGGACAATGCTGGCGCGAAAGAGGTTGGCGCGAAAAAGTCCGGGGCGAGTGGGGCCGGCATCATTATCGAATCGAACAGCGTGCTCCGCCATCTGCGTCCCGACGTTTGCCTCTGCGCAGCGACCAGTCCGTGGGCTGAGCAGAAGGCCTCGTTTGATCTGTTGATGGAGCACGTCGATGCGACGGTTGAGCTGGCCGCGCACGATCACATTATCGAGGCTGAGAAGATTACGTTTCGCCTGGCGTCGCTGGAGCGGGTGTCGCCGACCATGCTGGATTGGCTGCGGGAACGGCTAGGAAGTGCGACGTAATGATGCTGGGCCGCCCCTCACTGGCTGAAAACCGAACTCATTGTGGCGCTCATGAATCGTCGGCCTGCATAGTGTGACCGCCTTCCTTGACTTCCTTCGCATGCGGCGGTACCGTGAGCCAACATTCCCTGGAACTGCGTTTGTGTCATGTAAAGCGACAGGCGGAGTGTGCGAATTTTGGACACTGCATCAATATTCGGACAGCCGCGTGGGCTTGGACGACGGCGCGGATTCAAGCGGTGCGGCCGCCATGACGGCGCAGCCGACAAGTCGCGAACCGATTGAGACGCCGAGCGCCGAATCGGCGCAGCCGCCGCAGCTGGACGAAGATCGGCTGGCGTGGCTGGCGCTGGCGCTGGCGCCGGGGCTGGGGCCCAAGCGAATTCTGGACGCTGTGAAGCAGCTCAAGTCGGCCAGCCAGATATTTACGCTGCCGCTCACGGCGCTTGAAGGACTCCGCTTTCCCGCCGCAGCGGCGCAGTTTCTCTTCGACGGCAAGGGGCGGCGCGCAGCTGAAGAAGAGTGGGCGCGCGTGGCCGCGCAGGGCGCAACGCTGGTGAGCTACTCGTGCGCGGAGTATCCCGAGCGGCTGCGCGAGATTTACGATCCGCCGCCGGTGCTGTGGGTGCGCGGCGACGCGAAGCTGTTGAGCCGGCCTGCGATTGCGGTGGTGGGAACGCGGCATCCGACGCCGTACGGGACGGGCATCGCCGAGATGCTGTCGCGCGACCTGGCGGCGCGGCGGCTGCTGATTGTGAGCGGCATGGCGCGCGGCATCGACTCCTGCGCGCACAGGGGAGCGCTGGCGGCGCGCATGCCCACGGTGGCCGTGTGGGGCACGGGGATCGACGTGGTCTATCCGAAGGAGAACAGGAAGCTGGCCGAGGAGATTCTCGCGCCGGGCGGAGCGATTGTGAGCGAGCTGCCGATGGGAACCTTTCCCGCGCCGCAGAATTTTCCCCGCCGCAATCGCATTCTGAGCGGGCTGAGCGTTGCGGTTCTGGTGGTGGAGGCGGGAGAAAACTCGGGGACGCGGGTGACGGCGCGGTGCGCCGCGGAGCAGAATCGAGACCTGTTTGCCGTTCCGGGCAATGTGACCAACAAAGGCTCGTGGACTCCTAACACATTGATAAAACAGGGGGCTAAGCTGGTGGCGACCTGGGAAGACGTGTGGGAGGATCTGCCCTCGCAGGTGCGGTTGGAGCTGGAGGCGGAGGCGCCGGCTGCATCCAAACCGGAAGCTGGCGCATCTCTTACTGCCTGACCCGGTGCTGCGGCCCCAGGAGGCTATGGTGCTGGAGGTTCTGCGCGCCGACGAGAGCCTGCAGATCGACGAGATTCTCGATCTGCTAGAGACGCAACTCACTTCCTCTGAGGTATTTACAGCGCTTTTTGAGCTGGAGATGGCGGGCCGGGTGAGGCAGCTGCCGGGGAAGAACTACGTGCGGACGATGTAAAGGCAGGGAACAGGGAATAGCCAATAGGAGTGGATGCCAGCATCTGCCCGATTTTGTCAAACGCCGCTGTCAAACCGCCGGAACTACCAAAACCTGGAAGTTACTTTTCGGATGCGCCTTCATTTATAGATGCAAAGAGGCGGATTCGCTGCGGTTTGCGGGCTGCTGAGGGCAGTTCCTGTACGGGAAATTGGAACGGAGATGGGACGAAAAATGCTTTGCGCCGGTGGAAATGGTGGGGTATTCCGTGCTACGGTGCAAGCCTTGCGGCCATTTTTTGCCGGAGCCGGCGAGCAGACGCTTCTGAGGCAGGCTCGCTGACGCGGAACATGGCGCAGAAACGGGCTGTTGGAACCGAATGGCTGTGAGAGAGTCAAACAGTGAGCTAAATAAGGAAGCGGGCAAGGGAACGGGCACGCGAGCAGTATGGAGAGGAAATCGGGTTAAGGGATGGCAACAACAAAATCATTGGTGATCGTTGAGTCGCCGGCCAAGGCGAAGACGATCGAAAAATATCTGGGCAAGGGATTCGATGTGAAGGCCTCGGTGGGGCACATCATGGATCTGCCCAAGAACGAACTTGGCGTGGAGCTGAAGAAGCGCACGTTCGAGCCGGAGCTGATCGTGTCTCCGGGCAAAGAAAAGGTTGTGGAGCAGTTGAAGAAAGCGGCGGCGAAGGCCGACGAGATTTTTCTGGCGCCTGACCCGGATCGCGAAGGCGAGGCGATTGCGTATCATCTCGCGCTGCAACTGGGGACGAACGCCAAAGAGAGAAAAAAGATTCGCCGCGTGACCTTCAACGAGATTACGAAGAAGGCCGTGCAGGAAGCATTCAAGCACGCACGCGACATCGATCAGAATCTAGTGGCCGCGCAGCAGACGCGACGCGTGCTCGATCGCCTGGTGGGCTACCAGATTTCGCCGCTGCTCTGGGACAAGGTGCGGCGCGGGCTTTCAGCAGGGCGCGTGCAGACCGTGGCGCTGCGGCTGATTGTGGAGCGGGAGCGCGAGATTCGCGCGTTTCAGCCGGTGGAGTACTGGACGCTTGAGGCGCTGCTCCATCCGGAAAAACAAGCCGATCAGAAATTCAAAGCGAAGTTTATCGGCATCGGCGGCGAGCCGGTGCGCGTGCCCAACGGCACGGACAAGGACGGCAAAGAGCAGTTCATCGCGAGCGCGCTGCCCGACAAGAAACAAATGGACGAGGTGCTGGCCGCGCTCGAAAAGGCGGACTGGTCGATCACCGGCGTGCAGGCACGCGAACAGCAGCGCCGGCCGCTGGCGCCTTTTATTACCAGCCAACTGCAGCGCGATGCCGCCAACAAGCTGGGCTTCAACGTGCGCCGCACCATGGGCGTGGCGCAGCGGCTCTATGAAGGCGTGGACTTGGGAGATGAGGGCACAACCGGCCTCATCACTTATATGCGTACAGATTCGCCGCGCGTATCGCCCGAAGCAGTAACAGGCGCGCGCGAGTGGATTGGCGAAGGAGCTCGGCAGCCAGTATCTGCCGGAAGCGCCCAACACGTACAAGGGCAAGAAGGACGCGCAGGACGCGCACGAGGCAATTCGGCCGACGGATGCTGCGCGTACGCCGGAGTCGATTGCGCGCTATCTGAGCGACGAGCAGCTGAAGCTCTACACGCTGATATGGCGCCGCTTTGTAGCCTCGCAGATGGTTCCCGCGGTCTATGACGTAACCACAGCGACTATCGCCGCGGTTTCGCGAACGACGAGCAAGACTTACGACTTCCGCGTGAGCGGTTCGGTGATGCGCTTCGATGGATTCCTGAAGGTCTACGAGGTTTCAGAGGACAAGAAAGACGACGACGATGAGAGCGCCAACCGGCTGCCGAATCTCGACGGCGTGAAGGCGCTGGGACTTGACGAGCTGCTGCCGGAGGATCACTTTACGCAGCCGCCGCCACGCTACAACGAATCGTCGCTGGTGAAGGAGCTGGAAGAGCGCGGCATCGGCCGGCCTTCGACCTATGCGTCGATCATCAGTACCATTCAGGATCGCGAGTACGTGGTCAAGCACGGCGGCTCGCGCGGACGTTTCTATCCCACCGAGATCGGCGTGGTGGTGTGCGACCTGCTGGTCGAAAATTTCCCGTACATCTTCGACACCACATACACGGCCAAGCTGGAAACGGAACTGGACGACATTGAAGAAGGCACGGAGAAGTGGACCGATCTGCTGAACGGCTTCTACGACCACTTTGAAGGCGAATTGAAAGACGCCGGGAAGAAGATGCGGAACATCAAGCGCATGGAGGAAGTGACCGGCGAGAAGTGCGAATTATGCGGGTCGCCTCTGGTTTTGAAGTGGGGCAAATTCGGCACTTTCTTCGCTTGTTCGGCCTATAACAAAAAGGATCCGACGAGCTGCACGTTCACCAAGGAGAACATCGCTTCGAAGCCTGACCTGAATACGCCCGAGGCGCAGGAAGCCGGCGATACGGAGGAGTACTGCGAGAACTGCGGCAAGGTGATGGTGATGCGGCGCGGAATCTTCGGGCCGTTCATGGCCTGCCCGGACTACAACGCCGATCCGCCGTGCAAGACTTTCCGCAAGCTGAGCCAGAAGCAGCAGCAGAAGCCGCCCGAGCCGACCGGCGAGCCTTGCCCGGTATGCGGCAAGCCGCTGGTGCTGCGCCAGGGCGCGTACGGCGAATTCGTTTCGTGCTCCGGATATCCGAAGTGCAAGTATGTGAAGCAGAATCTGATCGAGGGCATGAAGTGCCCGAAATGCGGCGATGGCGATTTGGCTGAGCGCCGCGCGCGCAGGGGCAATGTCTTCTGGGGCTGCACGAACTATCCCAAGTGCGACTTCACATCGAACCTGAAGCCGGTTGCGAAGAAGTGTCCCAAGTGCGGAAGCCCTTACCTGCTGGAGAAGACGCTCAAGTCGGGTGTGTTTCTGGTATGCCCGAATTTGAAGAAGTCCGCCGAGGAAGAGGCGGCGTCCAAGAGGCGCGGCAAGAAAGCGCCTGCAGCTGACGAAGGGAAAGGCGAAGGGAAAAAGGTGGTGTGCGAATACTCGAAGCGCATTGGCGATGCACCGCCGCCGCCCACTGCCGAGACTCACGGCCCGGTCGCCGAGAAGAAGCAAGAAAACGAAGAGCTGCAGCCGGCGTAAGCGACAGGGAACAGGGAGTAGGCAATAGGGAGAAGTCACCCCCTCAGGCACAAATCACCGGATGGGCCCAACAGAGAATAAGGCGCGCCGATATAGCGCGCCTTTCCTGTTTGTGCGAAATTGCACTACATGACGCCGGTCGAATCCTGTACCATTGGCAGCGGAGACCCCCAATGCAACGAATGCTGGCCACTGCGGCCGATGCCGAAATTATTCTAAAGCTATACGAATTGCGCACCGAGACGGTGATGCGCCAGGCGCGTGCCTGGGTTGGCGGCGAATTCTGGCCGCAGACCGTGGACGAGTTCTACGCTGTCTACGAAAACCCGCGCGATCCGCACAATCCATGGCTTCGCCAGGTGCTCACGTACTGGGAGATGGGCGCGGCGATGGTTCTGCACGGCGCGGTCTCAGCCGAGCTGTTTGTGGACTGCAACGGCGAAGGCTTCTTCCTGATGGCCAAGTTCGCACATATTCTGGAAGCAATCCGTGAGAAGAATCCGACTTTTTTCAGCAAAACGACCGAGTTGATTGACCGCTTCTCGGCGGCGTCGCAGCGATATGAAGCGACCCTGAAGCGCGTTGAAGCTACGCGTGGCGCCCGCGCGGCGAAGTAAGCGCATCTGGACAGCGAGGCGAATCTCAGGGCGCAGGACGAAACCTGCCGCACATCCACGATACTTACCTTGGAAGAGGCGAACCTGTTTGGTACTCGCCACACCGCCGCAAAGTCTGCTAATGTCTTATCGA
Organism: uncultured Acidobacteriaceae bacterium; assembly: GCA_963725115.1. Lineage (GTDB taxonomy): Bacteria > Acidobacteriota > Terriglobia > Terriglobales > Acidobacteriaceae > Telmatobacter. The sequence continues at coordinate 26,130 of CAVRXG010000001.1, read as the reverse complement.
TTCCTCTGCTCCGGCGATGAAGCAAGCACTCTCCGAAGCGAGGGAATGTATTGACTGAAAGCAACCTGACAAACATGGCGCGAGCAACCTGGAACGGCAGAGTGATCGCCGAGAGCGATCGAACACAAGAGATGGACGGCGATGTCTATTTCCCGGAGTCCAGTCTCAAGCGCGAGTACTTTCGGTCCAGCTCGACCACTTCAACTCATCCAACAAAGGGTCAGGCGCGGTTTATGACCGTCGTAATGGACGGGCAGGATAACCAAGACGCGGCCTGGTACTATCCCGATCCGAAGCCGGCGGCCCGCAAAATCAAGGGGTACGTGGCTTTCTGGCGAGGCGTCGAAATTGAAAAATAGTAGTCGCTCTCAATACGCCTGAAGTTGATCGAGCGGCAGGCGGACGCGGAAGCAGGTTGATCCCGGCTCCGACTTCACGCTCAGATGGCCGCGGTGCTTGCGCACGATGCGCATGGCGTTATCGAGGCCGAGACCAAGCCCGGAACCGGGCGCCTTGGTGGTGAAGAACGGCTCGAAGATGCGCTCCTGCAACTCAGGAGGAATGCCGGGTCCGTTATCCCAAATCTCCACGAGCAGCATATCGGCTTCAAGCCTGCAAGCCACACGAAGGCGACCTTTGTCGCCCATTGCGTCCAGTGCATTTTCAATGAGCGCGGTCCACACCTGATTCAACTCGCCGCTATAGGCGCTGATCCGCGGCAGGTTCGGCTGGTACTCGCGTTCGACTTCGATGTTCGTCATCCGCGAGGTAAACATCTGCAACGTCGCGTCGAGGCCGGCCGGCACGTCGACCTCAAGGATCGGAGAGCGGTCCATGTTGGAGTAGTCCTTGACCGCTCCGATGAGGTCGAAGATGCGCGCTGTAGCGTTGACGATGGTCTCGGCCGCGCGGGCGGAACGCAGATAGCGAGCGAAATACTGCAGGGGAACACAACATTCAGACGTACTGAGAAACCCGCGAAGCTCGTCGAGGTCGGCCGTGGTCACGCGCTGCTCGGCCAATTGCGCTGCTACCTCCCAAACGTCACCGCATTGAGCATCGGTGAGCCATGCGCGAAGCGATTCCTCGCGGCGAATGAATCCCAGTGCATCTGTTTCTGCAGGCGGATCGAGAGTTTCGCCTGAGCGGCAGAAGATTCTCTCCTCCCAGGCCTCGATTCTTGCCATCTTCTCTTCAGTTAAACCAAGACTGATGAGCTTTATGCGAGCGCTGCGGTTGGCGCGAAAGGCAGCGAGCAGGGTTGCCGCAGCGCGTTGCGCGGCCGACGCGGGATTGTTGAGCTCGTGCGAGAGATTTCCGGCCAGTTGGCCGAGAGCCGTGAGTTTCTCGGCCTGTTGCTCGATGCGGGTGACCTCGCGTACGCGGTCGAGCAAAGTAGTGACCACGCGCTGCGCCATGGACGGGATGGCCGCCAACATTTCAGGAAAGACCGAGCGGTGAATCAGCAGCGCCCACACGGGCGAGATGGCGAAGCCCTGGCCGCCGTAAGTCTTCATGCGCGAGAAAGGCATTACGCCGGTCATCTGTCCCGTGCGGCCGATGAATAGCGCCATCGGCCCTCCATGCTGGCGGCGAACGTGAATCTCGCCCTTGAGGATAAGGACCATATGCTCGGCTTCGGCGCCTTCCTCATAGAGCACGTCGCCTGGATTGGCCGTCATTTCCTGGCCGTGTCGCGCCAGCCACAGGCGATCTTCAAGCGGCATGCCATGCAAGGGGCCAATGCGATCGAGGGCTTCGGCGATCTCTTCGACCGGTGTAGGAGTGACAGGCGGGACGACAGAGAGGGAAAGCATCGGGGGACCTCCAGAGCGGATCCTGATAAGAAAGGATAGCCGATGGGCGCGAAGAGCTGATGAAAGCTAGCGCTGTTTGGGCGCGGTTGCTTCGTGCTCGAATTCAGTTGGCGGATCGGACGCTCGTATCTCGGATCGGGGCTCGCGCTTCGGCTCGCCGTAGTGAGAGAGCCCCGGCGACTCCGAGGACAACGACTGCAGGTTCAAGCGGCTGCCGGTAGTCCATCATAGGATGCGTGAGGTAGTAGGTGATGGGAAAAATGAGAATGATCAACAGATAAGGCATGACCGCGGTGCGATTCGTCCGCCACAGGCTGCGAATGCCCAAGAGCATGAACAGCGTGACGGTGGAGACATAAAAGAACATCTCCGGCGTGAACGGCTGATCGCGCAGCTCCTGGGGAGAAAAACTCCAATAGCCGGTCCAGTAGTAGACGACGCGGCGCAGAGTCTTGACGACGAGGAAGGCATAGTGGGGATGATTTCTGAGGTCATCGAGAGACATGGCCTTTTTTTGCGCGAGGTAGGGAATCTCGCCCATCGTGAGATATTTCTGCAACTCCGCCGGGCTGTCGGCTGGATACCCTCGGTCGCCGGCTGTGGGCGGCGAAGTGTGGTCGTTGGGTGCATTGCCAAAGTCGTCGGCGTATAACTCGAGCCAGATATTGTCGCGGATGGGCACGATGACGCCGAGAGCCCGGTAGTTGCGGATGGTCCACGGGGTGAGCACGGCGAAGAATGTGATCAGGGTGAACACGCCATTCAGCACCCAGCGATTGCCGGCCTTGTGCGCTTGCCAAAGAGCAAAGCCAAGGAGAAACGGCAGCGTGGACATGACGGAAGCGTTCGAGTGCGCGGTGATTCCGTAGAGCGCGCCAAAGCCGATCCAGGCAAGCGGTTTGGCGGACTGGTGAATGCGCTGCGCAATGCAGAAACATGTGGTGAAGAGCAGACTGGTGAGCGAATACTCCCAAACGCGGCCCGCGGAGAAATAAATTGCAAAGGGATAAAGTGCCCATACCCACGCTGCGATTTTGGCGCCGCGAAGGCCGAGCGAGTATTTGGCGCTGAAATAAACGGGAATGCAGGTGAGCGTGGAGAGAACGCTATTGATGGTGAGAATGACAAACGCCGAGGTGAGGGAGTAGACGCCGAAGATGCGAAAGATCAGCGAGAGCAATCCGGGATAGAGCGGAGACATGATGGCCGTGGGCCCGCTCAATGGATAGTAGGGCGACGAGAAGCCGTGGCCAGTCGCGAGGGCGCGCGCGATCCAACCCATCTCCCAGCCGAATGCTTCATAATGCTTGTCGGCGTCGGGCAGGTCGCGATAGGTGAAGAAGACGACGACCATGCGAATGGCCAGCGCGACCAGGAGCGCGGGAAGAATCTGCCGCAGCCAGCCGGCCGGTTCCGCTGGCGCGACAGGATCTTCTTGTGGACCTCGGGTAAGTGGGTTGTTCGTCATGGAAATGGTTCTTTTAATTGTTTCATAGGCAGACCGTCACTTGTGTTCGTCGAGGGCTTGGTTATCGAGAGCGATTCTCGCTGGACGCAGGAGACAGACGCAGGACGCCAGCGCGGCCTTGTGTGCATCGGATTGCGTGTGCATCGGATCGCGTATGAATTGGATCGTGCGTAGATGCCACGTAGTAGACTGGGCCTTGATTTTTGTACCGGAGCACGCTCGATGCAAATTACGTTTGCCGCCTCGGAGGCCACTCCTTTTGCCAAGACCGGCGGCCTTGCCGATGTTGTCGGCGCACTGCCGCGCGAGCTGGTGAAGCTCGGGCACAAAGTGACGGTCTTCCTGCCGTTTTATGCGCGCGTGCGGCGATTCATCGAGGCCGAGGGCGAAGGTGAGCCGCGCTATGCGATTCGCTCATTGACGATTCCATTCAGCAACCACAACCGATTTGCCGGCGTAGTCGACGGCGGTGTTCGCGACGGGGTGCAGCACTACTTTATTGATTGTCCGGAACTATTTGATCGCAAAGAGCTTTATGGGCCGAGCGGCGCCGAATATTCCGACAATGCGGAACGGTTTGGCCTGTTTTGCCGCGCGGTGATCGAAGCCTCAAAGCAACTCGGCGTGCCCGACGTCTTTCATGTCCACGATTGGCAGGCTGCGCTGATTCCCGTTTACCTGCGCACGACCTACCTAGCCGACCCCGACCTGCTCCGCGCGGGCACGGTGCTCACCATTCACAACGCCGCCTTTCAGGGTTTGTTTCCGCCCAGCACGACGGAGCAATTGCTCTTTCCCTGGGATGTATTCACCATGGACAAGCTGGAACATTACGACCGCTTTAATTTCCTGAAGGGCGGAGTGGTGTTTGCCGATTTGCTGACGACCGTAAGCAAGAAATATGCCGAGGAGATTCAAACTCCTGAGTTCGGCGAGCAGCTTGAGGGAATTCTTCACAAGCGCGCGACAGACCTGCGCGGGATTCTGAACGGCGTGGACTATGCGCTCTGGAATCCGGCTACCGACGGCCATCTTGCCGCGCACTTTACGCCGGAAAATCTTGAAGGCAAGCACGCCTGCCGCGCCGATCTGCTGCATGCTTTTGGCCTCGATAGACGTGCCGGAAACGAGTCCAGTCATCGGCATCGTCTCGCGATTTGCCAAGCAGAAAGGATTCGACATACTGGCCGAGATTACCGAGGAGATTGCCGAGCGCGATGTTGCGGTGGTGGCGCTGGGAACACACGACCCCTACTATGAAAATCTATTTCGCGACTGGGCCTTCCGTCATCCGGCGAACATTGCCGTGCAGATTCGCTACGACGAGGCGCTGGCGCACAAGATCGAGGCAGGCTCCGACATGTTTCTGATGCCGTCGCGCTACGAGCCTTGCGGCCTGAACCAGATTTACTCGCTCAAGTACGGAACGGTGCCCATTGTGCGTGCGACCGGTGGGCTTGACGACACGATCGAAGAGTGGGATGCGAAGAAGGGAACAGGAACGGGCTTCAAGTTTGCAGGATTCGATCCCAAAGACCTGCTTGCTGAGATCGACCGCGCGATTGAAGCCTTCCACGATAAGGCAAGCTGGACGCGACTGATGCGCAATGGCATGGCTCGCGACTACAGTTGGTCTGGGCCGGCAAAGGAATATGTGCGCGTTTACGAGGAGGCTGCGCGAGTACGAAGTTGAAGGCCGCCGCCCTGTTTTTGAAGGCGGATGCCCGCAACGGAAGAGGTCACCATGGCAGTGGGGAGTGGGGAAGAAATCAAATTGGGGCAATTGAAAATTCGATTCCTGGTGGAGGGCGCGACATCGGGAGGGTCGGTTGCGATCTTCGAGTTCGACGTGGGGCCAGGGGCAAAGGTGCCGATGGCGCACAGTCACGACGCCTATGAGGAGACGATCTACGGGATCGAGGGCGTGCTGACCGTGACGGTGGAAGGGAACCGGTGCGAGATCCGGCCGGGCGACGCACAGTGCATCAGGCGTGGTGAAGTGCACCGATTCGACAATTTCCACTCAACCGAAGCAAAGGCTCTCGCGATCGTCACCCCTGGCGTTCTCGGGCCGGATTTCTTCCGCGAAGTCGGGGCGGTTGTGGCAGCGGCTGCGGGAGGTCCGCCGGACATGGCAAAGGTGGGAGAGGTGATGCGGCGGCATGGGCTCACGCCTGCCCCATAGCTTGCGGTTTGGTTGTGATTGGCTGCGAAAGCCTGGAACTAATTTTTATGTGGAGGCTGACGATGAATTTTCGGTTAGTGGCTGTGTGTTGTTTGTTGGGACTGGTTTCGTTCACGGCAGTGGCGCAGACGGGCGACGCGGCGAGCGGGCCGGCAGCGGGAACGATTGCGACTCCTGCAGATGCGCTCGATTCGCAATTGAGCCTTATTGAAAGCGAGATGATGGGCGCGGTGAAGGCCATGCCGGCCGACAAGTTCGACTTCGCTCCGAGCCAGGCCATCTTTGTGCCGGGCCAAAAGACCGAGTTCGCAACGGTGAGGACGTTTGCGCAGCAGGCGACGCACGTGGCGCAAGCCAATTATTTCTACGGCACGCTGTTGGGGCTGAAGACGGATGTTGATCTGAAAGCGCTCTCGACCTTGACCAAAAAGGACGATGTCGTGGCGGCGCTGGCGGGCTCGTTTGCATTTGCGCGCAAGGCGATTGCCACGCTCACGCCTGCCAATGTGTTTGAAGTGATCAAAACACCGGAGCCGTTCATTGCGACGCGCGGAACGCTCGCGTCTTTCGGGGTCTCTCACGCATTCGACCACTACGGCCAGATGGTGGAGTATTTGCGCATGAACGGAATCGTACCGCCGGCCAGCGCGAAGTGAGTCAGGAATCGGATCGCCTCGCGCCGCTGGGATTCTTAAACGCTGGTCGATCCAATGGTACGAGGAATGGAAACTCGGGTCTAAATCGACAGATTCTGGCTTTCGATTCTCTGAGGTCGAGCGCCGATTCTGATCTTCAGCACATCTTCGACAATGTCCGCGGCGCGTTCAGGGCCGTCGATTTGCGCCATCGCGGATTGTAACCGGCGCGCTGCATTGCGATACGATTCGTCCTCGAGAACTGCGCGCACGGCGGAACGCAGGCGCTCGGCGCTAGCCTTTCGCGGAGGAATCACGACGCCTGCTCCGTGCGTTGCCACGCGCGACGCGACACCCGGCTGGTCGTTGCCCAGGGGAATGCACACCAGCGGCACGCCTTCCGCCAGCGACTCCAGCACTGTGTTCAATCCGGCGTGCGTAATCACGAGCGATGCCCGCTTTACCAACTCCAACTGCGGCGCGAATCTCACCACCAGAGGATCGCCGCTCACATTGCCGAGGCAATCAGGTTCCAGGCCGCCGCCCAGCGAGATCACCAGTTGGACATTCAGGCCCGCGCACGCCTCGGCGATTTTGCGGAAGATGCCCAGCGATCGATTCTGTAAGGTACCGAGCGACGCGTAGATCAGTGGCCGGCCGTCGAGCCGATCCCAGGCGAAGTCCACTGCGGGCCGCAGCGTTGCATCCACAAACGGTCCTGTGTAATGGAGATGCGGAGGCGGCGGCTCGATATCAAACTCAAGTGCCCGCGGCAACTGCGTGATCTGCGCCAGATTTGACAGTCCGTCGCCCGGACGCCTTCCCACTTTCAATCCCCACGCCGCGCGACGCTCATTGACGGCCGCAAAGATCGGCGCCGCCAGGCGAATCAGTGCTCGAATGGCAATCTCATTGCGCAGCCGGCACCACCAACTCTGGCTTCCCGACCACCCAAAGTAAAACGGAGGATAGCGATTGTCTTGCACCATCGGCGGAATGAGCGCGAGCGACACAAAGGGCAGACCAAGATATTCGGCAATGTTGTTGGCCATGTCCGCTTCATCGACCAAAAGCGCGTCAACGTTGGCGTTGCGAACTGCATCCAGTCCGTCGCGGAGCACCATACGCGCGGTGTTGCTGATTCGCTCCATCGTGAAGCGGATGACCTGGAGGCCCGTCATTTCGCCCAATTGCTGGTCGAGTTTTTCGAGCGTTCCGAGGGGGTAGTCGCGTTGACCAATCAGGCAGAATTCAATTCCCGCGGCCTTCACGCGAGCCTCTACATCGGCGATTCCGAAGATGACGACTGAATGCCCACGCAGCTGCAGGCGGCGAGCCAGTGCGGTCAATGGGTTCAGGTGACCTGTGCCTGGAAAACAGAATGCGCCGAGCCTTGCCATGCCTCACCATGCTACAAGAATTCCGCGTTGAGAACTGCGGAATTCCATTTGCGCCTTGTCGCAGGATTCTTGCTTCCGGGCTAGTTATGCTTGCCCTTCCACTCTTCGTAGGGGCCCTGGAAATCTTCAATGCCGCTGTCGTTGAAGATCCAAAGCCGCGTTGCGACTTCGTCGATCAGATCGTGATCGTGGGTGACCAGAAGGACCGTGCCCTCATAACGCTGCAGCGCGATGTTGAGCGCGTTGATGGCTTCGAGGTCGAGGTGATTGGTCGGCTCGTCAAAGATGAGAATGTTGGGCTTGGTGAGGATCAGCTTGCAAAACGCAAGACGCGCCTGCTCGCCGCCCGAGAGCGCCTTGGTGGGCTTGGAGCCTTCTTCGCCGGAGAAAAGCATCTGGCCCAGAATGCCGCGAATATCTTCAATGTGCGCGGCGGGATTCCACTGGTGCAGCCAATCGGCCACGGTCAGGCCGTGCGAGATGGTTGCGCCAACGTCCTGCGGAAAGTAGCCAACCTGGGCTTCGTGGCCCCAGAAAACTGAGCCTGAATCGAGCGTAAAATCCTTCTCCGCGAGGCCCGGATAATTGGCCAGCAGGCTCTTGAGCATGGTGGTTTTGCCGGCGCCGTTGCGACCCATGAGGCAGATGCGCTCGCCTCGCAGAAGATTTGCGGTAAAACCATCAATAACTTTCAGATCGCCGTAATATTTCGTCAAATGCTTCAACTCGAGAACGTGTTTGCCGCTGGGCCGAACCTGATCGAATTTGATGAACGGCCGCTGGATGTTGGAGCGCGCAAGTTCGTTGGTTTGGAGGCGCTCCACTTCTTTGCGCCGGCTGGTGACCTGGCTGGAGCGCGTGCCCGCGGCAAACCGGGCGATGAACTCGTTGAGCTGGGCGATTTTCTTTTCGCGCTGCGCGATCTGCGACTCGAGTGTGGAGCGAATCTGCGTCTTGGCCATCACCATGTCGTCGTAGCCGCCGGTGTAGGTGATGATGGTCTGGTAGTCGATGTCGGCGGTGTGCGTGGTGACGGAGTTGAGGAAGTGCCGATCGTGCGAGATGGCGATCATGGTGCCGTCGTAGTTGGTGAGGAAATCCTGCAGCCAGTGGATCGAATCGAGATCGAGATAGTTGGTCGGCTCGTCGAGCAGCAGCGCCGGCGGCTTGCCAAAAAGCGCCTGCGCCAGCAGCACGCGCACTTTTTGCCCGCCCTGCAACTCGCCCATTTTGCGGTCGTGAATCGACTCGGAAATGTCCAGGCCGTCGAGCAGCACGGCGGCGTCGCTCTCGGCGGTGTAGCCGTCCTCATCGCCGATGGTGCCTTCGAGCTCGCCCAGGCGCATGCCGTCTTCGTTCGACATTTCAGGCTTGGCGTAGATGCGGTCGCGCTCTTCGAGCGCCGCCCACAGCGGCTTGTTGCCCATGATGACCGTGTCAATCACGCGATAGGCGTCGAAGGCAAACTGATCCTGGCGCAATACGCCGAGCTTGCGCGGGCGCACGACCGTGCCCTTCTGCGGGTCAAGCTCGCCGGAGAGAACTTTCATGAAGGTCGACTTGCCGGAGCCGTTTGGCCCGGTCAAGTCCGTAGCGGCGGCCCGGCGTGAAGGCGGTGCTGACGTCCTCAAAGAGGACCTTTGAGCCGTAGCGCATGGTCAAATTGCTGACACTGATCATTCTGAGTTCTTGTTTCCTGTATGCAGGCCGCACCGGGACTGTGGCGCCGGTGGGCCGGATTTGGCCGGGTTGATTTTGGTTCACGAGAAGCGTGCAGAAAGACACTCCTCAGAAGACTTCGGCTCTCTTATTTTCTCACGAGCAAACCGAGGGCGCGAAGCCGCGCGGACCGGTCCAGACCAGCGCGGGCGAGTGCTGACGAGCGCCGACGAACCCGGACGGGCGTCGAGCGGAGTGGGGCAGGAATTTGCCGCGCCTGAAACAAACCCGTCTACTGCGCGGGCGGGGTCGCATACTTGCCGGATTTGGCGTAGAGCCAGTCCCAGCCATCGTCTGGATTGCTGGGATCTTTGGCAACGAAATAGAGGTTAGTGACAGAGCCGAAACACTGGCGGTAGACGAGACCGACATCGCCGCCGCGGTTGGGCGTGGGAAAGTAAACGCCGAGCATGAAATAGGCGGGCGGATTGTCGATGCTGAGAACGCCATTGTGAACCTGATCAGTGATCTCGTGGACGCCGCCGCCGGAAAACGTCGTAGTGCCGTCAGTGGCCACGCCGAATATGTAATGGGGCGGGTTGCTTTGGACGTAGGTGGTGTCAATTGCGGCCTGGTAATGGCGGTGGAGAGGCGCCATTGTCTTGGAGGCAACGGCGTGAACCACAATGGTGCATGAGTTCGTTGAGCCCGGGCCATAAATGCCGTTGACCCAGTTGGCGGGATCATCACCGGTTTCGGCTCCAATGAGCTCAGCCGGAGTTGGTGGAGGTTTGACCCCGGCGCAGGCAGCAGGCAGAACAAAGCGCGACGCAGGCGGAGCGGTGAAAGAGACTTTGGTGATATCGACCAGCACCATCGGAGGAGTGTTCGGCGCAGCGGCTTGAGCGCGGATCACGAGGCCGTCTTTTTGGTCGAGCCACACTTTTTCCGTCTCCTGCGGCGATGAGCCGGTGTAGATTTGCGTTTCAATCCCGTCGATCGTCTCGGTGCCCGCCGGCTTGATGTCGCCGCTTGCGATGTCCTTTGCGACTTCGGCCACCATGGCAAAGGGATCGCCCCAGTCGCCGGAAAAATGGGCAACGTTGCACTGGACGGGGTTTGCATTGGGATCCCATGAGGTATCGGTTCCGGCTGCCAGGTCATAAAAACTGAGGGACCGTGAAGCCGGCGTGCCAGGCTGTGCCGGCATAGTGAAGTCGACGAGGACCTTTGAGCCACTGCGGTAAGTCGTCGAAACAGCACCGGGGACTCCGCCACCGACCGACTGAGTGATGACGTAGGAACTGGGCGGCGCTTGCGCAGTCAGGAGCGCGGCGCAAGCGAGGGCGCAAAGACAGAAGAGCATGCGGGGAGTTGACATTGAGGAACTCCTCTCGAGGCTGATGAACAGATCCTGAAACGGCAATCAAGATTGAGCGATGGGGGCGTGAGAAATGGTTAGCCGATGATATTTGCCGGAGTTGCGGCCGTCAAGACTCGCGAGTGTGCCGAAAATTCCTGCGCCTCGGCTTAGAAAATCTCGCGGAGCTTTGCGAATGCATCCAGCTCGATGAGGTGCTGGCCTTCGGGCGCGGCGTCCACAGAGGCGTGCTCCAGCACCCAAGTGTCTTTGTGAAAGAGAAACACCGCATGCAGACCGGCTGCGAGCGCAGGATTGATGTCGCTCTTGGGGCTGTTGCCGATCATCCAGGCGCTGCGCGCGCTAATGTTCGTGGCGAAGGACTACTTCACGGTAAGCTGCCGGATCTTTTTCGGCGACGATCTCAACGGCGGCAAAGTAGGGCGCAAGCCCGGAGCGCGCAAGTTTATCGGCCTGCTCGGCGTGGTTGCCTTTGGTCATCAGGATGAGTTGGTGGCGAGCGGCGAGATCGGCCAGCGTCTCTGCGACGCCGGGCAGCAGCTCGATCTCCTGCTCGGCGATCGCGCGGCGCAAATCCGCGAATGCGCTCGCGCTTCTCCTCCGTCACCGGCGCCGGACTCAGGCGCTCGAAGCAATCCACCAGCGACCGCCTGAAGCTCGACAAGCCGTAGCCGTGCGCCAGGATGGTTTCACGCTCGACGGCGTTGAGAGTTTGCCGCACTTCCGCTGGTGAGTACTCGTGATGATCGAGGAAGCTGATGAAGGCGGCGATCGCGCGCTCAAAGTAGATATTGTTTTCCCAAAGGGTATCGTCGGCGTCGATCAGCAGCGTCTGGCCGGCAGGGAAGCGGGGCATGAGTTGAGAATACAAGCTGGTGACGTGCTGACTCCAGGCTGCAGCGGTTGATCAGACGCCGAGTTCGTTGCGAATGGCAGCCGCAATTGCTTCGGCGTGACGCAGCATTGCCTCTTCGTTCTCCGCTTCGATCATTACGCGCGCCAGAGCTTCGGTGCCGGTGTAGCGAATGACCACGCGGCCGGAGTCTTTCAGTTCGTCTTCGGCTGCGAGGATGGCCGTGAACGACAGACAGGATTGAATCGAGCGGCTTCTTCTCGCGCACTTTCACGTTCACGATCACCTGCGGAAAGACTTTCAGGTCGGCAGTCAGTTCGGCGATCGATTTGCCGGTGCGCGCCACGAGATCGAGCACAACCAGCGCGGTAAGCAGGCCGTCGCCGGTGGTGGCCAGGTGCGGAAAGAGAATGTGGCCGGACTGCTCGCCGCCGAGGGCCGCGTCTTCTTTCTGCATCTCTTCGAGCACGTAGCGGTCGCCGACGGGCGCGCGCAACATGCGAATGCCGCTGCGCTTGAGCGCGGCTTCCAGTCCCATGTTCGACATGGTTGTGGCCACGACAAGATCGCCGGTCAACAGGCCGCGAGCCTTCAGATCGCGTGCGGCCACAGCAGGATCGCATCGCCGTTGATGACGTTGCCGTGTGCGTCGGCCAGCATGCAGCGGTCGGCATCGCCGTCGAAAGTGACGCCGAGGTCAGCGCCGCGCGCCTTCACTTCGCGGGCCACGTATTCGGGATGCAGCGCGCCGCAGTTCGCGTTGATGTTGCGGCCGTCGGGCGTGATGTTCAGCAGTGTAATGCCGGTGAGTTGGCCGCCATTCAGCCGGCGGAGAAGCTCGGGCGCGATGGCCGCGGCCGCGCCGTTGGCGCAATCGGCGACGATTTTCAAGCCAGAGAGCGAGAGCCCGGGAACGCAGTCGATGAGGAACTGAATGTAGTCGGTCTGAAGAGCGGGATTGTCTTCGACGGGCGCGAAGCGGTCAGAATCGGAGATCTTCACCTGCGAGGCGTGGTGAAGAATCTCATCTTCCATGGCCAGCTCCAGCCGCGTCGGGGAGCTTGAAGCCGTCGCCGCCGAAGAGCTTGATGCCGTTGTCCTGCCAGGGATTGTGCGAAGCGGAGATAACGACGCCGGCGTGGAAGCCGTGCGTGCGCGCGAGGAAACGCGACTGCCGGCGTGGTGATGACGCCTGCGCTCTCGACATGCGCGCCTGCCTGGCGCAGGCCTTCGGCGAGAGTGGCGGCGATCCACGGGCCGGATTCGCGCGTGTCGCGGCCGAGAAGCACTTTCGGCTGCGCAGCGATTTTGCGCAGCGAATGCGCGAGCGCGAGGCCGACGCTGTAAATCGTCGTGGGATCGAGTGGGGACTCGCCGGCGATGGCGCGAATGCCGTCGGTGCCGAAGAGTTTGCGTGCTCCGTTGGACGTCATTTGGCCGATTTCTTGCCTCGTTTGCCGGGTTTGGGCGCGGCAGATTCGCCTGGTGTGACGGTCTCAACGCGGCTCGAGAACGAGCCGTCGGCGAGGCGTGTGGTGAGCTGGTCGCCGGAGCTAATCTGTGTTGTGGAGCGAATGAGCGAGCCTTGCGGTGAGAGAACCAGCGCATAGCCGCGATCGAGCACGGCCAACGGCGAAAGCGAATGAAGGCGCGCGTCGAGTGAGCCGAGCCGCGCGGATGAGGATTCGACGAGGCGCTCCAGGGAGCGGTCGAGGCGCGCGCGTAAGTCGGCGAGATGCTCGCGCGCATGGGCCAGCTTTCGGCGCGGGTCGTAACGGAGCAACGCCCGTGACCAGTGCGGCGATGCGGGTCTGGCGCAGGCGGAGTTGTTGCTGGACCGCGGCATCCAGGCGCTCGAGCGCGTCATCGAGCCGCTGCTCGAGCCGGTGCAGCAGCGTGGTCACGCGCGATTCGGCGCGGCTGATGGGCAGATGCGTCAGCCGCTGGCGGGCTTGCAGGAGCTGGAAGCGCGCGGCGCGTTCCAGGCGATGCGATTGCGTTGCGAGATGCTCGGCGATCTTGTGCTGGGCCTCGGTGATGAGCTCGGCTGCGGCGGAGGGCGTGGGCGCGCGCAGGTCGGCGACAAAGTCCGCGATGGTGAAGTCGGTTTCGTGTCCGACCGCGGAAACGACGGGCAGCCGCGACGCAGCAATGGCGCGCGCGACCTGCTCGCTGTTGAAGGCGGCAAGATCTTCAAGCGAACCGCCGCCGCGGGCGAGCACGATGAGGTCGACGAGATTCGCCGGCATTCAGCTCGGCCAGCGCGGCTTCAATCTCAGCCGGCGCAGATTCGCCCTGCACGGAGACCGGAGAGAGCAGCACATTCAGGCCGGAGTGGCGGCGGCTCACGATGTTCAGAAAGTCGCGAATGACGGCGCCGGTGGGCGAAGTGACGATGCCCACGGTGCGCGGAAACATGGGCAGCGGCTTCTTGCGTTCGGCGTCGAACAGACCCTCGGCCTTGAGCCGTTCCTTTAATTGCTCAAAGGCAAGTTGCAGAGAGCCTGCGCCGACCGGCTCCATGGTTTCTGCGACGAGCTGCATCTGGCCGCGCTGCTCGTAGACGCTGACGCGGCCGCGCACCAGCACGTGCAGTCCGTCTTCAGGCCGGAAGCGGAGAAGCATTGCCTGACGGCGGAAGAGAACGATGGGCAGCTGCGCGTCGGCGTCCTTGAGCGTGAAGTAGACGTGACCGGAAGGAGCAGGGCGGTAATTGGAAATTTCGCCCTCGACCCAAATGTCGCCGAATTGGCTGTTCGACCAGCTCGCGCACCTGCGCTACCAGCGCGCGCACCGGCCAGATGCGGCGCGTCGGGGGCGGCTCATCGAAGTGAAATCCCAATTGGGATGTCTCGTCTTTTCTAAGCGCGAATGGATCGTGCGGAGTCACTGATGATGAGTGTAATGGTTCCGACATCAACTGCCCGATACGGGGCTTTCAATCCCACCTTGGCGGTTCTCGATCATGGTCCGCAATTCCGCTGCCAAGGAGGCTAGATGCGCGCCGGATGCGGCGGCCAGCGCAGATTCACTTGAATATGTCAGATCCAATTCGCGCGCGAGATCGGTGCCGCGAGCCAGGTTGAACATTCCTAAAGTGCCGGCCAGCTTGTGCGCGGCGGCTTGTGCAGCTTCGCGCTCGGCTTCAGTGAGGGTTTTTGCGGTGACGGCCGAGGCAGCAGCTTCAAGAACGGCGACGCGCTCTAGAATCTCGGACCGATGGCGCGTCCACATGTGGTCCAAGGCCTTGGAAATTGCTGCGTCGGCCGCGGGGCCGGATGGAGCGGTTTCAGCGGATTGGTCTGGGTTTCCCATTGCGTATCGCCGTCACTTCCAGCCGAGTGCGCGCGAAATCTGCGCAGAAAGCGTGAGAGGATCGAAGGGCTTGAAGAGCACGGCCTCGACGCCAAGGTCGGCGAATCGGCGCTGGTCCGTGCCCTGAACCTTGGCGGTGAGCAGCAGGACGGGAATGCCTGCGGTGGCCGGATTCTTGCGCAGCTCTCGAAAGGTCGCGGGACCATCCATTCCCGGCATCATTACGTCCAGCAGAATCGCGTCGGGATGCTGCTCGGCTGCGCGGGAGATGCCCTGCGCTCCCGAGCTGGCCTTGATTACTTCCCAACCGGCCACGGTTTCCAGGCTCAGCGAGGCTACCTCGCGGATGTCGTCTTCGTCGTCAATGATCAGAATCTTGCGTCCCACTGGGAAACTTCCTTCCGTTCTATTTTCAAATTATCGGTTGCGTTGCCGATTAAGGTCAGCCGGCGAAACAGTTTATGTATTCGGTACTGCCGATTCCGGCAATGCGGCTTCTTCTGTTGTGCGCGAAGAGCGCAGCATCGTCAGCACCAGCGCCTCCAGCTGCTGCGGCTGCACGCGCGTCTTGGCGAGGAAGTAGGTGGGACCGAGGGTCAATTGGTTGCGCTCCTCCTGCGTGAGGTCGCGGCCGGAGTAGACCACCAGCGGCAATCGAGCAAGGCCGTTGTGCTGGCGCAGCCAATCGGCCACGTTGAAGCCGTCGCCGTCCGGCAGCCCGATATCGAGCACCATCAGGTGCGGCTGAAATGTCGAGCAGGCCTTGATCGTTTCCTTGAGTGAATGCGCCGTTTGCACGGTGATGCTGTCGCGGGCAAAAACTTCGCTGATGATATTCGCGAGGTCGTGATCGTCCTCCACGATGAGGATGCGCGCCTTTTCACCTGTTCCGCAGAGTACGCGAGCCAGCTCAGTGAGCAAAGCATCTTCCTGAAGAGGCTTCGAAACCCACCCGTCGGCGCCCGCGGGCAACTGCTTCGGATTTTCCGGATCTTCGACGCTCAGGAGCAAAACAGGCGTTCGCGCCGACGAATCCATCCTGCGCAGGAGGGGCAGAATCTCCCAGCCATTCATGCCGTCGAGCGCAGTATCGAGAAGGATGGCCTGAGGATCCTTGCGGGCCGCGGACAATGTTTGCTCAACCGTGGCAGTCTGCACCACGGCGTAGCCGTGCCGCGCCAGTTGCGCCGCGATTTTAGGGCGCGACTCGGCGTTGGCATCGGCCAACACGACGGTGCCGTGGCCTGCTTCCGGCTCCAGCCCGCCGCCCGCGACTGCCATGGGCGCAGGATGGTATGGAAGAAAGATGCGGAAGGTCGATCCGCGCACCGGATTGCGCTCGGCCCAGATGCGGCCCGAATGCTGCAACACGATGGTGCGGCAGATGGCCAGGCCCAAGCCGGTTCCGCCTTTCTGCCGCGAATCGGAGGCGTCCACCTGCTGGAAGCGGCCGAAGATCGTTTCCAGTTTGTCGGCGGGAATTCCGCGGCCATGATCGATCACGGAAAGAATCACGCCCGTGACGCCCGGCCGCAGCATCACGCTCACCGGTGAATTTGGCGGCGAAAATTTGACGGCATTGGAGAGCAGATTGGTCACGACCTGAAGCAGGCGATCGGGCTCGCCGGAAATCTCTACCTTGGTGGAGTCGTGGATCAGTTGCACGCCCGCGGCATCGGCCATGGGCTGCATGTCTTCGATGGCCTGCTTTACGACATCGGCCAACTGCACGCCGCGGAAGGCGAGCGGTTCGCGCCCGCTCTGGATCCGCTCCAGATCGAGAATGTCGTTGATGAGGCGAACCAGCCGGTCAGAATTGGTGAGCGCGATGCGCAGCAGGTTGGTGGCCTTCTCGTTGGCCTCGCCGAGAATTCCGGAACTGAGCAATCCCAGAGCTCCGCGAATGGAGGTGAGCGGAGTGCGCAGCTCGTGGCTGACTGTAGAAATGAATTCATCCTTCATCCGGTCGAGAGCGTAACGCTGGCTGATGTCGCGGAAGCTCAGCACCGAGCCCGGAAAACGTCCCTGCGCGCGAATGGGCGTAAGAGCATACTCGGCAGGGAAGCTACTGCCGTCGGCGCGGAAAACTGTGGCCTCGCCGGCCGCGCCACCGATTTGTGCCGCGGCGCTGCGCAGCGGGCAGTCTTTGCCGCATTCGTGATCCGCATCTGCGGCGCCGTGCAAAAGCTCATGCACAGGCTTGTCAATCAGCGCGTCCACGGGCGCGCCCAGCAGCCGGGCAGCCGCGGGATTGGCAAAAGTCACTTTGCCCTGCGCGGTCGAGTCCGCAAATCCCGTCAGCGACAGCATCCAGCAGAATCTCCTGCTGGCGGCTCAGTTCTTCAGCCCGCCCATGTTCCTGCGTTCGCGCCAGCAACTGGCCCAGCGAAGCTGCCGCAGTTTCTATCGCGGCCATGGCCTCGCGATCCTCGCGCAGCCGGTAGTGGCAATAGAATTCCAGCACCGCCAGCACCTTGCTGCCTGCGCGCACCGGCACCGCCCAGCCTGAGATCATGTCCTGGCTCATTGCGGCGGTTACGCGTTCGGTAATCGGTGCGCCGGCCAGGTCGGTGACCCAAATCGCCCGTCCCTCAATCCAGGCACGGTCCGGCAACTCAAGCGCGCCCGTCGGGTGAAGACCCATGCTGCGTTGAATCAGCGTCTCCGCGTGACGGCCCGGAACTCCCCAAGCAGTTCCGAATTCCAGCTGCTTCTGATCGGCGCCGACCACCCATTCGATGGCCACATCCCATCCCTGCGAGATACACAGCGCCTCCAGAACGCGCATGCCCGCTGACTCGCCCGATGCGTTTTCCCCCACGATCTGGCTCACAGCTAATTGCAGAGCCAGCCGATTCTCGCGATGCTTCTGCTGAGTCACATCGCGCATCAGGCATCGCACCGCCAGCGGAACGCCGGTCTTTTGACGACGGCTCAGGCTCAACTCCAGTTCCAGCGCGCGCCCATCCGGAGTATGGTGGCTCAGCGGAATACGCTCCACCAACTCGCCATCGAGAGCGCGGCGAAAAAGCGCGGCCACTTCGCTCTTCACGCCGTCTGAAAACAGATCCTCGAAGGAACGGAGATCGAGCAGCGCTGTCTGCTCCAATCCAAAGCACCGCTTCCACGCCGGATTGGCATAGAGAAACTGTCCCGCGGGGCTCAGCGTCGCGATCATCTCGCTGGAGTGCTCAAACAGGTCGCGATACCGCTCCTGCGACTCGCGTTGCGCGTGGTCGCGGTGCAGGTTCTCGCTCTGGTCGACGGCCACGGCCACCATGCCCGTCAGCTCGCCCTCGGCGTCGCGTAGCGCAGAGATATGCAGCATCACCGGGATATGCACACCGTCTTTGCGGCGCACCTTGGCGTCAAAGCTCGGCACCATGCTGGGGGACAGGCTGCGAACGCACTCCAAATATGCTGCTCTGCGTTCATCCCGCGTGGTTGCCGCGCGGTCGAACCACACGGCACAGCTTCTGCATCTCGGCCACCAGACGTTCCGCTTCGCCGGGCGCAAGAAGCTCAACGGTTTCCCACTGTTCCGCCAACTCGGTTGCGCGGTAGCCCAGCATGCGCTCGGCCGCGGGATTGCAATAGATCAGCCTGCCGCTCAGATCCAACGCCACCACTCCCGGACCGGCCGAGTCCAGCAGTTGCCGCAGTCCTTCGCCGATCGGCTCCGCACCTGGAACGGACCCAGCGCGGAGCAATCGCCGATTCAACAGCAGAGCGAACAGCGCCGTGGCCAATATGGCTGCAACCACCGGCAGCGATTCCCAATGAAAACGGGGAAACTGGCGAGCCAGCGCAGCTCCAACTGAAACAGCAAGAATGGAGAAGGGCAGAATCAGCCAGAGTAGCGAAAACCCGCCGAGCGCCGCTGGCGCTGGCTGCGGTTGCTCGCTCATTCCTTCTGGCCGTTCGCTCATCGGCGCTCGCTCCCCTGGCAACGCCCGACTCGACATTGCGCAATACCAAAACTGGCGCCCGTGCTCCGGCCGCCATGCGTCTCATCCCGGGGCATAGTCAAAATTTCTGCGATGTTTCCCCAGCATCGGTTCGTCGCCGCGTCCCGGCCATGCGAAAGGCCATACGCCGCACGCAGCGCGATGTGCAGGTAGTATATGCGTTTGATTTCAGACTCTCTATGCAAATCCGCCCGTTGGTAACTAGAGCGAAGCATTCCAGTTACCGGCGTCGAAAAGTCTCTAGTTTCCATCGGCTCGATCTCGTTATCGGCCCGGGTCGCGGCGCGGCATCTGCTTCGGCGGCGCTCACCTGCATCCTTCTGTCACGGCGCGCTTTATACTGGCTGCATGTTGCATCTGACGTTCTCGTTACCCGCCTGCTTCGTTTCGCCGCTCCCGCAGTTGGAATGTTTTGTCTGATGGTCACGACGCCGTCCGCTCGACGCATGGGAACACGACGGCCATACCATGATCAACCGGCTGGCCGCTTCCACGCTGCCGGCCGATGTGCCCGCGTTTCTGCGAACGCCGGCAGCGATCGACGAAATCGAGTACCTCGGCCCGGAGCCCGACCGCTGGCGTTCGCCCGCTGAGCCGGAATTGGCTGCCGCGCAGGCGCCGGAGCACTTCATCGACCTCGAACTCGCCGACGCGCTCGGTCCGCTGCCGCACAAGCGCTTCGACTTTCGAGGCCATGGTTTTTGCAGCCGGCCAGCGGCCGGAAAAGATCGGCCTTCAGCCCTGGGAGACCGACGAAGTGTGGGAACGTCTGAAGGCCGCCATGCGCCAGTACCGCTTTCTTTCGGCCGGCGGCCAGGACACCAAAGCGGTGGAAGCGGCAATCATCTTCTATGCCGGCTGGCTCGGGCATTATGTCGGCGACGGCTCGCAGCCGCTCCACGTCACCGTGCAGTACAACGGCTGGGTTGGACCCAATCCTCATGGCTACACGACCGGCCATCAGATTCACCACCAGTTTGAGGGACCGTTTGTCGCCGCCAACATGCACGCGCCCGAAGTGCAGGCCAAAATGACTGCCGCCCAAGGTGATTCAAGGCGACATGTTCGACGCCTACGTTGCGTATCTGCGCCACACGGCGACTTACGTCGAGCAGGTGTATCAGTTTGATAAGGCGGGAGCGTTTATTGGCGCGGGCACACCCGAGTCGCGGGACTTTACCGCCGCGCGCCTGGCAGCTGGAGCCAGCATGTTGCGCGACATGATCTACACAGCGTGGATCGACAGCGCGCAGCCGGTGGCGGATCCGTACGCGGGGAAGTAGCGCAGCATTCCTAAGGGCGCAAAAAAGACAAGGGCAAGAACCCCGGCCCTGAAATGAAGAAGCCCTACCGGGTCATCATCCCGATAGGGGCTCGGTATTGCTAGTGGAACGCCGCCTGAGAAACTAATTCAACTTTAGCCGAGTATTTGGTCCGATTCCACAAAATCAGGAATTGATCCGAGCGCTCAGTCGCCGGCTTCAGCGGCTTTCAGGACGGGAATGCGGCGCAGCAGCAGATTGAACGCCAGCGTCATCAGCATGACTGCCGGAATGGCAGCTACCAGCCAGGCCAGCAACGCCTGGCCGGCCATTCCGCTCATGCGGGAGGCGAAGTTGATAGCCGAGAAGTGCTCGAGCGCGCGAGGAACCAGAAAGCTCGTTGATTTGGCGGAGACGGGCGACGACGTGATCCAACCGCCCAGCCGCACAAAGGGAACGATGAGCGCAAACTGCAGCGGCATGGCGGCATAATTTGCAGCTTGAATCGCCGGCTGATTCAGACGCAGAGCGAGAGCCAGCCCGGCGCACAAAACCGTGGGAATCCCGATCACAGGAATGCAGCCGACTGCGAATCCGAGCGCGAGCGTCAATGCCAGCCGTCGAGGCGAAATGCCGAGGCTCAGCCAAAGAACCGCTTTGCGTTTTGCCGCTGCCGGAATCCTGCCCATCGCTACCCTCCGGGCGCGCGAACTCTGTTTCTCTAAAAGTACCGACACTTGAAACGGCGTTTAGTTTCCCTACGATGAAACTTTTGTAAACGAACCAAAGTTGCTATGAGAGTTGGATGCCCCAGCTCCGGAATTGTTACTTCGTTTTCCGATGGCACAAACGTGTTAGCTCTGTTGTGCGGTGATCGAGGAGTTCCCGAGAGCTTTATCGGCCGATCCTGCCAATACTTGAGGTGCGCCCCGCCGATTTGAGTTGCACTCTGCGGTACACTTGGACCCGATGCGGGTTTTCGGGATCGATTGCGGCACGGAAATCACGGGATTTGGCGTGGTGGACTCGGGCGATGGTCCGCGAGACGAAGCCCTCCAGTTCCGGGCGATGGGAGCCATTCGCCTGACGAAGACCCAAGCCCTGCCGGCGCGCCTCGACCAGGTTTTCAGGGAGTTGACGGTCGAGTTGGAGCGCTGGCGGCCCGACGCCGTTGCCATCGAGGAAGTCTTCTACTCCGTCAACGCCAAGTCGGCGCTGAAACTGGGGCAGGTGCGCGGCGTGGCGCTGCTGGCGGCGGCGCGGCTGGGACTTCCTCTGGCGGAGTACGCGCCCTTGAAGATCAAATCCAGCGTGGTCGGCTACGGGCTGGCGAAAAAGGAGCAGGTGCAGTTCATGGTGGCGCGGCTGCTGAGCTCTGGCCGAGTTGCCGGAGCCGCCTGACGCGGCCGATGCGCTGGCCATCGCCATCTGCCACATTCACACTGCGCAGACGCTCGCGCTGCAAGGGGCCAGGCGATGAGGAACTGCTGGCTTCTGGCGACAGCCCTTGCGGTTGGTGCGCAATCCAGGGCGTCACGACTCGAGGCCGCGCCTCCGGCAGATCCTCCTCCGGCAGTTCCCATCGTCCAGGTGGACTTCTCCAATCCCGGGTTGTCGCCCCCGCAATGGACGCTGATCCTGCACGCCGATGGCAGCGGCCATTTCCGTTCCCAGGCGAAAAAGACTCCCAATGCCGGCATGAAGGTGATTGAAGCGCCCAGCGTCGATCGCGATATTCAGCTGAGCAAGGAGTTTGCGGGACGCGTCTTTGACGCCGCCGAGCATCACCAATGGTTCAACGTGCCTTGCGAAAGCCATTTGAAGGTCGCTTTCGAGGGTTGGAAGACCTTCACTTACACTGGACCCGCAGGTCAGGGATCCTGCACCTTCAACTATTCGCGCGACAAGGAGATCCAGACGCTCGGCGAATCCATGCAGGCGGTGGCGCGAGACAATTCTCGAGGGCGCGCGCCTTGAGGTGCTGCTGCAACACGACCGGCTGGGGCTGGACCAGGAGATGGAGTACTTTACCGAGGCCGTCGAGGACGGGCGGGCGCAGCAGGTCTACGCCATTCGCGACATTCTGGAGCGGCTGGCCCAGGACGACGAGGTCCTGGAACGGGTGAGAAAGCAGGCCAGAGACTTGCTGGCGCATGCGACGACATAAAGCTTGAGGGTAAATGTTTGGGTTAAGGCGACTTTTCGGGCTCGGAATGTGTCCAATTAATGCAGGGCTCCCGATAGTTTGGGGTGGTCGCCGGAAGGCGATAGGAAAGGCGGGGCGCCATGAATCTCAAGATGAATCGCAGATGGGTGCTGGGGCTGGTGGCGATGGCCCTCGGATGTGGTGTCTTTCGGCTCGGTGCTGCGAGCGCAAGATCAAGCGCCGGCACCGGGCCAGGTGCCGGCCAGGACCGGGGCAGCCGGACGCGCGGTGCGGCTGAGCTATGTGGACGGCCAGGTGACGCTTTCGCAGGGCGGACAGGTGCTGGCCCAGCAGGCCGTGGCCAATACGCCGCTGCTCGAAGGCATGCAACTGACGACGGCCGACAGTGGCAAGGCCGAGATTCAGTTTGAAGACGGCAGCGTGGCGCGGCTCTCTCCGGACAGTTCGCTGACGCTGCAGGTGCTTCAGGGAGCCGGAACGACGGCGAATGCCGTGCTGGTGCTCAACAGCGGCCTGGCTTACTTCGAGTTCCAGGGCGGAGGCCAGGCGGGCCAGATGAGCGTGCAATTCGGCGACTCACAGGTCACCACGAGCGGCTTTACTGTGCTTCGCGTCGGCATGGACAACCCTCCCGGCCAGGTGGCCGTCTTCTCGGGGAACGCGCATCTGGAATCCGGCGGCGGAAATGTCGCGACTGACCTGCACGGCGGCGAAAGCATTGCGCTGAACGGCGCCAAGCCCGGCCAACTTATCAGCTTGCTGAATCGATCGAGCCGGACTCATGGGATGCGTGGAACTCCGATCGCGATCAGGCGATGACCGCCGAGGCAGCGTCACAACTCCCGCCTCAGCCAACCTGGGTGAAAGCCAGAATCCGGCGTGGAACGATCTGGACGCCAACGGCAACTGGTACGACGTGCCGGGCCAGGGCTACGTCTGGTCGCCTTACGAGGCAGCGAGCGCGGCCTTCGATCCCTACGGCTACGGGAACTGGATGTGGACTCCGGGCTATGGCTACCTCTGGGTGTCGGGATACCCGTGGGGCTATATGCCGTTCCAGTGCGGAGCGTGGAACTTCTACAACAATTTCGGATGGGGATGGGCGCCGGGGACTGGGCGGCTGTTCGCCGTGGTGGGGATTGGGTTTCTACGGCGGCCCGAGGTTCGGCGCTCTGCCTCCCGGCTACAGAGTGATTCCGCGGCCGATCTTGCCGCATCGTCCCGTCGGCGGCAGGCCGATTGCAATGATCGCCGTCAACCACACCCCGGTGATCGCCGGATCCCCGCTTCCGGCGCGAAACAGGAACACGCCGGTGACCATCGGAGGCAGTACGGTGGTGGCGCTGCGTCCATTGCCATCGCGGCCGGTCTTTGTGCATGCTCCTTCAACGACGAGCAGAAATCAGCCACAGCCGGAGAATCAGGGGACGATTCCGAACGACAGGCCAGCGACTCCCAGCCGGCCCGGTTACAACGTCAACCGGCCCGTACCGCAGGAACCCACAGAGCCGAACCGGCCCAGTTACGGCAGCACACCCCCCAGACTCCAGTCGAAGAGCCGACTTACCGGAACTCGTCGACGCAAAACCACGGTCCCGAACTCATCGCGGCCGAGCCCTTCAAGCAGCGCGCCGGCTAACCATCCTTCGAGCGGCGGCTCGTCTGGTGGAGGTTCTCCACACCCAAGCGGAGGATCTTCCGGCGGTGGTGGTGGAGGTGGATCGCATCCCAGCCGTGGCGGTGGTGGTGGCGGTGGAGGTGGTGGCTCCCACGGCGGCGGCGGTGGTGGTGGCGGCGGAAGCAGCAGCGGCCATCACTAAAGTTCAGACTCGCGCCGGCTCCGCGAGAAATTGGCGCAACAAGTAGTCGGCGCTACGAGAATAGGACGCGAATCGCCGCGCCTGCTTGCAGTTGAATTTCTACAGTGCGCTCGTCGATTGAACGGAAGGGTATTTCCTGTTCCGCTTGGATGACGCGCAGAACGCGCTGGCCGGCTGGGGCAGCGAGAGAGATGCGGCCGGCGACGCTCGGGCGCAGAGTGGCAGCGGTGGCTTTGCCATTGCGCCACGCGCAGTCGACTTCAAGGCCGCCGCGCGCGCGCAGACCGCTGAAGCTGCCGATGGGCCACGCAGATGGAAGCGCCGGCAGAAGACGCACCACTCCACCATGGCTCTGTAGCAGCATCTCGATGATGCCGGCAGTGCCGCCCAGATTTCCGTCAATCTGAAACGGCGAATTGGCCTTGGTGCCGCAAATATCAAAAAGATTTGGGCGAGTGGAGTTGCGAAGCAGCGCCAGCAAGCTGGCGTAAGCAGCTTCGCCATCCTCCAGACGCGCCCAACAGTTGACAATCCACGCGCGGCTCCAGCCAGTGCTGCCACCGCCATTGGCGAGACGGCGCTCGAGCGTTGCGCGCGCTGCTTGCGCAAGCTCGGGAGTTTCGCGCAGCGTGATTTGATGGTCAGGGTAAAGCGCGAAGAGATGCGAGATGTGCCGATGGCCGGGCTCGGTCTCGTCGTAGTCTTCGTTCCACTCCTGCAGTGCGCCGGTCTTGCCGATCTTGAAAGGCGGCAGGTGTTTGGCCGCGGCCTCAACCTGCGCGCGAAGAGCGTCATCGACGCCGAGAATTTTGCTCGAGCGCGAGACGCGGTCAAAAACGGCGCGGATGATTTCGGTATCCATTGCCGGAGACATGCAGAGCGAAGCCGTTGTGCCGTCGGGCAGTTTGTATTTGTTTTCCGGCGATTGGCTCGGCCCGCTGAGAAGTGTGCCGTCCGGCCCTGGAACAAGATAATCGAGGAAAAACTCGGCGATCTCTTTCAGTCGCGGATAGGCGCGATCGCGCAGGAAAGTTGTGTCCATGCTGTAGGCGTAATGCGAGAAGAGATGCAGCGAAAGCCACGCCGCGCCCATGGGCCAGACTCCCGCTTGCACATGGTCGACGGGGATGGAGTCACCCCAGATGTCGGTGTTGTGATTCACGAGGAATCCGCGCGCGTTAAAGTATTTGCGCGCCGTTTCGGAGCCGGCTGCGCGCGTTGAATCGAGCAGGTCGAAAAGCTGCATGTGCAGATCGGCGAGATTTGCCGATTCGGCCATCCAGTAATTCATTTCGGCGTTGATGTTGACGGTGAATTTCGATCCCCACGGCGGATCGAGGCTCTCGTTCCAGATGCCTTGCAGGTTGGCCGGCAAAGTTCCCGGACGACTGCTGCTGATGAGCATGTAGCGGCCGAACTGAAAGTATGTGGCGATGAGGCCCGCGTCGAAACTCGCACCTGGGCTCGCGTTTGGGTCGCCGTTCTTGATGCGCTCCATGCGCTTGTCGGTGGCGAGATCGCGCAGCGGGTCAGGACCGTCAAGAAGGCGAAGATTGGCGCGGCTTGCGTAACGGCGATAGTCGGCGACGTGCTCCGCGCGGAGTTGGTTGTAGGAGCGCGTGGCTGCGGAGCGAAGATTGCGTGCACAAGCGGCGGCCATTCCGGCGGCATCGTGTTCACGGAAATCGGTGGCGGCTGTGATGAGCAGCGTGACGGCGCGAGCGTTTTCGATGCGGAGCGTTATTGCCCGCGGCTTGAACTGAGCCGCCTTCGAGGATGGCCTTAACCTCGGCGCGGAATGCGACGCCGACCTGGCGCTCCTGCGTTGCCGGATCGGTGGTGGGCTTGACGGGACGCGCTGCGCCGGTCATCACCAGGCGATCGTTGCCGAGTGCGGCGGTCTCACTGTGCGCAGGGCGATCGAGGCGGACGGTAAGCGAGATGGGATGCGAGTGCACTCGATTCGCGCGACGATTACATTGCGCGGCGCGGAGCTGAAAACCTCGCGCTTCCACTTTGCGCCGGCCGCATTGAAGCGAGTGGTCACGACGGCTTGATCGAGATCGAGTTCGAGGCGATAGTTCGTGATATCGGCGGCCACATTGTCGAAGTCGAGCCAAAGGTCACCCAGCGTTTGGTAGCAAGGCAACCGGTCGGGCACGCCCATCATGACTTCGGCGGCGAGAGCCTCGGCTTGGTG